>JAEZRE010000016.1 GCA_023412915.1 Bacillota bacterium
AGAGGAAATCCGCGCCTTCGGCGCTAAACATCCTCTTTGGATGTTTTAGAGGAAATCCGCGCCTTCGGCGCTAAACATCCTCTTTGGATGTTTTAGAGGAAATCCGCGCCTTTGGCGCTAAACATCCTCCATTCTCATTTTTCCTTTGAGTTCCATATCCTTAAAGCCCCGCTGCCTTAAAACCTCGTAAAGTACGACCGCAACCGAATTGGAAAGATTGAGCGAACGGATACCGGGAAGCATGGGTATCCTTATGCAGGTTTCCCTGTTTGCCTCAAGCAGTTCCTCGGGTAATCCTGCAGTTTCCTTTCCGAATACCAAAAAGCAATTTTCCGGGTAGACAATATCGGTGTATGTATAGCCGGCTTTCGTAGATGCGAAGTAAAACGTGTGATCACCGTAGTTTCCCGTCAACTCTTCGATTTTACCGCAGCGGCTGACCAATACTTTGTCCCAGTAATCAAGGCCTGCTCTTTTCAGGTATCTGTCCTCTATAGAGAATCCAAGCTCGCCCACAAGGTGAAGACCGGAGCCCGTTGCAGCGCAGGTACGCGCTATATTGCCTGTATTCTGCGGTATTTCAGGTTCGACTAAAGCTATATGTACTGACAATGACTTCACTCCGTAAAAATTCTATTCTGAAGCATTTTTTTACAAGTTCTAATATACCACAAATAGAAGAAATTAAATATGAAAAAAACGATGCTTACGATATAAAAATCAATTCTTACGCAAAGAATAGACCCATGGAAATTTGTAAATATAAAGGAGCATAAAAAAATGATCTATAGGAAGGCAATAGCCGGAATAGCACTGGCGGGAGCACTGGCGGTAACAGGGGCAGGCGCGGCATTCGCAATGCCCGGAGCAGAACAGCGGAATACACAGAACACTGAAATTAATTTAAAAAGGCAAGAGGTTCACAGGCAATTTAAAAACGCCCTCGATAACCTGGTCAAGGACGGCACTCTCACCAAAGTACAGGAAGATGCAGTACTGAAAGCTATGGCAGCCAAACGGGAGGAATTTGAAAAGGCAAGGCAGGAAAAGGAAAAGCTGCAAAATGGGAAACCTGACAATGGCGCCCCAAAGCCGGCAAAGGGCAAAGACTTCAAACTCAGGCCTCAGGGGCACCCTCAAGGACATCATGGTTTCCTGCAGGACCTTGTCAAAGACGGTACGTTGACACAGGAGCAGGCCGACGCGGTAAGAAGGGCATTCAGAACCGCACGTGAAAGCGTAAGACAGAAGCAATGAATTTATATAATCAGAAATATTGGGTGAAGCGGTACAAGGTGGAAGCAGTACAAGGTTCATGACCCCTTGTACCGTCCTCATGTCCTAATTATGTTCAATTTGTCTTTGCAGAATATCTAAAAGAGAATTATAATATAAAAGTTGAGATATAAATTTATTGATTTATTTATTGGAGGTCAAAAGCTATGAAAAACATCCCTCAAGTAAAATTGGGCATAATTTCGGTCAGCCGTAACTGTTTCCCGATATCACTATCCGAAACCAGGCGTCATGCAGTAGCAGAAGCATGCGGGAAACTTGGGATCGATATCTATGATTGCCCGGTTACCGTAGAAAACGAAATCGACGCAGTGAAATCGGTCGAAGACGTAATCGGCAAAGGCATCAATTCTCTCGTGGTTTTCCTGGGCAATTTCGGTCCCGAAACACCGGAAACCCTGATCGCAAAGATGTTCAACGGCCCGGTCATGTATGTGGCGGCAGCCGAAGACTCCGGCGATACGCTCATCAATGGCCGCGGCGATGCTTACTGCGGAATGCTGAACTGCTCATACAACCTGGGACTCAGGAATATCAAGGCATTCATACCCGAATATCCCGTAGGTGATCCAGCCGACCTTGCAAAGATGATAGGCGAATTCGTGCCTGTCGCCCGCACGCTCATAGGCGTTTCAAACCTGAAAATCATTACCTTCGGGCCTCGCCCGGAAGACTTCCTTGCATGCAATGCGCCTATTAAGCAGCTGTATAATCTCGGAGTCGAAATACAGGAAAACTCAGAGCTCGATCTGCTCGTCGCCTTCAACAAGCACAAGGATGACAAGAGGATCCCCGAGGTCGTAGCCGATATGGAACGCGAGCTTGGCTCGGGAAACAAGATGCCCGGTATCCTCCCGCGTCTTGCCCAGTATGAGCTGACTCTTCTTGACATAATGGAAGAGGCAAAGGGCGCCCGTAAATACGTTGTTTTCGCAAACAAATGCTGGCCCGCATTCCAGACGGAATTCGGATTCGTTCCCTGCTATGTAAATTCGCGCCTGGTCGCAAAAGGTATTCCGGTATCCTGCGAAGTCGATATTTACGGTGCTCTTTCCGAATATATCGGCACCTGCGCAAGCGAAGCACCTGTTACTCTGCTCGACATCAACAACTCGGTACCGTCGGACATGTACAAGGCAGAGATCGCAGGCAAATTCGACTATAGCCTTAACGAAACCTTCATGGGCTTCCACTGCGGAAATACTCCCATATGCCACCTCAGGAATCCAGAGATGAAATACCAGCTCATCATGAAAAGGGCGCTCGAACCTAATACTGAACCTGATATAACGCGCGGTACACTCGAAGGCGATATAAAAGCCGGACAGATCACCTTCTACCGCCTGCAGGGAACCGCGGAAGGCGGACTCAAGGCATATATAGCGCAGGGCGAGATCCTGCCCGTTGCGACCCGGTCCTTCGGAGGCATCGGCATATTCGCGATAAAGGAAATGGGGAGATTCTACCGCCACGTACTGGTCGCAGACCACTACCCGCATCACGGCGCAGTTGCGTTCGGACATGTCGGTAAAATACTTTTCGACATCTTAACGATGCTCGATGTGCCGGTAATTTCGTACAACCAGCCGAAGTCGCTGCCATACCGCACCGAGAACCCGTTCTGCTAAGAATGGATGTAAATTAGTATCATAAAGGCAGATGAAGAAAACTTCATCTGCCTTTATTTTACAATTGCGCCGGTGCAGCGTTAATCAAACCTCTCCCTCGTCGATCGCACTTATAAGCTCCATAACTACAGTCGCATCGAGCTTGCCCCTGTTCATGTCGCCCAGGATGATTTCCTTGACCTGGTCTGTCGGCATCTTATCCCGGTACGGTCGGTCCGAAGTCAGCGCATCGTATATGTCAGCGACTGCGATTATCCTGGAATCAATTGAAAGCTGTTCTCCAGAAAGTCCGTCCGGATAGCCGGTCCCGTCTATTTTCTCATGGTGGTGGCGGATCGGGTCAAGGCACATGGACAGGCTGTTCAGCGGCCTGCAGATAGTTTCGCCTATAACGGTATGCCTCTTTATTGCTTCGAATTCTTCATCATCAAGTTTGCCGGGCTTATTCAAAATGAATTCTGGCACTCCTACCTTTCCGATATCATGTATGAGGCCTGACATTTCAAGAAGTCTCAGCTTATCTTCGGGAAGCCCCAGCCGTTCTCCCAGCAGACGGCTGATATTGCCTACCCTGCGCGTATGTCCATCCGTATATTTGTCCTTCGCTTCTATTACATTTGCAAGGGTTATTACAAGGTTTCTAGCATTGTCCGCTTCCTGTTGGTAGTCGGTCTTAAGCAGCCCGTAAAGCCGCTCCGTCTCATCTTTCGATTCCTTGAGTTCCTCGTACCGCTTCCTGAGATCGTCGGACAACTCCTTCTTTTCGATTCCGTTGGATACTATTTTTATCAATTCATTGTTATCCCACGGTTTCTCCAGATAGTAGTAAAGACCGACTTCGTTTATGCTCCTGATCGCGTTCTCTTTATCGGCATAACCGGTCAGCAATATGGTTATCGTATTCGGACTTATTGTTGCCGCTTTTTTAAGGAACTCTATACCGTTCATTCCGGGCATCATAAAATCGGTAATTATAAGATCAACGTGCTTTGAGGCAAGAACATCGGAATCGAGGGCTTGCTGCGGATCATTAAAAGCCTTTACATCAAATTTGAGAACCATTTTGAGTAAGGCGGAAAGAGTAGTTGTTATCATTTGTTCATCATCTACAACAAAAATAGTTTTGGACAAAGTTATCCCCCTCTGATGTTTTCTCTGATGTATTTACAAGTTTTTACCATTACTATTACTAATAAATCCATATGGTAATTTTACCACAGCTTGTCGTAAAAACAAGAATAAAGTCATAAAAACAAAAATGCTGTAAACGACGACGAGAAAATGATATAATACCAGGCAGGAAATGACATTGGGGGTGAGGCATCTGGAAAATCCGGACTATGCTAAAAACCGCAGAACTTTAAAAAACCGCATCAGAAGGGTCATATTCCTTTGCGTTCTCGTGACCATCACATTATTCTGCGCGCTGGTTCTCATCGCAGGGGTCAATTTTTTCAAGTATGACTCGTCTTTTCTGACTGACTACTTCAGTTCGTATGTCGCACAAAGTATGGGCTCGGATTATTTCCTGGAGCAGATGGGAATCGGCAGCCTGAGGGAGCTGGAGCCGGATTCCGAACGTTTCAAGGCGTGGCTCGACAATATTAAGAACAGCGGCGATTCCGGCAAGGTAATACTGATGAGGTCCGATGCCGGAAATATGCCTGCAAAAGCCATCCTTCCACCCCCCGACAAGTTAACTGAAGCGCCGGGCCTTCCGCATCACCCGATCGGACCCGATGCCATGCTCATTAACGCACGCGACATTTTCAATGTAACCGTGTTAGCCTATGACAAGGTCATTTATAAGGACGAATCGCCCGATGGCAAAAACACCATAGGCTATCTTGACAATATTGCCGAGAAAAACCTGGAGCAGACGGTTTTCAGGCATCTGCTCAATTATTTCAGTTCCCGGTCAGGCACCACCATTGTCGATAAAGACGGGACTGCAATAGCAACGGTCACCGTCAGAGTCAACAATGGATATCTGATGGCCGTGGGCTTGCTATTCGTTGTCACGGTTATACTGTCGGGATTGCTTGCAATGATCACAGGCCTTTTGATATCAAAACTTCTTACGATCCCTGTGACCGTGCCTCTGAAACAGTTGAATGACAAAATAAGCGAAATAGCATCCGTCAGCGGAGAGAGCGCAATGACCTCGCATATAGCCATAAAAAAGCCCCTGCGTGAAATAAGCATGCTGGCTGATTCGACGAATTCCATAATGGAAAAAATGAAAGATTACAACGAACTGCTTATGGCCCAGAATGAAGAACTCGAGGCCCAGAACGAAGAGCTCGCCAGTTCGAAAAGGAAAGTGGAAGAAGCGCAGAACATGCTGATTCAGACTGAAAACATGGCGTCCATCGGGCAGCTTACCGCTGCGATAACACATGAAATAAATACGCCGCTCGGCGCCATCAGCAGCAACGCTCAGCTCTGCAGCATGCTCATCACACAGGTGCTCGAACACGGGTCGGTCAGCGGAGACAGCGCGCTGATGGAACTACTCAAACAGCTTCAGGACTCGAACAACGTCAGTATCATGGCCTGTAACCGCGTAAATCAGATAATCCGCAGCCTGAAGAATTTCTCAAAGGTAGACGAAGCGGAATTCCAGGAAGCCGATATAAACGAAGGCATGAAGAGCGTACTTGTACTTACTTCGAACCTTTGGAAAAGGAAGATAGTAATGCATGAAGATTACGGAAACATTCCAAGGATCAAATGTTTTCCCGGAATGCTCAACCAGGTCTTTATGAACCTTATTGTCAACGCTGTCCAGGCGGTCAGCGACGACGGGAACATTTGGATAAAAACGTGGAATGATGAAGAGACCGTCTACGCCAGCGTTAAAGACGACGGCTGCGGCATTAGAGAGGAAAACCTCATCAGGGTCTTCGACAACGGTTTCACCACAAAGGGAAAGAGTCTGGGAATGGGACTCGGGCTCGCCATAAGCAGGAGCATAATTGAAAAGCACAACGGAAGCATAGCCGTCGTGAGCAGACCCGGAGAAGGCGCCGAATTTACCGTAAGCATTCCATTGAGAGATTGAAACGCAGGGACGAAACGTGAAACGCAGGGACGGTTCTTTTGTTCCATATTGCGGGCAAAATGTGCGGCATACGGGAAATGAAGCCCTTTTCCCGGTTCACTGTGAAAGAGGGACAAAGTCCATGTCCCTCTGTATCACCCAAGACATACCATGTCTCACGTGCCCCACTCTTTAAAAATCTTACCAGATTCTGTAGTTACCGCTCAACGCAAGCATTGCAAACAAGTACAGGCAATTGTCATAATAACGCCTTACTCCTGTGCGGACAGGTGTATTCCAAAACAGCTCGACACATTTTACGGCGTTTTCGCCTTCTCCGGCGAGAGACGCCTGCGCGTTGGTCGCGATAAGTCCGACCGGGTGCAGCGCTTTTTCTTCCTGTGGAGTTCCGTCAATGTCATACATCCTGTAATCGGCGTTCGGTCCCATCTGGGCGAAAAACGCCTGTATCCTGCCGGCTTCAAGTTTCTTCCATTCATCATTTCCAAACCATGACGAATCGAGTCCGATATTCGCCGCTACTCTGTAAGCGTCGCTGTAAAAGCGGAAATGTCCGTAATTCCAGCTTGCCTTGTGCGGCTTTCCGTCATAATCCGAATATTCGGGAGCAAGCCCGGTAACCGGATGGCATGCCGTTTTTAGATACTCCCTGCTGGCGGTGGCAGCCTCCTGCCAGAAAGCTTTGTCCTGGGTATCCCCCCATATCGAAAATAGTTCATAAAAGTGCGGAAGATGATATGAAGGGTCCGTCCATGGAGTCTCGGGCACAAACCTGATCAATTTGTTCGAGGGCTCCCACATAGGATCGCCTTCGCCTTCCTCGCCCTTGTGCACGCATTCGTGCAGTATTTTCAAGGCTTGCCTGCCGTAATCATAGGGTTCCGGTCCATCCCCCCAGCGGTGCGAGGCGAACAGCAGTGCCAAGGCAAAATATTCTTCTCCGTCGGGGGCAGGTCCCTGTGATCTTCTGGTACCGTCCGTGTTGCACGACCATGCAAAATAGTACTTGTATTTCCCTTCCTGATGCTGCATATACCTGTAAGCCCAGTTCCAAATGCAGTCGAATTCGTGCTTTTTATCCAATTGTACGCACATCATCATCCCGTATGACATACCCTCGGTTCTAACGTCGTTGTTTCCGGTATCGAGAAGGTACCCCGTATCATCGCCCGCCGTGTAATATATCCTGGTGTCTTCATCGCCGTAAAACAATTTCTGCCAGGTGTCCCTCACCCTTTTATCAATTTCTTCATCCGGGTATCCGTATTCTTTGAAAACGTTGCGGTACTTACCGGTATAAAATGCCCCCTCCATTGTTTACGCTCCTTTACGATAAAGTGTATTACAACAAAAAAAGCCCCTGGAAATCCATGAGCTTCTTTTTAAATACCATATATCAAGCTTCTGTAGAAATATCGAGATCGATTTTTTCAGTATCGTTGAATTCCAACGGTATGCAGACCGTTTTCATTTTATTGGTCGTGATCTGCATATTTTCGCCTACCAGCAGGGACGGCGGGGTAATATCTATGTTTATTCCCCTATTGTAAAGTATAGTTGCCGCATTACCCATTATCATATTTGCCAATTCGGATAATGCACTCTTTGACATTTCATCGAATTCGGTCACCGGCATACCCATCATCATAATGGAAGCTATCTTTAGAGCGAATGACCTACCTATCGAAAACACAGCCTGGCCGCGCATTTTGCCGGTCAAACCGACCATAATCAGGATGTCTTCACTTTGGTACGGGGAATTTTTAAGGTAAACCTTGCCGAGTTTTGCATCAAATTGCGTTATCTGTTTCAAAACGGTCTGACTTGCTTCAATGAATGGATTGATATATTCAATGTTCATTTGCGGAACCCACCTTTACCTAATATGTATAAGCGACGATATATTACTACTTTCTACATTATCGGAAAAAATCCTTCTTTTCAAGAGTGTTTTTGCAACAATCCGTTATGTTCCAATATTATTCTGAAAGCTTTAGTAGTAATCGGGGCTCCTTTTACGACATCGTCCTGATAATCCATTTTGCCCGGGTCTCCTATTCCGACGATAAATAAACCGGGGCGGGATCTCAGTATGCTCAAGGTATCTCCGCATATCTTGTCGCTATACGTATTGTCGCCGAATTTATCCACAGCGTGCCTTATGATTTCACCGGTTTTGGTAACCGAATAGTCGATTTTAAGCCCGTTGCAATCCTTCCCATTCGACGAAACAGCCACAATGCCCAATACATCCAGCCTTCGGCAGTTCAGCAGGTAATCCATCGCCCTTTCCCCGGCGCCTTTTCCCTTGGCCCCTCTGTCGTCTACCATTACAACCACGGGATCATTTTTTGCTTCCAATATCCTCTTTTCTATCTCTTCTCCGGATAGAAAGGTAGGATTACCGGCCGATGAAGATATGCAGCGTCCTCCGATATTAACCGTCGCTTTTTCGACCGCTTCCTTCGCTATCCTGTCCCCGTCGGTTATCAGTATTACCTTTCGCTTATCCATACAAATCTCCGTCAGGTCTTTATTTTAGGCTTGAATATGACCGCAACAAGATAAGCAAAGAAGATAGCCGCCGCCACGCCCGCAGCAGTGGCCTTGATTCCGCCTGTCAACGCCCCCAGCAGCCCATATTTGTCAACATCCAGGAAGGCGCCTTTTGCCAGACTGTATCCAAACCCCGTCAGCGGAATCGTAGCGCCCGCTCCTCCGATGTCGACCAGCTTCTGATAAACGCCAAGCGCGGCAAGAAATACACCCGCTGTTACAAAAATCACCAATATTCTGGCAGCCGAAAGTTTCGTTTTATCTATCAACACCTGTCCGATGGCACAAATGACGCCGCCGACAATAAACGCACTCAAATACTGCAAAATAGTTTGCCGCATCGCTTCATCCTCCTCTATGGAAGTTTTAAAGGAAATCCGCGCCTCACGGCGCTAAACTTCCTCTGTGGAAGTTTTAAAGGAAATCCGCGCCTCACGGCGCTGAATATCATCCTATAGTGTTTTCAATGGCAACGGCATGCGCGACACAAGGTATCGTCTCTCCCTGCTGTACGCTGGAAGGACTTAATAACGCACCGGTCGGAACAAAAAGTATCCTTTTGAGCTTTCCTTTTTTAAGGCTGTCATACAAAAAGCCGGCAAATACCGTGGCCGAGCACCCGCAACCGCTTCCTCCGGAATGAACGTCCTGTGTTTTATCAAAAATCAAAAGCCCGCAGTCATTCAGTATACTGCCGATTCGAACCCCGTTGGAAGACAGCAGGTCATCGGTGATTTCCCTTCCGATAGCCCCCAGGTCTCCCGTTACGATCATATCGTAATAATCCTGCGGCAGGCCTGTATCCTCAAAGTGAGCATATATAGTATCCGCAGCCGCAGGCGCCATTGCCGCGCCCATGTTGTTCTGATCCTTTATACCCATATCCACGATTTTTCCGGTGGTTATCCTCGTAACATAAGGGCCCGACCCCTCGGCAGATAAAAGCGCGCCGCCGGCGCCGGTTACCGTCCACTGGGCAGTAGGCGGACGTTGTGTTCCCAACTCGAGAGGATATCTGAACTGCTTCTCCGCCGAACAGAAATGGCTCGATGTCAGGCAAACGATATTGGAGGCATAACCGCCGTCAATCAACATAGCCCCAAGGCCGATCGATTCACCCATGGTGGAGCATGCGCCATAAACACCGAAGAACGGGACATTAGATTCACGCAGGCCGAAGCTGGATGCGATACACTGGTTCAACAAATCTCCAGCAATGATATAGTCCAGCGAGCTTGCCGCAATCGAAGCCTTGGAGACCACTTTTGCAAGCGCCTCCCTAACAAACTTGCTCTCGGCCTTTTCCCAGGTTTTCTCGCCCCAGAACTCATCACTGACCGTCTGGTCAAAAAATCCAGCAAGCGGGCCTTTACCTTCCTTTGGTCCGACGATCGACGCAGTCGCTGCGATAACCGGAGGATTCCTGAATTGTGTAGTCTGCTTGCCTACTTTCTTCTCCAACATTGCCATTACTCCTTAATATTTGTGCCAAAATTAAAATTTGATAAGATAGTGAATTATCCCGGCAAGTATCGAAGCGCTTATACCAAATACCAGAACAGGTCCGGCGATCAGGAACATTCTGGTCCCGATGCCCATGACGAAGCCCTCGCTTTTGTACTCCATGGCAGGCGACGCAATGGAATTGGCAAAGCCGGTTATCGGCACGATCGATCCCGCTCCCGCAAATTTGCCGAGGTCGTCGTAAATATTCAATGCTGTGAACAGCACTCCCAGAAAAACCATCACGACTGAAGTCAAAGAAGACGTTATGTCCTTATCGAAACCCATTGCCTTGAAGGAATTCATGAAAAACTGCCCGAGCATGCAAATGAGTCCGCCGACAAGGAAAGCCCTCGACATGTTTAATAAAAGCCTGGAGTTGGGCGATTTTTTCTCAACATACTTTTTATAATCTTCCTTGGACATTACCTGCTGCAATCAGATCCCCTCCCGATTAAATATTGAACAGACTGCCAACCATGACGAACACGCCCCGTGAAGGGATCTTTTCGCTGTTCTGGCTTGTTATGAATAACATGATCAGTATCGCCAGTGCTATCAAAGTCAAAATTATAAAAAACAGCTTGTATCTGTTCAGTACAGCCAACATTGCAAACACCTCATTTTCTGTTAATGTTATTTATTATTATTGGAACAGAAAGAAATAAGTATTCAGAAAAATAATGCTAAATAATGCGCTATGCCGGCTGGCGCTGATATGAGCGATATGTTATGCGGGCCGGCGCTATGTTATGTGATTTAGAGCATATTGACGAAGCATTGTTAAGGGTAAATCCTTGTTTGAACGAGCTTTAGCGAGTAATATGAAATGCTTCGCATTTCGTTTCAGATGTAAGTATTTGCGCAGCAAATATTATTGTTCAATTTACCAGGTCAAGCTGAATCTATATGCTCTATGTACAAAACATGCAATAGCGCCGGCCCGCATAATCTACTATTCCCGGCGATCGGGCAAAATAACATACAGATCAACGCCGGCCCGCATAACGTATTATTAAAGTCGTGAAGATGGGCAGAAAGAAAGGCATAGGACTCAGGTATAATTGATGCGGTTGCGAATATCTTCGAGGATCTTGCGTTCGATCCTTGATACCTGCACCTGCGATATGCCAAGCATTTTCGCTATCTGGACCTGCGTTTGCTCCTTAAAATAACGAAGGATAATGATCTGTTTTTCGCGGGGCTTCAAAGTGTCCATAACCTGCTTAAGGGCTATCTTATCGATAATATCCGTTTCATCGTCGTTCAGGTTATCATCGAGCCTGTCTATCAGCATCAAGGAAGAGTGGTCTCCTTCCCCGACAGGGTTGTACAGAGATTCGGGAGTGTGACCCGCCTCCACGGCCATGACAAGTTCTTCAGTCGTTATTTCGAGCCTCTGCGCCATCTCGCTGATGGTAGGTTCGCGGCCGAGTTCCTTGCTCATGACCTCTTTTGCAATATGCGCCTTGTTTGATATCTCTTTCAGCGAACGACTTACCTTTATGATGCCATCATCCCTGAGAAAGCGCTTTATTTCTCCTATTATCATCGGTACGGCGTAAGTCGAGAATTTTACGTCGAACGACGTATCAAACTTGTTGATGGCTTTGATCAAGCCGATGCAGCCGATTTGAAAAAGGTCGTCCGTTTCATGGCCCCTGTTCTGGAACCTTCTTACGATGCTCCAGACAAGGCCTATATTGTTTTCGACAAGGATGCTCTGAGCAGACTTGTCGCCTTCCTTGGCTTGCAGGATCAGCTTTATTGTATCGATACCTTCGTAAGGTTTTTCACTCATATTACAGAACCTTTCTCCCAACGAGAAAACAGCGAGCTATTGAAATTTTAGTTATATGTGCCATATATTTACACCTATATGTAAAAAATATAGCAGCTATCGCTGCTTAGCCGGATGTCTTTTATCAATGCCCTCCATCGAGCGAGCCGAAATGCTTGTAAAGTGTTACAGTCGTACCTTCGCCGGGCATCGAACGCACCTTTACGCTGTCCATGAAGCTTTCCATAACCGTAAAGCCCATACCCGAACGCTCCATATCCGGTTTGGAAGTGAACAGCGGCTGCATGGCCTCCTCGACATTCTCTATGCCCTTGCCGTCGTCGGATATCTCAATTTCAACACTTTTATCGAACTGGCGGCAGATCATTCTGATAATGCCGTACTTGTTTTCATAGCCGTGGATTATTGCATTGGTGACGGCCTCTGAAACGGCAGTCTTGACATCCGCAAGCTCCTCCAACGTCGGATCGAGCTGGGAGACAAACGCTGCCGCCACCACCCTTGCAAAAGCTTCATTGCTCGATTTACTCAAAAATTCCAATTTCATTTCATTAACAGGCTGCATACAATTTCTCTCCCTTTACACTAATCTCATACCGGCAGCCTTCAGCCGGGAATCTACCCGGCCGATTGTCCGAACCGGCTGAATTAAGATAGCCTTAAGCACTGATAAGCGCATTCATGGCATGATCCAGATTATCGCATATGGGCATAATCTTCAAAATACCCGATATCTCAAGTATCCGGCAGATCTTCTGATTTTTGCATATAATTGCGGAGCGACCGCCGAGTTTCCTTATATTCGAATATCTGCCGACGATCACGCCTATCCCCGAACTATCCATAAAACTTAGACCCGAAAGGTCGAAAACCACATTTCTGGTCGTAGCCTTCAAAAGCTCGCCCTCTATTTTATTCCGGGCATACTCGGCATAATGATGATCGAGTTCACCCGAAAATGAGGCGATCAATGTAGAACCCCTGTTGGCAAATCTGATTTCCAAGTTTATCTCCTCCGTATATTTCATTTGTAGATATCCCGCATTTTCCTGACAGAATCTAATTCTTCAATTATTTGGAATATCCTTCAACGAAATATGGGAACCTTTGTAGAAAAACTATTTTTCTTTCGTCATTATCCGACAGGCCCACGGTGCTTTTCAGCTATCTCATCCAGCTTCCTCAGCCTGTGGTTGACGCCGGACTTGCCCAACGTCGGGGAAAGCATCTGTCCGAGTTCAGTGAGGCTGGCGTCGCTATATTCGAGCCTTAATGACGCAATGTCGCGCAGGTTTGGCGGCAGTCTGTCGAAGCCTATGTGGTCCGCAATGTACCGGATGTTTTCGACCTGCCTGAACGATGCATTCACTGTCTTTTCAAGATTTGCAGTCTCGCAGTTGACAATCCGGTTGACATTGTTGCGCATATCCTTGAGTATTCTTACGTTTTCCAGTTCCATCAGAGCGCTGTGGGCGCCGATTATGTTCAGGAAATCCACTATGTTTTCGCCTTCCTTGAGGTATGTCACATAGCTTCCCTTTCTCTTTATGATCCTGGCGTGAAGCTTGAAAAATGCAAGTATCCGGCTCAGTTCCTGCGCCTGGGCACGCGTACGCGAAGTAAGCTCGAGGTGGTACGTTTTCTCGGGATCGCTGATGGAGCCGCCCGCCAGGAAAGCGCCGCGAAGGAAGGCCTTACGGCAGCACTGCTTTTTCAGTGCGTTTTTCCCGGATACTACGATCACAGGGGACTGGCCTTCATTTTCAGGAAGCACCGTTATCCCGGTCCTTTCCAGCAGCCTGGCAGCAGACCCAGCAGGAGTCACGAAGATCATATATGAAACGTGCTTTTTGAGCTTCTTGCTTTTGCGTATGGTCACTTCGGGTGAAATGTCGCAAAGCTTTCGTATCAGACTGTATATCCTTCTGGCAAACGCGGCGTTTTCCGTCGTTATACGTATATACCAACCGCCTCCGGGAGCAGGCGCCGCAGCCCCGTTCAGACAGACCGACGCGGCCAGTTCGGAAAGCAGGCAGCATTCGCCGGTATTTTCAAGACGGCATAGTTCATTTTTAACTGTTGATGAAAATGACAACGCAAAACCTCCCTATTCAAAGTTTGCGATCAGTAAAACCATTTATTTTAGGCAGGCGTCGGGAAGGTTTTCCACATAAACCCTCAGCACCTCCGCCACACTCCACGCCTGTGCGCAGCAGCCACGGGGTATCAGCGGTTCGTCACCGTCGAATATCTCCGAAATGCTTCCCATACACGCATGCTCGAGGTGTTCCCTGAAAGGCTCCAGAAATCCTGCCGCCATACCTCTATAGACCTGTTCCTGTCCCAACGTCCGTTCGAACGCAGTAATGAAATGCCCCGTCAGCCAGGCCCAGACGGTACCCTGATGATAAGCCGAATCCCTGTCATAGGGACCGCCTGCGCATTTCCCCCTGTATTCCAAAGCGCGGGGAGACAGGCTTCTGAGTCCGTATGCCGTATAAAGCTCCTTCCAGACCATCTCCACGACGCAGCGGGCTCTTTCACCTTCAAGGACGGGATAAGCCAGGCTCACGGCAAATATCTGGTTGGGACGCACTTTATCATCTTTATAATCACCCTGAACAACATCGTAAAGATACTTTCCATCGTCATACCAGAAGGTCCTGCTAAAGCTCTCCCTGACCTTTTCTGAAAGCCCGGAGACTTCCCGGCCGATCGAGGCATACCGATGGGCGGAACTATCCCCATAAACTGCTGAAAGCCTCGAAGAAATCGAGCCGAGGATACGCAGGGCGTTGTACCAGAGAGCATTTATTTCAACCGCTTTCCCATGACGCGGCGTAAACACGGTGTCCCCGGTCTTCGCGTCCATCCATGTCAGCTGGGTATTCTCATCGCCCGATATGATGAGGCCATCCTCAGCCATATGTATATTGTTTACGGTACCCTGTTTATAAGCCTCATATATCTGGAGCATCGGCTCATAAAGCCTGTCCCTGACCAGTTCCAGGTCTCCTGTATAGCTTAGGTAATTTGCGGCGGAGTCAAAAAACCAAAGCGCCGCGTCAACCGTATTGTAGCCCGGAGCTCCGCCTTCGTCGGGGAACATGTTCGGCAAAAGTCCATGCCTGACATGCCTGCCGAAGGCCGACAGTATCTGCGCCGCATCGTCGTAACGCCCTGTTGTCAGCGTAAGACCGGTAAGCGAGATCATCGCATCCCTTCCCCAGTCCGTGAACCAGGGGTAACCGGCCAGAATTGTCTTAGTCCCTGTAGACTGCCTGTAAACGATAAACTGGTCGGCAGCCCTTACCAATGCGCGGGCGAAATCATCCCGGTAACCCACCCTGTCCTCAAGAGCCTTGAGTCTGGCTTTCTCAGCCTCTATCAAGGCTGCTCCGTCCTCACATCCGCCGATACGGCAACCCGCTTCGCAGGCGGCAGCTTTTGTCCTTTCCGTCGTCCGGGCTGCGCCGTCCCTGCCCACGCTGTCATGGAGGTCCGCCACACTAACAGTCGCTCCTGTCCCTTCCTTCGGCCGGACTCCTCCGGTCTCATCCGACTTCTCTACCAGCCTGTCCTTTTCCACAGTGCATATAAAAGTAAAATATGTGTCGCTGCGCGCTTTTACAGACAGTTCGAAAACTCCCGGTATGTAATGGTCTTCTGTATCCTGAAGCCCTCTTTCATGCTCGACCGCATAATACATGTGTTCAAACCAGCAATTTTCGAGCGGCGTGTAGCTGCTGCCACGGCATTGGAGCAGGATAACGGTATCCGTGTCGTAAGGCGTAACCTTCGTTTCGTCCTTGCCCGGCTCCTGCCTGAAGCGCATGTACTCCCTGTGGGAATCGCCGTGGTAATCCCGGAAATTGACCAGGGGCGACAGTTTTAAAACGACGTCGCAGGAACCGCTTATTACCCGGTAAACAATCGCTACCGTATTTTCACCGTATACCATCGTCACGGTCTTCTCTATCATAAGCTCGCCCATGCGATATGTAAATACGGGTAAAGGCTCGAGGCTGAAGCTTTGCAGATTGTAAAAACCCTTTTCGATATAGTCTCCCGTCGAGAAAGAATGCAGGCTGAATTCCTCACCGGCTACCCTGACCTTCTCGTGCAGCTGCGAAAGTATCAGCTGCCTGCCGACAGGCGGGTGATGCGACGCAATGAGCAGCCCGTGATACCTGCGGGAATTGCCGCCCGTTATCGTAGAGGAGGAAAACCCGCCTATACCGTTCGCAAGCAGCCATTCCCTCTCGATTCCCCTGTCCCAGCTGCTCCATTCAGATTTTCCGAATCTCATACGATACCTCGTTCGAATCCGGGATAAAACTCATATATTTCTTTTGAGTCTGTCCCTGATGAAATAGTAATCGACCGCCCTTGAACGATCCTTCGCCAGCACACTTTCGGCAACAAGCTCTATGACGGCCTTCGCAAGTTTGTTGGGGTCATGTCTGATCAGATTGTTCCTTATCGATACGATGTCCCCTTCGATCAGCCTTATACCCGCCTCGGCGATTATTTCCCGGTCGATTCTGACCTGGTCGGCGCCGTCATTAAGGTACTTTTCCAGAAGCTCAGGCGGAACAGAGGAGTTATTTGCAATACAGCAATCGACGATTCCCTTCTGGGAGTGGTCCTCCAAGATGGAGATGTGGTCGTAAACGGTGTAATTTTCGGTCTCCGAGGGCTGTGTCATCACATTGCACACATAGACCTTCAAGGCCTTGCTTTTTTTGATCGCAGGGCAGACGCCCTTGACGAGAAGATTAGGTATTATGCTCGTATAGAGGCTTCCAGGCCCTAGAACTATGATATCCGCCTCGGCTATCGCGTCGAGCACATCCTTCAGCGGTTCGGCGTCCGGGGGTTCAAGAAATACGCGGCTTATTCTCCCTTTATGGAAGGCGTTGTGATCACCTATTTTTGATTCACCGCATATGGTGCAGCCATCGTCCAGCTCGGCACACAGGTTCACATCCTCCAGCGTCACGGGCAATACCTGCCCTGTTACCGCCAGAACGTCGCTCACCTTTTTCACCGCTTCTTCGAAATTGGATGATATGCCGTCCATTGCAGCAAGGAACAGATTGCCGAAGCTCTGTCCCTTCAGGTTTCCGTCCTGGAAACGGTATTGCAGCAGCTGTTCAAGGATAGGCTCGGTATCCGCCAACGCAAGTATGCAGTTACGTATATCGCCGGGCGGAAGTATTCCAAGCTCCTGCCGCAAAATGCCGGAGCCGCCACCGTCATCAGCCACGGTGACTACGGCGGTGATATTAGAGCTATAGGCCTTAAGGCCTCTAAGCATGGTGGAAAGTCCTGTCCCTCCGCCCATGGCAACGATTTTGGGACCCTTTATCAATATCCTTTTATCATAAACGAGATTGGTAAGCTTATCCGAATTTAGCGATAAACGACCTCTAAATCTCATCTGCCAGCACTCCTGCCATCTTTTTCGATATCTCTGTGCTCGACCACCATACGATGCTGTTTTTCCGTCAGATTTCTATTCAACTCGTCGGCAATGGCCACGGAGCGGTGCCTTCCCCCTGTGCAGCCTATGCCTATCACAAGCTGGGATTTTCCTTCTTTTACGTAATTGGGAACCAGGAAATCCAGCATGGAATTCAGTTTATCGAGGAATTCCACAGTTTCGGGCATTTTAAGGACATATTCCTTCACATCCTCGTGCTTGCCCGTATGCTTCCTCATGGATTCGATGTAATAAGGGTTCGGGATGAAACGGACGTCAAATACGAGGTCGCATTCTATAGGAATGCCGTATTTGAAGCCAAAGGAAATTATATTTATAATAAGGCCCTTGAAGGAGCTTTCCTGACCCAGTATACCGGTTATCGCTTCCTTTAACTGCTTTGGCGACAGGTTCGAGGTATCGATGACAAAATCCGCCCGATCCTTGATTTTCTGGAGCACGCGCCTCTCCTCGGCTATCCCCCTCGCGAGCCTGCCCTCCTGCGCCAGGGGATGAGCTCTCCTCGATTCCTTGTACCGTTTTACCACGACCTTGTCGGAGGCCTCGAGGAAAAATATCTGATAAGTGTGGCCATCGCCCGTCAATGCCTCAAGTGAGGGCAGCAGGTCGTTTAAAAGCTCGCCGCCGCGTATGTCTATGACGACAGCGATCTTATCAAGCTTTTTATAGCTTTGCGAACAAATATCAGCTATCTTCGGAATCAGCAGCGGGGGCAGATTGTCTATGCAGAAAAAGCCGGCGTCCTCGAGGTGCTTTGCGACTAGACTCTTTCCTGCTCCCGATATGCCTGTTATCACTATGAATTTCATCCTATGCCTTCTTCCTCACCCACGATTTTGACTTCCGTTTGCAATTGCACGCCGAACTTCTCGTTTACTCTGTCCTGCACATATTTGATAAGCGTTGTTACATCCCTTGTCGTAGCGTTTCCCGCATTTACTATAAAACCGCAGTGCAGCGCCGAAACCTCTGCGCCGCCCAAGCGGTATCCCCTGAGTCCGCAGTCCTGCACGAGCTTTCCGGCAAAATAGCCTTCGGGCCTTTTGAATATACTTCCCGCGCTCGGCATATCCAGCGGCTGTTTCTCCCGGCGCTTTTTGCCGAACTCGTCCATTTTCGCCCTTATTTCATCGTCGTTACCTTCGCGCAGACTCAGACGTGTCTTTAAAACTATGCCGCCGTCCGCCTGTATGAAGCTCGACCGTTTACCGAAAAGGTGCTGCTGATTGTCGAGCATACGTATCTGCCCGTCGGGGCTCATATACTCCGACGACTCCACGACCATTGACATATCCCCGTCGTAGGCGCCTGCGTTCATTGCAACAGCTCCGCCCAGGGTTCCAGGTATGCCTTCGGCAAACTCGAGGCCCGTGAGTCCATGTTCCAATGCGATCCTTGAAAGCCGTGAGATCAGGATGCCCGGCTCCGCCACTATTTCGCAGTCGTCGACCTCGTATGCTTCGAAGTTATCCCTGAACTGTATCACAACGCCTCTGATACCGCCGTCGCGGACGACCAGGTTCGTGCCGTTACCCATTATCATAACCGGTATTCCGTTCCTGGCGCATTCCCTCAATATGCCCGAAAGACCTTCCACCGAAGCCGGCTTTACAAAAACATCGGCAGGCCCGCCTAGCCTGAAGGACGTATGCCCTGCCATCGATTCATCCGTTGTTATAACGCCGCTGCCCGGAACTCTTTCAAGCAGCTTCGCTATTTCAAATTTGTCCAAGTCCCTGCTCCCTCCGGATCCCGCCATCCTTCGAAATCCTACCGGCATGGCGATCCCAAATTGCTCTATTCTATTCTACTGCGTCAACAGACATCTTAGAAGGTTTTCTCTCTTTGAAGAAAGCCTCCACCTTATCCATGGAAGTGCAAAGCACAAGCTCCTCGGGTATACCTGTTTCGTCCAGTATCCTCCTGATATTGTCGAAACGCCCGATATCGAAGCATATATGCGAATCCGTTCCGCACGTTATCCTTACGCCCTGTTTTTTGCACTGCTCAACAAAGCCTATACAGTTGGATTCGGAGCCTTTTCTTATCCTGAAGGAATTGTTGTTTATCTCTATCAGCTTGCCGTATTCGGCCGCAGTCCTGACAACCCTTTCAATATCCACCTGGAAGACCGGGTTTCCCGGATGCGCAACGGCATCGACGCAGGGATTTTTCAAGACCTTTATCATTCCTTCCGTATTTTCTTCAATAGTCCCCGGCTTCAGCACATTGTCGTGAAAGCTCGCAATGACGAACTCCATCCTAGCAAGCAGGCCCTCAGGGATGTCAAGCTTCCCGGAATAGTCCAGGATGTTGGTCTCTGCGCCTTTTATAACTCTCACTCCGTAAATACGTTCAGGAATAGCCTTGAGATTCCAGAAATGCAGAAGAGACGACGCCCCCGGCATAGCCGGTCCGTGATCGGTCATCGCTATGGCTTCCATTCCGTTGATTCCCGCTTCGCGCGCATTTTCTATGACCGTGCTGTATGCGTGGCCGCTTGCAAGCGTATGTGTGTGAGTATCGACTACCAGGTTCAAATGTATTCCCCCGTTCGCATCTTTTGTTTAATCAAACTTGGCAAATCTTTCGCTTATAACCTTTGCCGCGTTGTAGCCCATCTTCTTCTGCCTGTGGTTCATGGCGGCAACCTCGACAATGATTGCAAGGTTCCTGCCGGGCCGCACCGGGATAACCAGCGAAGGCACCGTAATGCCCAGTATATCGGTAAACTGGTCTTCCAACCCCAGCCTGTCGTACACCTTCTGTTTGTCCCAAAGCTCGAGCTTTATCACAAGGTTTATATTTTCCTGTATCTTGACGGAGCCCATGCCGTACAGGTTCTTTACATCCAATATGCCGATGCCCCTGATTTCAATGAAATGTCGGATATTTTCAGGCGCGGAACCCAATAGTGTGCTGTCCGATACCCTTCTGATCTCAACGATATCATCGGCGATCAGCCTGTGGCCTCTTTTTACCAGTTCAAGCGCAGTTTCGCTTTTTCCTACGCCGCTTTCCCCCAATATGAGCACGCCCTCGCCGTAAACCTCCACAAGCACTCCATGCTCGGAGATCCTCGGAGCAAGCATAACGTTCAGGTACCGTATCAATCCGCTCATGAAGCGGGAGGTTATGTCATCGGTGCGAAGTATCGGTATGGCGTACTTTTTCGACACCTCGAACATTTCGGGAAACGGCTCGAGATTCCTTGCGATCACAAGGCATGGAAAGCCCGTTCTGAAAAATTCATCGAGCCTCCGGAGCCTTTCCTGCGATGAAAGGCTTTCAAGATATGTCGTTTCCACCTTGCCTATTATCTGCACCCTGTCCGAGCCGAAGTACTCCATGTAGCCTGAAAGCTGAAGCCCCGGCCTGTTGACATCCGAAGTGGTGATCTCGATATCGATCGCGCCCTGTTCCAAACACATCGGTTCGAGATTGAATTCCTTTATCAGCTGGCTCAGTTTCACTGTAAACATCATATACCTCCCATTGTTCCCAAACTAAATTATATACTAACGAGATCTAATTTGAAACAGGGGGACGGTTCTTTTGTTTCACTTGAAACGCCGAAACGCAGGGACGGTTCTTTTGTTTCACTTTGCAAGAAGAATGCACTTCAGGTGACGGTTCTTTTGTTTCACTTTAAGAGCAAAATAATAAGTAGGGGGCGGTTCTGCAACTCATTTTGAAAACAAGTTACGCTAACCGTCCCCCTCATAAAAATGGGGCAAGGTATCTGTCCCCATGTCCGATCATCCCGATCCCAGATTGTCAATGCTCCTGCGCGTATGCAGCCATGCCGTCCTCCGACATTTTGCGCTTTTGCTCTATCGCCTGTTCGAGCATCATGTCCTTTACCTTCATCAGCCTTGTCAGATTCCCGCGTTCGTTTTCATCGAGCTTCATGACGATGTATTTTATCGTTTCCTCAAGATTGGGTATTAGCACGTATTCCAGCGCATTGACCCTGCGACGTGTTCTTTCTATTTCATCGGCCATCAGCTGCGCCGATTTTTCCAGCTGGGCAAGCATGAGCAGGTCCGGGCTAAGATCCGACAATGTGGCGATGGCGCCGTCAAGCTCGCCGACGGTATCCACGAAGCCATAAGGATATATATCATCCGAACCGCCGCTCAACTCGGTAAATTCAAGCACCGGGACGTCGACGCTCATTATGTTCCGCGTAGAAGCCTTCAGCTCGACCCTGCGTTTCGGAAACATAAGCGCTTCTTCGAGAACCTCCTGATTCATCTCCGCACGGGCCATGACAAAACGCGAATGTACTGTTTGAAGCTTTTTTTCAACTTCCTCACGCAGTCTTTTATTCTCGCGGACGATATCAAGAAATTTTTTCATGAGTTCATCCCTTTTGTCCTTCAGCAGCTTATGGCCTCTTTGGGCTGTTCTAAGCCTTTTTTTCAATCCTGTCAGAACCATCCGCGTGGGATTGACGTTCATTCGGGCCATGTTATTTCTCCTCCGCTGAAATATGTCCGGGCAGATACTTGTCTATGAATTCCTGCTTTATGCGCTTCAGTTCTCCGACAGGCAATATGGACAGCAGCTTCCAGCCCAGATCGAGCGTTTCTGTGATAGGTCTGTCCTTTTCAAAGCCCTGGTTGACATATTCGGCTTCAAAAGCGTCGGCAAATCTGGCATAAAGCTTGTCGACATCCGTCAGTGCGGCGTCTCCGAGGATCACAGCCAGTTCCTTCGCCTCCTTGCCGCGCGCATATGCCGCGAAAAGCTGGTTCATCGTGTTGGCGTGGTCTTCGCGCGTCTTGCCGCTTCCTATTCCCTTATCCTTTAATCGCGACAGTGAGGGCAATACGTCAATAGGCGGCGTAATACCCTTCTTGTGCAGTTCGCGGTTTAGTATTATCTGCCCCTCGGTTATGTAACCCGTAAGATCAGGGATAGGATGGGTCTTGTCATCTTCGGGCATCGTCAGTATCGGTATCAGCGTAATGCTGCCTTCGTGATCCTTTTTTCGCCCCGCGCGTTCATACAATGTGGCGAGGTCCGTATAAAGGTAGCCCGGGTAGCCCCTGCGCCCCGGTACTTCCTTTCTTGCCGCGGAAACCTCGCGCAGCGCTTCGGCATAGTTTGTTATGTCGGTAAGTATGACAAGCACGTGCATTCCCTTTTCAAAGGCGAGATACTCCGCAGCAGAGAGCGCCATCCTGGGAGTTGCAATACGTTCAACCGCCGGATCGTTGGCAAGGTTCATAAAGAGTACAGCCCTCTCGATTGCACCTGTCCTTTTAAAATCGTTTATAAAAAAGTCAGCTTCTTCAAAAGTGATACCTATGGCTCCGAATACAACTGCGAATTTGTTGTCCGTCCCGAGAACCTCAGCCTGCCTGGCGATTTGAGCGGCAAGCTGCGCATGCGGAAGACCCGAGCCAGAAAAAATGGGAAGCTTCTGCCCCCGTACGAGAGTGTTAAGGCCGTCAATAGCCGAAATACCGGTTTGGATGAATTCCGAAGGATAATTGCGGGCAGACGGGTTCATTGGTTGTCCGTTTATATCCAGCCGATCGTCGGGTATTATTTCCGGGCCTCCGTCAATAGGCTTTCCGAGGCCATCGAATACCCTTCCAAGCATATCCGCCGAAACTGGCAATTCCATTCCGCGCCCCAGGAAACGCACCTTGCTGCTGGACAGGTTTATTCCAACCGCATTTTCGAACAATTGTACAAGTGCGTTGGTCCCTTCCACCTCCAATACCTTGCAGCGCCTTACCTCTCCATCCTTCAATTCGATTTCGCCCAGTTCGTTATAGGTTACTCCGTCAACGTTCCGTACCAGCATCAGAGGGCCGGCTACTTCCGATATGGAGCGATATTCCTTCAGCATTATTTATCCTCCTTCGCGATCAGCGCATCCATCTGTCCGGCAAGCTCCTGCATGATAGAGGCATATTCTTTGTCCGTATCCTCCTGGCGCACGTATTTCGCGCGTCCAATCCTTTCTCTGACAGGCAGGCTGAAAACATCGTCGATATCCGCATTTTTTCCCACCGCGTCCATTGCCTTATGATAAAAGGCAAGTATCAGCTTGAGCATACCGAACTGTTTTTCCAGTGTAGTATAGGTATCCACTTCGTGGAATGCGTCCTGATGTAGATAATCCTCACGTATCGACCTTGCGGTTTCAAGCGTTACTCTATCCTTCGGCGAAAGAGCGTCAACGCCGACCAGCCTGACTATTTCTTCGAGTTCAGCTTCCTCCTGCAGTATCCTCATTACTTCACCGCGATAAGAATTGTAGTCTTTGGAAATATGAGCGCTGTACCAATCCTTCATCCTGTCGGCATAAAGAGAATAGCTCGTCAGCCAGTTTATTGCCGGGAAGTGGCGCCGATATGCAAGATTAGAATCAAGACCCCAGAAGACCTTGACTATACGCAATGTCGCCTGAGTGACCGGTTCGGAAATATCTCCACCCGGAGGGGACACCGCACCTATGGCAGAAAGCGCACCCTTCCGATCTCCCGCTCCAAGCGTTGTCACCTTCCCGGCACGTTCATAAAACTGAGCGAGACGGGATGAGAGATATGCAGGATAACCTTCCTCACCAGGCATCTCTTCCAGACGTCCGGACATTTCACGGAGCGCTTCAGCCCAGCGTGAGGTCGAATCCGCCAGCAGCGCTACCGAATAACCCATGTCGCGGAAGTATTCAGCAATGGTGATACCGGTATAAATAGAAGCTTCCCTGGCGGCAACCGGCATGTCGGAAGTATTTGCGATAAGTACGGTTCGTTTCATCAGTGACTCACCAGTTTTTGGATCCTTAAGCTCCGGGAATTCCATCAGTACATCCGTCATTTCATTTCCGCGTTCTCCGCAGCCTATATAGACGACCAGATCCGCATCAGCCCACTTCGCCAGTTGATGCTGCACTACGGTTTTACCGCTCCCGAACGGACCCGGAACGGTAGCAACCCCACCCTTTGCTATCGGAAAAAGTGTGTCGATTACCCTCTGACCCGTTATCAGCGGTTCATCAGGCGACAGCTTCGTTTTATACGGGCGTTCCTTACGCACGGGCCACTTCTGCATCAACGTCAGGTCTTTGAATCCGTGAGCGGTTCTTACCGTCGCGACCGTACCTTCCACAGTAAATTCGCCCTTATAAATATTCTCTATTATGCCCTCGACGCCGGAGGGAACCATTATGCGATGCTCAAAAATTGAGTTTTCCTGGACAGTACCGATTATATCTCCGGGAACAACTCTATCGCCGGCTGACATAGCAGGCCTGAACAGCCATTTTTTATTCCTGTCGAGCGACGGTACTCGTATTCCCCTGGTAATATTGCTTCCAACCCTTTCACGCATTGCTTCCAAAGGACGTTGTATCCCGTCGAATATATTTTCAAGCAGTCCGGGACCCAATTCAACGCTGAGCGGTTCCCCTGTCGATACGACAGGACTGCCCGGTCCAAGTCCCGAGGTTTCTTCGTATACCTGGATGGAAGCCCGGTCTCCATGTATTTCCAGTATTTCTCCTATCAACTGGTGCTCACTGACACGAACGACGTCATACATATTGGCGTCCCGCATTCCTTCGGCAATTACCAAAGGGCCCGACACCTTGCTGATTGTTCCCTGGCTCAAACTAAATCCCTCGCTTTCGATTGGTTAAATGACTTATTAATCCCTGAAGAGGATATCCGCTCCTACAGCCTTCTCCACACATTTTTTAACTCCCAGCATACCGATCCCCATACTGCCCTGTACGCCGGGTATTGGAATAATCGCCGGGAAACGGTTCTCCCTGTAATTATTAATTTCGTTTACAATAGTTGATGCTGTCTGCTCAGTTACATAAATTACAGCATACTGCTCAGTTGCAAGCTTTGAAAGTACTTCGGCCGCCTGCTCCCTTCCCTGTACGGGAAAGACCGAGAAGCCCAATGCCTTGAATCCAAGCACCGCATCCTTTTCACCTATCACACCGATCTTATACATATCCAGTACGCAGCCTTTCACGTATCAATTCAGCCGGCAGGCTATTGATCCTGCCCGTTATGATTATCCTGACATTCCGTATCTCCGTCTCTTTTGCAAAGAGCCAGGCTATCATCGGTTCGACTCCCATAGAAATAAATCTGGCACTCCGGACAAATCCCATCAGGTATTCGTCAAGCAGCTTTTCGAGTATTGCAGTGTCCTTTCTTATTCTTGACAGCTCCCAGCCTTTTAGAACGACGTTGCTGTAAGGAGTGCCGCGTATACTCTCGACGAAGGCGTCTATCGACGAATCACAGTTTCTGTGGTAAACCGCTTCGGATATTGTACCATCTTCAAGAAGAAGCTTTTTCACGAAATCCCAGGTTTTATTCAAAAGCCTGGCGCGTATGTACATCCTTATATTTACGCTATCGGAAAGGATATCGGCAATTGTATGCAGGTATCGGCTGCCGATATTGTACAAATCCGATGAAAGCTGGTGGTACGAGGCTTTGTCCAGTATAAAATCCACTGTCTGCGGATCCTGCGTCCTTGAAAAAACATCATATGCGTCGGTTAACGCCTTTTTCATTGAAGGAGTGAATTCTCCATAATCACGTTCACGGATCATCCGTACGATGCAAGCTGTACCGATCGTACCCACATCCGACAGTATGTCGGGCGCTTCCCTACCCGAAAACTCGGCTTTAAGAAGAACCTTTGCATTGAAATAATCGTAGCGCCTTTGAAATACTTTTACCACCTCTGCCTGCGGGGCTATTTCCAGCAGCAGTCCGTAGCATTTCCGCAACTCGTCCGAGAGAAGCCTTTCATAGGCGAAAACGTCTGAAAGTACGCCTCTTTCAAAGCCGTATTCCGCTTCCGCCAATACTTTATAAGCCATCTCTGCGGAAGGCGCATCGATCATCCTATCATAATGAGAAGTGCCGAGCAATTTTGCTTCCTTTGCCCTTATGCGGGCAGAGGCATATATGTAATCGCCTTCGTTGATTTTTAACATCATCGATTCCCTCAATTATTTTTGAACTGCTAAGGTCAGGTGTTGAACAATATCCGGACGACTTCATTTTCAAGGTCATTTCTGAGAGTGCCGAACAATATTTCAAACGTTCCGTTGATTTCCACATCTCCTTGTTTAAGAATGAAGCCTCCGGCCGTTACAATATTCCGTTCCGACAGCGATACTGCGCTTCTGTTAGTCATATTGTCCAGGCGATTGTTGATATTGTTCAAAAACTGTTCATCCAGACGCTTCACGTCCTTTTCCGAGAGTATTATCTCCCCGCCCTCTATTCCGGCAGCCTCCACTATCATATCCTCAAGCAATTTCTGGTACTCCCCGTCCGGCAGGCTGCATATTCTGTCAAAGGCCATCCTGAATGCGGTATCGATCAATTCCTGTTTCGTCCTTAGAATATCCTTACGTTGTTCAAGTCCGGCCTGTGCCAGAAGCCTTCTGTAAATCTCCGCGCCGTCGGATTCAGCCTTTCCTGTGAGTTCCGATTTCTTAACAGCCGCCTCGGCAGCAGCAAGATCCAAGATACTCCTCGCTTCCGCAGCTGCCTTTTCATCCAGAAGCGCGCCTTGTGCAGCGGCATCCTCCAATATTTTCGATTTTATTTTGTCTATACCTGTCATCGGGAAACTCCTTTTCCTTTATCGTTCCTGCTTTATCAAAGCATCAGTATCGAAACGACAAGGCTTATGATAGCAAACATTTCAACCATAAGTGCCAGTGTGATGGCTTGGCCGGTCGCCTTGGGCTGCTTTGAGATCATCTGTATTCCCGCAGCGGCAACCTTACCCTGGAAAATAGCCGATACCAGGCCTACCATACCGACAGGCAGTCCTGCAATAAGCAGTCTGAAGCCTTCCTGTATCGTCAATGCAGGATTGATATTGCCTATTATCATAAACGCGATGACAAACCCGTAAATTGCCTGCGTACTAGGCAAAGCCTCCAGAACTACAACAGAGCCGAACTTCCTGGTATCTTCCGCCAGGACGCCAGATCCGGCCTGTCCTGCTATACCAACGCCTTGTGATGATCCGATGCCTGCCACAAAGAATGCTATTGCCGCTCCCAAATAAGCTAAAATCTGTCCGTCGATAATCATTGAATTAACCCTCCAATTTTATATTGTGTTATCCTATGCGACTTTGTCCTGTTTAACGATTATATACTGTGTTTCAGCCCTTAAAGGTTCGAAGCTTTCGCCACCTCCCTCGTAAAACTTGCCGAAGAACTCCAGGAACTGGAGTCTGCAAGAATGTACATATGCGCCCAGCGAGTTGATGGCGAAGTTGACGGTATGACCAACCAATAATATCAACGCGGCCGCGATAGGCTTCATTAAGCCCGGAAAATCAAACATGAAAGCCATCTGATTGACGATCGACGCAATGATTGACGTCGCTATTCCCAACGCCATCAACCTTGAATACGACAACACGTCGCTCAGAAAACTGATGATGTCGTACAGCTTGGCAACGCCTCCGAATAATTTTCCGAACATTTTTTTACTCTTTCTACCCTGCGTAAGTATCAACAGTATTGCTCCGGCGGCAAGCAGATACTTTCCCAGTTCTACAAGCGGCTCGACCTGCGCCTTGTCAACCTTCGGCACGAATGGCAGCAGGAAAAGCGCAAATCCGGTGAACGTGACATACCATGTCCCTACGTCCATCAACGCGTCAAGGTACTGCTTTCGCCGTATCATGTTCGCCGCCTTCATTCCGAGGCCGGCATAAAGATGCACTATACCGAAAAGGAGCGACCAGCTGAGCATAAGCTGAGGATCCTTTGTCGCGTCGAACCAGATTGCATATTTCGTAAAGAAGCTGATACCAAACCAGCCACCGAACATAGCCCCCCAGAAAACAGTGGACAGCCCGCAGAAAAACATGAGTCTGGCAAATTTTCGCATACTGGCGTCCAGCCTCAGCTTCCACAGCGCAAGACCGGACAATAAAGCCATAACCAGACCGTAGCCCCCATCGGAAAGCATCAGTCCGAAAAACAATATAAAGAACGGGGCCATTACAGTATCAGGATCTATTTCACGGCTGTTTGGAAGGCTATACATGACGGTTACGGGCTCAACTGACCCGGAAAATCCGTTATTTTCAAGCAGGACCGGGAATTCCTCATCTTCACCGGGTTTCTGCAGTTCTACACTTGCCGTGTACCTCGATTCTATAAATTCCTTCGCGGATTTTGATAGTTTTTCCGGGATCCACCCCTTGATCATGAATATTTTGTCAGTCTTAAGAAGCCTGTTCATCACTCTGACCCGGCTCTGTTCCATCAATAGAAAGTCGCTCAATATCTCAATGGAAGCTCTGGCCCTTTCCTGACTTTTGATGCGTTCCACCGACTTTTCCTTTTCTTCCGAAATCTTTATCAGACGATCTCTCTGCGCTTCTATATTCTGAGCGGCAGTGCCTTCCAAACCTGCAAATACCACCCTGCTGAAACCGAAGGCTTTCAACGCTGAAAGGCATTCCTCTTCCATACCTCTATAATATACGACATTGACGTAATACTGATCACTGTCCCTGCCGACTCTCTCCATTACCAGCGGAGCTTTTCCGCAGATATCACGTTCTACAAAATCCCAATCGAAGGTCACCGGAATCGTCCCCATAACGAACTCGGTCTTTTCCGTACCTTTTGTCTGTAGAGGCATATCTGACGCGCTCCATGGCTTGAGTGACGTGGCTAGATTTTTTGATTTGTTTTCCTCGGTTGTCAGCTGAATTATCTGTTCTTCAAGATGCCTTATCGAATCGGCAGAATTCCATATCAGATCCTTGTTGTCCAGATGCTTGTTGAATTCGGAAACGGTTATTTCCCGCCTGCTTTGGAGAAATCGTCCTTTTTCAGGACAATATTTCCCCAGAATTGACAATGCCGACCGAACATCGCTCAAGTCATTGCCGATATCCGTCAATTCATCCTGTATATTGGGGTTTTGGGCAAGTTCTTCGTACTCTTCAGGATCGGCAGCGCTTATTTCTATAGCGCCGATATCCATAAGGCTGCCCAACATTGCCTTACGTTCGCTCTCCAAACCAAGCACGGTAATTTTGCTCATACTGACGATCACTGCTTTAATATCCTCCCGATGATGAAGTTAACCGCCTCTTCAAGCCTTGCGCCAGAATTTTTTATTATTTCATCGCAGTCATTCCGGGTCTTCTGCCTGATGGCACCGATATCTTCATCAGCTTTCGCTTCATATTTTCTGATTATATCTTCCGCTTCATGTCCCGCCTCATTCACTGCACTGTCCACCAAAGCCGAAGCTTCGGTCCTGGCGGTGGCTACAGTCTCCTTTGCTTTTAGTTGTGCTTCTGTCAAGATCGATTGTGCTTCGTTTTCAACAGCGGTTATTTCTTTCAGAATGGCAATGGACATACTTCCACCTCCGATAATTTTATAC
Source organism: Bacillota bacterium (assembly GCA_023412915.1). Lineage (GTDB taxonomy): Bacteria > Bacillota > Clostridia > Acetivibrionales > DTU013 > JAEYOM01. The sequence goes on from JAEZRE010000016.1 coordinate 29,789, forward strand.
TTATTATATCATGCTTGTTCAGATTAACAAATATTAGTATTTTTAATTATAATTTGAGTCTTTTTCCCAAAAAGCTATTTAAACAAAAAAAGACAAGTACCGTAATAGGTATTTGTCTTTTCTTGTATTGGAGCGGGTGATGGGAATCGGACCCACGCAATCAGCTTGGAAGGCTGATGTTCTACCATTGAACTACACCCGCATTTATGAAAAACGGAAATCAGAGACCGGATACCATGTACTGAGGTTATGTTTCCTGACACAAATAAAAGTACGATCTTTGCCGCTCTATGGCTGCTGGTCTCTGGCTTCCGGATTGGAGCGGGATACGAGATTCGGACTCGCGACTTTCACCTTGGCAAGGTGACACTCTACCACTGAGTTAATCCCGCGCAATTTATCCGTAGGCGTGCCTGAATTCATCAGGCAAAAGCTATTATACAAAACACCGCGCCGGGTTGTCAAGGATATTATGATAAAAAGCCGCTACAATGCCGTCAAAAAAACGTCGAATGTTATGACGCCCGATTGCCAAAGTAAATGCCCGGTACAGTAAGACAAATTACGAAGTGGCTATGGTTTTCTGCCCATGCATAAAAACATAGTATCTGAAAGGGTAAGTTTGCCGCCGCAGCGGTCAATTGTATCGGCGATTTTCTTCAGGAATGGCATCCTGCTCTCTTCAGGCATTGCCCTATGGTCTGAATATGTACTGATGAGTGTAATATAATCTTTTGCGCTAAATGTCCTTGTACCATAGTAAAACTTTTCGGTAACATCGGCAAAGCCGTACTGTCTTAATGCATCGAACCTTCCCGAACTTTTTTTCTCAAGTTGCCGCTGCATTTGCGGGTCCGTTTGAGGCTTTTGCTCTCCAAAAAATTTACTGTATTTCCCATATACTTTTTGCAGAGCCTCATGTATGTGCATGTGTTCTTTGGCGGGAAAAGGCTGTATTGAAAACCATGCAAACACACCTCCGCTTTTCAAAAGTCCATAGACTTTCGGAAGCCCTGTCTCCTGCGGTATCCAATGGAAAGCCGATGCTGAATAAACCAGGTCATAGGCGTTTTCTTCGAGTTGAACGCTTTCAAAATCCTGATTTATCACTTCAAAATTCTTAAATTCTTTAAACTTTTCCCTTGAAAATTGTGTAAGTTTATCACCTATCTCAATAGCGGTTACCTTGCAACCGGTTTTTAAAAAGGGTAAAGTAGCTTGGCCTGTGCCTATTCCTATTTCCAGCGCCCTTTTATTTTCGCCGAGACTTGAAAACCGGATTACATCGTCAAACAGCTCGTCTGAATATGTCGGACGAAATCTTTCGTAGTTTGGCGCATCTTCATTGAAGGTTAAACGCAAATCCATTTTCACACCCTAACCCTTATTTTTTTCAGAGCATCCTTTAATCGAAATTCAGCATTAGTCATACAATACAATTATTACTGTTTTACGCTATATTCGTCGATTCGCCGGACTACGCTATGGGTATAAATCAAGAAGTATTTCGACCAGAAGCGGTGTGCCGTCGGATTGATACTCTCAAAGTCGACGCCAAGGCGCTTGAAACCTTCTGCTTTCAACGTACTAACCGCGAAGTTCAATAAGCTTCGATAAACTCCGGTTCCTCTGTGCCTGGGCAGACAGAAAGCGCCGACTATATTTCCCAAATCGGAAGCCTCCGTAATAAAAGTTTCCCCGCTACCGGCGATTGTCAAAAACGCTACGATCTCATTGCCATATTCCGCTATAAAGAATCTGCTCTCGTTTGTAATCGATTCATAAAAGGCTTCCTGGGAATGCGAACGAACGATAAAAGTCGGACTGCTTGCCATATGTTCGCCCAGCATATCATATAGCAGATAAGCAAGAATATATTCATCCTGAGATAACTCGCGAAAGGTATATCGGGGACTATCCTGCGATACTATTTCCTCCATTGGCCTGATTGCATCCATGCACCTTAAACCGAAGCCATAACGAAAAAATTGTTCTTGAGCAACTGTATCATGCGCGTACAAGCAAATTGCGTGGCTGGTCGCTTTGGCTTTTGCCCATTTTTCAGCGGCAGCCTGATACATACGAGCGTAAACCTCGTCTTTGTCTTCGGCTACTGCGCCGTTACCATGCATGGGGGAAAAAATTCCTACCGCGTCGGTTGATTCGAAGGCATTCCCGAAAGGTGAAAAGCAGCACAAATAGCCAAGCATCTTTTCTCCTTCAAACGCAGCAACGCCGAGTTCGTTTTCGGCGAAAGCGCGCATGTCGGGCCAAGTATCGACAGGAGGCAGCACAGGAACATATTCCCGTTCGGCAGCATAATTCTGTTTGCCTATTTGAATTGCCTGCTCTATGTGATTTTCAGTGAAATCGATTATTTGCATATTGTCCTCCCCGGTATTTATGCTGAACTAGCAAATGGCGGCATTTTAAAGTTGTCGTGCCTTTTTTCTATTTCTTCATCGCCATATAAATAATCTTTTGTTCACATTATATAACATATCCGCAGTATTTCTTCAAAACAAAATTGGTATTTTTCTGCTATAAATATGTTTCGTCTATATTTGCAACTAGCTTTTGAACCGGTGACAGCTTTGGCGGGCGGGGGAGGCTACTGGATGCGGGATGATGCTCCAAGCGGTCCAAAGCTCATGCCCTGACATGTTCGGCCGCCTCTAACGGCATGGCTGGTCTCAAATGCCTTGCATTTGCTGCTCGCCCATGCGTCCTGCCTGCCGTATCCGGCTAAATCCGCCATCCATGGCGGATTTGCCTCACTTCATTATGCATTAGCCATGTACCGCTATGTCGTATCATCATGCATCCTATAGCCTCCCCCGCCCACCTAGATAATACAGACTGTTTGTGATGAAGCGGATGCCTGTTTTATAGCCTCCCCCGCCCGCCCCCGCAAACGCATAAAGGGCGCAGCTGCATGTTTGCAGCTGCGCCCCATTAAGCCTGTTTACTTATTACTTCTTGCTCAAATACTCATCGATCGCATTGGCGGCTTTCTTTCCGGCTCCCATTGCCAATATGACCGTCGCAGCGCCCGTCACGGCGTCGCCGCCCGCATAGACGCCTTCCTTGCTTGTAGCGCCAGTTTCTTCCTCAACGATGATACCTCCCCACTTCTGGGTCTCAAGGCCCGGAGTGGTTGATTTAATCAGCGGGTTGGGAGACTGTCCTATCGCCACGATAACCGTCTCAACATCCAGCACGAACTCGGATCCCTGTTTTGCCACGGGCCTCCTCCTGCCGGATGCATCTGGTTCGCCAAGCTCCATCTCAACGCATTCCATGCCCTTTACCCAGCCATCGTCCGTTCCAAGGACCCTGGTCGGGTTGTTCAGCAGCTTGAAGATTATGCCCTCTTCCTTCGCATGATGCACTTCTTCCTGTCTTGCAGGCATTTCAGCCTCGGAACGCCTGTAAACGATATACACGTTCTCCGCTCCAAGCCTCTTTGCGCACCTTGCGGCATCCATCGCAACGTTTCCTCCGCCGACCACCGCGACACTCTTCGTGACCCTTACGGGCGTGTCGGTATCGGGGAAGCGGTAAGCCTTCATGAGGTTGACCCTGGTAAGGAATTCGTTGGCAGAGTAGACCCCGTTGAGGTTCTCTCCGGGAACGCCCATGAAGCTGGGCAGTCCTGCTCCGCTCCCTATGAAGATGGCTTCGTAGCCCTCTTTTTGGAGTTCATCAAGCGACAATACCTTGCCTATGACCATATTGGTCATTATATCTACGCCGAGCTGGCGCACAGTCTCTATTTCCCGCTGGACGAGCGCCTTGGGAAGCCTGAATTCGGGTATTCCGTACATCAGAACTCCTCCGGGTACGTGGAAGGCTTCAAATATGGTGACTTCATAGCCCATCTTTGCGAGGTCGCCCGCGCAGGTAAGACCGGCAGGTCCGGAACCGACTACGGCAACTTTTTTTCCATTGCGTTTTCCGCTTTCCGCTTTGCTTTCCTTGTTGGCCATGAACCAATCTGCGGCAAACCTCTCAAGCCTTCCTATACCTACGGGTTCTCCCTTTTTGCCCCTGACGCAGAGCTGCTCGCACTGCGATTCCTGCGGGCATACGCGTCCGCATATGGCAGGCAGACTGTTGGTTTCCTTTATTTTTGCGTAGGCGCCTTCAAAATCGCCTTCGCTGATGAGCTTTATGAATTCGGGTATCTGCACGTTTACAGGGCAACCGCTTACACACGGCTTGTTCTTGCACTGGAGACACCTCTGTGATTCCCTGCAGGCCATCTCTTCGTTATAACCCTGCGCAACTTCCTTGAAATTGCCGCTTCTTACCGAAGGCTCCTGTTCGGGCATCTTTACTTTCTGTAATGACATATCAGCCATTTGCCGCACCCCCCAATCTGCAGACATGGTTCTCGAGCGACTGCTTTTCCTGGCTCTTGTACATTGCCTGCCTTCTCATGGCTTCATCGAAATCCACTTCATGGCCGTCGAAGTCGGGTCCGTCGACACAAGCGAATTTGGTCTTGCCTCCAACTGTAACACGGCAGCCTCCGCACATTCCGGTACCGTCGACCATTACGGGATTCATGCTGACAATTGTCTTAATACCGTAAGGCTTGGTCAGCATGGAAACCATCTTCATCATGATCAGGGGACCGATAGCGATTACCATATCGTATTGGTTGCCCTCTTCTATAAGCTTTTTGAGCATATCTGTAACAAAGCCCTTGTTCCCGTTCGAACCGTCGTCGGTCATGACAAAAAGTCTTGAGCAGGAAGCTTTGAGCTCTTTCTCGAGCAATATAAGACTTTCATTTCTGAAACCAGTGATAACGTCGACCTCTGCTCCGAGGTTGTGCAGTTTCTTTGCCTGCGGGTATGCGATCGCCGTGCCGAGGCCTCCTCCGATAACGGCGGCCTTTTTTACGCCTTCCAGGTGGCTTGCCACACCGAGCGGGCCGGCAAAATCCAGAATACTATCGCCTTTTTCGAGCGTCCCGAGCATTTGGGTAGTCTTGCCGACTTCCTGAAAAATTATTGTAACTGTTCCCTTCTCACGGTCATAATCAGCTATGGTAAGCGGTATCCTTTCGCCTTCCTCGTTTATCCTGATCATGACAAACTGTCCGGGTTCAGCTTTTCTTGCTATATAAGGAGCTTCTACCTCAAGCAGCTTGACTGTCGGATTCAGTACTTCCTTTCTGGTAACTTTAAACATATATAACCCCCATATCATTACGCAATTAATTGCTATTGTAAACCACCGTGGACAAAACTGCAATACCGGCAGTATGAGCCCATAAATTGGTCCTTTTATAAATCAAACGCTTATGCTGCAATGGCGGTTCAAAAAGTACAACTACTTATCCGACAGTCCTGCATTATATTAAGCACCTGATGTAATTATGGCGACAGCTTCACCCGGGACCGGCAACTTTTCACAAGTTCAGCTGCAGCTTCACACCGAGCCGGAAGCTTCGTCCGGGAGCTGTTGTTTCACCCTGGACCGGAAGCTTCCGACAAGTTCATCAGTTACACCCGAAACCAACAGCTTCGTCCCTGCTCGCAGATTGTCAGCCTTTGGCGTTTACGTCTGCCGCTTTATCCGGTATAACGGCTTTAGTGCAGCCTATCCCGCTGAAGCATTTCTCGAGGTGCCCGAATTCCAGGTCAGGCTTCAGAGCTATCATAAGAACACACGTAACGATAAGTGACACTGGCAGCGCGATGAATATCGGGTCCACCATTGACAACTGGGAGAGCGCCGTATCCTTCAGAAGCGACGGCTTACCGGTAAGCAGCTTGCAGAGCTGCAGGCTTGCCGACTCTTTCTCGTGAATGAAGAATATCCAGAAGAAGCTCGAAACAAAACCGCTGATCATTCCCCATTTAGCAGCCGCTCTGGGCATTCTGCGGATATACAGCGCGCCGATATACGACGGCAGGAAGGATGCCGCACAAAGGCCGAAGAACAGCGAGGTTCCGGTCGCGATTATAGCCATGCTGACGTCGAGGTAGGTCGTAAGCCAGGCTATGCCCGTACTGAGCAGGACGCCTAAAAGCATTCCTCCCTTTGAAAGCATCATGCTGCTGCCTTTGCCGCCAAGGCTTTTTTCATATACGTCCCTTCCTATCGCAGATCCCATCGTATGGAACTGGGAGCTGAGAGTGGACATGGCGGCTGCCAGAAGCGTGATCAGGAAAACCGGCCCGAACCAGCCGGGCACGAAAGCCTTTATAAATTCAGGAATGATCTTGTCGTTGGCTCCGGCCGCGACCAACGCAATTTTACCGGTGCTGGCGTAGAAATACAAATTGGACAGCGCACCGACCACAAATGCGACACCCGTCATCATAAGTATGAATACTCCGCCCGAAACGACAGCCCTGTTCAGTTCCTTGTTACTCTTCACGGTCATGAAGCGGACAGCCAGCTGCGGTTGCGCAAGAACGCCTATTCCTACGCCCATTACTATAGTCGATACGAGATTCCACCAGATCGGCGTCCCGAAGCGCGGCATCGAAGTCCAGCCGGCAAACCCGCCTTTTGCTAGCGCTGCTGCCTGTTCTTTCACGGCAGGATCGTTGTAAAGGTTTGCAAGCTGCTGATGCGCGCTTGCTACACCCCCGAGCTTGTTGTACGTGAATACGACGAGGAACGTCATGCCTACGAACATGAGGAAGCCCTGGAAGGCGTCGGTATACATGACTCCCTTGAGACCACCCATGAAGACGTAAACGGCAACAACCGCGACAAATGCCAGCAGCGATACTTGGTAGGATATGCCGAAGTACGATTGAATGAAGTCCGCTCCGCCTTTAATAACGGATGCGGCATAGATCGGCATGAACAGGAATATTATTGCCCCTGCAAAGCCCTGTATGAACTTGGACCCGTACCTCAAGCCCAGCAATTCCGGGAATGTGTGGGCATCCAGATTGTGACCCATTTTCCGGGTCCTCTTGCCGAATAATACGAAAGCTATAAAAATGCCTACGAATATATTGAGGAAGGTTAGCCACAGAAGTCCCATGCCGAGCTGTCCGGCCGCGCCGCCGAAACCGACTATGGCTGAAGTGCTGATAAACGTCGCGCCGTATGAAAGCGCCATTATGAGAGGGTGCGTCCTCCTGCCGGCGATCAGATAATCCGCCGAGGTTTTTGTCCTTTTGTAACCGAGATAACCTAGAAATGCCGTTATGGCAAGATAGATAAGAATAATTATTGTGATATACATAAAAACCTCCTTAAAAATTAAGTGACAATAATTACTTTTTTCACTCTAATCTTAAGGAGCATGCTATTTCCAAGATATTCGACCGCTTCTCATATCTTAAACTGCAGGACCCTTGATATGATTATTATGACTTGTTCAATCCTCCGACTCTTTATTCCAGTTAGCCAAACCGTATACCACGCATAAAATTGCGCTGAGGACGCTGAAAACGTAGGCACCGATGATCAACGGATCAGATAATCCGAACATTTCTCCACCTCCCTCCGAAACCTGAACAGCACGGCTTGACGAATCTACGCAGATACAACGCCCCGTGTATCTGAAAACCCGCATAGCCGGTAATGATACCCGGCAGAATAGAATTGTTGAAATAATTGTAACAGGTTTTTGTACTTATTTCAATACATTATATGCATGATAGTTCCTCATGGTAAAATCATCGCATACTGAATATGATGGTGTTTTAATTGTACTTGACAGTAGTTTAATTGATGTTATAATTTATTTAGAAGATTTAGCCTGTCGGAAGACTTCTGGAGGATATTATGAAAATTGTAGATCTGTTTAAAAGAAAGAAACCTGTGATAGCATTTGAAATATTCCCACCGAAGCCGGATGTACCTATCGAGACCATATATGACCATCTGGAACAGTTCACAGCGCTAGGCCCTGACTATATCAGCGTTACCTACGGCGCGGGGGGCAGCCAGAAAGGGCGCACGCTTGAGATAGCCTCAAGGATAAAGAATATGTATCATACAGAAAGCATGGCACATTTCACTTGTGTCGGACATACCGTAGAGGAAGTCGATAGAATGCTTGGCGCAATGCATGAATCCGGGCTCGAGAACGTACTTGCGCTGAGGGGCGACCCACCCGCCGGGCAACCGGATTTCGATTTCAGCAAAAACGCCTACTGCAACGCCTCGGAGCTGGTAGCACATATCAGGAGGGTCAATAATTTCTGCATTGCGGCAGCCGCATACGCTGAAGGCCACGTAGACTGCAGAAGGCTCAGCGAGGACCTGGCACACCTCAAGGAAAAGGTGGACGCCGGGGTCGATTTTCTGATAACCCAGTTATTCTTCGATAACCGTATCTTTTTCGATTTTATAGAAAGAGCGCGCGCAGCAGGTATCGATTGTCCCGTTACCGCAGGCGTCATGCCGATATTCAAGGCCGACCAGATCAAGTCGATCACGGCAAAAAGCGGCTGTTCCTTACCCGCGAAGCTGGTCCTTATGATGGATAAATACCAGAACGATCCCGAAGACATGCGCAAGGCCGGGATAGAATATGCATCGAAACAAATAAGGAATCTTATAGAGGAGGGCGTCGATGGAGTTCACCTTTACACAATGAACCGGCCCAAGTCGACAGCCGAAATAATGGAAAACATAAGGTAGCGAAACGCATCGAACCATCCCTGCGTTTCACGTCCCATTATATCCGCTGGCGCAGCCTGCTATGCTCGTTGAGCGCATTGTCGAGGGCTGTCGCCTCGTTTATGACATTTTCGATCTCCTCGGTCTCGGGATCAGAAAGCTCACTTGAAAGTATCCTGTGTTTGAAGCCTACGATTGTGCTCTCGATCTGGTCGAGCCTGACGTTGATCATCTCCAGCTCCTCACGGTCTTCCTGCAGGCTCTTCAGAAGCTTTTCATCCATTTCGACCGTTTTTGTAAGCTCCAGCACAGCCTGATAATTTTTCAGAGTACCGAGCTTCCTGTTGTTGAAATTAATCCTTGCGTGAAGCTCGTTAAGGTTCTGCTGCGAGAGCTCACGCATGCTGTCGGCATAATTGCTGGCAAGGCTCAGGTATGCAATGACAAGCTTCAGTGCCTGTTCAATTATTTTCTGTTTGATGGGGTCATCCTCGTAATGCTTGAAATAACTCAGCAGCTCTTCTTTTTCCTTGAGTACCCTTACCGCCTTCATCCTGAGGTTCTTACCAAGGCGTCCCGCGATCTTTCTATAATGGCTGTTGCATTCCCAACTCAATTTGTCGATGCCGTCCAGCTTTTCGGACAGTTGGACTTCGCTTCTGAATTTGCTGCTTTTGGCCGTACTCAATATACCCGCGACATAAGCGACAAAACCGGCGGCACCAAATAGACCGGCAAGCCAGCCAGGCCCGTATTGGTAAGCAACAGCTAATGCGAGTATCAAGCCTACCGCAAGCATAAATATATTTTTGAATTTGAATGCCGCTTTCAGGTACATATCGTTATCACCCTGTCTTATTATATATTCGCAGTATGCAAATATCAACATTCCTATTATTTCTACGTAATAGCGCCCGCATTTGTCTGCGCCCCATCCTCATTCCGGCTGATCAGTTGCCCGAAAGTCAAATTTCCGCCGTCCCTGGTCAGTGCGTCAATGATTTCGTTTTCGGTAAAAACCTTAAGAATGCGCATCCCTTCATCGAGCACATAAACGATATGGAACCTGTCAAAATCCATATTTCCGATAGTATCGGACAACAGCGTATTTTTTGCAACCACCAGATCTCTTGCAGGGTAAATACCTTTTTTCAGAAACCTCGTCCGTCTGTAAAGTATCTGCCTGATATTCATGAAAGCACTCTCCATTCTGCCGTTCCTGAGCAGCAGCATCATGTACGCTCCGGCTATGATCAAACTGATGTTAAGAATATCAGTATATGCCTTATAGAGTCCATAAAGCACAACTGCCGACGAAGTAATCCACGCGGTAATCCGCACCAGCCTTCCTGCCGCCAGCATTCCGATTTTTCCTGAAAGCAGTGAAAGCAGAAGCCTTCCTCCGTCCATCGGAAAGACAGGCAATAGGTTGAACAGCGCAAGCAGAAGGTTTGTCGCCGACACCATTCCGGTTATTTCACCGAGCCCGGGGAAGAGAAAACCGGCCGCCAGTCCTGCCGCGAAAAGCAGCAAATTGACTGCCGGACCGGCGGAATAAATCAGGATCGCCGTTTGACGCGAGCAGTTCATATCGGGTATGTCGGCGGAGAATCCGACGGGCGAGATACTGACGGAGTAAGGCATTATTCCCCTGGCTCTGGCCGCGGCAATATGGCTCATTTCATGCAGCGCTATGGAAAAAAAGGCCGCACTGTATTCTTTCCAGCAGCCGGTCAAAATCAAAACAGGGGGCAATATAATAAACAGTATGCTAATCCTGACTTCCAACTTTCCATGCCTGAATCTCAATCGGCGTCCACACTGATGTATTCAAGCGGATTTACGGGCTTGCCATCCTTCCACACCTCAAAATGCAGATGATATCCTACAGATATGGCTGAATTCCCGATCCGGGCCACTACATCCCCTTTGCTGATGTTAGTTCCTTTTTGAACAGTGAAGCCTGAGCAGCCGGCATATACCGTCTGCAGCCCTCCCTTATGGGTTATCCTTATAAAAGCGCCGTATTCCGGGGACATCCCGGCTTCCGCGACCTCGCCGTCCGCTGCGGCAACTACAGTGCCACCAGGTTTCAAGCCTATGTCTATGCCCTTGTGCTCAATTATACCGGAGTTGCCACCGCTGATTTTACCGAAAGGCGTATCGATGGAGCCATACGCCGGGGCAGTCATCTCGGGCAGCTCTCCGGCAGCTTCTTCGCTGCTGGCTGCCAGTACCGAGGTCGCCGGATGCGCCAGAGCATCTCCTATCCCACTCCCGGTTTCGGAACTATTTGCTGCGTTTCCGTCGGAAGCTCCCGTGCCGCCGATTGCACCCATTGCATTTTCAGAAGGCTCAACCGCATTTTCCGCAGCATTCTCCTGCGTATCCAAACCGGCGCTCGAACCGTCCGTTGACGCATAATTGCTATCAGTTGAGGCCGAAGTATCACGCGTATCATTTAAAAACTCTATAGAGGTATCCGCTGAACCGGAACTCAACCCATCCTGGGCAGACGTCTCCGGGACAATTCCAGACGCGTTCGAGGCGGCATCCGTATCCCCTGAGACGGACTTTATATCGGTTCCCCCAACGTTTCCAGCTCCGTTTACTCCGCCCACATCGTCGGCAGTCCGGCTTCCCTCGTTTGCCAGAAGCCCCTCATCCCCGGGCTTTTTAGCCGAGCCCGGAACAATGCTGTTGCGGACGTCCGCCGCAAGCTTTTCAACATATGTGAAAATGCTGTTCAATTTCACATTACGGCTCAGAACATAATCCACCTGTTTGGATATGTAATCCGTGGGCGCTATATGTATACCTTTTATGATAACTACCATCAGGAGCAATATGATGCAGATCAGGGTCTGTAATGCGATAAGCCTTTTGAGCCATCCCTTCGACTGGGGCGTTCTTCTTCGCTTCTGGACCGCAGCGGGCCGTCTGGGCGCATATCTCGGTCTTGCCATGTAACTGTCCATATAGACTCATCTCCTGTATAAAAATGAAATGCCCGTATAAGCACACGAGATTCCTCTATATATATATTTCTGTAATCCCATTTTTATGTATACAAAACGGCAAAGAAGGGTATAAAAAAACGGCTATCACGCCGCTTTCATTAAAATGCAAAAGTCTGTTCCATATGTGAATTTTTATTTCAATTCGCGCCAGTGCAGGTCGCCTCGTTCGAGGCCTTTTATCAATACCTCGGCCGTAGCGATATTCGTTGCAAACGGAATATTGTTGGTATCGCAAAGCCGCAGCAGAGAATTGACATCGGGTTCGTATTCCCTCGGATTCACCGGATCACGCAGGAATATGACAAGATCGATCTCATTGAGCGAGACCCTTGCCGCGATTTGCTGCGTACCGCCAAGAGGGCCGGGCGAAAACTTGTAAACATGCAGTCCGGAGCCCTCTGTGATAAACGAGGCGGTGGTGCCTGTCGCATAAAGGGAATGCTGCTGCAGTATCCCCTTGTATGCTATGCACAGATCCACCATCAATTCTTTTTTGTTATCGTGTGCTATCAGCGCTATGTTCATATTCCTGTAATACCTTAATATTATTTTCCGCTGCTTTTAATATTTTTAATAGGAATATTCGCATAAAGCGCGGGTACTATACTCTCGCCGTCATCGCTTTTTGTCCTCGTAAGCTGTATGTCCAGCGCGCTTTCGTCGACATCCATGTAATTGGTGATAACTTTTATGATCTCACTCTTAAGCATCTCAAGAAACTGCGGAGAAACATTTGCGCGATCATGGATCAGCACCAGTTTGAGCCGCTCCTTGGCAACTTCCTTGGAGTTCTTCGGTTTACCGAATATTTTACTTAAGTCGAGCAGCATTCAGATCCCCTCCTTTTCAGTTTGCCTTGAGGCCGAATAACTTCTTCAGCTTGTCAACAAAGCCCTGATCCTCGTTGAAGTTCATGAAGGGCACTTCCTCGCCCCTGATCCTTCTTACCACATTGCGGTAAGCTTGTCCTGCAAGCGCTTTATCGTCGGTTATGGCAGGTTCGCCTCTGTTCGTGGAAACAACGATCTTCTCGTCATCCGGCACGACCCCTATCAGCCCGATCGCCAAAATGTCGATTATATCATCTATTGACATCATGTCGCCGCGCTTTACCATATCTACGCGAAGCCTGTTTACTAGAAGCTTGGGATTCCTCAATTCATTGGCTTCCAGCAGGCCGATAATCCTGTCGGCGTCCCTGACTGCCGAAACCTCTGGAGTCGTCACGACTATCGCCCTGTCTGCGCCCGCTATCGCATTTTTGAAGCCCTGCTCGATACCCGCCGGGCAGTCTATCAATATGTAATCAAATTCTTCCTTCAATTCCTGGCACAGCTTCATCATCTGCTGCGGGTTAACCGCTGTCTTGTCCCTGGTCTGCGCAGCCGGCAGAAGGTACAGCCCTTCATAACGCTTGTCCTTGATGAGCGCCTGTTTGACACGGCAAAAGCCCTCAACCACGTCCACCAAATCGTAGACGATCCTGTTTTCCAATCCCATGACAACGTCGAGATTGCGGAGGCCTATATCGGTATCTACAAGAACCACCTTGCAACCTGCCAAAGCAAGTCCCGTGCCCAGGTTGGCAGTTGTAGTCGTCTTGCCGACGCCCCCCTTGCCGGATGTAATAACTATGACTTCACTCATCAGAATACCTCCTATGTGCCTTTTGACCGGCCATATGTAAAATGGGTCAAATGATTACGGTTTTATTTGTACTGAGGCAAAAAGCTTTCGATATATACGAGGTCGTCGCGTACAAAAGCCATTTCAGGGACAAGTCCCTTGCTCGTCTCTTTCGTGTCCGGAGGACGCGTGATGACGTCGGCGATCCTCAGCTGAACAGGCTGCAGGCACAATGCCGCGATAATCGCGTCCTTGTTGCCGTCGGCGCCGGCATGCACCATTCCCCTTAGTGAGCCCATGACTATGACATTGCCCGTCGCAATTACTTCTCCGCCGGGATTGACGTCGCCTATGACGACCAGATTTCCTTCAAAACTCACCAGCTTGCCTGATCTTACAGTGCCCTTGTAGAATTTTGTTACGCCTTCCTCGAGATCCTTGAAAAATACCCGCTTCATCTTGGGCTTTTCAACGACCTTTTCAGTCTCCTCGGCGGTTTGCTCCGGAGCCGAGGTATCCTCCTCAAAGCTTTTGATCTCAGCGTTGGTTTTCTTCGAAATGAGCTCCGAGATCATTTTCTCCTGTCCCGCGTCAAGCTTCCTGCCGCGGTATTTGACGGACAGGCTTGCGCCCTTGAAAAATCTGCCCGAAGTTTCCAGCTTCCTTGAAATATGCTCGTAAACAGTGTCGAAATCATCCTCTTCACTCATGATCAAAATCAGGCCGTTTACAGTAGCTTTAAAGTTTATTATGTTTTCTTCCATGTATCGGACCCCCTGTACGAAAGACGGATTCACATAAAATATTATCACATTATTTAGCCAATCAAGCAAGAAAAAAATATGAGGCTTACCTTTATTGACTTTTTCATATTCAGTCAGTAACATGAAAATAATACTACTAATACTGCGACAGGAGAACACACTATGATTCACAATCCCATTCTTCCGGGCTTTAACCCCGATCCGGCCATTATCCGTGTAGAAGACGATTATTACATAGCGACTTCATCGTTTGAATGGTTTCCCGGTATTCCAATTTATCACTCGAAAGATCTTGCGCACTGGAAATTGATCGATTACGCGCTTAAGACGAGGCAACATGTCGACCTGACCTGCCTTCCGCCTTCCAAGGGCGTCTGGGCGCCATGCCTGACCTACTGCGAAGCGGAAAAACGTTTTTATATGCTTTATTCCAATGTTTACAGCTCAGGCCGCCTTCAATTCGACGTCGATAACTTTCTGATCTGGTCCGACAACATCCGCGGCCCTTGGAGCGATCCTGTCTATATCAATTCCAGCGGCTTTGACGCTTCATTGTTCCACGATGACGACGGCAGGAAATGGGTCGTCAATCAGGAGAGGGATTCCAGGCCGGGACACGAAACCAAACGGCCGATCGTCCTTCAGGAATATGATCCTGCCCGGAAAAAGCTTGTCGGAAATCCGGTACGTTTGACATACGGAGGTACAGAGCGCGGATTTACCGAAGCGCCTCATATCTATAAGCGCAACGGCTGGTACTATCTGATGACCGCCGAGGGTGGCACTGGATACGGACACAGCGTCGTACTGCTTCGCTCCAGAAATGTCTCAGGCCCGTATGAAAGCTATCCTCATAACCCGGTTATCACATCCTGCACCAGCGAGTTTGCAATGCGTCCGGAAATCAATTATTCCATGCAGGATCTATACAACCCCGACGTCATAATACAGAAAGCGGGACATGGGTCGCTTGTTGAAACACAGACCGGGCAGTGGTACATTGCTCACCTTTGCGGTCGTCCGGTAATGCCCCAGAAAAGATGCGTGCTCGGACGCGAAACAGCTATCCAACAGGTGGAATGGACCGAGGACGGCTGGCTGCGCATGACCGACGGCACCAATATAGCCAAGGACGACGTACCGTCGCCGGAGCTGCCGGATTATCCGTTCCCAAAGGAGGCGCCCCGCTGCGACTTTGACAGTCCCGAACTGGAGTTGCCTTTCTGCACGCCGCGAAACGAGATCACTCCCGACTGGGCTGATCTGAAGGCACGCCCGGGATACCTGCGTTTGAGAGGCCGCGAGTCCCTGACCAGCAATCACTGGCCCAGCCTGATTGCCAGAAGGCTGACCGCCTTCAACGCCACGGTAACTACAAAGATGGATTTCGCCGCAGACCGGTACCAGCACGCCGCGGGTCTTACCTGCTACTACGAGACCTCCAATTTCTACAGTATCTGCAAGACCTACAGCGAAGAGCTCGAGAGCAACATAATTGCCATAAGCGGTTATGTCAACAAAAAATATATAGACGGCGACAATGCATGCGCCGTGGTGGATAAAGACGCCCCGGTTTACCTGAGGGCAGAAATTGCGACGGAACGGCTGCAGTTTTATTACAGTACCGACGGGGAGCATTTCGAGAAGCTGGGACCAGTTCTCGATATGACCTGCCTTTCGGACGAAGCCAGCGAATTCGGCGAATTCACGGGAACCTTCGTTGGCATTTTCGCGCAGGATTCGCACACAAGAGAAAAATTCGCAGATTTCGATTTCTTCGAGTATCGTGAAGAATAATGGTTTGAGCAGAGTAAAAGGGCTTGTGCAGCGTAACAGGATATGCCCGGGGATATCCCAAAGGTGATATAACAATCAGTTCGGGCAAAAAGCATAACAAAAGCAGGTCGTTCCATACTGAATTGTATGGAGACCTGCTTTTAATTTATACTTTTATGGCTCCCTTACGTGCGCTCCTTCAGTTGCCGCACCTTTTCGGCTATCTCGGGCTTCGCTTCCTCCATGAGCTCATCATAGAAGCCCTCGTACTCGTAAGTGATGTTCTCGCCTCTCTCGATACCGCGCATGTAGCCTTCCATCAGTTTGAAATCCTTCTCGTAGCAATGGAAGGAATTAGCTCTGTGCGTGTATGTGCCCACAGCGACGCCAAGCTCGTCAGCGACGCGCTTCATCAGCATGATGAACGCGAACATGTTCATAAACGTGGCTTCAGGCGCGTCGTTGCTGCGCATCAGCACCTTCAGGTGCATTTTGTTGTCGCGTATGAAGAATTGCAAGTGCTGCAGGCATGCGGGGCTCGTGTTGCCGTGTTTCGTATCCGCGCGCCAGTCCCTGACGTCGACGACCGCCCGCCTGCTGTCGGGATTGCGCCTGAGTTCCTCGTATATGAACGGAAGCTGTTCCTGTATCCTGTTATGATATGTATAATCCCAGCCGTGCCCTATCCTGAAATCCAGTATGCCGTCCAGCATCTCCTGCCTGTACTGCTCGAGGTCGGCATGCCCACCGATGAAAAGCCTGCTGATCATTGGTTCAGCAAAGGGCTCCTCAACAAATATCGTCATGCTGCACTCTTTCTGCTTCTGGTTGTAATCCGGGCACTCGCATATCTCGCCATATTTGTACAACGCCTCTATAGAGCGGTGATAGGCCTCCGCCAGGGTCTTTCCGCGCACGAACAATTCTTCCATTGTCTCATCATCCTCTCAGAAAATTTACGACAATATTATCTTAACATAAATAGCGCAGGATTTGAAAAATAAATGAATTGGATTGTTCGGGGAAGAGAGGATGGCATAGCCTTGAAGTGCGGGAGGTGCCGCGGGTACGATGCAAGCATTATCCCGGGTATTGCGGGAGGGATGAAAAAGGAGCCTTGTTTAGCTCCTGTAATAGTTCATTTATTCCCAGCCCTTCGCATGTTTACGTCTTACCGCCTTTAATAACACTAATTTGAATATCCTGTTTATCAACTCTTTTTGACAAATCATCAACTTTCTGCTCAATTGAATCCAATTTTTTATGAATATCGTTTCTATCCTCAAATAAGACCTTTATTTGGGGCTCGATAGTATGCTCAAGCTTGACTTGAATCTTTTTGATCTCATTCTCCGCACTCTTAAAGCGGTCTTCCATTCGATCAAATCGGCCTTCTATACGATCAAACCGGCCAGAAAACTCCCCATACATTTTTGTTAGCAGTTCAAATGTTTTATCTTCTTCCAAGCTTAACACTCTCCCTTTACGAAAATATTCTATCAAACCAGAAAAGGAAATGCTATAAGATTTATGTCTATATTTTTCTTCTGCTTTCTATATGCCTACCCATAGTATTTGGGCATACCGGATATTGTTCAGACTCACTTCTGAACTAAAAAAAATTTAGGAACAAAGCCAAATGACATTTCTCCTTGATTGCCGTTTAGTGTTGATACCATTTCTATCAAAGCATTGAAGGAATCTCCATACTTGTAACTAATAATTCAAGATGGCCAGGCGGGGCAAGCGGCTGCACGGCATAGCGCAGGAAAAGCTACAGGCTGTGAAGTGTTGCGAAACTGAAATGCGGCGTCTCCCCCACCCCCACCTGCCTAGACATAAAAAACAGACAACCATAAGATCATTTGCCTGAACTAAATAATTCACCTTCACCTAAAATTAAAAGCCGCTATCCTTCACGAATAGCAGCTTCTTGTGCGAATCCTAACTCCATCAAGCTTTCCAAATATTCTATGGATTGAACAGCGCGCCTTCCGGTTTGAGCTTGGCGCTGCCGGAGTCGGCTTTCTTGAGGCCGAAGTATTCGTCGATGATGTCTCTCGCAATTGGCGCTACGTTTGAGCCCCATGCTCCCTTTTCGATGACTACCGCGATTGCTATCTTCGGCTTGTCGGCAGGAGCGTAGCAGACGAACAGCGCGTTAGGCGAGCGCTCGATACCTCTCGACGTCTGTGCGGTACCGGTTTTACCGGCTACCTGGAACGGCAGACCGAGGAACGACTTGTACGCAGTACCGTCGACCGACTGTGTAACTGCCACCATACCCTGCTTGATCGCGTCCATGGTCGACTGTTTGACAGGGACCTTTGTAAAGGAAGGCTCGGTAACATTTGCAACGGAGCCGTCGTAGCGGACAACCTGTTTGACGATATACGGCTTGTACCTCTTTCCGCCGTTTGCTATCGTTGCGATATAATCCGCCATCTGGAGCGGCGTAAATGCGTTGTCGAACTGTCCTATGGAAACCTGCGCAGTATCGGCAGGCCTCCATATATCGTTTCTTAGCTGCTTCTTAAGATCTATGGAAGACATATATCCGGCCACCTCGCTCGGTAGGTCTATTCCGGTTTTTTTGCCAAGTCCGAAATAGTTGGCCCAGTAATCAAGGGTATCTATTCCCGTATCGCGGCCAAGCATATAGAAATATATGTTGCAGGAGGTTTCAAGCGCCCTCTTGAGGTCCAGGGATCCATGGCCCGAATTCGGATACTCGAGGCAATACAGGTCCCTGCCGCCGATGTTGACATGGCCCGAATCGTAATAGATGCTACTTTTAGGCGTTATAACCCCTTTTTCAAGCGCCGATATGCCGACAAGCGGCTTGAACGTAGAACCCGGCGCATATATCTCCTGTATAGTCCTGTTCAGCTGCGACTTGTTCGGGTCCTGGCTGTTTAGGAAGGTTATCGTCTGCTGCGCAAGCTTATCCTCAGAGCCCGCCAGATAAACCGAAGGATCGTAGCTCGGGTAGCTTGCCATTGCGAGTACCGCTCCGGTGTTGACGTCCAATACCACGGCGGAACCGGCGTTGGCGTCATTGAAATTATTGTCTTCCTTTTTGTTTTTTATCAGATCGATATTGCGGGCCAGCGACTCCATCGCAGCTTTTTGAAGATTGGTGTCAATCGTCAGGAATACGTCGTCTCCGGGTATTGCCGCGATTGATTCCTGTTTTTGAGTCAGCCTTCCGCTCGTATCAACTTCGATGCTCATCTTTCCGTTTTTGCCGCGGAGATAGCGTTCAGCGGCTTTTTCCACGCCTGCAAACCCGATCAGGTCGTTATTGTCATAGCCCTCGTCCTTAAGATTGTCGTATTGGGTTTGAGATATGCGTCGGACATAACCCAGTACCTGAGCCTCGTTGAAAGCGTTTACATATTCCCTGACGGGTTCGACTGTCGTTATTACGCCGGGGAACTCACTATGCCTCTCCTCGATCTCGGATATCGTGTTCATGCTGACGTCCGTGGCAATGGATACGGTACCTCCGGTGACGAAGTTCCAGTTATTGATAAGGATCTCGTATCTTAAGACCATGATCCTGTATGCCTGCTCATCCGTATATGAGGGATCTATCTTGAACTTGGTCTCCCTAAGGTATTTGAAAAGCTCAGCCGGCGTAGTTTTTACATCCTTCTCATCCAGATCGAGCTTGTTTGCGTTCGTTTCCCAGGATTTTATCTGCTTGTCCGTATTTCCCGCAAAGGTTATGGGATTGAAGGTCAGATACTTCGAAAGGCTGTCGACATGATCCTCACTGTTCTTGTTGAGGATATCCGTCATCTTGAGAAGCATTGCATTGAGCTCCGCTGTATCTATGCTCGTTTTGACGAGCTGAACCGTAAAGCCCTGACGGTTGATCGCAACAGGCACGCCGTTCCTGTCCATGATCTTCCCCCTGGGCGCCTCGATATCGCTCTCCTTGAGGACCCTTTTCTGCGAATCCTCGTTATATCTTTCACCCTCCACTATCTGGAGGTTGAACAGACGGAATATTATAATGAATCCAAAAACCAGAAAACCCAGAGCCAGTATAAGATACCTATTGTTCAGCTTATCCTTCAATTCTATCACCTCTTGCAGGTACAAAGATCCTTAATGCAGGATCAATACTTTCTTACATTGCTTTCTTTACCCTCGAACCAGCGTTCCGCCTTGATGAGGAACGGAAACATCAATAAAGCGATAATGCTGTTGTAGACTGACTCGGGCAGTATAACGCCGGTCAGGGCAAACATGAACTGCATATTGCCCGACATGACATTATTTATTACATAAATCAGGGATTCATATAAAACAGAATACACAAACGTAAAGAATACCGCAACCAGTAGATTTTCCCTGAACAGCCTCCGGCTGACCGATCCTGCCGCGATGCCAAGATACAGTCCCAGCAGGGCGTAGAAGCCCCGTACGCCTCCAAACAGCAAATCAACTGCCAGGCCCGCAAAAAATCCGACTGTGCCGCCCTCGGTATTGCCGTGCAGCAGACCGGTCAGGATGACAAAGACGACCAGAATATTGGGTATGACGCCTAGAATTGCAGCATAATGCAGCAGAGTGGTCTGCAGCAGTAAAAATACCAGAATGAAGAAGGAATAGAATATAACCTTTCTTTTCATTTTCCGGCACTACCTGTCTCGTTAGTTTGGTTGTTCTTCAGGACATAGACCTCTTCCAGCCGTTTAAAATCGGCTGCCGGTTGAATAATGGCATAACGGTCCAGTTCACTGTTTGTTTTCCTGACTTCTATGACTTGCCCGATAAGTATCCCCTTGGGATAAATACCCCCGAGGCCGGAGGTTTCGATAATGTCCCCCACCTCGACGTCTACCTCTAAAGGTATGTAATCCATTTTGCAAAGGCCCTTTTCCTTGAGTTCCATGTCACCCCTGACTATGGCGTGGCCCCCGCCGGCTTTCGCTATCCAGCCGGATACGGCGCTTTCCTCGTCGATTATCGTCTGCACGTTGGCTGTCGTAAGATCGGAGGATACAACTCTGCCTACAAGGCCCTTTGCGCTTGTAACGACCGGGTCGTCGGTTTTTACTCCATCTTTGCCGCCGATGTCGATCTTGAATACGTTGAACCAGTTACCCGGATCGACCGCGATTATGTTCGAGCCCAGTATGGTATAATCTCCGAACTGCTCCTTCAGGTTCAAAGCCTGGCGGAGTTCCTCATTTTTAACCTTCAGAACCGACAGCTCGCGGTTTTCCTTTTCAAGCCCGGCTAATTGTATCTTTAACTGTTCGTTTTCTTTCTTTACCTCTTCAATATCCTTAAAGTACGAAAATACTCCCCCGACTTTCTGGCCCACAGTCGTAAAAAATCCCTGGACCGGCTTCATGGGAACACTGAGAATATTATTCAGCCAATTCAGCTTGCTGCTTTTATTTGCTGAAACCCCCATGACAACTAAAAGGATGATCGTAATAAAAGACACGATGAACCATTTGCTTCTGAAAATACGCAGCAAAGGACATGTCTCCTCTCTATTTCAGTTTTCTCGGTGTGATCAGCACTCTCTTGAGAGTCTCGATTTCGTCAAGTACCTTGCCGGCTCCGATGGCAACGCAGTCCAGAGGTCTTTCGGCTACCATCACGGGCATGCCGGTCTCCTCGTGGATAAGCTTGTCCAGCCCACTTAGAAGAGCTCCTCCGCCTGCGAGCATGATACCCTTGTCCATTATGTCGGACGCCAGCTCGGGAGGCGTTTTTTCAAGCGTGAACTTGATGGAGTCGACAATTGCATTGATAGGTTCCTTCAGCGCTTCATTTATTTCGCTTGAAGAGATTGATATATTCTTGGGAAGGCCCGTTATAAGATCCCTGCCGCGAACATCCATGCTTTCTTCCTGCGGCTTCAGGTAAGCGTTTCCTATGGTGACCTTGATCTGTTCGGCCGACCTCTCGCCGATCATAAGGTTGTATTCCTTTTTGACAAAATGTACGATGGCTTCGTCGAATTCGTCTCCGGCTATTCTCAAGGATTTGCTGGTAACGATGCCACCGAGTGAAATAACGGCGACTTCGCTCGTTCCGCCTCCGATATCGACGATCATGCTGCCGGAAGGCTCCTCTACGGGAAGGTTGGCGCCGATTGCCGCCGCCATGGGCTCCTCAATAAGATAAGCCTCCTTGGCGCCTGCCTGAAGCGTCGCTTCCTCGACCGCTCTTTTTTCCACTTCCGTAACGCCGGAGGGCACGCATATGACGACCCTCGGTTTTGATACAAAACCGCTGCCCATCGCCCTTTTTATGAAATACTTCAACATGCTCTGAGTTATGTCAAAATCCGCGATGACCCCGTCCTTCATCGGCCTTATGGCTACGATGTCGCCAGGCGTCCTGCCAATCATGTTCTTTGCGTCGTCACCAACTGCCAGGATCGCTTTTGTCGTCTTGTTGATCGCCACGACAGAAGGCTCCCTGACAACGATCCCCTTTCCCTTGACGTGTACGAGCGTGTTTGCGGTTCCCAGATCGATTCCTATGTCTCTAGCAAAAAATCCCATGTCCAATCCTCCCAAAGTCCTTTACAAGGGAAGCAGGAAAAACAGTCGCGATCCGCAAATTTTACCTTTGCAAAATTTACCGGTTGTATCACATCAGCCCCTGCTCCTTGAAACTTGTGTACTTTCCGTCCCCTATCACCACATGGTCGAGGACCTTTATTCCAAGTATATTGCCTGCGTTTACAAGCCTCTGAGTCGTCTCGATATCTTCCCGGCTCGGCTCCGGATCTCCGCTCGGATGGTTGTGAACCAGCAGAACGCCGGAACAGCCCGCCTTAACGGCCTCGCTGAAAACCTCCCTGGGGTGTACGATCGACGAATTAAGGCTCCCCACTGATACGTCCAGATACTTTATAATATGATTCTTCGTATTCAGCAGAATTATTTTAAAAACTTCCTTTTTAAGATGCCGCATCTCTTCCATCAGAAGAGTGCTTACTTCTACCGGAGATTTTATAGTCACGCGGTTGTTATTTATCAATGAAGCCGAAACCCTCTTGGACAGCTCCATAACTGCCTTTATCTGCAGGGCTTTGACTCTCCCGATGCCTTTGGTGCGTTTCAGTTCTTCTACAGACATATCATGCAGGAATGCTATCCCGCCCGAATTACCGCCATATGTAAGAAGCCTTTGGGCCAATGCTACGGAAGTTTCCTCCATGCTGCCGGTCCTTATGACGATTGCCAGAAGTTCGGCGTTTGACAAGGTTTCCGAACCATATTTCTCGAGCTTTTCATAAGGCCTTTCATTGACCGGTATATCCTTCATTCTAAGTCTGTATTCCATTTTGGTCAACCCCGCAATCTTTAAATTTTTGTAACACACCGCCTTTCATTATACCATTTTTATACAATTGTTTGCTATATTTTGTAATATTATTCTTATTTCTGGAAATTCCATTCGGCTGCGTTTACGCCCATCTGCGTCAACATGCGGTACAGCCTCTGCAATGGAAGTCCGACAACATTAGAATAGCAGCCGTTCAAGCCTTTTACGAACAGTGCGGCTTTCCCCTGAATGGCATAAGCTCCCGCCTTCCCCAGGTGTTCGCCCGTCTTTAGATAGGACTCTATCTCATCCTTTGTCAATTCGGCAAAACTGACCTTCGTGATCTCATGGCCGCTTTTGATTTCGCCGGTTTCCGCATTCATCAGGGCTACCCCTGTAATGACCAGATGTTTGCGGCCGCTCAAGCGTTCGAGCATCCTTCTCGCATGTGCTTCATCAGCGGGTTTTCCGAAAATTTCATCATCGCAAACCACTATGGTGTCAGCCCCGAGCACTATCCCCTTGTCAACCTGCTTTGCAACGTCCTCCGCTTTCATTCGCGCCAGCTGTTCGGCCTTCTGTGACGGTGTGCCGAAAAGCTTTGCACTGCCCTCGTCGACTCCGCCCGGCATCACTGTGAACGGTATGCCGGCCTGTGTCAACAGTTCTCTTCTCCTTGGTGAAGAAGATGCAAGTATGATTGCATCCATTTGGTCCTATCAGTCCTTTTTGTTATTTGAGTCCCCATAATCCGGTTCAAATGGTATCCCCATTTCTTTAATATTATCATAAATGAAAGGGGATATATACAGAAAATAAATTTTTGCGGGCATGGAATACCCTTCGATGTTGTTATATAATACACATCAGGAGGCGTTGGATTCTATGAATAATGTACTGACGGAAGAAAATATAAAAAAGCTGCAGGAAGAGCTCGAATACAGGATGACTGTAAAAAGGGCCGAGATCGCGAAGGAAAAGCTGGTGGCCGCCGCTCATGGCGACAGGTCTGAAAACGCGGAATATAAGGAAGCCTGCAGGAACTACAGGGAGAACGACGACAGGATCCAGTACCTGATGACCATGATATCCACCGCAAAAGTAATAGATGATAAAGATACCGATAAATCGGTTATGGGAATCAACAGCAAAGCCAGGGTCAGATTTGTGGAAGATGGCGACGAAGACGTCGTAACGCTTGTAACGACGATGGATATAGATCCCGTAAATATGAAGGTTAGCATCGAATCCGATCTCGGTAAGGCTTTAAAGGGCAAAAGAGCCGGGGAAACCGTAGAAGTTGACGCACCGAAAGGCAAGTACAAGGTAGAGATTCTGGAAATATTGTAAGGTTACGACACGGGCTGGTCGCAAATGCCTTGCATTTACTGCTAGCCCATACGCCCTGCCTGCCGTATCCGGCTAAATCCTCCATCAGTGGCGGATCTGCCTTACACCAAATCCATGCGTATCTGCCTTACCCCAATTCATGTGTATCTGACCTACCCCAATTCATGTGTATCTGCCTTACCCCAGATCCATGTGTATCTGCCTTACCCAAATTTTATATACTCTTTGCATCGCTAAGTCGCTTCATCTTCGAATGCATCCATAACCTCACCCACCCGCCGCAATGAAATCAAATGGCTTCTTTTTGTGGTAAAATAGTACTGCAGATTTTCTATAAAGTGCGAAAACGGCTTCGATATTCGGAATATTACCTGAATTTTGCCAGTAGTGTTATTATATGTTTATATCTGCATCCTATAAAATGGACATTTGAAGAATTGAATATAAAATGAGATTGTTTGATTTTTCAACTAATGGGCTAATATCTGCATTAAAGTTCTGTGTTTTCGCGCTATTTAACATTTCCGCACCTCCTTTTAGCGATATAAAGATAAAGAGTCCAGAATTATGTAGGCTAATGTTGCCCATTACTCGAAATTTTAAGCATATTTGCTAATTGAAAAAGTGTTACCGCTAATACAGATTGCAGCGTTGCTTTCAGCAAAGTGGGGTTTTGTCAACAAAGCTACTGCCAGATAGGGTTTGGAAGAATAGAGGTATTATTATGGATTTTAGAAGGGTCTTTGACAGCATTCCCGAAGAGTTTGACAAATGGAGGTCTCGTTATTGTGATGAGCTTTTTGCCGATGTTGTAGAATACTCAAAGCTCGATGCAAGCAAAACAGTTCTTGAAATCGGGCCTGGAACAGGTCAGGCCACTGAACCGTTTTTAAAAACGGGCTGTTCGTATTTGGCGATCGAACTCGGAGAGCATCTTGCAGAGTATGTAAAGAATAAATTCAGTACATATGAAAATTTCCAAATCACAAATGCCGATTTTGAATCATATGACTTTGGACACAACAAATTCGATCTGGTATATTCGGCTGCTACAATTCAGTGGATACCTGAAAAAATCGGATTTCCCAAAGTATATGATATTCTTGAGAGCGGCGGTACACTGGCTATGTTTATGACCCATTCGGACTTAAAAACTCCGAACGAAGCGTTATATAACGAAATACAGGAAATATACAAAAAGTCCTTTCATCCTGAAACCGAATACACATGCAAATTGGATTATAACAATGTGTAAACTATGGATTTATCGATTTTGAGCACCGTAATTATCAAAAAGAGAGAGAATTCAATGCGGACGAGTATATTTCATATATTGGCACGCATGCCGACCATATTACATTACAAGAGCCCTACAAATTGAATTTCTACGCAGATATCAGAGACGTTATTTCAAAGTTCGGTAATAAAATAAAGCTTTACGATTCGATAATATTGTATATGGCAAGAAAGCCATAAAACTGAGTCCGATCACAACAAGGCAGGCGGCTTGGGCCGTATGAACGCCGATGAGGCTTCAAGCAAAGCGCGCTTGATGTCTGGTATTGCGTGAGTTTTGTGAGTTGGAGCATATTGATGAGGTATAGATAAGGGCAAATTCACGTTTGATCGGAGCATCAGCCCCCGCAATATGAAATGCTTTGCATTTCGTTTCATCTGTAAGTATTTGCAATGCAAATACTATTGTTTGAATTTGCAGCAACGCCGAATTCATATGCTTTTTTGAGCAAAACTCCGCAATAAAAAACAGCAGGCGCAATTTACTTGCATCCTGCTTGTTGCCTCAGCTCATCGCTTGTTTATTGCCTTGGTTTATTGCCTTGGTTTATTGCCTTTGCTTATTGACTTGGTTTATTGCCATTGTTAATTGCCTTTGCTTATTGACTTTGTTTATTGCCATTGTTTAATACATACAATGGCAGTCTTTATTGAATTTTCTCATATACTCCCGCTTGCGAATGCCCTGGCCATCGGTATCTCGAGGCGGTTGACCGCCATCTTCAGCTTGAGCTTGCCGTATTCTCTTCCGATCTTTTTATAAAAGCGCCTCAAATATCCGAAGCTCAGTGGCGAATGCTCCTCGAGCATCCTCAGGTAATCCCTGCTGTACATTACACTGTTGCAGGCAACCGCTCCATAAAGCAGGAAGAGTATGCTGGACCTTATGAGCCTTTTTGTCTCCTTGGCAACCGGCGAATTGAAGCAACTGTCCTCCCCGAGAACATTGACTGTGAAGTTTATGAGCTTGTTGGTACACTTTTCAATAGATGACTCATCATGCTTCCCGGAAAAAATCGTTATATGGCCACGGTTCCTATCATCCGAAGCATCCTGCAGATCATCGATGAACTGCAGCATTACACCGAAACCAAAGACGAAGGACGCCTCCTCGGGAGTAAGACGGCCTTTTATCAAACAACCGTCTGCCAGTACGGAGCAGCCGCCTTTTTCTATGCTGATATCTACTACGTCTGTCGAGTTGCCCGATTTTCTGGTCGACTGCAAAAGACTTTTTTCCTGGGCGGTCTGTATGCCCAAAAGGCTTTCATATACCATGGGCGTCGACTTTCTGTCGAACTCTTCCTCTACCATGCCGACTAAGCCGAATATACTGCTTTCAAGCGAAGATCCGGCCTCCGCCGTTTCACCGGCAAGCCTGCTCCTGAACCTGGCATTCAATCTTTCCTTGCTTGCATCCGATACCATCAAGGCATCCAGAAAATTGTCGGTATACGGGTAGAGCATGCTGTAAGCGAAAATTGAAGGCGTAAGCTCCACTTTCCGTTCCATAAGCATCTGGATGCAGTTGGCGATCCAGACATTCCTCAGGGATTGGAACATATCGTCCATTTTAAAATCTTTATCATATTCGCGGGACTTGGTCATAAAATCCGAAGTGACCTCGCAGAAGCCCTTGTCCAACAGCAGTTTCATGCTGCCGAGTTCCAGTACGTCCGTTCCGCACTCATTTATGATCTTTTTCAGCGCCGAACCCCACTTTGGGGCATTTTCCGGTTTTTTGTCAGAAAATTTCTTTATGAGCAGGATGGCCTCATCGGTGTAGCTATCCATTCTCAATTCTTTGGATTGCTGTAATACTGTTCCGTAAGCTTCCCGCATAACCGGAAAGGTCTCCGGAGTATTGTCCCATATTTTATTGTATTGTTCCTTCAATGCTTGAATCATTTGAACCCCGCCGCGAACCTGTGTTATCAATGAATCGTCAGATTTCCGACGCCCATGTTGATTTCTGCTGTGATTTTATGGCTCTTCTCATCAAATCCGGGAGAGTAACGCCAATTCCCGTCCTTCACCCAGCCGTCCAGCTTGGTACTGTTCAGGGCGCCATTGAGCCTGACCTTCATACCGGTGTCCTCCGGCAGTGTAATATTTATATTCGAAGCTCCCGCGTCTATCTTTACGTCCGTATCATAGCTTCCCATTTTCAGATCGATTTGCGATACGCCTGTCTTTAGCTCGAGTCTTTCAGTCTTCAGTCCGGACAGATCTATGTCGTCCGACTCAGCGCCTGTCTGTACGTTTATTTTCCATTTTACGTCCTTGTTCAGGCTGAACCGGGATACCAGGTCGGCAGCGTTGTTATTCAGCATGCGGAAATTGACGCTTCTCATCTCAAACTCCAGTCTGGGCGAGCGGTCATTGTCGCTCAGGGAATGCGGCGAGTAACTGACTGCGTCTTTGAGGATATCTGCCTCGAGCAGGCCGGAAGTCGACGAATCGATGCTCAGTTTTGAAGCTCCGAATTTCAGGTCAAGCTCCGCGCTGTCAACCTCGGGCTTCTTTTCGAAAGTGACAGTCTGACGCTCGTCACCCCACTTCGTATCTATTACCATATGTCCATCAATAACAAGATTTTCGCCGATAAACGGTGAACGAGCCGGCGAACCGAAATAACCGTAGCAGACTACCGCTGCCAGAAGGGCGAGCCACGTTGCCGCCCTTACGAACCTGTTGTTCCTGAACATGATACTTATTCCTATGGCCACCAGTACCAGCGGCCAAAGCGCCAGGAATGCGAACAACGTATTTATGGTGACTATATGAGCCAATGACAGCAGCCAAACGGCCCCCACCATCAGCAGAAAGATTCCGAACCCCAGACCCCTGTGTCTTTCATGCATTTCTTTATTTCCTTCCCCTGAAGACGATAAATCCGCCTATCACGATCATAATCAAAGGTATCATAACCTTGGGATTGAACAGAGCCGGTATGAACTGTCCCAGCAGGAACAGAAAACCGATTGCAACAAGTATTGCGCCAAGCATGAACTTGTTTCTTTCAGGGTGATACTTCGGCGCATCCCAATTATCGGCGTCCGTGTTGAAATCGCTTTCGAAGCTATCATTCCCCACGCCTGTACCCCTACCTGTGTCTGGCCCTGCTCCGGTGTTTGCACCCGTACTGCCGCCCGCAAACGAATCTGCATTGTAGGAGCTCGTATTCTGGTTTGCGCCCCACTGGCTGTCAAACGGCGAATAATTCTTTTCCTCAGGCATTATCAGCGCCGCCACAATGTACAGGAAGATGCCAGGGCCCATGAATGTGACCAGAATTGTTATGATCCTGATCAGGGTCACATCTATACGCAAATAATCCGATATACCGGAACATACGCCGAATATTACCTTATTTCTTTTTGAACGTTTTAGTTTTTCCATATTTCATTACTCCTTTTTATCCGTTCATAATGTGTTTACACAAGATAATACGTAGTTAAGAGGATAATGTCTAATTTTTTTTGAAATTCATTTATTAAAATATTATAGACTAACGATTTGGTCGTGATCATAAACAGGTTTGATTTCCATCCCGGGCGGTACTGTAAGGAAGTCGTCCGCATTCCACCTGCCATTGACCAGGTCTTCGATAATGCGCGAGTTTCCCTTTATGAATCGAGTTTTCTTGCCTTCACCGGCGGCATGCTTTTTGAATTCTTCACGTACAGAACTATTGTCGAAACCCGGCAGTTCGATATAGGTCAGAAAATCGACAGTGTTTTCAGATTTCAGGCTTTCCAGCACATATTGGGCGTTTTCCTCGCCGTACTTATCCACGAGTTCCTGGTAACTCATACCCAGGCCGGGCATGAACATATCGAGAGGGTTATCGGGATACCAGTTTCCAAGGCGTTCATAATAACATGCCGTGTACCATTGGGCGCTAGGCGTCTGGCTGAAATGCTCCTTGAACGCTTCGCGGCTCCCAAGGAAAATGGTACAGCAGTCGTGAGCCCTGGGAAGGACAAGCGGCAAAGCGCGGGCTTTAAGTCCGGCGGTGCCGTTGCCGCAAAGGCCGTAGCCGAGTAATATAGCGTCATAGCCTTCGGGAGTCGAGTCTATGATACCCTGAATTTCCGTCTTAAGCTGCGCCGGTTTGGTATGCGACTGCATTCTGGTAAATACCATATCCACAGTGTTTTCCGAAGCAGCCGCAGCCTTGTAGGCAAGTCTTGAAAACACCTCGCAGCCGATAAATCTAAGTTTCATAGTGTTCCCCCCGAAGTTTTCCTGCGTTTCTTACGGACGAGCCGCCGGTTATCGCAGTTATTCTGCGCGTCATCCATCTGCGAGCCATCCTTCCGCGCTTCATCATCCCGCGCGCCATCCTCCTGCGCGTCATCCCCCGCAACTTCCGGAAGGCATCCTCTTTCGGCCTGTTTTACCTCAGCTTCATGCTGCAGGGGTTTTTCAGGAGCAAAGACTGTAAATATCCCGCCGAAAATTACCGACGGATAATAAGTCAGAAGCCTGTAGATCAGAATAACCGGTATGACAAAGCCTCTCCTGAAGAACATACCGTAGAACAGGTAACTGAGGCCTTCCATTCCCCCGGTCGCGCCCGGCGTCGGTATAAGCAGAGAAATAAGCGTGATCAGCGCCTGCGCCGAGATCATATTCATTAAACCTGCTCTGTGGTCTTCGACTGCCAGTTGGATAAAATACGGTATCGCAAACAAAAATGTGAATTGCACTATCTGTGTTACTATCAAAATAACGAGCGCTTTGGAATCTTTCTTCAGTATGAGCGCTCCTCCGCTGAAGCTGACCAGCTCTGTATCTATCCTCTTTTGTACCCCGTCGGGATCCTTTATTATCTTCAATTTATTAAGCAGCCGCACCAGAACCATAAGGATCTTTTTAGCCGCATATCCCTTATAAAGGAGCAAAACATTGAACATCAGGAAAAGTGTATTTATGATAGTTCCCAATATGAAGAAATAGTAGAATTGAGGTATATGGGCGGAAAATATTCCGCCCTTGAATACAAAAACAACTATAGAATACAATATGATGACCATCTGGTGCAGCAAAGACTTTACCACGAATATGGATGCAGCATAACCGGGCTTTACTCCGTCCTTGATCATCACATATGCCTGAACCGGCTGTCCGGCTCCCGCAAACGGAGTGATCGAATTGAAGAACTGCCCTATCATCGTTACCCTGACCGTATCCTTTATCCGCTGTTCCTTGTGCATCGTAATGGTAACCGTGTGAAGTATTACGGCATCGAGCAGCCAGTAAACGACCATACATCCAAAACCGGCAGCAAGCCAATAAGGCTTTATATGGTTGACCATTTGCACAAGCGAGCCAAAACTATCGGTAAAAAAGATAAGTAATACCAACAGTAAAGCTGAGGATAATATAACAAACAATTTTAACAGCTTTTTCTTCATGTCTTAAGTAAAATAGGTATCCCTTCTTACGCCTGAGGCGGCAGTTCGTCCACTACCTGCAGCTTGCCCGTGTCCTTGCCCATGCTTACGCCGAGTATACTGATATGGACGTTCAAAACTTCAAGGCCGGTCATATCTTCTACCGCAGTTCGAACCCTGGTCTGCATATCCCGGGCTACTTCGTGGATCTTGCAGCCGTATTGCATAACGACTGATATTTCGATACTGACCTGAGTATCCTTAAGTTCCACTTTTATTCCTCTGCCCGGAGACTTTCTGCCCAGCATTCCGGCAATGCCGTCAACAAATCCGCTGCTCAGCGATGCGACATCTGTAACCTCGGTTGCAGCGATACCGGCAATTGTAGCGATGACTTCCTCAGAGATCCTGATTTTGTCCTCCCTTGTTTGCTCTTTTACTAGCTCATTCATATATACGACCTCCTTTACATTTTGTTTAATTATTTACCGATCTTTTTTTCGTTAAAAGTCCGCAGATTTCGGGGTCCTCGGGAAAGGAATTACATCCCTTATATTAGCCATTCCGCTCAGGTACATTACCGCCCTTTCGAATCCGAGGCCGTAACCGGCATGCTTGGTGCCGCCGTATTTGCGCAGATCCATGTACCAGTCGTAGTCCTCCGCTTCCATCCCAAGCTCCTCGAGACGTTTGACAAGCAGGTCGTACCTTTCCTCTCTCTGGCTTCCGCCTATGATCTCTCCGACGCCCGGCACAAGAAGATCCATCGCTGCGACAGTTTTCCCGTCGTCGTTCAGCCTCATGTAGAATGCCTTTATTTCCTTAGGATAATCTGTTACGAATACCGGTCTTTTGAATACCTGCTCGGTCAGGTATCTTTCATGCTCCGTCTGCAGGTCGATACCCCATTTTACTGGGTAATCGAAGTTCGAATTGACCTTCTCGAGTATTTCTATCGCCTCGGTATAAGTCACATGACCGAAATCGGAATTCGCCACATTATGGAGTCTGTCAAGCAGCGTATTGTCCACGAAGCTGTTGAAGAATTCAAGTTCCTCGGGCACATTTTCAAAGCAATAGTTGATCATGTATTTCATCATGTCTTCAGCAAGCGCCATATCATCCTTGAGCTCGGCAAACGCGATCTCGGGCTCGATCATCCAGAATTCGGCCGCGTGTCTGGCTGTATTCGAGTTTTCAGCCCTGAAGGTCGGTCCGAAGGTATATATCTTTCCGAACGCCATGCAGTATGCTTCTCCCGAGAGCTGTCCGCTGACGGTAAGGCTTGTCTGCTTACCGAAGAAATCCTGGGAATAGTCGACGGCTCCCTTATCATCCCTGGGGAGCTTATCGGGATCGAAAGTGGAAACCCTGAACATTTCACCGGCACCCTCGCAATCACTCCCGGTAATTATCGGGGTGTTGACATACACGAAGCCCTTCTCCTGGAAAAAGCGGTGAATTGCAAAGGCTAAAGCGCTCCTCAGCCTGAATACCGCCGAAAAAGTATTTGTCCTGGGGCGCAGGTGCGCAATGGTCCGGAGGTATTCAAAGGAATGGCGTTTCTTCTGCAGCGGGTAATCCTGAGAACAAACCCCCTCTATATCGATGGCCGTAGCTTTCATTTCAAAAGGCTGCTTTGCTTCTGGCGTAGCCACCAGTTCGCCGCGTATGTTCAGGGAGGAACCCTGCGGCAGCTTTGTTACTTCTTTAAAATTGGATATGTTATCTTCCGAAAACACGACCTGCAGGTTCTTGAAAAAAGAACCGTCATTCAATTCTATAAAACCGAAAGTTTTCGAGTCCCTTATGGTTCTGACCCAGCCGGATACCTCGACCTGCTTTCCGAAATGCTGTCCGGCCTCTCTGTACATCTGCTTTATGCTTAATTTCACAAGCGCTTCCTCCCTCGAGTCACATTTTACAGATTTATGAAATAAAATTTATATATAATTATAACATGATAAACCAATCATCACCATTCATTATTTCCTCTATACCAAATTAAATGACGTAATTTTACCGGATGTTGTTTAAATCCGCAGAATCAGATATAATGTTTTAACATACACTTTAATCGGTATTTGTATATCTGGGGCGCTTATGAAGATATTATTGGTTTCTGACTGTGAAGAGTCATATATATGGGATTATTTCGACCGCGAGCGGTTTTCCGGCGTAGAGCTCATACTGTCCTGCGGAGATTTGAAGGCCGAGTATCTGTCGTTCCTTGTAACAATGATCAAGGCTCCTCTTTATTATGTCCCCGGCAATCACAACGCAAGTTATATTGAACACCCACCCGAGGGCTGCGTCTCCGCCGACAATACCATCCTTACCTTTAACGGCATACGTATACTGGGCCTCGGCGGCTGCATGAGCTATAGCCATAAAGAGTATCAGTATACGGAAGAAGCAATGGAAAAAAGGATACGCAAGCTCAGGGGAAAGATACGCAAAAACAAGGGCTTTGACATATTTTTAGCCCACGCTCCCGCGCTCGGTCTCGGAGACGGCGGTGACTTAGCTCACACCGGCTTCCGCTGTTTTATCGACTTACTCGACGCCCACTCGCCCAAATATTTCTTTCACGGACATATGCACCTGAACTACAAAAAACAGGACAGGATCAGAATGTATAAAAACACTACGATAGTGAACGGATACGGCTATTACATAATTGACTGTACCTTCTGAAGGCCGCCCCTCTCAAAGCTGCCGCGATTCTTTTGAAGTCCGGCATCGCTATTCCTTACTGACCTTTGGGAGCTTGCTTTCCACCGCGTCGACAAACCAATCCATGCCGATGATCTGATCCCTTGTGGCAAACTCATCCTTCTTGACTCTGAGCTGCTTGCCCTGATCGTATATCGGCCCGGTAAACGGGTTGAACGTCCCGTTGATGATCATGTTTTTGAGAAAATCCAGCAATTTCTGCGTTTCTACAGGCACCAGCCTTCTAGAATAGAAGAAATCTACGATACCGGAATCCATGCCCCACCAGAAGTTGACAACCCTCTGGCCGGGTCCGAAGGGCTTCCTGTTAATAAGGCTCCTCAGCATCTTTTCGTAAAAAATACCCCAATTCCAGACAGGAGCCGCTATGTATTCATTGACAACCGCTTCTTCCACCGGATCCTTATGGACTGAGTATACTCCGAATTCCCTGGAAACACCGCTGTCGGACAGCGTACTGTGATGTGCTATAACGTCGGCACCCTGGGATATCAGTACTTCACTGGCCTTACTGGCCTCTCCCGCATTATCCCAGCCGTTGATCCATTCCACCTTAACCCTGGCCTGCGGGTTTACCATCCTTGCGCCCAGCGCAAATGAGTTTATGCCGTTTATGACTTCAGGCACCGGTCTGGTTCCCACATACCCGAGTACGTTTGTCCTGGTGACAGCCCCGGATGCAATGCCGGCAAGGAACCTGGGCTCGTAGATCCTGCCGAAATAGGTATTCACATGCTTGTACGAATGCGTTTCGGAACAGGTCAGGAACTTCGTATCCGGGAACTCCAGCGCAGCTTTCAGTGTGGCGTTTATAAAGGCGGGGCTCGTGGCAAACACCACGTCGTTTCCCTCCTGGGCTAGCCGTTTCATGGTATCGTAAGCTTCTGGAGTCTCGGGGACATTGTCGACAAACGAGGTGCTGATCATATCTCCGAACACCTTGCTCACGTGCATCCTGCCCATTTCCTGGGAGTATGTCCAACTCGAGGATTTAGTATCCTTTGCATAGACAAAAGCCACCTTGGGCGATCTCTTAGGCATTACGAAGGTGGTCAGAGTGGACATGAGATTATCGCCCGCATCGAGAGGCATAGTCTGGATGTCCATGGTCCTGTTGCTACACATCTGTTCGAGCTCTATCAGGAAGCCTCCGAGTTTTGCCTTGAGCGCCTGTTCATCTATTTCGGAAGGCATCCCGTATATTTTCACATACTCGAGGAATGCGTCTCCCGTCGTTATCGGCAGCTTCTGCCCGCCAAGCTCCAGGTATACATTCCTGAAAGGCAGGTATATGGAGTTGGCGAAATATTTGTGTTTATCCCTATCCGCCAGCTTGAAATCGGGAATGAAATTATCCAGGTACCCCAGAAGCTGTTTGAAGGAATTTCTTTTAGAAAACCAGATCACATTTATTCCGGTTTTTTTATAAAAATCGAGGAATTCATAATAAATTGAAATGTTGTCATCGCTCTCGTCGCGTTTGGGTACAAGCCTTGTAACGTGGCCTGAAAAAGAATAGGCGTCGTAATACTTGAGAACACTGACTCTTTTGTTTCCCTCTACTGCGTAGAACCAGTTGAGATATTCGTAAACCTTTATTGCGTCCCTTATGCCCTCGTCGATATGCGCAGCGCACAGGTTGACCCATTTCGTGGCAAATTCAGTCCTCAGCTTCAGCAGCGGCATGAAATTTGCCGCAAAGGACCTGCTTCTTCCGTAGGTATATGTCCCAACTATTTTTTTCAGGGGCAGATCCACGATACCGAGATCTATTTCGTAAACGATTTCTATATTTTTGAGGATACCTTCGAGAAAAGGCAGGTAGCCCGTCTGCCCTTTGGAAATATTTCTTGAGTATTCCTTTAGCCCCAGTTTCCTCGCAGTCAAGTAATGCTTCTCAGCGTCTACGATTTCCATTCGGTGCACCCCCCTTGTATATCAAAAAGCTTCCAAGCCTTTTCCATCGCGTTCCTACAGAGCCGGATCGAGTATTTTCTGATAACACACTACGTCAAGCAGCCTGCCGAACTTTTTGCCCACTTCCCTGAAGCATGCGCATCTGTCATAGCCGGCTTTTGTAAAAAGTCCGATGCTGGCGTCATTTTCTCCGCAGATGACCGCCAGCAGCACGTGAAACCCATTGTGCGCCGCAATGGCTTCCAGCTTGCCCAGCGCTGAGCTCCCAATGCCTCTCTTTTCGTACCCCGGCTTCAGGTATATTGTTACTTCGGCAGTCTGGTCATAGGCCTCTCTTTTTTTGTAATGTGCCAGCAGACAGTAACCGCACAGAGTCTCGCCGTCGTATATGGCAAAGGAGGGGAACCTCCGATCTCCGTCGTTCAAGATCGTCCTCATCTCGTCTGCGCTTACCTCATGCGTGTGAAAGGTCGCGGTCGAATTCATTACATAATAATTATATATCCCTGCAAGCTCGGGTAAAAGTCTTTCTTCCACCGGTTTCAAAATATAATCCTGCATTTGTACATCTCCCCTTTAGTTGTAATATGCTATATTTCATCAGATGGGCTTATCCATTCCCCGAAACCTGTTGACTATGTTCTGGAGTATGCTGACTCGTTCGATGTAAGCGGTATTGTACGTGACTTCACGCTCCCTCGGCACGCATACTATCCCGAGAGTATTGTATCCGGCCGGATAGCAGTTGTATTCTATATTCCTTACCTTTCCATCCCAGCCGGCCACGTTTATCCAGGTATATGTCGGATACTCCCTGAGGGCTTCGTTGACGCCCTCTTCCGTCTGTATATCGTGGTTGTTGATACTCAGTATTATGTCTCCTCGTTTTATACCCATAAGCTGCGCATGGCTGTCTGGAAGAACCTCCATGACTCTGAGGCCGCGCCTTACCGCGCTGTAAAGCGGGACTCCCCTCTTCTCGGACAAGTTCGAGTACAGGCTGATGCCCTCATGAGCAAGGATGCAGAAAGCGACTCCGAGGTAACCCAGCCATACAGTTTTTATCGAAAGCACTGCAAATACCATTAGTCCGACGCTGTAACAAATTATAAGAAACGCGCTCTGCTCCGATTTTTTCTCCGGATGCCTGGTTATCGCTATGTCATTCTGACACAGCACAGCAACGAGGCAGTCCAGTCCCAGCACCGTTGCCAAATCCGTAAGCGGCGGACCTTTGAAAAGCATGGGCCAGCCTGCTGAAAAATCCAGCGAGACCAAGCCTGGCTGCATCAGGTAGGTGAAAAACACCACCGGTATCATCCAGAACCTTCTTATCAGGAAGGCGCCCGCTATTTCATCATTCAGCCTTATATAAACAGGCACGCATTCGCCCTTCCTGTTCATCCAGATAAGGATTCCCTCGACCAGCTGCAATATAGCTACAAGGAACAAAAGCGAGGGTATGTTGACCTTCGGCATGCCGAATATAAGGCTGAAGACGCCCAAAATACCGGCAGCATAGGATATGCACACGAATCTCAGGTCAAAGAGCAGCAGTACGCACATGATATAGAAAAGGTATCTCACCGTATCCGACTCTATCGTGATTCCGGACGCCACGGTCAAAAAGCTTGATACAAAGCCGGCAATCAGCCCTGTAAGAATGATCTGTTCGGTGATCTCCTTCAGACTTTTTGCCGGCTTGCCATAAATCACGCTTTGCAGCTCGGTATACTTCCGGTATTGAGCTCTTATGAACAAAATGACCAGAACGTATAGAAATATGAAAAAATAATTGACAAAAAATGCATTCAGCATTTCTGCCGCTATAGCACCCGCCATTTGCAGCATAGCCGATCAACCCCCGCACTATTCACTAAGCATCGCATTAAGGCGTTCACGGACTTCATTGAGGAAATCCGTCGTATTGACGACTTTCTTTTCAGGCAGATCGGAGAGAGCTGCCAGTTCCTTCAGCATTATGCCCTCATTGATAGTCTTGATCGAGGCGGCCTCAAGCGTATCGGCGAAATCCACAAGCGCCGCGTTTCCGTCCAGTTCGCCCCTTTTCCTGAGCGCGCCGGTCCATGCAAACAAGGTGGCCATTGGATTCGTCGCTGTCTCCTCACCCTTCAGGTACTTGTAATAATGCCTCGTTACGGTTCCGTGAGCCGCCTCGTATTCGTAGCAGCCCTGGGGCGATACCAATACGGAGGTCATCATTGCCAGGCTTCCAAAGGCCGTGGCGACCATATCGGACATTACGTCGCCGTCGTAGTTCTTGCACGCCCAGATCATTCCGCCTTCGGAGCGTATGACCCTTGCCACGGCGTCGTCTATGAGGGTATAAAAGTATTCGATGCCGGCCTCCTTGAATTTAGCCGCGTATTCCTTGTCGAATATCTCCTGGAAAATATCCTTGAACCTGTGATCGTATTTTTTGGAGATCGTATCCTTGGTGGCAAACCAGAGATCCTGTTTTACGTCAAGAGCGTAATTGAAGCAGGATCTGGCAAAGCTGGCGATGGATTCGTCCACGTTGTGCATCCCCATGATGACGCCGGGGCCTTTGAATTCGAAAACCGTTTCGCTGTGCTTTTCGCCGTCAGCTCCGGTGAAGACGAGTTCGGCCTTTCCGGGGCCTTCAACCCTGTATTCCACATTTTTATAAACATCACCGTAAGCATGCCTTGCGATGGTTATAGGCTTCTTCCACGTCCTAACGGAGGGTTTGATGCTGTCGACCACGATAGGGGCTCTGAATACGGTACCGTCAAGTATTGCCCTGATCGTGCCGTTCGGGCTCTTCCACATCTGTTTGAGGTTGTACTCCTCCACCCTCTGGGCGTTAGGCGTTATTGTGGCGCATTTGACGGCCACGCCGTATTTTTTCGTAGCGTTCGCAGAGTCTATTGTGACCTTGTCGTCCGTCTCATCTCTGTGTTTCAGCCCAAGGTCGTAATACTCCGTATTCAATTCTATATAAGGCTCCAGCAGTATATCCTTTATCTGCTTCCATATAATCCTCGTCATTTCGTCCCCGTCCATTTCAACCAGGGGTACGTACATTTTGATTTTTTCAGTCATGCATCCCACTCCTTTTCCTATGCCGCGCCGCAGCACTTTTTGAATTTTTTGCCGCTTCCGCAGGGGCAGGGATCGTTTCTGCCGACCTTACTACTGACAGCCATCTTTGAGAGCTTGAATTCCTTGGTTATCTCATCTCTCTTTTCCTTTGAGAGAACGTCGTCCCACTCCTTCAGGTTATAAAGCCAGTCGGCCTTTGCTTCATGCATGTTCCAGTACAGCTTTTCCAAATCGATCTCGAGTGAAAGCTGGCTTTCGTTCTCGAGCGGCCCGAGTTCGACTTCTTTGACAAGGCTGGTATTGATACCATCCAGGAAACCCGCAAATACGGCCGGTTCCATGCTGAATTTTGTTGCAAGCTCGTCTAGCCTGCCCTCGATTTTGTTCAGGTGATTCTCGAGTATGTACCGATAAATCTGTTTTTCCTTTTCAAGATAGCCGTTCCAGAATTCATTATATTCGTTCTGGTCTCTATCGGCTTCGGCCATACCTTTCCATTGTTCATAAAGTCCCATATTGCCTACAGCTCCTCATACAGTATTTTAATAGCTTACGTTACATTACGCTGCTATTATTTACTAATTTTCCAGGATATATTTTCAACTGAGTGTATTATAGCATGAATTGCTTAAAATCAAAACAAAAAGGACGGGCTTTGATCTTACCGCATCAAACCGCCCGCCCTCATTGCGCTTTATTTATCGTACGTTCAGTTTACTTTTTCATTATTTTCCTGACGGCAAGCACGACCGGTATTGTAATCAAAACACAAACGACCATTTCGGGTATGCCGTTCGTAAGCGCTACGCCGAATATTGCCGCTGCAGCCGTACTTACAGGGATATTCTTTGCCGCGGCATACTGAGCCGCATACAGGATATATATCATCCCGAGCACTCCGGCGGTGTTGGTGAATGAGCCGATCGCAGCTGCGATCCCCGTTTTTACTACGTCATTCTTCAGCGGTATTTTATAGCTGTAATAGGTGGTTACTCCGATAAGCATTCTTGGAAGCACGGACACCAGCGGATTGATAAGCGCAAAATACAGAATCGACGATGGGTTGGTGAGATTCTGGATGATGCTGAACAGGCCGAAGATAAGTCCTACCGTAACGCCTACTATCGGGCCTTCAAGTATGGCTCCGATCACTACCGGGATCTGCATGACAGTCGCTTTTGCCATTGGCAGAGGGATGAACCCGAATCCTGTTGCTCCGAGTACTACCGAGATTGCCGACAGCATCCCGATAACGGCGATCTGTCTCGTTCCGAACTTCTTGCTTGCGATACTTTTTTCCAATACAATCAACCTCCCGCTCTCATTCCATCAAGGATATGAGTCGTAATAAAATTATTTTGCCAGTACGGTTTCATAAGAATACCGACTTTTTAACATGCTAACACAATTCCAAGAAAATTGCCACACGTTTTTTACTTTCTTACTGTCCGTATTTTTATTCATAAAAAAGGCGCCTTTTAAACAGCGCCTTTTTTTACCGGATATGATATTCAGGATATAGGTTTATAGGATACCGGGAATATCGATATTGACCTCGGTGTCGGCGTCATAGTCGATACCCTCGAAGCCGAAACCGAAAAGCTTGAAGAAATCCTCCCTGTATCCTTTGATATCGGAAGAGGCTTCAATGTTTTCAGTATTGACCGTTTTCCATAAAGCCGCAACTTCTTTTTGCACGTCCTCTTTCATTTCCAGATCGTCGACGCGTATCCTTCCGGCTTCGTCCAATGCCGTCGAACCCGAATACAGACGGTCGGCAAAAAGGCGGTACATTTGCTCGATACAGCCTTCGTGCGTCCCTTTTTCCTTCATGACCCTATATAAAAGCGAAATGTAAAGAGGAACAACGGGGATCGCAGAACTCGACTGGGTAACCAGCGCTTTGTTCACCGAAATGAAAGACCTGCCGCCAAGCTCTTTGAGCCGTCCGCTAATTGTTTTGGAGGAATGCTCCAGATCCTCTTTTGCCTTACCTATAGTTCCTTCCTTGTAAACCGCATGCGTTATTTCGGGTCCTATATAGGAATAAGCGACCGTAGTTGCGCCTTCCGCCAGCACTCCCGCGTTTTGAAGGGCCAGCATCCACATTTCCCAGTCTTCCCCGCCCATAACAGCTATCGTTTGTTTTATTTCGTCTTCCGAAGCAGGCTGAATGGTGACCTCCGTCACTTCGCCGCTGTGGAAATCCACCGTTTTATTGGTGTAGGGACTGCCGATAGGCTTGATGACCGAGCTGAAGCTCTCACCCGTAACGGGGTGGACACGTCTTGGCGAAGCAAGGCTGTACACTACCATGTCGATTTTGCCCAGGTCTTTCTTTATCAACTCGATAGTCTGTTCCTTGATCTGGGTTGAAAAAGCGTCGCCGTTGATGAATTTTGAATAAAGTCCTGCCTCCTGCGCAGTCCTGCCGAATGCAGCCATGTTGTACCAGCCGGCGGTAGCCGTCCTGTTGTCCGAAGCGGGTCTCTCGAAAAACACGCCTATTGTGGCTGCTCCCGCGCCAAACGCCGACGTTATTATCGAAGCCAACCCGTAGCCCGTAGAAGCGCCTATAACCAGAACCTTTTGCGGTCCATTTATACGTCCCTGTTTCCTTACATATTCTATCTGTTCCAGTACGTGCTTCCCGCAGCCCTGAGGATGCGCGGTTGTACAAATAAAGCCTCTGGTTTTTGGTTTTACGATCATATCGGTTTCCTTTCACTATGTAATTGATGAATTCATATTCTAAAGTTTAACCTTTAAACGCCTTCATATCAAGCCTATATATAACAAGACCGTCGTAAGCGATCTCATGACCGGACTTCCTTCCGAATTCAACGAGCTTGGAATGGATCGGATTCCCCTCGTGGGAAATATGTGTGACAATCATTTCACACCTGATATCCAGGATTTTGCAGTAGTATTCCTCTTAACATAAAATCAGCAAAATCGATCAATCTTTCGGATTCGATACTCATCGTATTACCGCTATCACAATATTCATTCAAAGCGGAACGAACAACATCTCTATACCGCAATGGAAGGCTATCCTCCGCCCATTCTCCTCCCTCTTTTTTGGAACGTACTTTATCATCTTTAAGGAAAGATAACACTCTGCACAGGTTCAAAATATAATAGACAGGAGTAGTGAGGATTCCTTCTCTCGAGGATATAATATCCTGCATTATCGACTCGATGTAGTATTTCTTCGGCACAGCCTGGAACACCTCGTCTATCGGCTTTCCAGCCAGGCTAACTCCCCTCTCTCTCAATAACGTTATATGAGCGGCCAGATCAGGATCTTCAAAACCGCCGCAAATATAATCCGGTTGGGTTTCATATCTGTCCTGGTGAGCTTCCGAATAATGCAAAACGAAGTGTGTAGGGTATTTGAAGTTTTTTACATCGTCCTCCAGCAGCACACTCATTTCGAAGCCCTTTTTCGGGCCGTTTGGCGAAAGCTCCAGGAGTACGTCAACCAACTCTCTCAGCTCTTTAAAAACAGGCTTTCCCTTGACAACCACCAAAAAATCCACATCGCTCGAAGCAGGATTGAAGCATCCCATGGCCAGCGAGCCATGCAGATATATCCCCATCAGATTCTGCTTCAAGATCTCTTGATAAGAGGTAATTATCCTGTCTAAAATCTGTTGCACAGGTAACATCAAATTGCCCCCTGAGAGATTATTTTACCGCACACGATCAGTTCAAAGCATTATTTTACTTGATGTATGTGATAAGACCAGGCTTCCTTTCGGGCACATCGACAGCCGCATCGCGTTTATATCCTATCACTGCTGCATTATAAAGCTTGTAGCCATCGGGTATTTCCAATTTTTTTCTGAATTCCGTGCCCAGAGGTGATTGGAACGCCAGCATTACGAAGTAAATCCAGCATGTGCCCAGCCCGAGAGATTCCGCTGCGAGCAGCATATTCTGGGTAGCGGCTGCACAATCGGCATCGAGAGGTATCGGGATCCTCCCATCACCGGACACTATTATGAGCGTGGGCGCATGATAAAGGCAATGAAAATTTTCATCGCTGCCCAGTTCTTTAAAATTCCCGAAATCCATCTTCCTGGCGACTTCTTTTGCCGCTGAATTGAGTCTGTCCAGCAAGTCCCTGTTTTGAACCACAGTAAAATGCCACGCCTGATTGCCGGCGTTGGGAGCATACTGACCCGCTTCCACGACAGCCTGCAGCTCTTCATCCTTTATCTGCTCCTCTTTAAAGCTACGGATGCTCCTGCGCTGCTTAATGACTTTCAAAGTCTCATTTGTTATCACCGAGTTTTCTCCTTTTGATTTTACTATTTACTATTTCCTGATTACACTGCAATATAGATTATCCGGCGCGCTTGCCAGCTCTGCCTTCCGTCTACATGCGACTACTTTGGCAAACTCCTGAAGTAAATATGATTGCCGTCGGGATCGCAAAAATGCATATTTTTAGCACCCCATGGCTGGAGCCTGGGAGCGTCGATAATATGTACCCCCAGCTTCAACAACCTTTCATACTCATCATCCACATCATTAACGGTAAAAGCCAGACTGATATTCTGGTTGCTGTTGTTCTTTATCATTCCGTTATTATAAACCGTCAACACCGTTCCTTCAGTGATAATGAACTGATGCACTTCATCCTTGCAGTCTGATGTAATGTTCAGGACCTTTCTGTAGAAGTCCGCGATTTTGACCACATCATTCGTTTCTATACACACTTCTCCGAGCTTCATCTTCGTTTCTCCTCCTTGTACGCTATTGCATCGAGCTGGAACTGCAGGCCGTCCTGCCCGCCTCGATGAGCAAACTCCGTCTGTATTGATTTCCGTGCCGGATACTTTCCGTTAAATCTTTCTTTGATCACCTTTTCCATCACAGGTATGTTCCAGACGTCCCTGAACAGGCAATCCATCTTTACGACCGATTCCAGCGTTAGGCCAATAGATCCCAGTCTTTCCGCCAGATTGTCGAACGCGCCGTTTATTTGATTTTCAACAGACTGACCAATATTGCCCACGCAATAGCTTATAAAAACGAAGTCCCCTGCCTCGACAATCCCGGAATGCGCCCATTCCTCGTTTACATCACTTCTTATGATCTCTCCCATGCAATTCCCTCCGAAATTTCTTATATGCTATTTGGCATGAATCCTGAATTTCCTGTTATTGAACTTTTTTTCTCAATGTTATCATGATGTACAGGACAACTGTATGTCATGTCTGTTGATTAACAGGGGCGGTTATTTCTATTTGGTTACCTTCGCTGTCAACAAATTCAGCCACCCAATTCGACCCTATCCGTGTTAACGGAAAAACAATTGTCAGCCCGGACAATTTAATTTTTAGAACTTCGAGGCTTTCAACCTCCAGACTCGGCAAACAATTGTTGCCGTATACATGTTGTTCGTTCATCTTACGGTAGGCGAACAGTCCCAGGCGGAAGCCATTTACGTCGAACACGCTGTAAATGTCGTCACGAACAGCCACGGCATGCTCAAACAGATTTTCATAGAAAGCAATTGCCCTATCCATATCGTCAACGCAAAGATAGAGCGATCTTATATTCCACTCCACACTACAACTCTCCTAGATATAAATTTTATAAAAATGCTCTTGTAATAATGAAC
The DNA here is from genome assembly GCA_023412915.1 of Bacillota bacterium. Lineage (GTDB taxonomy): Bacteria > Bacillota > Clostridia > Acetivibrionales > DTU013 > JAEYOM01. Next base: position 74,313 of record JAEZRE010000016.1, read on the forward strand.
CTATCATAATTTTTTGTTACGTACAAAGAAATGTTAAATAAAGTGCCAAGTCTTATAGTTATTCTGTCTTCAATTCAACAATCATTGACTGCACCTCAAATACAGATTTGCAGTAGTCACCTTTCCCGCTGGTAGTTCGCCTCATTTTGCCTCAAATAAAGAGTGAAGCTTTTAAGCTAGGTTAAGCATTCCCCCCACTTTAGCCGCTTGACCTTTTGCCCTCACCAGTTCTAATTTCTATCACCTTGCCGTCAAACTCAACTTAGACAAAAGCAACGTTACAATCCGCTTCTGCGGCGGTAATTCTTCTTTACTTAACAAATTGCTTAAAATTTCAATTAATGGGCAACTTCGGTCTACATAATTCTGGGCTTTGTATCTTTACATCACCCCAAAATCGTTTAAATAGTGTGAAAACTCGGAATTATCAATAAACTTGCCCATTAGTTGAAAAAATTAGCAATCTTATGAGACATATTATTTCTCTACCGCAAAAATGTAGGTAATATCCCATATAACGCAACTGTCGTCACACTTTATAACTAATCTTCACTACCATTTTACCATAATTATTAAACAAACTTACACAATAAGTATTCTTCGAATTGTTTCCCACTTTTTTTAATTCAGGTTGGAAATACCCGCATGGAATGCATGGCAAATGCAATAAACGGTGAGGCAAATCCGCCTTGGATGGCGGATTTAACCGGATACGGCAGGCAGGACGCGGGCGAGCAGCAAATGTAAGGCATTTGCGACCAGCCATGCCGTTGGAGGCGGCCGAACACAGTGGGGCATGAGCCCTGAACCGCTCGGAGCTTCATCCCACATCCATATGGCCTCCCAGGACCTAAAAGGCGGGCGGCAGCCCTGCATTTTATGATGGATGGGCCGCCCGCCGACGATTGTTTTTTTCTACATATCTGGACAGCTTTATATGGAAAATGGTAAAATAACTGCGAAACTACAGTACATATTTATCTCCGCGTTTATTTATCAATATGGGGTGTCTAAAGTGAAAGAGATCTTCAGCATGTGGAAATATGGCGTTATGGTTGCAGTCACTATACTGTGCGCAGGCATATACATGCTGTTTTTGCTGCCTACGAAGTCGATCCCCATAATACCCGGCGTTACCGAAATAAGGCCGGCCTCGCTGCTGCCCGTTTTATTCGGACTGCTTTTCGGGCCAGCAGGCGCCTGGGGTTCGGCTATAGGAAATCTGGGCGGAGATTTTTTCGGGACCCTGTCGGTTGGATCGGCATTCGGATTTGTCGGAAATTTCATGTACGCATATATACCCTACAAGTTATGGAACAGGCTCAAGCCGAAATTCGGCGAAGACAACACTCCTACCGTAAACAGCGCCTGGAAGCTGGCCCAATTCGGCATAATCGCATTCATCGCAAGCGCCGCCTGCGCCGTTATTATTGCATGGGGTTTTGAAGTACTTGATTGGGTGGGCTTTTCGACGCTCGCAGTGATAATAACACTGAACAATTCGGTTATAACTCTTCTGCTTGGTCCCATAATTCTGCCGATTCTATATTCTCTGGCGAAGAAAAACAAATTACTCTGGACTGATATCATGCATCGGAAGGATATAAGCAAACCTTCCGACAACAGGATCCATCCCCTTCTTATAACGACCGGTTCCATAGGGGGACTTGTTATAGGCCTTGTGGCGGGGCATTTCATTTCCGGGCAGTCGCTTTTCGGCCACCAGCTTCTCGCAGCAGCCGGTTCGGGTAGCCTTGCGACAGCATTGATAATTCTTCCGTTTTTGACATTGATTTTTTACGGCTCATTCAATTCATGACATTTACGGGTTTGCTTGTAATAAAGCAGTATCAATTCGTCCAGTTCCCGACTTCTTTTTTGGACAATCGTGCTTGTCAGGTTTTCAGATTCGATCAGAAGATGCAGCTCATTGCGCAAATGGTTGATATTGCTTTTGTAGCTTGCCGACTTACCGTTTTTCAAGGCTATCCACCTCCCGGCGATGATAAAAGGTGACCGTTCAACCTTCTGGAACTTACTGGGATTAGCCTTTAACTGAGTAATAGTAACACTTCATTGCCACATTCTTATTATATTACATTATTATAGCTCATTCAACATAATTTCCCTTTTTGTCGATATATCATGTACAAAAAATAAATATTGCTACCGAAGAATCTCACAATTATAATTATTAAGGGATTGCGAGGCATCTCGCATATAAATGAAAAGAGGCTGTGCATGGGAAATATTTTTATTTCTTACGATATGGGAGTTCCCCAAATAGGCTGTGCAGAGTGCGGTAAATGCAACAGCATAATGGGCGTCAGTCTGTGCGGCATAACTGCAAGAGGCTGCTGTCATTACTTTCCTGAGTTTACGCTCGTGGATATCCAGCGGATGGCTGTTCTCGAAGGCGGCAGAAAAGCCTTGGATACCATACTTTCGTATGAAGGCACCACAGTGAACGACTTCAATATATACTGCAAAGGGCCTTTTGACAAGGAAGCCTACGATAAATATATAAATTCCGGAGAGTTGCTTGAGACGGGCAGTATACATGACCATACGATATTTTTCAGGACTTGTCCCTTTGTAGTTCCGGGTTCAGGTTGTATGTTCCCTCCGCGTTTCCGGACTACGGTATGCAATTTCTTCGTCTGCTCAGAAATATTTGAAAAAATATGCGAGCGTGACAGGCTTAATGAATACCTTAAGGAGCGTTCCAGGTATTCGAGATGGGTATACCGTGAAAGCGGCATACTGCAGCATCTGCTTGAAGAGAACGGGCTCAGCCTGAAATCCGGCATGGACGCGGCGCTGGATTTCCTGTCGGGGCTCGAGCAGAGCAGCTATGATTTCCCGCTGCTCGACCCTATCACGTACGACCCGGTACCGGATGAAAACGGCAATCCAAGTACGACCTCGACATTGTGATAACCCTCTTCACGCAGGTCTATAAAGCCCTCCTGCCTGGTTTTGCCGTCGACTATGACACTCATTACCCCGCTGCTTACGTTATCGGGGTTTTTGATTTCAATATGGAATACGCCTTTTCCCGCGCGGTAATCTATCTCGTACCTGTCCCAGCTCTTCGGTATGCAGGGGTCGATATAAAGCCGGTATCCTTTCTTTTTGAAGCCGGCTATGCATTCCAGGCCTACCTTGTAAAGCCACCCGGCGGCGCCGGTATACCACGACCAGCCCCCACGGCCGGTCTGCGGCTGTACTGTATAAACATCGGCAGCCATTACGTACGGTTCGGCCTTATAACGGATATATTCCATATACGATCTCGTATGATTTACAGGATTCAACATGTGGAACAGCTCCCCGGCCTTATCTCCCATCCCAAGCTTGGCAAAGGCCATTACGACCCAGACTGCGGCATGGGTGTATTGACCGCCGTTTTCCCTGACGCCCGGGACATAACCCTTTATATAGCCCGGCTGCAGTATCCCTTCATCAAACGGCGGAGTAAGAAGCTTTATTATTCCTTCGCTTTCATCCACAAGATATTTCTGTACCGCAGCCATGGCTTCCTGCATGCGGTTGGGCCTGGCGGCGCCGGAAACTACGGACCAGGACTGTGATATGGAATCGATCATACATTCCGAATTCTGAACTGAGCCCAACGGCGTCCCATCGTCAAAATAGGCCCTTTTGTACCAGCTTCCATCCCACGCTTCATTCTCAATACTTTCCGTAATTTTCCCGGCAGCCGTCCGGTACCTTTCCGCCCGCTCATAATCTCGCATGAGCTCGCATATTTGTACGAATTTATTGAGTATCGTAATAAGGAACCACCCCATCCACACACTTTCACCGGCTCCCTTGATACCCACCAAATTCATGCCGTCGTTCCAGTCTCCTCCCCCGATCAGCGGTATACCGTGCGCTCCTGTTGCAAGTGACCTGTCTATCGCCAGCACACAGTGATTGTAGAGATCCGAAGAGGCTTCGGAAAGCCTTGGCTTCTCATATTTTTCAGCTTCGTCCTCTTTAAGCAGCGAGCCCTCCAGGAAAGAGACCTGTTCCTTAAGAATACCGTAATCTCCGGTTTTCTCGAGGTATTCGGCCGTTACGAACGCGAGCCAGAGCAGATCGTCCGAATATTTTGTCCTGATGCCCTTACCCTCCTCGGCATGCCACCAATGCTGTACGTCTCCCTCCCTGAACTGTCTCGATGCATGCAGCAGTATCTGGGCTTTTGCCATTTCCGGCCATGAATTCAAAACCGCCATGCAGTCCTGCAGCTGATCCCTGAAGCCATAAGCACCGCCTGCCTGGTAGTAGCCCGATCGCGCCCACAGCCTGCAGGCGATCGTTTGATAGAGCAGCCACCCGTTCAGCATTACGTCGAAAGAATCGTCCGGTGTACGTATATGAATGGCTTCAAGCTTTTCAAGCCAGAAAGTTCCAACCCTTTCAAGCTCCTTTTCCGCTGAAGCAACAGTCAAAAATTGTTCGACATACTCTCGGGCCTTTTGAACGTCGGGTGCGCTCCCTAAAAGGAATACAGCCTTGACCTCTTCTTCAGGCCGCAGCTTGACCCTGCCGCAAACCGCAGCACATGGATCGAGGCCGGCTCCGGTACTGTCCGGGAGCTTTTCGGCTAAAGACACATCTTTCCTGCCCAGGAACAGCTGTCTGTCCCCGGTAAAAGAGCGTTCTTCCATACTGGTACATAAAAAGGCAACTCTTCCGGAGAATTCCCTCGTGTATTTATTTTCCGCAAACAGTATCCCATCCTCGTCCTGCCAGGTAACGATGTAAGGCGAGGTCTGCGCATCGTCCACGCCCAATACGGGCCTTATGCGGTACATTATGGAAAGGTCATGGACCTCTCCGGTCATATTGGTTATTGAAACAAGACAAATCTTTACCGGAGCATCCAGTGCGGCAAACAAGGTAAGAGAGTGGATCAGTCCATTCCTGTCATGTTCGAACGTGCTGTAGCCATGCCCATGTATCACCGTATAAGGCACCTCATCATCCTCCGCACGGGTAAGGCTCCAACAACAATTATCATTCCGGTCGCCCACGATAAAAGCTTCGCCGGAGCTGTCAGTCACCGGATCGTTCGACCAGGGCGTCAGTTTGAATTCACGGCTGTTTTCAGCCCAGGTATAGCCTCCGCCGCATTCGCTGACGATAAAGCCGAAATTTTTGTTACTTATTACGTTTACCCACGGCGCAGGTGTGTGCCTTCCTTTTCCCAGCTGTATCACATATTCCCTGCCATCCTCCGAAAATCCGGCTATCCCGTTGAAAAATTGGAGTTTTCTTTCAGGCATGGTATGAAATGCGCTTATGCGGTGCGGCTTATCCTGTTTTGGCGGCTTTGCTTCCGAAGCGTCGGAAGCCATACCCGAGAAGAGGATCGCGGAACCGCTGGTCCCAACAGAAGGTCTTACCGATACTTTTCTGAGTTCCCTGATTTTATTCTTTAGTACATCGATCCCGTCTCTGACCACAAGCGACGCCACTGTATAAAAAAGCGTGATCTGGTTTTGGTCCATTTCGGACGAATTTCTTATGAATACGCCTGCGGGACGGTTCACAAGCTCCCGTGCATGGCTGGAAGCCACGGCATTCCTGACCTGATCATTCAAAGGCTGGGAATATCCCTCCTTCTTGTTGACCAATATGACAAGATCGGTATGCAGGCTCTTCATTCTCCAGAATTCGTGGCCTTTCAACGCCCAATAAACCATATCCAGATCGTCATTGTCGTTGACTTCCACCAATATGACGGGCAGGTCGCCCGAGATGCCGAACGGCCAAAGATCCTGCTGTGAACCTTTGTTATTGAAGATATACTCCGAATATTCCCTTCTTAGTGGATTGAAATAAAGGAGGAAGGGCAGAAGCTCGAGATAAAATTCCATCTCGCCTGCCTCCAACCCGAGATATCTGCTTTCCACCTGGCTCCTGGTCCAGGAGAGCTCGAATGTCCTCTCCGACGTCCTGTAATCGTTATACTTTTCCGCAAGCTCCAGAGCTTGTTTCCTCGTTTGTGCAACAGCCACGGTATATACCGCTTTAACGGTACTCCCGGGTTCGATTTTGATACGCCTCCGCAGGCTCATAACAGGATCGAGGACCGAACCCTCGCTATTGCTCAGAGGCTGATCGGGGTCCAGTGCGGCGGGACTGGAGAGGTCGCGGTTTCTGCCTATAAACTTGGCCCTGCTTGTTTCATACTGTATTTCCCCGATGGACGAATCCTTATCGAGCGTCAAGGTGTGAAGCAGCCAAACAGGCTTTTGTTCGGCATTTCTCTGTCTTCTCAACGCCAGTAGGCACTTCTGTTCCCTTACAAACTCGGTTTTTATGAACAGTTTGCTGAAGGCCGGGTGTGAAGCGTCCTCCTGGCGCGGTAGAAGTACGGTTTCCAAGTAGCTGGTCAGCTCTACTATCCTGGCGCTGCTGCTGTGGTTGGTAACTGATATCCTTCGGACCTCCGCCTGGTCCTCAGGTGAAACCGCTACTTCCAAATGGGTTTCCAGGTTGCCGTCCCGTCTGAAATATTCGGCCTTGTCCGGCGAGAATACGACCCTGTATTTTTCAGGCTCAGTCCCAATTGGGTCGAGTGTAGCCGACCACATGTTATTGGAGTTGATATTCTGAACGAATATGAAGAATCCGTTTTTTACGGAATAATCCCTGTTCCACCTGGTTACCGCAATACTGCCGTCCGTGCTGTATCCCGAGCCCCCTTCGGTAACCATGACCGAATAAGGCCCGTTTGAAAGGATATGTACGTTCGGAAGAATCCCTCCCGGCAACCCGAACGTTCTGAACACGGCTCCGTTTATCTGTTCCGTTCTCTTTGAATGTACGCTCTTGTCTTCCTGGTATTCCCGGGTGAACATGACCTTTTCAGGCATTTTTTCCTGCAGCAGCAGCTCTGCCGACTGAATGACAGGATCGATATGAAAACGTTTCTGCAGTATATTGGAATGAAAAAAGTTGTTGAGAGCAGCCAGGCTCATGCCTTGATGATGGGCCATAAAGCTTTTTACTATCCTGTATTGTACATCCTTTTCCATTCGCGACGGAGTAAAATCAATCGCCTCGTATAAGCCCCAGCCTCCGTCCATGCCCATACTGAAGAGTTCTCTCAGATTGCGCATTACTGCCGCCGGTTCGATTCCAAGTGAGAGGATCGAGGCATAGGGCGCAGTCACCATATCGTTCGCCAGTCCTCTTTTGAGTCCGAGTTCCGGCACCCCAAAGGCCTTGTACTGGTAATTGAGATTGAAATCAAGCGCGCTGTATCCCGACTCGGAAATTCCCCAGGGTATTCTTCGCTGTTTTCCGTATTTTTTTTGCACCTTCACAACAAAAGAATAAGTCTCATCAAAAATAGTATTTTCATAGCTCCGCATGATAAGTGCGGGCATCAGGTATTCGAACATTGTGCCCGTCCAGGAAACCAGCCCTTTCTCGCCGTCCACCGAGGTGAGCTTCCTTCCGAGCCGCATCCAGTGCCTTCTGTCCACTTCTCCGCGCGCTATCGAAATATAGCTCGCCTGCCTCGCCTCGGAGGCCAGCAGATCATAGTAGGATCTGCTGAGATGGCCATCCTCCACATCATAACCGATAGAAAACAGCATCCTTTTATGATCGAAAAGAGGCGAAAACTCAGTTGCATCGATGAGCTTCTCGATCCTGCCGATCAGTTCCCCGATCCTGCTGCGCATATTACCCACGTTAGCCGCTGCTCCGCTCTCATCAGGCGAACTGGGCTGATCCGGCAAAGTGTAAAATTCCAGCAGTTCATTCAGAAAATTGACTGCCATTTGGTGGGATTTCAGCCTCCACGTATTATTCCCGGGCAGCATCGCATCATTTCGTCTGACCGGCGCATTTTCGCCGCTGTTCAAACCTGCAGCAAGTTTTCCGAGTATACGTACCCACCCGGCGATATCCATCTCTGCGCCCAAGCTCAATTCAGAAAGAATCTGCCTGGTCTCCTGATCGGCGCCGGTCCCCTCCTCATCCCACATCAATTCTAGAGTATCCTTGAGACCTGCAGCCATCACCGGCCTCGCAGGCTGTGCATCAAAATACTCCTTCAGTCCTTCCCTGACCACCATCAGGTAGCCCACCAGGTTGCCGCTGTCCACTGTTGATACATAAGGGGGTCTTAGTGTTTCAAGCGTCTCAGTGTCGTACCAGTTATAAAGATGCCCCCTCCATTTCTCCATACGTTCCATCGTCGAAATAGTCTTTTCGAGCCTGTCCACCATTTCCTTCCACCCAATATACCCCAGATCGCAGGCAGACATGATCGAGACGAGCAAAAGACCGATATTTGTCGGAGAGGTCCTGTGCGCTACACCTTTCGGAGGGTCCTCCTGAAAATTGTCGGGTGGCAGGAAATTCTCATTCTCATTGGCAAATTCCTCGAAATATCTCCAGGTTTTTCTGGAAACCTTTCTCAACAGGTTTAGATCGTTATCGGGAAGCAGATACGTTTTTTTGATCATGGGCTTGCTGATGCTGTAAAGCATCATCGGCGCAGCCGCCCACAGGATTGTAATCACGACGGCGGGTATCAGGCTTCTGTGCGAAAATGCCAGTGCAAGGATCAGAACGGCTGCCGCCGACGGAAAAGATAACCACATCTTTCGCGCATAGCTGGCCGCATTGTTTTTGGAATTAGCCTCAACATCTGCCGCAGTTACCCATTCAAGCATATTTTTATGTGAGCGGAACACCCTGTATAAAGTCCGGGTGATCGCGTCGACCATAAGAAACGCCTGGTGCGGTATCAGCATGAAGAGCAGCACCGATTGCCAAACAGCCGCCTTCATACCGGACATAACAGCTGAGCTCGATTTCTGCAGCCTCAGTGTTCCTGTAAGCAGCATGTTCAAAAAGCCCATCGTAAGAGGCGAGATCGTTACAAAAAATGCAATACCGATCCATACAAGGTCGTCCCCCGGAAGGAACCCGGCGCCTGCCAGGATCAGCAGCAGTAGCGACGGATCAAGGAGGCTTCTGCGCATATTGTCGAGAATTTTCCACTTCGACAAACTGGAGATATTGTTTTTTCTTTTTTCCCCACTCCCGTTCCTGACTTTTCCGGTAAGCCACGGCAGAAGCTGCCAGTCTCCTCTTACCCATCTGTGCTGTCTGGCGGCATATGAAATATAGCCTGCCGGATAGCCGTCCACCAGTTCGATATCGCTGACAAGGCCTGCCCTGAGATGGCAGCCTTCCAACAGATCATGACTCAGTATCGTGTTTTCGGGGATCCTGCCATCGAGTACCCTTTGGAAAACATCCACCTCGTAAATTCCTTTCCCGGTGAATATACCCTCGTCGAAAATATCCTGGTAAACGTCCGAAACAGCAGTGGTATAAGGATCTATGCCCCCCTGTCCGGCAAATATCCTGGTGAACATGGAACGGCTTGCTCCCGGTATGCTGACACTGATCCTGGGCTGAAGCAGCCCATATCCGTCGCTGACAAGACCTGTTTCGTCATCCACCACGGCTCTGTTCAACGGATGATCCAGGGTACCAATAAGCCTTTTTGCAGCCCCCATCGGAAGGTTGGTATCCGCGTCGAGCGTTATGACATATTTGACCTTCGGAAGCTGCGATACCTCTCCCGAGATTATGCCGAAGCCCGTATCGCCGTTCCCGCAAAGCAGCCTGTTAAATTCTATGATCGCTCCTCTTTTTCTCTCCCATCCCATCCACCTGTTTTGCGCGCTATTGTAAATCCTCTTCCGGTGCATATAGTAAAATAAGTCCGGGCCTTCCGCCGCATATTTGAGGTTCAGTTCATTAATCCCCTCGGTCATTGTCTTTACTATCGCTTCATCGGTGTCGAGTACTTCCGTCGGCGCGTCCCTGAAATCGCCGACAAGGGCGAAAAACAGGTTTTTCTCCCTGTTTGCAAGATAATAGACCTCCAGCTGGTGCAGCAGCTCACGTGCGCGCCCCGGCCCTGTAAGAAGGGTAGGTATTATTACAAAGGTTGAGAGCTCCTGCGGTATCCCTGCCTTCAGTTCCAGCTTTGACAGCATGCTGGGTCTGCAAACGTGGCTTGTGATCGTATTACATATGTTCAGTGCAAACTCGCTGCAGGGTATAAGCAGCAGTATCGCGGTAACGACCGGCCAGAAGGCGGATCTGGAATTGTCATGGGTCGCGGAATAATACATGAAATATGTGACAAGAAATATCGTAAGGAACAAGGATATCCCTACATATAAATTTACAGGGTCGCTGATTGCATTTGAAACAGGCCACAGCCGCCGTTTCGCATATTTGCCCAGTGCTCCGAGCAGAATCTTCCTCCCCTTGCCCACCAGATAATATCCCACGTGGTTCAATGGAACCTTGTTGCCTTCTGCCCTTGCACATTCGACTGTTCTGTCCGCAACATATATCTCGGACACCCCGAAAGCCCTGGCGAGCTTCTCGACCTCGTGCCTGTAGTGATCTCTGGACTCAAAATCCATTTGCGGGTATGTTCCATCGGGGTCCTGTCTCAATATCTGTTCGACCTTGCTCAGAGCTTCGAAAATTTCCGACCAGTCCAAATCCGATAGGAAATGAAGACCAGTTATCGAATTTCCGATAGCCACCTGCATCGATGCCTGCAACTGATGTTCCGACGCGGTCATGCTATCCACGGAGGAATTTTCACTTTCGAGCCTGTTGTTTACCAGCGCCTTTACCGTAGCAAAATACTTATTGTGCTTTCTAAGCTTCTGTATCAGGTGCTCTACGAAGGACGGCGATATCTCGCTAATATTCTCCAGCCGGCTGTCCAGCAGTTCGTCCAGTTGCCGCTCATCCAGGTCATTGTTAACTATGTAGGCTATCGTTTCTTCCGCTATCTTCCATTCGAAACGTGATGAACGGATTTTTTCACAGGTATTGCGAATGCTTTCAACAAGCGCGATCCTCAGCATTAGCGGGACAGCCCAGAGCTCTCCCATCGAAAGCAGTGTCTGGCTCTGGTATGCCTGTATGAACGCCGTAACTGTCCTTTCGTCGATACTGCCATCCGAATGAGCAACCATTTCAAGGGCTATTGCGTATACCCTTGGATAACCCTTCAGATACCCCTTTCTGAGTACGGGAAGTCGTGAGTACTGTCCCCGGGATAAATTCCTCCTGATGAGCTTTACCTGTTCCTCGATTATGTAGAAATTGTCCAGCAGCCATTCGGCAGCAGGAGCCGTCTGCATGGATTCCTTGACGTCCGCGTCCAGCTCCCTGTATACGCTCGTAATAAAACCATAGTTGTCATTGAGACGCTTGAGCAGCCAGTGGAGGCTTTTTACCGACTTCCCCACCGGGTGGTTGCGGGCTATTTCGACTGCATGTTTCTGCAATTCCTCAGCTGCAAGTATGGTATCTCTTACTTCAACGCAGCGTTCAGTCTTCCGTTTCGAAAGCAATACAAGAAGATAAATGATTAAACCTAACAGAATAACATATGTTGCCGCTATAATCAAATTCATTAAAAAATATCACCATTCCATGCTTTTGATTGCCAATTTTCTTAACAGCAACAATAGCATGCCCTGAAACGGCGATATTCATAATAATCCATATAATCCCATTAGATCGCTAGCTTTCCCAGCGCTCTGCATGCGTCTTCATAACCAAGCTTCAAATTTCTGCGCGCATTTTTGGTCGTAAAATCCATAGTGGATCCCAGACTATCCGACGGCGATATGCTGACAATATTGAGTCCGTTCCTGTTGAAGCGCCTTTTCATGCCAAGGCCATACGTACGAATAACGATAATATCTTTAAATCCCTTGTCACTTACGAGGTTCACCGGCAGAACATTGTAAAAGCCGCCGTCGATGAAAGACCTTCCGTCGATTATCGTCCTCTTGAAGGCGGGAAAACTCGCGCTGGCTATGACATAATCAGCCAACTGGCCGTAAGGGATCTGCTCCTTGTATATTTCAACGGCCTTTCTTTGCGTAAGATCAACAGTGACTACGCCGAAGCCTATTCCTGACTTTCTTATCCTGGCTTCGTCCAGCACGCTCTTTACCAGCTTCTCGAGCGGCGTCACATTAAGGCCTCCGTCCGCTATGACCTTTTTAATCTTGCGCGCAAGATCTCTCAAGGATTCCGGTCTGAAGCCGTTTTCAGCATAGTCGGCCAGTTCTCTGTCGGTAAAATCGATAACGCTGGCAGGGTCGATATCGTACCATATATCATATGCCCTGTCCATGGCTCCCTGTACTACCATGGCGCCGTTCAGCGCACCTACGGAGCAGCCTGCGACCATTCCAAGCTCAAGCCCCATTTCCTTAATTGCCATGCAGGCGCCTGCCTGATAGGCTCCCCTGCCTCCTCCGCCTTCCAGTACCAACCCGTACACACCAATCACCCCAATATTGCTTTAGAGTCAAAAGGAGACATTCCTTGTTGTGGTATTGAAGGTGTGTCCCCAGCATTGCTTTAGCGTCGGAAGGGGACTTTCCTTGCCCAGCCCCTTGAAGGTGTGTCCCCTTACCTTAACTTCCCCTTACATTATACATTATTCCTGTATTGCCATAAATATTGTATGGAAAAACCACCGGCTCCTCTGTTAGAATACCTAGATATCGGGGACACTTGCTCGAATAGCCATATTCGTAAGAGCAAATGCCACATAAACGAGTGCCGAATCTCCGAAAGGAGTACGGGGGATATAGAAACAAAGGAATGGCGGCTGTCAGGTTGCCGTATCCATGGGTGAATCTCGAAAGAGTAGGGTGGTTCCTCGACCCGAACCCGTCAACTAACCTCGGAGGCAAAAGGGGGTAAAAATGAATATTTTCAAAAAACTGGGCGCGATGGCCGCAGGAATAGTTCTTGCGTCAGCGTTCCTGGCAAACACTGCCTTTGCGGCAAATTATACCGTCCAATCGAAAGATACGTTATACAGTATCGGACAGTTGTTCAGGTCCTCATCTGCTACGATAAGGTCGGATAACGGATTATCGAGCAATATGATACATCCCGGCCAGGTATTGTATGTAAGAGCCAGCACTTATACCGTAAAGTCCGGCGATTCGCTTTACCTTATCGCGAAAAAGCTGGGAGTTTCACTGGATCTTCTCAGGAAGGCAAACAATAAGTGGAACAATACGATCTATCCGGGACAGAAGCTGGCTGTCCCTGCATCGGCAGGTTCGAGCGCCGCTGCCTTCAGCCCTGCCTCGATTCATTATACACAGGCTGAAGTCGACCTTCTGGCCAGGCTTGTCAGGGCCGAGGCCGAAAGCGAACCGTACAACGCCAAAGTGGGCGTGGCGGCTGTAGTAGTCAACAGGGTAAAGAGCGATCTTTTTCCGAATTCGATAGCTTCCGTCATTTATGAAAAGGATAGCGGCTACTACCAGTTCACACCGGTAGAAAACGGCTGGATCAACAAGCCCGCCAGGGACATCGACAGGCAGGCAGCCCTCGATGCGCTCAAAGGAAGCGATCCCAGCCACGGAGCACTCTATTACTTCGATGACAGTGCGACGAACAAATGGCTCTGGTCCAAACCTATTCTTGCAAGGATCGGCCATATGGTATATGTATACTGATAGGTTGATAAGGTGAAACACAAGGGACGGTTCTTTTGTTCCATTTCCGCTCGCGGAAGTGGAACAAAAGAACCGTCCCTTGTGTTTCCTTTAGTTTCACCCAACTCTCAAAACTACATATTTACCGCAAGAGATTCATTTTGCGAATAATTCGTATAATCGCTGAGTCTGCCCTCGTAAACAAGCGTCAGGCTTGAAATATCGTAGAAATCGTGCGGAGTAACGAGCGACGGATCTTTCCTGAAGTCGTGTATTCCGTTGACCTGCAGCATCGATGCAACAAACTGCGTACAGAAGAACTTGTTCTTTCTCTTCAGCGGTATGTTCATCATAACCCCGATCAGGCCAAGGAGGTTGTATCCATACTCCTCCCTGTTCCTCACAAAAAGCTTGACCGATTGTTTTAAATCCTTATATTTATTATTATCTATATCCAGCCTGTAAATTGCACATGTCGTATTGCCGAATGCCTTGAATATCCCCGTATCTCTGTGTTCAATAACAAATCCGCCCCACAGCGGAAACCAGACGATTTTTCTGCCGAAGCTGTAAAACCTGTTAATCCCGGCGTCGAGGCAGAGTGAAACATGATTGTATCTCTCTTTGGTATAAAGGCCGATACATCTGGAAAACCAGGTACCAGTAGCCGTCATGACAATGTATATGCTCCTCATCTGCCACCCCCCTTATAAAAATGGTAGCATCCACCTATAATTATTATAGGTGGATGCTACCAAACTAGTCAAGTGCGTATAATCACCCGCAGACGTCTTGACAGGCAACTGTTTTCCTTTTACGCGACTCCCGCGAGGTTTTCCTTGAGGGCATGCCTCGCCCTGAATATTCTGTTCTTGATGATCGACATAGGCTTCCCGAGCGAATCCGCGATTTCCTTGTAGGACATGCCCTTCTGATGGTACATTATGATAGGTACCCTGTATATCTCGGGAAGGCCGTCGATGGCATTCCTCAGTACCTGGGTATGCTCCTTGCGCAGGAAGTATTCCTCGGGTGAATTGCTGCTGCCCGTGAAATTCTCTATTTCTTCCAGCGAAACAGAGTTGAGTTTTTTACGCCTTACATGATCCAGACAAATATTGGTTGCAACCTTTACGCTCCAGGTCGAAAACTTATACTGGCTGTCATACTTGGAAAGCGACCTGTAGATTTTGATGAAAGCTTCCTGGGCCATATCGTTGACATCTTCATTGTCTCTGGAGAATTTGTAGGCCACGGAATAAATCAGCCTTTTATATCTCGAAATTAATTCGGAGAAGGCATCATTAGATCCTTCGAGGCACTGTTTAACCAATTCATTATCTGTTCTTTCCATTTTAACAACCTCCGGTATTACTTTACGCCTGGTCCGTTTATGACCGGACCGGCCAGGTTTTTTAACTACTGAAATCATTATACGGTTTCAGCTTCGCCTGCACATCAGCCGGCAGAACGGATTTTCTGCAGGTCACAGGTTTAGTCTTTTACCTGGCCGACAGGCCAGTCTCGTGTTTCACCTTTTGGATAGTATCGAGCAGGATATCGGAATTCTCACCCTTGCTGACAAAAGCGTCGACCCCGGCAGCCCTGGCAGTCCTCGCTGCCTCGGGCCTGCAGCTCAATGCTACGATTGCACACCCCCGCACCAGTTTTCTTAAGGCTGAGACCTCATCCCACATGTTGTTGCCGGAAAGCTCCCAGTCGAGCAATATAATATCTGGCCGAAAAACTTCGGCCTTTTCGAATAGACCTGCGGTATCTCCCGCTTCTTCAAACTTGTAATCATCATCATTTTGCTCTAACAATATCATAAGAGCAGAACGTACATCAGCCTGGTCGTCGGCTATCAGTACCCGCATGCCATCACCCCGTTTCAGATTGCTCTGCGATATACTCCCATGCTTCAATTGTAATAAAAAATCCATCCTTATGCTTCAATCACATGGGTGGATTTATTCTGGCCGGATGGCCTGTTATTTACCTGGCCATCCGGCCAGGTACTTGAGGAAATCAACGGTTGATTTAAGCAGGATGAGGTTGAACGGAAGACAGGGACCGCGGGCTGGTGAGGCTGTAGGGATGCATGATGGAGCGACTTAGCGGTACATGCTCATGCAAATATATGGCGAGGCAAATCCGCCTGCCGTTGAAGGCGGCCTCGCATATCAAAGCATGAGCCTTGAACCGCTCGGAGCTTCATCCCGCATCCATATAACCTCACCAGCCTGCCATCCCTGCGTCATACCCAACTGTACTTATGGCTCACACCAGCTTCTTCTGCAGGGCTATTGCAACAGCCTCAGTCCTGCTGGCTGCATCGAGCTTCGCCAAAATGCTGCTCACGTGGAATTTCACAGTAGACCTGCTTACTATCAGCTTTTCTGCTATTTCAGGATTGCTAAGGCCTTCTGCCATCATTTTCAGCACTTCCTTTTCCCTTTGGGTCAGTTCACTGTCGCGCTCCTGCCTGCGGCCGGAGGCCTTTATCAGCGCCTGTGTCGCTTCGGGGGCCAGAGTCGGACGTCCGACATAGGCGGAGCGTATTGCGCCGGCCAGTTCGTCTGCCGAAACGTTTTTTAGCAGGTATCCTATCGCACCTGATTGCAACGCCCTTTCTATCAGATCGTCTTCCTTGAAGCTGGTCAGCACGATCACCTGGGTTGCCGGAAAACGTCCGCGGATAGCCTGGGTCGCCTGTGCTCCATCCATGACCGGCATTATCAGATCCATGAGCACAACGTCCGGCTTGCATTTCTCGCAGGCTTCTACCGCTTCCCTGCCGTCGGAGGCCTGCCCGACGAGTTCGAAGTCGTCAAACACCTCCAGGAATGCGCATAATCCGCTCCTGACGACACTGTGGTCATCTGCAAGCAATATTCTTATTTTTCCGTTTTCCATAACAATCCCCCGTACCAACTATCACTATCTATTTTTTTCACAAACATCATACTGTCAATTATGCACTATACTTCCGACCCATTCAAGCTCAATTACTGTACCCGTCCCCGCTTCGGATGTGACTTTCAGCTTAGCTCCGACCGCTTCTGCCCGCTCCTTCATTATACCTATGCCGAAATGCTCCGACGTCACGCTTCCAGGGTCAAAGCCTTTTCCGTTGTCAATTATCCTCAGATTAGAAACTATGACCCCAAGCTGTTCATCCTCATTGGCCTTGAGTTCGATAACCGCCTTAGTAGCTCCTGAATGCTTTGCTATATTGTTCAGAGCCTCCTGCGTTATCCTGTAAAAAACAATCTTTACCTCCGGCGGCAGTTTTGCCGTGCCTTTCACATTCAGTGACACCGGAATCCTTGCCCGCCCTGTGACAGCCTCCGAAAGCTGCCTCAGCAAGTCCCCGAGAGGCGCTTCCACCAACGTCGCAGGTCTCAGTTCGAAAAGCAGAGTCCTCATCTCCGCCAGCGCTCCGCGAGTCAGTTGTCTCAGTTCTTCCAGCCTTTTCAGTCCGTCTTCCCTGTTGCGTTCCCATATCTTTGGCAGAACCTCCGCAATAAGGCTCGATGAAAACAGAGTCTGTGTGACTGCATCATGCAGGTCCCTTGCAAGTCTGTTCCTTTCGGCCGCAACCGCCATATCCTCGGCCTGCTTCCTGAGCCTGGTATTGTCGATCGCCAGGGCCGCCTGATCCGCAAATGTCATTGCAAGGCCTATCTCTTCCTTCGTTATCACCCTGACCGGCTGCTTTTCCTCCTTTTTGAAGTAAAGCGCTATTCCCCCGTAGACTTCATCCTTGCAGAGCAAAGGCACCGCCATCATGCTGCAGCAGTTGTCATGCAGCCATTTCAGGTGTATATTCTGGGCAGGGCTGTTTTTATACAGCGAATCTATTTCGTTAAGGTCGTTTTTGACGACCGGTCTTCTTTCGATAAACGACTTGCCGAGAATCCCGTCATCGGAGTTTACCCTGGTCTCGCTTCCGGTATAATGCGGAAGCCCACAGGAAGCTTCCAGCGTCAGTGTAGCTTTATCCTCCGCGAGCCTGAAGAGAGCGGCGGAATCCGTGTGCAGAAGCCTCGCAGCCTCCCTCACGATAAACTCGAGTATTTCATCAAGGGATCTGTTCGAGTTCAACGCCCTGAGAATCTCCCTCAATCCTTCCGCTACATGCCTTCTCTGTTCGTTCTCCTGGAGTTCCCTTCTTTCCTCCTGGTAAAGTCTGGCATTCTCTATGCCAATAACGGCACTTGGAGCAAACATGCTGAATATTCTTTCATCCTCTGAATTGAATTCCCCGTCGATCCGGCTGAAGGCCGCAATGACGCCAACGGGCCTTGACCCGGCGAAGAGCGGCACATAAAGGCAGGTATGCATTTCAGTTATTTCGGCAAGCTTGTGCTCCGGAGTATTTTCTATCCTTTTCCTGTCAAATATCATGGATTCATGGAGCAGAAGGCTCTCCCCTGCAGCAGAACCCCTGATCGGTATGCGCATTCCTGCCAGAGCATTATGATTGACACCCGAAAGAACCGCCAGTTCAAGCTCCTCGGTATTTTCATCCACTAGATAAACCGCTGTTGAATTTGAATTGGTAAGCCTCCTTGCTTCGCCTGCGATCAGCCTGAGCACCGAACCGAGCTCGAGTCTGCTGGTTATGGCTTGCTGGATGCTCAGAAGCGTTTTTGTTTCATCAGCCCTTTTTGTGGTCTCGTTAAACAGCTTCGCATTCTCGTATTCAATAGCGGCCTGATTCGCGAAGGCTTTTCCCAGTTCGGTGTGATATGTTTTGTAGAAGCCGGGTTCGCCATGGTCCAGCGTCATTATCCCGATCACATTATCCTTATATATCATGGGCAGGCTCATCCAGCAGCGGACATCCTTGTAGACAGTATCCATATACGCGTGCATGTCGTTTCTGAACCTTACTGCAAGTTCAGCCTCCGAAAGTAGGTCGTCGATTACAACCGGCTTTTTTTCATTCGCAAGCCATTCGACGAAAGGCAGCGGGAAATTCTCCTCCATACCCTTTAAGATAGCCGAACGGTGCGCGATGACTCCGGCCTTTCTTTCGTCGGTGATAAATATTTTTGAGTTTTTGTATTCGATGATAGTCCTGAGTTTGTCCAGAATAGCTTCCAGCAGCGGCTTCAGCTCCATTGAGGAGGAGACCAGATTGGATACGTCAAGCAATGTGGTAAGAAGCTTCGAATTACGCTGCAGGACATCACGGTAACCTGAATTTTCCATTGCATCCCCTGTTTGAGTCCTGATGTGATGCCTGAAATCAGCGGCATCCGAGTAAATTGTATATCATTCAATATGAAATATCAAGCAGAACTGGGAACACATTTGGCGAGCTTTATTAATATAATAATACATCGAAAGGGATGGGTGGTTGGAGTATGCAAACAGTAGCAACCGGCTCGACCGGGCCGGATGTAAGGGTCGTCCAGAGTATACTTAACAGGATAGGCTATAATTCAGGCGCGGTGGACGGTGTATTCGGAAGTCAAACACAGCAGGCGGTTGTCGCATTCCAGAGGAATAACGGGCTTACGCCCGACGGTGTAGTAGGACCGGCTACCTGGAGCGTGCTGAATAAATTTCTCCTGGGGTACGATACATATACGGTCCGCCCCGGAGATACTCTTTACAGTATAGCAAGAAAATATTACACGACAGTAAATGCCATAGTCACCGCCAACCCCGGTATCAATCCCAACATGCTATCGGTAGGGCAGCGGCTTATCGTACCATACGGCATAGACGTCGTAACGCTTGATATCGCGCCGACATATGAAATCATACAGACCCAGATACGGGGGCTCAAGGCAAGGTATCCGTTTCTGGAAATCGGTTCGGCCGGTAAGAGCGTCATGGGGAAGGAGCTGACCTGGATCAGGCTCGGAAGAGGCAACAGGGAAGCCCACTATAACGCGACTCACCACGCAAACGAATACATCAATACCCCTGTGCTTATGAAATTTATAGAGGATTATTCCAGGGCATATTCAACAGGAGGCAGTATCCTCGGTTATAATATCAGGGATCTGTATAATATGACCAGCATATACCTTATACCCGTCGTAAACCCCGATGGTATGGACCTTGTACAGTATTGGCCGAATTACGAGGACCCCGCCTATACAAGGGCGGCCAGGCTCAATACGACAGGCCTCCCGCTTCCAAGCGTATGGAAGGCCAACATCAGAGGAGTTGACCTGAATCTGAACTATCCTGCGGACTGGGAGAAGGAAAAGCAGGAAGAGATAGACGCTGGCATCACGAAGCCCGGACCCAGGGATTTCGGAGGAGACGCGCCTCTGTCCGAACCAGAGTCGAGGGCGATGGTGGACTTTACGCGCGCCCACAATTTCCGGATAGTTATAGCTTACCATACTCAGGGAGAAGTGATTTACTGGCAATTCGACAATTATGCTCCCCCGCAGTCGCTTACCATCGCAAGGCAATTCGCTTCGATCAGCGGTTATTCCGTAGAGGCGGGTACCGCGGAAGCAGCATACGCAGGCTACAAGGACTGGTTCCTGCAGGAATACCGCAGGCCGGGCTACACAATAGAGACAGGAACAGGAGTCAACCCGGTCGCATTCGGCCAATTGCCGAGGATCTACAGCCAGAACCTCGGGATTCTTCTGCTCGGAGCCGTAATATAGGCAGCGTCGGCGACCGAAAATTAAAAATCCGCATCGACACGGACCGACGCGTATAACACGGTGAATTAAACAGTCAAATGCCTCTCCAGCCAGGCCGAGATGTCTTCATAGACCTCGGCCTTGTTTATTTCATTCAGTATTTCATGCCTGCCGCCTTCATAAAGCTTAAAATACAGCTCAGATATTTCGCAGGATCTATACCACGCTGACAGCTTTTCCGGTCCTTTCCCGTATTTTCCTACCGGGTCTTCGGCGCCCGAAAGTATCGCAACGGGAAGAGCGGCAGGTATGCCCGACCTTTCATTGTAAAGCTTGTTAAGTCCCTTAAAGAAGCAGTAATAGAAGCCGGTACTCATGACGTTACCGCAGTACCTGTCATTGTCGTACAGCCGCACTATATTTTCATCACGCGACAGCCAGGAAAACTTTGACGCGGGCTTTGCTATCCTTTTATTGTATGAGCCGAAACTTAGGGAATTAAGAAGACCGTTAGGTCTATGTCCTCCAAAAATCATCGATATTGTGGCGACCGCCAGGCCGAGGCGGACGTCAGGCCCTTTCATAAAGCCCGAACCGGTAAGGATAGCCCCGCTGATTTCCTTCCCATGCCTTTTTATAAATTCCTGGGCAATAAACGAACCGAAGCTGTGCCCAAGGATGAACAGCGGAAGCCCTGTGTGCTTTTCCCGCAGCAGCCCGGCAAGTTTCACCTGGTCCTCCACTATCCCGTCGAAGCCGTCATTATCGAGATCGCACAGGTTACCGTTCAATTCGCCCGTTTCGCCATGCCCGCGCAGATCGGCCGCATAAACGGAAATACCCCTTTCATTGAGGAAACCCGCAAAGTCAGAATACCTGCCTCCATGCTCCGCCATACCGTGTATGATCAGCAATATGCAACGCGGTCCGGTTTTGCCGCTCCAGCTGTGAACAAATACTTCCTGTCCGTTGACGCTTGTAAATGTAAAGCTTTCCTGGCTCATAAAGATACCTCCGTATCCTTTCGGACTTTTCACATCCTTACAACCGATTCTTAAGGCAAACGGCCGTATTATACCGAAGCAAGCCCGCTTACCGCTCCTCCCAGCGCATCGAACGGTCGATTGCCCTTTTCCAGCCCCTGTACAGCTTATCTCTCCGGTCTTTCGTCATTTCGGGCTTGTATTCCCTGCCTATCCTCCAGCTTTGCGAAATCTCATCCCTGCTTTTCCACAAGCCGGCGCCGAGGCCTGCAAGATAAGCCGCACCGAGCGCTGTAGTCTCGGTGATTTCAGGCCTCTTGACCACCACATCCATAATATCCGCCTGGAATTGCATAAGGAAATTGCTTACGCTCGCGCCCCCGTCAACCTTGAGCTCCTCTATCCTTATGCCTGAATCGTCCTGCATGGCCTCAAAAACATCCCTGCTCTGGTAAGCTATCGCTTCGAGCACGGCGCGTATAATATGCTCCCTCCGTGTGCCGCGTGTCAGCCCTACAAGAGCTCCCCTCGCGTACATATCCCAATAGGGCGCCCCGAGACCTGTGAATGCCGGGACTATATAAACGCCGTCCGTGTCCTGGACGGTTTCCGCCGCCGAATCCGCCTCCGGGGCGCTGCCGATCAGCTTTATTTCATCTCTCAGCCATTGTATGGCGGAACCGGCGTTAAAAACGCTGCCCTCAAGCGCATATTCCGCTTTTCCGTCAATGACCCACGCAATTGTAGTCAACAGTCTGTTCTTTGAAACAATGGGCTTGCTTCCCGTATTCATAAGAATAAAGCAGCCGGTGCCGTACGTATTTTTTGCCGAACCAACCCTGTAGCAGGCCTGGCCGAACAATGCGGACTGCTGGTCGCCGGCGATTCCGCTAATGGGTATCTCGATCCCCAGGACGTCCTTTGATGTATTTGCGATGAAACCTGAGGATTGGACAGGGGTCGGCAGCATGCACCGTGGAATATCGAGTATCCCCAGCAATTCATCGTCCCAATCCAGCGTATTGATATTGAGCAGCATCGTTCGCGAGGCATTGGAATAATCAGTTATATGTACCCTGCCCCCAGTGAGCTTCCATACGAGCCAGGAATCCACTGTTCCGGCGAGCAGTTCGCCTGCCTCTGCTCGTTTACGGGCACCTTCTACGTTATCGAGTATCCATTTGATTTTCGACCCGGAAAAATACGCATCCGTGACAAGGCCTGTTTTCTGTCTTATCAGGTCGTCATAGCCCCCGGCCTTCAGGTTGTTGCAAATGTCGGCAGATCTGCGGCATTGCCATACTACAGCATTGAATACAGGCTTTCCTGTTGCCCGATCCCATACGATGACTGTTTCACGCTGGTTTGTGATACCTATGCAGGCTACCTCGGCCAAGTCTATCTTCGAAGCCTCTATTGCCTCTTTAAGAGAATCGAGCTGTGTCGACCATATCTCCTCCGGATCGTGCTCGACCCATGCCGGCCTCGGGTAATGCTGCGTCAGCCGCCTGCTCCTGATGCATTCTATTTTTGCACCGACGCTGTCGAAGATGACTGCCCTTGAGCTTGTCGTCCCCTGGTCGAGCGCGATAATGTACCGCTTCTCCATTTACATTCCTCCCCGGTAATATTGGCTGTCGCTATTATGTCCGTGCCGGTGCCCAGGATATCCCGTACGATGACGTCTCCTACTCTTATGGGCGGCCTTGCGGCAACCGAGTTCACTGCCTTCACACATTCCTTCAGAAGCTCCTTCGGAAGCGGAGCCGAAGATTTCACAGGCACAAGTACCGGCTTGATCCCGCCTGTTCTTCGGGAACCATCGGTTTTCCGTGCGCCGTCAGAGTTACCCTGGCTGTCCAGGCTGTCTGAGTTGTCCGGGTTGTCCAAGACGCTTAATGTAGCCAAGCACACGCGGGATTCCGCATTGCCGGTACCGCCAACACTGTCAGGGCCATCATCGAGCAAACGCACAGTTGTCGTAAGAGTCCGCACGGGATTTGTACACTCGCTTAACGCATATTCGTAACCCCTGGTGCAGCTGTGGCCCGTTACCTCATACCCAGTCTCCGCGCCTTTTGCTCCTGAACCGGCGCTTCCAGTCTGTGATTGAGTCGCCTCAGGACTTCCACCGGCGTTTTGGGCCTCCGTCCGGACATTTATTTTACACCCTTTCGGGCATACGATGCATATGATCTCCTTATCCATGATTGCCTCCATTTAGTTGCTGTGATTCAGGTGCAAAACGAAACAAAAGAACCGTCCCTTAAGTTTCACCTTAAGTTTCACTCCATTGCGCAGCAACTATGATTTCAGTTCAAACCGAAACAAAAGAACCGTCCCTGCGTTTCGTTTCGCTTAACCAGGCGGCGGCAGTCCTGCCCGCGAGCTCCCCCTGCCTTGTGACATTGTCGACAAGGTCGTGCACACGTACTACGTTACCGCAGGCAAAAACTCCGGGCATGGAAGTCGCCATACCCTTATCCGTAACGGGGCCTGCCGTAACAGAATCCATGCGGATTCCAGCCGCTTTAGTTATCTCATTTTCAGGTATCAACCCAACTGAGAGAAGCAGCGTATCGCACCCGACAAATTCTTCGGAACCGGGCACAGGCTTCAAGTCATCCTCCACCCTTGCCACAGTCACGCCCTCAAGCCGTTCGCGCCCGTGAATTCTCACCACAGTATGCCTCAGTTTCAGCGGGATGTCGAAATCGTACAGGCACTGTACTACGTTCCTGGTCAGTCCGCCAGGCTTCGGCATTATTTCACATACCATTTTGACTTCCGCGCCTTCCAATGTCAAGCGTCTGGCCATTATCAGCCCGATATCGCCGGAACCCAGTATCACGAACTTTTTACCGGGCATATAGCCAAGTATATTGACAAACTTCTGCGCGGTACCCGCCGTTATGACCCCCGAAGGCCTGGTCCCGGGGATGTTGAGCGCGCCCCTCGTCCTTTCCCTGCAGCCCATCGCAAGTATAACCGCACCCGCCCTGATACGCAAATGGCCGGCCTCTGTGCTTATCGCCTCGACCGTCCTGTCCTGACCTATAGACAGCACAGTAGTGCCTGTAAGGTATGCGATCCCGGCTTTATCTATCATATCGATATACCGGAAGGCATATTCCGGTCCGGTAAGCTCCTCCTTGAACACCTGCAGCCCGAAACCGGTGTGTATGCACTGCATCAGTATGCCGCCCAGGCTGTCTTCACGTTCGAGTATCAATATGTCATCTATTCCGCGCTTTTTTGCCTCGAGAGCCGCCGCCATTCCGGCAGGGCCTCCTCCTATCACGACCAGCTGTACATCCTGCAATTGAATACCTCCCGGATCGGCCATAAGTCATGTATCGGGTGAATCAGTTGACGGTTTTCCCACTCATAAGTTGGAGAACCCTCCACGGCCCGCTGCCCGCCGGCTCATTTTGTTCTCTCTATCAGGATCTGAGACGCTCCGCCCTTCTTTGTCACCTCGGCATACGGGATACCAAGCTCTTCGGAAAGCAGTTCGATGATCCTCGGCGTGCAAAAGCCGCCCTGGCACCGCCCCATTCCTGCCCGCGTCCTCCGTTTCACGCCGTCGACATCGAGAGCGCCGGCAGGCCTTCTGATGCTGTCGATCACTTCCCCCTCCGTCACCTTTTCACAGCGGCAGACAAGCCTGCCATAGGACGGATCGGCCTTAATCAGCCGGTCCGCCTCATCGGAGCGGAGGTTTCTGAATCTTATGATTTTATCCCTATTATTTTTGAAATCTTTTTTAGGTTCCAGCAGCAGTCCCTGATTACCCAGCATATCGCAGACGTAGCGTCCGATCGCGGGTGCGCTGGTAAGGCCGGGAGAATCTATCCCCGCGGCATGGATAACATTTTTATGAGTAGCAGACGGCCTTATAATAAAATCTCTTCCGGGGGCTTTTGCCCTGATCCCGGCAAAAGAAGTGATAACCTGCCTTAAATCGATTCCCGGCACCGCCCTCCGGGCGCTTTTAGCGACGTATTCCAAGCCAGGGCCTGAAGTGGCGGTATCCCCGTTGTCCTCAAGATCCTCCGCATTCGGACCGACGAGTATGTTACCGTCGACTGTCGGAGTCACCAGCACGCCTTTTCCAAGTTCGGTGGGGCATTGAAAAATAACTCTGCCGACGGCGCCACCGGCCGATTTGTCGAGGAGTAGATACTCACCCTTCCTCGGTTTTATCGAAATATCGTTGTCTCCGGCCATTGAAGCCACATCGCCGGCATGTGCCCCGGCGGCGTTCAAGAAATACCTGCAGGTCATGACGCCGCACAGCGTGCTTACATCGATCAGGTCGTCCCTGAAAGTCACCCCTGTCACTCCCCTGCTCCTGTAAAGCTCAACGCCGTTCATGACCGCATTCTCAACGGCGGCGATACTGAGTTCATAAGGGCTGACGATACCCGCAGAAGGCGCCAGAAGAGCATCCGTGGCGTCAGGTGAAAGACCGGGTTCCAACGTTCTGGCCTCATCTCCGCTGATTATCTCAAGCGCTTCCGCTCCATTCAATTTACCTCTGTCAAGGAGTTCCTGCAATACAGATCTGTCTTTAACACCGAAACCGGCTACGAGCGAGCCGGTCCTTATGAAAGGTACGTCGAGCTCCGAGGCGATTTTTTCCATCATTCCAGCGCCCCGAACGTTCAGGAGGGCCTTGAGACTGCCCGGGACACAGTCGTACCCGGCGTGTACAATGCCGCTATTGGCTTTGCTTGCTCCCATTGCTATGTCATGCTCACTTTCCAGTATGCAGATCTTAAGCTCGTACCTGGAAAGCTCCCTTGCTATAAAGGCTCCGACGACTCCCGCGCCGGCTATTATGACGTCGTACAATAAAGCCGCCTCCTTGGGAAAACTGCAGCTTCGGGACTTGCCTAACAATAACTGTATCAAGCATTCCGACTGATTTTTCGTCATGTTTCGTTGTCGTCGGCTTAGATACGAAGAGTATCTGCGCCTCCATCCGCCTTGCAGGACGAAAAATCATCACGGAATCAAATGCTATATATATTGCCGGACGAGTTTTTAATTCTTTTTCAGCTTCATGTGGGCATTTTCGGCGTAACGTTTTATCTTCATTGTAGTCGTTTTGATAAATTCGCTCTCACGTATCGTGAATGCGCTGATCCGCTTGTAAAGCGGCATATCCCTGTTGGCGTTTTTAATTACCTCGGAGATTATGCTGCGGATCTCTTCCATGGAAGGAGTGTGGCCCTTGAATTTTTCCTTTATAGCCTCAAGGTTCGGCAAAATGTGCGCCCCGACCATCGTCTCTCCGGACTTGTCATCCTCGTAGCCGGTGACCATGGATTCAAGAACGTAAGGGCTCCTGTTGATATAGGACTCCACTTCCTCCGGGAATATGTTCTTACCGTTTTTGGTAACAATAACGTTTTTCAGTCGCCCAGTAATATAGTATGCTCCCGATTTTGAAATCTTACCAAGATCCCCGGTATGGAACCAGCCGTCTCTCAGGCATTTTGAAGTGGCTTCTTCATTTTTATAATAACCGAGCATTACATTGTCGCCTTTTGTGATGATCTCACCGACTCCATTCTCGTCAGGATTGTCTATCCTGACCTCGACCCCCGGTATCGGCAAGCCTACGGAAGCGTTGCCGTGAAAATTGTCCCTCTCTCCGATAACAAGAGGGGAACATTCGGTCAGCCCATAGCCCTGCAACACCTTGAAGCCGAAACGGTCCAGACCGTTGGAGACTACCCGATCGATAGCGGCAGCGCCGGTAATCACCAGTCTGAGGCGCCCTCCGAGAGTCCTGTGGATGCTGCCGAACATAGCCCGTCGTACATCTATGTGCAAGAGCTTCAATATGGAACTTATAAAAAGCATTGCCACTACGACAAACTTCATTCCAGGCTTTTTGCCTATCTGGTTCCATATTTTCTTATAAAGGTTCTCAAGCAGGAGCGGTACTGTCACCAGAATAGTTGGTTTGACTTCGGCCAGATTCTTCTGAATGTATTTCAAGCCTTCATTGAAGGCTATCGTTGCACCGCTGTAAATTATCGTGAGAAAATCGATGGTACATTCATAGGTGTGATGTAAAGGCAGAATCGAGAGCGTTATATCATTACTGTCAACGTGCACGGTTTTGCAAACGCTCATTATATCCGAACAGATATTTTTCTGTGACAGCATGACGCCCTTGGCCAGGTCCGTGGTTCCGGAGGTGAAGAGCAGCACGCTCATTGCCGTATCGTCAATCTTGTACGCATCTAGATCGGCTTTGCCTTGTTCGATCAGCAGCCGGCCCATTTGGAGCAGCTTCCTGAAGGAGAGAAAATCCTCGGAATCCTCTTCCTGATCCATACTGATAAAGTATTTGACCTGGCTTCCCGATTTTTTCAGGGCCAGAATATCGTTTGTGAGCCTTCCCGAAAAAATTAACGCGGAGGAACCGCTCCTGTTGAGCAGGTTGCCTTTTTCCGCAAGAGGCAGCTCCTTGTCCATCGGCACTATTACGCCCGTGTGGTTTGTCACGGCCAGGTACGAAACGCACCATTCATAGCGGTTCTCTCCCATAACAGAGACAAAGCCGTCCGCAAGGTCGAGAGACCTCAGCGCCGCTCCGAGCGCTTCCACATCTTCCTTGAAATGCTTGTACGTTATGCTCCGGAATTCTCCATTGCCTACCCTGACCCAGAAAGCAGCCTTTTCAGGGAAAAGACCGGCGCTCTGCTCGAGCAGATCCCTGAAATCACGGATATACCTGACATTGTAAAGAGACTTTGAATTCACCGCACCCACCCCGTTTCGACCAGTTATTTTTACATGGCGGCAAGCCGCCGACACCGGACCTGGCACAGGCTGTACGCATAATCTGCTACGGTCCATTTTTAATGTTGCTTGCCGAAAAATCGACCGGCAAAACCAATTACTCTATTAACATAATATCATATATATATTTATAAATATACAAGCTATATTATTCATTCAGCGTGCAAACGACTGTGAAATCATTTTTCAGGTACGCTTCAACGAACTCAGCTTTCGCAATCCTGCCGGAAAAACCGTCAAGCAGCTCTCTGACCTCATCAGGGTGGAAATAGAAATATTTATCCTCCCTGTCGGGTGAAGCCGTATGGAGCAGGTTAAAGACGACCGTTTCCTTCGAAAGCCTGAAGAAAAGCTCCAGTGCATTTTTCAGGAATTCCTTATTGTTTCCCAGGTTCAGGTTGAATATACCCGAGGTGTATATTACGTCGAAGGACGCATCCTTAAAAATGTTTTCCTTGAATATGTCAACTTTTAAGAAATCAGCGCCAAGTTTCTTTTTCTGCGCAATATCGATCATCTGGCCAAGAATGTCGACACCCGTGTATTTAACCTCGATGCCTTTGCTCCTGACGTATTCGAGCAGGCTTCCCGTGCCGCAGCCGACGTCGAGCAGCCGCTTTCCGGAAAGATCGACCTTGTTCAGCATCGCGTCGAATCTCAAATGCTGCGCCTCCTCGCTTTCCCACCCCAGAATTCCGTATTCAGGAAGGCCTTTGGACATGTTTTCTTCATAATAGGATTTAATAACTTCAAATTTCTTCATGCCATAGCTCCATTCGTATTTATATTTTTATAATAGCCCCTGAAGAGCCCGCGGTCAAGGGAAAGCGCCTGCTGCTAAAATTGCCCGCCGAGAGGGAATCGCCTGCTAAGAAAAACAGGCGAATATATACTATCGTCGAAAGAATAGTAGGTGACTGGGACCCGATAAACTTGTTCCCATACTCGCCTAGTGATGAATACAAAGTTGAGGTATCCCAAATCGTTGATGTTCTTAATAATGTATCGGATGCTAGTTCGTTAGCAAAAAGCATACGAGATATCTTTATAAATGAGTTCAGTGATGAAGTTTTTAAAAAGTCATACGAAGAGTGTTTAGATATTGCAAGCCGCATAATTAATGAGCTATAGATACCGTTAACATTAGAGTCCCTGGATGGATAGCCTTGTCCAGGGATTTTTTATGTCCTTCCCTGCCCCATCTCGAAAGTAGAATATAGTGAAAAGCTTACATTCACTCACTCCGTATATTCCCTGTATATCAAGGCTTTGATGGCTTAACGGCTGTCAGAGCCTTTTTATATGCCTCTGGAATGTATGATGCCGGGGGTATACACAAAAAATCGCACGATGAAAGGGGTTGCATAGTAATGACAGCATTAGAAGCGTTGAAGGAACATAAGGACATTGAACTGATGAAAATCTGATATAAACCGGTTAATGTAATTGATATTTTCCATCAATATCGTATAATATTTTCATACTCCCGACCGCAAGGTTGTTTCCGAGCAGAAAGGTGATATGTAAAATGGAAAATGCGAACACGTTATTTCAACGAGAGAGTCCTATAGAAGGATCTATTATATCCAGTCTCTCCCGAATACTTTTAACCGGCAGCCGGTCTGAACTTACGGATATCATAGAGCATTTCGATTCCGCATCCCTTGAGGAACGCAAAAATCTTTTCGCAGCAGCGCTTGAAAAGCGCAGGCAGCATTACGGCAACAGCGTCTATTTCCGCGGGCTAATTGAATTCAGCAGCCACTGTAAAAACGACTGCTTTTACTGCGGCATACGCAAAAGCAACAGAAACTCGCACAGATACAGGCTTTCAGCGGACGAGATACTCGGGTGCTGCGAAGAAGGGCATAGACTCGGCTTCCGAACCTTCGTGCTGCAAAGCGGTGAAGATCCGTATTTTACGGACGACCGCATTTGTTCGATAATTGAGGAAATTCGCAGGCAATTTCCCGATTGCGCAATAACGCTTTCCATAGGAGAAAAGAGCAGGGAAAGCTATCGGAAATATTTCGATGCGGGAGCGGACCGCTACCTGCTGAGGCATGAAACCGCCAGCGAAGGTCACTATCTGAAACTGCACCCGGAGGGTATGAGCCTTGACTACCGCAAGCAGTGCCTTTATGAGCTGAAGGAAATCGGATATCAGGTCGGAGCGGGCTTCATGGTCGGATCACCTTATCAGACCTATGAAGAACTGGCGTCGGACCTGATTTTCCTGCGTGGGCTGAAGCCGCATATGATCGGCATCGGTCCCTTCATACCCCATAAGGATACAGTCTTTGCATGCGAAAAAACGCCGACGAAGGATTTGACGCTGGTCATGCTTTCACTGCTCAGGCTCATGCTGCCAAAGGTGCTGCTGCCTGCCACAACCGCGCTCGGCACAGTCGATCCCAACGGTCGGGAGGACGGTCTCAGGGCGGGCGCCAACGTTGTTATGCCCAACCTCTCGCCTGTGGCGCACCGTAAGGATTACTCGCTGTACGACAACAAAATATGCACGGGCGAGGAAGCCGCAGAGTGCCTGGGCTGCCTAGCGCAGAGGATCCGTTCCGCCGGTTTCGAACCCGACTTTTCAAGGGGCGACAGCCTGATGTAGCACATTATGCCTGAAGAATTACGGCGCCACGATCGCATTGTCACGACCATATTCTTCTGGTATTATAAATTGATAGCGGCGTACAATATTTTCGGAGGATATGTATGAATAAGGTCATTTGCGTATACAGCTCATCGAGCAATACGATAGATACATCCTATTTCGATCTGGCTGCCGAGCTCGGCAGGGCTATTGCCTCAAACGGAGACACACTGCTTTTCGGCGGCGGCATGAGGGGCCTTATGGGAGCTACAGCCACAGCGGCGCATGATTCCGGCGCAAAAGTAATCGGAATCATCCCTGAAGCGCTCAACCTCAAGGGTATAGCATTCGAAGCCTGTGACGAAATGGTAGTCACGCGGGACATCCGCACAAGGAAGGCGATCATGGACGAGCGCTCCGAGGCCTTTATCGCATTGCCGGGAGGTTTCGGCACGTTGGAGGAGCTGATCGAGATTATATCGTTAAAACTCTTGAAATATCATAACAAGCCCATAGTCATAATGAATCGCGGAGGCTTCTACGACGCGATGTTGAAGCAGTTCGAGGATATAATCGAAGGAAGCTTCGCAAAACCGGAAAGCCGCACGCTTTATTACGTTGCGGCCGATGCGGCTGATGCGATGGAATATCTCAATTCATACAAGCCCGTCGAACTCAAGGATAAGTGGCTGACCTGAGATTAATAGGCTACCCGGGACAAATGGCCGGTCTGAGATAATTGGGGCAGTCTGAAGTCCCCGCATCAGCCCCCGGGCACATAAAATCCCGCTTCCGTCGGTTTATAACGTATGCGGAATTTTGGCAGTGTATTAATCTGTGCATAGTAATTCTCCGTCCAGTCACTGCCCTGCGACGGGTCGTTAACACCGTCCGCAGGCGGTGCGAACAGCTTGAATACCAGCTCCTGCCCCACTTTTAACGGCTTTTCGTAAAATGCCGGCATCAGATCAACAGATTTAACTCCGGGTTTTTTATAGAACCATTTTCCATTTAATTCAAATATGGCGTTAAGCAGTTCATCCTCAAAGTAAACTTCACAGAAGACTGGGCTTCCTACAAAGTCAAGCTTCATCGCAAGCCCGTCCGAATCCTCCGAACCGCCCCACCTCAGTCTGACCGGCAGTTCGGCTTCACCGCCCGTCTCCATGGAGGGCGTGAAATAATCGTCGTGGATTATCTCCTTGTAGGAGTCGAATAACGGCAGGCGTATGCCATTTCCGGGATTGTTCGGATCCTCGAGTTCGAGCCCGAGCCGTCCCCTGTCCCTGAACTGGTAGCACGTGATGCCTGTCAGCCAGGCAGCCTTCTCATCCCTCACCGTCCGGTAGAATTCCATCATCATCTGCGCCTGATCGTACGGCCCGGTAACATCCCCATCCGCATTGAACTCGGAAATGACGAGTGGTTTCGTCACTCCGTCGTTAAGGCAGGTGAAACGGTCTAAAGAGAACCTGTTGTCTTCGAATACCCTCTTCACGACTGCCCTCTTGTGGGTCTTACCTCCTGCTTCGGCTATCGTGAAGGGCCAGCCCCAGTTAAGGGCGAGATAATAATCTCCCGACCATATGTCCGCAGCCCGGACCGCCTCTTTGAATTCCTTTTCATACTGCAGCTCGGACGACCCGTTTTCCGGCCCTTCGCCGATACAGAGGATAGTTCGGATATTGGGCGCCTCGCGTTTTATTATGTTGTGGAACCGGACATAGAAATCCGCTACCTGCTGGTAGCTGTAACGTTTGTTGAAGGCAAACCAGTTGCCGGTGGCCTCATGGTTGATCCTCAGCATAAGTCTGCCATAGGGCTTCAGGTCCCGCGCCACCTGGACGAGCTGTTCGTCGGAAACGGCGCAGTCCACCGTCATCGTCAGCGTTACGTCCTGTCCATGGCGGCGCACATCCTTCATTGATTCGAAGGGCTCGCCTTCCGTATTCCCTTCCAAGCCTCCCGTATATGGAAAATAGTCGTCATACGGGTAATCCCAGGCAAACGTAACTCCGCTGCCCTTTCCCAGCACGCTCGCCCTGACGGGCCAGCCCTTGTCGAGCGGGTAATAGCAGTACATGAGATTTATGCTCCTGTGCGGCCTTCCCAGCTGATTCAATATATAATCCTGATTCACATATTCACCGCGTTCGCTTCCATCCCCGAGATCAACGGCGCATGCCGCCTTTCCCATATGAAGCCTGTATGCCTTCATGCTGTCGTCCATACATATTGCCCGCCCTTCACTAATTATAACAATAGACCTAAGTCTTCGGCCCAGAGCATCGTTCCCGGAGTTAAATCCGCCGGCATTGCGCCGTCTCAAGCCTTTCCTTGCCTGGCTTATATGCTTTATCTGTCTTTATCTGCCCTTGCCTGGCCTTATATGCCTTATCTGGCTTACCCAACCCTACCTGGCCGTATATGCTTACCTGACCTTATCTGTCTTACCTGACCTTATCTGTCTTACCTGGCCTTCTCTACCTCGCCGTAGTCTTTTCCGAAGGTTTCCACTGTTACGCTCTTCATACGCTGGTCTTCACGCGGCCTGTCGTTGTAATCGCGCTTGACGCCTACGATCCTGTCGGCCTCGTCCATGCCCTCCGTAACCTTCCCGAAGGCTGCGTACTGCCCGTCAAGGTGCGGCGCTTTCTCCACCATGATGAAGAATTGCGAGCCTGCCGAATCCGGCCTGCTCGACCTGGCCATCGAAATAACGCCCTTGTCATGCCTCAGATCGTTCTTGAAACCGTTGCCCGAGAATTCTCCTTTGATGGAATAGCCGGGTCCGCCCATCCCTGTTCCCTCCGGGTCGCCGCCCTGTATCATGAAACCGGGAATGACCCTGTGAAAAATCACACCGTTATAGAAACCGCTGTTGGCAAGCGATATGAAATTCCTTACCGTGTTGGGCGCCGTTTCGGGATAAAGCTCGATTTTAATGGTATTACCGCTTTCCATTTCGATAGTGACTATTGGATTGTTGTCTGCCATGTCGTTATCTCCTTTTTTACAAAATTATAATTTATACAGTAGTATTTTACAAATCAAATTTTAATATATCTCATGAATATTACAGTTTTACTATAATTTTATTTTAGCCTCCGATTTTCTTGACCGCAGTTTCCTCGATTGATATAATATAGCAACATTTACTAAAAATTAATCGGGGGTGTCTTCATGAGTGCTTCGAAAGCAATCCCGACCAACGAGGTCAAACCAGTTCAGAAGCCGGAGGAAGCCGGTTTCAATTCCTCACAGCTCGAGGTGCTGGATTCTCACATAATCGAGCTTATAAACAAAAAGCAGATACAAGCAGGGGCGTACATCATTTCGAAAAACGATAAGGTAATTGCCCATAAGGCTATCGGCTACGCCATGTTCGACAACAGTAAGCCCTTCCTGCCCGATACCATCAGGAGAGTCGCGTCCGTCACAAAGATTTTCGTCGCCACCTCGATACTCCAGTTGGTGGAAAAGGGCAAGCTGAGGCTCGACCAGCCTGTGGCCACAATACTCGACGAATTTAAAAACCCCATGTACGAAAAGGTCAATATCACTCACCTGCTGACTCACACATCAGGAGTGAGGCCAGATCCGGGCATATTCTTTGAACCATATCCTTTGGATTGGCACTGGGATAAAGAATGGATCAAGGATATCCTGAAAGGACTGCCGGTTACGTGCCCCGGACAGGAGTGGAGGTACTCCTCGGCCGGCTTTACGATACTTGCAGAGATAGTGTCCAGAGTTTCGGGTATAAAGTTTGAAAATTATGTGATCGAAAACATAACAAAACCGCTTGGTATGGCCAACACCTGCTTCGATCCGCCGGAGGAAGCGCTCGACAGGATTTGCTTCAGTACAAAAGAGGATAAGGAATGGTTTTATGAAAAAAGGGAAAAGGGACACCCCGACTGGGCTCCGCCAAGAGGCGGAGGTGGTCTTTTTTCAACGCTCCCGGATCTAAGGCGGATGGGTCAGACGCTCGTCAACAAGGGAACGCTCGGAGATGTAAGGATACTGTCGAGGAAGACCGTGGAGGCGATGACAAGGCGCCATGTGTACGCAAGGAATTACTGCTGGGGTAACGATGGATGCGAAATGGAATACGGCCTCGGCATGAACGTCTATTCCAACAATACCTTCCTTTCGCCGGGCTCATTTTCGCATGAGGGCGCGGGACTCTGCGGCCTTTACATGGATCCCGTTGAAAACGTCGTGCTGGCATACATATGCCCGCTCTGCGACGGTGTGGGCTGGTCGCCCGAGGCTGTTATAAACCTGAGAAATATAGTCTGGTCAGGTATCCTTTGATATGAACGTGGTGGAAGTAGTCGCCAGGCCGGCGGTAAAGACAGCAGCCGTAATGAAAGCCGTGGCTTTCGCTACATACAAGGAATGGGCAGCCTACCGTTCGCACGCGATGGTATCCCTTTTTGTCGGACCCGTATACTTCCTTGTACAGATCTTCATCTGGAAGGCGGTCTTCTCGACGCGCGGCAGCATTAACGGACTGTCCCTCGACCAGATGATCACCTATTTCGGCGTGGCTGTTCTGATCAATTATCTCATCATGGATTTTGCGGACTGGAATCTCCAGATGCTCATAAGCACGGGAAAATTCCTGTCCTATATGCTACGGCCCATGTCGCACATATATTTTGCGCTTTCGCAGAAGGTAGGCCACCGGGTGCTCGGCTTTACCGTCGAGTTCATTCCGGTCTATCTCATTCTGTTTTTCGTATTCAGGGTAAAGCTGCTGCCTGCAATGCCTGCTTATGCCGTAATATCCATCGCGCTCGGTTTCCTTATGATGTTCCTCGTGGATTACTGCGTCGGAATCACGGCGTTCTGGCTGACCAGGACCTCCGGCGTAAGGCGGATGTTCCTGCTGCTCAGAGATATATGTTCCGGCATGTTCCTGCCTCTGACCTTTTTCCCGGGCATACTGCAAAAGATCCTGTTTTACCTGCCGTTCCAGTTTATAGCCTATGTGCCAGTAAGGGTATGCGTAGGGTCGTACGAGCTTGGCGGGATAACGCTTGCGATACCTCAGATAGTTGCGGTACAGGCGGTGGCAGTACTCGTCATGTCCATTTTTACGGTGTTGTTTTTCAAGCTGGGAACAAAAAGATTCACGGGGGTGGGAGCATGATAAGGGCACTGGATATTTACGTCACTTCGATGAGAACAGCTTTGCAGCCAGAATGGCCTACCGCGCCGATTTCTTCTTCTGCTGTGTCATGATCTTCATATCGGAGCTGCTCTTTCCCCTGCTGACCATGCTGATATATTCTACAGGTGGTAATTTCCCCGGCTGGAATCTGTCCGAGGTAATGGTGCTCCAGGGAGTTTTCATGCTGTCCAAGGGCGCGGCCAATCTCCTGTTCTTCGGACTCGTATACAAC
>JAEZRE010000024.1 GCA_023412915.1 Bacillota bacterium
GCAAAAATACTTCCTGTCTGGATAATCCGGCTCTAATGAACTTAATATTGGTTGCTTTCCACACCAGGGACAAGGTAATAACTCTTCCATGTTTCTCAACTCCTTTACTTCGCACTCTTTTACAAAACCGCACCAATCAACTGAACGATGCTTCCGGCTCTGCTTCCGGTTTTACTTCATCGTCCAGATATTCCTTGTCAATTTCTATAGTTGTTCCTTTTTGATGAAGTTTGAGCAGATAAAGAGTAAAGTGGTTCATGTGCCTCAGGGATTCAATGGATGAATCGATTTTGTCGTCGAATCTCCAGGGATAGTTTTCAAACTTGGAAATTTTAATAGCCGTGTTGAGTTTTTCATCTTTTTCACACTCAAATATGATAGTGGCGTTTTTGAAGGAACTCCAGCTTCTTTTTTCTTCGTGTTCAACTTCCATGGTAACGTCAACGTATTCATAACACGGTTCATCGTCGGTATTGACTTCGAGTTTACTTGTATCAACACTATCAGCCACATATTTTTTGAATTCCTCGAAGAGATCCGAAACCTTGATTTTATCTGGTATATCCTGCTCGATCATCAAATCTTTGAAGTTTTCAAGTATCTTCTTGTGATCAAGCGCCGTGTGTTGGAGTATTTCGGTAAGGACAGCATCCAGTTTCACAACGTATTTTGAATAGTCATAGCCCGACAGCTGGCTTATCATGACTTCTTTTATTTTGTCCTGAATAACCTTTGTAACATCGCCATAGCTCCCGAGAAGTTTCTCAAGAGAATTGTTGATGCCTTTTTCAAGGTTTTCAGCCACCAGTTTTTCGATTATGCCCTCTTGAAGCTTTGTTGTAATTACGTCTTTTACTGCCTGTTCAATATTCATATAAATCCTCACCTTCTCGCGGTTATGCCGCGTACTCTTTGCATTTGCGAACTTATTTCACGATCCATCCTGCGAAATTTCTGCCTGTTATTACGTTCATTTTTGTGTTTCCAAATCCATCGGGCACACCGCAAGTAGAATAAGATTTTCATTATCGCACCTCCAAAAATATAAATAGGTTAAAGTTCGCCCTCCCAAATCAGTCCCAGTTATCCTGACCCTTGAACAGATCATTCTTTTTCATTTCGGCTTCCATTCGCTTATCTTCGATTTTTGCAGTAGCACATGATGCCCAGATGATGATGACAATAACAATCGTGATAATACCCAGAACATACCCTATCCAGAATTGCATCTTTACCCCTCCCTGTTCGCTTTATCAAACTTAAGGACTAGAACCTTGCTAAATCGCTTTAATGTCAAACCTGTAGCCTTCCAGCCGACCTCCTCAAGCATCCCGATCCTTTCGTCAACGAGTTCTTCCAAGTCTTCGTCGCACTTTATTTCAACAATCATCCGGCACCTCACCAATAATGCTTGAAAACGGACCTTATAACCGTCCTGGCTTTTTCCTTCCGGATCCTGCGGGGAAGTGTTGCTTTTTCAACTATGCAAGCCGCAACGAAAAACAAAACCAGTAAAAAGATAAAAACTTTTATAGCGATACCGAGAAGCGTCCAGAACATTTGTTAGTCCCCCAATCTGCC
The DNA here is from genome assembly GCA_023412915.1 of Bacillota bacterium. Taxonomy (GTDB): domain Bacteria; phylum Bacillota; class Clostridia; order Acetivibrionales; family DTU013; genus JAEYOM01. The sequence goes on from JAEZRE010000024.1 coordinate 1,582, forward strand.
TCAAGCTTTTTATAAGTTTTGCACTGGGTATATCTTTTGTTGCAGTAGATGCAGATGTGTTTATCCTTCTTTATGTCAAGTTCAAAAACGGCGGTTTTGATAGCCCTGCCACGCTGGCATTTTATGTATCCTTCGCCCTGGCTTTTGAAATACGGACAATCCATGTTCACCACTCCATTCCCGTTTTTGTAATCCATAAGGTACCGTTTGGAAAATCTATTGAAATGCAGTCTTCATTTACGGTAAATCTCTGAATACCCTTGAGCGGTTCGACCTGCTGCGGAGCTGATGAGCCATAACACTCGATGAAATAATTGTCCTGCCCGTCGTGATGGATGTTATAACTGATGTTAACCGGCAGATGTATTGAAAATGCCCTCACTGCCAGAATTAGAATCTTTATGATCATGATGCCCTCCTATGCTGCCGGAGTGGCTTTTATATGACTTAGCAGGACCTCATCTTCCCAGTGGCGGATGAATTCAAGGGCGTTTTCAAATTCAATATCCGGCAACTCGCTGTAAACCGAAATACTGTATTTATCCTTAAGGGATCTCCAGACTGACTGGAATATCCTTTTTGAACTGGCCTTGTAATTGATGCCATACTGTTCGGTCAATGCCCTAACATGGTTGTTTACAGCCTTCTGCAACATGTTTTTGTGTACCGGCGACACATAGATACGCTTTTTCATCTGTTCCTCAAGAATGTCGATTCTTTTGGTAGCGTCAAGCATTGTCTGGGAAAGTGCCCTTACCCCTTTGATGGAGGCAAGAACAGACTGCTCAAGCTGTTCCATTTCAGCACGGATCTGTACAAGTTCATTGCTCATTCTGGTTTCCTCCTTCGATAATAATTAGGTTTGCACCTACTGAATTGCCTTCAAGTGCCTGCCTTATGTCCAAAATCCATCTTTCTATAATGTCGATTTCTTCACGGTATTTATCCTTCTCAGACGCTTTGACATCCTTGAATTGATCGCCCATATAGACAAACGGGCCGACTTCTTTCATAAAAGCTCGGACTGCGAATTTAAAATCAGGTAGACTTATCTGATCAAAGCTCCGGCCACCGGATTTCCACGTTTCAAGGGAATGCTTCAGACCTGCCGCCTCGGTTCTTGCTTCCGTAGCTTCATCCTTATACTTACGGACTGTTTCAGAAAGTGCCGTAACTTGTTTTTTGAGGGTTTCATAATCATAAGGAATAGACGGCTGCTTTGCTTCCTCTGGCTTGTTTTGAAGCCTTTTTAATTCAATTTGCAACTCGCTGATTTGAAGATCCTTGTCAGAATTGTTGATTTCAGTCTCTTGCAATTTATGCCCCAAAGATTGGTTCTCTCTGACAAGGCGCTGATATGCGGCATTGACACTGAGTTTACCTTCATCTAGTGATCTGATTGTTTCTTCGTCCGCATTTTCAGATATGTACTTTGCCTTTCTGTATGTATCACGGCTACCAAAACCCACCTGATCGGCCACTTTTTCATCAGTTCTGCCACCCTCGACAGAATTCTGACTAGGGTTCTTCATACGTTCCTCGGCTTTTATTCTCTCGACCGCTTCCAGGCGCTTTGCATAATCCATCCGCTCAGTAAATGAAAATTCCTTACGATTCTCATTCTCTGATATTTCAATTTTCAGTGCCTCTTCAGCATCCTTAACTGAAATCGAATTCACATCTACTGCGGTATAACCGAGCAATTTACATGCCCTGAACCTTCTTTCACCGGCAATTAACTGGTACATGCCATCTTCTGCCGGTATGACTGTTAATGGATTTAATAATGTATGTTCCTGGATATCATCAGCGAGTTCCTGCAAATTTCCGAAATCCTTACGTATACGGTCTTTAACAATGATCCTATTAACATCAATTAGCATTAGCGTTTCTCCTCTCTAGGGGCTTGTCCTGAACATTAGTTTTCTGGGGCATGGTATTATGCAGGATGAGACTCGATCCATCGTGCGAGTTCTTCTGCTTTTATAAGTAAGTCTCGTCCGTTGGGCTTATAGGCTTTGAGGTTCTTGTCCTGTATGGCTTTGTAAAGTAACTTCTTTCCGACACCATATTCAGAAGCAGCCTCTTTTACCTTAAGAAATGGTTTCATTGAGGATCACATCCTATCGTATGAGGCATCCTCGGTATTAGAAAATCATTTGGTTCCTTTCCGAGAGCTCCACAGATAAGTTCAATATCCTCGGAGGTAAGTTTTGATACGCCTTTGAGCTTTGCATTGAGTGTCTGTTTAGATATGCCTGTTTTTTGGGAGACAAAGGTTTGCTTAATCCCGTTATTGATAAGATAATCCGATATTTTTTTCGCTGGTGAAGTGAACATTAGATCGACCCCTTTCTGGTATGTCCAGAATTTCTGTATCTGTTACCATGATAATACAGGCATACTGTATTGTCAATATAAAAATTCAGATATTCTGTACTTTTTTCTTTACAAATTGCATATAATAATGTACAATTTCGATGGAGGTGCAAGATGAGCGTTATCGGAGACAATATTAAAAAATATAGGGAAGCCAAAAAGCTTACTCAACAGCAACTTGCTGATGCTATTGGTATAAAGGCTAAAAATGCTGTATCAAATTGGGAATGTGGTTTGAATAAACCAGATGCAGATACTATCACTCTTTTATGTGGGATACTCGGAGTGGATGCAAATACATTAATGGGTTGGGATAATAAAGAACAGTTGAAAGCCGATGCTGAAGATATTGTCGGCCAGATATTGAATAATCCAAGAATAAAAGAAATGTTGCCAGAGATCGCATCTATGAACAATGATGATATGGATCTGCTCCAAATCTTTATTAAACGAATGAAAGCTAAATAACCCTTTATATAAGGAAGGTGGACAAGCTTGCAGATAAACTCATACAAGGAAGATTCCAAAACCCTATACAGCTGCCGTATCTGGTATTATAAAAACAATAAGAAAAAAAGCAAATACCGGGAAGGCTTCGATAAAAAGAAGTCAGCTGAAGATTGGGGTAATAAGGAAAAAAAGAGACTGGAAGGCCTTCAGGAAGGAGCCGATAAAACAACGGTGAGCGAATTCCTTGAGCGCTGGATTAAAACTAAGGAAAAGAAACTTTCACCCACGACATTAAGCGGTTACAAAGTCAATATTAAGCACATTAATGCCCACGTCGGAGGTGCTCTGCTTTATAATTTAAAATTATTAGATGTGCAAGAAATGGTGGACAAGCTTTCCGACGAAGATCTTAGATATCGAACAGTTAAATATGTTTGCCGAACTCTTCATGCTGCAATGGAATATGCAATAAAAAATGAACTCATCGAAAAGAATCCATGTAAAGGTGTAGATATTGCAGAAGATGAGGAAAGCTTCCAAGTGGTAATTTATTCTGCTGAAGATCTTAAGGCACTTCTTTTGCTACTTCGAGAGCAGGAAAATCCTTTATATCCTTATGTCTTGTTGTCATCTATGCGAGGCCTAAGGCGCGGTGAATGTCTTGGGCTCCGATGGTCTGATATAGATTTTGACAAGGGCGTTGCCCATATTCAAAATAACTATGTCGTAGTTAATAAAATAGCATACCACAAGAAGGTTAAGACTAAAGAATCAGAGCGTATGATTGATATGGAGGGGTTTGTCGCTGAAGAACTAAAGGATTATAAAGACCGGATGAATAAGAATAGTAAAACGATACAAACGTATGTTTGCGAACTTGAGAACGGATCACTGCCAAACCCATCGCATGTATCTAGGAGTCTTAAGGAATTTCAAAAAGCAAATGGTTTACCTGAATGCCGCTTTCACGATCTGCGGCATACCTTCGCGGTTCTACAACTGGAAAATGGAACAGACCTTGATACTCTAAAAAGAATGCTTGGACATAGCAAGATCGGAATAACATCAGATCTATATCTCCATGAAAATGTTAGTCTAATGAAAAAAGCCAGCAGAAATATGGATAATATAATTAATATTCATTGTGACAAAATTGTGACAAATTCAAAAAAAGAAAGTACAGGAAGTCTGTAGGGCTTCAAGATATTGCTTAAGAACGTTGAGAAATCAATATAATGTGATTCGGAAAAATACAGATACGCTGTACCACAATCTGTGATACGACTGGAAATCGTGTGAACGCTAATACCGTTCCGAGAGTTCGAATCTCTCTCTCTCCGCCAAAATAGCGAGTTTCAAGGATAAATTGGAACCCGCTATTTTTATTTTCTGGACCGTTTTGATAACATTTTGATAACATTTTTCTGTGATACTGGATTTGATAACATGATATTAGGTGTTATTAAAGAAGAAATTGAAATTACTAAAACCGTTTTTTGGGATTAATAGGAGAGACTATTCTATGCTTTATGTAGGCTAAAATTGGTCAAAATTATAAGCCTGCTTTATGTTAATCTTGCTACGCAAATTTCTTACAAATAAAGGATACTATGTGGCATATTTCTGATAATCGAAACTGTACCAGTCTAACATACCATGAAAGAAATGCTTCCGGAGATACGCTGTTTCAGTGTTTTAAATTGATTTGCAAACATTGCGCCTGCTGATTGAATAAAGGTTTATAAACCTAGGCAATACTAATGCAAAGGAGGCGATATTTTTGAAAAGGTTAACAATACCACAGGAGAACCTACAACTTTCTCGCATTATTGGACCCGAAACAGTAAACAAGTTACTAAAGCAGGAAATAAGAGAATCTGTTTCAGATACAGTTAATAACCGAGAAAAAATGAACTCTAAAGATAATAGGATAGTAAGAGTTAAGTAGGTTAAAGAAGAATATAGAAACCTATATTCTTCTTTGTGAAATAAACAATTATAGTTTCTGAACCATATTTCATACTTGGTTATTTTCTTTTTAACTTATCCAGGGAAGCTTTCCATTCTGGCTTTCTCTAACACTTCAAGTATTTTAGCGCATTGTTTTTCTGATGGGAATTTCCCTTGCTCCATGGCAATGGCACTTTTTATAAAATCCAGATCTACAGGTGTAAGCACATTATGTTCCGAATCCCAGTGTACAAGATTCTTCCATTTTTCAATGCCATAGTTAGCCACCTCAACCATTACATTAACTTTTTCAGTTAATTTTTGTTCTTTTCTTGCATCTTTTTGTTGCTCTATTTCACTTTCTTTATATACCAATTCACCTATAAATTCTGGCAGTAACTCAATGGTTATATTTTTTGCCTTCTCCCAGCAATCTTGCCTCTTTGCCCATTCAGTTACATTTTCTACTGGCCTTTTTTCATCAATCAGATGTTCATACATTACTTTAGAAAGTATTTCGATTTGATGAACCCAAGCTGAAGTAAGTTCCTGCTTAAGCCAGATACTTCGATAATCTATTGCTTTATCAGGATAATCGCTTTTTACAGTATAAATAATAATAGAAATTGTATATGCAACAATATTGGCCTTATAGCTATTGTACCATGCTTGATTTTTAACAATTCGATCAGCTTGTCGGAATATTATTGCAATAGATACAACTCTCCTAAAAAAAGCTTCGTTGAAATTAGTATTATTCTTTTCCCATTCTGCAGACGCCCACTCAGCGAATTTTGCAAAGGCTTTTTGTCCGCCGGCACTGGCCACATGTGGCATTATGTGGTATACATTCATATACTTGGCAAGATCTGTTTTATTAAACATTTGCTGCTTGGGATTTGACATCTCAAAATGCTTTCTACCAGCGTCTGTTGTTTTGTATGTTTCCTGCTTATACTGTCCATTTGCACGTTCGTAATACCAGTGAGTACCATATTGTCTACCGCCTGTTGCTGGGGCAACAATTCTCCTTGAAAATTCCTCCAACCGTATATGGAAAGGATGGTTAGACCACAGATCTGCATCACTAACTTTATTTTGGCTGTTAGCAAATCGCGAAATATTAGGAATTAATTCTTTGGCATTATCTGGGGATACTAAAGATAATTTCATAGGAACGTAAATTCTCTGGATTTTATCTTCAGATCCATCTCTCTTATCTTTCAGAAGTGCCATGGCAATTGATGCGGTTGTTTGACCTCCATTTACAATCTGCAATGCAGAAATTTCCGTAATATATTTAACTCCGTCAATATCTTCTGTTTGCAAATCATATGCAGTTGCCGCTATTCCGTTGTTGTAAGCAAAAAACATATCTGGGTTATTTAATATTGTATTCCTTATACCTTTATTGACTTTCCCTTTTGTTTGTAAAAATGAACGCACATTGCCTTCAAGGAGACGCCCACCATAAGTGTTGTACAATGTTGCCAGCACCATACCTGGAATATTACAGAGATAAGCAGTATAATTTTCTGTCTGGCTTGCTGGTAAGCAGGTAATACCGTTTTCAGTAAATTCTCTAAGATTAATTACGATATCTTCCTTGCCTGTTTTCGAGTTAGCGAGTTGGTGCAGTCTGGTAATGTCCCAGATGTGGTATTCAACTTCTTTACCGTTTAGAATTGTTGATTTTAATTCTTTTATGCTTTTGCTCATTACCATGTCAGTTAGAAGATAAATACAATATTTGCGTACATCGGCATATCTCTTCTGGATATCAACCGCAAGCCCATATCCAGGTGCACTCTCTTCTGCGTTCTTAATAATGAATGGGGCATCCTCTACGAAAGCTCGGGCACGAGAAAAAATCTTTTCTGCTTCAGTGTTAGTTAATGTTTCTTCAGTCAAGTACGTTAGGGTAGGAGCTATAAAAAGCGTCAAATAATCATCAAGATCATTGTAATAATACCCGTCAATCTGAATTTTCCTTCTTCCAGCACCAATTCCCTCAAACGGTAGAAAAATAAAATCTTCTATTTCCTCTGCTTCTATCAGCATTTCGGATACGTAATTCAAGAATTCTTCTTTTTCTGATGTCATTTCTGCGGCTGCATTAAATTTAACCTGCTCAATCATGGAACCCCTGAATTCGAACAACTCCATTGTAATCACTCCTTAAGAAAATTACCGATTGAGGGTATAGCCAGTTCATACTTAGTATTTACGACAGAATAGGGTAGCATAGTTCTTCTAATACAAGGAAACTCCTTCGTAACAACGTATCTTTTCATCGTAGCATATCTAAATGTAAATTCATCGTATTCGCTCCTGGGGTAGTAACCCAGAATCAGCAGAATTTCCGATAGTTTTTGCTTTAAATTATCCGTTGTTAACATATCATATATTTCTTTATATATTCCATTAAGCGTAATCTTTGATTTATCTGAGTTGCTAGTTTTGTCAAGGTAAACTATGATAAGTTCACCATCATTCTTAGTATCAAGCTGTTCTATTGATGCAATCAATATACTCTCTGCTCCGCTGACCGTTGATTTCACTTCATACCAGATATCTTTACACACAAAATCCTGATCCGCAAGTTCTGGCCCAATCCAAGAATTGACGGCTAAATCCTCGCCATACTTAGGCAAAAGATATTGTTTAAGAAAATATAGCTCACCGATTAATCCCTTGATTTCTGAAGATGAAAGCAATCCACTATTATTACGGGAAAGCATTTTCTGCCACTTGGCATATCTGGAACATACAAACTCTGATCCGTTTTTCTTATCTTTAATAATCCTCGAAGATTCAATTATATCTTCACAAAAACGGCAAAATAAATCTTCAAATTCATTGTTTATCAACGAAAATAAAATAGCCCATTGTTCATCTTTTCTTTGGCCGGTTTGTACACATATTATTTTAGATGAGAACATTTGGGTGGGCTTGGCGGGGGTTACTAAAAGTAAGGAAAATCTTGACATATTGTCTATCCCAAGATACAAGTCAAGAACATGTATGTTATCAACCCTTTTATAGGTATCAAGCCCGATTATTTCTGTAAACCTTTGTTTAACATCCATTAGTATTCAGTCCCCTCATTAAATATTACATCTTCTTCATCAAAGTCATTACCTTCGCCAAACAATTCCTGATACATGACCAAGTTAATTTTATACTGATATGTAATATTTCTTTTGCCGCTAATCAAGGGAATGCCAACACCTAATCCAATAACTGGTTTTGACAGTTGCTCCACAATTTCCTTCTTTTTTAAATCAGTTTCGTCTGCATTATTAGCATTTTTTGAAATCGGTTTTAGTTCTACTGGATATATTACAAGAAGTGGGTTTCTTTTTATCCCCGAAGTGAAATATAGTTCCTGAGAAAATGCATGAACCTGCCCAGTTATTTTTTGCAATTCCTTTTCGTCTGCTTCTATTTTATGAGCATCCTCCTTACTAAGGCCTCCTTTAGCAAAGTTTGCACTCCCAAGGCGTGAACCTTTCCCCGATACCTGAATCGCTTTAGACTCACTTTTTATTGCAAATCTTCGTTCAACATATCGTATATCTATTCCACAAAATGATTTGGGGGTTGCGTCTCCGTTTGCAATGACGATATCCCAATAATCAACCGTATCGTCAGCATAGTTATTTATCAACCCTACTAAATCACTTGTTCGAAAGTCAACATTTAGGTAATGACTCTTAAATTCGCTTAAGAAGTCAATTACATAAGCCTTCGGTACACCTAGAATTTGAGGGTGTTTTATGGCAAGATCCTTATTGTCAGCTAAAGAATATCCATCATTTTTCAATTGCATCAAAAAGGTTTCTGTCAGTTTGAGATTGTTAGCTGTAACTTCTTTATCCATATACAGATATGGCGTTTCAACAACTTTCCCGTTCAAACTCACAGTCATAGTATAATCCTTTGCAGTACGCATTTTATTCCTTGCCGTAACGAGCAAAGTGTTGATATCAGATCTTACACATAGACCAAATTCTATGGGTGTTTTATTGGCAGCTTGCATTCTTCTTACTTCCCGTCGTAATTCCTCAGTTGCAGTCGATATGTAGCTATACCAGTCGATTGCTCCTTCACTCATCCATATTTGACAAATGTCTGCATATCCGTTGCGATAACCAAACCATCTACCCATCTGCATTAATGTATCATACATTTTTGAGTTTCTATAAAAATAACTTACGCAGAGTCCCTCAAGCGTCAATCCTCTTGATAAACTGTATCCCCCTACTGCAATTATACGGAGACCATCTTCTTCACACTCGTCATAATTAAGATTCTTTGGGGCATTCCCGCCATTGACGGAACGAACAACTATAGAAGCAACCGCCTCATGTAAAGCTTTCTGGATTGTATCCCAACTAAACTCAAATCCTGGTATCTTTGCGAAATAGTTATCAAAGACTTGTTTTAAAAACGAAAAAGTTTTATATTGAAGAGCTTCCTCTCCTATGAGATAATAGTTCTTAATCTCTCTCTGAAAATCCCTCACGTACCCGTCTACTGCTTTTTGTATATGTTCTTGAACATTTATAAATCTACTAACGTTTATAAGCATTGATCGATGTTTTTTAGTATGCCCACGCAGGTCACGGACAACATTTGCAATAAAGAACGATGCAACAGCCTCCCTTAAACTAAGTGGTAAATCAGAAGGGACAAAATCTTTCATATGCTTTTCTGGAAGATAATGCTCACAATCATCATTACTCTTAAGCATATACGAGTATTTTCCATTTTCCGAAAAAATTCCAAGTGCGCCCACATAATTGCTCGGAGCTTCCAATGCATATATGAAATGTTTAGGGAATAAGTCTTCAGCTATCATTTCTTCATCTGAATCGGGATCAATGAATATATTGGCAAATGGTGTTGCAGTAAAGCCTACGTAATTTGATTTCACAAAAAGTTTTAAAAGTTTTCGTATAGCTGAATTGATTGCGGTTGGATTCTCATCTTCTTTTTTCGTATTAACTGAAGCATTATCGGCTTCATCATCGATCATTAGCATCGGCATATATATTTTTTTATCTGATGGGTTTGCATTGTATATTCGTAACCATTGTTCGAGCTTTTCAAGAACACTTTTATTTTTTTTAAGCACAAATAAAACCGGCTGACCTATGTTGGAAAGCTGTCCGTTCAGCTTTGATGCAGTCGCTGTGTTAAAATCGCTGGATGTTGATGTCATAGTCCAACTTGAAATACTAGGATTTATATTACCAACACCAACAAGCACATTATCCTTATTTTTATTAAACGCTGTACTATCCAAGCCAACAAATCCTGCATCCAATCTGCCCTGCGTCTGACGCCTTAATTTTTCAATAGTCCCTGTCAAAAGAATAATAATTCTGTATCCAGCATCGGCAGCCTTATTGATTAATGCTGTATAAGTACCCGTCTTCCCTGATTGAACATCACCCATGATCAATCCTCTTCTTTGGAATTGAGTACTTGAAGCTGGATTACCAAGCAAATCCATCATTTCGTCTGTGGAAGCATCCAATGTATTTATTACATCAGAATTAAATCCGGCCTCCTTAAACAAATAAGTGCGGTACCTGTCCCAAAAGTCTGACGGCAGGTCCTTTTTTGCGGAGTAGTACCAGGTTACATGATCTTTTTCCTTAACAAAAGACCCTCGGTCCATACGTATAGATAACTTCGCATGAAGGTCAGATATTACCTCCGCTTTTTCATGCTCTGTCAGTACATTTAACTGAGAAAACACATTTACGTACGTAAGAATTATATCTTCAGTTACAACTGTGCTAGGTTTGATTTGCATTAATACAAGAGAGATGACGGTATTTTGATTTTCAGTCATCCTTAAAATCCTCCTTGATCTTTTTAATAACCTCCGGGTATCTAGAAAAGAAATCTAGATTATTTAGCGTTTCGATAAAAGTTTTCATATCACCTTTTACTGATTTTATCTGATCAATCATATTGAGCGCGATACGATATACCTCATCAAATTCCAGAAATGTTGTTTGAATATTATTCTCATTTTTAGCAAATCGGTAATAAACATCTCCGAATGGAAATGCATCTTCAATTGTTTTAATTAATGAATCAAGGTATTCTCTGGCCTTATCATCAAGTAAATCATCCAACAATTTATAAATCGGCAATTCACGATTGACAAGGTATTGGAAATTTCCTCTGTTATCCACGATATTCCATACATGTTGAAGATCATCAGATTTTATTAACCGACCACGGTATTTATATACACGTTCGCTACGTCCTACAGTATTTTCGACAATTGCTACCAGATTTCTTTTAATAATATCTGGTAGTGAAGCTTTTGATTTTTTAATATCTATTTCCCATAAAAAATCCAGGGTATTTGGAATATCAACACGAACTCGCGCCAGTTTATTAAGTTCATATTGCTTAATTAGCCTGAACCATGTACCCCATATGATTAATCTCCTATTTCTATATACATAAAATCCTTGGTTCTGTCTTAGATCATTTATGTCACCAAGTAGCTTTTTATCTTTACTGGTTAGTTTACTAGCATAGGGAAGTATAAATGGTTTTACTTTTATTTCGCTATCATTAATTGTAATAGTGTGCTCTATCAATGGCTGAGTAGCAGCATTGTTTTTTAAAAATGGATCTATTGGTTCTATTTTTACATTATTAAAATAAATCTTCAGACGCTTGGCAAAATTATCATCATCCATAAATCTATGAAACACAAGCGCAATGTGCTCTCTTGCCAGGTCTATTTTTTCATCAAATGCATTCTGTGCATTTATCGATCCATTGGCAATACGGTCAAACTCTTCCCATATTACAATTGTCCCACTCTCTTGGTGCTTAAGGCTATCTATATAATACAAATCATTGATTTCGTTATCATTAAATTTCAATAAAGCCCAATCTTTTTTTTTGATTATATGATCGAGGTCCCATCGTGCAGCATTTATAAAACCATCTTTCTTGGTAACAACAGTGAGCTTTCTACACTGGGATAACGAAGCCATTTTCAAGCCTAAGCCGAATCGGCCCAAATCTTCTTTTTCACGTTCATCCAATGAACTTTTGCTTCCATAGCGCATGGCTGTTTCAAGTTCTTCTTCGTCCATCCCGCTGGCATCATCTATTACTGCAATAAACTGATTCCCTGTTGACCTGAAATTTACATGGATCTCTTTTGCACCTTTTCCGATACTATTATCTATGATATCTGCTAATGCGGCTTCAAATGAGTAGCCTACCGACCTTGTTGATTCTACTAAAATTGGTGCATAAGGAACAATTATTTTATCTTCCAATCTATTTCCTCACTTACATAATTATATTTAAGGCAAAGAGTGCATTTATTCAGAAATAGCTATAACGAAGTCTCATAATATGAACTTTGCCCTATGATTTATTTTTAAAAATAATTTCAGAAATAACTGTAAGTTATATTGACTTAAGACTTATTGATTTTATATATTGAAAGTTATATTTTCGCCCCCAGTCAATAATATGAATATGGTTTAACAACTGGGTCATTTTAGCCCTATAAGAAAATTATAGCAATATGAAGGTTAACATGCAACAAAGTAATTATTAGTCATTTACATTAAACAGGTATTAAAGATAATGAAATAGTTATTTACCAGTTATCTCTCCATATAGCTGAATAAGTCTTATCTCTGGATTCTTCCTTAACTCACATTCCCAAACGGTAATGACATTCCAGCCGCATTGTGTTAAGCTTTTGCAGCATAATTCATCTCTTTGTACATTCATGTTGAATTTTTCCTTCCAAAAATTCTCCCTGGTTTTAGGCATGTATGCAAATTTGCACCCTTTATGCCTGTGCCAGAAGCATCCATGCACAAATACAATGGTTTTATATTTTGGAATGACAATATCCGGTTTCCCACAGTATCGTTTGTCATTTTTTCTATACCTGATACCCCGCGAAAAAAGGAACTTTCTCACAAGTTCCTCAATCGATGTGTTCTTTGATTTTATATTTGACATTACTTTACTACGTTTTTCCTTAGTAAATACATCAGTCATCCAACTTCATCTACTCTCTGATCATATTTCCCCTGATTAAGGCACTCTTCCTTTATCGCCCGCGCGATGGCCTGAGCCATAAGTGGAGGCACAGCGTTTCCAACCTGTGTAAACTGCCACGTTCTAGGCCCTTCAAACTTAAAATTATCCGGAAAACTTTGTATCCTGGCAGCTTCCCGCACAGTTAGGGATCTGCATTGCTCAATATCTGGATGAATGTTATAGTGTCCGTCCTTTGATATATGTGCAACAATAGTATGTGGTACCTCATCCCACCAGTGAACTTTAAATCGATCCTCAAAATCAGTCTTGTTTTTATGAGTACTATCTTCTGCAGGTATATCACGATACTTGAGCTTGGAACCATGGCTTGCCAATCCAATAGCTCTGGTATAATTTCTAATATCCCGATCAAGATGTGGCCTTGCCTTATGATTCAAGACGCCATTACTTTCCTGACGCATAAGTTTTTGGTATTCTGAGAGGTTTTCCATCTTGTTGTAATTTCCGTAATAATAATCATTCCCAATACCAGGCGTCAAATCCGGTAAATCTCCTATTGCATTTCTAGTCGACTTCTCTTCAGTGAATGATGTTATATAATGGTTGCTAAAGTTTGGGTAAACAGCGCCAAACGGAAATTCGCTCTTCCTAAAGCCAATCAATATCATTCTCTTCCTGCTCTGATATACCCCGAAATCGCTTGAATCAAGGATATTATCTTGATGATCATTATTCGGGCCAGACAATAACGTATATCCTATATGTGCAAAAGAACTCCTGATACTCTTAAAAATTTCACCATTATTAGCATTAAGTATGCCAGGAACATTTTCAAACACAAACATTTTAGGTTTAAAATGGTTTACGATATCCTTATAGTAACGAAATAGAAAATTTCGTTTGTCATCCTTTACTGAATCCTTCATTCTTCCCCTTCCAATTAGGGAATACGCCTGACATGGTGGTCCACCTATAATAATATCAGCATTTCTGACATTATTATATCTCATCGAACGTTCTATCAATCCGATAATTTGTGCGGAAGACGTGGTTCCATTTTCCAGTCTGGGCTTACCAAATGTCTTATTTAGTACCTCTATCTCAAGCTTTTCCCTAAGTTCAGGATACTTTTCAAAAATAATTTCTCTATCTCTCCCTAAGTTACGGTAATCGTTTGAATTTCTCAGATACCTAAAATAAAGATCAAGATCATTTTTAGCCTTTAGATAATGATAGCAAATTCTTGTTTTTAAGGTTTCACAAGCCCATTTTTCCTTTTCTACATGCGCCACAACACGATATCCTTCTCGTATGAAACCTTCCGTAAGACCTCCTGCACCTGAAAACAAATCAATTACTACCATATATACCTCTTCTCAATATTAAGAAATATTTTAAGTTGGATCATATATCTATTATTTTCCTCTCCATTGTACCAGGACTAACTATCATTTTCAAAATAATTTTTGTGTTTTATTTCACCATAAAGGTTATCGGAATAATACAATGTTTCAATTTATTTATTCTTTATCCATTATAACATACTTTACTAAAAAACGGAACATATGTTCGCAACATAATCATTCACCTTCCCCGTATGAAAATGGAAAGCTATTATACATAATGAAACTTTAAAATGATGCATACGAAGTTCTCTATGGCTTTTCTGAAAATAAAAAAGTAAAAGAAGAGTAAACGTGTGCTTTAACATTTTCTGTTACAATCTTGCCTCCTTCTAAAAAATGATGTGCAGCTGAAGACAAAAAATCACTTGGTAAAGGAATTAAGGCATTGGGATTATGATATACAGAAACACCTTCGCCCCAAGTCTCTTCACAGTTTTCGTCAACAAAATATTCGACAACAAGTGGTTTATCTGCGTTCGGTTCTGGATTATATACAGTAACTATTCTTTGCATTATTGTATTGTTCGTATCAAATCCACACTGTTTACCTATTCTGTCAAACTTAGAAAGGGTTCCTGATGCTGAATGAATAATTGCACTAATATTTTCTGTTCCTGGTTGAAAAAAGAATCCTGAAGGTATCTTAACCCCAGTGTCCTCTTTTATATGCGACTCTATTTTTTCAGTAACAATAACCAGGTCACCATTCTTTTCGTAATAGTGAGAGTGTTTTAACCCATACAAATAATTAATCAAGGCAGTGGTACTCATGGTCATAGCGAATACATCATGAAAATCTGCTATTGCAATCACAAACGGGATATTTTTTGTATGCTCATACTCCCAATAATGCAGGCCTTTATCCTTAGTTGTGTGAGTCAATTTTGTATTCAATGGACTTCCGTATATTAAAGGTAATTTGTTCTCCATTTCTTTTTCGACATCCACATCAAAAGGTAATCTCCTTTCGTCTATATTTAAATACGGTGTTTTATTCTCTGCAATAACAGCTTCTACAGCCACAGAAATCTCACCATTAGAAAGCATAAAGTCAGGTGCTTCATGTTTTCTATTAATTATTAGTCCTTCCTCATGAAAATAACAGAATAAATATAATTCCCACAAACGCGAATTAAAGCCGCTTGTTTGAAACTGCTCAATATAATTCCCATCAACATCGACAAAATGTGGTGTAATCTCGTTAATTAACTTTTTTGCGGCTACATGAGCTGAAATTTCGTTAACAGCCCTAAAATAAGGATGTAACCGGGATTCCTTAACAATGATTCTGAACAAGTCAACTCCAATTCTACTATCTATTTCTGGTGTTAATTGGATTTTACCCGCATTTACTTTACTCTCAGTGATATTTATCCAGTCCTCGGCCTCACTAATACTATTGAATGATATTGCGTTATCAACATATTTTATTTTCCTATCTTGATCACGTTTTAAGAATACGGCATTATAATCTTTGTCTGTAAAGTCAAACAGTATAACTGCAAATAGCGTTGTGTCTTCATTAGCATACCACCTTACTTCATCAGCGATTGAGAAAATTGCAGAGTTTCTTGTAAATCCGACATAGATGTCAAATGCTTTTCGACTAATATTTCTCATGTAAACTTCCTTTCTCATAATGTAACTGTACAATAAAATTTTACCAAATAATTTATTACATTTACAAACGACTATGTAATATATTGTAATAGATTAAAATACTTTCAGATTTTTTAAGAAAAAAGACGCTGGATTGGCGAACATAATTAATCATGCAAAACGAGAATTACTAGCATAAGTTATCAGATCTCCTGATAATAGTGATAACATTTTGATAACATTTCATCAAAATACATTGTTTTATTGCATAATATCCTGTAGTTTATTTAAACCTTGGATCGTTTGATATGAGCCAATCGTAAGCAAATTCCATGTTACACAATAATACGCAATAATACACCATTAAACACCCAGATTTCAGCTGGAAATCGTGTGAACGCTAATACCGTTCCGAGAGTTCGAATCTCTCTCTCTCCGCCAAATAAAGCCTTTCAGGGTTTTGATCCTGGAAGGCTCTGTTTTTCTATAAAAATGTCGACGGTTAGTCGACGATAGATGAAAATACTAGCAAATACTTAATAAGGCCATCACACGAAACAAGTAATATTCTGGGCGTCTGAAGGTCGACTAATTGTCTATATCATTTTGATAAATGAAAGATTGTGGAGCCTGGGTGATACCATAAACGTGCTTGGTATTGAATCAGAATGGTAATTAAACAACGCTTCGTCTCCACCATACACTCCATGTTTCTGCTTTTGGCAGTTATATGACGGCAACAAAAAATAATTAAATAAAATAGAATACATCCAATAACGCACGTAAATGTGTCATTGTTGCTTTACCACTTTTAATGGATTGGCAATAACCACAAGTGCTCCATCCGATACTCGGTTAAGGGCAATGTAGCCTTCAGAAAATCCTTCGCAATGATCAGCGTATAGATAATTGAAAGGAATGACCACCTTTCCCTTAGTATCTATGGCGCCCCAGCGGCTCTTCTCGTTCCGTATGAAAGCCGCCCCTTCCTTGAATTGGTACCCATGCTGAACTGGGGCATAAATTTCTTTTTTTGTCGTTACATCGACGTAGACATTGCCGTTATCGTTATATTTCTTGGAAACAGCTGAGTCTAATGTTGCCATTATGATTCCATCTGTGGGCGCCTGGGCATAGAAATACCTACTTGCATCCAGTCCATATTGTTCAATAACTGAGGGTTCATCTGAAGCATTTATTATTTCATTAATCGGACCGGCAGGTAAATTGCGCTCTAACACCTTTCCATTTTCGTCCAGTATGTCGTATGTATTGGCTCGTACACTCAAAATGGCCTCAGTTACATCTTTACTGGCATAATAGCCGCCACCCGGTTTATTATGCATTATAAGATATTCCTCTTCGTAGAGCTTGTTTCCCTTTTTATCAATCTGATTGAAGCCCTTGCCGATTGCAATTGCGGCCCATCCGTTTTTGAAGGGATGCGCACCGGCATATTGAAAAGGAAGAACGACCTTACCCTGCTTGTTGATATAGCCCCATTTTCCATTTGCTCCTGTTACAGCCGCCATGCCTTCATGAAAAGCACCGCCACCATCATATGCCCATTCGTAGAGCTCGCGATTATATGGGTATGAAGTCTTGAGCACAATTTTACCCGTTTTATCCATATAACAAATTTTATTATTGATAACCACCATGGCAAGCCCTTCTGAGAAAATACTTGTCTTGTCTTGAAAGTTGCTTAAACTATATTGAACAGGTATGACGAGCTTGCCCTTCGTGTTAATAAATCCATACTTCTCTCCGTCCGACACCGCACAAAGCCCTTCACTGAATTCTGACCACGCGGAAAGGTTCTGTACCTTTGATATGACCACAATTTCTTTTATACCCGCTGCATAAGAATTGAGTACACTTCCTGCCAGTATGATGAAGCTCAATATCAAAACAGTAATTTTTTTCATGCTTCTCCCCCATTTCATCCATTCGCCTGATTTTCAATGCCAGTAGTACACTGTACCCGATTCAAACATTATTTCGTCGTGCTGCTGGAATTTGCAGTCATTGCTGTCTTGGGCAAAGAAATCAGTACACATTTTTTTGTAGCGGCATCCTCCATGAACGCAAAACCATTTTCAATAATATGATCATATTGGCTGGCAGCCGCAGGCAAATTATATTTGTACGGCACAATCAGCATACCTCTTTTATCGATGATGCCGTATTTAGCACTCTTATTGATCAAGTTCTCACCTGTCCTGTCTACTTTTTCTTCCACAACGGCATAATTCCCCGAAAAAGGATGGATGAAGCCAAATTCCGTATTACTGACCAGCTTGCCGGTGGAATCCATCAATTGAACGTAGTAATAGGATTCATTCAGGGCATACATCCCTTCACCCAAATAGCTGATAGACTTGCTATCAGGTGCGGTATACAGGACCTTCCCCGAGGTATCCAGCATTTTATACTGATAATTATTCAGCTCTGAAGTACTGGCGTGGAGTTCTCTCGTGATGATGACACCCTTATCCATATTAACGACTTCCCTACTGTCAGCCATTAATAATTTAGCATTGGCATTATAAATATCGTAAGTCGCCTCATTAAGATAAGAAAACCATACTGGCTTCTCACAGATCTTCCAGAAGTTTGAGTTTTTGGAAAAGGCAAAGCCATCGGCCAGGACAATACCATATTCATAGACAAACGGAAGAACAACCTTTCCATTTAAATCAATGAGTCCCATTTTTTTGTTCCTGGAAGCAATGGCATACCCATGGGAGAAATCACTGAGCGCCCAATATTCACAAGGAATAATGAGCTTACCCTTCTGATCAATGGCACCCACCGCATGAATATTCCCCTTCCGGCTTACAATCGCTCGGCCTTCATGGAAGTACCCAGTGGCATTCAGATACGGAGCCCCGCTAACCGCCAGGTTTTTACTTAAAGTGAATATGGTTTTTCCCGCTTTGTTTATATAGGAAACCTGATCTGATGGCGCAGAAATGGCTATGCCTTCATAAAAATCGGATATATTTCCATTATTGGTTATGGACCATTTCCCATTTATATCGAGAAACCCATTCGCTTGCCAGATTCCGGCAGAATTGACACGGTGGGCTTGTGCCAGGCTATCATGCAAACTGTTTACAACGCGATAATTCAGTATCTTGATTTGCATTTTATCCTCAGCAGATACTGGCATAACTGTGGAAAGCAGAATGATGAAACAGAGAATACCTGCCAGTTTTTTCATGTGTTTTCCTCCAATAGAAATCATTGTATATAGTATATAACAAAATATGAATTTGGGAAAATAGTATGCATGGAATACATCGAGGAAAGCGAACTTACATTTGTAATCAAGGCAGAAAGCTAAATCCTGTTGGAAAATCGAAAAGAAACCAATGCTATTTTATATCCGATTACTAATCCCGAACAATTTCGCACAACCGAAATAGAGAGATTTAAGAAAATTGGGGACCCTTTCCATTATAATCACCTAAAGCGAATTGTGTTGCATCCCTTCACAACCGCGTGAACCATAACCACCCGCTTATTTCCTCAGGTAATCCGCGTTGATATACCATATCTGCGCACCCAGATCTCCCCCGGTTGCTTTAAATTCAAGCCTTTTATTCATTCTGCGAATGGCAATGGTGATCTTGTCGGAGCCTTTGACGGGTTGTGCCAGATATGCCGTCAAGTCCTCGGGGTATATGACTGGATTTCCGTTTACCGATTCAATTACGTCTCCGTCTTCCAGACCAAGCTTATCGGCCTGAGTGTCCTTATATACGGCGACTATGATCGGAACTACGGAAACACGCCTTCTTTCTGCGTCCAGCAGAACCGTCTTGTTTGTTCCGCTGAAATTCCTGGACTCGGCAACAGTCCAACCGTAATAGTCACTTAAGCGTTTTTGGCAGTTGGAGCATTCCTGTATATACCCATAATTGTAGAGTGCTGTGATAAGATTGCTCAATGTATAAGCCCGGTACCCCAGAGTATATATATTAAACTGGTAAATATTCTGGGGATTAAAATCAAGGGGATATTCGAAATAGTGCTTCAAAGGCTTACGGTATAAAGCTTTATGGTTGTCGGCCCACCTCATGGCGTCGGCATATTCCTTAAGAACGGATATTTCGCTTATTTCAGGCTTTTGCTCGCCGTCAAACACATAATTGGCCGAGTAAAGCGAAAGGACGACAGCCGCGCCAATAAGGACTCCGCCTGCCAGACTCATTGCCGTCGCCTTTAGCCTGTTCATTATCAAAGAGGCTTTCGTCGGGTATATCAGTCGGACGCCGCGCCACAGCTTGACCACCTCGTTGGCAAGGAAAAGCGAATAGGTCGGGAAAAGCGAATAAATGGCCTCTTCGCCCAAAACAAAAGGTTTCGCATGAATCTGCCCGAATATAATAATGGGAAGAATCGGAAGGAGAACGGTAATCAGGTAACGGATTTTTGGAAATGGCAGCAGTCCGGCAAAAACCGAACATGCGAGGATCAACCATCCACGCTTCATAAGCAGTATACACAACCATTTATCCCAGGCCAGGCAGAGTATTCCCAGTGAAACGGCGCAAATCAGGGCCGATGCAAATATCATCACAATAGAAGATACCCATTTGGGAGAAACCGGGTTTACCCGTTTTTGCTGTTTTCTTCGAACATCATCATCTATCGGTCTTTCGTGATGTGACTTCCCGAAAGGCATCCGTGCAAGAGCTTTCTTAAGCAATTCTTCCGATTCCATGAGCGGCAGAAGCAATTTCCCGCGATTTTTCACACGCCCCGGAACCAGCAGGGCTCTCCATACCCGAAGAACGGTTTTGGCCGAAAAATCGCCGAGTATTGCTTCGGGATCTTCATTTCCGTTTATTAATGCGTCTGCTATGGCTGTTTCCACCATTGAGGCACCCGCGCGTTTGCCAGGTTCTTTCCATGAGAACCAATTCCTGAGATCATCCTCAAAATAGGAGACAGAATATGAACCTACCTCATCCGCCATGCACTCATGGCGATCCCAGTATTTGCAGAGCCGATACAACGGATAAGTCAAAACCAAGATTATGATATACGGGACATAGCAAAGAAGAATGAGCGCAAATGTGAACGCTACAAACGCAACCGGTATGAGAAGAACAATCAGGGGTATTTTATCGAGAAGATCCCTCACATTCAAGATTAATGGTATGGCAAAGAATTCTTTTCCGATGATGGATTTAACTTTCTTGATCAGTTTCAGTCTTTTACCTGTCTTGAAAGAGGGCAGGAACCTGACGAGGCTGCGTGCCAGCAAAGGCTTCTCCACGGAATTCAGACTGCCGATTACCTCGTCCGCGTCCGTTTTATCCTGCAATGAAATGGCCTTCATGAGAATGGGAACGGGCGGCGTACGGCCATAGATTCTTAAAATAAAGTCAATAACCTCTGGAGGATCGATAAAAATGCGTTCGTAGGTTAACATGCGCTGCATTACCCGATACAGTACGTCATTGGGTTGGCTGCGTAATACGTCGGCAACAGCATCCCTTGTGCGGCTGTCGAGATTCATGACGCAAGCGGCAGCAAGCCCTGCATGCTTGATTCTTTGCGAGTGAAGCATATCGCGTATCTCATTGGCTAGAATACGGGAAATCGATTCACTTTTGAAGGTTGTCTCGGAAATGCCCGATTGCCTAAGCTTATGGACATATTGAGTTATCCTGATAAAAACATGAAGCTTGGTCCTTGCCCGCATACCCTGCATTGCCGTTGCAAGAGATAACATGCAATTTTCGGATTTTGACATAAGAAGGATAGTCAGTTTTTCATAGATTGCTTTGATTAAATAATAAGGCGCTCCCAGCGAGACTGCTCCTATAATGAAATATAATATGTTTTCCGCAGCCGATTTTATAAAACGTATTGAAATTTTCCAATTCTTTATTACATCGATTAAATCGAAAATATGAAGCCGGAAAAAGATGAAAAAGATGAGAACGGCAAAGCAAATATAGCCTACAACGCCCATTATCTTTTTGTATCTGCCTGTAAACATCAACGAAAACAATTGCCAAACCGGGATATGCCGTCTTGGTACAGCCGGAATGTCCTGATCCGGAATCTTCCGATCTGCGGTGTCCTGATCCGGAGTGTCCTGATCCGGGGCACCCTGATCCGGAGTATCCTCAGTCACATCGGTTCCAGGGTCGGATCCGCGGTCTTTTTCCTCCTCCGGCTTGACTTCCGCCTTTTCTTCCTGATTATTAATGGCTGAAAACAGTACGTAGGTTTCCTGCGAATCCCGCAATTCGTCAAGGATTGACTCGGAATAATCGACCTCCAGCTCTTTTGACTTTTGTATTCTGCCCGACGCCGCATACAGCGTTTTTGCGGCGCTCCTCAATACGGAAGCCTCCGCGCCGAACGAAGAAGCCATTAAAAGCGTTTCAACATCTTCATCTCGACCTTCCGCAATTGCGGATTCCAGCGGATGTGCCTTGTCGTAACCGGTACGCGCCGAAAATCCCGCGACTTGTGAAAACACCCGCGCACAGCGCACGACAGCCTTCCAATGCTCATTATCGGGATCGGAGCTCAATGCCTGGATGACCAGTTTGATTTCCCGCAAGACGATTTCTGTCGACGCAAGCTTCGCATACTTTTCGAAAAACCCCGAAAGGGCCAGGGACTCCAAAGCCTCAAGATCTTCAAGCTGCAGCGTATGGTAGAGCAATTGCGAAAAAGGTCTCACCAATTCGCTTTTCCAACGCGAGTCTCCCGAAGGATCGGCTTTTTTGCGGAACAAATCGGCCAATTCCCTATGGAGACCCCTGAGGTCGGCATTACGGACAAATGTATTAAAGACAGCTGTTTTGATTGCATCATGATAAAAGTTCAGAAGTACTCCATGCAGTAAGAGGAAGGATCGCAGCTGTCTGGTTATGGCAGCTGTGTTATTCATGCTTCCGGCCGGCTCCAGCAGTTGCGACAGTTCAGCCTCTGAGAGTCCGGACTGGCTTATATACAAAAACGAGAGGTAACGCGGCACAAAGAACTCGCTGACAGGCCTGCCCGTTTCATCGGTAAACTCGGCGGAATGCATAAGTCTGTTGGTCAAAATCCATTCAAGCAGTGACTCCAGCTTTCCGGGAAGAGACTTAACAAATGCGTTCAGACCTTCATAATCTCCATAAATGCGTAGTTCTTCAACCACTGTGGAGAGATAGAGCGGTATGCGGGACTCGGTTTTGTTCAGTAAAAGCTCAATTTGCTGCGGCGTCAATCGTTTCTGATATCTGGAAAGGTAATGATTGACCAGTTGATGAGAAGCTTCCTCCCCAAGCCCGTTCAATTCTTTTTTTATTAAATCCGGCCAGCGCTTTGCCATCGAATCGATGATGGGGTGGGGCGTCGTAGATAGAATGAGCGCCACGTTTGACGGAATGAATTGCGGCAGCCAGAGCAGTTCATGCGCACTGTTACTGTCAAACAGCTGGTTGAGACCGTCGATAACGATTACGGTGGGGATCTGGGGAGGTATTCTTACAATCAGGTTCTGAAAATGGATAACAAGCTTGTCGAGTTCCTGCGGCAATGGATCGCGCGAGCCGCATTCCGAAGCCAACAGGTGGCACAGTCGCCTTAAGGTTCCCTCAAGACTGCCGGAGTGTGGCGTGACTCCTATAAAATGGTGAAGCACTCTGAACCCCTGTTGGAGATTTATCGACTGAATCAGTTTACAGAGGAAAGCGGATTTGCCAGTACCGCTTTGCCCCGTGAGCAGGACTACGTTGTTTTCCTTTCTGGCTTCAATAGCGGCCGTTATGCTTTCGAAAACAGGTCCCAGACCTGTGTCGATGAAGAAACGACTCCGTTGATTGATAAAAATCTCCTCGATCGAATCTTCTTCATCAAATTCGGAACTGCTGCCGCAAGCCGGTCCGAAGCTTTTCTCAACGAAGTTCATTATATAATCGAAAACCTTGCTCCCAAATTCATTCAGGCCGGTGAAACGGTTCGTCGATGGATTCCACGCAGCTTTGTAGTAATCATAATTCAACCCCGCGGAGCATACGCGCTCTTTTAGCCTTTCCAGCTTATTGGCGCTCTCACTGCCTTCCGGTTCCAGATACTCCTGCCTGAAGGCTTCGGATATGGAAAGGTTGGAGGCTTCATCGCGGAACAGGAAATAAACACCCTCGTAGCCTGTTTCCTGGAATTTTTCAATGGCATGTTCGATCTCGTCTTCAGTTATGGAAATTGACTGGGGAATGTCTTTTGGCACCCAACCGTAGCGTCCTCCCAGGATTCCCAGGAACAAAGGACGGCATTCGTCGATTATCGACCGGCAGGCGCCGATAATATCATCCTCTGAAGTAAGTCCCCATCTGAGGTCGATATCGACAAAATATAAATGCCGTTTCAGCAGTTCCTCCCGAACTCTCGGAAATACATGGCGTATAAGGTAATCACGTTCAGCCTGCATATCCCGGAAGGTGCTCGATATGAAAAGGCGCACCTCCTGCCAGCGGTTCTTATGATTTAATGCCGTGCTGTCCATAGTTGCACCCCGGTGTTACAATTCCTTTAGCTTGGTTACCATATCTTGAGCCTATCCAGACACACATTTACAATCTTCTTGTGCATGGATGGCTTTTAGCATCTGGGCTACAACCCTATGCTTTTTATGGGGTACAGTCGAATATGCATTCTTATAATTACCCCGGCCGCCTGGTCCAAATATAACAGCTTACTTACCCTCGGCAATTATCCTGTCCGGCTCCGTCACTCCGTAATAGGCCGGTTTTGCCTTGAGAAACTCATCGAACGGCAGAGGTGTTGAAGCACTGAGCCAGCTTGTGCCGTCGTCCATCCCCCAGAAGGTGACACGACTGATGTTTGCCGAATGGGCCTTGAATATTTCAAATAGCTTCGCGTATTGTATGGCCTGGGCTTTTACGGCTCCCTCGGTATTCTTGCCGTCGACTGTCGCCTGTATGTCGAGCTCGGTTATGCTTATCTCAACGCCCAGAGAAATTAACTTCTCCAGTGACTTCTCCACGTTGGCGGGAGAAGTGGACAGTGTATCGTGCTCCTGCATGCCGATGCCGTCGATAAGGAGCTTGCCCGCATGCGTTTTGCGGTAGCTGTCATTGATCTCCTTAACCATGTTGTATACCGCTGCCGCCTTGTTCTGGTTGTCCAGGCTGTAGTCGTTATAGTAGAGCTTGATATCCCAGTCCGGATGGGCGTCCAGCACTTCTCTGGCCGTGAGGAAGGCCTGTTCCACGTAGTCGTCGCCTATGGCGGCAAGCCATGGAGTTTGGCGCAAGGACGCCTTCCAGTCCTGCGGATTTACAGGGTTGTCGTTCATGGCTTCATTCACTACGTCCCATGATATTACCTGGTTACCGAAATGCTCCATGACAGTTTTTATGTGAGTCTTCAAATTCTCGAGGGCTTCCTCCCGTCCAAGGGGCTTGCCGCTATCATTCGTATTCATCCATGCCGGCGACTGCTGGTGCCATACAAGGGTATGTCCATGCATCTTGGCCCCTGCAGCCGATACCAGCTTCACAAGCATATCCGCCCCGCCGAAGGTGAACACGCCCTTGTTCGGTTGCAGCGCGTTCGGTTTCATGGCATTTTCCGCTGTCGCTATGTTGAAATGCATTTTGAAGAGCTCATATCTGTCGCCTGTCAGATTTCTCATGGATACGGCGGTCCCTATCAAGAAATCATCCTTATAAACATCCTTTATGGGTTTTAGCTCTGTCTGTATCTTCGAGGGTTTTTTGGTCGCCGAGACAGCCGTTGCGGTTGAAGCCGCTTCCGCTGTGTCTGCTGTGGTCGAAGTCTCCGTTGTTGTAGCGCTCTGGGCGGGCTCTGCATCCTGGGTATCTGCGTCCTGTGCGGTTGCAGTCTGCGAAGTCGCAGCCCCGTCTCCGCCGCTGTCCGCACCCGCTCTGCTGTCAGCGCAGCCGGCCGGAATTAAAACAAGCGCCAGAATAAATATGACCGCCAACATTTTTCTCATTCTCTTCATACACATTTACCCCTGTTATACTTAATATCTGATTGGCTTATCGCGAGACTGCAATATGTCTCGTCATCCTGATTCTACCATTCAAGCATTACCTGGTCAAACCTTTCATACCTGTTCGCCGTTTCGATCCTATACGCGCATCGGATTGTGATTATCCCGGAATACCGACGACAGGACGGCGATGATCAACGCTTGGGAAAGCTGACATCGAGCGCTTGTCGTCACTTAATATCCGAGCTTCCATGAGTGCTGTGACATCGGAATTCGTCCTGTCAGAAACTCGAGAATTACATAAAATATTACCAATCTAGATTGTATATAAATGTCGTGCGGTAAGCAATACTAGAAATATAATGCTCCAGTCCATGCAGAACTGTTTTCGGTGATCGCTCATATTTTTGGATTCCGGGGCAATTAATGTTCGGATCTCAATCTCTCCGCCGTTTCAAGGAGCTCAGTAGTTAATTGAAGCCCTTTGCCTCAATTTTTTACATATTTCGACCTTATATTTATTGTTAAATATCTATACGGTATGCTATAATAGTCCAAATGCTCATAGGAGGGTATCGGAAAATGCAAGGTAAGATAATTCAAGTCGAAGAACGCGTCCCACTAGGAAAAGGAATCGCATTAAGTTTACAGCACATGTTCGCAATGTTCGGCGCCTCGGTATTAGTTCCTATTTTATTCGGAATTAACCCAGGCGTCGTTTTATTGATGAACGGTATCGGAACACTGATTTTTATATTCATCACAAAGGGCAAGGCGCCGGCGTACTTAGGCTCGAGTTTTGCTTTCCTTGCGCCAGTTTTTATGATCATCGGCAACGGAACGACACAGGATGCATCCAAATATTCTCTGGCGCTTGGAGGCTTTGTGACAGTTGGCGTCGTCATCATCATCGTCGCCATGGTAATAAAGCTGTTCGGCACGAAGTGGATTGACATCATACTGCCGCCGGCTGCAATGGGTCCCGTAGTGGCGCTCATCGGCCTGACGCTGGCAGGTACGGCAGCACAGAACGGCGGCCTTCCCGTAACAGGCGTCGATCTTTCCACGATAGATTACAGAAATGTAATCGTATTCTGTATCACCCTGTTCGTGGCTATCTTCGGTTCAGTCCTCTTCCGCAAATTCCTGGCCGTCATTCCGATTCTGATCGCCATTGTCGTCGGCTATATAGCCGCCGCTTGTTTCGGACTCGTGAACTTTGAAGCTGTCAGAACGTCAGCCCTGTTCACTCTGCCGGACTTCCAGACTCCGGTATTTAATATCAACGCCATCCTGATCATCCTTCCGGCGTCGCTCGTCATCATTACCGAGCACATCGGACACCAGATGGTAACAGGTAAAATAGTCGGTCGTGATCTCATCAAGGACCCTGGTCTCCACAGGTCGCTCCTGTCCGACGGCATCTCGACCACTCTGTCAGGCTTTGTCGGCGCGGTACCGACTACAACGTACGGCGAAAACATCGGCGTCATGGCCATCACGAAGGTCTATAGCGTCTGGGTAATCGGCGGCGCAGCCGTCATTTCGATGATTGTCGCCTTCGTAGGTCCTGTCTCGGGGCTCATTCAGGCAATGCCCTGGTGCGTCATCGGCGGCGTCAGCTTCATGCTCTACGGCATGATCGCAGCATCCGGCCTCAGACTTCTCGTCGAGGCGAAGGTCGACTACAGCAAATCCCGTAACCTGGCGCTCACCGCGGTTGTACTTGTAACAGGCCTCTCGAACGCTTATATACCGATAAGCAGCTCCTTCCAGCTTTCCGGTCTCACCCTCGCCACAATCATCGGCATGGTCCTGGGACTTGTCTTCTGGCTTCTGGATAAGGCGAAGCTCACCAATGACCGCGAAAACGCCTAATGAAAGAGACAGCGCTGAAGTTTAGCAAATAGTAGAGTGGGTCGGCAGGAAAATGCAAATTCCTACCGACCCACTTTTTTGAAGGTTCATTGTAAACGGTAGCTTACCTTAACAGTATTACTCCGATAACACCTGATGCAGCTAATATACAAACCGGATGTATTTTTGTTTTTACAAGCGTCAAGAACGAAACCAGCATAATTGCCAGACCGGTCAAGTCGACTGATCCTGCTCCCCCGATTATCCCGTTGCCAAGGGCAAATTTTATTGCAGCATATGCTATTATCCCTATAATAGCAGGCCTCAGCCCATAGAATATGGCTTTTACAATAGAACGCTCCTGAAACTTGATAAAGAGTTTTCCGACAATCAGTATCAACAGCAGTGAAGGTAATGTTACGCTTATACAGGCGACCACGGCTCCCATAAATCCTGCCACACTATACCCCACTATAGTTGCACTGTTTGTCGCAACCGGACCGGGAGCCATGGCGGATACTGCTATCATATCCGTAAATTTGCTGATACTCAGCCAGTTATGCGCTTCCACCTCACCCTGAATGACAGGCAGCATGGCATATCCCCCGCCGAAGCTTACCATACCTATTTTAAAAAATGTGATAAATATATCCAGATACAATTTCATAGGCTTTTACCGCTTTTAGCATTGTCAGACTTAACAGCTGCCTTCATTATACAAATTTTCTCACGTGCCTTCATTATCCTGGTTATGACAAGGCCCGATACCGCGCCCGATAATATGACAAGAACTAAGTTGAGGTCCTTGAAAATCAAGGGCAAAGAGGCGCCGACGATACAAATGGCCCAGGATATTTTATCCGTAAGCGCGGTTTTGCCCATTTTATAAGCAGCGGCGGCGATAAGGGCCACAATTACAGGTCTTATCCCCTTTAGCGCAGCCTGTACGTATGTGTTGCGTTGAAAAGAAACAAGAAGAACAGCCAGTACAAGGATCAAGCAGAACGTGGGTATAAGTATTCCAAGCATCGCTGCCAGAGCGCCGGGAACACCGGCTAACCTATATCCCAGGAATATGGCCGAGTTCACGGCAATAGCTCCGGGTACGGATTGGGATACGGCAAATATATCAATGACAGCTTCTCTGTCCACCCACCTCTTCTTATCGACTACCTCGGCTTCCAGAACAGGTATTATCGCAAAGCCCCCGCCAAAGGTTACGGGTGAAATTTTAAAAAAGGTAGTGAAAATTTCAAGTATTATTTTCCATTTAATTTTCTTTTTTTTTATTCTCATTCATAAATTCCCCGTCTCATCCACCCCGGTCGGCAATGCTTTCAAATACCCATTTTCCTATACCTTTCGGACATTTCGTCCAGTGTCGTCTGTTCTATACGGGGAGCATATCCAACCGAGCCGAACTCGATAATCAAGGTCCCGACCACCTCTTTGACTCCTCTTTGAATGCAGTCGGTCAAATCCATAATATCGCTGTTATCTGTATCAGCACCTGTAATGAGAATATCCATGATTGGCGTTATGTAAACTCTTGGGTCGTATTGCTCCGCCTTCTGTTCCATCAACTCCCATACGGGACCTATTGATTTACTCGCTTTCTTTAATGGATTCTTGACGAAGTATTCTCGTATATTCCTGGTGACCGCCAGCCGTATATCAGTGTCCACATTGATCTTGCCAATGCCGCAGGGAATCGCGGATTTTATTTCGCTTATGGGAACGCCATTTGCATTCGCGATCTTTCCCCCAAGCGCATTTATCTCTTCAACTATATACCTGGGTACCGTGGATGAGCCATGCGAGACCAGCACCCCAAAAATGCCTTCGTGCTTGAGGTTTTCCATCGAAGCTATTGCAATTTCCCTGCGCAGCTTCACATTATCGCCCTTTACGGCGCCGTGCTTTGTCCCGTAGGATATAGCCAGGCAATCGGCCCCCGTCTTTTTAAAGAACTCGCAAACCTTCATAGGATTGGTATAGGTGGAATGCTCTGAAAAAACATCGTCCTCCACACCCGCAAGAACTCCAAGCTCCCCTTCGACAGTCACACCTCTTTCATGGGCATATCTGACCACTTCGCGAGTCAGTTCCACATTCTGTTCAAAGGGCAGTGAGGATCCGTCGATCATAACTGAAGTATATCCGCCGTTTATCGCCGCCTTCACAGAATCGAAATCTTTCCCATGGTCGAGGTGCATCACAATCGGAATAAATGAATTATCACCATATTTTTTTACCGCGTCGGCAATCCTTTTAGCTCCGACTTTCTTATCCTCAAGGATCCCGTTCATAAAGTCGGCTCTCCCTCCCATGAAGGCGTTGGCCAGATCGGCGCCCTGCAGTATTGCAGCCGAGCGAAACATTTCATGTACCTCGATTACCGCCTTTGCCTGTGCAACGGTATTAACGTTAAACGCGCCATGGGCAAAGCCATACTTATATGAGGCTTCCAGCAGCGGTCTCATCGGTATCAGCATATTGTCGTCACCTCTTTTATTAGTTTCTTCTTCTCATTTCATATCCAGATGTACCGCGGTTAACTTAAAAGTCTTCGGCAGCGCCAGTATGTCAGGATTGTCTCCGACATATTTCCTCGCGTCCTTCAACGCTTCCTCAAAGGTCGCTCTGGTCTTCATGCCCATGCCTCTGGCATAGCCCGGTTCGACAGCGCCTACGATATATATTGCCGAACAGTTCATTTCGGCTATATGTCCGCACGACACCATGGAAAATGCGTGATAGGGGTGGTAGCCATAGTTGAAGCGGTATTTGTCGATATACTCCCTGTTGTTTGAAAAATATTCTCCAAACTTCTCTATGTCCGGAAGGGTATTGTGATAATCCTTTTGAAACAGTTCATAAAGAGCTCTGTAGGAAGGAAACTCTTCATCATGAAAATAGCCGTCGCAGATGGAGGAGCATATGACCACGCAATTGTCCTTCATGACCCTTTTATGTCTTATGATCTGTGCGGATATCGCCTGAAGCATCAGGATAGGGTTCGTTCCCATGCCGTTGCCGTAATGGAAGGCCTGTGGCATCCCGAATACCATCACGTCATATTTCTTCTCCGCCCATTTTATATTGGTCCTTTTATCGCACACCTCCCAGCTAAGTGGCTGTATGTCCCCGGCATAGCCCGTAAATACCGCGATCTGCCGGGAATATGTGTCCAGACAGGCATCACATACAAAGAACCTTTTACCCATGCATTTTTCCATGTGCATGCCTATGGCATCGAATTTTCTCCTCATAAGGCTGTTTTTGCTCACCGGCGTAAAGTCTTCGCGGTGCATGACATGCGGATTGTGGTGGTGCATAATGGATTTCCAGTGCGTTATGCCGGTCGAACAGTGCTTGTAGCCTCCGGAATAGCCTCCATAAGGATTGCCCATGGCATGGCCTATGAGTATGGGGAAATCCGCCTCATAAACCTCCTTGTTCATTATGACCCTGTCGCCTGTTTCACTATAACCCAGATCCACCAGATTGTCATAATCCTCTGAATCGTGGTTTGCAATCTGGTTGGACCACCAGAATTCGTTGAATATCTTATCTCCAAGAATGCTGCGTATTTCCTCACGCGTATTTTTCCTGTGGAGGCCGTTGCTGCAAATGAGCTTGATATCCTTTTTTTCTACTCCCGCCTTGTACAATTCCTCAAGAATGATCGGAATGGCGACTTTCCTGTGAGCTGTATCCTGAAAGCCCCCCTTTACCTTGTCAGGAAAGACGATTACGACCTTCATCCCTTTTTTTACACTCTCCGAAATGGGAGGCATACCTATCGGATTTAAAATGGACTGCCTTGTCGCCTCTTCGATATCTTGTATATATGGGGGATCCTGAACTGTCTCGCCGGGAACGAATACATCCGTATTATCCGGAAGCTCCGCTTCCATCAAGCCCTGACCATATTCAAACGCCAATTTCATATTAGTCCTCCTCTAAATTAAAAAGGTTGTTTTACCGCATTCCCCGAAGCGTAAATCAAAGCGTTGGGATGTCTCTGCAGCAACGTACCCGGGAACCCGGACGAAACATCGCCGTATGCGGCTTTGCGGAGCGCGCCGCTATGCCAGTTCCGGAAACATCCGAAACGTATAATGCGCGAAGATAATATCTCCCACATGCCGATGGTCACGCAGCGTTTCGGCATGGCATCCAAAGCGCCGCCCAGGGCGGACACTGCATTTGTAGTCCGGGACTGCGGTGAGATATCCACTATCCTGGTTTTCAATTTTGCAAACTCCTCCGGCGTCAATTCCGGTTCAGGCTCATTAAAGGCGACATGCCCGTTGATTCCCATGCCTGCAATGCATAGATCCACCCCGCCAAGCTCCGTTATAAGAGACGGTATGCGCCCGAGATCGTGAGGGTCGGGGAATATCTTCTGCGAAACCGGCATCAGTAATTCCTCACTGATGCGGGAATACACCTCTTCATTCATAAAACGCCGGAAGCTGAGAGGGTTATCCAGCGGCATCCATTCGTCCCCATCCGCCAGGTATTCATCCATATTGATAAACCAGCAGTCTTTCAGCGAGATTCTGTTTTGTTCCACCAACCGTACAAAAATGGAATAATGGCCGGTAGGCCCTACAGGCACTATCATGACCGTCCGTTTGTGCGCCGCGTTATTTGCCTCGATGATACGGGTCATTTCCAGCGCCAGTTCGTAATATACTTCACCTGTTTCGTTCAGCTTTACAATAGGGATTTTTGACCCTTCCCCCAGTTTTTGGGCTGAGATCCGATAGTAGTCCATAATATGCCTCCTTTGATTTCATAGCGAATCGGCGGATATATACTTGTTTATAATTTTCTTCAGCTCGTCCGGATAAAACCCGATTTCCCCACTGAATCTCGTCAGTGCCACAAGCCCTCCGTCCAGAGTATCGATTTCCGCAATCATTCCGGCGTTTTCCTCTTTCAGGCCGCCTCCATATACAACATCGGGTTTGAAACCGCACACGTTACATGCCAGCTCCTTGATGCGAGAGGAGACGAAGGAAATGTATTCCTTCCCGGGAGGTACTTTGCCCGGGCCAATTGCCCAAACGGGTTCATAGCCTATTACCAGATCGCTCCGGTGTTTTACCTTCACCCCTCTAAGCCCGGTTTCGAGTTGGGCTCCAAGAACTGCCTCTATCCGGGACTTCTGCTCGTCGAAGCTGCCGCCGCCCTTTTCCTCTTCTGTCTCACCGACGCACACAAGTACTCTTATGTCGCGGTCAAGTGCACACAGCACCTCGCGGTTGATAATTTCGTCAACCGCCTTCCTGGCCTTTTGCGCTGCCAACCCGTCTACGAGGACGGAAGGATCATATTGAGCCATGATCCCGAGCTTGTCTTTCCTTTCCTCGGAATGGCCTATTATGGCGCATGAGCAGCCCAGCGCTTTTGCGGCCGCCGAAGGACGGTTGGTTGTAAACGCGCCGAAATTGCCGCCCTTGGCTACATCCTCCCTATATACCCCCTGACAGCCTATTTTGATACTGCCCGTTTCAACAGCATCATATCCGGACAGCTTGTCGACAGCCGTAATCACCAAGCCTTCGGGCAGAAGGAAGGTGACGTTGATACCGTCCAGCCTGCCAATCCCGTTTCCGATACATTCCCCCAGGACCCATTCAATCCACAGCTTTGGACTATCCGAAGCGCATACGCCGCCTAATGTTCTTGACACATCAAATCTTTTAAGGTTAACAAATATATCTTTCAAAGGATCGCCCCCTATTTTCTCTCCACGGCATTTTTGTCAAGCGAAACGTATTCCGGCAGAGTTGCTCCTATCAAAGGCATGCAATATTCGTTGAAGGCTTCTTCTACGCCGTTTCCTCTCTTGTTTATCCATTTCTCGGGGAACCTACTTTCTATATTGGCAACGGTATTTAACGGTACCAATTTAAATACCGACGCGTAAGGTTCATCCGAGATCCGGCTGATAGAGGCCATATATCCCGATTTGCCGTCGACCGCCGAGCTGACGGCGAATTTTCCGATCTCCAGGGCTTCTTCCCTGTCTACAGCCGACTGATGAGCAATCGAAGCCCTCCCCAACAGCCCGGGCTTTTCGCTTCTCGATTTAATTCCAAGCCTGCTCATAACAAGGTTCGAAAGGTATTGGGCAACTCCTCCTGCCACTCTGTGTCCAAACCCGTCGACAATGCCGCTGTCTGCCAGAGGGTTTCCATCCGGTCCGACAAGTCCCTCGCTCACAGCGACCAAAACTCCGCCGACTTTCGAGTGCCATGCCTGGACATCCTCGAGGAATTCTTCTTCAATAAACGGCCTTTCCGGCAGGTAAACAAGATGCGGCCCATCGTTTTCAGATTTTTTGGCAAGGACCGAGGCAGCCGTCAGCCAGCCGGCATTACGTCCCATCAATTCCATTATGCATACGTGTATGGGCAGCGATTCTACATCCTTCCACAATTCCAAAGCAGAAATTGCAGCGTATCTTGCCGCGCTTCCATATCCAGGGCAGTGATCAGTTTGGGCAAGGTCGTTGTCAATGGTCTTGGGTATCCCCATGACTTTAAGCTCATACCCGCTTTCTGCCGCCGCCGTTGATATTTTATTGCAGGTATCCATGGAGTCGTTTCCACCAATGTAGAAAAAGTAGCCGATATCATATTTCTTCAATACTTCAAGGATTACGGAGAAGTCGTTTTCGGTGAGCTTGCGCCGGCAGGAACCCAGAGCGGATGCCGGAGTTGAGGACAGCCCTCTGAGCTTTACTTCGCTCTCTTTTCCGAGGTCGATAAAGTCTTCCTTCAGGACTCCTTCAATTCCAAACCTTGCTCCGTAAATGCCCTTGATCCCCGAATGCTTTTTCGCCTCTTCAACGACTCCCTGCACAGATGCGTTGATAACCGCCGTGGGCCCTCCGCTCTGGGCAACCAGCAAATTATGTCCCATTAACATATTCAATACCCGTCGCCTCTTCATTGTTTTTTAACGAAAATATATTTATTGAGTGGATTACAGAAATGTTTTCTTATTGAAAATTATATATGCCTTCATGAAATAAAATAAGTCAGAAAATATGTATGACTCTGCCCCGGATACCTGCTAAACAAATATCACGAGAACAAATCCTTGCTGAATACGAGTTCTCCTTCAGCGATCGTATATATTACATTGAGATCCCTATCCACAATTACCAGATCGGCGTCTTTATTTAAAGCTATTTCACCCTTCATGTCATATATCCCGAGCAACCTGGCAGGGTTTGCAGCCATCATTTTCATACATTTATCCAGCGGTAAACCTGTAAATTGCATTATGTTCCTCAGAGCATCAATCATTGTCAGAGTGCTGCCTGCTCTTGCAGAACTATTGGAGATACGCGCATCGCCGTTTATAACCGTAATATCGCTCTTCCCAAGCTTGTATGCTCCGTCAGGTAAACCGGCCGCCATGATGCTGTCTGTTACGGCTATAACCTTATCGATACCCTTGGTCTTGAGCAACAGCCTGAAAATGGCAGGGTGTAAATGACGGCCATCGCAAATGGCCTCACAGTAAACATCCGTTTCCAGCGCAGCCCCGATAATTGAAGGGTGGTGCTGGTGTAAAGGCCTCATTGCATTAAAGGTATGCGTGGAACAGCGAGCACCTGCGTTAATACATTCTATACATTGGTCATACTCCGCTCCGGTGTGTCCCAGGGATACTACGATCCCTTTTGAAACGGCTTCTTTTATAAAATCCAATATGCCTTTGTTTTCCGCTGCAACTGTAATTAATTTTATGTTCCCCTGTGAAGCTGTCTCGTACTCGCTGAAGTTATCCTGACAGCAATCTATTATCATGTCGTCAGGCATTGCCCCGCAGAATTCTCTTGACAGGTAGGGCCCTTCCATGTGAATACCGAGGATTTTGGCGCCGCCGCAATTATCATTGATGGCATGAGCTATTTTCTCCAGGCTTTCACAAATTTTCTCATGGCTGTC
This sequence comes from Bacillota bacterium, assembly GCA_023412915.1. Lineage (GTDB taxonomy): Bacteria > Bacillota > Clostridia > Acetivibrionales > DTU013 > JAEYOM01. Next base: position 37,275 of record JAEZRE010000024.1, read on the forward strand.
TGTGATAACGGCGGGCAAATAACCGGTCACCCCCTGACTTGCGAAGTACAGTGACAGCTTTTTCAGTTGCTCCTCATCGGCGTTGTTGATATCTACGCCGTTGCCCCCATGGGTGTGGACGTCGATAAATCCTGGAAGGACAAACAGCCCGTGAGCGTCAAACTCTTCATAATCAGCGTCGCTTACTACATCAAAGCTCTTTATTACGCCGTTCTCTATCTGAATATCGCTTTCACGGATACAGTCGGAAAATACTACATTTCCGTTCCTTATGCGAAGCTTTTTTTTCATTTTTTTCTCTACGTCAGAAATCGGTATCACTCCGTTTACTCAGTAATCGATTTGATTTATCAAGCAATAACAGAGCTATAAGGCGCCTTATAGCTCCTGCTTGTTTGGCTTTTGTATGATGAGCTTGTTTTAACGCAGCTTAGAAAGCGCCGAGTATGGTTTTAGTATCAACAAATTTCTTTGTAGGAACGACTTGATCCATTGTCCCAACCTGTACAAACATATTCTGAATGTTCACATACCAATCGTCGATATTGCCATCCATGTAATTTTTCTTCAGTTCACTGCTGTTGAACCATTTTGTATTGTCATACTGAATGTAATTCGCTGTCAGGTCCGATCCGTCAAACGCGGAGCATATTTTACAGGTTTCCTCTCTGTTTTTGGAACGGAAATCATTAGCTTTAACGAAAGCTTTCAACAAGTCTGCTACAACATCCGGATGTTCCTTGAGGAATTTGGGCCTTACAACCCACGAACCGGGGAAAACATAGTCGGGGTAAAAATCCTTATCGCTGGCAAGTACTACGAAATTGTTCGCACCGATCTGACCTTTGATCGCTTCTCCGTATGTAGTCCATGTAGCTACCGCATCCACCTGCTTTGCAATCATAGCGGATACGATGCCTGTCGCTGCAATGTTGGCTCCATTTCCATCCTTCAGATCCTTCTGACTCATCTTCTCCTTTTTCAGAGCAAGATTGAGTACCATCTCAGCGGAGGTGCCTTTGGAAACACCAACAACTTTGCCCTTGAGATCTTTTATGGAGTTTACTCCGCTTCCCTTGTAAGTAACTATGTAATCACTCATTCCAAGGCAGTCAAGCATAATGATTATGCCCTGTCCCTGGGCTGCAAGACGCGTCGCACCGGGGCCAATGTTGATTATATCGAGGTCTCCCGCCTGCATGGCCTGAAATTCTTCCGGCCCGGTGAGGAACTTTTTGCCGTCGGCCTTAATTCCGACTTCCGCCAGATAGCCCTTTTTACTTGCAATGGCAAGCGCGCTTGATGAGGAAGGTCCCGGCATATATCCGATACGGACGGTGGTATCTGCTACAGTTACAGCGCATTGTGCAAATACTTTTCTGTTCGGAGTGCTTACTGTGATGACTGTGCTGCCTTTTGCAACACCTGTAATCTTGCCGGTTCTGTCTACAGTGGCTATATTTTTGTTTGCTGTGGAATAGGTTAATGTCTTTTGCGTCGTATTGGCCGGTGAAAAGGTGGTCTTAAGCAGGTATGTCTGCTTTACTCTTAAGGTAATCTTGGAATTGTCCAGTTTTACACGTTTAACGGGAACTGACGCAGCAGCCGCGGCAGGGAGCGATATCGCCAAGGTTAGTATTATGCTGAGTATAATAGTAATCGCCTTTTTCATAATTCCCTCCTAAAATTCTTATGTTATTGATATTGAGCCAGATGCTTCTTTAAATGATATTTCGCTGCAGATCATTCACGTTAAGAAGAATTGATTACTGTTTCCGGAAACCACGCCATAGCTTTTCACCTCCTTAATGCGTAATGAATCTTTTATTGCTTTTATATCAGTCAAAATAGCTTTCGAGTTTGGACTCCTTTATTTTCCTCAAAATGTCGGAGCAGCGTTTTACTCCGAACTTACGCAATATGGTAGTTACCTGGCATTTGACCGTGCGTTCGACGACAAAGCGCATTCCCGCAATGTTCTTGATTTTGTAGCCTTTCAGCAGCAAACCTATTATTTCCTTTTCAGATGGCGTAATGGTCGATATTATATGCATCAGCTGCAATATACCGGTTTCGTTTTTACGGATTCGAGCAAATTCCCCGCTGAGTTTTTTTGCGATATTAGGCTTAATGTAAATGTTATCGTTGTAAGCGTTTCGAACGCTTGTCAATATTTCTTCGCTAGTGGCGTCCTTCATTATGTAATCGATATTGCCCAGTTCGAATGCGCTGAAGATGGTATCCTGGTCTTCATGGACAGTTATAAATATCACTTTCAAACCCGGCTTCTCGCCAATTAATTTCATGGCTGCCGTTATTCCGTCCAATCTGTTTTCCATTTCTATATCCGTCAATATGACGTCCACTTCAGACTCGTGGGTTAAAGCAATCAGTTCGGCTCCGCAGGAGGCTTCCGCAATCAAAAGCATATCCTCTGCCGAATTGATCAGATTGACGAATCTTCTGCGGATTATCGCGTTATCATCCGCTATAACCACCCTTATTTTTGGACCCATTCGATCATCTCCCGCAGTCATGTTCTGTCTGCCTTGATACGGGGAAGCAGCAAAGTAAACTTGATACCGCCCATAGACCCGGCGCTTGCATGTACCTGTCCCATATGCATATAAACTATCAGTTTGACGTAAGATAGCCCCAAACCCCAGTTATTGCTTGAATTTTTACTGGTATAGAACGGTTCGAAAATCATTGGCAGCTTTTCAGCAGATATGCCTTGTCCGTTATCTTCTATTTCGATCGCCACCCATGGACTTGATTTATATACGTTGATGTTTATAATTCCTCCCGGCTTAGTACCGATAGCCTCAATGGCGTTCGTCACAATATTTGAAATGACTTCGTTGAAGTAATACGAATCGGCAAAAATTGTTGCGTCGCCGTCCGATATATCGGTATTCAACGTTATATTACCGGGGGTTTTGCCAAGCCCGCTTAATGCGTGGTTTAAAGCCTCGCCCACCTTAACCGGCCCGAGATCGAGGTGAAATCGCTTGAAAGCGGACCGGAGCACGTCGAATCGGCCCAGGGTATTATCAGATATATTGATGAGCTGCTCCATATTATTAAGGATTTCCTGGCCGTACATTTCGCTGCCGCCGGCGTTTTTTATAAGATTTATACTGTCCTGAGCCAATATCTTCAGACTGATTATCTGGTTCTTCAAAGTGTGGCTTATAACCTGTATGCCCGGATTAAAGGCTGTAAGGCGCTGTAGTAGCTGGGCGTCCGCCTGTTCGTTCGAGAACAGCAATTCAGAGTACTTCCAGATGTAAAACATGCAAATCAAGAGGCAAACCCCTGTGAATAGCGAGAAAGTATAATATCCGCTTATACCGAATGGCAAGGTATAGTTCTCGAGTATGGGATATACATAGTAATAGGTAGAGATATCCAGGAGCTGCACCGGACCCATAAACACCGTATAAAAATAATAGACCTGCAGCGAAAGCAAACTTAACCCGATTAACCCTATACGTCTTCGAATCATTGGTATGGGACAGCTTTGATATGAACGCAGTATCAGTACCGACGATAGTATCAAAACACAGATGACCCATATCCTGAATACTATATTGGCTGCGTATGGCAAGCCTGTAAGCTCATTTTTTATATATGAATAGATCGGAGGCAAATAAAATATAGTATTTGTCACAGCAACTGCTATGTTTACCATTTGCAGCAGCTTTGTCCATTTCTTCGACAGCACGTTATAAAAGCTCAGGGCAAAACCGAGAAAACAAATAATCATGATCGAGCGCCCAATCGTTACCAGGCTGCTGGAGAAATTGGGCGTTATGGGCAGCGTCGCAATAAAATATCTTACTTCGTAATAAATATACAGCATTTTGGAGTTGGCGTACGTCAGACCTATATATTGAGCAAGAAACAGCGTGTAGCCGGTAAGACTTATGATCCAGCCCACCATAAGCGGTAAAAACCATCGTACAAGACCGATCCGCCTGTATCTTAAAAATACCCAAAACATCGATATAACGGATAGAAAGAGCAAAATCAGAAACAATTCGTCACACTCCTTCATACTGCGAATAGTTCGGTTACTTTACCTGGCTGAGATACTCCTGATACACTCCGGACCACAGATTGTTCCTGATATTGTTAAACGCGGCTGACAATTTGGTTTCCTGATTACGGGGATAGGGTATGTCGTTATTGATTATTTCCTTGACTCTTCCCGGACGAGCGCTCATCACGATTATGCGGCTTGCAAGAAGGACTGCTTCCTCAACGTCATGTGTTATGAAAAAGCAAGTCTTTTTCTCTGCCTGCCAGGTATGCAGCAGATTTTCCTGCAGTTGGGCTCGGCTTTGAGCATCGAGCGCACCGAATGGCTCATCGAGCAGCAATACCTTGGGGTTCATGGCAAAAGCCCGCGCAATTGCCACTCTTTGTTTCATGCCTCCCGAAAGCTCCTTTGGATAAGCTTCACAAAAATCCTTCAGTCCAACAAGCTCGATGTATTTCTCTGAAATTTCTTTACATTCATTTTTGGGAACTCCATTGATCTCAAGTCCGAAGGAAACATTCTTCCTTACCGTAAGCCACGGAAACAGGGCATACTGCTGGAAAACGACGCCCCTTTCCTTCCCGGGGCCTTTGACATCCACATTGTCCACCTTCACTGTACCGGTGGAAGGCAACTGCAAGCCTGCAATCAAATTCAACAGGGTTGTCTTTCCGCAGCCTGACGGACCGACACAGCATATGAATTCGCTTTCAAAAATTTCAAGGTTCATATTGGACAATGCCACGGTTTCCTTATTCTTTCCATAGTATACCTTGCTGACATCCTTCAGTTCTATTTCAACCTTCCTGCCTTCATCCATACCAAGCACCTCATTCATATTAATTCAACCAGCCGGTCAGCTTCCTCTCGAGAAAAAGTATAAACTTGTCAAAGACAAAGCCAATTATTCCGATTACAAGTATTCCTTCCATTACTACATCCATGTTGAAATATGTGGACGCTTCCATAATCATATTGCCCAGCCCATTGGTTGATCCGGTCAGTTCCGCTGCTATCAGCGTCGTTAACGACGCCGCTATGCCAAGCCTCATAGCTACCAGAATAAACGGTGTGGAAGCCGGCAGTACAACCCGGAAAAAAATCTGTCTGTCGTTGATACCCAAAACCATCGCAGCTTTTATCAATGTGGAGTCCACGCTGACGACACCCTGTAATGTAGTGATTACCGTTAAAAGGAAGCACGCCAGCGCTATAATGGAAATCTTCGCACTCGTTCCTATGCCGAAAAGTACTATAACCAGCGGTATCAGGGCTATAGGCGGTATTGTACGGAAGAACTGCACCCACGGTTCCACAATAACTCTGACAGGCTTATACCAACCCATAAGGAAGGCAATTACGAGACCTACCGTAAATCCGATCAGGAACCCCCAGAATACCCTTACCAGGCTGGCCCAGACATTGGCAAACAACATGCCGCTCGTACTATCCCGCCATAAAGCTTTGAAAACCCCTTCCGGCCCGATAATGACGCCTTTGATGCCCGGTATTCCGGAAATTATAAACCATGCTAATAAGAGCGTCAAAAAGGATGCTGTCGTCATGAGCAACCTGTTGCTAAAGATACGTTTACTTATCCCATTGGCATTTTCATCATTCAATTTCATATTTGTTGACCTCAGTTCGTAATATTGTCATAGCATGATTCCGAACACATATTATCCAGCAGTTCGACCATAAGCAGCAGGTTGCGCATTGTATGGTACGGATCCTTCACCGGCAGCCTCCCTCCTACGTTGGGATTGCCGGGACGGCCCTGCCTGTCGCGTATTTGTATCCATTCTCCCGAAGACGTCTCGGTATTGGGAAAAGTCCTGAAGGTATAATCATGATAGCGTTCATACTCCTTCAGAAAACTGTCGTCTTTAGTAATGGCAAAACACAGCAGATTTGCATAAACAGTTTCGGTATGTACCCACCAAAGCTTGCTATCCCAATCATGGACGAATTCTTCGTCAAGCTGACGCTCATTGTCTGCAATGTGTCCCTTTGGAATTCCGCCATCCCTGTCGATATAGTAAAACATGCCTCCATACTCATCATCCCAAGCGGTCTGGCTGGTTACCAGCACCGTATTTGCAGCTTTTTCGATAATTTCATTTGAACCCAGTCTTAAAGCTTCGCGTATAACAAACCACATGGATTCGTTGGCATGCCCATTATTCACACATCTGCCGCTGAGAGTTACCATAGGTCCGTTTTCTTTATCAAGATATTGAAGTACTACTCCCTGCTCGGTTATGAAGCTTACCACATCATTCATCAGCTCGGCGCAAACACTCTCAACCTTCGCAGCCTCATTGCAGTAACCCATTTTGCGGAGAGGCCCGTAAAGCTCCTGCCCGGTATTCAGCACAATCATGGGAATCGAGTGGCAGCGCCAAGCGGAAGGAACAACATTGGGCACTGTTCTGAACATATTGCCGTACATTCTTTTGGTTACAGAATTGAAAAGCGACAAAGCTTTTTCGAGCATTTCCGCGTCACCGGAGTATTCTGCGTATGCGGCAAGCCCCATAATTACGAAGCAGTCCGCAAAAGTACTGATATTATGACCTGAACCCGGCCGAAACTCTTTGGGGTTACCCTCACGGTCCAAAAGAAAGGCGCACTCTTCCCCTTCGAGAATGCAGTGATCCGCGACGAACCTTGCGCCCCGTGCGGCGAGCTCCGCACATCGACGCCTGGTTTTTTCATCGAGCTCCAGTGCGGTTGTACCTGCAAGCTTCGAATACATCCAGACAAGACGGCCCTGGGACCATACGAATTTATCGGTGGACACAAGTCTTTCCCCGGTATTATCATAACAGGTAAAAAAACCGCCAAATTCATCATCGGCACGATCCAGCCAATATTCCAGCAGCACATCACTTAAATATCCGCTGTAAAAATGTTTCATACCATTAAGGAATTCATAGTTTGCCATATTTTATGTCCACCCTTAAAAGTAAAAGTTTTTAGCTGTTCCGGATTGGCTTTTAGCAATTAATAATGCTATTTAACAATTTCATTATAAATTCTGTTATAAATAAAAGAAGTCAGAAAAAATTTAGGACTCTACCGCATTTTCAATTTGTATTTGTTTACATAATAGAATAAAAGTGTAGCACCTTTATAGTCTTTTTTCAATGTCGCTCTGGTTTTTCAGACTCATGCTTTTTAACCCGAAGTCCTTTTTATTTAACTGTATCTATCGGGATTTACAACAAGACAAAAATGTTGAAAAGCAAGCAATTATTATGCTAAGATACTGCTGTAATAATTGGTCTTTTTGGATATTACAGGAGGAGAGCGATAAAATGCTGAAAAAGACTTTTTCCTTGTTGGTTGCGTTTGTATTGGCGCTTAGCATCGGGCTGCCCGGGGGCAGCAACGTTGCGATGGCCCAGGTTGCATCGGGATCGGGAACGGCGGCTTCAAAGCCGGTTTTAACAGACGATGGCATCAGTATCACCTACCACTATTCGGGCGGGAAGCTGACAAGCTACCAGGTAGACGACTATCTGAACAATACCGGGGCCTCCGGCAGTGTCACGATAAATATTTCTCTTGCCTATTCAGACGGAACGCAGGCATTGAAAAAATCGAAAACCTTCAACGTAAAAAAAGGCAAAAAGTATCACGTATTCTGTAATGCAGGCTTCTCAAAAGCCTCGGAGATAGTAAAGCAAAAGAGCTTTATTACGATCACATCTCCCAGCTTGAAGCAGTCGAACCGGTATGAATTCGACAAGACACTGCTTATATCCATTGGAGATATAAATGTCGAGGAAATGACGAACAACTCGGACCTGTCGGATTTCAAGGTCTATTCGGGCAACCAGCCGCTTAAGCTTGAAGATCAAGGGAAAAATAAGTACGGAGCGTACGTCGACGCAAATGTCGGCAGTGTGGCTATAGCTGCCGTCGCCGAGGATGCGGACGCCGTCGTCGCGGTGAACGGCCAGAGAGTCGGCACAGGCGCGAAAAAGGTTGTAGCTCTAAAATCGGGTGAAAATGAGATAACCATTAAAGTGACGGCGCCGGACAAGACAACCTATACGATAATCACGGTTAAAATCGTCAGATCCTCTTCCGCAAGTGTTAAGAAATGGACCAAAAGCTTTGCGTACGTTGCAGGTCTGGTCGCCGGGAAATCAAATGAATTATACGCCACAGCCGGAGACGGGAGAAATTCCTGGTTGTTATCAATAGCGGCCAACGGCAGCGAAAAAAAGCTTTATTCGGTATCAGGCGAATTGCGGAAACCTGTCGTCGGGCAGGATGGTAGCATTTATATCTGGTCCGATTCGAAACTGATCGCCCTGACAGCCTCGGGCAAGGCGAAATGGACATACGATGCAAAGAGCACTATACGAGACGTCCGCGTGGGGACGGATAATACGGTATACCTCGGTATAATGGCGGGATATACGGATGTAAAGCTATGCGCTCTGAACCCCGCCGGGAAAGCGCTCTGGTCCTTCAATACAGGCAGCATGTACACCGATATTTACACAGGTCCGGAGGGCATGTTTTATTATACGACCCGGGATGATACCAAGCAGGATGAAGGCTATATGCTGAATGACCTGAATGCCGGCCGCTCAAAAAAGTGGGCATTGAATACCGGAGGCTCTGTCAACGGAATGACCTTCACCGAAAATGGGCAGATGCTCGTATCGTTGTCCTGTAAAAAGCTCATGACAATAGACACGAAAACCGGAACCAAAATCTCCGAGATTACTGTCGATGCTATCCCGGGAAGACTTGCCGCCGGCACGGACGGTACTATTTATGTCACCGCGGCCGGGGTAAAGGAGCTGGGAAAAGACGAAGACGGTTATATGCGAATATCCGAGTATGGGTTACTTATTGCGTTCAATCAGGACGGCGGTAAAAAGTGGGACCTCAATCTCGGAGCAAAAATATACGGACTGAGTGTCGCTCCCAACGGCATGCTGTATGTAACTTCGGATGACCATATGATCATAAGGGTGGATCCGTCCGGCGTTAAAAAGCAGGAGTACATGATGGCCGGCTATAGCACCGAGGACCCGGTTATAACGCCTGATGGTTCGGTTTATTCGAAAGACAGTGAAAACAAGATATACTCCTTCGGAAAATAGGGCCGGCTGCATGGCTGTGCGGCAGCTGACCGGCTGTCGGTTAGCGGCGACCGGTAGGGGCCGGCTCCGGCCGGCGGTTCGGTTGGCCGGCTCGGCCCTGTACGGCTGTGCGGCGGCTGACCAGCTGTTCGGCCGCCTATCAGGCTGAAGTCTTCAGCCTGACCCAGCCTTCACGGGCGTATTAATTGTTTGGGTACATCATACCAGCCTTCCAGTTCGTCAAACGTCTCAAATTTAGGCGGTCCCGATACGCTTTGAACATGTATAGACATTCTGGCCGGATTCCCCAGGTATTCCAGGGGGATCTGCGCTTCCACGATATCGGCTGAAACGATTTCCGTATGGACCGAGTCGGTATTCTTTCCGTTTTCGTTTTTGAATATGGCATAATGTCCCTCGTTGGGTCTGAGGGATATTTTATAATTGACATTCTCATTGTCGTGGTTCACAGTCATTATATTTATCGAGTTGAACTCGGGTTTTTCCGTCAGATTTCCGGCCTTCACGGCAATATTGAGATATTTCGCATCGCTGAAAGCATATACGCTTTCAATATCAAAAGTCAGCTTCTTGTTTGTTTCCGGTTTATCGATAATGAGCGGGTCGATTCCGGCCCAGTCCTCAAAACTACCGTCGACAGTTATTTTCGAGTCTTCGGTGGAAGGTTCCGCAGAGGTATAGGAAGTGCCCATTATCTTAAGCGGCACTAGCGATTCCTTGGGCTCTTTTACGCCAAACTCGCCGTCTCCGTTATAACCCGTCGACCATACGGTTCCATCGGCCTTTATAAAGGAAGTGAAACCCATGCTTCCGGATGCGCATATGGTATTCTTCAGAGCATCGATTTTCTTGGGCACTCTGGAGGTAACCCTGGTTTTATTGCCATACTGGCCCGACGAATTTTTGCCCCATATCCAGAATGTGCCATCCTTCTTTCTTGCCATGCTATGGCGGCAGCCTGCGCCTATGTAAACTACATTTTCCAAGCCCTTGACCCTCACCGGACTCGTCCTGTTTATATCTGTCCCGTCTCCAAGCTGACCGTCCCTGTTCACGCCCCAGGCCCATACTGTCCCGTCCTTTTTTAGGGCAAGCATGTGGTTGGTGCCTGCGCAGATGGATACTACGTCCTTGAGTCCTGATACCTGGACCGGGACCGTAGCGTCGTCGCGGCCGTTCTTCGCCGAAGCCAATCCCCAGCACCATAGCGTCCCGTCCTTCTTAATCGCGCCTGTACAATTGCCATTTGATGCAATTGCGACAACGCCTGTCAGCCCTTTGACCTGCACCGGAGAAATACGGTCCGTCCTCGTGCCGTCGCCGCACTGGCCCCAGTTGTTTGCGCCTATGCACCACACGGTTCCGTCCTTCTTTATTGCAGCGATATTGCAGTTGCCTGCAGCTATCGCTTTAATATCGGAAAACCCCTTTATCTTCACCGGCGCAGTACAGATTTCAGGCGCGCCTTTACCGAATACATTATAAGGCTGTTTGCCCCATCCCCACACGGTACCGTCCTTCTTCAGCGCTACCGAAAACATGGCGTCGAACGGAGACGAGCCCGAAGCGATTGAAACCACATCCTTCAAGCCTTTTAACTGCACAGGCCCTGTAAACGCGCTCGCGTTCCCGTTTCCAACTTCGCCGTGCACATTATAACCGTAACCCCAGACAGTACCGTCATTCTTAAGCACGAAGGTCTGTGCGGAACCCGCGGCGAGCATGATCCAGACATTTCCCTTTTCTGGAGAGGTGCCTGCCGCATTGACCGCCAGAGGTCCGCTGCAGCAAATCAATATAACCATTATCAGAGGCAAAACAGTTTTAATCCGTCTCATCAGCAACCCTCCTCAAAGCTTTTCCGGCTGTATCCCCGCCTGCCGCGTATATTTTCCAGTAAATTTTACCACTGAACGAATTATACTACAATGTTTTATATACACGGTTCCGGCATCCGACCCGTCCAACGCCGCATTCCATGCACTGATAAATACTACGGCGCGCGAGTGGTAAAATATATGAGACAAAAGCCTTAAAACTGTGGTAGAATTGCACAGGAGCCATTATATATGAAGCTAAAAAATTATCGCAAAAAGTTAATATTGATATCTCTATTTCCTTTGGCTTTGCTCCTGTATCTGCTCACGGCCCGTATGCCGGGTGTGATCGAGTATGCGTTCGCGAGAGGCCTGAATAAATGGTTTACCGAAGCGCTGAGCCTGTTTACAGGATTAGTTCCCTTCTCCGTGGCGGAGTTCGGATTGCTTTTCCTGACAGTACTCGCACTGTTCCTGTTGATTATTGGAATCATTAATGTGATCAGGTCTAAAACCGGCAGATTGAAATGCCTGCTCGAGTATGTTCTCGACGTTCTGGCAGTCGTAAGCGTGGTCTATTTTATACTCACGGTCACATGGACGCTCAATTACAACAGGCTTTCGTATGCGGAAATTACCGGTCTGGACGTGCGCCCCGCCTCGGTAGACGAGCTTGCCGAGGTATGCGACGGCCTGATCAACCGGGCAAATAGCCTAAGAAGCTTGGTCCGTCAGGATTCAGACGGAGTTATGGCTCTTTCCGGGAGCATCCCGGAGGTCTTCAGCCATGCGAAAGCCGGCTACGAGGTAGCGGCAAGAACAAATCCCGCCTTGTCCGGTACTTACGGACGTCCGAAACCCGTGTTTTTCTCGGAAAAGATGTCCTATTCGGGCATAATAGGAATTTACTGTCCGTTTACATGCGAAGTGAACGTCGACGTGGCGATAGCGCACTATTCGATCCCCTCGACAGTTTGTCATGAAATGGCCCACCAGCACGGGTTTGCCCGGGAGGATGAGGCAAACTATATCTCCTATGTCACCTGCAGCTTGAATCCTAATGCCGATTTTCAATATTCAGGTACCATGCTTGCATTGATCAGCTCGATGAATGCCTTATACGCTCATGATAAAGACAGGTTCAATGATTTGAATAAAAAAATCAGCGATAGTGTTCATAGGGATATGAGGGCGGATGCACTCTACTGGCAGAAGCATAAAGGCCCTGTGCAAAACACCGTCACATCCCTCAACGACGCCTATCTGAAGGCTAACAGGCAGACTGACGGCGTTTACAGCTATGGAAGAATGATCGACCTGTTGATTGCGCAATACCGAAGGGACCACAGCGTCGTCCCGTTGGTACCTTGATGCTTGTCCGCCGGTGCTCCGGTTCGAGTATCCGCTTAACCTCCGGCATATATTTTGCCATTTTTTACCTAGCTAAGGTATAATTAAATAAACAGTAGTTATTCATAGCTTGCTTCGCTGCGGCATTAGTTCCGGTAAATGGGGTGTCCAACATGAACTGTAAAAATTGTAATGCTGAATTGGAAGAAGGCATGGAACGTTGTCCGGTGTGCGGGGTGGAAGCCGGCCTTAAAAATACTGAACAACGAAGCAATAAAAAATTATGGATCGCAGCTGCCATCGCATCGGCAATTATCCTTGCCCTGGCAATATCGCTTATTATCCTCGATCCCGGAGGGATCGCCCGGCAGAGCATACTTTCATCGGCTGCAAAAACGCCCGAACCGCTTAGGGGCCTGTTCTATGTCAGGAACGGCATATTGCGTCATACCTCCATAGATTCGATCTCACCCAGGGAGATAGTGCAGTATGACCTCCCTCCCCAGTGGAGAACCGTATTTGCAATACAAGAAAGCGAAGACGGAAGGCGTTTTTTTTATCCGAAGGATATCGACAATACCAAGCCCAACTATTGCGCTGATATTTACTGCTATGATCTGACGTCCGAAAATCCCGAAGAATTTAAGATCGGTTCGGATATAAACAATTATACGATCAACCAGGATGGGTCAAAAGTATTTTATTTAGTAGACAAAGCCCTCTATGTAAGCAACTTGACAGGATCCGATGAAATCGCAGCAAATGTATGCAGATTTTTTATCGACAAAAAAGGTGCCCGGCTGATCTATGAAACCTTTGACGGCCGGCTGGTTCTTTATGCTGGCAAAAATAAGGCAAAGGCTATCGGCTCGGGTTTTGTGCTTCAGTATGTATCGTCGGATCTCAATACGGTTTATTATATGAAGGACGGCAGCCTCTATCTGCTGAAGGACGGTAAAGACGTCCGAAGGCTCGATTCCGGTGTCGTATCCATTTCAAACCTATATGCGGACGGCTCGTTTTATTACCTGAAAAAGAACCCCGCAAACACGTTAAATAGCCTGTATTACTACTCGGACGGCCGATCGGCCAAAATCAGCGAAAATTGCGACAATACATGGGGCGATGAAGCCCACAGGGTACAACAGGTATTGGATTCCAAGGCCTCCTATTGCGGGAGTGACAGACCGCTTCTGGTCTATTCACAACCGGCGGCCGGCACGGCAGTTACGGCTAATGGCACCGGCCCCGCTGAGCTCTATGTTTGCAGCGGCTCCAAAGTGCTTGGGAAAATCGGGGATGAAAAGCCGGAGCTTTTGAAGTACGACGCCGGGAACAATAAAATATATTACGGTGTCAATCACAATGAAGATCCGTTTCTGTATGATCTTTACTGTGTGACAACAGCTGGCGAAAAAGCCTCCGAAGCCGTGAAGCTTGCCGAGGATGCAGACTTTTTCGGTATCCTGCCCGGCGGGGACGTTGTATATCTTAAAAGCGAAAGTGATTCCCCGGGAAAAGACCTGTATGTCAACAGCGAGAAGATAGATAGCTTATCAGAGATATTGGAGCCGCTGAAAAACGGCACAGCATCCTTTGCATCCTTTGCATATGCAGATAACATAAGCAGGGCTGACCACACCTTCACACTGAAGCTTTATCAGGATGGAAAAGTAGCGGAGCTGGCGGATGACGTGACGTTTTACTCATGCTCCTATTATAACAACAGTGTCGCCTATCTTGTTCGGAAGGGCAAAAGAGCGACTACCGGCGGGCTTTTTCTGTACGACGGCGCTAAGGCAGGCCAGCCTGTCGATACGGAGGTAAATGCAATAATCCCGCCGATGGAAAACCAATATTACAGCTATTGGGACGACCAACCGACCCATGACATTGAATAGCTGAACATTGGGATGTCCAGTAGATCTATGACATTCGATAGCTGCTGAAATGAGGGTAAACGGCTGCCCGATAAGAAAATCACAGCAAATTGTACCACAATATATTATCACCTTCATATGATGCATTAGCTATTAAAACCATTGGTGGTTCACTATGCTGATCGATACGAAAATAGGCGATGTCAACGGCGACCTGGTGCTGGACATTGTTTATCTGACCGGTGATATAGTTGAAGGAAATCCTTATTATCAGAATATCAAAATTATAATAGAAGACGGAAGGACCAGATACAGATACACCGTACCGCTTCCCCCTCCCTACAATATCGGCGCGGATCCGTGGATATTCCTCGGAGGCTTCACTAATGACAAGGCGCAGGATATTTTTGTTCCCTTGCCCCTAAATAACAGAACCGTTTACTATATCGTCTCTTTCCTGAACAACCGGCCTATTTTTATTCTTACACCCGATATATATCCCGAAAATTATGAGATGCTATCTAAAGAGCTCGACTTTTCGGTAATCTACAGGGACTTTTACAAGGTCGATATCACCAGCCCGAAATTGAATCAGACCATAACTCTTGACGTAAGCAACAGAAAGCAGGAATATGAAGGGGTAATATACAACAAGGACAGTACGCTCATCAAACCGTTCAAAGGCTTCGTCACCTACTCTCCATTCCTGTATCCCGTAAAATCCAACGGGAACGAGCCTCTGAGGCTGATGGCAATGGATGATATCGCCGGAACCTCCCATGTAGACTCATTAGGCGAACTGGTCTACTATTTTAAATACGATACACCGCGGCAAGCATGGGTTCTTGATCCGAAGCTGGCACAAGTATTAATCCAGTAGAGGAAATAATACCATTTGTTTAGTTTACATAACGCTGATATACTTCACCTTATTGAAAGCAAAAACTATTGGTCTTAATAAGGAGGCTGTAATGAAGTTTAAAAGCGTTATTAACAAGGCGCTTTCAGGCGTCTTGATCGCCGGAGCGCTATCGGCTGCGATTTCATTCGGACCCGTCAAAGCGGTGACTGTATCTTTCAAGGACATTAGCTCCGTTGCTGAATACGCAAAAGCATCCGTTTCCGCGCTCGCAGACGACAACATTATTTCAGGGGACAACGGCTACTTTCACCCGCTTGCTACCGTAAAGCGCAGTGAAATGGTCAAAATGATAGTCAACGTGCTGCATCTTGACATTTCAAACACGCCCGAAACACCCACGTTTACCGATGTTCCCGCGACCAACTGGGCTTTTCCCTACGTAGAAGCGGCATATAAGGCAGGCATAATCGAAGGCATCTCCCCGACCGTCTTTGGCGCCGACAGGAAATGTACGCGTGAAGAAATGGCCAGCATGTATGTTCGCGCTCTGGGACTCAAGGACAGTGATCTGAAGGGAAATCAGCCGTATATGTATGTTAACAGGCTGACGGACAAAAACAGCATAGCTTCATGGGCAAAGGATAACGTCGAGTTTGCGATGTCTACCGGGATAATGCAGGGGGATGGCGCCGTGTTCGGAGCAAAAATGCCGGCTCAACGCCAGCAGGCAGCGGTCGTAACGGAAAGGTTCCTGACCGGCACTGTTGCTATCGGCGAATTAGCGGATAAATTCAAAGGCGAAGCGATCTATCCCGAGCTATACAGCGCAATAAAGGATAATATCCGGAAGTTTAACGGAAATGTCGATATGAACCTGAAAAATGATATTAAAGACAGCAGCGGCAACGCAATCAGCAGTATATCCATGGGCATGAGCGGAGCCGTGGCGGCTGATACTGCCAAAAATATCATGAATTTCGATATCGGCTATAATCTGGGTATCGATTCCATGGGAACCTCTATAAGCACTAAATTCAAGGTCATCAAGGTTGCTGACAAGTATTACGTACAGTATCCGGGCAGCGATGCCTGGAGCACTATGAGTGCGGAAGACATGCAGGAGCTAGGCGCGACGCCCGCGGACATGGGCGGTGATTCACAACTGCTGCTTGGCTACTACAGATATGCGGACATCAGCAAAGAGGCAGTCAGTGATTTCAATGGCGTCAGCGCGGTCAAATATACAATGACCTTCAAGCCTGATGCGCTCAAGGCCATGATGTCGGCTTCATCTGAAGGTGAGGCGGAAGACGGGGACGTCTTCAATCCTGCGGACATGAAGAATGTTACCGGCAATGTCGTGGTATATCTGAATGACAAGAACCAGGTGATTTCCGAGTATATTAAAATTGTAGCGGATGTGAAGGATGAAGCAACCGGCTCCTATTCCAATGTAAGTAACATTTTGACCGCTGATTACAAAAGCAGCGAAACACCTGTGGTTATAACCGCTCCTGTAACTACGCAGCAGTAGTGGGACCGGGGATTCGCTTACAACCATCAAGCACTGATTTAAGCTATAATGCACCAATTTGAATAAAGAGCTATCCGTAAATATGCTCTCTTTAAAGCAGACTGATAAAGTAAAAAACATCAGAAAGCTTTAAAGGGAGCATTTTTATGATGAAATGACAACAGAACAAATCTTCTATGGACAAACTTTTCGAACGTGTCGATAAAATAATAGTACGATTTTATTCTTATATTCAAGTTTGAACCATATGAGGTTGAATATGAATCCTAAATACACAAATTCCGCAAGATACAAGTGCCTCGAATATTTAAAAAAACACTCTGTGGATCTGTACCTTTTATATTGCGGGATGGAAGAATGCGATCCTAGCCATTATTATGGTCCGATAGCACGCACAGAATTCCTCCTTCATTATGTCCTCAGCGGAAAGGGTAGGTTTGAAGCCGACAAAAAAACCTACTACCTTGGGAAGCATGATGCCTTCCTCATTTACCCTGATGAAATGACTTTTTACCAAGCTGATGAGGATGATCCATGGACATATATCTGGATAGGTTTTGGAGGAATAAAGGCGGAAACATGTCTTAACTATGCATCCTTTAGCAGGGACAACCGAGTTTGTCAATTCAACTGTGAGGATATACTGTTAGATTGCGTAAAAGGGATACTCAATGCAAGTCAATTAACCTATGCCAATGATTTAAAAAGAGAAGGGTATCTTTTTATGTTTCTATCATCATTAATTAATGAAAAGCATAATGCCACCGAAAACGGCAATGTTCATGATTACCCGTACCAGGTATATGTTGAGCACGCTCTGGAATTTATTGATCATAATTATGAGAAGGATATAAAGGTAAATGATATTGCCAACTATATAGGCATAGACCGGAGTTACCTGACCAATATTTTTAAAAAGACCATGAATATGTCCCCACAGCAGTATCTTGTTAATTACAGATTGGACAAGGCCTGCGGGCTTTTGAGAAATACATCGTTACCTGTGAGTGAAATAGCCTCAAAGGTAGGATATGACGATCCGCTCTCTTTTTCAAAGGTTTTCAAAATGTTCTTCCAGGTGAGCCCAAAGATATACCGTACTCAAAACGAACTGCTGGACCATTCAAACAAAAAAGGTATATAAGCTACATTTGCTTTAGATAATACAAGGCTGAAGAAAAATCGGCACCGTTCGCACAAAAATCACTGTCATCTATGACTATACCTATATTCATCAACTCATCACCATAATATACTTTCCGCATGTCACCGTTAATAATATAGCGCTTATTGTTATCAAGCCCAGCCAGCTTAAACCTTCTCCACCCCTCATTCGGACTGTTTAAAATCTTGTAATAAGCCGCAATTGCTTCAGTCCGGTCCCCGGAAACTATGACCCATGATGCAATGCCGCCGGTAAAAGGGCTTGAGATCCTGTAAAGATCTCCCTTATGCATTAGTTCTCTGTGTAATTTGCAGAACTCTACCTGCTCCTTGATCTTGTTCTTCTCATTCTCGGATAAAACAGTAAGATCCAGTTCATATCCAAAAACTCCGTAAAAGGCTACATTTGCCCTTGTTTCAATCGGTGTGATTCTTCCCACCTGTTGATTCGGCACGGCAGATACGTGGGCGCCCATGGAGCTTACAGGGTAAACAATACTTGTCCCATACTGTATCTTAAGCCGTTCGACAGCATCGGTATCGTCACTGGTCCACGCCTGGGGCGAATAATACATGATTCCCGGATCAAACCTGGCTCCGCCGCTTGAGCACGACTCGAAAAGTATGTATGGGAACCGGCTTATCAACCTTTCGTACAGGTTGTATACCCCAAGTATATATTCATGGAAAACCTTCCCCTGATCCTTCCCTTCTTTGGCCGAGGAAAAGCATTCGGTGATGTAACGGTTCATATCCCATTTTACATAGGATATTTTTGCGCTGCCTAAAACCTTTTCCATCAGCGAGTAGATATAATCAACCACTTCTTTTCTGGAGAAATCCAGTACATACTGATTTCTTGAAGGGGAGGCCTTTTTTTCAGGCGAGCAGATAATCCAATCAGGATGCGCCCTGTATAAATCGCTGTCTTTATTTACCATCTCCGGTTCAAACCAAAGGCCGAATTTCATCCCCAGAGCTTCTATTTTATCTGCCAACCCTTCGATTCCGTTCGGAAGCTTTTTGAGATTTCTCACATACCAGTCGCCCAAGCCGGACTTGTCATTGTCACGTTTACCAAACCAGCCGTCATCGAGGACGAACAATTCCATTCCCAAATCTCTTCCCGCTTTTGCGATACCCAGTATCTTTTCCTCTGTGAAATCCATCCCGGTAGCTTCCCAGTTATTTATCAGGATCGGCCTTGCCATGTCTCTCCATTGACCGCGTACCAATCGGCTGCGGAATAATTTATGGTATGTCTGGCTCATACTGTTGAGGCCTTTGTCTGAATAGACCAATACCGCCTCCGGCGTCTGAAAGTCCTCAGAACTGTGTAGCGGCCATTCAAACGTATCAGGATGGATCCCCAGCATGACACGGGTCATATCGTGCGTATCGACCTCAACCTGTTCAAGGTGGTTACCGCTGTATATCAGGCTTAAACCATACACCTCGCCTGACATCTCATCGGTATTCGGCCTCTTCAGAGCGATAAAGGGATTATGTTCGGCGCTGCTTATCCCCCGCATGCTGTAAATTGCCTGAATTCCCTGCTCGAGCTTCCTGCTTTTCAAATATCGCTCCCTTGCCCATGCTCCTGATAACTGCAGCATTTCAAAATTGTCGTCAGGTAAATCGATACTGGCGCTCATCGCCCTTTCCAGGACGACAGTATTCTTACCCCTGTTGATAAATTTCGCGTTCCTGGCTATCACTGGATAATCTTTAAAGACTGTATAACTAAGAGTCAGTTCAACCTCGATTACTTTATCATATAAGACTATCTCCAGTGTTTCCGCTTCATTTTCGTTTTCCGCATACGTGGCCGGAAGACCGGCAAGCTTCTTCTTCCCCTGAAAAATTGAATGGGACTCGTATTCGAAACAGGTTATCCTGCTTCCGTTTTCCTGTTTTATTTCGAATGCAGGATATCTGAAATCAGTCGTACCAAATGAGGGATATTCCTGCATCGTGTGCTGTAGTGAAAAGGAGTAATCCCCTTCATAAACATAGGCTGCAAGAGATCTCAGACCGCCTTGCAGCAGGTAGGAAAACGAATCCTTATCATGAATTGATTTTCCAAAATACAAATTCCCTAACTGCCTGTTCGGCAGAATTTTGATTATATAACTTACCTTGCCATTATCAATATGGAATTCTTCGGAGTTTTTATGATAAATTATTGGCATAATGCTCTCCTGTGTCTATCGTATGTTGTATAAAATATCACCACTCTCACATGGTAATACCGGACCTTGCTACGCTTTGAATGAATTGCTTCTGGAAAAATACATATATCAATACCATGGGCCATATAGCCAGACATGAAGCTGCCATTAGCAACGGGTATTTGACATGATAACCGCTTTGGATCCTTGCGAGAGCAGACGCCAAAGTGGCAGCATTTGCATCCGAATTGACAATTAACGGCCACATCAATTCCTTAAAGGCAAATAGTACAGTGAATATGCTCAGCGCTACCAAACCCGATTTTACCAATGGAAGCATGATCCTCACGAATGTCTGCCCGATATTGCACCCGTCAATTTTAGCCGATTGCTCCATCTCCTTGGGTATACCCTTGAAAAACTGCCTTAGGAGAAAGGTACCGAATGCGGATACCAGCCCCGGAAATACAAGGGCGAAAATTGTATTGCGGGCGCCCAGCTTATCGATCATAAGGTACTGGGGTATTATAAAAATCTGAGTAGGTATCATCATTTGCAGAAGCACCAGGCCAAAGAAGAAATCCCTTCCCGGGAATTCAAGCCTTGCAAACGCATAAGCTGCCATGGAGCTGAATAGCAGTGCGCAGGCTACCCTGAGCAATACTGTTGAAAAAGTATTTAAATAGAGTATCAAAAAATTATTCTGCAGAATCGCTTGTATATAGCTGTCGATTCTCCATTGCACCGGGAATATGACGAACGGATTCATAGAAGTGGCTTCCGTTTCCGTTTTGAAAGAGGTGAGCAGCATCCAGACAAATGGCAGGATCATGCCGCAGGCGCCGATGATAAGAAATATATGAACGATTAAATTGTTACCTCTGTTTTTTGTACGCATTTGCTCTCCTCCTAATCTAAATAGTTGACCCATTTTTTCTGCAGCTTGACCTGAACAGCCGTTATTAACATTATTACTACTAGCAGCAGCATTACGATAGCTGAGCCGTAACCCTTGTTCAAATATTTAAAGGTGTTGTTATAGAACAGGTAAACCATGGAAACAGTCTTGTCATAGGAAGGGCTTGTTACTTCAACCATCATGTATACCGTATCAAACACCTGCATGCACTGGATTATCGAGGTCACTATAACAAAGAACAGAGTGGAAGAGATCATAGGGACCGTTATTTTGAAAAATTGAGCCAGAGGACCTGCGCCATCTATATTCGACGCTTCATAATATTGATCCGGTATTTCCTGAAGCCCCGCCATAAGCAGTACCATATTGTACCCGACGGTTGACCATATACCGATCAGTGCAATTGAAAATATTGCAATACTGGGATTGTCAATCCACTTTACAGGCTGGATACCCAGTTTTTCAAAAACGTAATTGAATAGTCCGAAATTACTATTGTACAACCATCTCCAAACCATGGTAACAGCAGCGGGCGTAGCTACTACCGGCAAAAAATATACGGCCCGGTAAAAATGTCTTCCTTTCAACTTATTATTGAGTAAAACGGCTAACAGCATAGCAAGTATGACACTGCCGGGTACCACAAGAAGGGTATATTTCAAGGTGTTAAGCACAGAAAACCACACCTGGGGGTCATGAAGCATTTTTGTGTAGTTCTCTGCTCCGACGAATATATTCCCCTTGCCGAAATCTCCGCTTTTGAAAAAACTCAGATAAAACGTTTGAATTGCCGGGAAAATATTTAGAACTAAAAGTCCAATGACCGTGGGGGCAATTAAGAACCAGCCCCAGAACCATTCGTTAATTTCCGTCTTGCGGGTTCGTCCATACATATCCACATATCCCCTCTGCTTTGATGTGTCTAAATCAATGGATACCATTTACTTCAAAAATAGATTATGTTCTATTTTTCAAATAAATGGTATCTTTACATTGAACCCTGAAACCTTTCAAACTTGCGACAACCTTTTTGGGTTGTCGCAAGTTTGATTTTGTCAATGCTACTTTTCAGCTGCAAGGCTTTCGTTCATAACCTTTGCCGCATCCTTGCATGCCTGTTCCACAGACTTTTCTCCTGTAAAAGCGCCCTTAAGCGCTTCATATGCCTTATCCTCCCAGACAGCCGTAGTATTTGAATACGGTCTGATCTGAGCATTGGGAAGCATATCGAGGAATGCCTTTATATTGAATGTTTTATTGGAGTTGACCCACGCATCTGCCGTTCCGTTGAAAGCAGAGATGGCTATGCCCAATTCGGCCTGTCTGGTTTCGCTTTCCTTGGATCCGAGGTATTCAACCCATTTCCATGCCTGATCGGGAGCCTTGGTATTGGGAGAAATAGCATTGCCAAGTCCATTGAAAATCGAAGCCCTTCCACCGCTCGGTGATGACGGAAGAATCGCTACGTCAAAATTCTTGGCCATATATTCGTTGGAAGTGAAGCCTGCTATGTTCCATGAACCGAAGAAGCCCATTGCGCAAAGGCCGTTCTGCATATCCTGCGCACATTCGGCGTCGCCGAATTCCTGAGGAGATAAACCTTCTCTAACAAGTTTTATATAGAACTCCATGGCTTCGATCGCCTTAGGATCATCATAGCCGGATTTTTTATCAGCAGTTATAACTGTCCCGCCATTCTGGTAAATGAAGTTGTAGAAGCCCTCCTGGTTTTTCAGCGGTGCAAGGATACCATATTGTTTCTTGTCCGGCTTTGTCAGCTTTTTGGCTGCATCATACAGGGTATTCCATGTCCATGTATCATCAGGATATTTAACCCCTGCCGCATCAAACATCGTCTTGTTGTACCACAGCCCTATAGTATCAAAATCCTTTGGCACAGCATACTGCTTCCCGTTGAAGTTGTATATCTGTACCAGGCCCTGCGGATAATCGGACATTTTGACCAGGTTGCTTGACGCTATCTTGTCTGTCAAGTCCATTAGCATGTTATTGGAGGCATATTTATAGATATTGTTGGAATGCATCCAGAATGTATCCGGAAGAGTTCCGCCGGATGCCGCTGCATCTAATGCCGTCCAATAATCTCCCCAACCGTTTACTGTAATATTGATCTTTATGTCCGGATTTGCCTTTGTAAATTCATCTGCAACTGTTTTAAAAAGGTCGGCCTGGTTCTGGTCCCAGACGGCATAAGTAATGGTTACCGGTTCGGCTGCCGCAGGAGCTGCCACTGCGGTGGATTGTGCTTCCGCAGGCTGAGCTGCCGCCTGAGTGGACGCTGCCGCAGGTGTATTCGAAGATGACGACCCACACCCGGTAAGTATCGATACCAATACCATCACTATTACCAGCCCAACTGCAAAGACTTTGGTTTTCATATACATCCTCCTTTATATTATTGCTTTGGATCAGGTTATGTAAATATACTACATCATGCCAACCCGATTAAGAATGGAATAATGTGATTAGTATATAGAATAATGTGCTCTCCCGTTTATCAAAGGGACCTTGATAAAAACTAACCGATTGAGCCGCATGTGGAGGATACCGGACTATGAATACTAAGCCGGGCTAAAAGTGCAATGGAACGTGTGTCCCAAAATTATGTCACCTATTTTATACTTACTTCATATGATAAACATGAAAAAAGAAAACGGGGGGTTATGCGGTTAATGACCTATCGTGAATTGCTCGACAGATGCAAAGAAGTGCCCGGATGGTTCAGGTCTATGGAATACTCTGATAAAGAATTCGACATACGCTATAGGAAATGGGCAGAGAGGCCGGACGAAGAACTCCGAAACGATGCATCAGACTAAAAGTCCCGGGCATGACCCGGGACTTCTTTTCATACTTTCAATTCCTCGTAAAAACCATCCCATAGCTTCAGCAAAGTCCTGCCGGTATCCTCTTTGCCGTTCTCGAAGCCGCTGTACATCTCCACGCCGCCCGAAGAGTTAATGAACATATTTGCGATTTGTTCGTCACTCATGGGCGACTCGATTTCACCGTTGCTTCTAGAGATCCGCACTACCCCAATCCAGCTTTCCAGCTGCATCCTCTTCGCCTCATTCAGCTTTTCCTGGAAATCCGGAAACAGTTTTATCGCGTCAAAGATCAGAGAGATGTAGTTAAAGCCGGGTACGCCGCTATTTTTCCTTTTAAGGTTTTCAGTATGATAGTTGACATAATCGATGTAAAAATTGTAAAGCGACTCCTTGTTGAATCGATCATACGGAACATCGAAAATCAAAGAAAAAACTTCGTCTACCAGTTCCAGAAAAAGCTGCTCCTTACTGGTGAAATAGTGGTAAAACGCGCCTTTGGAAAGTCCCGTCGCATCTACGATCTCTTTTAAAGTAACTTCCTTGAAGCTCTTTTGAAGAAAAAGCTTAAAAGTAATATTCAATATATGCTCTCTTGTATTATTCAAGCTGTCTCTCCCCCTCCGGATCCGCTGCCTCAACAGCGGCATGCCCCGCCTTCTGATCCCCCGTCTAATCCGCCAGGACTTGATGCATTTGAATGAGGTTTCCGCAGGTATCATTGAAAACGGCCATCATGGCCCCTATGCCTTTTGTCGGTTTCATGGTGAATTCAACGCCTGAACGCGCCAGTCTTTCATACTCCTTATCGATGTCTTCAACCGCAAAGGACGTTGCCGGTATGCCTTGTGCAAAAAGGCCTTTCTGATATGTCGATGCGACAGGGTTTTCATTCGGCTCGAGTAGCAGCTGCGTGCCGTCGGGTTCTTCAGGCGACGCGACTGTTATCCAGTTGATCTCGGGTATATGGACCTTTTTGACAAAGCCCAATACCTGCGTATAGAACTCCAAAGCCTTCTGCGTATCGTCTACAAACACACTTGTCAGGTTTATTTTCATTATCGTTTCCTCCCAGATTGTAAACCGACCGTTCGGTCTGTTTTTAATTTAAACCATCCTCATTTGCATGTCAAGGGGTTAATCGTAAAAAGTCCCGTGCATGGCCGCGACTTCTATCAACGCTGCACATTAAAAATCAAAGGCTTCCGGCTTGCCGGTAAATGAAGCAATGACAGCTGCGGCGTCTTTAAGGTACAGGAATATTATAAAGCACTTGATTAGCGTGCTTATGATTAGTATACTAATCATATTGTGTCAAAGTGTAATAATACCGGAGGTGATAAAATTGACTGCCAAGGAAAGCGATCCTTGTTATCTGCTTAACAAAGCGGCACATTTTTTAAAATGCAGGATAGACAGGCGACTTTCAGAAATAGGGCTGACATTTTCACAGTTTCGCATGATCGAGTGCCTTTACGAAAACGAGAAGGAAGGCGGTAACAATCCTCTATGCCCTGCAACCCTGGCCGATGACATGCATTGCGAGCGTCCGACAATGACCGGTTTGATTGACCGTCTTGAAAGACAGAGTCTGGTGGAACGGAATTCAAACCCGAAGGATCGCCGCTCCCAAACGATTTTGTTGACGGATAAGGCACGGAGTTTGGTAGATATAATGGATCATACGTTTACAGAAACCAGATCCCAGGCGCTGGCAGGCTTCAGTGATCAGGAATGCGGGCTTTTGCTGCACTATCTCGAGCGGATGGTGCAAAATTTAGATAAGGAATAAACAACTCACTAATTATACTAAGACAAGGTTGGTTAAAAATGGACAAAACAGACAGACTCGGTACGGAACGTATAGGCAAGCTGCTTCTTGAATTTTCGATCCCGGCGATCGTAGGCATGTTGGTAAGCGCTTGCTACAACGTAATAGACAGGGCATTCATAGGACACAGCACTGGCGCGCTGGGAATCGCCGCCGTTACGATAGCTTTCCCGGTAATGACCATACAGATGGCGTTGGCAGGCTTGATCGGCATGGGCGCCACGTCCAGCATTTCAATTAAACTAGGTCAGGGTGACAAAGACACTGCCCGGAAGATTTCGGGAAACGCCGTCACATTGCTTGCAATAGTCACCGTTTTATTTACTGCCTTCGGATTGATCTTTCTCGATCCCATGCTGCGCGTCTTCGGCGCCAGCAGCGACGTTCTGCCCTATGCAAAGGAATACATGTCGGTCATACTGCTGGGCACGGTATTCCAGAGCTATAGCTTCGGAATGAACAATATGATGCGCGCCGAAGGAAAACCTATCATAGCTATGATGACAATGCTTATTGGCACTGCTCTCAATATCGTGCTGGCTCCGGTTTTCATATTCGTATTCAACTGGGGAATGACGGGAGCCGCATTAGCCACGGTATTTTCGCAGGCTGTTTCGGCTATTTGGATCTTCATACACTTTGTCACGGGCGATGGTCTGCTGCGCATCAGACTGAAAAATCTCAAGCTCGAACCGGCTATTATTAAACAGATCGTGATGCTTGGACTGCCTCTTTTCTTCGTACAGGCGGCGATGTGCATACAATCCGCCGTTATGAACAACTCTCTTTTGCTTTACGGGGGGGATATCGCCATTTCTGCGTTGGGCATAGTGAACAGCATTACCACCCTGATCGTTATGCCGATATTCGGTATCAACCAAGGCTCTCAGCCTATCATCGGATACAATTACGGCGCCGGTCATTTCGACAGAGTAAAAAAGACTTTTATGCGTGCCATGATAGCAGCGACAGTGGTCTCAACTGCGGGCTTCATACTCACCAGACTGATACCCGGCCAATTGATAGCCATTTTCGACAGCAGCGACGATAAGCTTATAGCAGTGGGAACGCATGCTATACTGACATACCTGGTATGCTTTGTATTCGTGGGCTTCCAGATTGCCGGCTCCAACTACTTCCAGGCCGTTGGCAAGCCGGGATATTCCATGTTCCTGAGCCTTTCCAGACAGGTGCTGATACTAATCCCGCTGCTTCTGATCCTGCCGCACTTTTTCAAAATGGAAGGAGTACTTTATGCTGGCCCGATCGCTGATTTCAGTTCATTCATAATTACGCTGATCTGTATTGTAAATGAGTTTCGAAAGATAAATAAAGAAAAGCTGCAATACGCCATACCGTCGATCGAAGCGGAATAATTAGAGCAGCGGTCTTTGCTCAAAGAAATCCTGGAAACGATGGCGGCACACTTACCGTTAACATTCCCGGGATTTCTTTATAAGGCAAATATGAAATATGCTTATGTTTTGAGGTAAACGCGTATGCTGAAATCCACCTCCGTGGTAAATTCATCGGTGGATTTTAGTTTGTTAATGGCCGAAGTATCGGCATGACGGTTGTAAGGCGTCATTGTGAACAGATTAATTTTATCCTCTGAGCTTTTTAATCCGATATCATACGATACACTGTGCTGTGCCTGGAGAGTGAAGCCTTCTCCAACCGTACCCTTTTGTCCGATGAACTCCGGATCTTTATACAGCAGCTTCCTTAGGCTGTATAAATGGCGCGGTCCAGGAGCCGCCACCAGCAGTACTCCGGACGGCTTGAGGATACGCCTGAACTCCCGTTCGTCCCTGGGCGAGAATATGCAAAGGATACAGTCCACGGAGCTGGATAGTATCGGAATATGATAATTGCTGGCAACCGCGAACCTGATATCCCTGTCTCTGCCTGAAGCATATTGTACTGCAGGTTTTGATACGTCTATACCATAAATACCGGCATTATCAAGTAAGCCATGTTCGGCCAGACTCTTTTTCAGCCTGCAGATATAATAGCCTTCTCCGCACCCCGCATCAAAAATGTTGATCCCGCCTGATTTCCCGCCGGTTTTCAGAACGTCCACGAAGGCGCCGTTTATTTTATCCGAGAAGCCTTCATAATATCCTTTATTCAGGAACTCCCTCCTGCTTATTATCATTTCTTTACTGTCCCCGGGATCTCCTGCCCCTGTATGGCCGGGAAGCAAAAGGTTCACATATCCCTGTCTTGCGATATCAAAGCTGTGCCCGTTGGGACAAAAATACTGTTTCTGACCCTGGCTCAGTACTTTTGAACAACTCGGGCATTGAAATATTGTTTTCATTATCCAAGTAAACGCCCCTGAATTATTATTTTCTTAATACTCTGCATAATAATTATAGTTGCAATTTTTCCATAGTTCCATACATTTTTACTACATCTGTCTATTGTTGATGCTCCCGTATTTCAGAAGCTCCTTCGGTATTCTCTTACGGATGCTTACGCCGGATTTGGTCGTGAGCAGCAAAAAGATCCACAGGCCTGTTATGAAGCCCAGGGACATGGGCTTGAGTTCACTCGGTATATGGATCCATTTGGCAGACCTTGACATGCCTCCGAGATGGAACGTTACGTCGAAAGGGATAAACGTGCCGATCAGCACTATTATCGTAAGGGCAAAAGTGATAATGAAAAAAAGGCTCCTGTTATTCAATAGTTCCCTGATGCTCAAATATCTTTCCCTCTCAAGCACCGAACAGTACTTGATTGCCTTTTTACCCGAGCCTCTGATGGATCCTTTTATAAGCAGATCGTTATGTGAGGTTCCCGACGAAAGGACGTCGATCAGGAAGCCGTCGCCCGCTTCAAGATAATCGAACTTTATCTGGTAATCATTGCGCCTCGTTTTAACTATCCTGACCCCGCTGCCCTCATTGCTGGCGGACAATAAAGATACGCCGTAAAGCTCGGTCCCCTTCGCGCATGAGATCGTGATGGGATTGCTTCTGGGAATATCCTCCCTGCTGATGATCTGTCTTGTGGGATTCCAGAAAACCAGCCTGGTCTGCAGTATCACACTGTCGTCCCCGGCCGATTTATAATCGTGATCCTTAATGACGTGTATTTGTGACGAGAAAGTATGTACATATTCCAGCTTCTTTTTCTTGTGGTAATTCAAAAAAAAGGCCAATAAAGTTATCGTGACGGACAATCCCGGTATGATATACCTGAACGTGATATCGATAAAGCTCATCAGCCACCACCCAATTTCATCATAAGACATGCTTCCCAATTAATTATATCTATTTCTGTTATATTTTTACAATAGTATATAAGCATCAGGATAGTAGGACTCTGAGCCCATATACGTCACCCTCGGGAATATGAGATGATACTTTATGTAATCCCTCGGTTGAAGTAATTTTTGTTTACATAAATAACCCTGCACTGTGAAGAGTAATTAAGCGAATTGCTTGTGAACAGGCGTTTTAAAAAGGCTGCTAATATTGAAAATCATGCTACTATGTAGCCTTATATTTATTATTCATAACCGTTAATTATTGACAATATTCGACATGCGGGTTATATTAAATAATAACATTATTTACCTACATATACGCTATGATAAAGGCAAATTTGATCGAAAGACAAATACGCAAAGTCGCGGGTCTAAAGTGCACATATACGGGCACCATGGCAGCCGGGCCGCCAGAGCTTCATCCATATGTGTTCTTCAGCTGTTTTATTTCTTTTATACACATAAAAACTGGCCTCCCGGATCCGCGCTCGACAAAATACGGGGAGATTAAAGCATGGATCCAAATTCATATTACTGGACGATAGTCATCTACAACGCGGCGCTGATGCTTATCTTCGCCTGTCTCTACTTTGTGGAACGGAAGCGGCATATCCTTTTGTGTTCCGTTTCTTGGCTCTTTACAACACTCTCGTCGATTATAGTGTCATTTGAATATACCTCCCCGCTTTTTGCCGTGTGGAATACTGTTGAGAATATAATCGGCATTCTCGGTGTCTGGGCGATAGCCAAAGGTTCTCTGGAATTTTTTCGAGGCAAAACTTTGAAGGCAATTACAGTCTTAAGTCTGGTCCCCGTTATTTATTACGTAATCATCGGTTTTATGAAAGCGCCGTTTGAATTTTATTTTATCCCCCGTCTTGCTCTTGGCGGCCTTCTTCTCATATACACCGGTCTGGTTTCCATGCGGGTGCGTTACGTACAAAGCGTTACAAGGTACATTCTGGGCGCCTGCTTTTTGCTTTGGGGCGGAGCCGACTTGTTTTATTTTCTGGGGTACGTATGGGGGCCTTCGATATTTTATGTTACGTTCAATATGCTAGGTTTGTTCTCGACGGCAACTACAATAATCATCCAGATGCTTTATTTCCAGAAAAGCCGTGAAAATCAGGTTATGCTGGACGAAAAGATGCAGCATCTGATCAAGTATGATTCACTGACCGGCGTATACAACAGAGGGTACTGCGAGATCGAAATGGCGAGGCTGGATAAAGAAGGGCAGTTGCCCATAAGCATTATCCTCGGCGATTTGAACGGCCTGAAACTAATCAATGATACCTTTGGCCACAAAAAAGGCGACGAGGTAATCGCAGCGGCTGCAGGCATCATGAAAAACGCCGTGCCCGGCCATATTACAGGCAGGTGGGGAGGAGACGAATTCATAATCGTAATGTCCGCGACCGGCCCGGAGCAGGCTGAAGCGATAGTGAAGCAGATTAAGGATATGTGTAGTGAATACAGAGATGATAACGTTCCGCTGGGTATTTCGCTAGGAGCGGCAGTAAAGGAAAGATCGGGCCAGAGCCTTGACAGTGTCATAGAGACAGCCGATAACAGGCTATACAGAAACAAATTTGCAGAAAGCAGGCTTATCAGGAATTCAATAACGGATTACCTGAAGGATATATTGCTCGATAAGAATATCGAAACAGAAGAGCACGTACTGCGCATGAAAGAAATGGCTCACCTGATAGCCCGTCACATGGGGCTTTCTCCCAAGGAGCGCGAGGATTTGGCAACAGTGGCTTTCATGCATGATATTGGGAAGATTTCAATTCCCGACCACATCCTCAAAAAGCCCGGCAGACTGACCCCTGAAGAATGGGAGGTCATGAAAAAGCACTCTGGGATAGGCTACAGGATCACGATGTCCTCAGACCAATTTGTGCATATATCGCAGTCTGTCCTGTCACACCATGAGCGCTGGGATGGCAAGGGTTATCCCCAGGGTCTGAAGGGCAGCGATATACCGCTTTTGGCCAGAATTATCTCCATTATCGACGCTTACGATGCTATGACGCATGACAGAGTATATAAGAAAGCAATGAGCGTGGAGAATGCGCTTGCAGAAATAGAACGCTGCTCCGGAACCCAGTTCGACCCCACAATATCAGAACATTTCATACAGATCATCAGAAAGTCATATCTGATTGAAAACGACAGGCAGTCCATCGAAAACGACAGGCAGCCCATCGACGCCATATTACAGGTAATAGTATGAGCAGGGATGCTGAAAGACCGCAGATCATTGGAGGTCTGCGGTCTTTAAAATCACAGGGCTAATTTTATTTTATCGAGCTTGTCAATAACAGCTTTAGAGCAGGAATCCATTTTGTCAAGAAGACTTTCCGCCTTCTCCAGATCGCCTCTTTCGTATGCCAGAACAGCTTCTTTTGCGATTTTATGGAGATCCATATGCGGTCTCTCCAATTCTCTAAATTCCTTAAGACTGCTGATGTTTTGACCATCAGTTTCGTAATACCATTTACCCAGCCTGCAGTTTTTATGATCTCCTACAACATTGGTATCTACTATTTCATGCCCCAGCAGCATATTATAGACTCTCCATCGCCAGAGCAAATGGTCGGTTTTATATATTTCCATCATATCGGAGTCTTTCATGCAGAATCTGTTCTTAGCCATTTCACCCCTGACAGCATCGATGCTTTTGCTTACTTGAAAAATAGCTCTTCCCGTATTTTCACAGTTGCTATACAGGTGATCTGCTTCCGATGATAGGTTATTTATCCCGTCCGTAAACGTTTGTGTAG
The DNA here is from genome assembly GCA_023412915.1 of Bacillota bacterium. Classification (GTDB taxonomy): domain Bacteria; phylum Bacillota; class Clostridia; order Acetivibrionales; family DTU013; genus JAEYOM01. The sequence continues at coordinate 68,889 of JAEZRE010000024.1, forward strand.
CCGCTGTCTGTTCCTCCGTATTTGCCGCAACCTGTGTTATTTTATCATTTATCAGATTTACCGATGATCCTATTTCATCTATAGAAGCCAACGCACTGTCTACCAGCTCTTTACCGGAATTAAGACACATTGCTGTCCTGTTTATCTGGTCAACAGACATATCAATATTACTTTGTAACTCAAGTACGTTTTTCTGAATATCGCTTACTGATATCTTGGTATTTTCGGCCAGTTTTCTTACTTCCTCAGCAACTACCGCGAAACCCTTTCCTTGCTCCCCGGCCCTGGCAGCTTCGATAGCCGCATTGAGTGCAAGCAGATTTGTCTGATCCGCAATCCCCTTTACTATCTCGATAATCTGTTTGATTGCAGACGTTTTTTCTTTCACCTTGTTAATTTGATCATTGATACTGGTAATTTCCTCGAATGACTTTTTAACAAACTCAATAGTTTTATTAATGTTTTTTGCTCCAGCCGCCGACACTTCTTTAGTGTTGTACACGTTCTCAACAACGATCTGGGCATTACCCGCAACATCCTCAATTGAGGCTGTAAGTTCTTCACTGCTGGCTGCCATGGTGTGAAGCGATTCCATCTGCAATTTAACGCTGTTGATCATATCCCTGGCGGAATCCATACGCGTGATAAACTGAAGTATTTCGTTAATGCCAGTCAAGGTCTTCTTTCTGTCAGTACATAACATCTCGATCATCGCATTCCATTTTTCGGCTGCCTCAGTGCTGCCAAGCTCATCTTTGTTCATGAATGAAGCTTTTCCATCCAATACTTCATTCATTGCACGAAGCAGACTATCAACATTGATCTGGCTTACTTTTGTACCTTTTACCATTTTGCCTTCATGTTTGGTGAACATACCAACCCCCATTTGTATTAATAAAATAGATAACATTTCTAGTTGACATAATTGTAACGCTATTCGACATAATTCTACAAAATCCTTTTTCTTACGGAGAATTATATTTTTGAACTAAATTATACAAAGTCAGATTTTGGCTGGCCCCCGGTAACCGGCTTCAATATAAGGAGGTATTCCCTGTATTCCTCATTTTGCTTCAGGTAATTTGTCCCACAAAATTCCTGAGAGTCGAAAAAAACGCAAGTGCATCGAAGTTCTGCCCTTGCGTTTTTTAGATCATTCTTATCCGATTCTTTTAAAGCGTTTTATTTTCCGGCTTCTTCCAACGCCTTTTTCACTATCTCCCTGAACTTATTATTCGTCCAGGTAGCGCCGCTCACAGCGTCGACCTCGTCGGGGTCCTGGGTCTCTATAAGCTTGGGCCTGTAAGTCCTTGAGCCCTTCCAGTCGCTCCTGCTCTGCTCCATATAATAATCGTTGCCTGCAAAAACCTCTTCGTACTTTTCGTCAAAGGGCTTGTCGTTCCTGTTCGCATCAAAAATACTCCAGTCGACAGAGGTTATTTTGCCATCCTCCACCGTAACCTCCGCTTTAGTGAAATAACCTTCGTAATCGGGCTCGGTCTGCGCTTTGTATTTGCCATCCCTGTACATTACAACCTCTGCAGTCGCAGCGGTTTTAGTGCCGGCCGTTTCCTCCGGCTCCGGCAAGGCTTCTGCCGCCTGCCCCTGTATAGTTCCATCCTCCGGTAGGGTTCCTGCCGCCGGTTCCGTATCGGACACCGCCGGTGTTCCAGCCCTCGCCGTCCCCTGTCCCGATACGACGCCGTCAGTCGTCCTCACCCCGACGCATCCGGTCATTAAGGCCAAAGGGAGTAATACAAGTATCAAAATGATATTTTTAATCCGCTTCATTATTTTGACACCTCACGATCATTGAAATTGATAAAATTATACCATATTCAACCATCTAAGCGAAACATTCATATTTGATTACAGGTATCACAAGTCGCACAATTCTCCGTACAGACATTCAATATCCTTTTCGAGCTGCGACTTTTCAATGTACAGGTCGTTCAATCTGCTATAATCGCTGGCAAATTGGCCCATTTCCGTGGAAATACTCCTGAGTCTCGCTTCAGCCTCCTCTATGCGGTTTTCATAATCAAGCATTCTCTTTAGCCTGTATGCTTCAGCTTTTTGTTCGCGGTTCCGGCTGTTCTGCCTGCCTTTATCCGAATTCTCAGGATATTCTCCTGCCTGTGTCAGTTTCCCATACGCAGCCGATTCCACCTTATTAACTCTTGCTTCCGCCCTATTAGCCGCTGCCCGCTCCATCCCACCGCCCGCTTTGGCACCCCTGTCTGCTCCCTCAGGCGCATTTGCAACGGTGTTTGCGCTCCTCCACCCGCAATATTCCTCGTACGTTCCCCGGTAATCGGTGATCCGTCCGTCTTCCAGTTCCCAAATCCTGTCCCCGAACTTATTTATAAAGTACCTGTCATGGGAAATGAACAGTATAGTCCCGCCGAACTGTGAAACCGCCTCCTCTATCCATTCTCTCGACGGAATGTCGAGGTGGTTCGTAGGTTCGTCCAAAACGAGGAAATTGACATCCCCCTGCATTAGGATACAGACCTTGAGCCTGCTTTTTTCACCTCCGGAAAGCGCTCCGACCTTCTTCAGTATGTCTTTCCCCCTGAAGTGAAAAGCCGCCAGTACGGACCGAGCCCTCTCCTCATTCGTTTCAAGGGCGTAGCGTATCGTTTCAAGCACGGTGGCTTGAGGATCATCAAACTCTATAAGCTGGGGTACATAGGCCATTCTTACGCTGCCGCCGATACGTACGGCGCCTGTGTCCGGCGCTTCATCTCCGATCAGCAGCTTTATTAGCGTTGATTTTCCGCAGCCATTGTCTCCGATGAGCGCAATCCTTTCATTTCTGAGAATCCGAAGGTTTACCGACTGCAACAGCCGCCTTTCGCCGTAGGCTTTGGCAATATCGCTGAAGACAGCCGTCTCTTCCCCCGAAAAACCGCTTTCCCTGAATTCCGCGGATATTTTACGCGTTTCTTTGGGTTTCTCGACGCGCTCCATACGCTCGATCCTTTTCTCAATTGCGAACGCACGCTTGTGCATGGCCTCGTTGTCGGCGTTTTTTGCCCATTCGTGCATACGCTTGGCCGCCGCTTCGAGCTGTCCTATTTTTCGCTGCTGCTGTTCATACTGCTCGCTCCTGAGCTCGAACCGCCTCTTCTTCTCCTGCGCATAATAACTGTAGCCGCCCTCGTAAAATTCTGCCACACCGTCCACAATTTCTATGATCCTCGTCACGACGCCGTCCAGAAAGCACCTGTCATGGGATATCACCACGACCGTCCCCGCATATGTCTTCAAGTATTCCTCGACCCATCTGATCGAGCCGAGATCGAGATGGTTCGTCGGTTCGTCGAGCAGCAGGATGTCCGCATCCCGCAGCAATATCCTTGCAAGATTCACACGGGTCTTTTCTCCTCCGCTCAATTCGTCAAAAAGCTGGCTTCGCATAGCCGCGCTTATTTTCATTCCGTTACAGACCTTGTCGATCCTGCTTTCCGTTTCATATCCCCCAAGGGCTTCATATTCGGTCTGCAATCTGCCGTAACGGGAAAGCAGCTTCTCCAGACCCGTATCTCCGGCCTCGTTTGTTTGCAGCCCCGTATCACAGCTTTGTATCCGTTCCTCCAGCGACCGCATTTCCTCCCATTTTCCGGACAGTTCGTCAAAAGCGCTGTTCAAAACCTGCTCCACTGTATAACCTTCATCGTAGACCGGTATTTGTTCCAGGACTTCTATTTTCTTTCCCTGCGCCCTGATAACACAGCCGCTCTCGTATCCCTCCACCCCGGAAACCACCTTGAAAAGCGTAGTTTTTCCGGAGCCGTTTTTTCCGATAAGGCCTACCTTCTCACCCTTGAATATCTCAAAGGATATGCCGCGTAGCACATGGTTGCTGCCATAATATTTGTTAAGCTCCTGTACCGCTATATCTGTCATAATATCTCCTTCCAGCCTGGGTAACGACGGATGCGCCCTCTCAGGAGCCGCACCCGTATAAAAAAACCGAGCCTGGCGGATCGATCCGTGAGCCCGGGTTCGGTGTGTGAAAATTTCCATGCAATAAAAAAACCCGGGCCGTCAGAATCACCCAGGTCTATTTCAATAATATTTTCAGTAAAAAGATGATCCACCAGCTCACTATCGGCAATATTCATTTTTGGACAGACTACCCCCTTTGACAGCCTTGAAATGTGCGATGTTCGCTACATAGCAGTCCAGTCTCTCCAGAATATTGTCGTGCTTTGCCGATGTTTTCACCTTTTCACCTCCGTTCGATTATCGTTGCCTTATAATAATAGAAATTATCCGGATAAATTGTAACATGTATTGGAATTTATTGCAACCCAAATCAGACTTGCGAAGCAAAATCTGCAGAAACAAACAAGCCCTTCGTTTAAATCGTTTAAATCAAGCAACATAATACATTATTTATATATGAAAATAAGCAGTTTTTTGTTATAATATGTTTGTTTGCATAAAGAATACAAGATATATTAACACGTTCCATATTTATCTTATTTAAAAGCTAATGTGTACAAAGGAGTGTTCGCAGATGGACGATTTTTATATCGTCGGGATCGGCGCATCCGCAGGGGGGCTGGAGGCAATACAACAATTTTTCTCCAGCATGACGCCTGTAGGGAATATGGCGTTCGTAGTCATTCAGCACTTGTCGCCTGACTACAAAAGCTATATGCCGGAGCTGCTGTCCCGCCATACAGAAATACCTGTACACCAGATAAAGAACGGGATGAGCATGGAGCCTGGCTGCATATACCTCAATCCGCCCAAATACAACGTGATAATAGCAAATGATCATTTCGAGCTAATTGACCAGGAACCCCCGCCGAGGGTTAATCTGGCGATCGATATGTTCCTTGAGTCGCTGGCAGCATCAAAACAGGAAAGATCAATAGGCATAATATTATCCGGCACGGGAAGCGACGGCACACGCGGCTGCAGGGCTGTCAAGGAGGCCGGCGGCATAGTTATCGCACAGAATGATACGGCCAAGTTCGACGGTATGCCGAAAAGTGTGATTTCAATGAAGATATGCGATTACATACTGCCGCCCAAGGTAATGGCTGAGGTATTGACCCGGTATTCGAACAATTCTCCCGTTGTGATGGATGGGATTTTCGAGGCAAACCTGGCGGAGACGAACCTGGCGGAGGAGAACCAAAATCCGCTGTCATCTATTTTCAGCATCCTGAAAAAACAGTATTCGACCGATTTCAGCCTGTACAAGCAGAGTACGGTACTCAGATGCCTAGACCGCCGTATGCGCATTTGTAACATTGCCGATATCGCCGATTACCTTGGATATCTGAGAGAAAGCCCGGACGAGGTAGATAAGCTTTATAACAGCCTGCTTATAGGCGTAACACGCTTTTTCAGGGATAGGGACGCCTTTGAGACCATTAAGAGCAGGATCATTCCGGAAATCGTAGCGGGTAAACCGGAGAATGCTGTAATCAGGGTCTGGGTAGCCGGTTGTTCGACCGGTGAGGAGGCCTACTCTCTGGCTATACTTTTTAAGGAGTACATGGACACAGCCAGGAAAAATCTGCAGGTTAAAATTTTCGCCACAGATTTAGACAGCCACGCAGTCGAATTTGCCAGCGCCGGTACTTATCCGGACAGCATTTCGCAGGATGTATCACTGGAACGGCTGAACCGCTATTTTATTAAAAAGAGGGATGTTTACCAGATTTCGAAGTCGGTGCGCGAAATGGTCATTTTCTCTATTCACAATATAATAAGCAATGCACCGTTTTATAAAATAGACCTTATAAGCTGCAGGAATATGCTGATATACTTCCAGCAAAAGCTGCAGACCAGGATTCTTTCAGCATTCCAGTTCGCGCTTGAGAAAAATGGTTACCTGTTTCTCGGCACAAGCGAAACAACAGGTGAATTGGGCAGTTATTTTCTATCAATAGATCCCAAATGGAAAATCTTCAAGGCCAAAGTTACAAAAAAGAGGCCTCTTATAGAAGATGTATCTATACTGTCTACGGGAGCAAGTATCGTGCAGCAAGGCAGCTCCGAGGACTACACCAGGGGAAAGGCAGGAAACAGCCAGGAGATGGACGATATATACTCAAGATTGGTAGAGGAATGCTTGCCGCCAAGCGCTATCGCAGATGAGAACGGAGACCTTGTACAGGTAATCGGTGATGCGGATAAATTCCTGAAGGTGCCAAGGGGCAGGTTCAGTTACGATATTAGGAAAATGGTGCCGAAGGAATTGTCAACAGCGCTTGCGACCGCTATCAGTAAAGTGAGGAAGGAAAAAAAAGCGGTAACTTATACAAATATTAAAATTGAACTGGGCGAAGAGGTAAAATGCATAAACCTCGTTGTTAAGCCTCTCACCACACGCAAGAGCGGGGCTTTGGTGCTGGTCTCGTTCGTAGAAACGACAGGCAGCGCCCTTCAGGCAGATAACGTAGAGAATTACGATACGGTAGGCAAGCTGCAGGAGAGGATAGCCGATCTCGAACAGGAGCTCCAGTATACAAAAGAAAGCCTGCAGACCTCGATAGAAGAGATCGAGACCTCGAGCGAGGAATTGCAGTCGGCAAACGAGGAACTGCTCGTATCCAACGAGGAGCTGCATAGCACGAACGAGGAACTACAGTCGGTAAATGAAGAGCTGGTCATAGTAAATACCCAATACCAGTATAAAATACAGGAATTGGCCGATCTGAACAACGATATGACCAATTTTTTGAACAGTACTACGATCGGCACCATTTTCCTCGATTCAAATCTATGTGTTCGGAAATTCACTCCAGCGGTGACTCGTGAGATCAACCTCATACCATCCGATACGGGAAGGCCGTTCAGCCATATATCACACCGCCTGGTCAACGAGGATCTTGTGCAGGACGCTTTCGAAGTCCTCGGAAGCCTGATTCCAAGTGAAAAAGAAGTACAAAGCAGCACCGGCAAATGGTACCTTCTGAAAACCGCTCCATACAGGACCAATGAAAATGTCATCCAGGGAGTCGTAATCTCACTCGTTGATATAACGGCGCGTAAAACTGCCGAAGATGGGCTGCGCAAAAGTATGGAGCGGTATGAGATGCTCGTGGATCTGTCACCCTTTGCTATAATGATAGTCAGGGACGGAAAAATTCAGTTTTTGAATTCCGCAGGTGTGAACCTTTTCCAGGCCGAAAGTGTCGAAAAGCTGACAGGCAAGCCTATCGGAAAATATCTGGATCTGGATGGCCTGATGCAGGCGGACAGGCAGTATCAGCCCCAACATGGCGAAACCGGGGCAATAGTGCCGGTCGAAGATGTTATAAAGCGGCCCGACGGAACTGAAATAAACGTCGAGGTCATGCATGTGCCTGTAGACTATGAAGACCTGCCTTCCCAGCTTGTCATCTTCAGGGACATAACCTACAGAAAGCTGTCTGAAAAGCTGCAGATGGACAATGAGATAAGCAAGCGCCTCCTGGAGGAAGCAATGACGTTCGACAACCTCAAGAATGACTTCTTCGGTAACATCTCCCACGAGATAAGAACGCCGCTCAATGTTATCATGAGCACCTTGCAGCTACTGGAATCAAAGATCAGGAACAGCGGCAGCAAACCCGCCGGAGTCGACCTGAAAAAGCATATAGGCATAATCAGGCAGAACTGCTACAGACAGCTCAGACTGATCAACAACATGATAGACATCACAAAAATGGATTCCGGCTTTTATGAAGTCAAAATGCAGAATCAAAATATAGTCAATGTCGTTGAAAATATAACATTGTCGGTCTCGGACTATGCAAAAGCCAAATCGATAGATCTGATCTTCGACACCGACGTCGAGGAGAAAATCATCGCATGTTCACCCGACTGCATAGAAAGGATCATGCTGAACCTGCTTTCAAATGCGGTAAAATTCACTGATATAGGCGGCAGCATAAATGTCAACATGTATGACAGGCAGGATCGGATACAGATATGCGTTAAGGATACAGGCGCAGGCATACCGGACGGAAAGCTGGACATTATCTTCGACAGGTTCAGGCAGGTCGACAAATCATTGACCAGAGCCCACGAAGGAAGCGGCATCGGCTTATCGCTTGTAAAATCGCTTGTTGAACTGCATAACGGTAATATATCCGTAAACAGCAAATACGGCGCGGGCTCGGAATTTATAATAACACTGCCCGTCTCAACCGTACCTGACGATGCGGAGAACCGCGAGGGCTGTGATGCGGCTGCGCTAAAGAGCAATGTTGAAAGGATCAATCTGGAGTTTTCGGATGTTTACGGGTCGTGGCTGTCATGATAGTGAACAATATATATCTGTTTGCGATAACAGCGGTGCTCGCTTTAATAAATCTGACGGGCCTTATGCTTGTCGCCTCGGACAAGCATAAAGCCCGTAAAGGTTTGTGGCGGGTGCCTGAAAAAACATTTTTCCTCATCGCACTAATAGGCGGCAGCATCGGCGTTTATGCCGGCATGCTGCTGTTCAGGCACAAAACGAAGCATTGGTATTTCATGACCGGTATGCCTGCGATATTTATATTGCAGGTCATACTGGCGTTTTTCCTGACAGGCCGTTTGCGATTTTAGCCCAAGAAGCTTATCATTTCACGGTTTACAGCTTCTGCCTGCTCATGGTTCACTCCATGGCCGGCATTTTTTATGATTTTATATTTGTACCCGTCTCTATCAAGCATATCAAAGAATTCCTTCCTTTCTTCCATTCTGCTGTCCCCGAAAATCAGGCAGAACTTGTCGCGCACCTTGACCGCCGCATCTCTGTCGTATTTTTCGGTATCATGGATAAACATCGCCCTGCGGTTGTGCTTGTTCATCAAAAGTATGATATGGTCTGCGATTTGGAGATGCTTTTCAAAAAAGTCGTTGTTCGGGGAAGCCATCTTGCGGATAACCCTGAACATATTCCTGCGGGTCGGGATGAGAATTTCAGGAAACAGCATACCAAGCGTACGGAGCATGGCCTTCATGGGGTTCGTGACCATCCCGCCCTCCATGCATACCACCTTGCGCACCTTTCCGGGTTCTTTGACAGTATAGTTGAACGCCATGGCGCCGCCGTTCGATACACCGGCCATGTCAAAACTTTTCAGGCCGAAATGCGCTGTCACTTCGTTAAGCCACTGCCGCTGTGTGAATTTCTCTTTGGTGAATTCTTCTCCCGGAACGCTTTTCCCGGGCCCACCCAGCGTATCCACGGCTATGCAGAAATAATGCCTGGAGAGCTCGCCTATATTGAACGGCCACATGACCGCCGAGTTATCTCCAACGCCATGCAGCAATATAAGCGGAGGCCTCTCCCTGTCTCCGGTGAGTATGCAATGCGTCGTCCCGAAAGTGGTCGGAACGTCCTCCTCTGTATATTCCACTCCCCACAGCTTCAAAAGCTCGTTGTAGGATTTGATGACTTCTTCCATGCCTTCCCGGCTTTTATAAGCGCTAATCAAAGTATCGCCCCCTGTTCTTTCCTTATAAAACTCAGTATAAGCTCGACAGACGGGAACTGTATGCTCTCGCCGTGCTGCAGTCGCGTCATTCCAAGACCCTGCACTATTGAAAAGTAAGTGATCGCCAGTACGAACGGATCCTCATCAACAATTTCCCCGGCCTTCTGCCCTTCGCTGATGACCGGGATAAGGTATTCGAAGGGCTTCTTCAACTTCTCCCTGGTAATCCTCAAAGCCTCCTCAGGGACCGCTTCCGAGGTGACGGACTGTATCATGATCAGCCGCCAGTGCTGCAGGGCTATGCTATCCGGAGAAAGGAAAGCTTCGGTCATCCAAAATATCCTTTGATAGGGAGTCCCGGCAAGCTCCATCGCTTCCCTGACCGAGTTCCCGGCTCCCTCAGCCGCAAGCTCGCACATTTTTGTAAAAATCTCATCCTTTGACTTGAAATAATTATACACGAAGCCCTGGCTGAAACCGGCTTTAGCAGCTATATCGCTGATCTTTGTCCCCGCCAGTCCCTTTTTAGCGAAAACGTCGATCGCGTTCAACAGGATCTTTCGCGTCCGCGAATCCGGGATCATCTCCTCGAAGCCTTCCAAAAACTTCTTTTCGAGAGCTTTACTCTGTTCCGACATAATTTGTGCTCCATTTCTGAATGAACGTTCATTCATATTATATGAAAAAAATACCATAGAGTCAAGTATGCTTACTCACTCTATGGTATTTCATTGCCGATCTTTTTCGTTTATGATCACATTGCCTTCGAAATGGCCTTTCCCCATCCTGTGTCGCGCTTTCCTGTTCGCGACCGTATCCAGCACTATCGACAGGTCGTAATTGGGATAATCCGGGTAAAGGTCCTCTGCCGGCGTAAGCAGCCTGATTCTCTTGTGATTAATGAGGAGTTTCCGGTCCTGTATCTGGACGCCCACGTTTCCTTCATCATCTATCGGCGCATAAACGACGCCGATTTTTCCGCTTGCCTTGATCCTTATGCTGTCTCCGGGCTTAAGGCTGCAGATGGGCGCTTTGGTAGAGGGTTCGGATTCGCCTGTATCTGGGTCCGGCAATTTGAACAGTCCGGCCGCTTTATTGTCACCGTTTCGGCTGTCTCTACCGTTATCTTTGTCTTTGCCGTTGCCGTTGTCTTTGCCCCCGTCCCCGTTTCCGCTGTCATTCGAGTTGTCGGGACGGCTCTCTGCATTTTCACGGTGCTCCGATGGTTTCCGGGAAACGCCGCGACCGTACGCCGCCGTATGGGCTCTTTCGACTATCCTCTTCGGGAGTCCCAGCCGCTCTGCTATATGCAATGCGCAGCTTTCACCCGCAAGTCCGATTTCAAGCCTGTAAAGAGGCATCAGGGTATCATGGTCGAAGGCCATTCGCGCATTGCAGAAGCCTGGAGTCTTTGCAGCGAAATCCTTTATTTCCGGGTAGTGCGTAGTCGCAGTCAGCAGACAGCCGCTTCCCTTTATCTCCTCCAGCAGGGCGATGGCAAGGCCCATGCCCTCCGTCGGGTCCGTACCGGAGCCCAATTCGTCAAGCAGCACCAGTGATCGGGCGTCCATTTCCTTCAGTATCTTTATGATATTCGTCATATGAGAGGAAAAGGTCGACAAATTCTGTTCGATGCTCTGACCGTCCCCTATATCGCATAAAACCTTACTGTTAATACAAAACAGGCTTTCCTCATCCGTTGGCACATGCAGTCCGCTTTGCGCCATAAGTGAAAGCAGGCCTACGGTTTTCAATGCAACGGTTTTGCCTCCCGTATTCGGCCCGGTGATCACGACCGCACTAACCCCTTCTCCTATCGCAAATTTTAGCGGTACGACGGTTTTAGGATCCAGAAGCGGATGCCTCCCGTTGTTGATGATTATGCGGCGCTCTTGCGTGAGCCTCGGCGGGCGTGCACGCATCAAAGCGCTCAGCTTCGCCTTGGCAAAAAGGAAATCCAGTGTGCCCATAACATCGGCATTGATGCGTATCGGGCGGATATTGTCCTCTACAAGACCCGTCAGCATATAGAGTATCCTGCGTATCTCATTCTCTTCCTGAATCATTAGTTCATTCAGTTCGTCATAGGCTTTTCTTACGGAAGAGGGCTCGATAAAAACGGTGGAGCCAGTCTGTGACGCATCGATCACGGTACCCTCCACCATCCTGCGATATTCCTTCTTCACAGGCAGAGCATACCTGCCGTTCCGCTGGATCACGAAAGCTTCCATGAACCATTCGGGGTGAGAGCGCAGCATTGAATCAAGCTTCTGGCGTATTCGGTCGCCTGCCATTCCTATCTGCCTGCGTACATCCCTAAGCTCGGGAGAAGCGCACTCGTCTACCGAATCCACGCGTATACACCGCTCTATCTCCTGTTCCAGAGGTTCGAGCGGATCGATCGATAAACCGAAGGAAGCCAGATAGACTGAACAGTATTCCCCGCGTTTCAGATATTGCTTCATACGGCGGCATGACGTAAGGAACAGTGCCACGGATGACAGCTGTTCCGGGAGCAGCATCGTATCCTTGCCGATCAGCGACATGGCCCTGTCAAACTCCTCCATGGACGAAAGCGGGGGACTTCCGGTCGATTCGAGTACCTTCAGAGCTTCGGTCGTTTCGTTTAAATGCCGTTCGGCCTCGCTTTTATCCATGTAAGGCAGCAGCCCTTTTATTTTTTCGCGCGTCCTTACCGAAACGGCCTGTTCGGACAGCATACCGAGTATTTTATTGAATTCTAGCAAATCAAGTGATCCATTTCTCATATCTGACATTATAACAGCCATATAAACGCTCCGCCAAGTAAAGTACGGATATATACATTTTCTCCAAGAGGCGCCGACTGAGTATAACGGGTATCGCTTTGCAAAATAATAAGCTTTACGGTAAAACTACCTTAATGACAATAAACCCGGCTATGGAGCAAAACCAATGAAAAATAAGAACCGTCGCAAATATAAAAAGTATGCTGTTAGAATGACCCTGCTGCTTTCGGCTTTTGTGGTCCAGACCGCGCTGATCGCGATTTCCCTTACGGCGTTGAACCGAAGCTTCCCGTATTTCTGGGTGTTCAGCTTTATTTTAAGCGCTGTTGCGGCTTTCATTATCGTAAACCAGCAAATGAACCCTGACATGAAGCTGGCTTTAGTGGTACCGATATTGCTGCTCCCGGTCCTGGGAGGCTTCATGTACCTGCTCTTGTCCCGGAAGAAGCCTCTACGGTCACTGACCGAACAGGAGGTACGGATGAATACCGCTTTGGCCCCACTGGCGGAAAAGAGTGACGATGTCCTACGGAAGCTCGAAGGGCTGGACGAAACGGCTGCTATGCAATTCAAGTACCTTTGCCGGTCCAATAACTTTCCAATATATGATAATACCATCGTCGAATATCTCAGCCCGGGCGAGCACTTTTTCGAAAGGCTTAAGGAGAAGCTCAGGTCGGCTGAGAAAACCTTGTATATGGAATATTTCATACTGCAGGAAGGCGTCATGTGGAGCGAAATACTGGGCATTATGTCCGAGAAGGCAAGGGCGGGCGTAGACGTGCGGCTGATCTATGACGACATGGGCTGTCTGAAGCTTCTGCCGGACAAGTACGATGAACAGGTCCGAGCCCTGGGCATCGGATGCAGGGTTTATAACCGCCTCGGCCCGCTGCTCTCAGCCACCGTCAATACGCGTGACCACAGGAAAATAACAGTGGTGGACGGTCGCATTGCTTTCACAGGCGGCGCCAACCTGGCCGACGAGTATATAAACGTAAATCGGAAGCTCCGCTACTGGAAGGATGCGGCGGTAATGCTGGAAGGAGATGCTGCGCAGAGCTTCACCTGCATGTTCCTGAGCCTGTGGGACTCACTTGGTACGGGAGAGCAGCCGGTTGAAGGACGGCCTCCGGAGAAGCCTGCTTCTAGCGGGCAAATTCCGGGTGATTCAGCCGCGGGTGGATCTATCCCGAAGGAACCTATCCCGGATGGACCTTTCCCGAAGAGACCTTTTCCGGGTACTGTTTTCCCCGCAAATGTCCAACCTTACGGACAGCGTCCGCCATTATCCTATGCGGTCGAAATCGGCCGGATCGGAGCTTCTCAGGACACAGGCGGGCAATTTGCAAAGGGTAGCTCTAAAGTCCTGCACACCCCCGAGACTCCTTCGGCGGCAGGCCCTTCGCCGGGTTTTGTCGCGCCGTATGCCAGCATCCCCGCCGACAGGGAGCCAGTGGGTGAAAACGTATACCTCAATATGATAGCCGGCGCCAGAGAGTATATACATATCTGCACTCCCTATCTCATACCGGACGCCCAGATCCTGGCAATGCTGTTCCTGGCGGCAAAGAACGGCGTCGACGTCAAGATTGTTACTCCATTCACGCCTGACAACTGGAACATCCATCTGGTCACGCGCACATTTTACAGGCAGCTGATCGAGAATGGAATAGAAATTTACGAGTACACGCCCGGATTTATACACTCCAAGACCATAGTCTGCGATCACAGGCTCGGTGTAGTCGGTTCCATAAACTTCGATTTCAGGAGCCTGTTTTTCCACCATGAGTGCGCAGTACTTATGTACCGGACAAGCGCCATAGAAAATATGGACAAGGATTTTGAAGAAATACTGAAGGCCAGCCGCAGGATCACCTTGGAGGAATGCCTGAACGGGAAGGCTTCGGTAAGGATAGCAGGATCCTTTTTACGGCTTTTTTGCCCACTGTTCTAAAGTATGAATGCTCTTCCAAAGTCTGAATCCGCCGTTATAAGCCTGCCCGCTTTTTAAAGCCTGATTCCGCTGATCCGAATATATACCGGCCCACGTATGGTAACCAGACTATCTGTTTATTGGATCTCCCCGAATCTCACTATTTTTGAATCAACGTTAAAGGAGGCCTTCATCGTATTATATATCTTTTTCCATCCATCGAGCTCCCCTATCGATTCCCAGTAATCGAAATACTGTGCCCTTATCTTGTCCCCTATTCCAAAAACGTCACATTTGGCCTCCTGGAGTTTTTTGAATACATCGTCGAGGCAGGTTTTTATGCTCTCGTTCAAGCTGTGCTCCAACTTGTCCCGGTATCCCGGATCCAGCAGGTTGCCCCACTTATACTCCTCCATTAATACATCAAGCCTGACGCTAAAAGTCATCGACGGCTCCCCATCCTTAAACTGCAGGCTGGATTTTGTCCTGAGTTTTCTGACGAAAACGAGTCCTTTCTTTTTCACGCTCTGTAGATCTTTGGGCAAATCATACTGCAAATATGAGCTTTTTTGTATGCCCATCGCCATGAAAAGGCATGTCGTTTCATTTGTATCAAGCTGTCCGGTCATTTTATCCCGGTCGATCAGCGCAGTTCCCGCCACCTCGATGTCATCGCCTTTGAGCCTGATCATCGGAACTATCGGAGATATGCCCGGAGTCGTATTCAAGATATCGTATTTCACTATACTGGTATCGGGACAATAGCCCGCGGCCGCGTCACGTTTCAGCAATTCGTTTATATATATGCCCAGCCTCGGTTTGTTTTTCAGCTCGACGCCTTTGGTTATCAATTCACTCGCGTTTCCGTCCACTATGATGACACGCGCCTGCGCCGAGGACTGCGCATCACGCTCATACAATTCCAGGTAGTCGGAAATGGATTTGCTCATGGCAAAAGCTTTTCCGAAAAGAAATGCCTGGACCTTTCCACCCGACACTTTGAGCGGCGACGACATACGGTCGAGTTCGCGTGCTTCACGCAGCAGATCGGTCTCCAGTACACTGACGCCCGAAGCCGACCCATCCTTGCCTGAAGACCCGCTCCCGCCTCCTCCCCCTCCGCTCTGAGTACTTTGAGAAATAAGCGGGTATGAAAACGTATATTTGGGCGAACCGTCATTGTCCAGATCTATTCCGATATTCAGTATGAAGCCAATTTTCTCGTAAATATCCTGGTCCCAGCACCCATTAAGGATAATAGCCAATAATACCGCCGACAGAAGTATCCGTAATTTTTTCATTCCTTTTTTTTCACACCCTTCCTGGTTATCCAGGCGATCAGCAGCAGCAGGACAGGGTAAGCCGCGCCGAAGGCCATCATACCGTAAGCGGCATAATTATCGAGCGTCAGAACGGTATAGATATCCCTCGCCGTAAAGACCGAAATTATTACTATTATTGCCGATATGACCGTGTGGCAGATCCTGTGCGAGCTTATTCTGTATACGGTCCTGACCGCGTTATATGCTAAAAACATGTAAGCATTGACAGTAAGGACCATTGCCGCTATCCAAGCCGAAAAATAATAAAGGTCGATCCTTTCCAGCACAGGCACGGATATCATCTTTGCAAACCCGGCAAAAGCCGAGATCCGCATTTTCAGCATATCCTCGCCGAAAACGGCTATGCTGTCGGCGGTAAAAATCGTAAAAATCAGTATCATTGTAATAAACCCTAACGAGGTATACTTGAAAACATGCCGCCTGTCCTTTATATAGGGGAAAACGAACAACAGCGTTTCGAACCCCATGTAGGTCAGGGCGGTCTTCGGAAATGCCCCGGCTATTTTAGGAAGACCGTGGACGCCGACCGGCATAAGATTGTGGATGTTTACATCTTTCAAGGTAAACAACATAAGAGACATTAATATCGGAATTAGTAGAACCAGCAGAAAATTGAACCTGCAGACCCCTTTAAGCCCTTTATAAGCAAGATAAACAGAAGGTATGCTAATATATGGAACGAGCGCCCACGTCGGCGTGGATTGGAAGAACCATGCTCCGACGGTAAAAGCAAGCGAAGTCAGAAATGCGATCGCCGCAGTGATCAGGTAAAGCAGGAAAACGGTATTGATGACGTAGGAAAAGAATTTTCCGAAAACCGCCCTGTTTATATCAAAGATCGAGCTGCCCTCAAATCGGTTGCACAACACAATTATCGCAATGGCTGAGATGAAAAACAGCAGTCCTCCGAACAGAACGGAAAACCATCCGTCATGCCCTGCTACCCTGACCACATCGGACGGCAAGGTCAGCAGGCCTATACCGGTTTGAGCAGCCATGATCAGCATGACAGCCTGTCTGGCAGTGATTTCATCAGCGCTGTTCCTCACCGACATTGCCCCTTCCCCTCGTTTTGTCCTTAGGCAGAGCCACGTCAGGACGTCTGCGCAGCTTCCTCATAGGCGCCCTGATAAAAGTATCCATGAAATCATTTGGGTTGAAAGGAGCCAGCGGTTGTAAATATGGCTGCCCACAAGATTCGAGAGTGACCATATGGGCAAGTGTGAAAAGTGAGAATATCATGATACCCGCCACACCGAATATTGCGGCATTTATCATCGCAATAAACCGGCTCATGCGGAAAAACCACCCCATATCGTAATGTGGTACGACGAATGTCGCTATCGCGGTCAGTCCGACAAGCACCACCATTACGTTGCTCACAATTCCCGCCTCGACAGCCGTCTGCCCCAGCGCAAGGCCTCCTACTATGCCGACTGTGGGACCCAACCCTTGGGGAAGTCGGATGCTCGCTTCACGAAGCAGCTCGAAAGCCAGTTCCATTATAAGAGCCTCTATGATCGGCGGGAAAGGAACTCTTGCCCTCGATTCCGCAAGCGGCACCAGAAGGTTCAGAGGCACGGCCTGGTAATGATAAGTCAGCAGAGCAATATATAACGCAGGTATGAGGATCGCCGCCGAAGACCCGGCAAAGCGCAGAAGCCGTAAAAAGGAGCCGAATATGAAATTTATATTGTAATCCTCGGGAGTCTGAAAAAACTGAAAATAGCTTACGGGTACTATAAGGGATACTGGCGTATGGTCTACAAGGATCAATATCCTCCCCTCCATCAGGTTGGCTACTGCCTTGTCCGCACGCTCCGTCGAATGGTACAGCGGGAACAGGGAATACGGGTTGTCCGTAGTAAGCTGCTCTATTATACCGGCGCCGTTTATATAGTCGATCTCGATATTTTCGAGCCTTTGCCCGACCTGTTCAACGATATCAGGGTTTGCGATATCCTCTATATATAACATCGCCACTTCGCCCTTGCTTCTTTTCCCCAGTACGTAAGTCCTTGCCTTAAGCTTTGAAGAGGCTATCTTCCTCCTGATAAGCGCAATATTTTTAGATATGGCCTCGACAAAACCATCGTGCTGTCCCTTCAGTATCCTTTCGACCTCGGGTTCCTGATAAGGCCTGGATTCGTTACTGTCCGTTTCAAAACAAAGCGCAAAGCTGATACCGTCAAGCAATATAACGGTGTATGCCTTCAAAACATTATCTATAACTTTCTCCAGGATGTATTCCCTTGCAAACCTCGCCGACGGGAACAGGTTCGTTCCTTCGAGTTCCTTCAGTTGGTCCTGTTTCAAACTCAAAAGCACAGGAAGCACATCACGCTGTATCAGGTCATTGTTGATAAGACCGCCTACATAGATCATACAAGCCTGTACGCCGCCGGATGTGGTAAGATTCTGAATTACAATGTCGCCGCATTCCCGGAACTGTTCCTGCAATATGACCAGGTTGTCGCCGAGAGTACTTGAGATCTCTATGTTATCCTCCGGACAGGAATCATTTATAATTTCAAATTGATTTCTAATACTGCTGCGGGTCGTTCTGCTGCCGCCATATCTTCTGCCCCGCAAATAATGCACCTCAAATCATCTATGTTATATTATCATTGGTATTGTCTGCATTTCAGGGGAAAATAAACACCGCGGCGGCATAGAAATTAAGACGCAGGGACGAAAGTAACATGCTACTCGTCAAACCTAATGTATAAAAAACAAAGGCATCAGAATTTTTAGTTCCAACGCCTTTAGCTTTCACCTATGAAATCTGCAACTTGAAGACTCAGTTAGCATAGGGTAAATTTAATCATCATATTGCTTGGATATTTTTGCTTGATTACATCGGATAAGCACTCGTTTCTAAAGGAAACGGCATCAAAAAATACTTTCTTCTCAAGTTTTTTTATAGTGCCATAGGGGTCTGCAATAGAGTAAGTTCCTTCTGCATCGTCATAACCGATCAGGGCTGAGTAATGCAATACCGGTTTTCCATCACCCATTAAATTATCGGTAAGGTACAGGATATGTAAAGGAATATTGGATTGAAGGCTATTTTTTATAACCTCTGATATCTTTTCAATATCACCATAAACGATTTCTGCTTTATATTTTTTTAAATATTTACAGTAAACATCCATCAGCTTACGAAATGTAATACCAGGTGCATCAAAAGGCTCATTTTCCAAAAGGAAATCCTCATCTGTTTTATGTCCTTCTAAAAACGACAGAATCATTCCCGCGGTTGCATATCCACAAGTGTTGTTACTTTTTTGTTTTACCAAGCTAAAATTGCTAATCAGCATATATATCATTCCTGCCTTTCATCGTTCTCTTTGTTTGATAAATGTAAGCAGACCGGGCGTTTCAGCACCGATGCCGAGGAAAAGCTTTAAAACCTCCTCTATCAAACACATCCTTTATCATGGACCAGCTTTTCAGGACGCACGCAACAGAAATCCTTTTTAGTCATATACAAGCTCAGTCCCTACTCCGACCTCTTTCAGATTTACAACTTTGGATAGCGCAATTTTTGAATGCAGGTCGGTACAATGACAGGCATGCATAAACCCCGGCTGCAGTTTTTTCATGTATTCCAGAGTTCCTTCCAGCTGGGTTTCCGATGGCTTAAGAAGGTGAAATCCTCCTACGACATCCAGTATTCTTTCATCCCCGCATATTTTTATGGCATATTCAATAATATTGCATATTCCGGCATGTGAGCATCCGGTAATTACCACAAGCCCTTTGTCCGCCTTGTAAACAAGCGCAGAATCATCCAATAGAAAATCTTCCTTTGGGATCCCGTTTTCAACCGTAATACCAAGAGGCTGCCTGTTTTCAAACCCATTCACCCGTTCAATTTGCCCAAGGAAGACCAGTTTTTGACTTATCCAAAAAGGCTTCCTGGATAACTGAAAATCAAAACATGCCTTTAAGGCCTCTTCGGAATAGATAAAGCCTATCTGTTCGCCATCATGGATTTTGGGACACAAGGCAAGAGGATGAGCTATTAATGTAATCGTTTTTTCGCTATTCGCTTGACTGAAATAATCCAGATTACCTATCAGATGAGACATACCCCAGGTATGATCAAGATGTCCATGTGATAGTATGACAAAATTGATGTTATGAAGTTGGATCCCCATTTTATAGGCATTTCTTAAAAAAATATCCGAATAGCCCACATCGAATAATACCTTATATTCATCGTCCTCAATATAATAAGATAATCCAGGTTCACCAAAGTAATTTTTATCTATGAGAGTGTTGTTATCCACAAGTAGGGTCAATTTCATTTTTCACACCTCGTTTTCATGTGTTGCAGTTAACCTGTTGAAAAAGGTTGCTGCAGGAATTTCTCCGTACGAGAGGTAGCTAGAATTCAAATAGATTTTTAACAGAACTGTATTTCTCATTGATTATATCCTTTGCAATATCAATCAATCCTTCATAATTTCCCTCGATTCTGCTTTTATACCAGCTTATACCCTCAGTATAGCTTAATTTCCTTATTGAAAACGCAAAATACAGCCAATAAGAAGGTTTGACAATTTGGGAGATAGCGTCGGCATTTGAAATGCAAACTTCTTCCAAGATACCTTCTCCGATTTTGATTGGAGTAGAGTGAGATTTTATCACTTTCTTAATGATTTCGATATTACACGGATTATACGATTTTTCCATCAGTATAGACCCGGCTATTTCTGCACTTAAATCAGAATGACGGCTAATAGTGCTGATGTCCCTCACTGCCGATATATCGTGAAGATACGCCGAAATTTCAACTGTTTCCCGGTCTGCCCCCAATAGTTCTGCCAGCCTGCAGGCATATTCCTTTACAATCAGGATGTGCTGATCGAAAAATGCGCTTCCAAATACGTTTTGAGTTTTATTGCATTCCAACAAAATCAAATCCCTGATATCCCAAGTAATCATTTGAATACTCCTCGATCCTTGCAATATTCGGAGAAGCAACATTCTCCGACCCATACTCTCCCCTCGGCAACTTGCCTATATTATGAAAACTTTCTCTTTCTTAAACAAATAGCCTATCAAGATCGTTGATACCGGGAAAGAAACTGAAAACACCAATAAGCCGATAGGAGGTGATGTAATGCCCAATACCTGTTCAAATGGAGCCCATACACCCCATATACCATTGACAAGAAAGATCCAGCGTACAACAGCCCTAACCTTGCCGCCCCTGAACAAGAGACCGGAGAAGATAATTGACATGCTTAAGAACGTATAACCAAGCGTTTCCAGGGACCAGAATGTCGAATTCAAGTTCCCGAAAGCGAAAGGTGTGATGCCTTCGAGGATCCCATTTTTAATGCTCTGGCGAACAGCCGTCATTTGCATGTAATAATTATAGCTGATCTGAGATACATAGATGATTGCAAAAACCAGAGCTAAAAGGCCCAGTATTTTCAGGTTATCAGGAGCCTTTCTATACAGGCAGGCCGTAAACATCAAGATGCAAGGCGCCAGTAAAAAACATGGGATTACGAAAGACAAAATTTGTCCTTCATTATATTGGGATGCAAAATTCTCTATACCCTCCCACTTTAAGTCCAGCTGAAAAACTAAAAAAGTCAGAATAAGCGCTGCCAGGAATATGACAGAACAGATTGCCGCCGCAATTGAAGACCAGAACCCGATTGTATTCACCGTATCTTTTTGAACCTTATCGACTTTGTCCATTGTTATCTCCCCTCTTTCTTCTATTTATGATTACCGCAGTCCGGACCCGATTCTATTTTTTTTGGAAAAACTGAACATTAAGGCCATTTGGGTCTTTGATGGTGATATACTTCATTGCGGGCGTTTCTACAGGGCCGCCGTGTACTCCGATACCTTTACCTTTTATCGTTTCCAGCATTGCGTCAACCGAGTCGACGGCAAAACCAATCGAAATAAATTCGCTGTAATTGATTGCGGTCTTACTGCTGTCGGCAAGAAGCTCCACGAGCGTCTCATTCTCGGTGCCGTTGCCCATAAAAGCGATTTCAATTCCAGGCCCGGCGGGAAAACGCCGCTGCACTTGAAGACCTGCCAGATCGGCATAAAATGCGATTGAATCATCCAGATTTTTGACATAGAGAGTCGTCCATAAAAGTTTCATAATCATTCTCCTTTAATTATTAATTCAGGCAACGAAATCTTGCGTGTAATTGCTTTGCTGTACCAAAGCTATTTTTGCTGAAAAAACTGAACCTGAAGGCCATCGGGATCCCTGATGCAGAAATATTTCATTGCAGGTGTCTCATATGGTCCGCTATACACGGGAATGCCTTCCCGTTGCAGTGAAGCCAGCTTCTGGTCAACAGAGTCAACTGCGAACCCGATCGATATGAATTCACTGAAACTGACCGTACCAACGCCGTTGTCCGTCAGAAGCTCAATGAGCGTTTCGCTATCAGTTCCGTTTCCCATAAAGGCTATTTCGATTCCAGGTCCCGCAGAAAAACGTTTCAGCACACAAAGCCCTGCAATGTCGGTATAAAAAGCGATAGACTCATCCAGATTTTCTACATTGACTGTCGTCCATAAAAATTTCACCTCGATTATCCTCCTTCCCGCTTATTTTTGTCTCTGGTAATATGATAATTTAAAGTTTATAATGCAGATAGAAGCGAAATTATACTGGTATAAATAGTAACAGCCAGGGAAGATATGTATGAATAGTGAAGAATTTCGATATGCGGAGCTGGCCGATTTTCTAAAATCACGCAGAGCAAGAATCTCACCAATGCAGTTAGGGCTTTCCTCAGTAACTCACCGCCGGACTCCCGGTCTCAGAAGAGAGGAAATTGCGCAATTAGCCGGTGTCGGTCTTACTTGGTATACGTGGCTTGAGCAGGGTCGAGCCATTCATGTTTCGACACAGGTCATTGAGAGCCTGTCCAGAGTTCTGATGCTCGATAAGCAGGAGCGAATGCATCTCTATCGTCTGGCAAACCAGCCGGTCCCGGCAGATATAACAGGAGATCAAACAGCAATCAGCCCCCTGCTTCAGCATGTCCTTGATAATTTGGAACTCTGCCCGTCAATAATAGCAGACCAGCGTTGGAACGTTATTGGCTGGAACAGGGCCGCGCTCCTCATACTCGG
The DNA here is from genome assembly GCA_023412915.1 of Bacillota bacterium. Taxonomy (GTDB): domain Bacteria; phylum Bacillota; class Clostridia; order Acetivibrionales; family DTU013; genus JAEYOM01. The sequence continues at coordinate 91,507 of JAEZRE010000024.1, forward strand.
CGATCTGGAACGAATGGACGGCCTCCAGAGAAATATTGTCTGGGGCATGTTTATGGACAACTATTATAGACGGTTATATGTTAACTGGGAACTTCATGCCAAGAGTACGCTGGGCAGATTTCGTTCCACTTGCGGGAAATATATTGAAGATACATGGTTTATTCAACTGATAGAAGAATTGAAGGCGAATAGTCCGGAATTTAATGAGTGGTGGCCGCTTCATGACATTTACGACGATTCCGGAGTCTATAAGCAATTTACTCATCCTGTTGCGGGAACGTTGGATTTTGAAAGCAGTTGCTTTGATGTACCTGATAATTCAGGATTCAGATTGTTTATCCATGTACCGCTATCAGGGACCGATACTTCTTCAAAAATGAGGCTCTTATTAGGTGAACCAAAATGAAGTTACTGTTATTTCTGCTAAAAGGTTTTGAAACAATGGAATTCAGCCCGTTTATTGACGTGATGGGCTGGGTGCAAAATGATTATGGCGTTGATACCACCGTTGTGACATGCGGATTTCAAAAACGTACTTTTAACGTACCAGTATGCGTCTAAAAAACCATCTGATATAATTTTACCCCCAGAATAGTCAGTTTGTTTTTTTCACTGTCTACTCTGGGGGTAGCATATCAAAAGAACCGTCCCTGCATTTCCCCTGTGTTTCAGAAAATGTTACTTATTGTTCAATTTGTCCAGCAGCTGCTGTATCTCCGCTTCCTTAAACACGTCCGGGAAGAAGGTTATAAAGCTGCGCAGCGGCATTTCCTTAAGCATGGCTTCCTTTCCCTGATCCACTTCCATTTCGTTTCCGGGTTGATCGTTGCCGGTATCCATGGATTTCATGTACTGCATTACCGCTTCCTTTCCTTCCGGATCAGACATGATGTCGTAGGGTGTGGAGTTCAGCGTGAATACCTTGCGTACCGGCTTGGAAGTATTCACGCGGACTGTCGTTCTGAGCGCAGTGGTTCCGGAGGAAGGACACGCCAGGATATCAAATTCACCGCTTTCAACGTACCAATCCCTGATTTCGGTATTATAATAGGCAAATGCCCTCTTGCTTAAGGTAAATACAACAGTCTTCTCCTCCCCAGGCGCAAGCTCGACCTTTTCAAAGCCCTTCAATTCCTTTTCCGGGCGGAGTACACTGCTTTCCTTATCACACACATACAGCTGCACGATCTCTTTACCCTTCAGCTTGCCGCTGTTCCTGATCCTCACCGATACTTTGAGTTCGTCGGAATCGTTGATTTCGGTGTGGTCGGCAGCTATGGAAAGATAATCGAATTTCGTATAGGACAGCCCGTACCCGAACGGGAACAAGGATTCCACTCCTGCCGCGTCGTAGTATCTGTATCCCACGAACAGGCCTTCCCGGTATTCGACCTTCCCGATATCACCCGGGAAATTGAGGTATGACGGATTGTCGCTGAGCTTTTTAGGGAATGTCTCTGCAAGCTTGCCCGAAGGGTTCATATCGCCGAAAAGCAGGTCTGCGGCCGCGCTTCCGCTGGCCTGACCGCCAAGGTACATTTCCAGGACAGCCTTGACTTCGTCTATCCACGGCATTTCAACAGGCGCTCCGTTGCTGAGCACTACCACCAGATTTTTCTGGACTGCAGCTACTGCCTCGATCAGCTGATTGTGTCCGTCCGGCATCCTCAAATGCCTTCTGTCGAAGCTTTCCGACTCGTAATTCTCCGGCAGGCCTGCAAATATGACCGCAGCGTCGGCCTTCCGCGCCGCCTCGACAGCTTCGTCTATAAGTATCGGGTCGGCTATGTCGCTTGCCGAGGTCAGCGGCGTTTTGCTGAAGATTCCATTTGCCGCGTCCTCCCTATAGCCGGCCGCATAAAGTATGTCCATATCCTCGCCCGCTTTTTTCAATATTTCGTCGAAGGCGCAGTCAAGTTCGGCCGGGTTGACATGCGAGCTGCCCCCGCCCTGGTATCTCGGATTTCTGGCAAACGCCCCGATTACCGCCAGGCTGCCTTTTTTCTTCAGGGGCAGGATATCGTCGTCATTCTTTAACAGCACCGTGCATTCGCCCGCGACCTTGCGCGCAAGTTGGTTGTGAGCTTCCATGTCGCAGCTGACAGAGCCCTTTTGATTATCGACCGCTTTAAATATCAACTCGAGCAGCTTGCCGACCGCATTGTCCAGAACGCTTTCAGAAAGCTCTCCGCTTCTGACGGCCTGGACTATCCTTGCGTCGTTCCTTCCGCCGCTTGCGGGCATTTCCAGTTCCAACCCGGCGGCAAGGCCTGACGGCCTGTTATTTACAGCCCCCCAGTCGGACATTACGATGCCTTTAAATCCCCACTCCTGCCTCAGTATATCAGTAAGCAGATATTTATTTTCAGAGCAGTATTCGCCGTTCAGTTTATTGTAAGCGCACATCAAGGTCCAGGGCTCCTGCCTGACAGCCTCCTCGAAGCTTGCGAGGTATATTTCCCTCAATGTTCTTTCGTCTATCCGGGCATCGATCAGGAAACGCCTCGTCTCCTGGTTATTTGCTGCGAAATGCTTCAGAGAAGTGCCTACCCCCTGGCTCTGTACGCCTTTGATATGTGAGGCGGCCATTTCGGAAGAAAGATAAGGATCCTCGGACAGATATTCAAAATTCCTGCCGCACAGAGGTGAGCGTTTGATATTGGCAGCCGGTCCAAGAAGTATCGAAACCTCTTCCTTCCGGCATTCCTCACCCAGCGCCTTACCAACCTCGCCGATCAGGCCGCGGTCCCACGAGCAGGCCAGTGCCGCGCCCGTCGGAAAACAGGTCGCCGGTTCGCTCGTGGTAGCCGAATGGTCCTCCTCCTGTACCTGTTTCCTCAATCCATGCGGACCGTCCGTCATCATGACCGACGGTATCCCCAGCCTTTCTATGGGCTTCGTATGCCAGAAGTCCAAGCCCGAACAAAGACTCGCCTTCTCCTCAAGTGTCATTTCGGCGATCATTGCCTTAATGTCTCTTTTCATGTGAACCTCCCTATTTAACTACCTATATGAATTTAATTTCCTCTATAAAGCCATTCCACATCAGCCTCTGGTAATTCGACATCAGCTGCTGTCAGTGAATCGGCAAGCTGTTCGCCGTTTTTACAGCCGATTATGGCAATACCGGGAACCCGGTTGCAGGTTATATAACCAAGAGCCGCGGCCGATACGGTAAGGCCGTTTTCTGCCGCATAACGTTTGACTCTTTCCAAACGAGCAAAATTTTCCGGAGCGGCATACCTGTCATTTGCCTTACGGCTGAGCGCCCCGAGCCCCTGGGAGGCGCCCCGGGCAAAAAAGCCTTTAGCCTGTGACGAATATGCAAATACCGGGAACCTGTGTTTCTCATACCATCCGTATTCCTCGGCATTCATGCAAACCAGAGTAAGGTCGCCGTATGCTTCGGGAGTGGTTGCAGCAAGGCTCCACTGGATCTGGCTCGCGCAGAATGCAGCAAAACCGTTTGTCTGAGCGGCTCTAAGGGCCTCTTCCACTCGCGCGGCCCTCCAATTGGAACATCCGGCTGCTCTGATCTTACCCTTCTTTATAAACACGGATAAAGTCTCCGTTATTTCCTCTGCATCGCGTGACGCATCGTCCCTGTGAAGCCAGTATATATCTATATGATCTACTCCGAGCGCCATCAGACTCTCGTCGAGGTCCCGCTCCAGCTCCTTCCGCGACAAACGCCCTTCTTTCATGCTTTCCAACCTGGGATAGCCGCCCTTCGTCGAGATTACCAGACTATTTCTGTTCCCGCGTGCCTTCAGCCACCTGCCGATGGTCCTTTCGCTCGCTCCATCACCTCCGGGCAGCCACGAAGCATAAACCCTTGCAGTGTCGATACAGTTGCCTCCCGCCTCAGTATACGCATCCATTAAACTAATGGCGTCGTTTTCATTTACAGTCGTTCCGAAATAATCGGTGCCGAGCGCAAGTACGGAAACCCTGATAGTGTCGTCGGGCGGGCCAAGCTCGATATATCTCATGTCATTCCCCTTCTGTGCCTTGATTGCTTTATAAAATATTGTACCATATCGCCGTAAAAACACCCAAAATTTTCTTATTATATTTTCTTGACACTGACGTTACGTCATGGTTTATGATGAAAAAGAGGTGAGAACATGTCGTATACGATAAACAAAATCGCCCAGACAGCCGGCGTAACACTCAGGACGCTGAGATATTACGACAGGATCGGTCTGCTGGTCCCGTCCGGCAGGACCGAAGCGAAATACAGGCTTTATTCCGATGAAGATTTGGAAAGGCTTCAACAAATATTGTTTTTCAGGGAACTGGATTTCTCTCTTGAAAAAATCGGTCTGATGCTGAATGACCCTGCTTTCGACAGGAAGGAAGCGTTAAAAATGCAGATCCGCTTTCTTGAAAAACGCGCGGAGCGGTATTTGAATCTCACGGACCTAGCCAAGGAGACTTTATATAATCTGGAAGGAGATAAAAAGATGGATAAGAAGGAAATGTTCAAAGCATTCGATGTTGACAAAATGATGGAAGAGCAAAAGCAGTATGAGAACGAGGTCAAGGAAAGGTGGGGCAGCACTGAAGCCTACAGGATATCCAATGAGCGTACCTCAAAGTATACCAGGGAGGATTGGGCAAGGATCAATGCCGAAAGTGAGGAAAACCTTAAGGAAATGATAGAGTGCTATACTTCAGGCGTCCCCTACAGCGATCCACGCATGATGGCTGTCTGTGATAATGCACGGGCGCAGATGAGCAAATATTTCTACCCCTGTTCTCTCGAAATGTATTCAAACCTTGGGAACATGTATATCGCCGACGAAAGGTTCACCGCATATTATGACAAGTTTGCCCCGGGGCTTGCGGCCTACTACAATGAAGCTATCCAGCACTATTGCATAACACGGGCATAAACCCGGCGCCGGTTTCATATCGTGCCGGATGCCGAGCTTGTGGCAACGTCGATTGCGGTGCAGCCACAACACTTTCAAAAACGGCAATCGCGACCATAACCTGGTGTTCGTCCGGCTCCTTCGTAGTAAGGAGCTGGAGGAGCATCCCGGCGCAGCAATCGCCCTGGCTGCCCAGGATTCGCTATTTGCGGCGAAACGGAACAGCTCGAAGGAAAGCCCGGCCACAACAGGGATTCAGAGGACATATGTCGAAGAAGCCGTACTGTTCTTTAACGCCGGCTGTAAGAGGGCAGACGCCCTTCTTACCAGTCCGAGCAGATCTGCATATTCTTGGCCTTGACGCCTTCGACGCCGTTGAGCTTCGTCTCGAGCGCCGCTATTTCTTCATCCGTACCGGTTAACTTCAAAATTATAAGCCCTTCGTTTTCGCAATCGTCTTCCGCTTCATGCAGACCAAGCCTCATTTTTATCATGCAGCCGTACTCAGTCAGGGCGTCCTGGAGTTTCACCGCATTCCGCACCCTGTTGTTCAATACCAGCGACATAATGTTATAGCATCGCATTTTTATACTCTCCTACTTTTAATTATTCTGTGCGTATTTGATTATGCCCATTATTTTAAAACACAATTATATTAATTTGACTGTGGAAAAGAAGGTATCATATTTGTTATAATCTCTATAAGATAAAATTAGTATGGAACACTAAAAGGAGTGCGTGAGATGAATGAAACAGGCAAGCGTATAAAAATCTCCATTACAGGTGATCTCGGGAGCGGCAAGTCGGCCGTTTGCCGTTACCTCAAGGAGAAGTACGGCCTGAATATATATTCCATCGGACAGATACAGCGATCGCTGGCCCAGAAGTACAATATGGATGTGCTTGCCTTCAATAAATACATGGAATCCCATCCCGAGATAGATGAGGAGATCGATACGGAGCTTGCGCTGATAGGCAGGCGCGACGAGGATATGGCGCTTGATTCCAGGATGGCCTGGCATTTCGTTCCGGATACGTTCAAGGTGTATATGACCGTCGAACTCGACGAAGCCGCACGGAGGATAATGAGAGACCGCAGGGGCGCGGTGGAAACGTATGCCAGTCCCGATGCAGCCAAGCTAAGCCTGATCGAGCGGAAAAAGAGCGAGAATCTGCGTTATAACACAAAATATGGGGTAGACTGCTCAAAACCTGAAAATTACGACCTGTTACTGGATACTACCACGCTCTCCGTCGAGGATGCGGCGGAAAAGATCATTGAGGAGGCAAGGAAGCACGGAATCTGAAGCTTCCCGGCTCACGGGGAATATAAAAACCTCAGGGCAGCATGCGGCAAATTCCCCGCTTGATACAAAAACACAAAGTTTACTTCGGATAAGAGAACTCCATACGGACGGAGTTCTTTTTTTATGCCATTGATATCCCCTGTGTTCCCAACCTGCACCACCTTTCATATTATGTATTGTTGACTTATGTAAATGAAGGGTGGTCATATGGAAGCTTTAAAAATAGGCGATGTAGTTACTAGAAAATCCTATGGCGGCGATATCCATTTCAAAATAACGGAAATAACAAGCAACAGGAGCAGCGGCAAGAAAACATATCTATTGAAGGGAATGTTGTACCGTATCCTGGCCGATTCAGAAGAAGGCGACCTGGAATGGAAAAGTCCCGAGGAGGTGGACAGGGAGCTGAGGAGCAGGCTTTCGACAGAAGGCATACACCACATGTCACGGGGCTCCTCTCCCTTCGGTGCTTTTAAAAGGGTGCGGGGAAGATCGGGCACGATCCTGCATGTCGATTCAAGCGCCGATTTCATGGAGATGTGCCTGAAATATTATGAGGACGCCAAAATAAGGGCAGTTGGCCGCGTGATCCCGGAGAGCGACCAGGCGGGGAGTATAAGGTCGCTGCTTGCAGCTACGAAGGCTGACATCCTCGTTGCGACCGGCCATGACGGTTTAAAAAAGAATGCGGTCAAAATGAATTCGATTGACAGCTACCGAAACTCCCGCTTTTTCATCCAGACTGCGCAGGAAGCCAGAAAATTCGAGCCCAGCTACGATAAGCTTTGTATATTCTCGGGAGCGTGCCAGTCCTATTTCGAAGGAATAATGGAGGCAGGAGCGAACTTCGCAAGCTCTCCGGGCAGGATACTGATCCATGCGCTCGACCCGGCAAAGGTGGGCGACCGTATCGCGCTGACCGATTCCAGATACTATGTTTCACCGGAGCAGGTAGCCAGACTTACACAATCGGGTGCAAAAGGAATCGGCGGTGTAAAGTCAAAAGGACATTTCATACTGCAGTAGGATATGAGAATCCACAAATAAAAACCGCCGATGCAACAACTACAAAATTTCAACAAGAAGCACGCTGAGGTTGGATCAGCGTGCTTCCTGTTCAAAGAGAGGTCTTTAGCCAATTATGAGGAGGGCGCATTAAATTCTATGACTGCAGGTAATTGTATATCATTGTCGCGCTTTCGCCTCTTGTAAGCTTTGCCTTCGGGTCGAAACTGCCGGTCCTGCCGACGATGCCGAGGCCGGCCGCAATAGCGACATATCCTGTCAGGCTCGGGTTTATGCTCGCCTTATCCTTGTAGCCGATATTGAATATGCCCTTGATATCCGCTACCTTATCATACTTCATCGCCCGCACAAGGTATTTTACGGCTTCCTCCCTCGTCACGTTGGCTGCCGGCGCTTTCTCTCCGGCTTTTATGACGCCTTCGCGCTGAAGGAACGCATATAGATCATCGCTGTCCCGATTTGTACCCTTCAGAGGGAGCACAGGTGCGTAGTAATTAAGAGTTTTCGACAACAGCGTCAGGAAGTCAAGCTGCGTAATAGCGGCATTGGGTTTGAACTGGCTGCCTTCAAGATAGATGCCATTGTCGGCAAGCACCATGATCTGTTTTTCGGCAGCATTACCCTTTATATCGGTATAATTGACTTTTACTGCTTCCTTGAATTCGGAGCCGTCAGGGTTGAGAAGCACTCCGTTGGTTGCCGATACAACCGGCGGCTTTTCGTTTTTGAGCACATATACGAGCACAGCTTTGGCATTCCCGCTGGAAATGGGCGGAAGGACCTTTGCGTTGCTGCCGCTATCCGTATAGTCCAGCTTGTATTGCTGTTCGAGACCCACCTTATCGAACAAGCTGTCGGTAGCCCCATCCAGGCTTATGACCTTATTGTTCGGGAAGCCGGTATTGAACCAATTCAAATTGAAGCCGGTAATCTTACCGCTCATATTGTCATAGCTGATGGTTATTCCGTTATCCGGGAACGGTATCCCGTTCACCATCCTGTAATAGGCAAAGCTATAATATGAACTCTGTGCCGAATCGGACAAATAACTTTCGGAGGCCAGTTTGTCATACTCTGTCTGCTTGGTGTACTGAGGGTAATACTTGTTCAGGAAGGCATCCGCTTCAGCCTTCGCCGTCTTTAGGTCGCTTATGGGCTTGGTATTTTGATTCACAGGGGTTCCACCGTTAAATCCGGTAATGAGCCCGGTCTTAGCATCTATCATAACACTGACATACTCGGTGTTGATATTCTTTTCAGCATCCTGTTTTACAAAATAGAGCGACCACGAATACTGTGTCTTATCCGGCCAGCCACTGTTGAGGTAATAGCTCTGCAACTTGAAGCTGTCCGTAAGCCCGAGAAATTCGCTGGCACGCGCCAGTTTCTCGGCTTCCTCCTGGGATATGAGCTTGGAGGCCTCTTCCACGGCCTTAAGCTCCTCGGGGCTCAGCTGTACGCCCGCCGCCGTCTCCACAGCGGCCCTTTGCTTCGCCGTTGCCATCGAATCATTGTACATAATACCATAATCGGAGGAAGTGCGGCGTTTTTCCCCTGTGAAGGCATCGATGCCGAAGCTGCCGTTATCATATATGGGGGCATATGCAAGATAAGTATTCAGCACATCGTCGACCTGTGCATATTTGTAAATCAGACGAAGCCCGAGATTCTCAGCATATGCTTTTTGAGCATCTTTAAGCGACATGGCGCCCGCAGCCGAGGGGAAAGATGTTATGTCGGTCCACTGGCGCGAATAGCTCTGCAGCGCGCCTGTATCACGGTTTATGTAAACAGTGACCCTGTCGTTATAGAACGGGATACCGTTTACGACCCTGTAATAATTCATATAATAGCCGGAATCCATGATGCTGTTCCGGTTGGCCTCTTCATACCTGAGCTGTTTCATCAGGCCGGGCTCTATGGATTCTATGTAATGTCCCGCTTTGGCCAACGCATCCTGCCTGCTGAGCTTGGGCAGCTTGCCCGTCTGCTTGTAGTCATCCTGCGCGTATTTGCTGTAGTTGATCACCATTCCGTCTTCATCTATCGTTACATAGATGCTGACAGTATTCATTTTGTCCTTGCTGTTCCAGCTAAGCTGGTATACCTTCTTCTCGCCGCTCGTACCGATATTCGACTGGAACGAATAGTCGTCCGGTATCGCAAACTTCGTTTTGGCGATCTTAATCGCATTTTCAAGCTCCTTATCCATAGCGGCAAAACCGCCTAAGGGTAGAGCAAGAGTAAATATGAAAGCTATTGTCAATAATAATGCCAGTTTCCTTTTCAAATGGATCAGTCCTTTACATTTTTATATTGTTTGTGTTTGCCGGCACAAAATATTAGACTTGCAGTTTTATATTAAGTTCCATGTTTTAGAATTTTTTAGTCTGAATTTACCTGTAATGGCAAAGGCAGCATTGCGGTGAATGCCCGATTCTGCTATCATAGAGGAAATGCTGCTTTGACGAAAGCTGATGAAAAATGACGGAATTTGCCGCACTTGATAATGAAATTGAGCTTAGCCATTATGATCCGGATACTACATTGACACAGCTGTCGGCTGAACTCGACAGTTTCAGGCTGACAAGCGGCCTGAAGTCCAGCGGATGCAAAGGCTGCGGGGGCTGCTGCAGCGATAATATTCCGGTGCTCGGCCCGGATATCGATATGCTTTTAAAGGGTTTTGGATTAGGCCTGGAGCAAGCTGCCGGAGAACTGTTCATAATGCCCGAGAAACCCGACATCAAGGCAAGACGCAAGGCGATAAGCGAAATGTCGGAATCTGCCCGGATATCGCAATTGGAAGCCGCGTTGCTGTTCGAATATAATAACGCCGAGCCAATAATACTTGCGAAACAGGATACGGGAGAATGCTGCCTGCTTAAGAACAACATGTGCTCACATTACATGATCCGCCCGTATAGCTGCGGCCTGTATCTGTGCGATATGGGCGAGCGCCTTTCATATATCCAGGAAATGATAATCCGGCAGGGTACCTGGTACGCCTACGCGAAACTGGGCTGGATCAGCGAAAGCGAGATACCTCACAACCCGTTCCTCAAGAGTGATTCCTACGACAAGCTGCTTATCTCCGACTTCGAATTCAAGCTCGACAATACACTGGACCAACTGTTTTTTTATTTCTAGTACTGTGACAGGGTGGACAGGGAGGATTCGTTGGTGGATAGGAGCGGCTGTATGGATGCTTGATGAAGCGACTTAGCGGTGCATGGCGAATGCAGGATCAAGGTAAGGCAAATCCGCCACGGATGGCGGATTTAGCCGGATACGGCAGGATGCCGTTGGAGGCGGCCGAACAAAGCAGAGCATTAGCCTTGAACCGCTCGGAGCTTTCATCCCGCATCCTTACAGCCGCTCCTATCCCCAATTCATTTATCTGCCCTACTTATCACTCACCGGCCAGTACAACTATGCCGCCTGCCAGTTCCCTCTCCTGGCCCCCATAGGAAGGCCTGTTTACCAGCTTGCCCTCGAGCAGCATCTCCGTCGATGCGCCGCCGTCCAGCATTGCCGCGTCACTGGCGCCGCAGCCCACAAGATATTCAGCCAGCTCCTGCCCGGTAAAGCCCGCGCTATAGCTGGGCTGCCTGCCGTCGACCGTCAGTAGGAGCACCGTCCCGTCTGCCTTAATACCGACAGCGGTCCTCGGGTCCCTGTTGGTCATGATTCCGACCCATGCGTCCTTTTCCTTAACTACCGGCATCCCGCTCCTGACCAGCCAGCTGCCGCATTCATAGGCCTGCATATCCGCGGCGATCTCAGGGCTGTGAATGAGCTTTACACGGTCGCCTTCCTTTATGGGCAGCTCTACTCCGGAATACTTAATCGTGTCGAAAAAGGAGATAAGCATCCCGTTTTCAGGTATCCCGGCCTCGCCGGAATAATCCGCGATTTTTGTGACCACTCCATTTACAACTGTCGCCGTTATGTTCCTTTTCTGCGCCCTGTTGCTTTTTCCGTAAACAGGCGTATAGACTATTGTCTGTTTACCCAGTGCAGTAACATTCAAACCGTCGACAGACAAAGCTCCGGCCCCTTCTCCATATTCCAGCGACAAATTGCTGTCTATCTCTTTCAATGCCGCCTTTCCGCCTTCGAGCGTAAAAACAGGGTATTTCCCCGTAGAGTCCGTACACAGCTCCCCGTTGATGACGACCATACCCGAGGGTTGTCCGTAAACGTGGAAAAAGCCTCCGTTTACAGCTGCATAAGCATTTTTGCGCTTTGCCATCGCGCTTAGCTTTTCAAAACCATATATGAGGTCATATGACAGCACCGGCACGATTTTGACTCCCGGTACGCCGGGATCGATCTCGAGCAGGTTGATCTCCTGCCTGAGACCGTTCAGAGTCTCCGATCTATGTGTATACCTGACCGCATCTCTAGCGTCCTGTGCTTTGGATGTCGTGCCCCGCGTCTCCGTCCCTGTTTGCGCCGCGTTGCTTCCGTCTGGTTCCCCGCTTTTGCCGGGGTTTTCCGTTACAAATAAAAAATGTCCGACATAGATCAATATGAGGGACATTACGATCAATAACGTTGTTGATATGTATTTTTTAATTTTATTATTTTCCGTTTTCTTCACTCACAGGCTCGCTTTCCTGCATGATTTCGGCGTCTCCCGAGCCATCGGCGCCGGTGTCGGGCGTTTTTGACGGTTTCGCCGCGCTATCCGCAACGCCGGCTTCTCCCGAAGCCTTTGCAGCCGGTGTTCCCGTCTCCGACGACGCCGCAGCGGGCCGCGCTGCTCCGGCCGGATCGACAGTGCCTTGCGCTCCTGTATAGGCAGCCTTGCCGTACTGCCTTGAAAGCTGCTTGTAAAGCGATTCGGCCAGGCCGAAGCTCCCAGTCTTCGACGCCTGCTTCATCAGCTCGTCGTCCTCCATCGACTGGAATATATCCATCCCCGGGTCCTCTTCCATCAGGTCGGACTTGACCACGGTCGCCTTCATCTGCTTGTACATCATGCTGAGCATGATTGATTCGAATTCCTGGCAGGCTTGCTTAAGCGCTTTGTCATCGTTATTCCTGGCCGCTTCCTCCAGTTTTTTGGCGAAAGTATCATCGGAGGACTGTTCCGCAGATTGTACCGCGTTTCCCGTTATGTTTTGCGTTATACTGCCAGTTATGCTTCCAATGACTGAATCCATAATGCCAAGCCCCTTTTTATCGTCCCCGGTTTTATTCCCGCAAAATCATTTTATTACCTTCTGAGATTGTTGGCAAGGCCGAGCATCTCGTCGGAGGACTGGATAGCCTTCGAATTCAGTTCATAGGCTCTTTGCGCAACAATCAGCTTGACCATCTCCTCAACCGTTTGCACATTGGATGATTCGAGGAAGTTCTGGTTTATCAGGCTTTTCTGCGTAGAGTCGAGCGCCATGACAGGTTCGCCCGTCGCTTGATTTGCCTTGTATAGGTTATGCCCCATATTTTCAAGACCTTCCGGGTTGTCGAAATAAGCCAAACCCATTACCTGACCTGTCGGCTGGTACATGCCGTTTTCGTCCAGATAACTCAGCTCGCCGGTCTGCGATATGTTAAGCTTTGAAAGCTCGCCATCCAACATTATCGGATTTCCCGTATCATCCAGCACAGCGTAGCCGTCGGCAGTAGCCAGCATCTTTCCGGCGTCGGTAAGACTAACTTTAAAGCTGCCGTCCCTCGAATAATTCACTTCGCCTGTAGGTCCCTGCACCATGAAAAAGGCCTCGCCGTCTATGTAAAAGTCCAGCGGATTGCCCGTTTCTTCGGGACTCCCCTTTGTGAAGTCCTTTACCGTAGCAACGGCAGTCGTACCATGCCCAACCTGCAGGTTTACGGGCTTTCCGCCGTCCGGCAGCACGTTCGCCCTGTCCATAGTTTCATAAAGCAGATCCTTGAACTCTGCCCTGTCCTTTTTAAACGCAGTGGTATTTACATTCGCCAGATTGTTAGAAATAATGTCGACGTTCATCTGCTGTGCCTGCATACCCGAAGCTGCTGTCCAAAGTGCTCTCATCATAATAACGTTCCTCCCCGTACGATCATCATCTTACCGCTCCAACCTGGTTCACCGCTTTATCAAGCGTGCCGTCGATAGCCTGCAGCACTTTCTGGTTCGCTTCATACGAGCGCAGCACCGTGATCATATCGACCATTTCTTTTACCGAATTTACGTTTGAAAGCTCCAGATAACCCTGCTGGACAGTTCCGGAAAAGCTCCGGGTCTCCGCTCCCGCATCGGCCTGGATCAGGTTCATTCCATATTTCCTCAACGCAGATGTATCCGCGAATTCAGTCATCAGCAGTTTATCGACGATCTCTCCATTCTGTTCCACGGTGCCGTCCTCATTGACCGTGAAATCCCCGCTTTGCAGTGCTATAGGGCCATTTTGACCCAGAACAGTATAACCGTCCCTTGTTACCAGCGTACCGTTCGAGCTTTTCGAGAACGAACCGTCTCTGGTGTAATATGCTTTGATATTTCCGTTGGCATCCGGCACAGCCACTGTAAAGAAAGCATTGTCGCTTCCGCTGATCGCCATGTCAAGTTTGTTGTCCGTACGGCTCAGCTGGCCCTGGGTATAATAGGTATAAACCTGGCCCACGTCGCTGCCAAGCTGCATCGTTCCTATATCATGCACTGTTCCGGTGGGAACGTTGTAATCCTTTACTATTTTCGTCAATACATTGGGAAAGCTCTCCATCACGAGCGTATCCTTTTTATAGCCGCTCGTACTGGAATTGGCCATATTATTTGAAATGACATCCATCTTTTTTTCAAGAGACAGCATACTCCAGCCGGATGTATACAAGCCACGAACCATATGAACTCCATGCGGGTCAAGCGCCGTCCGTGGCCGTAAACCCAACTAAAATCTACTGATTTGCGCAGTCCATGCGCTATAATACATATCGGTAACCGCCCGGCATTATTTAACGGTTTTATGTAAAATTATCGAAGGACGGCAAGAAATCAAAAAACCGGGGTCAATACCCCGGTTTCAGTCAGATCATGTTCAGGATTCAAATCCTTGCTTTTTGACGATCCTGATTATTTACTTTCTATATTTTGCCTCAGGTGCGGCGCTCTTCTCGATAACTTCAATGTCATTGAGCGCTTCGCCTGTACCGAGCGCCACGCATGAAATCGCATCGTCGGCTATAATTACGTTGATGCCCGTTTTTTCCTGCAACAGCTTATCCAGGCCATAAACCAGGCTTCCGCCTCCTGTCAGCACGATGCCCCTGTCGCTGATATCGGCGGCAAGTTCCGGCGGAGTTTTTTCAAGCACCGAGTGAACTGCCTCGATTATGCTTGAGATAGGCTCCTCCAATGCTTCCATCATCTCGGTCGATGTGACTGAAATGGTCTTGGGCAGTCCTGATATCAGGTTTCTTCCCCTTACGTCCATTGACACATCCTGTACCCTCGGATAGACAGTGCCGATATTTATCTTCAATTCTTCGGCAGTTCTCTCGCCTATCATGATATTGTGTTTTTTACGCATATACCTTACGATAGCTTCGTCGAATTTATCGCCCGCCACCTTGATTGAAGACGAAACAACGGTGCCACCCAGCGAAATAACCGCTATATCGGTCGTTCCCCCGCCAATGTCGACGACCATGCTGCCGCAGGCCTTGGTTATGTCTATACCGGCTCCTATCGCCGCCGCTATAGGTTCCTCGATAAGGTAGGTTTTCCTTGCCCCTGCCTGCATCGCCGCGTCTATTACCGCGCGTCTTTCGACCTCGGTGACGCCGCTCGGCACGCAGACCATGATTCTCGGCTTGAAAAGCCTGAAAACCTTATTCCCGCATATTTTATTTATAAAATATTTCAACATCCTCTCAGTGATGTCGTAATCAGAAATAACGCCATCCCTTAGAGGCCTGATCGCTACTATATTACCGGGCGTTCTGCCCAGCATGCGGCGAGCTTCCTCACCGACAGCCAGAAGTTTGTTTGAATTTTTATCTATGGCAACCACGGAGGGTTCCCGAAGCACAATACCCTTTCCCTTGATGTAGACCAGCACGGAGGCCGTTCCCAGGTCAATTCCGATATCCTGTCCGAAGCCCAATAATAACACCCCTTTGTTATGTCTTTTATATCATAAAGATGTAAAATTCTATCGAATTTTTACAAGAAAAGTTGCAGAACTCAATTCTAATATTATCATAATATTACAATTATGCAACATCGGATTTTATGCCAATACGCGACAAAGCCGGGACAAATTGATTGCCCCGGCTTCACCTTTTCTCGATTGCAAATTCTATGCCGTTTCTCGACTGATTTCGATTTAGCGCTGCGTTTTTGCTTATTTACCCTGATATTTTGCCTTAGTCGCTTCTCCACCTCTTATATGTCTTTCCGCCTTATTTTCCTCGAGCACAATCCTCACTTCGTCCGCCAGCTCGGAATTCACCCTGGCAAGCCTCTCCGTGACATCCTTATGTACCGTTGTTGCATTCGGGAAAGGTTAAACTGCTTCGCAACAAATAATTTCTCCAAATGGC
The DNA here is from genome assembly GCA_023412915.1 of Bacillota bacterium. Taxonomy (GTDB): domain Bacteria; phylum Bacillota; class Clostridia; order Acetivibrionales; family DTU013; genus JAEYOM01. Next base: position 107,246 of record JAEZRE010000024.1, read on the forward strand.
AGCTCAAGTGAACTGCCGGTATTGTTACCGGCCTTTATAGACACTGTAATCCTGCCGTCCTGATAAACGACGAACTTTTCAAATATGGTTTTCAGGAAGGTATTGCTCAAAAGCCTTTCCGCACTTGTGTCCAGGTCTTTAATAAGCTCCGTTGCCCACGCATCGGCATCGATTAGAGTCTTTTCAAATTTATCATGAATTTTAAGGGATGTTCTAACTTCATTGATTTCAGTTGTAATCGGTTTAAGCCGTAAATCGAGATCATTCTTGCAGATCACGCCGTCAGCATAGGCGTCCAACAGCCGGCTTTTTTTAGTTTCAAGCGCTTTCAGCCCTGATAAAAGCTCTTTTCTGCGGCGATTTCCATCATACCTTCTGCGAAGCTCTTTTGAAACCAATTCATGCACCTGTTTTTCCATGGTCTCCCTGTCAGGGCACATATTATTCAATAAACCGAGAATTGCGCTATGCATCTGATCCTCATACAGCAATATCGTGTTTCTGCATGCGTCGGCGCCTTTAATATTCCTGTAGGAGCAGGTCCACCAGACATATACTGTTCCGTTATTGCAGTATTGCCTGCTGCAACGTCTGAATGAGTAACCGTCATTGGCACAGACAATGAGATTGCTTAATGGATACTTATTGCTTTGCCTTTTCTTGTCCTTATTAAAGCTGTTCCTTCTTGACTCCGACAGTATTTGGGCCATTTTAAAGAGTTCGCCGTCCACTATTACAAATTCGGGCCTTTCGACAGTGATCCAGCCCTCGCGGCCAAACTGCCTCCGTTTTCCGGTTTTAAAGTCGGTAACCGTGCTTTTTCCATTGACCACCCTTCCTACATATAATTCATTTCTAAGCAGGTAGGAGACAATATGCTGGGACCATCCGTTTAAAATATTCCTTTTTGTCCTGACCATGTTATTATTCAGATATTCCGCTATTTTTGCCGTCCCCATGCCATCATGCACATACATCTCGAAAATCCTTCTAACCCATCCGGCTTCATATTCGTTGGGAACAAGCGTAAATGTGTCAATGCGGTCATACCCGTAAACAAAATTCGGCACCCTGCCCCTTTGAGCATTCATATTCTTTGACAGTTTAAGTTTCTTTGACAGAGCCGCGGACTCCTCCTGGGCCAATGCTCCCATCATCGTGAGCACCAGCTCGGACTCTCCGAGATTCGTCATGTTATAATTTACAAAGTAGACCTCAATTCCGATGTCCTTCAGCATTCTTACTATAGTAAGCAGATCTACCGTATTTCGTGCGAAACGGCTGAAGTCCTTTACCAGAATAACGTCGAAACATCCGTTTTTGGCGTCCGTTATCATTCGGTCGAAGGCCTTTCTGTTTTTTAACGACTTACCGCTTATTCCTTCATCGGCATATATTTCATACAATTCATAACCGGTATTGTTTTTACAATATTCCTTAAAATACTGCTTCTGCATCTCCATCGACTGGAGCTGTTCTTCCTTTTTCGTACTGACTCTGCAATAACAAGCCGCTCTTTTAATCATTGCTCCCAACCCCCGTCGAAGCTTCCGGTTCCGGCTCTTCAGCCAGTCCTGGATTTTCCGCGATACGCGCCAGGACACATTCGGCAATACGCTCCATATACCTGTCTGCAATATCTTTTTTAATCTGCGGGTCGATCTGATCAATATACTGCCGGAAGCTCATTATGATCCGGAACATTGCAACACCCCCTCATAACAATGTATGAGAAGGGCTGTCCTGCTATTCTTGCACAATCATACGGGCATGTCCCGATTTACAGTATCAACGCTTGCTCTGTATCTGCCAGCAAGCCAGTACTATTACAAGAACAAGCAGAATCTGTACGGTATTGACAGCGGAATGATAAATAAAATAAGTGCAAATAAGAGGATAGATCATGGAAAACGAAGTTTGCAGCGGCGTGACAAGTACGACATCTCCCAGCCTGTAAGCCGCCTGTTTGGCCGCGACGGAGCAAAGGCCCGCAGCAAAGTACGCATATAGGTTAAAAGAACCTGCAATGCCCAAAAATGAATCGCCGCTTTCCCTTACCAGGATGTTCATCAGTACTATTACCATTCCTCCCATAAAGCCTGAAAATACGGATAGGAGGACAACTTTGTGCTTTAGCGGGGTTTTCGGAAAAAAAACCGGCGCCAGCAGGATGAATGGAGCCAACAACAGGATATATAGATATAGCCTGCTTATTGCCGGCTCTGTTTCAGGACTCTGAAACCGGCTTATCAGCAGCACACAGGTTATTATAACCAAGGAATACACTATATCGGACTTATGGATTCTTTCCTTCAAATATAAATTTGAAAGAAAGACTATAACTACCATACCCCAGCCCGACACTGCCGAAACGATGTATGGAGGAAGACTTTTCGACGCCACACCCATGGTAAGCGCAGATACTACATAGGAAAGCAGCATTCCTGCGAGCCACAGTGAAAACATGGAGATACACCTAAGGTCGACCTTTCCCTTCCATCCCATCCACCCGGAACCTTTCTTCTGGAGAATAACTCCCGCCGAATATATTGTTGTACCGAACAACGCAATCAATAATCCCATAATTGACACCTTTCAAAAGGTAACGCTAAATCTAACAATACTATACAATGTATAATATTATATGTCAAGCATTACTTTGCGTTGTGTAATATGCCCGCATTACGAATTATCAAAGCGTCAAAGGACAGAAAAAAGCCCGCAATTCAGTACCTGCGGGCCTTTTTAAAAATACACTTATTGTCGTACTATTCTTCAGCTTTCGATACACCGGCTTTCCATTTTGCTTTTCGAAGATACTGCAATCTCGTTGCTTTACCCCCCCTGATATGCCTTTCGGACCTGTTTACATCAAGGACCTCCTTGGCCTGCGCCGCCATATTTGTATCGATATCGGGCAGTCTATCCACAAGATCCTTATGCACTGTTGACTTTGAAACGCAGAAATTTTTTGCCGTCTCCCTAACGGTCGATTTGTTGCTGATAAGGTAGTCGGCAAGTTCGAGCACTCTACTTTCAATATATCCGTTCATGTCAGCTTACCCCCGGAATTCCATTCCCGAATGCAATAACCGTGTGTACCGTACTTTTACTGATGCCGAATTTTTTTGCCGCCGCTCTTACCGTTGTCTTTTTGTCAATAATGTAATTCGCCAGTTCTATTGCCCTCTCTTCGATATATCCCTTCAACTGTGTATACCCCCTCTTCAAGTCATACTGTGGAGAAATGCGCATAAATCACTTGTATCTGAAGGCATCGGGAGCCTCTTGTCTTTCAGAAGGACCGCTTATACGGCTTCTTTAACATGCCTACAGTATATATATGCCCTGTACGACGTCTATATGAATTAAATAACGAAACAGAGGGACGGTTCTTCTTTTGTTTCGAAGAACCGTCCCTCTGTTTCAAAGCTTATTAAACTAACTGGCCGGTGTATTACCTAATATTCCGTTATTTTGCATCCTCTGCTTTAGGCAGGTAAGCCATGGGATTGTCGCAGACATCCTTCTTCAGCACTTCAAAATGCAGGTGAGGCTGTTCCGAAGATTCATCCATCGCGGTATTGCCTATGCTTCCAATGATCTCGCCCTGTTTGATCTTCTGGTTGACAGCGACGGTTTCATCAGAAGCCAGATTCCTGTAAACGGATTTGATATCATTGCCATGATCGATCACGACAGTTATGCCCAGATACTGATCATTACTGACGTCCGTGACGATTCCGTCGGCGACTGCCATAACGGGAGTCCCTCTGTCCGAGGCTATATCGACGCCCGTATGTACTCTCCATTCTTCAAGAGTCTTCGAATAAATAAGCTTGTCCTTCGAAAATTCAAGAGAAATGGCGCCCGCTACCGGCATCTTGAAGCTCTGCTTCTTTACCGGGACCGGAGTCTTTGTTTTTGACGGCGCTGGAGTTGTAGTCTTTGCAGGTGCAGTGCCATCCTTGGGTGCTGCGGCGGAACTGCCTTCAGGCTGTACCGCACTGTTTCCGGCGGCATCAGTCGATGCGGGATTGCCGATATCGGATTGTTTCGATGCGTTGGCTGAAGCCTGAGTATTCTCAGGTTCCTGTGCATTCAATTCATCAGGCTGGCCGGATAAAGTATTGTCGGCCTCGAGCCCTTCCCCTGCCCCTTGTGAAATCTCCTGAGCATTGTAATCGGAGTCCCCGGCGTTACGTGTCGTTACATATACCGCCGTTCCGGCCACAACCGCTATGCACACTAACAGGACAATATAAAATCCTCTCTTGTCCAGAAACTCCTTTATTCCTCTTTTTGTTCCTTTCTCATCTGGAAACGATTTTTTCATATTCACAAATTCCACCTCCGAATAATATTGTTTCCGTATATGGCAACGATATACATATGGAGTGAAATTATTTGATTTGCTCGTAATCCTCTATGGAAATGATGTCGACGCCCGTATAGTAATGCAGCAGAATCTCGCGGAAGGTACCGCCTCTTTTGGCCAGCGAATCGGCGCCCCACTGGCTCATTCCGACTCCATGGCCGAAGCCCGTCGTCGTTATTTTGATCCTGTCGCCACTCTCAGGTTCCAATTTGAAAGCTGCCGAGCGCAGGTTGAAAAGTGTCCTGAATTCAGTGCCCTTCAGTGTAATATGCCCAACCTTTACAGTTTTTACTCTGCCGCCCGCGGTGTATTGCAAGATTTCCATATTCTTGATGGAGTCCTCGTCAAACTCCTCGTCGGGGTGGGCGTTCTCCAGCTTTCTGACCATATCGGCAGTTTTAAAATACACTGTGGTGATATACCCCTTTGAAGCCTCATCCCCTTCGCTTGGAACACTGCGAAGATAGGGCACGCTGCTGCCCGCCCATACGTCCTCCACATTTTCGGTCCTGCCGGCGCTGCTTGCATGGAACAGTGTATTTGCCACGGTTCCCTGGTATACGACTATGAGACCCCTCGTATCCTCAACTGCTTTCGAGATCTTGCTCCAGTTTCTTGCAGCAAAGAGGATGCTCCACTTTTTCATTGCGGAGGCCTTGTCGCTCCAGGCCTGACAATGCGTGGAATCAGTGCATATGTCGATGCCGTCGTGTACTCCGGCCTTTGAAGCATATGCCCCGGAGAGCCTTCCGTATGCGAAGGTCCTGGCTGCGACCGCCTGGGCCTTGAGGGCCTCGATGCTGAAGTCGGCAGGCATCTCGGCTGCTACGACTCCTTTGATATATTCCTCGAGATCCATCTCTTCAGCTTTTTTAATAGAAGTATTATATACCGTGATCGTGTATTTGGCAGGCTGAACCGGTTCGGCAGGCGGCTTCTTTCCGGGAGCGGGAGCAGGTCCGCAGCCCTTTACGATCAACAGCGGAAGAAGAATGACTACTATTAACATGACGCCTGCATAGAAAATAAGCTTTTTCATCCGTCCCCCCGCAAATCAGCATCCAATTTAACTCTGCCATGCCGGCCCTGCTTCTAATCCAAGCTTTGTGAAAAAGCATATCTGCCACGCCGATTACTTTCTATTGCAAGTTTCGCTCCAAGAGCATATATAACTCGTTTTGCGGCAAATTTTAACTCGCTTCGCTCAAACAAAAAATTTGCCTTATGCAAAACTTCGTTAATATGCTCTAAGTCGCAAAACTTACGCATTATCAAGTAACCGGCGTGGCAGATATGCTAACCGGTACAACAAGCTTATCTATCTATATTCACATAAAAAATGAAGTATGCAGTTTACACTGCATACTTCATTTTGAAAGGTATCCCCGCCTTAATCGTCTTCGTCTCGCGTTATGCTTGCTCCCAGCTCTTTCAGCTTTTCGTCGATCCTTATATAGCCTCTGTCGATATGTTCGATGTCAAGTATCTCCGTTGTGCCTTCGGCGGAGAGCCCGGCCAGTATCAGCGCCGCTCCCGCCCTCAGGTCCGTGGCCTTCACCTTTGTCCCTGTGAGCTTTTTGCAGCCTTCGATGATGGCGCTCCGGCCCTCCAGCTTTATGCTCGCTCCCATTCTTTTAAGCTCGCATACGTGCATGAACCTGTTTTCAAAAATAGTCTCTATAACCATGCTCGTTCCGCATGCCACGCTCAGGAGCGACGTCATCTGCGACTGCATATCCGTAGGGAAGCCCGGATACGGGTGCGTCTTGATATCGACAGCGTTGAGCTGCCCGCCTCTCACCCGTATTGTGCTGAGCTCCTCCGAGACTTCCGCTCCAGCTTCCCTTAGTTTTGCAGTCACCGGTTTGAGATGATCCGTAACTACATTTTCAACCACTACGTCCCCGCCGGTGATAGCAGCCGCGACCATGTAGGTCCCGGCCTCTATCCGGTCAGGGATCACCGTATGGCTGACGCCTTTGAGCTCCCTGACCCCCGAAATTTTGATGGTATCCGTTCCCGCGCCTTTTATTTCAGCTCCCATTGATGTGAGATACGTCGCCAGATCGACTATCTCCGGCTCAATCGCCGCATTTTCTATGGTTGTCGAGCCTTCGGCCAGAGAAGCCGCCATCATGATATTTTCAGTAGCGCCGACGCTGGGAAAGTCGAGATAGACCTTACCGCCCTTAAGCCGGCTGTTTCTCCGGGCTTCGATATAGCCGTGTCCCTGCGTTATATTGGCGCCTAACGCCATAAAGCCTTTTAAATGAAGATCCACTGGTCTCGAGCCGATCGCGCAGCCTCCCGGAAGCGATATCCTTACATATCCGGCTCTGGCCAGCAAAGGTCCCGCTACCAGGAAGGACGCCCTCATTTTATTGACCAGTTCATACGGCGCAGTTGTATTTGTCAAAGACGAGCAATTTATCTCCAGCTTGTTCTGACTGTCGGAAACATTGACTGTCGCCCCAAGAGATTTAACCAGATCGCACATTATTTTCACATCGTTCAGGTAAGGTAATTCATCGATGACGCTTCTTCCGTCGGCAAGCAGTGAAGCCGCAATTATCGGAAGCACCGAATTTTTAGCCCCGCTTACACGCACTCTGCCTTTTAGAGGCTTTCCCTCAGATATGATCAATTTGGACACGTCTATTCTCCCCTTTATCTAAAGTATTTTCTTTCTCATTTGGTCCGCTGTCAGTATTCCGTTGTTATCACAGGCGTCGCGAGCCATATGTAGGTTTTTCCTTCGTAGGAATTATACCTTGCCGCCATATTTATATTGATGCGCCTGCCGTTTACACGGACGGCGTCGCGTATCGAAGGAGAAAAGGCCGAGACGCTTACCAGCCCTGCTTCGTCGATCCCTTCAACTTCATTGGCACCTATTGTTTCAAACACCTTTTCATAGAGCCGGTCGAGCTTGTCCTCATCGAGCTTTCCATCGAGACTGCCCGTTATGGATATATTAACCGAAGGCTCTTTCGCATACTTCTCAAAAACGCCGTACAAGCCTTTTACAACCTTTGCCATGTCAAAAGATCCTGACGTATCGTCGTAGGTAGCAGCCAGCCTGAACAAATCAGGAGTTTTTGCCTGCCTGTCCTTCAATACACTTGTATGTATGGAATTGTATTCACTGATTATGTAATCGGTTTGGGTTCCGAAGCTCAGGTCATTGTCGATATTGGTGAAAATGGGCTCTTTCCCGGCCGGATCGCCGCCGGCGCCGGAGATCATATCGCAGAGCAGCTGTCTCCTTATTTCTTCCTTTTCAAAATCGGCGGAAGAAAGGTCGCACCGTATGAAAACCTCACAGCTGACCGCAGATGCGCCTGTCGCTTTAAAAGCCGTATTCATAACCGCTGCTGTTGAATTTTCTTGTTGAACTTTTTGTATTGATATAAAAAAAATGGAGATGACTAATATAAAAATCAGTACCGCAAATGTAAATTTTTTCACGTTCAAGCCCCCTTACTCGTTTACCGTAAAAATAATCCCGATAAAATTATTGCCGAAGGTAAGGGGGCATATACATGAAAAATTTCTATGTCGCGCTTCTTTACTGGTTGAGATGTCTTTTTTACTCAGATTTCGCCCGCATAACGCAGCAGCTTTTCGAGTAGCACCATTGATTCGGCGCGTGTTACAGGGTCTTTGGGACCGAGTGTATCGGAAAACCTGCTTGTTATGACACCAATTTCCTGAGCAAACTTGATTTTCGGCAACAGCGCCGGACTGACCCGGTTGATATCCTTATATACCGCAGCGTCGTCAGACGACGGTTTTGCTTTTTCAGAAGTTTTCAGTTCATAGACCCGCATTGCCATGCCTATCATTTTCTCCCTCGTACAATTCGAGGCTGCGTTGTTTATATCCGCGTTCTGTATGATCCCGGCCTTTGCGGCGAGCGTCATATAATCGCTGCCATAGCTGACGTCAAGCACATCGAGCATAAACTTCGTCGAATCGCCTGTCGTCAGTGTCTTTGAAGGCTCGAATTTCCTACCGGAAACCGATTTCAGCTTATGTGCCGACGCTACATTTACTATCGAATTTTTCGCGTAGCTGCCCGAAATGTCGTCAAAATAATTCGTACCCTGATCCGCAACAGCCATGCGGCCCGGAATAAGCGTTTCAAAGGACAGTGTGCCGAGGCCCGCGTCGGTATCGAAGTTACCGGTCGACGCGGCTTTCACCCAGTCCGACGAAGCCGGAGACAGTACATAACCCGATGTAATTCCGGGCTTGTACCAACCGGCCGAGCTATAATCGTACACGATCTTAAGCGGCATTTGGAACGATTCGATAGGATCGGTTATGCCGTCTGAAAGCCCAATTTCAACATCGGATACGGGCGATCTGAGTATCAGGTTTTTGGTATTGCTGCCCGCATACGGGCTGTCAAGCGTAATATCTATCACATAGTTCGACTCGCCTTTTGTCGACCCGTATATGCCGTTGCTGTCGGCGAGAACACCCGGACGTATTACAACGGTATTCCTCGGCGTTTTGAGCATCAGGTTTTCTCCCAACGTTCCAAGCGCTTTGAATACCCTCTGCGAAACGGTGACTGAGATCGTTTTCGTTCCGGCGGGCGTATCCGTCAGTTTTATACAGTAATCCAGAACCTTATCGGTCCTGACATGCTCGATGAACCTATCGGCATTCACTCCGACGATTTTTATGCTCCATATCCCGTTTACAGCTTCATCGTCTATTATAATATAATCGCCGCTGATAACATCCTCCGCGTCTTCGCTCGAATCGTAATCGTCGCTGCTTCTCAGCGTCCTAACCGTAACGCTTTGCGTGGGTTCAGAGGCAAGCTTCTTTTTGGGATCGTACGCATACAGCCTCGCATAGTATCTGTAGTTGGACCTCAAGCCTTTTGCGGTATATTCGGAAGCTCCGCCCGTCACGGTGTACTTCTGGCTGTCCTTATAATCTATGCTTCCGGCTATCTCAAGGATGTAATCCATACCGGGCTCCACGATCCATTCGTAGGTGATGCTGTTCAAGGTTATTGAACCGGGAGTACCCTTTACCCCGAAGCCCTTCGGCGTATCGGGAGAGATATCCTTTTTGGTCTTCACCAGCAGGGAATCGCTTACTTCGGAGGTGTGTTTAACGCCGCCGCTGTCCGTTATATCAGCCCAGATCCAGAAATAGTAGACCGTATCCGGCTTTAGTCCGTCTATCCTGTAATATGTGGAATACTTCATCATATCGGGCGTAATATCCTTGGTGCCGATGGCCTTGCTGATATCATCAGCGGTACCGTAGCTGATGTGATACACATATTTGCTGTTGAAATTCCAGCCGAGGTCAACGAAGACGTCCCCGGCCTGGCTGTAGTTGAATACAGGGACGGTCGGCTCCTCCACAGTTATCGGGAAATCGGGCACTGTTGTTACCACTATCGGATCCGAAGGTTCTGATATCAAGTCGACAGTCTCCCCGGTGATTAAATCAACGTCTTTCCTCACGGCTCTAATCCAAAATATATATGTTGTGTTTGGTTCGAGAGCATTTATGGAAATGTCCACATTGTGCTTTTTGCCGTCCTGTATACCTCCGGGAGCATTTATGGCCTCATTTGGATCGTTTGGTGTGACAGGTACGTCTACAAGCTTATTGGCAGGCATTTGCTTCAGAGTGCTGTAGTCGAAGTTGGGGGCGTATTCCACACAGCCCACGTTAATGGTCACTGAGCTGTCATATTCGACCTTCCTGTATTTCATCGGGTCAGCGGTACCGTCCTCGATTTTCGAAACAAGGTCGGGCACCGGAGGCACAAGTTTGAGACCCTCGGCATTTATGGCGCCCGGGGTCGCATATATCCAATTATATCTGCCGGTGGCATCCATAGCGTATCTTTCGTACCACTTGTTTTGCATTGTTACAATGGCGGAAGTGCTTGTGACCAAGTCCTTGTTCAGCCGGTCTGTCTTGAGAGCAAACGGTGGCTTGTTCGGCGCAACAGGCTGGTCGGTCGGACCGGAAGCCGGCGTCATGATTATTTTCATCGCATAGTCCGACTCGAGAGTAATATTTTTAACGACATTATCCACGATCTCCACAAAGCTTTTCTTGGCCACTATTTTAAAGTAATACGTCGAATTGGGCTTGAGGTTATCGAGCACGTATTTATATCCGATCACTTTTGTGCCGCTTTTTACGTAGTTGCTTTCATTCATTTTTACCGAGGAAGCGATCTTTGTTCCGGCAGGGGGAGAATTCAGCTGGTTCGGGTCCGTCAGCAACCATATGTCGTACTCTACGTCCGTATCCTCGCTGCCGTCCGCCTTCAGGGGAAGGTTCCAGAGTATGGTCGCGCTTTTCGAGGTCAATTCCTTGTCATAAAAGATACCTCCGTTGTCCGCATACGGGAAACCCGGTACGATAACAGGAGCGGCAGGAGTCGAAGGCACCTCCGATTCCCTGATGTGTATTTCCTGCGATCTGATAAAATCCTCAGGATAGACCAATTCTCCGTTTTCGGTCACGACAGCATAAATAATATAATAGTAATCCTCTTCTCCGGGCGCGACCGGTATCAGACAGGTAGTTCCCGAAGTCGATCTGAAAAACTGCGGATCGCCGGTCTTGCTCCTGTAAATCTTGTAAGAAACGCTGTAAGTACTTTTCCAGGGTATTACAGGGCTCCATTCCAGTTTCCAGATAGAACCGCCGTTTTCCGTTGATGAAACCTTCGTCGTTTTGGCAAGGATATAGCTGCTTACAGGATTCAGGGCATAGCTTTCCCTGGATCTGACAAGGCTTGGATCCAGGGAATTCGGCGCAATCTTGATATAATAGACCTTGCCCGGATCATTGACAGTGTAGATGTATTCGAGGGTACCGTCGTTCTGGTTTACCTTCACAGTACCGTTCGTGATCCAGTTCTGGTTGATATAGATAGGCTCTGTATTGGTGAAATCCTCGCTTTCGGAAATGTAAAGCTTGTATTCCATCCTCTTGCCGACATCCCAGACGTCATCCCATACGATCTTGATCTGGTTGGGTCCGTATGGAGACGCGCTTATATCGATATCCGTCATGAACCTCACCGAATTCGACATTTGCGACAGATCACTTTTAAGAACAGCCGTATCCTGTGAATAGGTGTAATAGGCTCTTGAATAAGCGTAATAAACGGTTCCCGAAGAAAGGCCCGTCAGACGTATGTCATTATTTGCATCAGCTTTTGCCTCTATGTCGCCTTCCTTGAGCTCCACTGCCTTTGCCGGCTTGTACGGCTTATTTACCTCCTGCAGGTAATAGTTCAGAAATAAGCTGGAGTAAGCTGTAGAGGGAGGCGTGAGCTTCTGGCTCGTCAGTCCGGCAAAGCATTGTCGCTTTTGCCCGGCAGGCTGCGAACCGTCGCCGTATTGACTGTCATCAAAACCGATAAGAGGATTCCCGGAGATGTCCTTTGCAACGGCGAGTCCTTCAGGTTTTGGCTGCGACACCGCGGCAAAAACAGGGGTTAGCGCTCCATACTGCAGTATCAGCAGCATTATTAAAATAAAGCTCAATGCTTTTTTTACATTTCTCATCCCGTACCCTCCTCAAGCCTATAGATCACCGGTCTGCTTCAACAGCTTCGTAAAGGCGGCTACGACCTCTGCTCTTGTCATTGCTGTTTTCGGGTTGAATTTTCCATTGCCATCCAGTTCCATGATTTTCATATCCACTATTACGACAACCGGTTGGTAAAATGCCTCGTCCATACTGTTTTCATCCTTGATCGAGCTTCTGCCGCCAGGCCTGATGGCAGAAGCATTAACACCCTTTTTAGCAGAAAACAGTTTAAGAAGTACGGCGGCCGTTTCTTCCCTTTTTATATTCTTTTGAAGCAAATTCGGGTTCAAGATACTGTCCAGGCCAAGCTTGGTGTTTTTCTGCCTGATATTGAGGCCCGCGTCTTCTGTCGTCCTCCCGGTAACAACCTCATAAAGCAGAACGACTTCACTGCACGTTGCCTTGTTATCTGGCATGAAATTGGTCTGCATGCCCGGGAAGACGTCACTGAGATCATATTTGGAGGACAGCTCTGTTATAAAGCTTCCGGACCAGTGTCCACCGGGTACCGCACCCGTACTGGTATTTGCGGTCGTCACGACGAATCTGCCCGTTTTTATCAGGTTGAACCTTAAGCTTGAAGAGCCGAGTACCGTACTGACAGTTATCTTCTGCCACAACGCCGAGCCGGCGTATAACGCATACGGGACCTTTACGCCGCTTCCGCCCGTGAACGAAACATTTGCCGAAACGGGAGCGTCAAAGGCCGTTATATCTGTGACCGCATTTGCGATTCTGTATGAAGAAACGGTCTGGCTTATGTACACAGCCAGATCACTCTGTATCTTATCGATCAGGTTTTGTGTATACTGGTCGATCAGGCTTTTGGACCCCGTGCCCGATCCCACGTACGCTGTTTCGAGCAGGTTGAGCATTTCGCTGACGAGACCCGTGTCTTTGTCGTAGAGCTTGTCGTGTATCAGCTGTGCCACATCCTTGTCGGTCTTTGATAACCCCATGGCCTGCGTGCCGAGTTCGTTGACTTCGGAGACCTTCCGCAGGTTTGCGGGAAGCGCCGGCGTTGAAGCTTCGGTACGGGAGACCGTAAGTTTAACGTACAGATCCTTCACTTCCTGTCTGGAGGTCAAAGCCTTGAATTGGCCGTCGGCTGAAGCATCCAGTGTCGTCGGCCGCAGCAAAAGCTCTGTCCCCGGGGTCTTGATCACCAGACTCCTGTTCGTGGAATTCATAGTCCTGATAACATTGGCAGGCACATATATCTCGTCTGTTTCGATATTCTCGGAAAGCGCCGTCATATCTATGGTAAACGAATCCGATGCCGTATTCCTCATTGCGTCGGAGACTCTTTCGCCCTTCAGCAGAATGCAGACGGTTTGGCTGTCGGCTGTGTCAACTACCCAGAAGTAACCCTTCTCGAGCTCTTCCATTTTGTCCAGGAAGATCGCTTTTACCTGCTCTCCGCGGTCAGTGTTGTCGTAATCTCCCTGGTTGAACTCTGTACGTATGTCGACAGGGCCCTCATATTTTGAATAGGCTATGAAATCATCGTTAACGGCGTCCACCTTTACAGCCCTTACTTTTATATAATATTTCGTATTCGATTTCAAAGGCTGCTTGGTCACAACGCCGCCCGGGAGAACGACATTGACGCTCTTTATTTTGGCGTGATAATATATTTCGTCCGAATTTATGGTGCGTATCGTCTCTTCCTTGTAATATGGCTGAGCATTACCGTCCTTGTCGAAATACTGCTCAAGATCGGAAGCATTGAGAACCGTGTACTCCGAGCCGCCTTCCTCAACAATAGCCAACTCATACCACGCATGGCTGTCCAGGGGCTTTCCGACCCACATGACCTCGAGTTCATGGTTGGCGTCCCGGGTTTTCACGCCTATTTTCTCGTATACCGAGGTGCTGACGCCCTTCGTAACGCGGATATCATAGTACGTGTCGGCCTTCAGGCCAAAGATCCTGCCGTAGTAGGTCTTACCGTCACTATCCTTGACGATGGTAGCCTGAGAGCGGTTCATCAGCTTGAAATCCGCATCCGAAGGGCCTTTAAGATAGATTTTATAATCCTCCGCGGTAAGCCCGACCGTGGCGTCAGTCCAGTAGAAGCCGAGTTCCGAGTTAATGACGGCTTCAAGTGAAGAGGGCTTTTCAATCAACAAGGTTGTTACAGGTATCGAAACCCAAACGCTCTCGGAGGAAGGCTCGAGCAAACTGCCGTGGTCGTCCGTGCGGACTGCCTTGAGACTGAAATAATAAACCTTGTTGGGGAACATGCTGCGATCGACTGTAAAAGTATAGCCCACCCTTCCGTCATCCTCGCTTGAAGGCTCCGGATTTAAGTAGATCGCGCCGTTTGTAACTGTCATACCATTGACGGGATGGTCTTTATATGCTTCCAGAAAGCTTTGATATTCGGGATCATGCGCATAGTCGGCCGCCACGCCGTTCGGCCCGGTCTTTGAAGACGTCTTGATTATTTGGTAGATTACATTTTTTTCATTCGTTTTCCTTGACCAGGTAAACGTAACGCTTTCGCCTGAAACCATCAGGTCTCCGGCACTGTTCTCCGCGATGGAGAAGTCGATCGGCGCCAGCGGCTTTATCTGGTTGTCGTCCGGAGGAGTAACTCCCGACGTTTTCGTCGTAACGGGAAGGACGGATGTGAAAATTGATTCCCTCGTCTCCACATCGTCCGGGTCTGTTTTATTCTTTATCACCAGCCTAGCCTTGACCTTCACATAATACGTGGTGTTGGGCAGCAGAGCCGGACCAAACAGCCTGTAAGCGGCTGAATCCGGGTCTGAGAACTGTGATATCGCAGCCTTGACGTACGTGCTTTCCGGAACGTTGTCTCCGGTAAAGTCGACGTCGTTTCCACGGTACTGCGTGGTGCCAATAAGCGTGAAGGCCGATCTGGTGGTAGTCGCGGCAGTATTCATATACACGTCGTAGTAGACATAGCTATCGTATTTACTGCCGTTATAGACGGTAAAATAGTCCTTCCAGCTTACATCGGTTATTTTATCGAATTCTACGGTGACGGTCGGGCTGGGAGGATTCGCGTTTTCATTGTCTGTCTGGCTAAGGTTTGCAGGGACCGGAACATCGGGTTCCATACCGTCGAGCGTAGTGAAGCTTGTTATTATGGAATGCTCGGATTCCTGGTCTTTGGATTGGACCGGATCGAGGTCGCCCTTGGTTGTATACATCTGAAGATAATACACCGTATTGGGGAGCAGAAAGTCAGGGTAACCGTCGGCATTGGGCAAACCGGCGCCTATAGCCCCCATGTTCGTTTCTTTCGTAAATAGGTCAAAGCCGCCAAGCGTGTATTCGAGCTTTCCATTATTAACAGTGATACTTGGAGACAATGCGCTGACGTCCTTTACCAGCCGGTATTTGACATCATATTTCTTGTCTCCCCACGGCTTTCCGTTTACGGAGATCGGAACCTGCTCGTCAAGATCTGACTGGCTGGTGGACAAAAGGAAGTGGAAGTACAGGTCGTTCTTTATCGTATCCCAGTCAAGATTGGCCGGTAGATCCCATGAGAGCTTGACGGCAGATGAGGTCACCTGAACCGTAACGGGCGCCGCTGCCCCAATCGCCGGGAAAGTGACGTTCCTGGCGTCCGGGACCATGTCCACGACAGTGATACCTGTCGGGAGCGGAGGCCTGCTTGAATCATCCGCGGGCTTGTATTGCATGGATAGTGACTCGAGCCTGTATTCAGGGCTGTCGGAGGTGACTACGATCTTGTAGGCTCTCTCGTTTTGAGAGTCCCCGCCCTTTATACTCTCTATGATATAAGGATCGTCATAGTTGGAACCGACGAGCTTCTCCATATTGGGGCTGCCGTCTATCTGTATGTCGTAATAGAGCTTCGGAAGGTTCTTGCTGCCCTGATCCACTTTATATATCTTGATATAAAGATTATTTGCGGTGTCCTTCGTTATTTCGAACCGGATAGGAGTGCTGGCGAAATTAGTCAGCAGGTTCTCATCCCGGACGTTCAATTTTCCCGCGTTGTCCGGATCCCCACTCGACAGGGCCGTTACTTTCACTCCGGCGGTACTCTTCAAAATTGGTTTGATATTCATGTTATAAACCGTGCCCGGCAGGATATCGCCATCGGGCAGGATATTTGCGGCATTATCGGCAGGCCCAGGTGTGGGTACGGAAGAATTTTCGTCCTCCCTGCCCCATAGCTCAAAGCTCATGAAACCCAGCGCGTCGGGAGCTGTGATTGAAGCCTTTACGTCCGGACTTCCGGAAACACTGGCGGAATAGGTCGATTCGCCTGTCCTGGTTATAATGAGGTCCTTCTTTACATTATCTTCGACAGTAAGATTTATCTCATAGCTTTGCGACGCTATATTAATACCGGTCCCGTAGATATCATTCAAACAATTGGCCATGTATGCGGGCACTTCGTCGCTGCCGAACCGAAGGAAGCTGTTGTTGCCTTCGTCCGGATCGACGTCGGGATAGATAGTACGATTGGGATCATAGAAGATCCTTGCTTCTTTCCACCTGAGCTTCAATTTGGGGTATACGCCAGACTCGAGACCGCCGCCTGTTACCGCTCTGCTGCTCTGGTCCAAAGCTCTCGAATAGAAGGTTATAGCGGGAAGATAAAAAAGCAATCCCTGTCCGATCGGGTCCCCCGAGGGGTTGTCATCGTCATCGACCGCGCCATAGACGGTTACGCGGATATCGTATATATAATCGGGCTTCAGTCCTGTGATTGCCGCCGTATTTTTTCCGACAACGGTCTGCTTCATGGCTGTGGCCGTATTATCGGCATTCGGGGTATGGTAGGTGATCTCCGCCGCTTTTGCATCGGGCAGCTGGCTCCAATTGAAATTCAGAGTTCCGTTGGAGTAGGAAACGATCGCCATCCTGACCGACGTGAGCTCCGCCGCAAACACCGGGATCACCGAACCGCCTATTATGCTGTATAGAAACACTGCGATCAAAACCGCAGCTACCGAGCTTCTGAAAGATTTCATAGCCGTAATACCTCCAACCGGACTACAAGTATCCGCAAATATTGATTTCACAGTCTTTGCTGACTGCAGACATCAAGGTGCACTTCAATGGTTATATCGGCAGAACGATCCATTAATTTAACATAATCCGGGATCAAACGAAAGTGATATTTTTGCCTGCATGGCCATAGTTAATGATTGCAAAGCCAAAGCATTTGTTATATATTTACATTATTAGGGTGATAGTGACATTTATCGTTGGAAGGGGGCGAAATATGCCGACGGGGCTCATAATACTTGCGGTAATATTGACCGCGGCAGTAATGTGCGATATCCTGCATTACAGAATCAGCAACGCTATTGTGGCCACGGGCCTTTTCGCGGGCTTTTTGATGAGTTTTCTGACCGATGGGATCGGCGGGCTGATGAAATCGGTATTGGGAGCGGTGCTGCCGGCATTATTGTTATTTGCACTTTTTGCGCTCAGGATGCTCGGCGCGGGCGATATCAAGCTGCTTTGCACAGTCGGAGCCATTATGGGCGCTGAGTTCACAGCTTATGCAGCGGCTTTTTCCTTTTTGGCAGGGGGAATCATGGCCGTCGTAATAATGCTTGCCAGAGGCAATGCCAGTAAAAGGTTCGCTTTTGTGGCCGTATATCTGAAAACTGTCTTTTTGACACAGTCCTTCGTTCCTTATACTGACTTCAATGATAAAAGCGACGGCGCCAAGTTCCGTTTCACGCCGGCCATCGCTGTCGGGTGTCTGGTACAGGCGCTTCCGATTCTGATTCCCGGCATATAATCAAACGATACTATTGCAGCACCTACGTTCTCGCCTCCGGCAGGGCTGTTCCTGAATGCGGCAGCGCTACGCCTTTTTGCTGACGATTATCTGATTCCTCCCATTTCTGAAGGTTTTTCTGACTTCGAAACCGCGCATGACCAGAGTATCATATATTTCGTCCGTCTGATGGAAGTAATTGTTTCCTATATCCAATACCAGCGTTTCACCGGGCTTCAATTCGTTGGAAAGCTCGTTCAGGGTCGATTCCATTTGCAGGCTCTCAGCATTGATAGTCCTGTCCCCGACAGTTTCATCATACCTTGGATCGGCGCTCCTGCTGTTATCGAAAGTATTTTTCTTATCCATATAATGATTATTATGATATGACATATGCAGTATCCTCCGTTTTGTTTGTTTTGCCCTTGTAATTGTTCAAGTCCGGGGTTGTGTTTTATATTTCCGGTTTATGATATAGTATCCTCAAAGACCGAGGATAGTATATTCCTTCGGCGGAATTCATGGTCGTGCGAAATATATTGCGAAAACACATAGCCAACTATATTATGATAAATCATGATATAGTATTGTCATAAAAGCAAAATAATATATAGAAGATTTATCTCAGGCGGGGTAACATGGAAAACAAGAACATAGTACTCACCGGAATGCCCGGAGCAGGCAAAAGCACAGTGGGAGTGCTGCTTGCGAAAGCGCTGAGGATGCCGTTCATCGATACGGACCTGCTGATACAGAAGCAGGAGAACTGTTATCTTCAGGAGTTGCTTGATTCACGCGGTTTGGACGGTTTTATAAAAATTGAAGAAACCGTCGTTCTCGGACTTGATGTTGAAGGCCACGTAATAGCAACTGGCGGAAGCGTAATCTACAGCGAGGCTGCAATACGCCACCTGAAGGCTCACGGTATAGTTGTTTATCTTAATACGAAAATGTATCAGCTGGAACGCAGGCTTAAGAATGCAAGGACGCGCGGCATCGCAATGAAGAACGGTCAAACGCTTAAAATGCTGTACGGCGAGAGGATTCCTCTTTACAGGAGATATGCAGACGTTGAAATAGACTGTTCAAAAAAGCACATTGAAACCATAGTAACCGAGATTTCACAAAAAATAAAAAATTTTTATTGGATAAATGAATAAAAAGTGCTAAGGAGGGTCAATACTATTACTGACCTCACAAAATACATTTTGACCCCCTTTACATGGTTAGTCGCCAGACTAACCAACTTTTTTGCCCTTTTTCAGATTGAACCTGAAAACGCAATAAAAAATGCCGAAACCGATCAGCTCAGTCGCGGCATTTTATAAAATCAATCGATTTTCCAGACAAATGCTTTTACTTACCAGTTCCCCGATTTCGTTCTGTTCTTTCCGAACACCATCACAAGTCCGCCAAGTACCAGCACGACCGGTATTACAAAGCCAAGATCGATAGCTCCGAGGAAGAACCTGAAAGTCATTACGATGAAGCTGCATACAGCTATGCCGCCCAGGATACCGATTGCTATCATCAGTCCCCTCGGCCTTCCTATGTGTACATACAGCTGGAACAAGCCGATAGCAACCGCGAGGACGTATATAGGCCAGGTATATGCCGCAAAATGCCAATTCGTTGCGACTTCGAAGAAAAACAGCACGCCGCAGGTTGTAAGAATTCCGCCGGGTACGAGCAGTCCGGGAGCCTTCAGTGAAATGTAGTAGGCAAGCTCGAAACCTGCGCCTAGCAACAGTACTATTATCGGCCAGAAGTCATCGGCACCCAGTGTAAAAAACGATCTGTTGAACAGAAAACGAGCACAAAGAAGGACGGCGCCGATTATGACAAGCAGTCCTCCAAGCATTGATTCACTCTTCTTCATATATTTTACCTCCAATAAATTAGTAACAAGTGTGTTACATCAGATAATACTCGGAACTAAAATATATGTCTGACATTTTTTTATCCTCAGAACGTCCGTTTTGTGGATAGGTCTATGTGGATAATGTTGATAAGTCTGTGCATAACACTGTTTTTGGGGATATAACACTGTGGATATTAATCTTTTGTTAATATTTCAGGCAAACTGCAGCTCATTTATTCACAACATTGACCGGTGCTCCACCCAAATAAGCCTTAATGATTCCGACCGTTATACCGGCCAGCCTCGCCCTCGCCTCCGCAGTGGCCCTTGCCAGGTGCGTGCTAATGATGCCTGGATCCATCTAGCCTGTTTTGTCAGAGTATCGAGGTAACAACCATCGTTACAGACAATGCGACAAGTATGCCGATAGTTGCCCAGCCGACCACGTTCATCACTTTCTTATTAGTGTGTTCGCCCATTATTTCCTTATTATTTATTATAAGCATCATGCAGATCAATACAACCGGAAGCATGATACCGTTGAGCCTTTGTGACCACAGGGATATCTTGATGAGCGGCGTGCCGGGCAGAAGAATTATACCTGCGCTGATAGCTATGATAATCGTATACAACCAGTAAAACTGCGGCGCCTCATCCCACTTTTTGTCTATGCCCGCCTCGAAGCCAAAGGCCTCGCATACGTAGAAGGACGTGGCAACAGGCAGGATCGTAGCCGAAAATATCGACGCTACAAGAAGACCAAACGCGAATACCTGCGACGCAAACGCGCCTGCAAACGGCTTCAACGCTTGTGCGGCAACACTTGCGTCCGTTATTTCCGTGCCCCTGCCGTTCGCGTATAAAGTTGAAGCGCAGGATACCACGATGAAAAACGCCACGACGACGGTCGCCACGCAGCCGGTCAGCACATCGAGCAGCGTAAACTTGTAATCAGCCAGATTTAGCTTTTTCTCAGTTACGGCCGATTGCATGTAAAACAGCATCCAGGGCGCTATGGTTGTACCGATCAGCCCGATGATGGTGGAGATCGTTCCGAAATTCAATTCCATCTGCGGCCGCAGTATCGATGAGCCGATATCGCCCCAATCCGGGTGTCCCATCAGAGCCGAAACGATATAGGAAAGCAGTGCCAGGCTGAATGTGAGAAAAACACGTTCGGCGAATTTATATGTGCCCTTCACCACAAGTATCCAGACCGCAAAGGCTACCAGCGGCACCGAAATGTACTTGCTGACGCCGAATATGTTCATGCTGCCGGCAACACCGGCAAATTCGGTAGTGGTGTTTCCTATATCCGTGAAAAGCAGCGCGGAAAATATAAAAAATGTAACCTTTACGCCCGCATTTTCGCGTATGAGGTCGGCAAGGCCCTTGCCCGTGACGATGCCCATGCGCGCGTTCATTTCCTGTACTACGAACAATACCACAAATGCGGGTATAAGCGTCCAAATCAGATTATATCCATAGGTGGCGCCTGCCACCGAATAGGTCGTGATCCCTCCAACATCGTTGTCAACGCTGCCTGTGACGATCCCGGGACCTAAAATGGAAAGAAACAATAAAAAGTTTCTCCAGAAATTGCTTTTGGTTCTAGCCGTCATCCTTTCCACCTCCCGTATTTACAATACTTTTTACAGCCTTCTCCTCCTTGACTTGATCAAAGTATCGATGACGTCGTCGATTATTACCATGCCCTGCATGACCGAGTTTTCATCCACTACGGGAACGGCGAGCAGACTATACTTCGATATTATCTCCGCGAGGGAGTTTATCTTGTCATGATCATAAATAAAGATGACTTTGGAATTCATTATCTCCTTGAGCTGTATTCCCGGCTCGGATATAACGATATCCCGCAGCGATACTGTCGCGACAAGCTTTTCTTCGTCGTCGAGAACATACAAATAATAAATGGTGTCCGACTCGGGCTTGAGCCTGCGCAGCTCCTCGAGCGTCTGGGCCACCGTGAGGTTTTCGTTGAAGGACATGTAATCGGTCGTCATGATACTGCCTACTTCGTTGTCGGGGTATTCCATCAATTCCCTGATCTCGTCGGAAGACTCGGTCTCCATCTCGTTCAGCAGTTCTTCAGCCTTGTCATCCTCAACCTCGTCCAGCAGGTCTGCAGCTTCGTCAGCCGGCATAAGCTCAAGGACATTTGCCGCCTTCTCGGTCGAGATGCTTTCAATTATACTTACCTGGGCTTCCGGTTCGAGTTCCTCCAGAACGTCCGCGGCTTTCTCCTCGTCGAGCGAGGAAAATATTGCAACCTGGGTGTTATGGTCAAGGTCTTCAATGATGTCGGCCAGATCCGAAGGGTGCATCGTTAGCAGCTTGGTATGCTCCTTCGACAGCTTGATGCCCACGTGCGAAAACTCTACGGCGGCAACCTCGTCCCACAACATGAGCTGTCCCGGGATGCCAAAGCCAAAGGGCTTGAGTAGCTTTTTGAATAGCTTGGCTACTCCCAGCCTCCTAAGAAACCCTTCCATCCCTACGTCGACCGCAACCACGAATATCCCGCTCGAAAGCGTCGCAAGCCTTATATCGTTGACACGTACTACCTTCCTGCCATCTATGTCTACAAGCTGCCTGTCCAATACATTCCTGGCCAGCAGCTGCATATTTTCCTGAAGCTCGCCCAGTTCCACCGCGTTTATACACGAAACATCATACTGTCCGTTTATCTTTTCTATTGATATGCCGGAAAAGTCCAGGTTTTTCGTTTCATTCCCATTTCTGACCACAACGCCTGTCACTTTAGGTCTTATGCTGTTCATGTCGACTATGAAGTCCCGTATTTTGCCGACATCGTTATTACCGGCGCAAATGACCCTGCGTCCAAGGATTCGGCTCAGATAAAACGTAGACAAAGCTTTCACGAAAATCACCTCCGGCGGATAAACAATATTCTTAACTACTAAATGATATAAATTCGTCCGGCTGGCCGGACGCGCGCAATAAAAAAGAACCGTCAACGAAAGACAGTTCCTGTATATACTACCGGCACTTACCCTCGTTGAGCTTTGGCACTATACAGCGTGGAGATTTACCTCATCTCAGCTACATTAAGTAAAACCTTAATCCGGTAGTACCTGTTGACCCATTGGCGTCTTTCGACATTTCCGGGCAGTAGCGTTTATCTGTATAGGAGCCTCACCTAACATAAGTTATATGATTATTAACATATTACTCCTGATTTTGTCCATTTGCAACTATTTTGTGTATTATTTTTATTTTATACGCCTTTACATCTCCTATAATAATTATCGCATTGATTTGCTCATGTTTTTAACGTATTTCACAGTTTTAGAGTAGTCCGGGTACTTCTTCGCCGGGTAGCGGCATTGAATAGAAATAGCCCTGTGCCATATCGCATTTGTAACGCGCAAGGAACTCAGTCTGTTCCTGCTTTTCGACCCCTTCGGCCACAATGCGCAGGTTCCTCTGATGCCCTATATGTATAATCGATTCAATCATGCTGTTATCATTTTCCGGTATGTCATCGACAAAGCTTTTATCGATCTTCAGCGTATCGATTGGCAGCTGTTTCAAATAACTGAGCGAGGAGAAGCCTTTGCCGAAATCATCGATCGAAAGCTTCACGCCGAGTTTCCTGAGTTCGTTCAGTTTCTTAAGATTCATTTCAAGCGCTTCGACCAGCTTGGATTCCGTTATCTCGAGCTCGAGCAGAGAAGGTTCGAGGCCTGTCTTCTGCAGGGCAGTCCTGACTGTCTGAACAAAGTCGATCTGCATGAGCTGGATAACAGATATGTTCACCGATATTTTGAAACTGCCGCCGGTGCTGTCATTCAGCTCTTTGATGAAGCAGCAGGCTGTTTCCATGACCCATTGGCCTATTTTCACAATCAAACCGGTCTCCTCAGCGACATATATGAACTTCAGGGGCGGGATCATGCCGCGTTCGGCGTCCCTCCACCTTATCAGCGCCTCAAAGCCGCTTATCTTACCGGTATTGAGATCGACCTGCGGCTGGTAATAAAGCAAAAAATCGTTCTTTTCGATCGCAAGCCTCAAGCCGTTTTCCATACTGATTCTTTCAGAGACCTCATCGTTCATTTCAGGTTCGAATACTACCGATTTGTTTTTTCCGTCCTTTTTCGCGCGGAACATCGCGACATCCGAACTTTTGAGCATCTCCTCGATGCTTCCCGCATGATCGGGGTATATGCTGATGCCGCAACTTGCCGAAACGTGGAAATTGTTATCCATTATGCTAAAGGGCTCATTGAAGACGCCCATTGCTTTTTCGATTTTATCCTTCAAGCTATCCTGCTTCTCGATATCCTTTATGAATACTACGAATTCGTCTCCTTCGAATCTGGTAACGATTTCGTTTTCAGTAAAAGTCCCCTTAAGCCGCCGGCTGATGTCCACCAGCAGCAAATCACCCAAGGTATGCCCGAAGGAGTCGTTGATATATTTGAAATCGTCCAGATCCAAATTCAGAAGTGCGCTGCGGCAGCCGTCATCCGAACTGGTGAACAGATCCTTTACTTCATGATAAAGAGCTACACGGTTGGGCAGGCCGGTCAGAGGATCCTTGTGTGCCTGCTGCCTTATCTTTTCCTCTGTGGCCGCAAGCTCGTCATATACCATCGTAAGCTCCTCGAAACTATCCTGCAGCTTGTACTCCTGCTCGACCCTGTCAGTGATATCGATTCCCAGGAGTTCATATGCATCATGATTTTCATTGTCGCTGATAACACTGCAATAGACATGCATAATCCTGCTGTCGCCGCGCATTAACGCCAGTTCGAGGTTTGCGCTGCTGTTCTTCAGTTCGATATCGGAAATTGCTCCGATTAGCTTTTCCCGGTCGGCAGCAGTGAGAATTTCATTTATGTTCCGTATACTGTTTTCGTTGAACTTGCTGAAATACAGGAATATATCCTCCGCATGCCTGTTGGACGAAAGTATCGTCCCGTCTTGTTTGAAGCTGAGCGCAATAAGATTTGTAAAATCGGTTATGCGCATTGAATTGACCTGTTGCTTCATCAGGTCACTTTTCAGATTTCCCGAGCGCGATATGACAATAGCTATAATGAGCGATCCCACCAAAATCAATACAAAAAGCAGCACAAATACTATATTGAGTTCGGCGAATACCACATTTGTCGGGGCGGTTACCGCAACGGACCAGCCCGTGTCTCCAATGGGGCAGAAGCCCATGTATATGTACTGACCATTATAATAATATTCACCGGTCCCCGTCTGTCCGGCGATCATTTTCTTTTCGAGAGCGACCAGCTGTTTAAAGCTCGACTTGCCTTCCAAGACGTCAAGGTTGTTTTCTCCGTTGTAAACAAGCACCCTGTCGTCATTGGCTATAATATCCCCGTCTTTATTTAAAATGAAGGTGCTGCCGTTATCCTTAAGCTTGATTTTATCCGTCATGAGGCTCAAGACATCGGCTGTATAAGTTGCATACAGGACGCCTGTGACTTCGTCCAACTCTTTTATGGGCACGGCAAACACAATGACCGATGTATCGTCCACGCGGCTGACAATGGGATCGGAAACGACAGTCTCGCCCTTCATGGCTTTTAAAAAATACTCCCTGTCGCCGACATAAAGTCGCTGGTTGTCGGTCGTTACGGCATATCCTTGCGTATCAGCCAAACTGAGCCTTCTGTACCTGTCCAGGTACAACTGCTTCTTCAACTCGTCCAGCCTTTCGCTGAAAGGCAGCGAATCATCTTTAATTATACTGTTTGCAGCAATAGATTTGACCTCAGATGTACGCGCCGAAACATAGTTGTCTACTGTTGTAGCCCCCTGCTGCGCAAAACGTACGAGTGAATTTTCCAGTTCTGATATGAGCAGCCTCGTTACCGCGTAATACATGACAAAACCGGCAATAAGTGAGATTGCCGCTATTTGCAATGACCTTATCAGAACCGGATTTACTTTCAGGGTCTTCAGAAAATCACCATCCAATTACATCACTTACCTATAGAAGCAATTTGCGCCGAATAACACAAATTGCTTCTATATATTCCGATCAAGGCATGGCACGCCACGTCGCTCAAAGCTGAGATTCAGCCTTTCAACTCTCTCATGCAGGCTGAACAGATATTTTTACCCTTATAATTGATAACATCCTTGGCGTCTCCGCAAAAAATGCAAGCCGGTTCATATTTCTTGAGAATGATGTTTGCTCCTTCGATAAATATCTCGAGCGCATCCTTCTCCGCTATGTCAAGTGTCCTTCTGAGCTCGATGGGCAGTACCACCCTTCCGAGTTCATCCACCTTCCTGACAATACCTGTAGATTTCATACCGTCACCCCCTTTCAATAATTAAACATTTACTGGCAATTCTCTTTCAGATCGTGCTCCGCTACAACTCTGCCGATGACCTCCGGAAGTTCGGATATCCTATCCTTGGGGAGGAAGAAGCTGCATCCCTTTTCGAAGGCTTCAGTCAATTCCTTCTGACTTATATCCTCTGAAACGATCATAAACGGTGTGTCGCTGCATATCACATTCCTCACCTTCAGCGCGCCGAGGGCATTGAACTCCGGCATGACATTGTCGCTTAAGATGATGTCCCAGTGATTCCCGTTCAATACATCCTGCAATCCGGCCTTTGAAGAAACTATCCTGCTTTCGACAGATATTCCGTTTCTTTTAAGGATCCTTAGAATAAGATCAGCAAAAAACAGAGAATCCTCAACAATCACTACTGCCAGCATAACCCCTTTATTCATGTCATACACCACGCTATAAGGTATTAGCTGCCTGCCAAATAAAACAGACAGGGTGCCATCCAAACATGTTATATTTTACCGTGTCTGTTCCAATTAATTAATGAAATTTCTCCTGTTTTTACCCCGAATTATGTCAGTTTTTTGCTAAACACCCATGTTACCCCTGTATTCGCTAGGGCTTACGCCCATATGTTTCTTGAATAACCTGCTGAAGTACTCCGTATCCCTGAA
This sequence comes from Bacillota bacterium, assembly GCA_023412915.1. Lineage (GTDB taxonomy): Bacteria > Bacillota > Clostridia > Acetivibrionales > DTU013 > JAEYOM01. Next base: position 133,809 of record JAEZRE010000024.1, read on the forward strand.
ACCCAGAAGGAGCGCAATCTCGTAGGTTTTTCTCCCGCCTTGCCCAAGCAGTCTGGCTGCCCGTTTCATCTTGACCTTCGTTATGTACTCGATAAGAAGCGCCCCCGTTTTCTGCCTGAAAGCTTCGCTCAGGTACTTACGGTTCATATACATCGAAGTGGCGATCCCCTCTATGGTAATATCATGGTCCACCGACATCAGAACGTATCGAGATATCTTATTTTCCAGCTGCTCGGGATCACAGCCGTATTCGAGTTCCGCAATGCTGCCAAACAGAATTTTGACAGACTGTACAAATTCGGCCGCGGCTTCATCCACATTGCTAAACCCTGAAAAATCTATTCCTTTTAATATGCTTGTGTCTATAAACATGTCCAGCCAGACATACTGTTCCGAAACCTTCTGTAAAAGCTCCGCCGCCGCCCTTTTGAAAGAAATGCCGGACTTGAGCGGATCTCTGTCGGACACCACAAGGATAGCTTCGGCGAGCCTGTCCGTAATTACGGGCGTATCCGGCTGCTTCTTCAGGAATGCCCCGATCAGCCGGTCCATTTCCGCCGACGGGAAGTGGTCTTCCATCTTCTCTTCAAGCTTTACTTCAAGATTTCTAACACGTTCGCTCTCATATTTCTTCTTTTTGAGAAACTGATCGACCTTGTCCAGCAAGCCGGCAATATCCTCGTATCCGGCCGGTTTACCCAGATAATCGAAAGCCCCGAACTGTATCCCCTGCTTCGCATAAGCAAAATCTTCATAGTCGCTCAAAAGGACAACACAGGGGCAAAGCGACTTTTCATTCACTTCTTTGAGAAGCTCTATACCATCTATTTTAGGCATCTTTATATCGGTTATGATCAGGTCGATCCGGTCTTTTTGCAGTATGTCCAACGCTTCCTGCCCGTTTTTAGCTTCCGCGGCAATGCAGAAGTCGGTTTCACCATCCCAGAGCTTGAGCCTTTTCAGCTGCCTCAGACCGATATCCATATCATCCACCAGCATTACCCTGTACAAATAACCTCACCCCTCGGCCTGCCTGGTAATGTTATCGAATTGCATGTTTCCTAGTACTGCCAACCGCCACAGATAATGTAATGGCATAATGCTATATTAGCATACTATTCGTCAAAATCCTACAAAAAACTTTAACGTTTCCAGTTGCATAAAATAGACTCAAAATAAGTCCTTTTAAATTTTTTTGCAATAAATCTTGCAATTTTGCTACTATAAAACCTTCAATTTTTTTCTTGACAAATTCATAAATATGCGTATATATTATAAGGGAAGTTGCAGTATTGTCAGATGTTTTGGGGCGTATTTCAACCGGAGTCCCACAGCCTGAAAAACCAAACATTTTGAAAGTATAACATTCGTCACCTTCATTTTGCACAGACAACCACTTTTAAATTATTTATGAATACTACTTGCATGGCGAGGTAAAAGTATCTCCATACAAGCATTATTATAAAAATCAGGAGGTATAATGATAATGAAAATTTTAGCAAGCATTATGGACCAGGTAATCAAAAGGAATCCCAACGAACCGGAATTCCATCAGGCAGTAAGGGAAGTTCTCGAATCGCTGGAGCCTGTGGCTGAAAAACACCCCGAATGGGTTGCCGCAGGAATATTTGACAGGATCGTTGAACCTGAAAGACAGATCATCTTCAGGGTACCGTGGGTCGATGACAAGGGCAAGGTACAGGTGAACAGAGGCTTCAGGATCCAGTTCAACAGTGCTATCGGACCTTACAAAGGTGGTATCAGGCTTCATCCCTCAGTATATTCCGGTATCATCAAGTTCCTCGGCTTCGAGCAGATCCTGAAGAACTCACTCACAGGTCTGCCTATGGGTGGAGCAAAGGGCGGCAGTGATTTCGATCCCAAGGGCAAATCCGACGGAGAAGTCATGAGATTCTGCCAGAGCTTCATGTTCGAGCTCGCAAGACACATTGGCCCGGATACGGACGTACCAGCAGGCGATATCGGAACCGGCGGACGTGAAATCGGTTACATGTTCGGCATGTACAAGAAAATGCAGAACGAATTCACAGGAGTACTTACCGGCAAAGGCCTGACCTGGGGCGGAAGCCTTGCAAGGACGGAAGCAACCGGCTACGGACTCTGCTACTTCATGGAAGAAGCCATGAAGACCATCAAGGGCAAATCCTTCAATGGTGCGACAGTCGTTATTTCAGGTTCAGGGAACGTTGCCATCTACGCAACGGAAAAGGCTCAGCAGCTCGGCGCAAAGGTCGTTGCTCTCAGCGATTCCAACGGTTATATATATGATCCCGACGGTATCAAGGTAGACACCGTCAAGCAGATCAAGGAAGTAGAAAGAAAGAGGATCAGCGAATACATAAAGGCTCATCCCAAGGCTACTTATACGGAAGGCTGCTCCGGTATCTGGTCCATCAAGTGCGACATCGCTCTGCCCTGTGCTACGCAGAACGAGATCGACGAAGCTTCCGCCAAGAAGCTCGTAGCAAACGGCTGCTTCGCAGTTGGCGAAGGCGCTAACATGCCTTCTACTCCCGAAGCTGTAGAAGTATTCCTGAAGAACAATCTCGTATTCGGACCCGCAAAGGCTGCAAATGCAGGCGGCGTTGCCACTTCAGGACTCGAAATGTGCCAGAACAGCATGAGATATTCCTGGACCTTCGAAGAAGTTGACGCAAAGCTCAAGGATATAATGATCAACATCTTCAAGAATTCCAGCAAGGCCGCTAAAGATTACGGCTTCGGCGACAACCTCGTTGCAGGCGCCAATATCGCTGGCTTTGAAAAGGTCGCAAGCGCAATGTTTGCACAGGGTATAACTTATTAATCAGGAAGCCTGATGCTTTACGGCTTATGCCGCTTGAATTATAAGAGCCTCGAGCCTCGTCGGACCGATCCGGCGGGGCTCTTGTTTTTGATGCGCGCAGGGAGGCAGGTCATCCTCATACTCTGCTTGCCGCGTCGTACCGTCAGACTCTGCTTACCGCTCTGAACCTCAGCGCCGCAAGCAAAGCGGTGGCCACTCCTATCCCTGCCAATATGACCAGCGACAATACTGCGCTGGATTCCACGCTCATTCCGAATGCCAGCCCCGTGAATGCCTGCACCGCATGGGTGGAGGGAATGATGTAACCCGCCGTCCTGAGTGCTCCCGGCAGCATGGAGGCAGGGAACATTATACCGCCCAGCATAACTGTCGGGAGGAATACGGCTTGAGAAAGCAGCGTCGCGGCTGACTGGGTCTTCGCCAATACCCCTATTAGCAGACCTATGGCTATATTGCTGAATAACATAATAATAAGAACCTCAGAATAGGAAGCATAATCGACAGGTGTGCCTGCCCCGAAAACAACAGGAGCAGTAAGCAGGATAATAGCCGAAACAATCAGCAGGTGCAGGAAGGCGCTGACAGCATGGACCAGAAGAGTCGCTGAGCCCGGTATCCCGCACACCCGGTATGCCCGGAGCACTTCAGATTCCCGCATCCTAACTACAGGTACCGGCATCCCGATAACAGCTCCCATCGTTACGGCAAAGATCGTCATCGAAAAAGTCAGCGTTTGCTTCGATGCAGGATTTATCGAGACAAATACGGAGCCTACGATAAAGTAGAAAATCAACGGCAGCAGGTAATACGTCAATAAAGTGCCGCGTTCGCGTATATCCATTTTGAATTGTATCCAAAGGTGTATGGAAAATGCCCTGATGAATTTATTCATGATCTTACACCTCCTTCGACAAGCTCAAGGAAGCTTTCCTCGAGCGAGGGACGTTCCACTCTCAGGTCTTCAACCGTATCCTTGCCCGCCTGCACTTCACCCAGCAGTTCCATCACTGCCGAAGCCGTATCGGAGCAGAGCCATATGCCGTAATTATCTGTTTGCTTCAGGAAGCGCGCATTTCTGGTATCCTTCCCCGGCAGCAGGCAGCCGTTTTTTGTACTTATTATTATCCTTGTCTCGGCACGCCCTGAAGCCGTTATCTGGGCCGGGCTTCCTATGACGGCCATCCTGCCCCGGATCATGATCGCGATCCGGTCACACAGGGTCTCCGCTTCAACCATATCATGCGTGGCTAGAAGTATAGTCACACCGGAATTTCTCAGCTCACGGATGGCGTCGTGCAGCTGTGCCCTTCCTTGTACATCGAGCCCTGCGGTCGGTTCATCGAGTATGATGACAGTAGGATCGCAAGCCAATGCGAGTGCCAGGTGCAAACGCCGCTTCTGCCCTTCCGACAGTTCGCGGTACTGCTTCCTGCTTTGTCCGGTCAAGCCGAATCTCTCGAGGAGCTCGAGCCTGGCCGGCAGTCCGTGCCATGCGCAGATCAGGGACATTGCTTCGCCGGGGCGCAGCCCTTCAGGCAGCGATGAGGACTGGAGCTGAACGCCGAGTATGCGTCTCAACGCGCTTTCATCAGCCTGCGGATTGCAGTCTCCCACCTTTAAGCTTCCCCCGTCGGCGCGCCTTATTCCCTCGATACACTCGAGAGTAGTCGTTTTTCCTGCGCCATTCGGACCAAGGAGGCCGAAGACCTCCCCTTTCACGACTGACAGGCTTATCCCGGTTATAGCGGTCACATTGCCATAGCGTTTGACCAGTCCGTCAATCTTAATGATGTTTTCATCAAATTTACTCAAAATACACCCTCCTTATTGCCGACGCTTGTATTCGTTGAGCTTTTCGTTCAGCTTCCTGGCTTTTGCCCTGTTGACTCGCCAGATGATCAGCCAGGTGACCAGGTAGAAAAGGGAACACAAGGTAAATAGCGCAATAACGGTTTCGACACTATCGAAGCTCCTGCCGCCAAAGCTCAACCAGCCGAAAGCCATACTGCAGACAATTATTACCGAGGTCGTCAGTATATAGCCGATTATAGACTTCCATACAAATCTTAATTTCTCGGACTGGTACACGAGATTGATCAACGAGCACATTGCCGAAAGCAAGAGGCTCTGCCAGACCATACGAACCGGGACCGCCGCGTTTTCGCCGGTTGCCGCCAATATGGCCGATTGCATGAGTATCGCAATGGTAAAAGCTATCAGTATGCCTAATACAAAATACTCCAAACTTTGTTTTTTCATAAAACCCTCCTAGAAACCAAGCTTCTTTTTGAATAGGGGGACATACTGCCTTGAAATGATCACTTTCTCTCCGTTCTGCAGGACCGCTTCTATCCTTCCGTTCAACAGCGGAGAGACATAGTTGATCTTCATCAGGTTGAGAACCGTCGACTTGTTCACCCTGATGATGCCGGTGCCCGTAAAGCGCTCTTCAAGCTCATACAATTTCAGGTTTGTCTCGTAAACGCTGTCTATTGTATAGATAAACACCTTTTCATCAACAGTATCGAAGTACAGGATATCCTCGGGCTTCAGGAAGTAGACCTTGTCGTCTTTTCTGGCGCTTACGGCCGAGCCATACAGCCGCAGCCTTGAGATTATCCTTTCAAGGTCTTCGTCTATACAGCTGCATTTTATCGTTATTTCAACCTCACTGAATTCGCCCGACTGTTCGATATTTATTTTCAATACTGAGCGGCCCCCTCTCACAAAAATTTCCTGGCTGCTACATTTACATGATACTTGAAAAACCGGAAGGAATTCAACAGGGTTCCGGTCTGTTACGGTTTTAGGAGGGTAAGTTGCATAACGCACGTGTAACCTGCAGGAAAAATGGGCACGGCTTCATACCTGGGCATGTCTTCGTACATAGCCGCAACAACATACATAAGTAATACTTCAAGCATAGGCGTAGCTTTGTATATATAGGAACGACTTCGCCCTGCCCGATAAAATAGCCAAGTATGCATCAGGAATAAATCCGCGCGTGCCGCGCACAAAAAAAGAACCTGCAAGCATATTGTCTCGCAGGCTCTTGACCTATCAACGGTTTCCTTTTGGTTCTATTGTTCTTCCGATCACTTATTTCCCAGCAGCGCTTCGACCTTTGGCAGCAGCTCGCTTATGGGCAGCTTCTGCGGACATTTTTTCTCGCAGGCTTTGCAGGATATGCAATTGCCCGCATGTCCGGCAGCATCGAAGAATGCGTTGTAGACGACCTTCGCGCCTCTCACGTCTTCATATATGACACTGTCGTTATAAATCCCGAAGTTCCTCGGTATATTGACGTTGTTCGGGCAGGGCATGCAATAGCTGCAGCCGGTGCATGGGATGGCCGCCCTGCTGTCGAATTTGCCTCGCACGCGGTCGATGACTTCCTGGTCCTTCGGTCCAAAAAGCCCGACTCCCGATTTATCTGCAGACGCCAGGTTCTCGTCGACCTGCTCCATAGTACTCATACCGCTCAGCACGACAGTGACCTCCGGCTGGTTCCAGAGCCACTCCAGCGCCCAATACGCAGGAGATCTTCCTGTGCCGCTTTCATCCAGCACAGCCTTGATATCCTTCGGCAGGGTTGCCAGCCTTCCGCCCAGCAACGGCTCCATAATAACGACTGCAAGCCCTTTTGCCGCGGCATGTTTCAGGCCCTTCATACCTGCCTGGTTTTCAATATCCATGTAGTTGAACTGTATTTGACAGAAATCCCATTTATCATAACCGTCGACTATTTCCATGAAGGCTTCCTGATCCCCATGGAACGAGAAGCCAAGATACTTGATCTTGCCTGCCTTCCTGGCAGCCTCGGCACGTTCCAGCACGTCATACTTGAGGATGGTGTCTCTCCAGCGTTCGCCATTCAAGGCATGCAGCAGGTAGAAATCGAGATGGTCGGTCTGAAGCTTGCCGAGCTGTTCGTCCAGCAGCCTGTCAAAATCCTCCGGTTTCTTTATAAGCCAGACGGGTGATTTTGTAGCAAGCATTACCTTTTCTCTGTATCCGTCTCTCAAAGCCATTCCGGTCACTATTTCACTGCGCCCGCCATGATATCCGTACGCCGAATCCACATAATTAACCCCGTTGTCTATCGCATGGCGGATCAGCTTTATGGCTTCGTCCTCAACTATGTTGCTGCTGAGCCTGTTGCCATAGTTCACGTCGCCTTCGGTAGGAAGACGCATCGTTCCAAACCCAAGCGCTGAAACCTTAAAATCAAATCTGCCGAATTTTCTGTATTGCATTTGTACTCCCCCAATTTGTAAAATCTGATTGTTTATAATGTATAAATGTATTTACATAAAAGCCATACTCTTATTTATACTCTATTACTTTTTATAAAGCAACCCTTTATTGAATATCCCCACGGAGGGGCATTCCGTCCTATTATGTGCTCTTTTACCCGCCCGCGAGCTCCGATTCCGCAGCGACCCTGTCCAGCCACTCGTTCACCGTCGCTGTAAAAAGGGCATCCTGCTCTATCTGCAGGTTGTGAGCGGCTTTATCGAGCAAAACGAAGGACGCTCTGGGATACATTTCAATTATCTTCCACAGGTCCCTGTATCCTACGGCGGAATCCTGCCTTCCTGCCAGAAAAAGAGAAGGTTTCATATAAGGCTTTTCGAGGGCATCTACATTGAAGCTGTATGGTACATGCTGTGAAAGGCAGCTTTCCAGGAATGTATAATCGGCAAGTTTCAAACCCGGTAGCACCTCATCCCTGTATCTTTCCCAAACTCTTCTGTTTCTGACAGAGTTGTAGCCTTTTCCGGTAAAGTAATTTCTATCTTCTTCAGTGAGGCTGGCTAAAAACACGGCATCCTCTTCCAGTACCCGGAATTCAGCTCCTTTTTCCTTTACCTCCTGATCCACCGCGGGACAGATTAAAAGAAGTCCATTCACATCCGACAGGCGTTTGTAGATTATTCCCCTGGCAATATAGCCTCCGTAGGATTCACCCGCCAACACGAATTTCTGGTTGGGTATGATGGCATCGACAAAACCGAGGACAAGATCGAGCATCCGGTCCGAACCGTCGATCCATGGCTCACCATTGGTTCTCCCCATTCCGGGCAGATCGAAATATATACGCCTCCACGATTTATCGGCCGTTTTGAACAAGGGCTCCATACACCCCTTCATCAGCCTGTGGTCAGGGCTCCAACCGTGGATCATCAAAATGGGCGTTCCCTCGCCAATACTCTCGTAATATATATTAACACCCCTGATATTGCATTCCATGAATACTTCCCCCTTGCTATACGGCTGTATCCCGGGCTTGCCCTCTGCCCATCGGCGGAATTATCTGTCAAAAATACGCTCAGCGGCGGCCATATTGTCCATAATGTGCACACCGAAAGGACAACGGCGCTCACAGCTTCCACAGCCTATGCATTCTCCTCCGCCATGTGCAAGCTCCGAGTAATGGGAACGGATGGAGGGCGGTACATTCCCCTCGTCCAACCGGGCGATGTCCAAGTATTTGTTTACAGCCGTTATATCGATTTCAACCGGGCAAGGCTGACAATGGCTGCAGTATACACAATTGCCCCTGAAATCGTTGCGCAGCGTGTCCAGCACCTGTGAGTAGTCGCGCTCGCTGTTGCCCATATCCAGATAGCGCACGGCATCCAGTACTTCCCCGCGGGTCTTGCAGCCCAGCAGAACACTGGCAACAGCCGGGCGGGTCAGGGCATAGTGGATGCACTGGGCTACAGTCATAGGTTCCCGGAAGGGGGTATGCTCCGCCGAGAGCAGCTTGCCCGCTCCCAGCGTCTTCATCACGGTTATTCCCACTCCCTTTTGCTCACAAAGCTTGTAAAGAGCCGCCCGTTTGGGATCGATTCCCCGGAACGCCGCCGGATCGAGTCCATGTTCAAGCCCGTCCAGTACATATTTTTCGGCCGGATAAAGGTCAAATGCCAGATTGATGCTGAACAAAAGCATTTCCGGCAGTCCCGTTTCGATTGCCCGCACCGCCATTTCAGGGTTGTGGGAGCTGAAGCCGATGTGGCCGATGTCACCTTGCTTTTTAAGCCGCTGTACATAATCGGCAATGCCTGTATCGAATACACCCCTGTAATCTTCCTCGGAATCGATAAAAAACATCATGCCGAAGTCTATATATCCCCCGAAAATGCGCAGCAGCTCTTCAAAATACTGCTGAACCACGGGTAAATCACGGCTGATATCATACTGCCTGCGGATATCCGTAGAACAGATATGTCCCTGGATCATTACCCTGCTACGCCGGTTACCCAGCGCCTTTGCAATATTTTCACGAACTTCTCTTCCCGGCATGAACACGTCGAAAATGTTTATTTCCTGCTCCAGCGCCGCGTCTACGGTCTCCTTGATCTGTTCGTAGGGTTTACCGTCAAGATGCTCGCAGCCAAGACCGATGATACTTCCCTGTTTTCCGGTTTTTCCGATTTCTCTGTAATTCATACACTCAACCCGTCCTTTTTTTTATTCCAGGTTTTAATTATATAAAGCCGCAGTATTTTTATACTTAATCTGTTAATGTTGTACAGACTATATATATAATAGCATCAGAACAAATGTTCTGCAACAAGGAGGGAAGAATAGAAAAAAATTATTTTTTAACTTGCAGCATTTCGTCAACGGATGCCTTCAAGCGCCGTATTCCATCTATTATAGCAGCCTCGGAAAGATGTCCGAAGCCCAGTATCAAGGTATCGCAAGTCTCCTGCTCTTCTGCCGCGTAATCGGACAGAAGCTCGACGTCCACTTCATGGCGCAAAAAGATAGCCCGGCTCTTCGAGTCAAACAAGGGTTCAGGGAAAACGACCGCCACATGCAGTCCTGAACTTGCGCCCAGAACTTGTATGCGTTCCCCGAACTCCAGGCTCAGTGCGCTCGTGATGGTGAGCATCTTCCGTTTGTACAGCTTGCACATGGCATTTACATGCTTCACATAGACTCCCTGCTCGAAAAGCAGGTTCAAAGCCATCTGGGCATGTGTGCCCACCCTGCGGTATAAAAGGGACTGCAGTTCTTTTACCCTCGGAACCAGCTGAGCGGGCAGAACCATATATCCCAGCCTCAGAAACGGCGCGAGCGTTTTGCTGAAGGTGCCCAGATGAATGACGTTTTCCGGGGCCATCTGATATATGGAGTTCACCGGAGCACCTGCATACCTGAATTCACTGTCATAATCATCTTCGATGAGGTAATGGCCGTTCGCTTTCGCATAGTTTGCGAGCTTCAGCCTTCTTTCGGCCGAAAGAGTGCCCCCGAGGGGGAATTGATGCGACGGCGAGGTGAAGATCAGGCCGTTCCTTGTATCCGGCAGTTTCTCCGTACAGATCCCCGATTGATCGACCTTCACCGGCACGACCCGGTAGCCGAACTCCCGGAATATATCCGGCACGAAGCTTACTACAGCCGATTCTATCAGCACCTGGCTTATGGTTTTCCGGAACAGGACAGCCAGCAGGGCAATCGCGTCTGATGCACCGTTGACTATAACGATCTGCTCCGGCGAGCACCTTATGCCCTTATATTTCTCCAGGTACTGTGCCAGTGAAAAGCGAAGGGGACGGAACCCGAAGACCGAGTTATACCCCAATTCATAATCCCCCGCAAGGTCAAGGCTCTCCCTCAGAGCACGCAGCCAGGCTTTTCTCGGGAAAGTGCCCAGATCCGGGACACCGCTTCCGAAGTCTATGCAATTCCCTCGATTTGTATTGTCCAACTCTTTTCGCTCCGGGAGGGAGCCATTGTTCACAACGCCGCCTCTCCCTTCGCATACGAAGGTCCCTCTTCCGCCGACCGTTTCGAGGTAGGCCTCGGAGGTAAGTTGTTCGTATATCTCGATTACGGAATTACGGGCAATATTCAGCTGTTCCGCCAGTTCCCTCGACGAGGGTAGCTTTTCTCCCTTTTTCAGATCGCCCTGCAGGATCTTCAACGTTATGGCGTCATACAGCTGTTTCTTAACGGGTATCCCGCTGTTCCTGTCCAGTTCTATAAACACGCCTCTACCTCTTTCTCCAGCTTTCGGCTCCTTCGTTCGACGGACCTTTAGTCCGTCGGGCCTTTCGTCTGCGCCGAGCTTTTTGTTCTACAAGCTCTTTTGTTCGACGGACCTTCAGTTCGCCGGGCCTTTCGTCTGCCCCGAGCTTCTTATTCTACAAGCCCTTTTGTTAGCGACCCCTTAGTACGCTGTCCATTAGTCCCGACCTTTTCGTGCGCTGGACCTTTCATTCGACGGCCCTTTCTTTGGATGCTCCTATCACTCGCGACCAATTGTCGGCTCTCAACTTTTCATCGCTTCATGAGCTTCCTTCAGCAGATCGACAATCTGTAGCTTCTGGGGGCAATGCCTTTCGCAGTTCCTGCAGCCGACACATTTATCGGCGCCCCTGTTGTTACTCGCGGCAACGAGGCTGTAGAACACTTTGCCAAACTCGTTCCAGGCAGACAGGGCCGAATCGTTATATATCTTGAATATCTCGGGGATATTCACGCCTTTGGGACAGGGCATACAATAGCCGCAGCCCGTGCAGCCCACTTTTACCTTTGCGGAGTAGATATCCTTTACCTGCAATATGAGTTTTTCATCGGAGGGGGTTAAAATATTGCAGCCTGCGTCATTGACGATGCGTATGTTGTCCTTCAGCTGCTCCAGGGAGCTGACGCCGCTTAATACGACCTTTATCTCGTTGTGGTTGTAAAGCCAGCGGAAGGACCATTCCACGAGCGATCTCCTCTCAGGGTAGTTGTTCAGCAGCTCTTCCACCTCCACCGGAGGCTTGTTACCCAGCAAACCGCCTTTTAAAGGCTCCATAATCACTACGGGCACGCCTTTCTCCCCGGCATAGCGGAGCCCTTCGACCCCCGCCTGGTGGTTACGGTCGAGTATGTTCAGCTGAATAAGGCATATATCCCAGTTATAGGCGTCAAGTATCTCCCTGAAGAGTTCGTGCTCCGCATGAAAGGAAAAGCCTATACTGCCTATCCTTCCGCTCTTTTTAAGCTCCTCCGCAAAAGCGATGCCGTTCGTAGCTTTTAGCTTCTCCCAGTTCTTCCTGTCCAGGCAATGGAACAGGTAAACGTCAATATATTCCGTCTGCAGGCGTTCCAGCTGTTCTTCGAAAATACGCCGGTAATCGTCGTATTCTTTTACATCGCCTACAGGAGTCTTGGTAGCGATCATGACCTTTTCTCTATAACCGCCCTTTAAGGCCTTTCCAAGAAGAGCTTCGCTGCCAGGGTAGGCATAAGCGGTATCAAAGTAGTTGATGCCCTCGCCGATGGCATACCTGATCATTTTTATGGATTCCTCTTCGTCTATGACGTCGCTGCCATGCTCGTCTGTTTTATGGGGCAACCGCATGCAGCCCATCCCGAACCTCGAAACCTTTTCGCTTATTTTACCGAATACGTTGTATATCAATTTGGCCCACCTCTTTCTATGGTTGGTAAATTAAACCTCTATGGGCAATTATATAACTATTTTGCGGTTCTTATAAGTACCACTTTATATTAATATTGTAGGAACCACGTTTATCATTAAAAGAGAACTACCAAAAATAAAGGTAAGAGATTCTTTTCGAGACCTATTTTATGGATATATTCACAATCACAATAAAGTCTTTGAATTCAGCCTTGTCTTCAAGCACGTAAAAGCCGGTACCTCAAATCCTTGAAGTACCGGCTTTTATATGGCGCGCCCAGCAGAGATCGAATCCACAACCTTCTGGTCCGTAGCCAGACTGCCATTGCTTTTAGATAGCATTCCTAAACGAAGCATGTTTAGCTCAATGCCTCCATTTATCTGTATTCTTACTCATTTTTTTAATTTGGGTTGAGTCGGGTTTGATTGGGGCATTTAGTGTTTTTGGCGTAGTCAAAACGTAGTCAGATATCTTCTCAGGTACTACTAAATAATTACCTATAATTACGCATGGAGTATTCGTCTTTATTGGAGGATGTTTTCCGTTGAGTTTGTATATTTTGAATTTCATGATATGCAGAGATATCGTCTCCCCTCTCATTACCGAACATATGTTCGACATTTTAAGTATAGCATCATCGAAGTTCAAATCAAGGGAAAAATTTCAATGTTTGTGCTTGACTTTTTATCTATACAATATATTGCGGTCATTATTACCTCCTATTCCTTTGATTTACATAATTCAATTATACTTCGCCAGACGTAGAAAAACAATTGTAGCTTAAGATTTTTGTCCATGGAAATGGAAATATGCTAAAATTGCCATATGTTAAAGATTTACGTTAGAAAATTAGCGTCAAATAAAGATTGGAACATAATGGATCTATGGCGTGCCACGGATCCTAAAGATGAAAGAAACCGTATTTCATATAATACGCTTATTCTATATTGGCATGAGTGCATACAACGTATAAATACAAGGGATATAGAAAAATTATGTCAAGCCCTCGACTGCACTGTCGGAGAATTACTGGAATATGCGCCAGATAACGATTCAAAATAATCGCCTCTTTTTTATATAAATTCGAATATAAGAATACAATATTGGGGTATTTTACATTTATCATAAAATGTAACTGGAAATAAAGGATATCAAATCTAGCCTATCGAAACCTATATCGGGTGATAATAATGGTCCAGAACCGTCTCAAAGAGATCCGGATGCGTGAATATATGATGAATCAAATTGAGTTTGCAACCTTCCTGAAAATCGATTTCAGGCAGTATAATCGATATGAGCATTCTATCCAGCCCAGTTTAGAAGTAGCCTTAAAAATAGCTGCTAAACTTAGCAAAGATGTAAAAGACATATTCTATCTGGATTAATCAACAACAAGTATATTTAATTAATTAATTTCAGATGTTTTCTACGGGACATGCAATATTTCTACTCATTTCCAATACAATATACCAGGGAATACACCGGTACATATACCGGTATAACGGTCTGCCTGTCTTAAGGGGCTAATGCGGCTGTATTTAGATATTTCATCGAAAATATAATGGGCAGATGAGAAGGAGAATAAGATGACCGAATCGGGAGTGGGTGCCAGTGGGCTAGGTTTGGGGGCGCTCGGGCTTTTGGGGGTACTGTGGAATACCCAGCTGCGCCATCCTCAGCACGTCTCGCAGCTCGTTTGCTGGGTGACGGTGGGCACGGGGGCGGCGGTGTGCCTGTATGCTTTACTCCACAAACCCTACACCAAAATGGAAGAATTATTTATCAACTGCAGTTTGTTTATTCGAGGTATCGATGATAAGATTATTGTACCCAAGAAACGTAAAACTATACGATCAGACAACAGCAAAGACTATGTTTTATCTATGCCGAAGGGGCTCTGCCTGGAACAATTCAAGCAAAAAGAACAGAACATATCCCAGGCCATGAATGCATCTGTGAAGTTCGATTACAATAACGGTGTGCTGATCATGTCGACCAAAGAAGGTAAAATTCACAAGACCTATCCATTTACTCAGATCCATACCGAAAACCCTCTGGAGATTATCTTGGGATACTCTCTGGATGGTATCGTTACGCTGGATCTTGCGTCAGCTCCATCGCCTCATCTATTAGTAGCAGGCGAAACGAATTCCGGAAAATCAGTCTTGCTCCGCGGGATCATCACGCAGCTAATCCTTGATAAAACAGATATAGAATTATACCTCATAGACCCGAAGCGTGTAGAATTCTCCATATTCCGTCGATGTAAACTGGTCAGGGGATTTGCCCGGGAGGATGATGAGATCCGCGCCATGCTGTCGGAGATCACTTTTGAAACTGATAACCGGTATAGGAAACTCGAAAGGGCCGGCTGCACCAATATAAAAAGTTACAACCGAAAAGTAAAAGATAAGCTTAAATATATGCTCATTGTAGTAGACGAATTTGCAGACCTGGCAGACAACGACGATATCATTGACAGCGTGCATTATATCGCTCGTAAGGCCCGGGCGGTCGGCATCCATTTAATACTCGCCACTCAGCGACCGGATAAAGATATCCTGAATGGAAAGATCAAGGCAAACATCGGCAATGTACTCGGCCTGAAGACTTCTACGAACGTCAATAGCGAAATAATCATCGGTAAATACGGTCTTGAGAAGCTCCGCGGCTTCGGGCATGGTCTCCTGAAGAATGGATCCGACTTCACGGAACTGCAAAGCATGATGATCGAAGAAGATGAAGCGAAGAAACTCATTAAGCATACCTTCACAAAGGATGAAGTAAAGATTATGCCAGTTGAACGAGTCAGGGGGTATATTTGATGGTTATGCGAAATAAGCGAGTAGAAAGCATTCTGGAACTTGTGGAACGGTTCAAAGTCTGTGATGTTACCCACATTGCGAGATTATATTTCTCCCAGATAAAAAATCCTATTAAGAAAGCTCAAGAGAAGCTGTCTGCACTTGTGGTAGATAGTACATTAAAACGCCGCAGGAACAATATGAACTCCCGATATTATTACTGGCTATCAAGCGCGAAGGAACCCGCTCAGATCCAGCATAAAATGATACTGCTCGAATTGTTTGTAAGCCTCTGTGAACGCTTTGGAGAAAATAACGTAGAATGTGTCCCGGAGTTTTCCCGGCTGTCTGGAATCAGGCCTGACGCGTTTCTTGCGGTACAGAATAACCAACGCACTTATCTTTATTTTGTGGAGATACAGGTCAGCAATAACCCGTTTGATTTCGAGAAATATAATAAGGCCTATTATACAAATAAGACGGAAAAGGTTTTCCCTGAAGGTGTTTTCCCGACAATCCTGGCTGTATGTAGCAAGCCATTGAAAAACGAGTGCAGACAACTGAATTTTATACAGTTGGATACAGATCTGAAGGCTATCGGTAAAATAGCAGCCTAGTTGCACATTGTAAAATTATGCTATATGATAAACACATTGGAGGTGATTCGTATGAGTGAAATACCTGTCGAACCTATAAAGAAAAATCGATCATTAACAATTATACTGTTGGTCCTTATTCCACTCCTTATTGGTGCCGGAATATTTATTTATGCTATATTGGACACTTATGTCATTTCACCAATGCAACAAAAGAATATGTCGCCGGATCAGCTGCTCTGTGATCGATTAGGTGTCTGGAATAAAGGCCGAGAAACAAAGAGCGGCGTCACCGCAATAAAGAAGCTTGATGAGGCTGGCAACTATGATATGTGGTATAATTTCTATCCAGTAGGTACCCAATCCACCGATGATGAACTTGCTGTTAAGATCGCAAAGGATCTAATAAAGACATTTATGGATAAAGACGCGCTGAACGAGCTCAAGGTAACCGTATGCCTTCCATATCGAGATGAATATCTGAATACAGTCTGGAGACCATATGTTTCATTCGAGATGAATAGAAATAAGCTTGCAAAATATAATTACTCAAATTTCGTAAGCTCTGACCTCTATACCGTGGCCGAAAACGTGGTGCGTTATGAAAATAATAAATGACATGACCGAGTGCGCCAGGATACTAGATAAGTTCCGCTCTGAAGGCTGGCATGTATGGCAAATGCAATTTCGCTGGAACCTTCCGGAAGGATTTCACGCATGGTTCATGAAGGTAGGCTACAAAGATATAGAAATTGTGACCAAGAATAAAGAAGTGGAGAAGGCAATTGTTGCCTTCAATGAGAAAAAGCCCTCAGGGAGTTCCTGAGGGCTTAAATATTATATTATTAATCTTTACCCAGTCTGCTTGTTCTCGAGCTTTTTAAATGTAGTCTCATAGGTTCCCAGCGATGCCATAGAGACCACGACAGCATTTAAAACAAGTAATATAGATCTATCGGGCCTAAATGTACCTGTAACCAAGTCAACCGCAAATAAAAGTATCAAGGCTATCAAAAATACAATGAACCGCGTAGGAATCTTCCAGACCTTGTCAAGAGGCATCTTGAGAAACTGGGTTATCAGTGTAGTAGCCATAACGACGCCGGCCATTGTACCGAGGAATTCCCATGTGAGGAATTCATTCATTATTTCTGGCGGTCCGGATGTTTCGGCAGCAAAAACTGCCATGCTCATTGCAAATATGATTATTATAGCAATAAGCAGAGTTAAAATAATCTTCTTCATAAAGACCTTTCTCCCCTGTTAGCCTGGGGGCAAGCCTATTTACTTTTGATCAATCCTTCAGCATTAAGAAATACTTGTGTCAAGTATGACAGGTCTACAGGCCTCTTCCCCGTCAGGACGTCTTCCCAGTAAACCTTGTCATGTATAAGCCCGGCGCCAACGGCAGCATTGACAGCTTCTTCTTCGCGGGTCTGTATCCTTTCCGGCTCATATACAAGCCCGTAGTATTCACAGATCCCCATTAAAGCCTGCGTTGCCGTTTCTTTCTGGAAGGATGTATCAACCATAAGAGCTGCTTCCCGAGGATCGTCCATGAATCCAGCCTCATTCAGTACAGCCGGCATTGCAGACTCGCGGAGCATATGAAAGTCGCTTTCGATTATTCCTCTGTTCAGCTGCTTTGTTCCCTGACTTATATACTTTTGGACTGCAGCCGCAAGCTTCTTTCCTTCCATGCTACCGGGATAATAATGTGAACCGTCACCTTCAGCCTTACTTCCGTCCCAAGTTGATACCATGGCGTTGTAATGCTGGCTGTACAGTATTGCTGCTTTTTGGGGATCTGCCAGTTTGATACCCTGGGCCCGCAGTTGCTTTACATATGCTGCCCATGCGGCGTTCGCACGATCAGTTCTGGTCTTCAACGATGTATCAGAATCTTCCGGCGCCGTAAGCATAGTTTTGAATCCTAGGCGCTGCGCATCCTTTTCAATCAAAAGAATGACAGACTTATTCCAAATATTTTCCCTTATTACTTTGCCGTCCGGAAAAGCCGGTGTGCGCTTACCAGGTGTTTCTGCTCCATGGCCGTCATCAAGGAATAGTAGCGGTATAAAACCAAGCTTTGAAAAGTCTAACATAAAATCACCTCATTATTGGGGTATATTTTGTACGTACCAGACAAAAAAGCCTATCAAGACCCCGAGTATCATTAATACTAGCGCCCATATCGCTTTTGTTAGGCTGCTTATCTGCCGGCATACATTTGCAATTTGAGTAGTGTTTGTGGCATCCGATTTGGTTAAAGTGTCGATTTTTCCTTCGTGCTCTCTTAGCCAGCCTTCATGATGGTCTAATCGCTCATTTACTCTTTCATGTTCCTTGTCACATAGCTCTTTGCTTACTGCATCTCCAGCCATCCCCTTCCCGCTCCTCTCATGTTAATTTAAATATAAAAAAGCACCCGGAAATCGGATGCTTTTCACAAAATATAGATCTTCCTCAATTGTGATCTTGACCTTGTATAGGTTTAGGATATCAAATTACTAAGTGGAGAGTCCCAAAAAAAGAAAGGACCTCGTTTTGAGATCTTTCTTACTTTCATTTTCTCAGCCAAATTATATTATACATGTTTTCTCTACTAACTTGACCCCCACTTTTTATTGCTCTATCGTGTAATAATAATTCTTCCAAAATATCATACGCTTGGTCTATTGAAATATTGAAGTGTTCTGCGACTTTATCTGTTTTAGCAATCATAGAGATGTTTATATATTTCAAGACTTTCTCTTTCAAGCTTTCCTCATTTATATGGGATCCCATTAACTTAAACTGAAGTTTCAATCTATCAATTTCGTTTAGAACATCGACATTGGATGCTCCAATAATTTTTTTGCTTTTATCGAGTTTGTATTGTATATATATCGCTGCTAAAGGTATGAACACGCCAGAAATAACACCAAACCACTGACCTATGGCGCTTATTGCATCCCAATTATTATCTATGCCAGGACTATAAGAGATTCTAAATCCTGCAAAATATAGTATTGTCAGAATAACTGCTTCTACAAACAAAACCCAAAACAATGGGCTTTTAATTAACTTAAGAAAGAATTTTTTAATCATGATAACATATCTCCCTCGACAAAATACATTTACATATTACTATTTTTGTTGAATTTTGTAAATGTATTTATGTCAAGGAGAAATGTGCTTTTGATACCAAGTGCGCGGCTATTGCTATCCCGGTATTGCATCAGGCGGAAGTTGCCTTACGTCCCATTTGCTGTCAACCAGGTAAGCCTCCTGCCCGTCTCCTACCTGCGCTATTTCAGTCGTGGC
>JAEZRE010000008.1 GCA_023412915.1 Bacillota bacterium
CACGGCAGTTAAGCTTCTCAGTGCCCAAGATACTTGGCTGGTAACGGCCCGGGAAAATAGGTCTCCGCCAGATTTATATCAAGGCCCTGTGTTTATCGACACAGGGCTTTGTGCTATGTTCGGGAAAGTTGACGTGTGTGGGTGAATCGCAGGGACTCCAGCGATCAACCCGAGGCTTGTTTACCGCATTGACGCAGTACCAGGCTAATGCCCGCCGGAGTATACATTTTCCGCAAGGATCTGTTTGGAATGCAGCAGGGAAGGGTCCGTAAGAATGTACCTCATGGAAATGCGAATTGACGTAAGGAAATCGAATTTCCGGGCTTAGGCTGGGATGATTCATCAGTGGAACAAATGAATGAATTTGTCCAGGTTCATACCGTTTACAACATACATTCTTCTTACGTTGTATTCATTGTTCGACGTAGCTATGAATTTTCCATAGTTTGTCGTTACACCGAAGGTATAATATTTTCTTGCGGCTTGAATTACATTCTTGTCGAAACTTCCATATGGGTAGGCGATTACATCCACCTTTTTACTTAACAGGCTTTCCAGAGCCTTTTTCGATCCGGATAGCTCCATTTCCAGCTTATCGGGCGCGAGTCCCGCCAGATGCGGATGGGTTAAAGTGTGACTCTCAAAATCAACAAGGCCCGCCATCTCCTTTATCTGAGACTGCTGAAGAAACCTTGGTTTATCAATTGCATTTACAATTAGAAAGATCGTAGCTTTGAAACCATATCTTTTCAAAATCGGATAGGCGTCGGTATAATTATTCTCATAACCGTCGTCGAAGGTAATCAGAACAGGGTTCTTTATGGAATCCACACGGTCAAGGTCGTGAAAGGTAATTGCCGTATACTCCTTTTCCTTCAGATATTGCATCTGGCGTTCGAAATTGTCCGGTGTAACGAACATGGGTCTGTCACCCCAGATAGAAGCGTCTATACAGTGGTAGATCAGTATCGGAATACTCTTCAAGGGACCTCCGTTTTTAACCACAAGATTTTGAGCAGTTATGCCGAGAGCTGCATTGGATTTCTCAAATACCGCTGCCGCCTCTTTTGAATTGGAATCCTTGACGTTTTTTCTCAATACCTCGGTTTTATTTCCGTAATCCGGGTCTTTTTCATAGCTCTTTAAAAGATCGTTATACTTTTTTTCGTTCTTGACGGCAGAATATTTTGGCAATGCAATTGCCAAAAGAAAAAAAGCAAATAATACAGTCGCAATGGTTCTTGTTTTTATGCTTCCCATCTTTTCATCTCCGTACTTTATTTCTTATTAGTATTCCTCCATTGACTTCCCCTGAACCAACAAGAATGAAACAAAAGAACAGTCCCTGCGTTTCATGCGTTTCACCTGCGTTTCAGAGCTTTATGCTGTTTTAGAACAGTGATATAATTTAACTGGGGGATAGAGGTAAATGAGTTATAATTTGATCAAAACGAAATTATCAATACCTCAGAACAGGAGAAGGATGGTCAGAAGAACGGCATTGACCGACAGGCTCGACGAGGGCCTGAGCTCGGGAAAACTGCTGTCTTTGGTTTCTGCGCCTCCCGGCTATGGCAAGACCTCGCTGATCGCCGAATGGGCGAACAGCTCGACTTCGGGTTTTGCCTGGTTCACAATTGACAGCGGAGACAACGAACCTGTCAGGTTCTTTACATATATGATCTCCGCTCTGCAGAGATTTGACGATAGTATCGGTTTGGCTGTGAAGAGCCTGCTCGACGCGCCTCAGTTCCCATCTGTCGATATGCTTGCGGGAGTTCTATCCAACGAAATCGAAGGAATGCCGGAAAAAGCTGTTCTCGTGTTCGACGATTTTCAGTATATAAATAGCAGGACAGTGCTTGATACGCTGCGCTGTCTGTTGGAAAACCGGCTTCAGAAATTGCACATGGTAATAATAACACGCCAGGATCCGGACATACCGCTCTCGCGCCTGCGTGCGGGCAACAGGATCAACGAGTTAAGGGGAAATGACCTGCAATTTACCTTCAACGAAGCACAGGCTTTTGTTCGCGCTACCATGAACATAGAGCTTAAGGAAGATTACATAAGACAACTTGAAGAAAAAACGGAAGGCTGGGCTGCAGGCTTGCAGCTCGGAGCATTATTGGTACAGGGAAAGGGAGAGGAGGAACTGTCCAGGTTTTTCAGTGACTTCGCGGGCACAAACAGATATATCATTGATTATCTGTTTGATGAGGTTTTAAAGCAACTTCCCTTAAATACCCTGCAATTTCTGGCGGGGACAAGTGTTTTGGACAGATTCAGCGCTAATCTGTGCGACGAGCTGTTGGAAAGAGAAGACAGTAATCATGCTATCAGCGGACTTGTCAAATCGGATATGTTCATCATTGCCTTGGATGAAAACGGGCAATGGTACCGTTATCACACTCTTTTCAGGGATATTCTGAGGACCGAGCTGGATGAAGCTGAAATGACAAAATTATATACGAAGGCTTCGGAATGGTTCGAGAAAAACATGCTATATGACGAAGCGTTGAAATATGCCGTCGCTGCCGAGGATTATGATTCACTGGAAAGGATACTGCAGAAAACGGCGTGGTCCTTCATACAAAGGGGAGAAATAAAAACCCTGTCTGAACTGATCGACGTCATACCCGCACAAAGGCTCGAGGGTAAAGATGAAATAAGGATGTACAAAGCCTGGTGCATGCTGCTAACAGGCAACGGCAGGGAAGCCGCCGCAATTCTTGGCGATATAGACTTTAACGGTCTTTTCCAGTGCAGACCGGAAATAAAGGCGAATCTGCTTGTGCTCCAAATCTTCTGGTCTGTCAGCTTCAAGGAAATTTCAAGACTCAGCCTGCCCGAGCAGGCTGAGGAATTTATCGGCAGCAGCGACCCGGTACTTAGGACATCCGCGCTGTATTGCACTGCGCAAATAATGTCCTTCAAGAGCAGGTTGGAGGAATCTGTGAATTATTACACCGAAGCCTACAACACCGCATTGAAAGCCGGCCAGTACTTTATGGCGATGGTTTCCGCAAAGAACCTCTCTATAACGCTTTTGCTGTGCGGGAACAAAAAGGAGGCTGTCGGGGTCTGCACCCGCGCTATGAGCGAGCTTTCGGACGCAAAGGGGAAGCTTCTGCCGGCGGCTTACATACTGTATATCCCCCTTGGAATGGCTTACTATGTGGAAGACGATCTGCAGAAGGCGTATGAGTGCTTCGAAACAGGCATATCCATGTGCCGCCGGTTATCGCTGATGCATTTTGTGGTGCAGGGAGAGATGAGCTTCGCAATCCTTCTTTTTGCACTTAAGGATGTGGACGGCGCTCTAAGGACAATACACGACTCCTGCAGGACCTTGAAAGAGCTTGGTATGGATATCGGGCTCCCTATGTTTACTGCTATCGAGGCCGAATTGAATCTACGCAACGGCAATCTGGATTTTGCGAAGAAATGGGCGGAGAAAATGGGGTTCAAAGGAGCCAACCTGCTTGGCATGCTCGATGAAAGGCAGTATTACACCTTTACCAGGATACTTATATGCGAGGGCAGATACGAAGAGGCGGGCTCCCTGCTTGACAAGCTTGAAAGGATATCCGCGGAGGGCGGGAGGATTTACAGGCTGATAACCGGCTATATTTTGCAGGCGATAAATTATTACAAACGGAACGAGCGTCATAAAGCGCAGGAATATTTGGAGAGCGCAGTCAGGCTGGCTGCTCCGGGGTTATACTACAGGCTGTTTCTCGACGAGGACGACTGCATTTTGGAGGTTTTGCCCAAGGTTAGAAAAACGGCGCCTGTATTTGTAGACACGCTTACGGATAAATACCGGCAGGAAAGAAATGTCGCCTTTAGTGCCGGCGCAGCCAGGGGCCGGACTAAAAAGCAAGACGCTGCGGAAAACGGCAGGCTCTGTATAATAGATCCGCTGAGCGGCAGGGAGCTTGAAATACTAGGGCTTATAGCGGAGGGATTTTCTAACAGGGAGATCGCAGATAAGCTTTATATAAGTCTCGGCACAACCAAATGGCACATTACCAACATATTTTCAAAGCTTGGCGTGAAAAACCGAGTGCAGGCGATCGAAGCAGGTAAAGCATATCTCAAGGGATAGTATTTAGGGCAGTTAACCGGCCAGATTTGATCACTCAGCCTTACTTTCTTAAAGGTAAGGCTTTTTAATTTCTGAAAAACCCGACTATGAAACCATACTTTAGTCAGGTCTCACCTTTATTTGTTTGAGTTATAACTGTATATGACACAAAGCAATCAATGTTATGAAGGGATGTGTGGTATGGATCGCGCTGAAAATTACATTATCGAAGTGGAAGGCCATATCGGCAAAAAGAGGATCGGTTGCTTTGAAAATGCTGCAGTAAAGCTGCTCGAGGACGGCAACACGTTGATAGAACTGCCTGGCTGCGACCAGGCCAGGCTTCATTCCGTGCTGAGCAGGATAAGGGATCTGGGCCTCACTTTGGTCCTGGTCCTTAAATCGAATAGTATGAAAGGGGTTGTTAAAAGTGAACGTAATTGAGATCGACAAACTTACGAAAAGCTATGGTAAAAGCAGAGGGATCACCGATGTATCCTTTAATGTCGGAAAGGGCGAAATATTCGGCTTCATCGGCCCAAACGGCGCAGGCAAGAGTACTACGATAAGAACGCTTCTCGGTTATATCAGGGCTGACGGCGGCAGGGCAAGCATATTCGGAATGGATATAGCCCGCGATACTGTCAGGATTAAGAAAAGGACCGGATACCTGCCCTCGGAGGCGGTTTTTACGGAAAACATGAAAGTAAGGGATATGCTTTTTTACACTGCCGAATTTTACAGGAAGGATATGAAGGAAAGGATAATGCAGCTTGCTTCAAAGCTTGCCCTCGACCTTGGTAAAAGAGTCGACGACCTTTCTCTCGGAAACAGGAAAAAAGTCGCCATAATCCAGGCGCTTATGCACTCTCCCGAGCTTCTCATCCTCGATGAACCGACGTCGGGACTCGATCCGCTCGTTCAGAAGGAATTTTTCGATATCCTGCTTGAACAGCGCAGCTCGGGAGCTACCATCCTGTTTTCCTCACACGTACTGAGCGAGGTCCAGAGATATTGCGACAAGGTGGCCATAATCCGGGAGGGCAGGATCGTTGGCATAAATACTGTCGAGGAACTGACAAGCAACACGTTCAAGCGCGTGAGCCTTATCGACGAGAACGGGGAAGCCAGGGATTACGTACACCATGGCGACGTGAACAAGCTAGCCCAGGAGCTTGCAAAAATGAGGCTCAGGGATTTCAAGGTGGAAGAGCCATCGCTGGAGGAAATTTTCCTGAAGTATTACGAGAAGGAGGCATGATTGAAATGACCATATTTAAAAGAGAATTCATGAAAAACCTGAAAGCGCTTATTATCTGGACTTTATCCGTCACTGCGCTGCTTGCGCTTATGCTTGTGCAATACAAGTCCATGGGAAGCGGCATAGATTCGACAAGCTATACCGAGGCATTTAAAAATGCAATGGGTATGGATAAACTCGATATGAGCACCTTCCTCGGTTATTATGCGGTAAAGGCGTCGGTCGTAGTCACGTTGTTTGGAGGCATCTATGCGGCGATCCTTGGCTCAGGGCTTGTTGTGAAGGATGAGTCGCTGCTTGCGCGGCCGGTGTCGAGAGGAAGAATAGTTGTCGAAAGATTGCTTTCGGCTGTGGCAGGCATGCTGATATTTGATCTGGCTGTACTGGCCACTGTTGTAACGATAGAAAGGGACCCGGTGATATATTGGATCGCGGCAGGACAGTTCCTGCTCCATATGGTTTTTGTGTGCGCCGGCTTTTTGACGGCTTCCGCACGCATAAGCTCGAAGGCCCCCATGATGATCCCTATAGGCGTAGTGCTTGCGACGTACGTGTTTACACTGGTGTACGGATTGTCTGAAAAAATGGAATTCGTAAAGTACCTTTCGCCTTTTTATTATACCGACGTAAAGGACATTATTGTCGCAAACGGCGTCAGTGCAGAAAACACGCTGATAGCAAGCGGAATGGCGCTGTTGCTGGCTGCGGCCGGCTATATCGTCTATACCAGGAAGGATATGCCGGCATAATGCTAAGCGGCACTATATTAAATATATTACGGTTTCTGAGCCCTGTGTTTATTGACATAGGGCTTTGTGCTGTTTATCTCCGTAAAAGCATTATCGCCCGGTAGTGGTTTAATATGAATCGAAACCGGGTTAATTATATACAGAATAAGGCATTATTTATGGAAACATGGGTAAAATGCGTACTAAGGATGCTGTGATATAAGCTTGTTTAATTGTTTTAGAATGAAGCTTTAGGAGGGTTTAGTGTGAAAGATTTAAAAAACTATGAATTTTGGTTTGTGACGGGAAGCCAGCACCTTTACGGCCCCGAAACTCTTGCGGAAGCGGCTGAACATTCACGGATAATTGCAGAGGCTATGGATAAGGACAGCGCCATTCCCGGCAGGGTTGTTTTCAAGTCAGTAGTGAAAACACCGGACGAAATCACCCGGCTTTGCGAGGAGGCAAATAACGATGAAAAATGTTCAGGGTTAATCACCTGGATGCACACCTTTTCACCGGCGAAGATGTGGATAATGGGGCTCTCCAACCTGCGCAAGCCTTTATTACATCTACATACCCAATTTAACCGGGATATTCCCTGGAATAGTATCGATATGGACTTCATGAACCTGAACCAATCAGCCCATGGGGATAGGGAATACGGTTACATAGGGGCGCGCTTGCGCCTTGAACGCAAGGTGGTTGCAGGTTATTGGGAAGACCCGGAGGTACGCCGCAGGATAGCTGTCTGGATGCGTGCGGCTATCGGATACCATGAGGGCAGGAAACTCAAAATTGCCCGTTTCGGCGATAATATGAGAGAGGTTGCAGTGACTGAAGGCGACAAGGTAGAGGCACAGATAAAATTCGGCTGGTCGATAAATGGCTATGGTATAGGAGACCTTGCCGGGCTTGTTGAAGAAGTGACCGACATGGAAGCCAACAGGCTTCTTGAAGAATACTCAGAGCAGTATGAAATTGCTGATGAGGCACGTACAGAGGGTCAGGCCCGTGATGCCGTCAGGGTTCAGGCAAAAATCGAGATTGCTCTCAAGGCATTTTTGCAGGAGGGAGGTTTCGGGGCTTTTACCACTACCTTTGAGGAACTGCATGGCTTAAGGCAACTCCCGGGACTTGCCGTACAGCGTCTCATGGAAGCGGGCTACGGCTTTGGAGGCGAAGGGGACTGGAAGACTGCAGCAATGGTCAGGCTCGTGAAGCTGATGGGATCGGGACTCGGTAAGGGTACTTCATTTATGGAAGATTACACATATCATCTTGAGCCAGGTAACGAAATGGTCCTCGGGGCACATATGCTGGAGGTCTGCCCTACCATAGCTGCCGGAAAGCCGAGGATCGAGGTTCATCCTCTTGGTATAGGCGGCAAGGCCGATCCTGCCCGTATGGTGTTCAATGCAAGGCAGGGTCAGGCGGTGGCCGCATCCCTGATAGATATGGGTGATCGGTTTAGGATAATCATCAACTCGCTAGACGCTGTAGAACAAAAAAATGACATGCCGAAGCTTCCTGTGGCAAGGGTGCTTTGGAAGCCCCAGCCGTCGCTCAAAGATGCTGCCGAAGCATGGATACTTGCCGGAGGGGCCCACCATACCGTGTTTTCTTTCGACATAACCGAAGAGCATATTGCTGATTGGGCGGAAATGAGCGGTATAGAGTATCTTCTTATAAACAGGAATACCGATATGAGGAGTTTCAAAAACGAATTGAGATGGAATGATATGATCTGGCAGCTAAAGGGAATTCGTTGAAAATTGACAATTCAACAATGATGTTTTATACTCGACTAAGTAACGCCAATAACGTCAAATGAAGCATGGGTTATAATTTATGGGTTATCTGTTACTCTTTATCACATCTCTTTTATGGAGCTTCGTTGGAGTTATGGTGAAATCCGCTTCTTTTATGGTAGACAGCAGTGTTATAACTGTAAGTCGCTTTATATTTGGCGTTGTCTTCTTATATATCCTGATGCTCTTTAAAAACGAGAAGAGAATTATATACTGGAAACAGAAATGGATCTGGATCGGAGTTCTGGGAAAGTGTTTGAATTATATATTTGAGAATATTGCCATTTCGAACGGCCATGCCTATGGGAATGTGGTGGTTTGCCCGGTACAGACGATATTTATTGCAGTTGTTTCAATACTGTTTTTCAAAGAAGTGCTGCATATCCGCAAGGGCGTAGGAATCTTATTATGTATTACAGGTGTCGTAATCGTGAGTTTCAGGGGAACTCCGCCTTCTGAATTTTTCAACTCCGGTTGGCTGACGCTGGTATTGTTCATTTTCTCTGCTATTGGAGCAGGAGTCCATCTTTTAAGCCAGAAAAAGCTGATTGATTCCATGGATCCCGGTAATATGAATTTATCAGTATTCTTGTTCTGCTCAATATTTACCTCGATTCCGCTTCCTTTCACCTTTCACCTGACAGGCCGGTTTAGCCTGTGGTCGGTTTTATCCCTGGTCGGCCTCGGATTCATTACAGGGCTAAGTTTTTATTTTAACGCAAAAGCATTGAAGAAGGTTCCTTTTCTCACTGCTGCGATTATCAGCAATTCCAGCCTGTTGTTTACACTCCTTTGGGCATGGTTGGTTTATGGGGAATCTGTAAATTCTTCTATACTAATTGGAGCCGTTCTATTAGTTATTGGAATTATTCTTGCCAATATTCCCGATAAATTGAAATTCAATTTTTGGAGGGTTGACCATGGGAAGAGCTGAAAAAGTTAATATCAGGATTGATGCAGGCTATGCTTCGGGTGAACTGAGGCATGACTGGAGATATATAGGATATGATGAATGTAATTATACCGTTGCCCCGGAGGGCAGGGAACTGCTGGCGAAATTCGGACGCCTGCAGGATGCCCCATACTACGTTAGGGTACACCATATGCTTTGTACCGGTAATTGCCACGGCACATACAAATGGGGCTCCACCAACGCGTATATGGAAGATAGCCAGGGAAAACCGGTACATAACTGGGAAGTTATTGACAAAATACTTGACGCTCTTCTTGAAAACAACTGCAAGCCTTTCTTTGAGCTGGGCTTCATGCCTATGGACCTGTTGGACAAATCGTATTTTGAAGGAGCAAACGATTGGGAGATTTTCGGAAGGTACAAGAATGAAGGATGGGCAATGCCACCTAAGGATTATGATAAGTGGCGAGAGTTGGTATACAGGCTTGTTTGTCATTGCATTGAGCGTTACGGACAAGGTGAAGTTTTGACATGGTATTGGGAGCTCTGGAATGAACCTGATATTTTTTACTGGAAGGGTACAGTAGAAGAGTATTGCAAACTTTATGATTATACTGAATCTGCAGTACATGCCGCGCTGCCGGAGGCAAGATTGGGCGGCCCCGCAACAACGGGACCTGTGGAAGGCAAGGATGGTTCGCTGGAATACCTGGAAAGATTCCTGGATCATTGCAGGAACGGTATCAATGAGGTTACAGGTGCGAAGGGTACACGGCTGGATTATGTAACATTCCATACCAAGGGAGGCGGCTTTCCGTTTAAACCTAACGCGCCAAAATCAACTCCTTCTGTAAAAAGCATGGTCATGCAGGTAAGGTTGGGGCTCGAAGCAGTTAAGAAATACAGTTACGCCGGCCTGGAGGTAGTATTGTCCGAGGCGGATCCTGATGGTTGGGCGGCGGGCGGCAGGTTCGATAACAGGAACATGAACTTTCGTAATACCGAATACTATGCAAGCTTCGTGGCATCCAGCTATAACAATATTGGAAAGCTTGGTGCGGAGATGGGGATAGATGTGCGTCCGCTTGCATGGGCATTTATGTTCGTGGGTGAAAGATGCTTTGAAGGGACCCGTACTTTTACTACCCAGGGCATTGATAAGCCTGTATTCAACCTTTTTAAGATGTATTCAAGAATGGGGAGAAATTTAATAAGTTTCAGATGTTCCCATAATAACGATTATTTATCGGAGGGGTTGGACCCAAAGATAAGGATAGAGAGTGAATCGGAACCTGAAGTATCCGGTATGGCGTCCATAACGGGCGATGGAAATATACAGATAATGGTTTACAGCCATCATGACGACTGGGATGTTGAAAAGGAATTCGATATTGAAATCGAAATCGGAAACATACAGAAGGGTGATTCGTTCAACGTGAAACATTATAGAATAGACAAAAGCCATAGCAATGCCTATACTGAATGGCTCAGGCAGGGCAGCCCGGACTATCCTTCAAAACAGTCCTATGAACAGATAAAATCCAAAGATGACCTTGAACTTTATAAACCGGAGAAAACTATGACTGTAACAGACGGCAGGATTAAATTGGACTTCAAGTTTCCTTCCCATGCGATCTCATTGATAGAACTTATACATAAGGCTTGAAAGTTTTGATGACATGGTAATTTTCCGTATGATATAATGACACCGCTGGTCATAATAATTTCTACTAGTATACAAAATGGAGAGTGCAGTATATGGAAAATATTTCGAGACAGAAAGAACCGCTTGTAACCCACATTTACACCGCAGATCCATCTGCGCATGTGTTTGACGGAAAGATATACATCTATCCGTCACATGACCTTGATCATAATGAACCATCCAATGACAACGGCGACCAGTACAAGATGGAAGATTACCACATTCTGTCGATGGACGATCCGAGCGCGCCCTGCATTGACCATGGTGAAGCGCTTCACATGAAAAACGTGCCATGGGTGAGCAAGCAGATGTGGGCTCCGGACGCCGCATTCAAGAATGGCACATATTACTTGTTTTTCCCGGCAAGAGACAAGGATGGGATCTTTCGCATAGGTGTTGCAACCAGTTCGTGTCCGTATGGGCCGTTTACGCCCCAGGATAGATATATAGAAGGCAGCTTCAGCATAGATCCGGCTGTCCTCATGGACGACGACGGCAGGGCTTACATGTATTTCGGCGGTCTTTGGGGAGGCCAGCTTGAAAAATGGCAGACCGGGAAATTTGAACCCAATCCGACCGGACCCAAACCGACAGAACCCGCTCTTGGACCGAGGGTTGCAGAATTGGACGAGGAGCTGCTTTCGTTCAAATCGGCTCCACAGGAAGTATCCATCGTCGACGAGGAGGGAAATCCCATCCTGGCTGGTGATGAGGACAGAAGGTACTTTGAAGGTCCGTGGATGCACAAATATAACGGTTTATATTATCTTTCATACTCGACGGGCACTACCCATTATCTCGTTTATGCCGTGGGAAAAAGCCCGAAGGGCCCGTTCACTTACAAGGGCAGGATACTGAATCCTGTGCTGGGCTGGACCACACACCATTCGATAGTGCAATTCAGGGACAAATGGTATTTGTTCTATCATGACTGCTCGCTCTCAGGCGGCGTGAACCACAAACGCTGCGTGAAATTCACGGAATTGAAGTATAACGGCGACGGTACGATCCAGACGATCGAACCGTACGATCAAAAGTAAACAAGGCATCAAGACCCGCAGGTCACTCATCTGCGGGTCTTTACGTTTTATACGGTACCTTCCTGAAATATGAGCAATTTCGAACCCGATTCGGCTTTAAGTCGAAGAAGCATTATATTACAATTGAATAAGAGCATAATATATTTGCCGGCACCAAGGTTTACACCGGTACAAGTTCGGACGGCAGCGATGCTCGCGGGAAAGATCAGGCTGTAAATGCATCGGTAAAGATACTTTATAACTGATTTATATAATTGATTACTTCTGATTCAGGAGTTATAATGGAAATACAATAATGGGAGCGGGTGAAACAGTGATTTTTGCAAGGATACGTCTCAATGGCTGATTGACGACACAATTTAATAGATAAGGCCGGAGTCCGAGCATACGGAGTTTGCCGGTAACTTGTCGTATTCCTTGTAATTGAATTCATTCGCTGAACCGCATATTTTATAGAAATGTAAGTACGGATCGCCCTATGGGGCAAGACTGTGCTATTTGTGAATATATAAGGGCTGCAGATGGATAGTTGTCATTTGCATCCCTTTTTGTTTTGAAGGAAAGGAGCCGTTGCTTATGGAACAGGAACAAAAACAAAAAGCACTGCTGGTCGGTGTGAATGTAAACCGTCAGCCGTTTTTCAGGGAATCCATGGAGGAATTGAATGAGCTCGCAGCCGCATGCGAGTTTGAAGTTTCCGGTAGTATCGAGCAAAATCTGAACGCTATCGATAAAGCTCATTACATCGGACCG
The DNA here is from genome assembly GCA_023412915.1 of Bacillota bacterium. Lineage (GTDB taxonomy): Bacteria > Bacillota > Clostridia > Acetivibrionales > DTU013 > JAEYOM01. The sequence goes on from JAEZRE010000008.1 coordinate 12,302, forward strand.
GGGAAGGTGGAAGAGGTCAAAGCGCTGGCAGAAGAAACAGGCGCCGAGGTTTTGATATTCGACAATGAATTGTCGCCTTCGCAGCTGCGTAATCTGGAAAAGGCCCTTGATTGCATCATTATGGACAGAACCTCCCTTATTCTTGAAATATTCGCGAGGCGCGCAAGGACTCGTGAGGCCAGACTCCAGGTGGAGGTCGCACGGCTTAAGTACATGCTCCCCCGGCTCATCGGCGCAAATAAAGCGCTCGACCGCCAATATGGCGGAGTCGGCACCATGAACAGAGGAGCGGGAGAAAAGAAGCTCGTGCTGGACCGCAGGAGGATAGAAGGCAAAATAACCGAATTGGAAAGGGAGCTCGAGGCCATTGCAAATGAAAGACGGACGCAGCGTAAACAAAGAAACAGGTCGGGGCTGCCGACAGTCGCTCTTGTAGGGTATACGAACGCGGGCAAGTCGACTCTGATGAACGCCATGGTCGAACTATCCCAGAAGCCCGACAGTAAAAAGGTGTTTGAGAAGGATATGCTGTTTGCCACACTCGAGACCTCAGTAAGGAATATCTCTCTGCCTGACAATAAAGTATTTCTTTTATCGGATACCGTCGGGTTTGTCAGCAAATTGCCACACGATTTGATCAAGGCATTCCGCTCGACTCTCGAGGAAGTGAAGGAAGCCGATCTGCTGCTGCATGTCGTGGATGCGTCGAACCCTGATTGCGAACGCCAGAGGGAAGTTGCCGATGAGACGCTTAAACAGATCGGAGCCGGGGACATACCGGTCCTGCATGTATATAACAAAGCCGACCTTACCGGATCGAGGGAGCCTGTGGCAAGAGACGACAGTATTTATATTTCGGCGCGCGCGAAAGACGGCCTTGAAGACCTGATACGGCTGATAAGCAAAAAGATATTCAGGGAATATGTCGACTGCAGGATGCTGATTCCGTACGGGCAGGGCGGCATAGTTTCATACTTCAGCGAAAATGCAAGGGTCAGGTCCCTGGATTATAGAAGCAAAGGCGTACTGCTCGATATGGAGTGCCGGGAAAGCGATTTAAAAAAGTATGAACAGTTCCTGTACTCAAAATGAAAAACCATACTTCGCCGGATTAGCAAATCAAAGCCCTGCCGCTCACGAACCGACCCTGTCTTATTGGCAGGGGCGGTTCATGTGTCGCAGGGCTTTGTCATTATCGTTGGCCTTCAGATGAGCGAAGTGCTGAAATACCTTTCCACCCTGTCGGGCAGGATTGTCACGATATGCTTATCGGAGCCGTATTTCTTCGCTGCTTCAACGGACGCCCATACATTTGCTCCTGAGGATGTCCCGACAAGTACGCCCTGTATCCCCGCGAGCTCCCTTGCGGTTCGTACCGCATCGTCGTCTGTGACCTCGATGACCTCGTCTATCAGGCTTGTGTCGAGCACCGGGGGTATAAAGCCGTCGCCGATCCCCTGTATCTTGTGCAGTCCCGGCTCATGGCCAAGCAGTGCCGATACATTCTTGGGTTCGACCGCAACGATTTTGGCTTCCGGATTCTTTTCCTTTATAAATCTGCCTACGCCTCCCAGTGTTCCTCCGCTCCCAAGCCCCGAAACGAACACATCCACCTTGCCGGCCGTCTGTTCCCAAATCTCCCGGGCTGTGGTAAGGTAATGGATCTCAGGGTTATCCGGATTTTCGAACTGCTGGGGTATAAAGATCGCGGGATCGGCCGACTTCCTTTTTTGCACCTCGGCCACGGACCCTCCGATGCTGTCTTCCGCCTTTGTAAGCACGAGTTCGGCCCCAAGTGCCCTGATGATCTTTTTTCTTTCCTCGCTCATGTTTTCCGGCATCACTATTATCACCTTATAACCTTTTTGAACGCCGACCAATGCTATCCCGATGCCGGTATTGCCGGACGTGGGCTCCATGATAGTCATCCCGGGCTTTAGAGCCCCACTGGCCTCAGCCTGTTCAATCATGTATTTGGCTACCCTGTCCTTGATGCTTCCGCCGGGATTAAGAAATTCAGCCTTTGCATAAATGTTGAGACCCGTCAGCTTCTTCAGACTGACCATGGGTGTATTGCCGATGATATCGAGTACGCTTTCGGTTATCATTTTCTAATCCTTTCGTAAATCCTCAAACTATAGCTTTATTTTAACGTATAATATAATAAATTCCAATTGCTGTGTCATAAAACAAATATACACTTGTGCGACATCAGGGATGAAACGAAAAAATGAGGAGGAGTATCGGTCATGAAGGCAGGGATATTCATTCATTCGCATACCGGCAACACTTTGTCGGCAGCCGAAAGGATAAAAACAGCTATTGAGGCAGCAGGACATACGGCAGTAATAGAGAGGGTGACCGCCGAAGGCGAGAACCCTGGAAAAGGCGTAAAATTCAGTCTCACGAACATACCTGATACAGTCCCGTACGATGTGCTCATCTTTGGCGCGCCTGTAAACGGCTTTTCACTCTCACTCGCAATGAAGGCCTATCTTGAGCAGCTTCCCAGGCTGCAGGGAAAAAAGGTCTCCTGCTTTGTAACGGAGCAATTTCCCAAGCCATGGATGGGCGGGAATAATGCGATCAAACAGATGAAGGCCTTGCTTTCGAAGAAGGGTGCGGAAATAAAGCAGACCGGTGTCGTCAACTGGTCCGCCGGGGCCAGGGAAGACCAGATAGCCGATATTGCCGGAAGGTTCGTGAAAATGTAAACTGAGGATGCTCTGACAAAAAACAGAACCACTTGATACGGGGTATGAAATAATACTATAATTTATAAAGCAATTGAAGACATAACAAAAGGGAAGCGTGTCAGATGGTCTATAAAACAGGCGTTAAAACACAAACCGGCAGTATCGGTCCGGCTTACTGGTTTATTTTCGATAAGAACAAGTTGTTTGTAAATACCGGCAGTGTGGAGAACAGGAGCATAATACCTTATATAGAGGATATTGAGCAGATACGTCCGCTGCTGTCGGATATCCGCTATCTCGGGCTTATCGACGGAAAGGAAAGCTATTTTGCCGAGCTCACCGAAATGCAGGACGAGAAGGTCGGGACTCTTTCAGGTTTTGTGCGGACGGAACTCAGGATGCTTTTCGGTTCGCTCGATGACGATTGGTACTGGCTTGCCAACCGAGCCTTTCACCTGCTCGGCTGGGGGAAGAAGAACCGCTTTTGCGGCGTTTGCGGCAGTGAGCTTTCATTGTCCGGGGACGAGGTGGCTTTTAAGTGCGATAAATGCGGAAACATCATTTATCCAAGAATCTCGCCGGCTGTGATCGTTGCCATCACCAGGGGGGACGAGATACTGCTTGCGCATTCCGCGCGCTTTGCCAAAGGCATGTACAGTGTGATCGCAGGCTTCGTTGAAGCGGGCGAGACGCTGGAGGAATGCGTGGAGCGGGAGATAGGCGAGGAGGTCGGGTTAAAGGTTAAAAACATAAGGTATTTCCGCAGCCAGCCATGGCCTTATCCCGATTCGCTGATGCTGGCTTTTACAGCCGAGTATGAAGGCGGCGAGATACAAGTGGACAATGAAGAGATCACAGATGCGGGCTGGTATAAGGCTGACAACCTGCCGGGCCTGCCGTCGAAGGCAAGCGTGGCCAGAAAGCTCATAGACAGCTGGCTGGACAAGGTTTCAAACGGGCAAAGCCGCCTGTGATATTTTGCCTGCTTTTATTAAATGCTGGCAAGTAGGACATGCGGATGTTATAATAAAGCATTAAAGTTTTTGAGGTGGAATTATGCATATCGATGGAAACCTGATACCCCTGTTTGCACTTGCAGTAGGTTTGATCATCACGGTTACCAAGATACTTACGGAATCTATATCGAGATATAAGCTGAAAGCCGAACAGATAAAGGCCGATGCGATGGTGAGAGCTGAAGAGGTCAGATCCAGGAACGAATTGGAACTCGAAAGACTGCTGCGACAGGATCAGACAAATAGTACGCGCGCTGCCTCAAATAACTCCGTCAGCAGTATGGGGACCAGTGCGGGCAATAACATGGGCAATAGTCCGGGAAGCGGTTTCGCATCCAACAGCGAGGAAGATTACAGAACCAGAAGCAGGGTCAGAGAGTAGGCCGTATGGAGCATATCTGACTCACGTGTATTTAAAAGCCCCGCGACTTCACTTACGACGCGGGGCTTTTTGCATGCACTCGGCTCAAACGTGGCACGTATGCGGCTCTTTGCCGGTCATGTATTGAAGTCTACGATATTTTGCCTGTAGTTATCTTCAATGATGCTATGCAGCTTGTCTATCGACTGCGATATTATTTTATTCTCATTGGCTATGCTTGATTTCAAACCTGCATTGGCCAGCAGGAAAATGAGCGGATTCCTGTAATTTGCGGGGAATCTGTCGAGTATGCCTGACATGCTGAAATAATTCTTTTTCGTATACTGATAACCTTCGTAAAGCCTGTCTATGGTCATGTTTTTCGGAAGGTACGTGACGGTGCAGTGATCGTAGTAGTCCCAGTTTTCAGTAATCAGGCGTCCCTGCTTTTTAAATTCGTCGTAAATATCGGTTCCGGGATACGGGGTCAGGATATTGAAGGTTGCGGACGGTATTTTAGTTTTGTGCAGGAATTGCAGCGTAGCGTCGAAGACCGATTCATCGTCATCATCGAAGCCGAATACGAAGGAGGAGTGGAAATAGATGCCCTGCTCCATTATCTTTTTGACCGCTTCATATGTGTTCTCAAGCGTCTTCATGCTCTTGCTCATGCGTTTCAGCTTCTGCTCCGATACGGTTTCCATCCCTAAGAACAAGCCCCTGCACCCGCTTTTATATGCAAGCTTCATAAGCTTTTCATCCCTGGCGAATGAAATCGAAGCCTGGCCGACCCATATGATTTTAAGCTCGCTCAGCGCTTCAAACAGCTCGGTTGCATATGACGGATTGCCTACGATGTTGTCGTCCATGAACATGAAGCGCTTGCTTCCCGAGGCCATTATATCCTGTACTACACGGTCAATCGACACATGCCTTATCCTTCTGCCGAAAAACTTCCATACACTGCAGAATTCGCAGGAATAAGGGCAGCCCCTCGAGGTGACGACAGGTTCGATCCCCATTATCGACCTGTGTTTGATCAGATCCCGCCTGGGCAGCGGGTACTCGTCCAGATTCGCTGTGGTCCCTCCGTTATAGAAGGGCTGAAGCTTGTCCTCTTCCGCGTCCTTGAGCATTTTTGCCCAAACCGGCTCCGCTTCTCCGATCATCACTGCATCACAGTGTTTACTGGCTTCTTCCGGAAGAACTGTGGGGTGTATCCCGCCGATCACGACCTTCTTTCCTCTTTTCCTGAATTCCTCCGATATTTTATAGGCTCTGTTTGCAGTCGCAGTCATACAGGTGATCCCAACCAGATCGCACTGTATATTATAATCGAGCTCCTCGACTTCCTCCTCCAGTATCCTGATATCGTGCTTCTCCGGAGTCAATGCGGCTATGTACTGCAGCGATACCATCGGAAATCTGATTATATACCTGGTCTTTACGCTTGGATCTTTCATGGGGGCTATCAGTAATATTTTCATTAATTCTCCTTTCATGGACGGATCGTCATTATCAAAATGTTCTTTTGCTTATTGTTACGTAAAAGTAAACGAAAGTACTTAAAAAATGTAAAATTATTTTTCCCATAAAATAGCATTTATAACCGCCATTAAACAGGGGACGACAAAACCAAAATAAAATCATGAAACCCCTTGCAATATTGGACACAATATAGTAGAATATTTCTTGCTGTGACATGACATACGATGAAATGGAAGATTGCTATTCTTTGAAATAGGGAACTTCCACGGAGAATGTCCGATTCATGAAACCGGGCGACAAGTCACTGTACATTTTGCGAGAGCACAGAAAGTGTGTCTGTTTGTAAAGTACAGCCCAGGTTTTACAGGCCGTAAGGCTATGTAAGCAGCCTGGGTTTTTAAATATCGAAACAGGAAACACCCGGCATAGTGTACAGAAAAAATGCTTGTTGTACGTAACAGTCAAAGGAGATAAGGTATGCTGCGTATCTCCCAACAAAATAAGGAGGTTATTGTATGGCAAACAACCAAAAAATCAGAATCAGACTGAAAGCGTTCGATCATCAGATACTCGATCAGTCTGCGGAAAAGATCGTGGACACTGCTAAGAGAACCGGCGCACAGGTATCAGGACCCGTTCCGCTTCCGACGCAGAAGGAAATAGTAACGATCCTCAGAGCTCCTCACAAATACAAGGACTCGCGTGAACAGTTTGAAATGAGGACTCACAAAAGGCTGATAGACATACTGATGCCGACACCCAAGACGGTTGACGCGCTGATGAGGCTCGATTTACCGGCTGGAGTCGATATAGAGATCAAGCTTTGATCGGTCCGCTGTCGGCCGATAGCATCGGTTACAGCCTCCGGCGGTTGATTTCTATGGCAGTTAATTGAGTGATCATGTTCGCAAGACCGGCAATTGACCGTGTCAGTTGCTCTTCATTGTGAACCAATGATAATTAGGAGGTAAGTAAATGAACAAGTTTATCCTTGGCAAGAAAATCGGAATGACACAAGTATTTACTGACGAAGGTCTTTCAATACCGGTAACGGTTATACAGGCCGGCCCGTGCGCAGTCGTTCAGAAGAAAACAGTCGAAAACGACGGCTATACGGCATTGAAGCTCGGATTTGAGGATATTCCGGAGAAGAAACTCAGCAAACCTGAAAAAGGTTTATTCGCAAAAATAAAGGTTGCTTCAAAAAGATATCTCAGGGAATTCCGTACCGACGATGTCAACAAGTACGAAGTCGGACAGGAAATAAAGGCAGCCGACATGTTCAATGCCGGCGACAGAATCGACGTAAGCGGCATATCCAAAGGTAAAGGCTTCCAGGGTACCATTAAGAGGTACGGACAAAAAGGCGGTAAAGATACTCACGGTTCCATGTACCACAGAAGACCTGGTTCTATGGGTTCCAACACTAGCCCTGCAAGGGTTTTCAAGGGCAAGAGGCTGCCTGGTCATATGGGAGTCGATAAAATTACAGTTCAGAACCTTAACGTAGTCAGGGTCGACAGCGAAAGGAACCTGCTTCTTGTAAAGGGCGCGGTACCTGGACCCAAAGGCGCTCTGATCGTTGTCAGAGAAACTGTAAAATCCGGCAAGTAATACAGATGGGAGGAGGAAGCGATTATGCCAAAGGTTGATTTATACAATATGAGAGGCGAGACAGTCGGACAGATCGAACTGAAGGATGAAATATTCGGTATCGATGTGAACAGCAATGCGATGCATCTCGCCGTACAGAACCAATTAGCAAATAAGAGGCAGGGTACACAGTCCACCAAAACAAAGAGTGAGGTAAGCGGCGGCGGTATCAAGCCATGGAAACAGAAGGGCACCGGCAGGGCAAGACAGGGCAGCATCCGTTCCGCTCAGTGGATTAAGGGTGGTATCGTTCTTGGACCGAAACCGAGAAGCTATTCCTACACAATTCCGAAGAAACTGAAGAAGCTGGCTCTCAAGTCGGCTCTCACATCCAAGGTCAACGACAACGAACTTCTCGTTCTTGAACAGTTGAGCTTCGACAACATCAAAACTAAACAGATGGCAAACGTACTGAATTCACTGAAGGTCGATTCCAGCGTTCTGATCGTTCTCGGCGGCAAGAATGAAACAGTTGAGAAATCCGCAAGGAACATACCCGGAGTGAAGACGGCATTCGTAAATACCATAAATGTTTTCGACATTCTGAAATATGACAAATTCATCATTACCAAGGACGCAGTTGAAAAAGTCGAGGAGGTGTACGCATAATGAGAACTCCGCAGGATATTATTCTAAGGCCGTTCATCACAGAAAAGAGCAACCTTGATGTGGCAAGCGGAAAATACACCTTCATCGTGGACGTCAAGGCGACCAAGACGGAAATCAGGCAGGCTGCTGAAAGGCTTTTCTCTGTAAAAGTGCTTCAGGTCAATACAATGAACTATGACGGAAAGATCAAGAGAATGGGCGTTCATGAAGGTCCGAGACCGGATTGGAAAAAAGCTGTCGTCAAGATAGATCTTGATCCGAAGCCTGAGGTTTACCTGACTGAAGGCGGTAAGGAAGTAGTCAGCCAGAAGAAATACAAGACAAGCATTGAAGAATATGGCGTAACGCAATAAAAGATCATCATTCATGCATTTAAATTAAGGAGTGAGAAGAAATGGCATTAAAAAAGTATAGTCCTACTTCTCCCGCCAGAAGGTTCATGACGGTTTCCAGTTTTGAGGAGATCACCAAGACCGAACCTGAGAAATCTCTTGTAGAGATTATAAGAAAGTCAGGCGGAAGAAACTCATACGGTAGGATCACCGTACGCCACAGAGGTGGCGGAGCAGTGCAGAAGTACAGAATCATTGACTTCAAAAGAGATAAGGACGGCATAAAAGCAAAAGTAGCCGCCATAGAGTATGATCCAAACAGGACTGCAAATATTGCTCTTCTCTACTATGCAGACGGAGAAAAAAGGTATATTCTGGCTCCCGTCGGTCTGAAGGTCGGCGATACGGTGGAATCCGGACCCAACGCGGATATAAAGCCGGGCAATACGCTCCAGATGAACAATATCCCGGTTGGTACCCTGATCCACAACGTCGAGCTCAAACCCGGCAAGGGCGGCCAGCTTGTAAGAGCAGCAGGAAACGCAGCGCAGCTGATGGCTAAAGAGGGCGCTTACGCCCAGGTAAGACTTCCTTCAGGCGAAGTCAGAATGATCAGCATGTTGTGCAAAGCCTCCATCGGTCAGGTAAGCAATATTGAAAATGAAAACATTTCAATAGGCAAGGCCGGAAGAAAAAGATGGATGGGTATAAGACCTACCGTACGTGGTGTTGTTATGAATCCTGTCGACCATCCCCATGGTGGTGGTGAAGGCAAGTCTCCTATCGGAAGACCGAGTCCGGTTACTCCCTGGGGTAAACCTACACTTGGTTATAAGACAAGGAAGAAGAAGAGTAAATCCGATAAGTTCATAATCAAGAGAAGGAACCAGAAATAATAACGTTACGGTTATCCGATGTAAGGAAAGGAGGACTGACACCTAATGAGCAGATCATTAAAAAAAGGACCATTTGTTGATTTGAGGCTCCTCAATAAAGTTGAGGATATGAATAAGACAAATGAGAAGAAAGTTCTGAAGAGCTGGTCCAGAGCATCAACGATATACCCTCAGATGGTAGGACATACAATCGCAGTGCATGACGGCAGAAAGCATGTACCAGTATATATAACGGAAGAAATGGTGGGCCACAAGCTCGGTGAATTCGCACCGACCAGGACGTTCAGAGGTCACGGCCACCACACCGAGAAATCATCTGCATTGAAATAAGTAAAGCTGGTACAAAAGTAACAAGCTTAAAGCCGAAAGGAGGAATTCCAGTTGGAGAAGAAGGTTAAATCGAAAGAAGAACTTCTAAAGGATAAGGATCAAATCCTGGATGAATATAACAAGACCCAGAGCCAATCAAAGAAACCCGCTCTGCTGACCAAGAAAGAGAAAAAGGTGCTTGGAATCGGCAAGGACGAAGGAAAGGCAATACTCAAGTATGCAAGGATTTCTTCGAGGAAGGTCAAGATAGTTCTGGATCTGATAAAGGGTAAAAACATTGACGAAGCATATGCTATCGTTAGATATACTCCCAAAGCTGCTTCCGAATTACTCTACAAGCTTCTGAAATCAGCCGAAGCCAATGCCACGAATGATCCCACCAAGGGACTCAACAGGGACGAGCTTTTTGTAGCTGAAGCATACGCCAGTCAGGGACCCACCCTGAAGAGGATCATGCCGAGAGCACAGGGCAGAGCAAACAGAATCAGGAAGAGGACCAGCCACATTACAGTCGTTTTAAAGGAAAGATAATCGAGGCAAAGGAGGTTTGATGATGGGCCAGAAGGTAAATCCACATGGATTGAGAATAGGGATAATCAAGGATTGGGATACCAAATGGTATGCCACTGACAAGAACTTCAGCGAGTTTTTGGTTGAAGACACCAAGATCAGAAAGTTTGTAAAAAACAAATTATACATTTCCGGTGTATCAAGAATCGAGATCGAAAGGGCTGCAAACAAGATCAAGGTCAACGTTCATACAGCTAAACCGGGTCTCGTGATCGGAAAGGGCGGCGCCGGTATCGAGGAACTCCGCAAGGAAGTCGAAGCACTCACCGGAAAGAGCGTTCTGATCAACATCACGGAAATCAAGTCACCCGAACTTGACGCACAGCTCGTAGCTGAAAACATCGCTTCACAGCTCGAAAAGAGAATATCCTTCAGGAGAGCGATGAGGCAGACAATGTCAAGAGCCATGAAGCTCGGAGCAAAGGGTATCAAAACCGCTTGTGCCGGAAGACTTGGCGGAGCTGAAATAGCAAGATCGGAACATTATCATGAGGGAACAATTCCGCTCCAGACTTTAAGAGCCGACATCGACTACGGTTTTGCAGAAGCAAACACCACTTACGGTAAAATCGGCGTAAAGGCTTGGATATATAAGGGTGAAGTGCTTCCCGCTGTTAAAAGGGAAAAGAAAGTGGAAGGAGGCGATCGCTAATGTTGATGCCGAAAAGGGTAAAGCGCAGAAGGGTACACAGAGGCAGAATGACTGGTGTTGCTTCCAGGGGTAACTTCATATCCAATGGTGAATTCGGTCTGCAGGCTCTCGAGCCCGCATGGATCACAAGCAATCAGATAGAAGCTGCCAGAATAGCGATGACCCGTTTCACAAAGAGGGGCGGCCAGGTCTGGATCAAGATATTCCCCGACAAGCCGGTTACCAAGAAACCTGCTGAAACCCGTATGGGTAGTGGTAAAGGTTCACCGGAGTACTGGGTCGCAGTAGTAAAGCCGGGCAGGGTATTATTTGAAATCGCAGGCATGCCGGAAGAAACCGCAAGAGAGGCTATGAGACTCGCAATGCACAAGCTTCCGATAAAGTGCAAGTTCATAGCCCGCGATAATGAAATGGGTGGTGACGAAATTGAAAGTCAATGAAATGAGAGATAAGACACAGGAAGAACTTCAGAAGGAACTGAACGAACTCAAATCGGAACTGTTCAAACTTCGTTTCCAGCTTGTAACCAATCAACTGGAAAACCCTATGAAGCTGAAGGATGTTAAGAAAGCAATAGCCCGTGTAAAAACGATATTAAGGGAACGTGAAATAAAAGGAGTTCAGGCGTAAGTCTGGTATCGATGAAAGGAGGTATCCTTCTTGGTAGAGAGAGCATTGAGGAAAACCAGGGTAGGCAAGGTAGTAAGCGACAAGATGGACAAGACGATCGTCGTTGCAATAGAAACCAGTGTAAAGCACCCCTTGTACAAGAAAATCGTCAAAAGGACTTATAAACTGAAAGCCCACGACGAGAATAATGAGTGCGGTATCGGTGACAAGGTTAAAGTTATGGAGACCCGCCCGCTTAGCAAGGACAAAAGGTGGAGGCTTGTCGAAATCATAGAAAAGGCTCGCTAATGAAAGCCGATTTTCAAAGTAATTGGAAGGAGGTACTGGCATGATACAGGTCCAGTCCACGCTGAAATCAGCGGATAACACAGGAGCCAAGGAAATGATGTGCATCAAGGTACTCGGCGGTTCCTGGAGGAAATATGCCAACATCGGAGACGTGGTGGTTGCTTCAGTTAAAAGCGCAACGCCCGGCGGTGTTGTAAAAAAAGGCGAGGTTGTCAAATGTGTTATTGTACGTTCCAAGAAGGGTGTAAGAAGGCCCGACGGATCATATATCAAGTTTGACGAAAACGCTGCGGTAATAATAAAAGACGATAAAAACCCCAAAGGAACACGTATATTTGGCCCTGTTGCGAGAGAACTGAGGGATAAGGAATACATGAAGATCCTCTCACTCGCACCGGAAGTTCTATAAGGTAGGATGTTAAGCGCCCGATGGCGCGAATTTCCTTAAAAACATCCATGAAGGATGTTAAGCGCCGAAAGGCGCGAGTTACCATTGAAACATCCATGAAAGGAGGCAGCTTAAATTGGCAAATAAAGTTCATGTAAAAAAAGGAGATACGGTTTACGTACTCTCTGGCAAGGATTCAGGCAAGAAGGGCAAGGTCCTGGCTGTCAACCCGGACGATATGTCGGTGCTCGTTGAGGGCGTAAATATGTCCACAAAGCATAGGAAGCCGAGGACGAGATACCAGCAGGGCGGAATAATCCACCAGGAATCTCCGATCAACAGCGCGAAGGTCATGCTTGTCTGCAACAGGTGCAAGACTCCGACGAAGGTAAAGATAGATGTTCGTGAAGACGGTCACAAGGACCGTGTCTGCAAAAAGTGCGGAGAAATCATAGACACACAGAAAGAAGCTAAAGAAGATTAATCACTCTTCTTGAAAGGAGGTTAAGTTTTAATGGCCAGACTTAAGGACAAATATGTACAGGAAGTAGTTCCGGCAATGCAGGCAAAGTTTAAATATACAAGTTCCATGCAGATGCCCAGACTCGATAAGGTCGTGCTCAACATGGGCGTTGGTGATGTTAAGGAAAATCCCAAGGCTATGGACGCGGCAGTAAGCGATATGACAACAATCACAGGTCAGAGGCCGGTCATCACCAAGGCAAAGAAATCGATTGCAAACTTCAAACTGAGACAGGGAATGAATATCGGCTGCAAGGTCACACTCCGCGGCGATATGATGTTCAATTTCGTCGATAAGCTGCTCAATGCGGCACTTCCTCGTGTAAGAGATTTCAGAGGGGTGTCGGGAAACGCGTTTGACGGAAGAGGTAACTATACGCTGGGCGTAAAGGATCAGCTTATTTTCCCGGAAATTGAGTATGATAAGGTAGACAAGGCAAGAGGCATGGACATCGTATTTGTTACCACAGCCAAGACGGACGAGGAAGCGAAAGAGCTTCTGAAACTTATGGGTATGCCTTTTAGTCAGGGTTGATCGGAAGGAGGATAAACGTGGCAAAAAAATCAATGATAATAAAACAGCAGAGAGATCCGAAATTCAGCAGTAGGGCCTATAACAGGTGCAAGCTTTGCGGAAGGCCTCATGCTTATATGAGGAAGTACGGAATATGCCGTTTGTGCTTCAGGGTACTGGCTTATAAAGGGCAGATACCTGGTGTGAAAAAGGCCAGCTGGTAATAAATTTTGGAAGGAGGTTGAACATATGCAAATTACAGACGCTATCGCAGACATGTTGACAAGAGTCAGGAATGCAAGTTCGGCAAAGCATGAATCAGTCGACATACCGGCGTCCAATATTAAAAAGGATGTTGCCCGTATACTGCTCGACGAAGGATACGTAAAAAATGTCGAGTATATAGAAGACGACAAACAGGGACTTATAAGAATTGCGTTGAAATATACCGGAAACAAGCAGAACGTTATATCTGGTATCAAAAGAATCAGCAAACCGGGACTCAGGGTTTATGCCAACAAGGATGAACTGCCGAAGGTGCTCGGAGGACTTGGCGTGGCAATAATCTCCACATCCAGGGGAGTAATGACCGACAAAAAGGCAAGAACCGAAGGTGTCGGAGGAGAAGTGCTTGCTTTCATTTGGTAATACCAAGTAAAACTTCGGTTTTACTTTACCGGGAAAGACAGCTCGCAGCAGACTAAAAAAGGTAATTCAATCTTATACGGTTGAATCTTTCTGAAAAGGGCTCGTGATGAGCGGGCTCACAATCTGAAGAACAGGAGGTGCTTTAAATGTCAAGGATAGGAAAAATGCCTATTGAAATACCCGCAGGTGTTAATGTCGATATAAACGGTAACGTTGTCACCGTAAAAGGGCCCAAGGGCACTTTGACAAAAGAGTTTCACAAGGATATGATGATTGGTAAGGAAGGCACACAGGTAGTAGTAACAAGGCCTTCAGATGAAAAGATCCATAAATCCCTCCATGGGTTGACAAGAACTTTGTTGAGCAACATGGTAACAGGAGTCACAAAGGGCTTTGAAAAAACGCTGGAGATCAATGGTGTCGGTTACAGGGCGCAGAAGGCCGGAAATAAGCTCGTACTTACTCTCGGTTATTCACACCCGGTAGAAATGGATGAACCTGCAGGCATTACGTACGAAGTCCCGGCTCCCAATAGAATTATTGTCAAAGGCTGCGACAAGCAGGAAGTTGGAGAGTGTGCCGCGAAGATAAGGGCAAAGAGAGAGCCTGAAGTCTATAAGGGCAAGGGTATCAAGTATGAAACTGAGGTAATCAGGCGCAAGGAAGGAAAAGCCGGCGCTAAAAAGTAGCAGGAGGGAGCTGAAATAAATGATTAACAAGCCCAACAAAAACGAAATCAGGCTTAGGAAACATGTCAGGGTTCGCAAAAAAATCACTGGAACAACAGAGCGTCCAAGGCTCAATGTTTTCAGAAGCTTACAGAATATATATGTCCAGATCATAGACGATACAACCGGTACAACTCTCGTATCGGCCTCTACGCTCGATGAAGCGATCAAGGGTAAAATTGCATACGGCGGGAACAAAGCTGCTGCAAAGGAAGTCGGAAAGCTGATCGGACAGAAGGCAATCGAAAAGGGAATCAAGCAGGTTGTATTTGACAGAGGCGGTTACCTGTATCACGGCAGAGTTATGGAACTCGCAGAAGGTGCAAGGGAAGCCGGTCTTGAGTTTTAGGAAAGAGGAGGGATAGATTTGCAGCGAATTGATGCAGGAACATTGGATCTTAAAGAAAAGGTCGTTAAAATAGGACGTGTTACCAAGGTTGTTAAGGGTGGTAGAAACTTCCGTTTCAGCGCGCTTGTTGTTGTAGGCGACGAAAACGGTTATATCGGAAGCGGTATTGGAAAAGCTACCGAAATTCCCGACGCGATCAGGAAGGGCATTGATGACGCCAAGAAGAACCTTATAAAGGTTCCTCTTGTTGAAACCACGATCCCCCATGAAGCAATCGGAGAGTTTGGCGCAGGAAGAGTTCTTCTGAAACCTGCCGGCCCCGGTACCGGAGTTATCGCAGGCGGCCCTGTCAGGGCAGTCCTCGAATTGGCCGGAGTTCATGATATCAGGACAAAATCACTGGGGTCCAATAACCCGATTAACATGGTTAATGCTACGATCCAGGCACTTTCTCAGCTTAAGACTGTTGAAGAAGTAGCCAGACTGCGCGGAAAGACCGCAGAAGAAATTTTGGGTTAGGAGGATACTACGGTGGCAAAGCTTAAAATCACGCTGACAAGAAGTACAAATAAATGTCTGGAAAACCAGAAGGCTACTGTAAAGGCTCTCGGTTTGAGAAAAATCGGAAGTGTTGTAGAGCAGCTGGATAATCCTCAAATAAGAGGAATGATCAAAACGGTATCACACCTGGTATCCGTAGAAGAAATATAAGGGAGGTGCAGAAGTTGAAACTACATGAATTGCAACCCGTACCGGGCGCAAAAAAGGCTCCGACCAGAAAAGGCCGTGGAGTTGGTTCAGGCAACGGTAAAACCGGCGGCCATGGACACAAGGGGCAGAATGCACGTGCCGGCGGCGGAGTAAGGCCTGGTTTCGAAGGCGGACAGATGCCTCTTTATAGAAGGGTACCTAAGAGAGGTTTCAACAATAAGGATTTCGCCAAGGTATATGCTGAAATAAATGTATCGACCCTAAATCTGTTTGAGGATGGCACCGTTGTAAACGGAGAGCTCCTCAAGGAGAAGGGTATCACCAAGAAGTTGTATGATGGAGTTTCCGTTCTCGGTAACGGAGAACTCACAAAGAAACTTACTGTACAAGCTGCAAGATTCACCAAGACAGCTTCTCAGAAGATTGAGGCTGCGGGAGGAAAGGTAGAGGTGGTATAGTATGGGCGGAATGATCGAAACTTTGCGCAATGCATGGAAGATTCCAGATTTGCGTAAAAGGATCCTGTTCACTCTAGCAATGCTGGTAGTATTCAGAATCGGCTCTTTCATACCGAATCCGGGCGTCAATGCCAAGGTATTCTCCGACCTGATGAATTCGGCCGGATCGCTTGGCGGCTTCCTGGATATAGTTTCGGGAGGAGCTTTCAAACTGGCGACTGTTTTTGCAATGAGTATCACTCCATACGTTAATGCATCCATTATAGTACAGCTTCTTACAGTAGCTATCCCTTCGCTCGAAAAACTGCAGAAGGAAGGCGAAGAAGGAAGAAAGATCCTGCAGCAGTATATCAGATATGGTACTGTCGTACTTGCTCTGATTCAGGCAATTGCTCTTTACATCACTTTACAGGGCAGACAGGGCGTAGTTGATGGAGGAAGCGTATTCACTTTCCTCACGATCATAATGACGTTCACCGCGGGTACCGCATTCCTGATGTGGCTCGGCGAGCAGATCACGGAATACGGCATTGGTAATGGTATATCGATGATCATCTTTGCAGGTATCGTATCAAGAGGTCCGAAAGGCGTTCAGGCGCTTATCGACAACTATAACCTCGGAAACTTTGGACCTGGCGTGCTCGGCATTCTGGCAATAGCCGCAATACTGCTCATCTTCGTAGCTGTAATAGCTGCGGTTATATGGGTTCAGCAGGCTGAAAGAAGGATCCCGATACAATACGCAAAGCGTGTTGTCGGAAGAAAGATGTACGGCGGACAGAGCACTCATCTGCCGATAAAAGTAAATCTCGCGGGCGTTATACCGATAATATTCGCAATGTCCATCATGCTGTTCCCCTCTACGGTCATCACGATGTTCTTTGCGAATGCTGACAACTGGTTTGTAAACACTTTCAAGAATCCTGAGAAGTCCGTGTGGTATATCATAATCTATACCATTTTGATAGTATTCTTCACCTTCTTCTATTCGGTTATGCAGTTCAACCCGATAGAAATCGCGAACAATATGAAGAAAAACGGTGGATTCATACCCGGATACAGACCCGGTAAAGCGACTTCCGACTATATAACGAAGGTATTGAACAGGATAACCTGGTTCGGAGGTTTCTTCCTTGCTATCGTCACGATCGCACCGATAATCCTCGGAAATATCACGAATATACCGGGAATATGGTTCGGCGGTACGGCGGTACTGATCCTCGTCGGTGTTGCTCTCGATACCGTCAAGGCGGTTGAATCGCAGATGCTTATGAGACATTACAAAGGATTTTTGGAATAATCAAATAAAAGGAGCCGGCATATGCGGAGGCGCTGAACCAAAAACATCTGCCGGCTTAAGCGAAAGGTCTTGCAGGATAGAATGAAACTTGTTGTTTTAGGAGCTCCCGGCGCGGGAAAGGGGACCCAGGCGGTCCTTCTTGCGGAAAGACTCAAGGTTCCCCATATATCAACCGGTGATATATTCAGAAGCAATATAAAGGAAGGAACTCCTTTAGGTAAATTGGCAAAGCAGTATATCGACAGCGGCGCACTGGTACCCGACGATGTTACGATAGGTATAGTGAAGGACAGGCTGCAAAAGCCGGACTGCAAAAACGGATTCATACTGGACGGTTTTCCTCGTACGATTGCGCAGGCTCAGAGCCTGGACGACATGCTGGCAAGCATGGGAACGAAGCTTGACAGTGTTCTCGATCTGGAAGTGAAAGATGAAGTAATCATCATGAGATTGTCCGGAAGAAGGGTATGCCCGGATTGCAGCGCCAGCTACCACATAGATTTCAATCCTCCGAAAAAGGACGCGATATGTGACAGCTGCGGAGCCAAACTGATCCAAAGAGAGGATGACCGTGAACAAACGGTTATCAACCGCCTGAAGACGTACCATGCTCAGACGGAACCCCTGATCGGCTACTATAGGGGAAAGGGAATACTCAAAGAGGCGTGGGGAAAAGAACAGATCGGAGAAACTACGATCGAAGTTTTCAAAGCGCTGGGTATAAAAGCATGATATCGATAAAATCGAAATCCGAACTGGAATCGATGAGCAGAGCGTGCGAGATAGTAGCGACCGCACTCAAGCTTGTCGAAGAAGCAGTAAAGCCAGGCGTTACAACAAAAGAGCTTGACAGTATTGCCGAAAGATATATACTGAGCCGGAACGCGGCGCCCCTGTTCAAAGGTGTGCCGTGCGCGATAAGAGGCGGCTTCGATTTTCCCGGGACTATATGCGCATCCGTTAATAACGAAGTGATACATGGTATACCGGGTTTAAGAGAATTAAAAGATGGAGATATTATTAGTGTAGATATGGGTGCAAGCTTCGGCGGCTTCTGCGGCGACGCAGCCAGGACGTTTCCTGTAGGCAGGGTTTCAGACGAAGCATTGAAGCTGATACGCGTTACCGAACAAAGTTTTTATGAAGGAATAAGAAACGCGGTTAAAGGAAACCGTATAGTGGATATCTCCAGGGCAGTACAGCAACATGCCGAACAAAACGGGTTCTCCGTCGTTCGGGAATATGTAGGCCACGGAATAGGCAAGGAAATGTGGGAACCTCCTCAGATACCTAACTACGCGACCCGCGAGAGGGGACCAAGGCTTGAACCCGGTATGACCATAGCGATCGAACCCATGATCAACCAGGGAACTTACGAAGTTAGAGTACTTGGCGACAAATGGACTGTGGTTACAGCTGATGGCAAATTATCCGCACACTATGAAAATACGATTGCTATAACTGACGGTGAACCGATCGTTATGACTAAACTCTGAGGTGAAGATTGTGAGTATAGCTTTAGGTCAGATCGTAGTTTCAAGGGCGGGAAGGGATGCCGGGCGACATTTCGTTGTAATAAAGGTGATTGATGAGCACTTTGTTGAAATATGTGACGGTGACCTTCGAAGGTTGGAAAACCTGAAGAGGAAAAAAATCAAGCATTTGAATATTACAGCAGAAAAGGCGCAAGGCCTCGAGGAAAAGCTAAAGAGCGGAAGCAGGATAACGAATGCGGAAATAAGGAAGGCTCTGGCGGGACTGGATAGTTAATAAGGAGGTTTTGAGGTTTGGCAAAGGACGATGTAATCGAAGTTGAAGGCAAGATAATAGAAGCATTGCCGAATGCAATGTTTCAGGTGGAACTCGAAAACGGACACAAGGTGCTTGCTCATATATCCGGTAAACTTAGAATGAACTTTATCAGGATATTGCCGGGTGACAAGGTGACATTGGAATTATCCCCGTATGACCTGACACGCGGAAGGATCACATGGAGAGCAAAGTAAGCATCTGATGGCATATTGTAAAAGAATAAAACGTTGGGAGGGTTTAAAATGAAAGTAAAACCGTCTGTGAAAGTAATGTGTGAGAAATGCAAGATAATCAGAAGAAAAGGTAAGGTAATGGTTATTTGCGAAAACCCGAAGCACAAGCAGAAACAGGGTTGATAAGGATGGAAAATTGATAATTGAATTCTTGTGAACAACCTTGTTATGCATGTGAATATGTGATATAATTTTGGCTTGACTTGCAAGCAATTATCAATTATCCTTCCCAGGTTGGGAATTGATCACCCAGGAGCGGCTGCATGCCGGCTCTACCGCGCATGATCCAGGGTGTTGATTATAAATACCTGGCAGGCATACTTAAGGTATGTAGTTTTACAAAAACTATGCCCGAAGTATTTTGCCATGTAAATGATAATAGTAAATCAATTGTTAAGTTTTTTATTTGCAAGGAATTTATTTGGAGGTGTTTGACAAGATGGCGCGTATTGCCGGAGTGGACCTGCCCAGAGAAAAACGGGTGGAAATTGGGTTGACTTATATCTTTGGCTTAGGCAGAAGCAAAGCCAATGAAATTCTGAAGAAAACTGCTGTAAACCCGGACACAAGGGTCAGAGATCTGACGGACGATGAAATCAGCAGACTCAGGGAAGTCATCGACAAGGAATACAAAGTCGAGGGCGACCTTAGAAGAGAAGTTTCTCTCAATATCAAGAGATTGATTGAAATAGGCTGTTACAGAGGCAGAAGGCACAGACAGGGTCTGCCTGTAAGAGGCCAGAGGACCAAGACTAATGCAAGAACCAGGAAGGGTCCCAAGAAAACTGTTGGCGTACAGAGAAAGAAAACGGTATAAAAGGAGGTTGACTGACGGATGGCAACAAAAACTGCCGCAACTAAAAGAGTTACCAGGAAGAAAAGAGAACGTAAAAATATTGAACGAGGCGCTGCGCACATTCGTTCGACATTTAACAATACTATCGTAACGATTACGGACACTGCAGGAAATGCGCTTTCATGGGCAAGTGCAGGCGGACTGGGCTTCAGAGGTTCCAGGAAGAGCACTCCTTTCGCCGCGCAGATGGCTGCAGAAACCGCTTCAAAGGCTGCCATGGAGCATGGCCTGAAGACAGTAGAGGTTTACGTTAAAGGACCCGGAGCCGGACGAGAAGCTGCTATCAGAGCTTTGCAGGCTGCCGGACTCGACGTTAGCCTCATTAAAGACGTAACGCCTATTCCGCATAACGGATGCAGGCCACCCAAGAGAAGAAGAGTGTAATATGGAGGTGTTAGAATAGATGGCAAGATATACAGATGCATCTTGCAGACTTTGCCGCAGGGAGGGCGAGAAGCTTTTTCTGAAAGGTGAAAGGTGCTATACCAACAAATGCTCAGTTTCCAAGAGAGCATACGCTCCGGGACAGCATGGACAGCAGAAGAAGAAAATGTCTGAGTATGGCATACAGCTGCGTGAAAAACAAAAAGCAAGAAGATTTTATGGTATTCTTGAAAGCCAGTTCAGAAGCTACTTCGGAATGGCAGTTAAAAGAAAAGGCATTACCGGTGAAAACCTCCTGCAGATCCTTGAAAGCAGGATTGACAATGTAGTTTACAGGCTTGGCCTTGCAACATCAAGACCGGAAGCAAGACAGCTGGTCAGACATGCACATTTTACAGTGAATGGAAAGAAGGTAAACATACCTTCGATACTCTTGGAACCTGGTGATGTAGTTGCAGTTACAGATAAATTCAAGGGTTCTGAAAAGACCAAATCCATTGTAGATATAGCTGGCGGCAAGGTGGTTCCGAAATGGCTTGAATTCGACGCTGAAAACCTTAAAGGCAAGGTGCTTTCATTACCGGCAAGAGAAGATATCGATCTGCCGATCAAGGAACACCTCATCGTCGAGTTGTACTCCAAGTAATAGGATAGTACGCTGTTTGATACCTTACACAGGAAATAACCAGTTCATAAGGCCGGCCGGGGCGGAAACCTTCCGCTCCCCGCCTGAACCAGCAACTGACGTTTCCAGCAGATAATGCAGCAGGGTATTAACGATAATGTACTGAATATGATATAAGGATTGCGAATCAGTTGCCCTCATATAAACAAAATTGCGAGTTAAGGGAGGGTTTTTGTTGATTGAAATAGAAAAACCGAAAATCGAATGTGTACAGTCTACTGAAGACAATACTTTTGGGAAGTTTGTCGTAGAACCTTTGGAAAGAGGCTACGGCATAACGCTGGGAAACTCATTGAGAAGAATATTGCTGTCGTCCCTGCCGGGCGTTGCAGTCACGTCGATCAAGATCGATGGCGTTCTGCACGAATTTTCAACGGTACCGGGCGTGGTCGAGGATGTTACGGAGATTATCCTTAATGTCAAGAATCTTTCAATGAAGCTTTACAGCGACGGCCCCAAGATTGTCTATATAGACGCTGATGGAGAAGGCCCGGTGACGGCCGGAGATATCAAAACGGACTCCGACGTCGAGATACTGAACCCGGATCTCCACATATGCACATTGAACGGTGAGAGCAGATTCTATATGGAATTGGTGCTCAATAAGAACAGAGGATACATACCGGCAGAAAAGAACAAGCAGGCAGGTCAGCCGATCGGTATAATACCTGTTGATTCAATATATACGCCTGTAAAGAAAGTGAACTATACGGTGGAAAATACCCGTGTAGGCCAGGTTACGGATTACGACAAGCTTACTCTCGAAGTGTGGACAGACGGCAGTATCAAGCCGGATGAAGCCATAAGCCTCGGAGCGAAGATCCTTAGCGAACACCTGAACCTGTTCATCGATCTTTCTGATCACGCGAAACATACGGAAATAATGGTTGAAAAGGAAGAGACCAAGAAAGAAAAAGTTCTCGAAATGACTATAGAAGAACTTGACCTGTCCGTCAGATCATACAACTGCCTGAAAAGAGCCGGTATCAATACTGTTGAGGATCTGACAAACAGGACGGAAGAAGACATGATGAAAGTGAGAAATCTGGGAAGAAAGTCACTCGAAGAAGTGCTCCAGAAGCTTCACGCTTTAGGATTGTCACTCGCTCCGAGCGAGGAATGAGAATTATTAGGGAGGTAAGAATATAATGCCTACACAGAGGAAGTTAGGACGCGCTACCGATCAGAGGAAGGCAATGTTGAAAAACCTTGTCACGACTTTGCTGAATAACGGCAAGGTAGAGACTACCGAAGCCAGGGCAAAGGAAGTGCAGGCAATTGCTGAGAAGCTGATCGCTATGGCTATAAAGGAAGACGGCAATATCACATCCAAGCAGATCAAAATCAGCGCTCCCAAGCTTGACAGCAAGGGAAAGAAGATAACAAAGTCAGCTACTTCCAAGAACGGCAAGAAGTATGAAGTGATCGACAGGGAAGTCAAGACCGAAATGGTTGCAGTCGACAAGCCGACCAGGCTCAATGCCAGGAGAAGGGCTATGAACTGGATCTACAGGGTCAAGGATGAAAAGGGCAACTACATCAATGTTGTCGACAAGCTCTTTGACGAGATCGGTCCGAAGTTCAAGGGAATAAGCGGCGGTTACACCAGGATCTACAAGCTTGGCGCAAGGAGAGGCGACGCAGCCGAGGCTGTATTGCTCGAACTCACGAAGTAAGACATATTGGATCACAGGGTTAAAAATGTAGGGATTTGCCGTTATTCCGGCGATCCCTAATTTTGTTTTATTTTATTTTAAGTTCAAGGATGTGGATGGATTGGCAGAGGGTAAAAATATCATCGAAATCAAAGACGTAAGTTACGTGTACAAGTCTCACCTCGAGGAGCATCCCGATGTGCAGGCGCTTAAGGACGTCAGCCTCTCAATAAAAGAGGGCGAGTTTCTGGCGGTACTGGGCAGGAACGGCTCGGGAAAGTCAACGCTTGCGAAGCTGATGAATGCGTTATTGCTGCCTGCCAAAGGTACTGTCATAGTCAACGGCTTCGATACGATGAAGGAGGAGCTCCTCTGGGATATCCGCAGTTCGACGGGTATGGTGTTCCAGAACCCCGATAATCAGATCGTAGGAACGGTTGTCGAGGAGGATGTGGCGTTCGGCCCTGAAAATCTGGGCGTTCCGCCGCTGGAGATCAGACAGCGTGTCGATGAGGCGCTTGAGACCATAGGACTTACCGAGTTCAAAAAGCATGCCCCGCATCTTTTATCGGGCGGGCAGAAGCAGCGTGTCGCTATCGCCGGCATACTTGCCATGAAACCTAAGTGCATCGTGCTCGATGAAGCTACCGCTATGCTCGACCCCATCGGAAGGCGAGAGGTAATGCGGATTCTGCGCAAGCTCAACAAGGAAGAAAACATAACGATCGTCCATATCACACATCATATGGACGAGGCCGGCAGGGCGGACAGGATAATGGTCGTTGATTCAGGCGTGTGCGTTATGATCGGCACTCCGAAGGAAGTATTCCGCGACGTTGAAAAAATCAAGAGCCTGGGACTCGACGTCCCTCAGGTTACCGAGCTCATGTACGAATTGAATAAATTGGGCTTTGATCTGCCGCAAAATATACTGACGGTCGATGAAGCAATTGAATTGCTGCAGCAAAGGCTATGAATCGATTGGCACCCAATCAACCTGGCCTTTTTGCCTGAGCATTAATGAGCTCCTTATCTTCGAAGTAATTTATTTTCATTGCGCTTTTTACCTCCGACAGTGTATTCGCTGCGGCCTCTCTTGCCTTGTGGCTCCCGGCTTGAAGGATATTGTAAACCCACGGAATATCTTTCGCAAACTCTCTTCTTTTCGTACGGATAGGTTCGAGCTCTTCTTGTAAAACCATATTTAGAAACTTCTTTACCTTTACGTCGCCAAGTCCGCCTCTTGTATAATGCTCCTTCAATTCATCCAAATTATTGTATTCCGACAGATAGCGTGCAAAATGCTCATCTCCGCAAAATACGTCCAGATAAGTGAAGACAGGATTTCCTTCTATTTTGCCCGGGTCTTCGACACGTAAATGGTTTGGATCCGTGTACATGCTCATGACTTTTTTTCTCATTTCATCTGCGGTATCCGATAAATAGATGCAGTTGTTAAGAGACTTGCTCATTTTTGCCTTTCCATCGGTTCCGGGCAGTCTCAGGCTGGCTTTATTATCCGGCAGCAAAGCTTCGGGTTCGACAAGGACTTCACTGTATATTGAATTGAATTTCCTCACAATCTCCTTCGTTTGTTCTATCATCGGGAGTTGGTCTTCACCGACCGGAACCGTTGTTGCCTTGAAGGCGGTTATGTCCGCAGCCTGGCTGACAGGATATATAAAGAACCCTACAGGAATGCTCTCTTCAAAATTTCTCATTTTTATTTCAGCCTTGACGGTAGGATTTCTCTGCAAGCGTGATACGGTCACCAAGTTCATATAGTAATAGGTCAATTCGCAAAGCTCCGGGATCTGGGATTGAACAAAAAGAGTAGACTTGGCAGGGTCAATGCCGCATGCAAGATAGTCCAAAGCCACTTCGACTATATTCTGACGGATTTTTTCCGGATTGTCCGCATTATCGGTGAGCGCCTGGGCATCGGCAACCATGATGAATATATCATCGAACGTACCCGAATTTTGAAGTTCGATCCTCCGCCTGAGTGACCCTGTATAATGACCGATATGGAGCCTCCCGGTAGGTCTGTCTCCGGTCAGAATTATTTTTCTCATTTCAAGCCTCCAACTCAATTACTCGATATTAATATAATAAAAAAATTCTTATCCTACACAGGATAAGAATTCTAACTCTTATTTTGCCACCAATGAAACAATCGACATACGAACATATGTGTCCATCATAACGGTCAGGATTTCCGTCGACTCCTACTCAACATAAGCTTTCGGGTCGCCCTCATAAGTCCATTCGGTATACGTGGAATTCCTGCATTCTCACCGACAGCAGTTCTCTGTGAATTCAAACCATATACTTACTCTTCTTACTCAATGGTTTATGATATTCATTTACTTTATATTATTAATAGTTCGCTTGAGTGTCAATAAGTTTACTTGATCTTCTGATTGTTTCCGTGACCATTAATATTGATGAGATAATAAAAATAACAGCAAACATACCCACCATTGTAAAATTATTTCTTTGTCCGTAATATCCTGCTGCATTCAAAACAGAGTAAATCAGCATTCCATTTGAAATAAGAAATATAGTTTTCCCGTATATCTTGCCTCTGAGAATGCTAATACCACTGATCAGTAAAAGAATAGCCATTGAAAACTCGGAAATCAAATGTAGTGATATTTCTATAGGAGGCTCGGATATACCGCCTGTCAATAATATCATACTCCACATTCCTAAAATAGATATTCCTATAACGATGGAATAAACTGCCTCTATTTTTTTTATCACCTGAGACCCTCCTTTAAAAAATTACACTTTAAAATTAATAAGCCAGTGATACATGAATTTACGCGAGGAATGTGTAATTGTCTGTCGCGATATAACAATTGCCTGCCCGACTGCTAAAGTAAGTTTGATTCTGTATCACCATTTTTCCCTATGCACCCTTGCTGCACTATAACGGTCTACTGTGCTTGCGTTCATGGCAGGATGGCCTATTACCACCATTCCGACGGGCAGTATGTTTTTCGGAAGCTCAAGGAGCTTTGAGAACAGTTTTACAAGCTTGCCGACAGGATGAACAGCGCACCATACCGCGCCTAATCCTGTACCGTGAGCCATGAGCAGCATGTTTTGGATAGCCGCGGAGCAGTCCTCGGCTATGAAACCCGGCATGCCCTCCAATTCCTTGTCGCCGCAGACAACTATGGCGCAGCCTGCCTGTGGAAGCATTTTTGCGTACGGATGGCCTTCCGAGACACTTTGCAGCAGATCCTTGTCTTTTACGATTACAAAGTGCCACGGCTGATTGTTATGGGCGGAGGGCGCCTGACAACCCGCTTTGATCAAAAGCTCCAGCGTCATGTCGTCTACTGCTTCGCCTGTAAATTTACGAATGCTCCTTCTTGTAAATATAGCTTCCTGAATATCCATCGCAAAACATCCTTTCCGAAGTGATACATTCAGAGCCTAAGCGCATTCTCAGCGATTGGCTAAAATGTTGAGTACTTTCATTTCTTAACCGACTTATAAACTCTTATCCCGCCGCTCTTCACAACGTCCTCAGCGTTGCCGAACCTGCCGCGCATTATCTCCCTCAGGGTCTCGCCGCCTTTGTTGTGGTATGCGACAAGCCAGAGCGCTCCCATTGGGTTCAAATGGTCCAAGGCTTCGTCGATTAGCTGTGTGAGCAGCTTCTTTCCAGCAGCAAGCGGCGGATTCGTCACTATATCGTCGAACCTAACGCCTGCGAATGCCGAGTAAAGATCGCTTTTTACCGCTTTAACCTCAAGACGGTTTCTTGATGCATTCTTTATGGCATAATCGACAGCCCTCTCATTTATATCGGAAAGCGTTACCGACTGCTTCCCGAACGTTGCTTTTATATATAGACCGACGGCTCCGTATCCGCAGCCGAGATCCAGCACTGATGCACCGGAGGGTGAATAGGCTTCGATCAATAGCTGCGAGGCGCGGTCTACACGGTCTTCGAATGCAAAGACTCCGCTGACTGAAGACAGGGTCAGTTCCTCATTTTTGATTTTCTGTGTAAATTCCCGCTCCCTTATTGCCGAGGTTGGATGCTCCGAATAATAATGCTCGTTTTCGCTCATTATATGGTTCCCTTCTATTGAGTAAGTCGATAGATACTGTTTGTTATCTCCTCATCCGCTTATTTTACTCATTACTGATTTCAGCGGTTTACTTATATTATACAATACTGGATAGCAAATCTAAAATACATATGAAGCTAAATAAAAGCTAAATAAAAAGCACTTGTATTATGAAAACTATAGTACTATTCTATATACGTTATGGACATTACTGTGCTGCCTGTGCCTTATACGGCAACAAGCGGCATGAATACACGCAGAGGATCTCAAGGGGACAGCAATGACGACTAAAACGGTATCGCTCAAAGCCGTAAGGCTCGATACCATCACGCAAATTTTCAAAACGGATATAGTGTTTACAGCCTCGTTGGTGCTTGCGCTTGCAAGCTGCCTTTTCGTCCAGCCCAGGCTGGAGTATATAGATTTCAGGGTGTTGGCAAGTCTTTTCGACATAATGCTTGCAGTAAAAGCCTTCGAAGAGCTGCAGCTGCTGGAGAAATTATCGGTCGGGATATTGAACAGGTGCGAAGGCAGCCGCAAGGTGCAGCTGGTACTGATACTTGCAGCCTTCTTTTCATCCATGGTCTTTACAAATGACGTAGCCCTTCTGACATTGGTACCGCTGGCGCTGATAATCGGGAAAAGATCCGGACAGGATATGGCGCTGACGATAATATTCCAGACACTGGCTGCCAACATAGGCAGCAGCCTGACTCCCATGGGCAACCCTCAGAATCTCTATATTTTCTCGTATTACGGACTCGATGCGGGGCAGTTCTTCTCGACTGTCGGAATTTTTACAGCCACAGGGCTGGTATTTTTGTTATTTATCAATAAGAGAAGTAAAAACACGCCCCTCGAAGTGGAGCTGGATGATATAAAGCTCGCCAATAAAGGCATTGCGATCGTTTGGAGCCTGGTTTTCGTTATTATAATTCTGTCGGTCTTCAGGATCGTCGACTACAGGATCGCTTTCGCCGTAGCCTCGTTCGCGGCTCTGCTGCTAAACCGCAAGCTGCTGCTGATGGTGGATTACAGACTGCTCCTGACGTTCATATGCTTCTTCATTTTTATAGGGAATCTGTCTCATTTGAATGTTGTAGGCAGCATGCTGAGGGAGCTCCTTGGCAGCCGTATTTCAGTATACTTCGGTTCGATCGTACTCAGCCAGGTGATCAGCAATGTACCGAGCGCCATACTGTTGTCCAACTTTACGGGACATTGGAAGGAGCTGCTGCTTGGCGTCAACATCGGAGGTATGGGCACGATAATAGCATCGCTTGCAAGCGTCATTTCCTACAAGCTTTATATTGCGGACAATCCGGAAGGCGCCGGTAAATATTTGTCCCGCTTCAGCCTATACAACATTTTCGGACTCGTATTGTTCACTGCTCTGAATTTTCTTCTGCTTATATTAATCAAATAAATGAAGGCGTGCATTTTTGCATATGGCTTGAAGTTAATATATACACTGTTATAATGTATAGTGTTTTGATATAATAAAAACCACTATTATATAGAAGGATCCGGGAATTTAAATGCCGATTGTTTTAGAAAAGCTCACACATATATATATGCCGGGGACGCCGTTTGAAAAGATAGCTTTGAAGGATATAGACCTTAGAATCGAAGACGGTGAATTCATTGGCATAATTGGACATACAGGCTCGGGCAAGTCTACGCTGATACAGCATTTCAACGGTCTTCTGAAGCCTGCTTCGGGGCGCGTGCTTGTCAACGGTCAGGAGACTACGGGTAAGGGCCTCAAGGAACTGAGGCGCCACGTAGGGATCGTGTTCCAGTATCCGGAGCATCAACTGTTTGAAGAAACGGTGTATAAGGATATTGTTTTCGGGCTTCAGAGGGATAACCTCCCCGAAGAGGAGAAAAGGAAAAAAGTCATTGAAGTGATATCCGCCGTGGGCTTAAAGGAAGAGCTCCTCGAAAAATCGCCGTTCGAACTGTCCGGGGGGCAGAAGCGGCGTGTCGCCATCGCGGGAGTACTTGTCATGAACCCCGGCATTTTGGTGCTCGACGAACCGACGGCCGGGCTTGACCCCAAAGGCCGGGATGAAATATTCGGATTTATCTCCGGGATACACGAAACGATGGGAATAACGGTCATTCTCGTTTCGCACAGCATGGAGGATGTTGCAAAGCTTGTAAGCCGCGTCATAGTTATGAACAGGGGAGAAGTAGAGATAGACGGCTCCGTGACCAAGGTTTTTGCGGATATCCCGAGGCTCGAAAGCATTGGTTTGTCCGCCCCGCAGGTCGCATACCTTATGAAGAGAATGAAGCAGATAAAGCCTGAAATAGATGAAAATATATTTACGGTGGCCGCTGCACGCGACGAATTGCTAAAGCACCTGAGAAATGAGGTGCAGAAGCCATGCTGAACGCGAGTATCACCATAGGCCAGTACATACCTGGCGATTCCGTACTTCACAGGGCTGATCCCAGGACAAAGATCATACTGTCGGTCGTCTTTATGGTAATGACCTTCCTTGTGAACAGTTTCTGGACCTTCGCCGCGCTGACGATCTTTACATTGATAGCTGTGCTTATTTCCGGCGTGCCTATGAAATATACCCTCAAAGGCCTCAAACCGCTGCTTTTCATCATAATTTTCACCGCGGTCGTAAATATTTTTACGACGAGCGGAACGCCGATATCGCAAACAGTCCCTCTCAAATATATAACGTACGAGGGCATCGAGCTGGCGTTGAAGCTGGCGGTACGCCTTGCCCTGATCATTATAAGCGGTTCGTTGCTGACCTTCACGACTACGCCGATACTCCTGACCGACGGTATTGAAAAACTGCTCAATCCGTTGAAAAAAATCGGCTTACCGGCGCATGAGCTTGCTATGATGATGTCTATCGCGCTGAGATTTATTCCGACGCTGCTGGAAGAGACTGACAAGATAATGAAAGCCCAGGCGGCAAGAGGCGCGGATTTCGATACCGGAAACCTTGTTCAGCGTGCGAAAAGCTTTATTCCGGTACTGGTGCCGCTGTTTGTCAGCGCTTTCAGGCGCGCGGATGAGCTCGCCACGGCAATGGAGGCCAGGTGTTACAGGGGAGGAACGGGGCGTACGCGTATGCGCCAGCTCAAGTTCACAGAAGCGGACATAAAGGTTTCGGTTACCTCGGTGATCTTCTTTGCGGGGCTCCTGCTGCTCGAGTATTTATAAGCCCTTTTTCCGGTGAAGGCCGGATTTGTTCAACATCCTATTATACAAGATTTAATTTGGGAGGCATATGATGCTGGGAGATAGGAAAAAAGTCGAAGGGTTCCTCAAAAAATACGGGATGGATGTATCAGGCGTCGATCTTGACAAAAATTGCGAGCTGTTTGTAAAGGAAATGCAAAACGGTTTGGAAGGTTCCGGATCTCTGCTGATGATCCCGACGTACATCGGCATGGAGAGGGAGCTTCCGGTCAATGAGCCCGTTATCGCGGTTGACGCGGGAGGAACAAATTTCAGGGTGGCCGTGATACATTTCGATGAAAACAAAAAGCTCGTGACGGAAGATTTCAAATTGTATACGATGCCGGGAACCAGAGGCGAGATTTCGAAGGAAGAGTTCTTTGAAACCATGGCCGACTATATACAGCCTGTGCTTCACCGCAGCGACAAAATAAGCTTCTGCTTTTCCTACCCGACTGAGATAATGCCAGACAGAGACGGCAGGATTATCAAGTTCAGCAAGGAAGTTAAAATAAGGGACGTAATGGGCGAGCTGCTCGGCAGGAACCTTATGGACGTTTTCAGGAAACGCGGCTTAGAGAAGGACAAGGAGATCATAGTGCTGAACGATACTGTTGCGACGCTGCTTGCCGGGAAGTCCGCATCGCCCGGTAGGGTATTCGATAGCTATATCGGTTTTATACTCGGCACCGGGACCAATATCTGCTATGCCGAGAACAGCTCCAATATCGTAAAGGTGTCCGAACTTCAGGGGAAAGATGATTTGATGCTTATCAACATCGAGTCCGGCGGCTATGGCAAGGCTCCTAGAGGCCAGTTGGACATTGAATTTGATAACACGACGGCGAACCCCGGGGATTTTACCTTTGAAAAAACCATTTCGGGCGCTTATCAGGGCGGATTGATCCTCACCGTGATCCGCAAGGCGGCGGAGGAAGGACTGTTTACCGCTGAGTTTACCGAAGGCTTCAAGAATATAAGGGAGCTGGCTTCCAAGGAAATAGACGATTTCCTGTTCTATCCCTACGGTGATAACGCGCTTGCAAAATGCTGCGCATTGTCAGGCGCCGCGGGCGACAGAAACATCATGTACCACCTGATCGACGCAATTTTCGAGAGGATGGCGATGTATGTCACGTTCAGCTTGACGGCGGTAATCGAAGAGATCGGCAAGGGGACGGACCCCTGCAGGCCGGTATGCATAACGGCAGACGGCTCGACCTTCTATAAATCCAAGCTTTTCCGCAGCAAGCTGGAGCATTATATAAAGACCTACACGAACGAGACCAAAGGCATTTACTGCGAGTTCGTAAAAGTGGACAACGGTACTCTGATAGGCACTGCGATTGCCGGACTTATAAATTAATGTAAAATTGCGAGGTTTCCGCGCAGGAGGCCATGAGGAAGCAGAATTCTGCCGACCCGGTAGGAATACATCCGAGGAAAGTGCCGCTAGCATAACCCGGTAGCGTCGACCACGAGGCAGCTTTCCGATGCTATCAGAATTCTGCTGGATTATGACCTCCTGCAAAGGAAACCCATTTAAACTATCGCTATGAGAAACATCAGACTGAAATTAGAATATGACGGCACGGCGTACCACGGCTGGCAGAGCCAGACCAACGCGTCGACCGTACAGGATGCCGTAACGGCTGCCGTCAACACCCTGACCGGCGAAGCCTGCAGCCTTATCGGTTCAAGCAGGACCGACACCGGCGTGCACGCCATCGGTTATGTGTGCAATTTCTTTACGGAATCGGCGATCCCTGCCGATAAATTCTCATACGCTCTTAATACGCTGCTCCCGGACGACATAGTAGTGAGATGCTCCGAGGAGGTGCCCGCCGGTTTTCATTCCCGTTTCGACGCTAAGGGCAAAACCTACCGCTATCTTATCTATAACTCCGTATTCCCGTCGGCGCTGTTAAGGCACCGGGCTTATCATGTATATTACCCTCTTGATATCGACGCCATGAACAGGGCCGCGCAGCACCTGACCGGCACACATGATTTTTTTGCTTTCAGCGCAGCGGGCGGCAGCGTCAAAACAACGGTCCGTACCATTACGAAGGCCGGAATCCAGGCAGGCGGACAGTCGTTCGAACAGTCGCTCAGCCAGTCAATAGGCCGGGATATCGGGCAGTCGTTAGAACAATCATTAGGCCAATCATTCAAACAGAAGCTCGCCTCTGATCGACCGGCACACGAGTCTGATAATTACGACGGGGCAGGCTGCAATGAAGCTATCGGCAAACATGCCGCCGGAACCGACCTCCGCTCTGGACGGCTGATCGAGTTCACTGTCACCGGGAACGGCTTCCTTTACAATATGGTGAGAATAATCGCAGGCACGCTGATCGAGGTGGGCTTCGGAAAATTGAGCCCCGATGCTATCCCGGGGATCATCGAGAGCCTGGACAGGAGAAAAGCGGGCAGGACCGCGCCAGCTCATGGCCTTTATCTTGTAGAAGTATACTACGATGCTGAAGCCGGTTTGCAAAAAAATGAAATGGCGGACGATTATTAGAGAGATACGGGTATATTAAGCCTATAAATAAGAGATAATGAGAGATAAATTAAAATTTTCGAATTTTGTACTTGACAGTAAGGCAGGACCTGTATTATTATATTAAAGTGCCAAATAGACCGGCAGATTTTGA
The DNA here is from genome assembly GCA_023412915.1 of Bacillota bacterium. Taxonomy (GTDB): domain Bacteria; phylum Bacillota; class Clostridia; order Acetivibrionales; family DTU013; genus JAEYOM01. Next base: position 45,031 of record JAEZRE010000008.1, read on the forward strand.
GCTGTGCTTATGGCCGGTTATATATATAAGTCCTTGCAACAGGACAATAAGGTAATTGTTGAGGAGGAAGGGTAATCCATGAAGACCTTTATGGCAAAAGCCGAAGAAATTCAGAGAAAATGGTATGTAGTCGATGCCGACGGTAAGCCGTTGGGAAGACTTGCAAGCGAGGTTGCCAGCGTACTTAGGGGTAAGCACAAACCTACGTTTACACCCCATGTAGATACAGGAGACCATGTAATTGTCATCAACGCATCGAAAGTAGTTCTCACCGGAAACAAGCTGGACAACAAGATTTACAGGCATCATTCCGGTTGGCCGGGAGGATTGAAGGAGATAACCTACAGGCACCTGCTGGAAAAGTCGCCTGAGAAAGTTATCGAACTTGCCGTTAAGAGAATGCTCCCCAAGAACAGCCTGGGACGTCAGATGTTCACGAAACTCAAGGTTTACAAGGGCGCTGAACACGAGCATCAGGCACAGAAACCAGAAGTTCTGGAAATCAATCTTTAATGAGGAGGGAGTAAAAAATGGCTAAGATACAGTATTACGGTACAGGCAGAAGGAAAAAATCAGTTGCCAGGATCAGGCTTGTTCCAGGCGACGGTAAGATAATGATAAATGACAGGGTTATCGATGAGTATTTCGGACTTGAAACACTGAAGGTCATCGTAAAACAGCCGTTAACGCTGACCGAGACCACAGCCAAATTCGATGTGATATGCAAGGTAGTCGGCGGCGGCTTCACAGGCCAGGCAGGCGCGATCAGGCATGGTATCGCAAGAGCGCTTCTCAAGGCGGACGAAGAGTTCAGACCTGTTTTGAAGAAGGCAGGCTTCCTGACCAGAGACCCGAGAATGAAAGAAAGAAAGAAATACGGTCTCAAAAAGGCAAGAAGGGCGCCTCAGTTCTCGAAGAGGTAATAATAGCGGTTTACAGCGGAATAGAGATCATTACATTTACAGGGAACGGTATATCACCGTTCCTTGTGTGTTTGTGCGGGGCTTGACCTATAGCCCATTTTTCGGGAGGTTGAAATGTTACTTGTAAAAAATGCGAGACTGCTGACGATGGCAGGCAGGGAATATAAGAACGGATATGTAATGGCAGTCGAGGGAAAAATAACGACATTGGGCGATGATGCTTCGGAATTGAAAAAACTCGAGGCGCAGTGCGATGAGGTAATAGATGCAAAAGGGAATTATGTGGTGCCCGGTTTTGTGGACGCTCACTGCCATGTAGGTATGTGCGAGGATTCGGTGGGCTTTGAGGGCGATGACGGTAATGAAATGACAGATCCGGTCACACCCCACCTGAGAGCCATCGACGCCATTTACCATGCCGACAGAGCATTTCAGGAAGCGCTGGAGGGTGGTGTAACCACTGTCGTGACCGGCCCTGGCAGCGCAAATGTCATAGGCGGCCAGTTTGCAGCGCTAAAGACCTTTGGACGGAGAGTCGAAGACATGCTTATCAGGGAGCCTGTGGCGATGAAAGTTGCCTTTGGCGAAAATCCCAAGTCTGTTTATCATGAGAAAAGGCAGTCTCCCATGACGAGGATGGCAACGGCTGCAATACTTAGAGAAAGCCTGATGAAGGCGAAGGAATATCAACAGATGCTCGACGATTATGAACGAGACAGCGAGAATTACGATAAACCGGATTTTGATATGAAGCTGGAGGCACTGTTGAAGGTGCTGAAGAGAGAAATACCCCTGAAGGCGCATGCACACAGGGCTGACGATATATTGACCGCGATCCGGATAGCAAAGGAATTCGGTGTCCGGATAACGATAGAACACTGCACTGAAGGGCATCTGATAACGGATATACTTCGTGAGGAAAACGTAAATGTAATTACGGGTCCTTTTCTGACGGACAGATCGAAGATCGAGCTTAAAAATCAGAGTATCAAGGCGCCGGGGATCATATCGAAGGCGGGGATCAAGACGGCCATAATGACCGACCACCCCTGTACTCCGGTACAGTATCTGCCGCTCTGTGCGGCGGTCGCTGTCAAGGAAGGCATGAACGAAGATGAGGCGCTTAAAGCGATCACGATAAACGCAGCCGAGATAACCGGTATTGCGGATCGCGTCGGAAGTCTTGAAACCGGCAAGGACGCCGATATGGTCATTATGGATGGTTATCCTCTGGAGCTTAAGTCCAGGGTATTATACACTATTATCAATGGTCAGGTGGTCTACAGGATATGATAAGATTCCATACGGCCTCTGCCGATAAGACGGCAGAGCTTGGAATGAAGCTGGGGAATATATTGCAAAGGGGCGATACGGTTTGCCTCTCGGGCGACCTCGGGACGGGCAAAACGGCTTTTACAGGCGGTATTGCAAAATCTCTCGGTATAAATGAGTATGTCACCAGCCCGACCTTTACCATTATAAATGAATACGAGGGGAGAATTCCCCTTTATCACTTTGACGTTTACAGGATCGGCGACGCAGGCGAAATGATTGAAACGGGCTTCGACGATTATATCGGAGGAGACGGCGTGGCGGTCATCGAATGGGCTGAATTGATTGAGGAAATCTTACCCGAGGACCGAATAGATGTCAGGATAGAGAAGGACAACGCCTCAAAGACGGACAGCAGGCTCATAACCATACAGTTCCGCGGGGAGAAGACTTCCGGATACGAGGGGAGGCTGGCAAATGAGAGCATTGGCGATTGATACTTCCACCGCTACGGCCGGGATCGCGGTCGTGGATGAAACAGGGCTGTTGGCTGAGTTTCTGCTCAAGGACATGAAGACACATTCACAGAAGCTCGTTCCCATGCTTTCCGAGATACTGGAAAGCCTCAGGCTTACGCCGTCGGATATCGATATTTATGCGGCCGTTACAGGGCCAGGATCGTTTACCGGTATAAGGATTGGCGTCACGACTGTCAAGGCGTTGGCATATGCGCTCAAAAAACCCACTGCCGGCATAACGTCGCTCGATGCCCTGGCAAATGCCGCCGCCGTTTCGGAGGACAACCTTGTCTGCCCGATGATAGACGCAAGGAACAATCAGGTGTACACGGCGCTGTACAGATCCCGCGGCGGCGCTCTTGAAAACCTTTCAGGCTACATGGGTTTACATATTTCTGAATTGCTTAAACAGATCGAGGATAAGGCCGGAACATCGAAGATACTGTTCACCGGCGACGGCGTAATGCTTCACAGGGATTTTCTCAGGATCGGGCTCGGTGAGCGCTGCATGTTCATGCCTGATTTCGCATTGCAGCAAATAGCGGCGTCCGCCGCACAGCTAGCGTTGACGAAGGCTTCTACAAAAGATACCTCGGACTGTATGGAGTTGACGCCTTTTTACCTGAGGCCGTCGCAGGCGGAAAGGGAGTTTTCCAGAAAGGCGGCAGCCGGCATGGCGAACAACACGAACGGCACGAACGACACGAACGCCGCCGGTACGGACAGTCCTGAAAACAGCGGAGGCTGCTTGCCCGAAAAATGAATGATTTGAAGATTGTTAAAGCATGTCAGGAAAACATAGAGGATATTGTTATAATTGAAAATCTCAGCTTCAAAATTCCCTGGACGAAGAAATCCATTACGGATGAGATACTGAGAAACGAATCAGCATGCTATTTCTGCGCCGTAACAGGCGGAAGGACCGTGGGATATGCCGGCATGTGGCAGGTATTGGACGAGGGCCACATAACCAATATAGCGGTTCATCCGGAATTCCGGAAAAGCGGAGTGGGCAGCATGCTCATGGAAGCTTTGCTCGGGGAAGCGGAGGAGCGGGGCATAACAGGACTGACGTTGGAAGTCAGAAAAAGCAATTTCAATGCACAGTCTCTTTACAGGAAATATGGCTTTGAAGACGGCGGGATGCGGAAGGCATATTATGCCGACAACCGCGAGGACGCCATTATTATGTGGAAGCGGATGAATTAAGGAACTCAAGCAGATCGCCTGTCGCGGTTCCGGTCGAGGAAACGGTTCCGGCAGGCAATTCGAGAACACTTTCGGCGTTTCCAATTATTCGGGAAACTCTCCAGGGCTTGATGCCCTCTTTGATATAGACAACGATACCGTTTGCATCGATGAAAACGGCATCTATGGCAAACCTCATAAAAAACATATGAATCGAGTTGCACGGCGTGATTAGCAGTCCGTGTTCCAACGGCAATTCCTTTTTGAATTGCAGGCCCATGAACCTTGCGAAAAAAGTCCGGGCATGGACGCAATTGTTTGCGAGCACCGAATTGCGGGTAATATTGACTATGACCATTGCGGCACCTCCGGTCGGCTTAAGTATTCGGACCAGCTTTAGCGACGAAAAGGGACATTCCTTGCCCAGGACTTTGAAGGTGTGTCCCCTTACATTGATTCCCCTAACATTATACTACAAAAATTTTGAAATTACATAAGACACGGGACTCACTTTATCGTATAATCTATATAGGCAAGGTGGTGAGAACCGGTTGGAGCTGACCGACAATGAACTTATACAGAAGTGTCTGGCAGGACAGCAGCAGTATTTTGAAGAGCTTGTGACACGATATAAAAAATTGATATTCAGCGTTGTATATAATATGATAAATGACAAAGAGGAGGTCAGCGACATCTCCCAGGAAGTTTTCATTAGGATATACAAGGCTCTGGACAGATACAATCCGGAATACAAGTTCTCTACCTGGGCTGTACGGATTGCGACAAACCTCTGTCTCGATATACACCGTAAGAAAAAGGTCGATTCGACACCTATCGAGGAGATAGAAGACTTTTCGGACGGTATAGATACACCGGAGGCAAGCTACATTCAAAAGGAGCGCTCGGAAAGGATACGAAAGGCAATACAGTCGTTGCCTGAAAAATATAGAACACCGATTATTTTGTTCCACCAGAACGGCTTGTCATATGAAGAAATGACCAAGGTACTGGGTGAACCGATGACGATAATAAAAAACAGGCTTTACCGGGCCAGATTGATGTTAAGAGAGGCACTTATGCCTGATAGAAAGGAGGAGGCACTATGAACTGTGAAGCGGCAAAAGAATATATAATGAAGTACTTTGACGGCGAGCAGAGCGGACCTGAAGAGCTGCAGTTCAAACAGCATTTGAATACCTGCATGGAATGCAGAGAAGAATTCAACTGTATGGAAGCCATCTTCAACACACTTGAAACAAAAGAAGAGATCGAACCTCCGGAAAACTTTGAGGCTCTGGTCATGGATAAGGTAAATGTGATCGAAAAGGAACGCCGGGAAAAGAGCGAGAGAAGGATAGTCTGGCTCTACAACGGTGCGACGCTGCTTTCGATAGTGCTGCTGCTCGTGTTTGTGGCGGATCTGAAGCAGGTCAGCGTATTCAGCGCTTTCCAGAAGATCGGGGAGTATTTCAGTTCATTCTCGAGCGCTACGGCTGCAGTCGCGGGAGTAGTGAGGGATATGTTCGAACTGCTTGGCAATGCGCTGCTTGCGGTGATCGATGTGGCATTTTCGATCGTCAGATCATTCTACCCTGTTTTCATGGCTCTCACACTGATGATCATTGTGATACAGAGATTGCTTCACTATGTCGGTACGCATGCCGGGAGGGAAACTGAATGAAAAAACTGACGGCCCTGCTGATCGTGGCTGCTATACTTGTTATTTCCATTATTCCCGCGGCTGCCGAAGGGATATATGTAGCCTCCGGGAACGGGGACAGGATAAGGATACTTGAAGATGTCGACGTTACTCAGCCAGTCAACGGAAATGTGGTGGCCGTGCTTGGGGACATTACCGTGGACAACCAGGTCAGCGGGCATGTAATATCGGTTTTTGGAGACGTCAAGGTGAATGGGTTGGTGGCAGGCCAGGTTGTTACGATTTTCGGACAGACTGAGCTCGGCCAAAATGCCAAAGTAATGGGCGACGTAATTACGATGGGCTCGCTCAAGGAAGCTTCCGGAGCCCAGGTGCTCGGACAGCAGGTCAGGATACTTGGGGAATCGATGAACCTCGACATTGGCGCCATATTATATCTGCAGCTTGTCATAATGCTGTTGTTCACAGTAGTGGTATTGATTGTGGGCCTTTTGATTCTGCTGATTGCCAGATCGTCCTATAACAATATGGCAAAGAACATTGAAAAGAACCTTGGTAGGAAGATGCTGCTGGGAGTACTGACGTTTTTAGGCGCGAGCGCCCTTCTTCTTATCCTGCTCGTTACACTGATAGCTCCGCTGCTGTACATCATTGTTCTTATCCTTGCCACGATACCTGCGAGCATGTTTGCAGGAAGGTATATACTGAAGACGTTCAGCCCTAAAAACAGCATTTATGTGGAGTTTATCACCGGACTCATATCCATCACGCTGCTAAAGCTCCTGATAGTGCTGCTTGTCCCACAGGGCCGCTTACTGATAGGCTTCGGACTGACGGGGCTGGTAGATCTGGTCATCTATTCGCTGGGTCTTGGCATCCACATGGAACAGCACTACCTTAAGGAAAATACCGCGAAGAATTAGCTTATAAACAGTCCAGGTTTTAGTATTGGAAAGCTGCAAGTCGAATGTTAAAATACCAATGACGCCAAATAGGGAATTATTTCTCTATTTGGCGTTTTTTTATGCCTTCTTCATCGCCGGGCTGGCGTCCATACTGTGGGTGCTGCCACGGTATAGGCGGCATATGAGGAGTTTTAGCTACAGGTTTGTATGTTTTTCGGGCAGACAGGATTGTTTACGGCGCAGTTGGTCAGTAATGCAATTACAGTTTCACTTGCTTCTGTCGGAACTTTTGTTATACTCAAAGTAATAGGATTTTTTATGGAGAGCAGAGTTTCGCAGAGGGAAGAAGCTGAGGGGTTGGATATTTCCGAACATGGTGAGTCCGCCTATCCTTCTTTTACAGGTATGGATTGAATTATTTTGTAAGGAGGATATTGCATGAAGAAGATCGAGGCAATCATTCGCCCGAATAAGCTCGAGGATGTCAAAGAAGCGCTTCAAAAGATCGATATAAACGGCATAACGATATGTCAGGTGCTTGGCTGTGGAAAACAGAAGGGCTGGAAGGAGTATTACAGGGGCAGCGAGGTGTCCATGAACGTACTGCCGAAGATAAAGCTGGAGCTGGTCGTTGAAGACTCGAAGCTTGAAAAGACGCTGGATACGATAATTCAATACGCAAAGACAGGCGAAGTTGGAGACGGAAAGATATTTGTTTCCGAAATAACGGACTGCATCAGGATACGCACAGGAGAGCACGGAGAAAACGCCGTTTGATAAATTTCATTATAGTAAATTTAAAATCTATCTGTTATAATATGAAACAGGACATTCCTGCTTTGAGAAATCATTAACAAAGTTCGAATAGTCCTGTTTCGATTGTGCATCTGCATATCTGCAACTGAATGAGAGTAATAACGGAGGGAAAAATGATCGTAAAGGAAATCATAATACAGAATCCAACAGGCCTTCAGTCCAAATCAGCTGCAATTTTCATACAGAAGGCTTCAAATTATAAATCCAGCATATGGATCGTAAAGGACGAAAGAAAGGCAAACGGGAAAAGCTTGCTCGGAGTGCTGTCTCTTGGAATCGGTAAGGGAGCCGCAGTGACGCTTACGGCCGAAGGCCCAGATGAATCCGCCGCGGCCGTGGAACTGGAGAAATATCTGCTTTCGGATACAAATGAAATGGATTAAGGTATGTTCGATATACAGGAAGAGTTAAAAAAACTGCCCGATAAATCGGGCGTTTATCTTATGAAGGACGAAAACGGCACCATTATCTATGTTGGTAAGGCTGTGGTGCTGAAAAACAGGGTCAGGCAATATTTTCAGTCTTCAGCGGCGCACACCCCGAAGGTTACGGCCATGGTGGCAAAGATAGCCGAATTCGAATATATAGTCACCGATACGGAGCTGGAAGCGCTCATACTCGAATGCAATCTCATCAAGGATCTCAAGCCAAAATTCAATATCCTGCTAAAGGATGACAAGACTTATCCCTATATAAAAATTACGATGAACGAGGACTATCCGCGGGTCATTATGACCAGGCGTGTAGAAAAGGATGGGGCCAGGTATTTCGGACCCTATTCGAGCGTTTTTTCCGTACGTGAAACTATCAGGCTGATAAAGAGGATATTTCCCTTGAAATCCTGCAAAAAGGTGCTTCCCAGGGATATAGGGAAGGGAAGGCCGTGCTTGAACTATCATATAAGGCAGTGCCTCGGGCCATGTTCCGGAAATGTGGACAAGGAAGAATATCGCTCAGTCATGCGCGATATATGTTCGTTTCTGGACGGCAGGCAGGATTCTATAATGACGAAACTGGAAAAGCAGATGGAGGAAGCGGCGGACAAGCTTGATTTCGAGAAGGCTGCGTCGCTTAGAGACAAGCTTTCAAGCCTGAAGCATATAGCCCAGGAGCAGAAGGTGCTTTCTCTGGCAGGCGCGGACCAGGATGTCATAGCCTTTGCCGCAAGCAAAACCGATACGTGCGTGCAGGTTTTTTTCATACGCAGCGGAAAGCTGCTCGGAAGACAGCATTTCATAATGGAAGGCACGGGAGAAGGGGAACTGCGAGAGTTGGCTTCGTCATTCCTTAAACAATTCTACAGCGACGCGGCGGTAATACCGTCCGAGATCATTGTGGCTACTGAATTCGACGATATCGATGTCATTGAGGAATGGCTGGGCTCAAAACGCGGCGGAAGGGTCCGGGTCAAGATACCCCAGCGCGGTGAAAAGCTGCATATGGTGGAGATGGTGTCTCAGAACGCCAGGATCGAGCTCGAGCATTTCAACGAAAGGCTGGCGGGCGGCAGCCAGGTACAGGAAGGGCTTTCGGGAATGGCCGGACTGCTCGGACTCGAGAAAACGCCTCATAGGCTTGAAGCCTATGATATATCGAACACAGGCTCCTCCGAGATCGTAGCTTCAATGGTCGTTTTCGAAAACGGCCAGCCAGCAAAGAAGGAATACAGACGGTTTAAAATACGTTCAACCGATATACAGAACGACTATGCAAGTATGCAGGAGGTACTGTACAGAAGGTTCAGGCATGCCGAAGCCGAAAGAGCCGACGCGGAAGACGGCACTGACGGCGCCCACCATAAGTTCAGCAAGCTGCCGGATCTGCTGATGCTGGACGGAGGCCTCGGACATGTAAATGCTGTCGGGGAGGTGCTTGACGAACTGGGAGTCACGATACCGGTCTGCGGCATGGTTAAGGACGACAAGCACAGGACAAGAGGCCTTGTACTGACGGACAGGGAAATAGACCTTACCCGGAACCTTACAGTACTGCGCTTCGTCACATCAATACAGGATGAAGCGCACAGGTTTGCACTCGAATATAACAAGACCTTGAGGACCAAGCGCTATTCGAAGTCCATTCTGGACGAGGTGGAAGGCATAGGCCCCAAGCGTAAAAAAGCGCTGCTGAAACACTTCGGCTCGCTTGGCAGGCTGAAACAGGCGGGCATCGATGACCTGCAGGCAGTCGAAGGCATAAGCCAGGCCCAGGCGGAAAAGCTGTATGAGTTCTTCAGGTCATAGAAAGAAAGACTGGTCATAGGGACAGGAACCTTGTCCCAAAAGCGAGCTAACGGGATGGATGTTGTCCTGCGTAGCTTTATTACGAATGCGATCGATACAGAAAGGAAATACCGGATTAATGGCGATCTACGCGATATCCGACCTGCATCTGGCCTTGAGCGTCGACAAACCTATGGACGTTTTCGGCGGGCGATGGACGGATTACATGGACAGGCTCAATGAGAACTGGAAGGCAGTAGTAGGCTGTGATGACACTGTTATCGTACCCGGGGATATATCCTGGGCGACCTACCTTGATCAGGCCTGTGCCGATTTCAGCTTTATTGACGCTCTGCCCGGACGGAAGGTAATTTCAAAGGGAAATCATGACTATTGGTGGACTACCAAAAGCAAACTTGACAAGTTTCTTTCCGAAAACGGCTTCAAGTCCATAGCCTTCATGCACAATAACAGCTATGAAGCGGAGGATGCGGTCATCTGCGGTACGAGGGGCTGGAACATGCCGGGCGAAGACGATTTCGGCGCGGAGGACGCCCGAATATATCAGCGTGAGCTTATGAGGCTGGAGCTCTCATTGAAAAGCGCCAAACCGCCGGAGGGCGGCTGTATAATTGCGGCGCTGCATTTCCCGCCGTTCAATTCCAAGGGTGTTTTTTCAGGTTTTTTGGATATAATGCAAAGGTATGAGGTAAAGACCTGCATATACGGGCATTTGCACGGAGAAGCCGGTAAAAAGGCTGTTGAAGGTCTGTACGGCGGCATTGAATTCAGGTTCGTGTCCTCCGACCACCTTGGCTTCACACCGGTTCGGCTGTTTTGACTTTTTTATGGCGCGTATGAGGCATATAAGGCCCGGGCGGGATTTACCGTTTTCGGGTAATATTCGCCAAAAATAAGCATATATATTGGCTTTACAAAACCTAATGTGTTATAATGTATAGATAATTGTGGGGGCGTATGTCCCCCTTGTTCTGCACAGCAGAATACATAGAAAAAATGGATATATAAGGAGATTAAAATCAAATGCAGGTGAAAGTTGAAAATGTAGGCAAAAACATCGTACAACTCGAAATAGAAGTTGATGCGGAAAAATTCGAACAGGGTCTTCAGAAATCCTTCGCCAAGAATTCAAAAAAATTCAACATACCCGGTTTCAGAAGGGGCAAAGCTCCCAGATACATGGTAGAGAAGTTTTACGGAGAACAGGCATTGTATGAGGACGCCATAAATGAAATATGCCCCGAGGCGTATGACCAGGCAGTCGAAGAAAACGGCATCCATCCCGTTGACAGGCCTGAAATAGACATCAAGCAGATCGGACGCGGACAGACCTTCATATTTACGGCAAAGGTAACCGTCAAACCCGAGGTCGAGCTTGGCGAGTACAAGGGCGTTGAAGTACAGAAGGCCGGCGCACTCGTGACCGACGAGGATATTGAAAAGGAACTCGAGAAGGTGCAGGATAAAAATTCGAGGCTCATCACTGTCGAAGACAGGCCGGTAGCCAACGGTGATACTGCGATAATAGATTTTGAGGGCTTTATAGACGGTGTGCCCTTCGAGGGCGGCAAAGGAACGGACTACAGCCTTGTCATAGGCTCGGGAACGTTTATCCCCGGCTTTGAGGAACAACTAGTCGGCTTGGCAGCAGGCGAGGAAAAAGACGTAAACGTATCCTTCCCCGAAGAATACGGTTCGCAGGAATTGGCCGGAAAACCCGCCGTTTTCAAGGTAAAGGTCAAGGAAATCAAGCTCAAGGAATTGCCTGCGCTCGACGATGAATTTGCAAAGGACGTCAGCGAATTCGAAACGATTGAGGAATACAAGGCCGATCTCAGGAAGAAACTCGTTGAGAGGGCTGAGCACAATGCGCACCACGAAGATGAGGACAACGTAGTAGAGAAAGTCGTTTCCAACGCGACAGTCGACGTACCCCAGGCAATGATCGAAAAGCGCATTGACGACCTTGTTTACGATTTCGGAATGAGACTGCGCTACCAGGGCCTCGAACTTGAAAAATATCTTGAGGCAATGGGTATGGATATGAATAGTTTCAGGGAACAATTCAAGACAAGGGCCGAACAGGAAGTAAAGACGCAGCTGGTAATAGAGAAGGTCGGCGTAACGGAGGGCATAGTACCCACCGATGACGACGTAGAAGAAGAAATTAAGAATATCTCGGAAAATTACAAGCAGTCTGTAGAGGATTTCAAGCAACATTTGAAACCGGATGATATAGAATATATCAGGAGCACATTGGTTGCCAGAAAGACTGTTGATTTCCTGCTCGAAAATGCGAAACTGGTTCAATAACGGTTTATATTATATTTTTTGTGGGAAACAATAAAGAGGCTTAAACAAAGCTGTTATTTTTGTCGTAATATAGAGAGGCAAATATTCAGGCCTCTTTGTAACGCAGTAGAGGAAAAATGTGTTATTAATCGATGCGTTATAATATGACAAATGTTTGGGAGGAATATTATGAGCTTGGTACCAATAGTAGTTGAGCAGTCAAACAGAGGAGAAAGGTCTTATGATATATTCTCCATGCTGCTCAAGGAAAGGATAATCATGCTGAGCGATGAGGTCAATGACGTTACTGCGAGCCTCGTGGTCGCACAGATGCTTTATCTTGATTCAGTCGATCCGGATAAGGACATACAGCTGTATATAAACAGTCCCGGAGGTTCTGTGACTTCGGGGTTTGCAATATATGACACGATGCAGCATGTCAAGGCGGATGTTCAGACGATTTGCGTGGGTATGGCGGCAAGTATGGGAGCTTTCCTGCTGGCGGCCGGAACCAAGGGAAAAAGGTTTGCTCTGCCCAACAGTGAGATAATGATCCACCAGCCGCTTGGAGGAGCACAGGGCCAAGCGACGGATATCAAGATCCGGACCGAGTGGTTGTTAAAAATAAAGGGTAGACTGAACAATATTTTGAGTGAAAGAACGGGTCAGCCCCTTGACAAAATCGAGAGAGACACGGAAAGGGATTTCTTTATGTCTGCCGAGGAGGCAAAGGCTTACGGCCTTGTTGACGAAGTCATGATCAGAAAGAAATAATGGGGTGGAGCGATGTCCAGATATGATGAGAAGAAGCAGCTGAAATGCTCCTTCTGCGGTAAGACTCAGGAACAGGTGAAGAGACTGGTCGCAGGCCCGGGCGTGTATATTTGCGATGAGTGCATCGAGCTTTGTTCGGAAATAATCGAAGAGGAATTCGAAGAGAACAAGGGCGAAGCCGAACTCAATGAAATACCCAAACCGAAGGATATTAAAGCGATACTGGATCAGTACGTCATCGGCCAGGAAGCCGCTAAGAAATCGCTTGCCGTAGCGGTGTACAACCATTATAAGAGGATCAACACCGATGTGCGGTCCAGCGAAGTGGAAATTCAAAAGAGCAATATTGTAATGCTCGGGCCAACCGGCTCCGGTAAAACGCTGCTGGCTCAGACCCTTGCAAGGCTGCTGAACGTTCCGTTCGCAATCGCGGACGCGACATCATTGACGGAAGCGGGCTATGTGGGTGAAGACGTAGAGAATATTCTGCTCAAACTCATACAGGCAGCCGATTACGATATAGAAAAAGCCGAAAAAGGTATAATTTATATCGACGAAATAGACAAAATCGCAAGAAAATCAGAAAACCCATCCATCACACGCGACGTCAGCGGTGAAGGTGTGCAGCAGGCTTTATTGAAGATACTTGAAGGTACGACTGCTTCAGTTCCGCCGCAGGGGGGAAGGAAGCACCCGCACCAGGAATTCATACAAATCGACACTACCAATATACTGTTCATCTGCGGCGGAGCTTTCGACGGCATCGAGAAGATAATCGAAAGCCGCATCGGGACCAGAGCCATCGGTTTTGGCGCAAAGGTGGAGAGTAAGAAGGAAAAGGATATCGGTGAGATACTGTCGCATATTCTGCCGCAGGACCTGCTGAAATACGGCCTGATACCGGAATTTGTCGGCAGGCTGCCGGTCATCGTGACGCTCGGTTCACTCGACAGGGAAGCGCTGATAAAGATTCTGACCGAACCCAAGAACGCGCTCGTTAAACAGTATCAGAAGCTTTTCGAGATGGACGACGCGCTGCTTGAATTCGATCAGGAGGCGCTCAACGCCATAGCTGACAAGGCGCTGGCACGTAATACGGGGGCCAGGGGCTTGCGCGCGATCATCGAGGAAATCATGCTGGATGTGATGTACGATATCCCATCTGCGACGAACGTGGAGAAGTGTATCGTCACCAAGGATACAGTGGAAACGAAGGCAGCTCCGAGTCTGGTGCTGAATGAAAACAGAAAGCCGCTGAAAAAGGCGGCAGGCAAGAAATCAAGGGTTAAGAAGGAAACAGCTTCCTGAAAACGGGAAACTTACTACAACGCAGCGAAACACAGGGACGGTTCTTTTGTTTCACTTTTAATGAAAAGTGAAACAAAAGAACCGTCCCTTATGTTTCGCTGCCTTATGTTTCGTTGGTATTTCGTTCCTGCTACGGATAAATTTATTGTGTTCGTCAATACTAAAGGTGATATGGTTTGCAATACTTAGTACAGCTACACACAAGGAGGAGATGGAATGCTAACCAATACCTTTCTGATAATACAATTTTTCTTTTCCATAATTATAGGAATTTACTTTCTCAATCTGCTCAAATCTCAACAGGGAAATAAAAGTGCCATTGAGAAGGAATCAAGAAAGGAACTGGAGAAGCTCCGCAGGATGAAGGAGATCAAGTTGACAGAGCCTTTGTCTGAAAAGACCAGACCTTCCAGCCTTGCAGATATCATAGGTCAGGAACAGGGACTCAAAGCCCTGAGGGCTGCGCTTTGCGGACCCAATCCTCAGCACGTCATTATTTACGGCCCCCCTGGCATAGGCAAAACCGCTGCTGCGAGGGTCATCCTTGAGGAAGCCAAGCAAATGCCGATTTCACCTTTCAAAAGAGAATCCAAATTCGTCGAAGTCGACGCTACCATACTGCGTTTTGATGAACGCGGAATTGCCGATCCGCTGATCGGTTCGGTGCACGATCCTATCTACCAGGGCGCCGGCGCATACGGCGTGGCAGGGATTCCACAGCCCAAACCGGGCGCTGTTACCAAAGCCCATGGCGGTATACTGTTCATCGATGAAATTGGAGAACTACACCCCATACAGATGAATAAGCTCCTAAAGGTGCTCGAAGACCGAAAGGTGATATTGGAGAGCGCCTACTACAGCTCCGAGGATCCAAATATTCCGGCGCACATACATGAGATATTTCAAAAAGGGCTGCCTGCCGATTTCAGGCTCGTAGGCGCTACGACGAGGACGGCCGATGAGCTTCCTCCCGCACTCCGTTCCAGGTGTGTGGAGATCTATTTCAGACCTCTGCTCGCAGACGAAGTCGCCATAATTGCACGCAATGCGGCATTCAGGGGAGGCTTCCGGATGGATGGGGGGATAGAGGAGCATATTGCGAAATATGCGCAGAATGGCAGAGACGCGGTCAATATAGTACAGGTCGCCGGAGGAGTAGTACAGGTGGAAGGAAGAAACACCATAACGCGCAAGGACGTGGAATGGGTGGTGGAATTCGGCCACTATAGCCCAAGACTTGAAAAGAAGATATGCGCACGCGAGAACCAGGTGGGATGCATGAATGGACTTGCAGTATTCGGGAATGCAACGGGTTTAGTGATAGATATCGAAGCCTCCGCGATCAAAGCCCAGTCGGGCAAGGGAAATATAATGGTCACGGGAATTGTCGAGGAGGAGGAAATGGACGGCAGAGGCCACAAACTCAAGAGGACCAGCTCGGCAAAGGCTTCTGTTGAAAATGTGCTGACTGTATTAAAAAAATTCCTCGATGTAGACCCGAAGGAATTTGACATCCACTTGAACTTTCCCGGCGGCATACCGATAGACGGACCGTCGGCGGGTATCGCAATCGCGATGGCTATATATTCCGCAATATTGAATATACCAGTAAGCAACGACATCGCCATGACCGGCGAGCTTTCCATTAGGGGAAGTGTCAAGCCTGTCGGCGGCGTGGCGGCAAAGGTGGAGGCAGCAAAGCTGGCTGGTATCAACAAGGTGCTCATACCGAGGGAAAATTGGCAGGACACTTTCGGCGACCTGGGCATCGATGTGGTGCCTGTGGACGACATAATGCAGGTAATCGAGCAGACGTTCGAACGCGGCCTCATCAAGCACGATGACGAAATGCCTGTGCAAAAGCCGGTCGTGCCTGTTCTTGCGGCTTCGCCTGCTATCGACAAGAGCTTCTGAATTATCGACGCGCAGGTTGAATACGGGCAACGTCAAACAGGCTCACAGACAGAATACGGGCGACGTCAAACAGGCTTACAGACAGTTTATGGCCGGTTTCTTCAGGTCTGCAGCCGGCTTGCGGCAAGCCGGTCGGTGCCCGGTTAGCAGCAAAAAGCAGTCAGTCTGCAGCCGGAAATATACAGGTAATAACCGGTAATATCTTTGTGGTTTCGATAAATATACTACAGTATGGACCCCGGCAGGCAATTGCCGGTCCTTCACTGTAGTTTTTTATTGTAATGTGTTATTATATTTAAAGGATTTAGGGCCCGCAGTATAACCTGATCGTCAGGAAGGACGATATATATGAGAAAAAAGGCTCCGACAGTGACAGGCCTGGCGCTGGTCGGCATGATCATACTGTACTTTTTATCACCGGGGTCTTTAAAACTGCCCGGCTCGGACACGTTTCCGGCAACTGCCGGTAAACCGGCGGCTACAGCTGAAGCGGCGAACGGGGCTACAGTGACTGAAACCGATAAAACCGGCATGGTTGCGACAGCAGCAGAAACTGCTTCGACTGTGGTATCAGACGAAATTACTGCAGCTGAAGCGAAGGATAATACCGTTGCGCCGGACAAACCGAGCACAGTAAAGGCCGGGATTCCGGAGGAACAGAAGGACAGTCCGATAAAGACGACGGATACAGATTGCATCGTTCCCGGCGGAACGATAACCGCCCATGTAAAACGTGTAGTCGACGGCGATACACTTGTGGCCGTATACGAAAACAAGGATTACCGGGTAAGGCTGCTTTGCATAGATACGCCGGAATCGGTCATGACGGGCGTGAAAGTACAGGCATACGGCAAGGAAGCTTCCGAAAAGCTTAAGGAGCTTGTGCAGGACAAGGAAGTGAGGCTTGTGTTCGAAAAGGATACTGAAGACCGTTACGACAGGCTTCTGGCGTATGTAATACTGGATGACGGCTCCTGCGTCAATTCCATCCTTGTTGCCGAGGGCTATGCCAGGATAGAATTCGTAAAGCCCAATACCGTCAACAAGGAGTATTTTACGGGCTTGATGGAAAAGGCGATCAGCCGGGGCGAGGGATTGTGGTCTCTGCCCGAGGATGAACGGCCTTTTGTCAAGGATAAAGGCGGCAGCTATTATCCCAGGTATTACGACGAGGAAAAGGCTGCTTGATTGCGTACATTACAAAAATGTAAGACAGTTGTCCGATTATGTAATATTTTCCGATGGAAACAGGTAACAGGAAGTTATAGACTAACTATATAAATCATGCACGACGCTGTTGCGCCATAGCAAAGCTGAGGTACGGCAGGCTTAGAATAATATGGAGGGTTACTAATGAGTATATTGCAGGCAATAATTTATGGCATAATCCAGGGACTGGGGGAATTCCTTCCCATATCGAGCACGGCTCATATAACGCTGCTGCCCTGGTTTTTCGGCTGGAAGGATCCCGGCCTCGAATTCGACATTGCACTACATATGGGAACTTTGATTGCCGTAGTGATTTTCTTCTGGAAGGACTGGATCAAATTGATCAAAGCAGGGCTGACAGATGTAAAATCGAGCGAAGGCAAGCTCTTTTGGTACATTGTACTCGCATGCATACCAGGCGGGGTATTCGGATTGTTGTTCGAAGATCAGATAGCCACTACCTTCAGGAACCCGCTATTGATAGGAGTCATGCTCATAGTAATGGGTATCCTGCTTTATGTTGCGGATAAATTCTTTGAAGCGAGAGTCCAGCTGAAAGAGATAGGGCTCAAAAGGAGCTTTCTAATAGGCGTATCACAGGCGCTTGCAATGTTCCCCGGAGTTTCGCGTTCAGGGATCACGATGGCGGCGGGACGCGCAATGGGTGTAAAAAGGGAGGACGCCGCAAGGTTTACGTTCCTGCTGTCTACCCCGTTCATTTTCCTCAGCGGCGCCTACAAGGCAAAGGATCTCGTCAGCTTATCGGTGGATACGGCCCCGTTCGTCGCGGCGATAATTACATCCGCAATAGTCGGAGCGCTCAGTATCAAGTTCCTTCTCGACTACCTCAAACGCAGGGGCTTTGGCATATTCACGGTCTACAGATTAATTCTCGGAGCGGTGGTAATTGCATTTGCGTTAATCCGATAGTCCTATGCTGAGCTAGGACTACAGACCTATATATAGGACTAAGATCCCTTGGAAAATAGGGAATTCGGGACTATATAACATAAATTTACATTTTGTTATAATGTATACGAACATTAGCGTTTCTCCTATTTTTTAGGGGCATGGGATAAAACCCATGTTTTTTTTTTTGCGTTTTTTTCCGTTGATACTGCAGCGGACCGATGGTAGAATATAGGCATGCAGGAAAATAAGAACTATAAAACTAAAGAAATAATGAACAGGATGTTCTCATACATCCGGAAATACAAGCTAAGCGTCCTTGCCTACCTGGTACTGTCAGCTTGCGTGACACTGATCAATCTCGCCTGCGCGGAGCTTATCAAC
This sequence comes from Bacillota bacterium, assembly GCA_023412915.1. Taxonomy (GTDB): domain Bacteria; phylum Bacillota; class Clostridia; order Acetivibrionales; family DTU013; genus JAEYOM01. The sequence goes on from JAEZRE010000008.1 coordinate 63,346, forward strand.
GATTCTGTCGGGTCTTCGATCGACGGAAGGCAGAACGATCTTGTCAGATGCCTGCTGCTTGCAGGTTTGGTCTTATTTGCCGGTATATTCATAACTTTTTTTTCAACCTATATATACGGCCGGTTCAAGTCCAGGGTCATCCTCGATATCAGGAACAATGCGGTGGAGCGTCTGCAAAAGCTGAAGCTTTCCTTTATCGAAAACAGTCACACCGGGGACCTCATATCAAGGTTCACGCGTGACATGAACTCCTTATTGAATTTCATAGGGGAGGATCTTTTTAAAACGGCGATAATGCTCGTCTCTATTGTAATAACGTCGGTTTATCTTATCAGCGTAAGCTGGAAGCTGTATATTGTTTCACTGGTATTGATGCCCCCGGTGCTTTATTTCTCGACAAAGATCACAAAGCCTATGATCGGTTTCTACAAGGAGTCTTCAGCCGAGATCGGCAAGGCTACCGCGTTTGCGCAGGATTCCTATGGCGGCATATTCATCATAAAGGCTTTCAATCTGGAGAGCTTATTCTTTGACAAGTTTTCCGGCATGGTCAAAAAGAGCTATGATTACGACATCAAAGGTATCCACAGAATGAAGTGGATGCCGCCCTTCAACATAATACTGTGGTCGGCCCCGTTTACGATCTGCATGATCTATGGAGCATTTCTTTCCATAAACAAAGAGATTGAACCGGGCAGGATATTCGCGTTCGTTTACCTTCTGAACAATATAGTGTGGCCTATATCGGGTCTGCCGCGTACGGTGACCAATTTCAGAAACTCACTGGGCACGGCCCGGAGGTTTTTCGACGTGATCGACAGCCCTGCTGAAAGAGAGGATGGTTCAGCTTTTTCTCCGGATGGAGCCGAATACTGTATCGAATTGAAGGACTTGACCTTCTCTTATGGGACTGAACAACCTGCCGCCGCTGCCGCTGCTGCCTCCTCCGGCGGGCAGGAGGAAAGCCTGGAAGCGGTGGTAAACACGAACGCCGTCAACGGCGATGAAGGTAGCCTCGCAGATATTAAGAGGGTTTTGGACCGCCTGAGCTTCGGTATAAAGCCCGGCAGCAGGACAGCGCTGGTCGGTGCGAGCGGCTGCGGGAAAAGTACGGTGCTCAAGCTGATATCCGGCTTTTATGATTACAGGGAAGGCAATATCGAGCTTTATGGCCATGAGCTTCGGGAATGGAGCATTGCGGCCATACGCTCGAATATTTCGCTTGTTTCACAGGATACCTACCTGTTTCCGGCGTCGGTATATGACAACATTCTCTACGGAAGGCCGGACGCCACCAGGGAAGAAGTGATGAACGCCGCGATATCCGCCTGCGCCCATGAGTTCATAATGGAGCTGCCGGAAGGCTACGATACGCTTGTCGGCGAACGCGGGATCAAGCTTTCCGGAGGGCAGAAGCAAAGGATATCGCTCGCCCGCGCTTTTCTGAAGGATGCGCCGGTTATATTGCTGGATGAGCCTACATCGGCGCTCGATACAATTTCCGAATCGCTCGTGCAGGAAGCCATGAACAGCGTCATGAGGGATAAGACCGCAATAATAGTTACACACAGGCTTTCAACGATAAAGGATGTCGATGAGATACTCGTCATGGATCGTGGACAGATCGTTGAAAGAGGTACGCATGAAGCGCTGGCGACTTGCGACAGTTTGTATTCGAAGCTTTACAGCAGACAGACCGCTAAAAGCGAAGACACAGGCGTTGGGGAAGCTGAAGGAAAGTGGATGGCCGCTTCAGAAGACGATTCTGCAGTCGGGGAAGAAGGTGAGGCAGCGGTATGAAGAAGCTCGATTTGAAGGAGTTTTTCAGCATATTTAAATTCATCAAGCCGAATAAACCTGCATACGCCATCATACTGCTTATCGATTGCCTGACTGAGATCAGTTTTTATCTGCTCACACCCGTCGTGATGAAAATAATGACCGACGCGGCGGTCGGCGCCGATATGGAGCTTCTGAAGAAAGGACTGCTGCTCACGCTGGTGGTTTCGATGTCCGGCATGGTCGTATTCGTTACCATAGAATTCTTTCTTTTCAGGTCATTCAGTCTGACCACCACCAGTCTCACAAAACTGGTCTTTAAAAAAATACTGCATCTGCCCGTCTCTTATATAGAGCAAAACCACAGCGGTGATACCATATCAAGGCTCGCCAACGATGTCGGCACTATGGAGAACGCTTACGGATGGCCTTTCAGGATGATTGTAGTCACGCTCCTGCAGGGCGTTGGTTCCGCGCTGATAATGTTCATACTGGACTGGAAGGTCAGTATCGTATTGATAATCATCGGACTGCTCTCCGTGCTGATAAACGTAAAACAGAAGGACCTCGTCCGCAAATTGAGCAGTGAGATACAAAAATGCCTTGGTAGGTATACCGAAAACCTCTCGAACATAATCGGCGGCTTTATGACGGTCAAGAGTCTCAGACTTGAAAAATTCCTGCTGGATAATGCGTGCGGCATAAACGGGGATATTTATAAAAAGAACCTTGAACTGACGAAAAAGAGTGCCTTTGTCGAAAGCAGAAATTTCTTCTTCGGGACTATCAATTTCATCGGGGTCATCCTGCTAGCGTCGTTTCTCGCAATGCGAGGCCTGAGCAGCCTTGGATCGGTAATGTCTATGGTTATGCTGCTTGGGAATGTAAACAGGCTGTTCAGCCAGATAAACGGTATGATCATACAGATGCAGGGTTACCTGGCAGGCGCGGAAAGGGTCACAGACCTGATGGATACAGAATCCGAGGCAGGCTCGGTACAAACGGAAGCGGTCGACGGGAGCGGCGCCGTCATTGAAATGAAGGAAATTGAATTTTCCTATGACAATAAAAACAATGTGCTGGAGGGTATCAGCCTGGCAGTAGGAAAGGGGCAGGTCGCCGCTCTGGTAGGTCCGAGCGGGGGAGGGAAAAGCACCGTGATAAAGCTTATAATGGGCTTTTACCAGCCGTGTTCAGGTAAAATGACCATAGACGGAAAGCCGGTCAAAACTCTTTCCATGCAGGAACTGCGTTCATTGATCGCCTATGTTCCACAGGATGCCTACGTATTTGACGGAACTATCGGTGAAAACATAGGCTATGGCAGACCGGGAGCATCACAGGATGAGATAATCGCCGCGGCAAAAGCCGCCCATGCGGACGAATTCATAGGCGAAATGCCGAACAGTTATGACACGGTCGTCGGAGAACGCGGCGTCAAGCTTTCGGGTGGGCAGAGACAGAGGATCGCGATCGCAAGGGCTTTCCTTAAGGATGCGCCTATCCTGCTGCTGGACGAGGCCACATCATCTCTCGATTCACAAAGCGAACAGCAGGTACAAGAAGCGCTCGGCACCCTCATGAAGGGAAAATCGGCGCTGATAATCGCCCACAGGCTTTCCACCATAGAGAATGCCGACGTGATCTATCTCGTCGAAAACGGCAGAGTCACCGAATACGGTAGCCACAACGAATTGATGTCCCTCGGAAAGCTGTACAGGACATTGTACGAAAAGCAGTTCAGAATAAGCGAAGCTTCATAGCTGCCGTTTGCCGTCTGGTAAGTACTGCGGGGGGAGCTGTGAAGCAAGTCTGAAACGAGTCGTTAATGCGCTGTGGAAAGCACCGTAAGATGTGCAGCGAAATGACCTGTTCGAAAGCTGTCACAGTCCGCATTATCGCCCCGCCTTGTAAAATATCACATTTTGGGCTATCATACTGAATAGAAACGGGAAATGAGTACAGGAGGTGCTGTATTGAAAGATTCCGATGTTTTGATACTAGCCATAGAATCGAGCTGTGATGAAACGTCCGCGTCTGTGGTCGTCAACGGCAGAAAAATATTATCGAATGTCATCTCTTCACAGATAGATCTGCATAAAAAGTACGGGGGCGTTGTGCCGGAAATCGCATCGCGTAAGCATGTCGAACTTGTCATGCCGGTTATCGACCAGGCTTTGTCCGAGGCTGAAGTTAAGCTCACGGACGTCGACGCGATCGGGGTAACCTATGGACCAGGGCTTGTCGGTGCGCTCCTCGTGGGCTTGTCGGCGGCAAAGGGCCTCGCGTTCGCGGTAGGGAAACCGCTTATCGGCGTTCACCATATAGAAGGACATATTTCTGCAAATTACCTTGAAAACGAAGCGCTCGAGCCGCCTTTCATCTGCATGGTCGCTTCCGGAGGGCACAGCCACATAGTGCATGTAGCGGATTACGACAGGTATGAGATACTGGGTCAGACGCGCGACGACGCGGCGGGCGAGGCATTCGACAAAATAGCGCGAGCCCTTGGACTAGGCTACCCAGGAGGGCCGGTCATCGATAGTGCGGCGAAATGCGGCAACAGTAAAGCCGTCGATTTCCCCCGGGTATATTTCAGTGATGGGAGCCTGGATTTCAGCTTCAGCGGCCTCAAGACCGCAGTATTGAACTATCTGAACAGCTCCGCCCAGAAAAGTGAAACTGTAGATATCCCCAATGTTTGTGCAAGCTTTCAGCAGGCTGTCGTAGATGTGCTTGTCGGAAATACGATGAAGGCGGCGCTGAACAGAGGTGTAAAACGTGTTGCTTTGGCGGGCGGAGTGGCGTCGAATTCACAACTGCGCAGAGATATGAAGGCTGCCGTCGAACAAGCCGGCATGGAGATGTTTTACCCGAGACCCGTCTTGTGCACCGACAATGCCGCAATGATTGCGTCCGCGGCATATTTCGAATATAAACGCGGTCACGTATCCGGACTGGATCTAAACGCAATCCCCGGCTTGAAGCTTGGACGCACAACCTGTGGATAACTTTTATTTTTCCACAATTATTGCGGCCTGGAGGGGTCATTTAATATTACAGACCATTAATGGAAATAATCGGTAAAAGTAAAATTTTGTCGGAAAATCCAGAAAGACTTTTCAAAAGGCACTTGAACTATAGAAAGTTCATAAATAGCGGTGTTCTGCAATATTTACACTTTTTAGAAAAGTCAAGAGGAATTGAAAAAATTGTAGAAATGACAGTTGTGAATTATGTGGAAATTGCTCGGAAATCGCGTAAATTGTAGCATTTTCTTGTGTGGATAACAATGTGGATAGTGTGGATTATGGGTGTCGGAAATTGAATTTTAATAGAGACATGCAATAGAAAAACCTACTTATTATTGGAATAATTAATATAATTCTCAAGCACTTTTTTGACATAGCTCTGTGTCTCGGTATAGGGAGGAATGCCATTGTACTTGGTAACAGCGCCGGGACCGGCATTGTAGGCTGCCAGGGCCAGTTCCAGATTGCCGTCGAATGCGATGAGCTGATCCTTCAGATATCTTGTGCCGCCGTCAATATTTTCGCTTACATTCCAGGGATTATCGACTCCGAGCGAATCCGCCGTTCCGGGCATAAGCTGCATAAGACCCTGGGCGCCTGCGTTTGAAACAGCGTAAGGATTGAAATTCGATTCCTGTTTTATGACAGCGCGTATTAGATTGGGATCGACGTGATGTTTTTGCGAGCTTTCGGCAATGCTGCTTTCTATCTGTTCATTCAGCTTGAGCTTGTCCTGGACCGTGCCGGTCCTGTTGGCGGCAAGCGAAAGCAGAGCTTTCTGCAGAGCGCTCGTGGGAGAACTCGTATCAGTGCTTCCATCGATTGAAGCTGAGGTGTCGCCGAGAATGGATTGCAATGCTGAATTGGCGTCAAATCCGGAAGCTGTGCCCGCTGCTGTATCGGACGGCGAAGTGACGCCGTTCAGGTACTGTTCGAAGGAAACGGTATCGGAAGCACCTATGATCCTGACAGGCACCCTGCTCTGAATTTCATCAAGCTTCTGCTGAAATATATCTGAAACCTTAGGTATCATGCAGTTCTCAACCTTTCAATAACATTCTACCATAACATGTCCCCGAATCAAAGCAATATATCCTGCCGCCCTTATATTAAGATTATCGGGAGGCTGCAGGATATAAATAAGAGGATAAATTGGTTAAATCATGAGATATTGCGTTCCGATTTTCTCAGGAACTTTGAACAGGCGCTTTTTAATTCGCCGTCAAACTGTCGGACAGTGAAAAGCTGGCAATATCCGTTTGCCGAATCCTGCCCGGTCTCAGTTGAATCACGTATGAAAAATTCACATTCTATACATTTTGGCTTGCGCTCGGTCGGGAGCCATGCCTCGAGTCTTCTTGAATACCTCGCGCAGCAGAAATCACCCGATACGATACCGTGGATCCTGCATAAAATATCCCTGTTGATCTTGACCCTCACGCCTTTAGCACAATTGTTGCAGCTTCCAGCTTGTTTCATTCGTACCCCCTGATTTATATATGACCCTTGGCAATAATTTCAGCCGAACTCACTTCGGTGGTCATCAATGGCACGGTTTAGCCGTATTCGTACAAAGCTGAACCAATAAAAGGGGGGCGATTGATTTGACCTTTATCATTATGTTAAAACCGCTTGCCAATGCCGCGCAAGTGACGCCCCTTAACCATATTACCACAGGGCTTGTCAGTGTGGCAAATAATGGGAAATAAGAATTGCCACAGGAAGGGAAGATAATATTCCATATTGACTGTTGCTGGGGTATAATTAGCATAAATCAGACATTGAGACTGACAGGGGACGGGTGAATTATGAAAAAACCTGTGATTTTACGCAGAAGATATATTCCCTCAGAGGTAGTGGATATTTCCGG
>JAEZRE010000023.1 GCA_023412915.1 Bacillota bacterium
ATACACTCCTGGGCGAGGTCGCTACCCAGGTTGCTGTTATTGATACAGGAATAGCCACGATACTCTTTGATTTTGGTATTCTTAGCGCTGTAGTAGGAGAAATAGCGACGCAGGTAGCTTTTGTCGATACACTGCTCGGTGAGGTCGCCACCCAGGTCGCTGTGATCGACACTGGCGTAGCAAGTCTGTTGTCCGGTGTCGCAGGCATCAGTACTGTGATCGGAGAAATTGCAACCCAGGTCGCCGTGATTGACACTAACGTAGCAAGCATCGGTACAGTAGTCGGAGAAGTTGCAACTCAGGTCGCCTTCATCGACACACTCCTCGGCGAGGTCGCTACTCAGGTGGCTGTGATCGATACTGGCGTAGCAAGTCTCATCTCTGAGGTTTCTGTAATTGGAGAAGTTGCAACACAGGTCGCTTTCATCGATACACTCCTCGGCGAGGTCGCTACTCAGGTGGCTGTGATCGACACTGGCGTAGCAAGTCTCATCTCTGAGGTTTCTATAATCGGTGAAATCGCAACGCAGGTTGCCTTCATCGATACACTGCTCGGCGATGTGGCTACGCAGGTCTCCGAGATCGAGACCATCGTTTCGGGTCTGCAATGCAAATCCAACAGACTCACGACTGGTCCCGTGCTGCACGACAACGCTGTGAACAGTATAGTTACAAAAGTGCTCAATGACTCAACTTCTACTTTAGTAGGTGTTTCAGCAATACTATACAATATCGAGACCTGTCCTAAGTTTGCTAAAAGAACCGCAGTGTTCGGACCAATCCCGCCCAAGTGCTCAAACTTCTTTATATTCGATACACCGGCAAGCTTACACGAATTTGAGATCCAATTCCTCGGGATAACGACAGATGTCTTTGCTTCCGTATTTGCGAGGTCTAACAGTTCAACAACCCCGCTGCCCGGGAGCAACGTAGTAATTACGAACACCTTCCGCAGCAGTGAATTGCTCTGTACAAATGATCCGTGATAATCCGTTATGGCCTAAACGTTCCATGGCGATCAGCTCAGATAGAAAGCCGGCCAGGGTTCAATGCCCTGGCCGGCTTTTCCAAGCCGTAAAATTCAACCTAAAAATAAATAAAGAGTATAAACAGCCCAGAACCATATGGGCTGCTCATACCCCCATGCCTTATAACCAGACCTAAGTATCGCCTTTGTGACTCAGACTATTTGTGTTTTTTTGCAATCGCTTTGTTTATGGCATATTCAAACTGTTCCCAACCAGCATCCTGGACTTTTTTATTAATACTCTTCTCTTCATGCTGATATTTGGGCGTATACCCCTTCCCCGCCCTTTCAACACATCTGACAGCCATACTTTTATCCCATCTGATAGTTTTCATGTCCATAGTTACACATCCTAACATGATAAATTTAATTTACATAATCAGTATATTAACATGAACATGAAAAGTTGCATTCCTGGAAATCATTTGCGCACGACTTTTACTCCCTGAGGCGTATCCTCCAACTGGTAACCCATGCTACCGAGCTTATCTCTCAGTTCGTCGGCAAGCTTCCAGTTTTTCTCCTTCCTCGCCTGTTGTCTCTGATTTACAAGATCTGCTATTTCAGGGTCGAGCGCAGGCTCCTCCGAAGCCGTCTTTTCAGCCGCTTTGGCAAAATCCAGTCCGAAAACCTCGTCCATTTCGAGGAGCAGTTCATAGAGGTCGTGGGATTTTGTCCCGTATCTTGCTATATTCCAAGCCACACCCATGGCTCTCGGTATGTTGAGATCGTCGTTTATCGCGTCCTGGAAATCCTTCCTGAAAGACTCTATCTGTTCCGCTTCCGCCTTTGCGCCGGCTGCGGCATTCTTATGCGCAAGCACGCCTTCCAGCAGCCTGTCGAGAGCCACCTGCGCGGCCTTTAACCCATCCCAGGTGAAATTCAGCTTGCTCCTGTAATTCGCGTTCAGGCACATATACCTGTATGCCAGCGGGCTGAAGCCTTTCTTTTTAAGGTCGGAGACGGTATAGGTATTACCGAGGCTTTTGGACATTTTACCATTATCGACGAGCAGGAATTCTCCATGCAGCCAGTAATGAACGGCAGGTTTGCCCAACAGCGCCTCGCTCTGCGCTATCTCGTTCTCATGGTGTACCGGTATGTGGTCGACGCCGCCCGTATGGATGTCGAATTCATCGCCGAGGTACTTCCTGCTCATGGCGGAGCATTCTATGTGCCAGCCCGGATAGCCCATGCCCCATGGACTCGGCCACTGCATTATGTGTTCCTTCGGAGCCTTCTTCCACAGTGCGAAATCCGCAGGATGTCTCTTTTCCTCGTTGACGTCTACACGCGCCCCCGCGATCTGGCCTTCGAGGTCCAGTCCGGAAAGCTTGCCGTAGCCTTCGAATTTCATAACGTCGAAATATATGCCGTCGCTCGTCTCATAGGCGTAGCCCTTCTCTACGAGGGCCTGGACGAACTCTATCATCTCATTGATGTGGTCGGTCGCTTTTGCAATGATTTCAGGCTTGCCTATGTTCAGTTCGACTATGTCGTTCATGAAAACGCCGGTATAGTACTCAGCGATCTCCCAGGGCGATTTGTTCGCCTGCCTGGCGGTTTTCATCATCTTGTCCTCGCCTTCGTCGGCGTCCGAAACAAGATGCCCTACATCCGTTATATTCATGACATGCTTCAGCGTAAAGCCATTGTACTTCATTACACGTCTGAGTATGTCCATGAACACGTACGTCCTCAGGTTGCCGATGTGCGCGTACTGGTAAACGGTAGGGCCGCAGGAATAGAGCTTCGCCGCACCCTCCTCCATAGGCCTGAATTCTTCTTTTTGCCTTGTCAGCGTATTGTAAAGCTTCATCTTGATAACCTCCACTATATTTTATCCGATTTCTCGTGCTTTTCATTGCAGCTTTCTATGTTCCGTGCCTTGGCGTGCTCGCCGCGCAATGCCGCTTCAAGGTGCTCTATCCGCACCTGCAGCCTGCACAATTCCTGCGAGACCGGGTCGGCTATATGCACCTGGTCGAGCTCTATCGAGGGAGCCAGCTTCCTGCCTGCATGCTTTACCGGACGCGCCTTCGGTCCTGTGATAGTCGTATCGGGCAATACGTCCTCGAGTACGACCGAGCCCGCGCCTATCATGGCATTATCCCCGATGGAGATTGGGCCGAGCAGCTTTGCGCCCGCGCCGATAAGCACGTTATTGCCTATGGTGGGGTGCCGTTTACCTTTGTCCTTTCCCGTTCCGCCCAGTGTCACGCCGTGGTATATGGTACAATTATCCCCTACCTCGGCGGTTTCACCGACAACGATCCCCATTCCGTGATCCATGAACAGGCCTCTGCCGATAGTCGCACCCGGATGTATCTCTATCCCTGTCATGAACCTGGAAAACTGTGATATCAGTCTCGCCGGGAAAAACAGCTTCCTTTTGAAAAGCCAATGCGCCGCACGGTGATAAAACAGCGCATGAAAGCCGGGATAAAGCAGGAAAACCTCCAGCGTGCTCTTTGCCGCGGGATCTCTTTGAGCAATTGACCTGGCGTCGGTCAATAATCCTTTAAACATGCAAACGCCTCACTTATAAATGATATTAGCATCACTTTTTTATGATATTATACCCATACAAACCACAAGCGCATCAAACACCCGCAATTTTTGCAATAAAAAAACTCCGCCCCTGCATAGAGGCGAAGTTACCCGCGGTCCCACTCTAATATGACAATGACATAAAGCCTGTTGTCGATCTCAACGGCAATAACGGAGCCTTATCCCGTGAAAGCCTACTTAATTGGCGCAGCTGCGGCCGCGGCCCTGTTTTCGGCTTCCCGACTCGCCTGGGGCACTTCTCCTGCCAAATGCGCCAATACCGCTTTCAGCCGGCGACGGTATCTCTCTGGGGCTATTGTTCAGGTTACTTTCCCGGTTCATCGTCTTTGAATTTTTATGATATCGCATTTATTTCAATCATTTTATCAAATATTAGTTATAAAGTAAACAAATTAGGTACATCAAACTGCATAAACAAAACATCGGGAATTAATAATAGTATTGACGGCAATTTGCATTTTCATTATATCCTTTGAAAGGAAGTGATATGATTGGCTGAAAATGTCGAAAGAACGCAGCATTTCAGTTTCGGACAGTTCATAATAAGGTGGTTGGTCGGGGCAGTAGTATTGGCCGTTACGGCATTTCTTACGCCGGGCTTCTCCATAGCCAGCATATGGTCGTTGATAGTGGCTGCCGCAGTTATCGCGATTCTCGATTACCTGGTGCAGAGGATCCTCGGAGTGGACGCAACTCCGTTTGGCAGAGGACTGACCGGATTCATAGTAGCTGCAATTATTATCTATGTCGTCAAATTTATTGTACCCGGCTATTACGTAACATTGCTCGGTGCAATACTCGCTGCTCTTGTGTACGGCATCATCAACCTGTTGATCCCCGGCAAGACTATGTAACCTGCCAGGGTGGTAAGAGACTCCAATTGGGCATGCGCTCATGCCGGCCACATGTCAAGTATCAAAATAAAGGGATGGCTATGCCATCCCTTTATGTATATACCGTAAGCTTATTCATCTTTTGTCATGCTTCTTTCTTCCTCAATCGCTCCGGGGAAATCCATTTTTTGGGGCGGGAAGAATTCATCTATCGGGAAGTCGATTGTTTCAAACAATTCGCAGGGTTCCTCATCGGTGGAAGCTACGCATCTCTTATTCGGTACACAGAAGTCGAATGCCGGTATGAGCAGCTGGGTCAGTCTCGCAAGCTTGACGATCGAGAACAGCCCTATCGTCGCAACGACCTGCTTTACTATGACCAGATGCCTTGTGTCGTCTGTGGCCAGATCGGTCTCATCAAAGTCTACAGATTCGAGCATATTGCTTACAACCTGGGGTAATACCCTGTCGCAGTCATCATCGCTGGCATTTTCAAGAACCTCCGCTATCCTGGCATTCAATGCGATCGGTTCGGCGACTTCAATCTTGGCGATCGGAAGGTTATTCTGCTGTAAAGCCGAATCTCCGTTGTAATCGTTTTCATGATCCCTGAAATGCGACTTGAATATCTTCACATTACCTTCGGAACCGAACAGGATGATTTTCTTGTCAAAGAGTACGATGCCCGGAACCGTAATGATCCTTATTCCGCCGCTAACTCTGGGTACAAAGAAGTCGAGCGTAACCTTGATGAAGTACTTGATGTCGACAGTGTAGAAGCCCCTCTTGAACGGTACTTCCTCAACGTCCGCGAACACTCTTACTACCTCTGCACGTCTGGCCTTTACATTGATTGCATGGTTAACGATCCAGTTCACTTTGTGAGGATCCTTGAAATATACTCTTGCATCTTCGATGCAATCTTTTTCCTTGCATGAATCATAAATCTTTTCCACATGTATACAAACTGCTTCCTTTATTTTGCAAAGGTCTTTCTCACTGATAAGGCCTGGAAGCACTTTGTCGTGATTATAGCTCATATCTAAATCCCCCTTCATTTAAAGCTATATTATTTGATTTCCCTCTCATTTTCATAATATGTTACATCCGCCTTTTTGTGATATTAAGGAATCGTTGAAATATAACTTCCGATAATTTTTTCGGGGAACTTCACTAAACGCTCCATTCCCCAGAAAAAATCGGAAGTAATATTTCAGCCGATCCTTACTAAAACTTTATAAATCCGGAACATATGCTGCCATAAATCAAAACGATATCGTCATATATATAAGTAAGAATAGTTGTATGGAAAAAGTGAGTGGAGTCATATGTTCAATTTGCAGAACAGGCAGTTCGTATTCAGGCATCCGACAGGAGAAGTCAGGAGCATATTCTGCGACCAGAGGCAGAATCTGTGTTTTAACTCATTGACGACAAGAGGGGTATGGAGCAACGCAGCCGTGTTGCATAAAAACGTATACCAGAGCTTTTATGCTGAAATAGACCAGAATGAAGTCTACCACATCCTGTTCCAGGATAGCGTCGGGAATATCATTTATTCCAGGCTGGACGGTCAAAACCTGAAATCCATTCCCGTACTGAACAGCAAGCTCCCAACGGCGTACGACAAGCAATTGTGCATCGTACCCTTCAAAAACCAGGTATATCTGTTTTATGTTCTGCAGCATGACAACTCGTTCATGCTCGCATATCAGGTTCTGGTAAACAGCAGGCTGGGCACGCCCAAGGTAGTGGATTATGTTTCGGGAAGCAGCGTTCCCTGCTCGATCATATATGACAGCAATGAAAACATATATGCATTCTATCAGTCTTACGACGGAAAGTACCTGCAGTTGGGCTTCAAGAAATTCAACACGGTACAGAAGCACTGGAGTGATTTCATGCCGATCACAAAATACCAGGGGAACTGCGAATATCCCCATGCACTGATCGACAGCAACGGCATAATCCATTTATGTTATCAGCGACGCACACCCAAACTGTTCGAAATGGTATACCAGCGGAAGGATCCCGATAAAAACCTCTGGTCGCCCGAGATCGTCGTACATTCCTCGGTGCATTCGTTCGAGAAGGCTTCGATACTGCAGACTGAAAACAGGCTGATCATATTCTGGGTTCGCGAGGATGTGATCTACTACAGTGAAGGTTCATTGGCGGGCGAAGGCTGGAGCAAGCCGTCGAGGTACTCCAACCAGTATGGCCGCAATCTGCAGTGTATTAGCTACAAATATCTGAAGCCGGCGTTCGACCGGACACAGCTCAATACAAGCGCATTATACGGGGCACCGGACGCATCGGACACAGCAGCAGGCGGTCAGAACGGCAGCAGTCCGGCAGCCTCAGGTGAAACAGGAAGACATGTTTGGTCGATGCCCCCCGAGATCTATCCGGGTACCGTTGGAAACGGCCTGAAGCTCGCTTTTGTAAGCATCGATCAGTTCGGTGACCTTTTTGGCGACACTCCTTCGTACCCGGTCCCGGAATATTCTTCAGAATATCGTGAAACAGGCACTCCGGCGCCATCGGGAGGCGACGTCAGGAAGATCATCCTCGATACCTTCAAGCAGCTTCAAAACAGTGTGGATGAAGTGCGCACGGGCTGGTCCGAAAACAAAAAGGAAATGGCGAGGCTGACGAACGCATACCTCGAATTGACAAAGGAGCTCGGGAAATACTCCGTCAGGATGAATATGCTCGAAAATCAACTCAGGCAGCTTAAAAAGCCGGCTGCAAGGGACGAGGCGACAAGCCGTTACCAAACGGCAGCGCACGATAAGGAGGCAGTAACCGCTGCCGCAGGAGATATCGCCAGTCCGGCAGTTGAAAACCGGAGGGAACCGGGAGAACCGGGAGAACCGGGAGAGCCGGGAGAGCCGGGAGGGCCGGGGGAACAAAGCATGACCGAAAGCCGGAACACAGCCTTGCAGCAGAAGGCACAAAAGCCCCTGAAAAAGCCGGGGACATCGCTCGACCCCGAAAAGCTGAAGGAATGGGAGGAATGGCAGGAGCCCAAGGAATGGCAGGAAAGCGGCGAATAAAAAAGCCGGAGGTCAGTCGTAAATCGTAATCCCGGCGTCATACCTCCCGACAAACTCGATAAACCTGTCTTTCAGCATTTCATTGGCGGAAATTTTCGTCCTTTTGCCCCTGCTGTCAGTCAAGTTGATAGTGTAACTCACGCCGAGCTTTCTGCAGGCAATATCGATTTTCGCAATTTCTTTAAGCGGTACCGACAGCTTCTTCATGCCTATAAACAGGTAATCCTGATCGGAGTATACAAAGCTTTCCAAAAAAAACAACGGCAGCGGTGAGAGTATCACATGGCTGAAACTCCGCAAACAGCCAGAAAATGTAAAACCCGAAGCGATCGCATATATAGCCAGGGCCGCATTGACAACGCCAAGCAAAGAAATCAGAAAGACCGCCGTTTTTAAGCCCGCTCCCGTTATCAGAACAAAGCCGGCTCTGCCCATCCTGTTATGCAGTATCGCCGCCAGCATGACAGAATAAACCAGTATGACGGCAAGCAGTAACTGAAACACATATCCTGCCGCCTTGTAGAAGACCGATACTTCGCTTCTCGACATGCTGACAGCGTTGACAGCCGCCGAGGCAAGCAGGATGAAAGCTGTCCCGATGACGGCTGTACGGCTTTTTATATCCAATGAGGATAATTTGATAAATTCAAACTTCATTTTCCTACCTACATTTTTACATTTCGACCATATATAAAATATATTTATATAAATTTTATATTTTCCCCAATTATATGTCAAACAAAATTATTATAATCTAGCACGGCTCTTATTCATCCAATCGATCGAACCGAGCCCGGCGGAGTCCAGCAACCCGTTCATAACACCCGTGCCGCCGAAGACGACCTGCCATACCAGTACGACCGGTGCGGCAGGGATCATCCATAAAGGAATACCGGATGCTTTGGATAAAAGGCAGCAGAAAAAACCTGTGTAATGAAGTCTGTATCTTTCAAAAAAAGTCCGGAATTGCATAACATTTAACGACAAACATTTTAGAATAAAGAAAAAGAGGATGGTCAGTTAAGATCATCCTCTTACGATTTAAACCCGAAAAGCCGTTCCCCCATATTTTGACACCTAGCCCGATGCTAGGTGGGTGTCCTGCTGACAGCTGCAATCCTCCACCGCCGTTGCACATGTTCGAGACATATGTCGGAATTAGCTTGTGGCCCGATATATCCTGTCAAACGCCAGACTCCCTTATGAAAAATGTAGGTTCAAAATAATAGGTTTATCCGAGCATTTCAGGTCGAACGCTATTTTGTTGTCAAAGCCCGAAGGCTAAAAACTCCGCAATCACGGATTTAAGTCCGGATCGCTTTCTGTGTTTTTATTATAGCACCGCTGCTTGGCGTTAACAACAAAGAGTAATCACAATTAAGCCTGTAATGCGCTTTTTTATTCAATCTGTCTTCGATTATCTGCATCATTCAAACAAACAGCGTCGCGTGCCAGGAAATTAATGGAGAATTAATAGATCCTTACATACTTATTTTTTGTAAATTGCGGTTCGACCCGATATATTTCCCGAATCGCCAGTCTGTTGAAAAGAGCCTCCTGAAGCACCAGATCCTTGAACTCTTCCGGGAACTTCAGACAGTAGCTGCAGCCGCCCTTCGCTATCTGGCAAGGAGTGGAGATCACCTCGAATACATATCCTTTTCTTTCAAGTGCGGTACAGAGCTTAAGCGCGTAATTTCCCGAGTCCAAAATAGCAATGGCATCCATTTCAGTTACCCCCGTCATCCATCAAATAACTTCACCATTTATCTTATTGGGGGTACGCATATAGTGTTACAATTGCCTTACACACCTATCCTGTGTTCTCTCGCGTAATAGAAAAGATACTGCTGCGCAGCTCCGGCATATTTTCCGAAATACTTAAGCGCAAAACCGCGGATCTCGTTCAGGCTCGCTTCGCGTTTGAAATAGAGCTCTTCCATGACGCGTTTTACCCAAACATCGGTCGGAAATACATCAAAGCCGACGCCGCTGAAAAGGAGTATGCAGTCCGCCACCTTTCCCCCTACGCCTTTGAGCCCCAGCAAAGCTTTTCTGGCCTCAGCCGTATCCATGGCAAACAGTCCGGCGATATCAAAGCTTCCGCTTGCAACAGACTCCGCCGTCTCACGGATATAACCGCAGCGGTAGCCCGCCCTGCAGGTCTGCAGCTGTTCCAGGCTGCAGTGAGCCAGCTTGTCCGCTTCCGGAAAGCTGTGGAACCTGCGCCCGCCATAATACAATTCATTACCGTACTGACCGGATATATCGTTGATTATTTTTTTGATCCTCGGTATGTTGTTGTTTGCAGAGATAATAAAGGAGATCATCGTCTCCCACGGTTCCTGGCGCAGCAGCCGTATACCGTCCCCGAAGCCTATCGCTTCCTTCATGATATCGTCTACGGCAACGGCCTTTTTGATCTCTCCGTAATCCCGGCCAAGATCGAAATAGTCGAACCATATTCCTATAAACTCCTCGAAAGTCACGTTATCCAGGATCAATGCGCCGGATTCGAAGGCGACGTTGGCAACCTTCCCGCGTACGACCCCCGTATAGCTACCGTCCTGCTCCCTGCTCCAGCGGAAGCATTGCCCGCATTCGAAAACCTGCACGGGATCGAAGTCATGTATTCCCCGGACTATCACACGCGGTACGCAGGAATCTCCCGCACCATAACGCTGACCTTCACTTATTTCTGTCTCGTAACCTCTATATAGCATTCTGAAACTCCTCCAAACGCCAATCTATCCAATTAAGCCTGCCAATGCTATAATAGTTCTGATATGCTTATACCATTGTAGCATACATTTCAAACAGGCAACACACAGGTAAATCATGTAAGGAGAGCACGAATGAAAGAGAAGATCTATACGATCCCCGTAACCGAAGCCTTCGGGCAGGAGCATGAATGTCCCGTCTGCCTTCTCGAAAGCAAGCTGGAGAACGAATATACGGACTACTACCTGGGACCTGCACTCATGGAGCCGGATTGCCGTGTTGACACAAACAGAAGGGGGTTTTGCAGAAGACATTTCGAATTATTGTACAATAGGCAGGAAAATCGCCTCGGACTGGCTCTTGAAACCGATACCCACCTAAGGGAAAAGCTCGGTGAAATGAAAGAGGTCTCAATGGCGGTAATAAATGACGTCAACGGCAAGAAACCGTCCGGCGGAATCTTAAACTCACTGTCGGGCATATTTTCGGCAAAGGGGACCACAAAGAAGGCGCCATCAGGTAATTCCAGCATTGAAGGACTTGTAAAGCTGCTGACCGATATGGAAGACAGTTGTACTATATGCAGCAGGCTTGAGCATACCATGGACCGGTATTATGACGTTATAATGTACCTGTGGTCGAAGGAACCGGATTTTCGCGGGCTTTTTTCAGAGAAGAAGGGCTTCTGCCTGGTGCATTTCAAACAGCTTCTCCTCGCTTCCGATAAATTTCTGAATGCCAATGAGAGCAGGCAATTCCAGGGTATGCTGGTTCAACAGCAGCTCGGGAATATGGATAGGCTCGAGCAGGAGCTCGATTGGTTTACCAAAAAGTTCGACTACCGCAATAACGATGCCCCCTGGGGCAACTCGAAAGACGCTCTGCCCCGAAGCATCCAGAAGCTGAAGGGCTACAGCAACCTGAAATAAAAGGCTGTTTGGCAGTTGCTTTCTATTGCGAAGTTTGTTCATAGAGCATATGGACTCAGCTCGGTGGCAAATTCAAACAATAGTATTTGCTTCGCAAATACTTACAAATGAAACGAAATGCGGAGCATTTCATATTGCTCAGCTACGCTTCGCTCAAACATGAATTTGCTCTTACTTATGTCTCGTCAATATGCTCTAATTCACAAAACTCATGTAATATCAATCAACCGCCAAACAGCCGTATTCATGCGCCGCAGCATCAACCCACCTGTATATACGAATTCCCGTCCAGGGGGATCAGCACCTCGAGTGGAGCCACTCCGCCTATCTGGCCCACGGCATAGATCGTATAGAACCTTCCGGCGCCGAGCGTTATATTCGGCACATAAAGCAGCCTTGCGCCGGTACTGCTCTGCAGTATATCGAATACATATGCACCGGCCGCAACGGGCATGTAATTTGTCGCCATACCGAACGAAACCCTTTCAAACAGCCTGGTCCCGTTGGCGGTAAGATCCATTTCGGGACTGTCGGGCGAGAGGTTTGCAAAGCGCAGATACAACCGACCCGCTGGGATCTGTATAACCGTCTCGAAGTAGGTCCTGATGCTTATGGCCGGAGACAGGCCGATAATAGCCGCAGTCATAATCGATCTGACGGGTATTTCGACCTGTGTTTCAAGAAGCGCAGGGCCTGTGGTGCCGGCTGGAAATACAGTTATGTTATATGAACCCGGAAGCATCTGAAAATACTCCGTAAACCCTTTATAGGCCAGCCCTGAAACGATCTGAGCGGCGTTCGCGTAAACATCGACAGGCTGTGTGTTCGGGGAGGCATTGAGCAGCCGGACATATGAATAGGTCTGTCTTGCGCTTGTGTATATGATACCCTGCGTCGGGGCTATCCAACCCCTTTCCGGCAATGCCTGGCTGAAATACGGACAAGGCCGTTTCGCCTGATAATTTTCAAGGTTATAGATGTATGGATACCCTTCCTGGTAGTACATGCAAAATCCCCCTTCACGCAA
Source organism: Bacillota bacterium (assembly GCA_023412915.1). Taxonomy (GTDB): domain Bacteria; phylum Bacillota; class Clostridia; order Acetivibrionales; family DTU013; genus JAEYOM01. The sequence goes on from JAEZRE010000023.1 coordinate 12,168, forward strand.
TCAAAAGAAAAAGTACCAGGGTAACTCCCATGGTACCATTATATTTTTATGTTAAGTGAAAGGTTACATCTTCAATATCTTATGTTGTTCAGCCTGAGTTAGGTAAATGCCGTCTATTCATCGATTACTTCGCCAGCTTGTATATGTTTACTATATCGTCCCTGTTCAGTTTGACAAAGCTGCCTATAGTACCCTTGCCTGCGCATTTTTCGGCCATTTCCGCGAACCGGTCCTCACTTATGCCGGCCTCGTTCAATCTGACAGGCAACCCTATGCTCCTGAAGAAGGCTTCCATCCTTGCGATCCCTTCAAGGGCCGTTTTCTCCGGGTTGAAGAAATCCTGTTCGACCTTCCATACTCTTACTGCGAACTGAACAAAACGGTCTATGTCATGCTTGTAGACGTATTTCATCCACGCCGGGAAAATGACCGCAAGTCCCGCACCGTGGGCAATGTCGTACAAACCGCTCAATTCGTGCTCGATGCCATGGGAAGCCCAATCCTGCTCCCTGCCGCAGCTAAGCAAATCATTGTGCGCAACGGTCCCGGCCCACATTATTTCGGCAAACGCTTCATAGTTTTCCGGATAAGCCAGCGCTGAGGGCACATTGTTTATCATGGTGGTCAGCGTCGCTTCGCTGAGCCTGTCTATAAACTCTACGTTCTTCGTATTGGTAAAATATCTTTCCATTACATGGGCCATGATATCGGCAGCGCCGCAGGCAACCTGATACCTGGGTAATGTGAAGCAAAGCGCCGGGTCCATTATCGCAAACTGGGGACGGATAAATTCATAGAATATATCCCTTTTCAGCTGGCCTTCCTCTTTGGTTACAACGGACGCGCCGCTGCTCTCGCTCCCCGCAGCCGGTATAGTGAGTATGACGCCCAGCGGAAGCGCTTTTGAAGCCCTGTCCTTCTTCAGGTACAGGTCCCAGACGTCTCCTTCATACAGTACGCCGGTAGCGATGCCTTTGGCCGAATCGATGACGCTGCCGCCGCCAACTGCCAGTATGAAGCCGATATCATTTTTTTTGCAAAGCTCGATTCCTTCATACACGAGGCTCAGTCTGGGGTTGGGTTTGACGCCGCCTAGCTCGATGTACTCTATTCCTTCCGCCTTCAGCGCTTTTACTACCTTATCGTAAAGTCCGGATTTCTTGATGCTTCCGCCGCCGTAATGCAGCAGCACTTTCTTCGCAAATTTCTTGACTTCCGACCCGACCATATCCTCGGTGTCCCTGCCGAATATGATGCGTGTGGTGTTCTGAAACGTAAAATTATTCATATGTATCCTCCCGAAAAATGTGACCTTGTCTTTAACTTCAATATATTGGCCTGTCACTTATTATAACTACAAAGGTCATAATTATATAGTTATATAGCCATTATTGCCGCTGCTTAAACAAATTTTTTTACGGTTGAGAATATATGAATACATTTAAATCGTCATCAGACCAGCTCAAAACATACGGTATCCCAGAATCCATACCGGGTCCGGTTTGATAATCTCATGTTTTTGTGAAAAAAGAATAGCAGGCTTATTCCAGCCTTCCTTGACGCCAGCAGTTCCTTTTGCAGAATTTCTGGCCGTTTGAATTCATACAGACAATTTTCTTAGATTGGCAGCCGGGGCAGGAATAGGTTCCGCTTATGATTTTTTCAAAATTCTCATAGCTTTCCTTCCATTCCTTATCGCAATCAAGGCAGCGTACAGGACAAATATTACGCGTGAAATTTCCGCCTTCTATCCGTATTGCCTTGCCGTTTATGATACTATCCGCAATTTTCTCCCTACCCGAGTTCAAAATTCTTTGAAAGGTTTGCCTCGATACTTCCATCCTTTCGGCGCATTCTTCCTGCTCCAGTTTCTCAACGTCCTTCAGCCGGATAGCTTCCGCTTCTTCTATCCTTAAAATATTTTCCTGAATATTTTTTGTATCGACATCTACCGGTGCAAAATATTGAATATTTGGGATAAATTCGACTTTTCTCCATTTCGGTGGTCTGGACAAAATTGGTCACCCCTTTCAATCTCATTGAAGCACATCTGCCATTAATTATTGTACCACCGTTTATGGATTTATTAAATATATGTCCGGCGGAAGCCCATGAGGCACGGTAGTCTCATTTATTGTCCGTCATACTCCTTCAGTCTTTCCCTTACCTGCTTGAGCTGTATCTCAAGAAATTTTTCCTTCTCCTTCAATAAGGCTTTCCCATATAAAGGGCTTTCATCCCCCGTCACAGGAGAATATACCGGCCTTGCCCGACCCAGGATGCCTGTGGCGCGATATACCCTTCTGAAGCCTCTGCCCGCGCCCGCACCTCTTCCAAAGGTAAAGTCCCTCTCTTCAATATCATCTGCCATGTTACCAATACACCCCCCTGAGCCTCTACCTGTGAATGGCCCTATTCCAAACGGTCCTGTTCCGTCCCTGCCTGGCACTGCAATCACTCCTTATTTATTTGATTTAATTGGGCATGTGCCCAATTAAATTGTAAAACCATTTTGGGCATATGTCAATAATCATTCCCAGAAACAATAAATTATTTCCATCGTCACTCAATTTCACGTTCAAGCCGCTCCCATATGCCGGCTATCTCAGCCGTTACGCTCTGAATACCGGCTTCCACAGGCGTCTTGAACTGCTGAAGCGCTTTTATTATAAGCGGTTCGAACGGGATCCTTCCTATCACGGGATACCCTTTTACCCGGCAATATTCTTCTATTTGCGCCGTTATTGCGGGATTGAGGTCAAATTTATTTACAACTACAAATGCCGGTATCTGAAAGTGATCAGCCACAGACAAGACCCTTTCCAGGTCGCTCACTCCCGACATGGTGGGCTCGGATACCGCTACAACGGCGTCGGCGCCGGTAATGGAGGCTATCACAACACAACCGATTCCAGGGGATCCGTCTATCAATACCCATTTTTCGTTTTGCCTGAAGCTGTATATGTTTTTACGGACTTCAGTCACAAGCTTTCCGGAACCCTCCGCTCCAACATCAAGCAGCGCGTGGGAAAAGGTGCCAGCGGATGTATTTGATACATATGTCCGACCTGTTTTGACCGGATCCAGGCGGATCGCCCCGGCAGGACAAACCAATAAGCATGCGCCGCAGCCTTCACATCTCAGCGGCAATACTTCCAGGCTCGCGTTTATGGCGTCAAATCTGCAGGTGTTCCTGCACAAACCGCATTTGCTGCAAACCGTCGGATCTATTACCGCTTCCTTTGCTCCGAAATAATCGTCCTGTTTTTGTATAATCCCATCCAGCAATATATGAAGATTTGGCGCGTCTACATCGCAGTCCGCAAGCATTTTATCCCGTACCATAACACTCAGTGATGATACAAGCGTGCTTTTTCCCGTTCCGCCCTTCCCACTGACAAAGGCAATCTGTTTCATTTTGCCGCACCTCTTTCGATTTTCTGGTACAACTCATCAAACAGCGTCTTCCACAGGGAATTTGCCTGTGCGGGTAGTACGCCGCCGGAATAAGCCCTGGCGATATCCTTTGAAAATGGAATTTCCAAAAGCAACTCGATATGGTTTTCGCTGCAGTATTCCCGAATGCTCCTGTTATCCGGCGACGCCTTGTTTATCACTACGCCGAAGGGTATGCCCATGTTTTTGATCAGCTGAACGGCGATTTTCAGATCGTGCAGGCCGAACGGCGTCGGTTCCGTAACCAAAACACAGTAATCACAACCGTCGACCGACTGTACAACTGTGCAGGAGGCTCCGGGCGGACAATCAAGAATCACCACAGTATCGTCTCTCAGCCTCTTTTTCATTTCACGCAGGATAGGAATGCCCGAAGGCTCTCCGATCTGCAGCCGTCCCTGCAGAAAGGTACCATTTTCGTTTGTTTCCACATCTCCCACCGTCCTGTCGGCTTCCCGTATCGCATCCTGAGGGCAGGCGAGGATACAGGCTCCGCAGTGATGACAGATTTCAGGGAACAACAGTACTTTCCCTCTTACCACAGCTATGGCGTGAAACTGGCATGCCCTTCCGCAGTTACCGCAGCCGCTGCAGCTAGCGGTATCGACCTCGGGTATTCTGACATTGACAGGCATACTTTTTGCTATATTCGGCTTTAAAAATATCCACCCGTTTGGTTCTTCTACGTCGCAGTCGACATACTGACTGCCGGAGATCGATACCGACAGGCTGGCTGAAACGGTCGTCTTGCCCGTTCCTCCCTTGCCGCTGAGGACTGCTATTTTCATCTGTTTCCTCCCTGCATGCCGAAATGCTGAGGAACAGTCGCTTCTATTTTTTCAAGAGCTCCTTTTTTAAACCTGTTCAGATTCTCCGTTATTGTTTCGGAGCAGCCTTTGTATATTCGAATCCCGGCAGCTTTCAGTACATCCATGGCATTGGGGCCAACGCTTCCTGTAACAACAGCTTCAACCCCTTTGTCCGCCATCAGCTGTCCTGCGGTAATTCCGGCGCCTCCGGCCGAAGCCGCCGTATTTTCGATAATTTCGAACTCCATACTGTCCGCGTCCGCAATTACAAAATAAGCAGCCCTTCCAAATCTCGGATCCAGTATGCTGTCAGAAGAACTGCCCATTGATGAAAAGCCTACTTTCATTTATTACATCTCCCTTTTTATGTTATTAGCTTATGCCCATAATAAGTATAGATTTATTATGGGCATATGTCAAATATTTTTCCAATGAGTGATCCAGCTTCGCTGGACACATTGTATTAAAAATCCATGAAAACAGCTGTTTTGAAACAGTATCTTTTCATGGCTTCATTCCGGTTCCTCCGTTTGCTATATGCCCATCACTTTATCGATACTTTCCGCAGCGCTTCTTACAATTACAGCGCACGGACGTTCAAATTCTTTACAGCCATTTCCGCGGCATTAACCAACTGATAAGCAATCGGTGACGCCGTCAGAGCGGGATGGGTACCGGCCTGGAAAACGGCAATATCGTCTGCGCACATTTTCTGCTGTATGCATGCACTGATTGTGTTGATCAATTCTCCGGCGCTGAGCGCTCCGGCTGCCTGGCCTCCGAGTATGATACGGCTTGCCGCGTCAAAAACAAGCTTTACCTTGATATTTGCGCCGCCCGGCATACATCCCGGGTGGCGGTTGACCGATTCGGCAGACCCGGTTACTACATCATACCCCTTGCTGTGAGCCTGCGCTTCGGTGAGTCCCACGGCAGCAAAGGCGGTATTCCCCAGAACGGTTGAGAAGACCCCGATGACTCCCGGATTTTTCCGTTTGAGCGAAAAAAGATTCGCACCCGCAATTCTGGCTTCCATCGTCGCTATGGACGCAAGCTTGAGTCGCGACGGCTTATGATCAAAAAAGAACACCTTCTCCGCACAATCGCCGCAGGCGAAAATATTATCATCGCTTGTCTGCATGTACTCGTTCACCTTTATACCTTTTGTTTCTCCTATTGCCAGGCCCGCTTTTTCAGCAAGGTCGACATTTGATATTGACCCTATGCCTACAATGATCATATCTGCCTTGATTTCCCTGCCACTCTTCAGCCTGACCCCTTCCGCCTTTTCCTCTCCCATAACGGAATCGGCCATTTCACCAAGGAATCGGAACCAGCCTTTCCTTTCTGATCAAAAGAATGCTCTTATCCGGATAATGTCTCCTGGTTGTGACAGCTGCCGTAACACCAGCCGCGCTTCCGCCGATTATGACGGCGCCATAGTTTTTCATAACAATCACCTTTCCTTTCACAAAATACGGACCGGACAACCATACTCCTCTAAAGCAATGCAATTACCCGTTTTACGTTCATTACAGAGAGTTTATGTTCAATTTCCGCAGCTGTCGCTGTGCTGATGTTCGTGGCATACGCTGCCAGTGGAAATTAATTTCCCCTCAAGATACAGACTGACAATCGTGTCGGCGTCGCCTCCGGCGCCGGTAATTACTTCGATGGAATTTTCGTTAAAGATGTCGATTGCTCCCGCACCCATTCCGCCGGCAATGATTACGTTGACTCCAAGATCATTCAGGAAATTCGGCAGAAATCCGGGTTTATGACCGGGATTATTAACAAATTGACTACCGGTCACTTTACCATCCTGCACGGTAAATATCCTGAACCCTTCACAATGTCCAAAATGCTGAGATACCGTTCTTCCATCACTTGCTACTGCAATTTTCATCATAACCAATCTCCTTTTCTCATAATTATTCTTTTCTCATTGCTTCCATAAGGGATCTGTATAATTGAGGCAGTTTCTTATGAATATTCTGCGGTTTGAGGCTTCTGTCGGTCCAGGCGTGCGCGGTGTTGCCCGAAGCGATAACTTTCCGGTCCGTGCCGACCACCTCGTATGAAAATCCGATTCTTGCACAGTTAATCTTCTGGATCTTCGTTTTCACTACGATTTCATCCTCGTATTTCGCAGGGTTCATAAAATTACATTCCATATAGTACAAAGGAAGGAGTATTCCGTTTTCTTCAATTTCAGTATTGGACATACCCGCTATCCTGAGGAAATCGGTTCTTCCCGCTTCAAACCAGACAGGGTAATTTGAGTGGTGGACAATACCCATCTGATCCGTCTCGGCATATCTTACGACTAAACGTGTCTCCGATTCCAAAACCTCACCTCCTTCTATTTGTTAGGATTTTTCAATCGAATCGGCAGCCTTGTCGAGATAGGAATGATTCAATTTCTCAATTTCGCCTTTGTCACACAAATCCGCTATAGACGGATCTATAGGCATCCTTCCAAGCACGGGAATTTCAAGGCTCCTGGCAACCGCTTCTATTTTGCTCTCTCCGAACAGGTGAATATCTGTTCCGCAGTCAGGACATTTAACCCAGCTCATATTTTCAACAATTCCAAGCACCGGTATATTCATGGATTTTGCCATATTGTATGCTTTTTTAACAATAAGCGACACCAAATCCTGCGGCGAAGTGACGATTATGACACCATCCAACGGTATGGACTCGAAGACGGTCAATGGTACGTCTCCGGTTCCGGGAGGCATATCCAGAAACAGAAAGTCCAGATCTCCCCATATGACATCAGTCCAGAACTGCTTCACCGTGCCCGACAGGATCGGACCTCTCCAGATGACAGGCGAATCATCCTTCTCAAGCAGCAGGTTTATGGACATAATATTGATGCCGTTATGCGTGTGCTCCGGATAGATTCCATATTCACAGCCCGTGGCTTTCCTATGTATGCCGAACATTTCAGGTATTGACGGGCCGGTGATGTCTGCGTCAAGTATACCGACCCTATAACCTTTTCTCCTCATCAGAACAGCCAGGGTGGAAGTTATGAGAGATTTCCCGACGCCGCCCTTTCCGCTGACGATACCTATTACCCTTTTAATTTGGTTCATGTCATTTGTTTTTTCTATGAAACTCTCCTTTTTGCCGCATTCACCGCTCGAGCACCTTTCATTTGTAAACTCCGTGCTGTCACAGTCACAATCACAGCTGTTCATTTCATCATCTCCTAAATATATTTTTATATAAAATTTCAATAAATTCTTTGATGTTATACTTAAAAAATTTTACCTGCATCCGGTACAGCCGGCACATTTTTTAAACATTTCACATGAATTGCAAATCTCCGCCTTATCAGTGGCTACCAGGCAGTATGTGCCTTCCATTTTCCAGCAGGGTTTGGATTCGTTTACCGGAGTCGGGCTATTCCGTGCGGCGCCGCCGCTGCAATTCCGTCTGTACCAGCAGGAGTACATCGATGTCACCTGCTTGACACCGGCAATGTTCAGTCCTTTTTCATCCATGAGCCTTTTTATAAACTTAAGCCTCTTAACGTCATTATTCGAATATTTTCTTTGAAAGTTCTCTCGGTTTGGGCGCAGTAGATCGTTTCTCTCCCAGACTCTCAACGTTTCAGGATGTTCCCCTATCAATTCGGCTACGGTGCCTATCGTATACAATCCCTGGTCTTCGTCAAACATTCATCCACCTCTTTATTTAATACAGGCATCCACAGAATATTATATGTTACCTGATAAATATATTCAATAATTTTTTTGAGGTTTTAAAATATCGTCAACGAGTTCTCCGCTTAAGCCCATTTGCCCACCGGCACCAGCCGGCGGTTGTCTTCACAATACAACGAACCCCTTGCTCGGGGGCAAGAGGTTCGTTGTTATCAGCGTTTACTCCTATTCTGCGGCATCAGTTGATCAGCTTTGACACCTGCAAAAGATTTCTTAAGATTGTTGCAGCCTCCGCTCTTGTGATCTTGTCCTTGGGCGCGAGCATATTATTATTTCTTCCGGATACGATGCCTGCCTTGATACACTTGGCTATATAAGTTTTTAAGCAATTCGGCGATTTACCGGAATCTTTGAAAGTCGCAAGCAGCTTTTGAGTTTCCTCCGCATCGAGTTCAACCTTTAATCCGGTAATTTCCATTGCCCTGGCTATGATCGCCATAGCCTGCTCGCGGGTGATCCTTTCGTCCGGCTTGAAGGTTCCGTTCTCATAACCGTCTATTATGCCGTTGTCCTTGGCTATGGATACCGTGTCATAGTACCTGTCGGTCTTTGCAACATCCTTGAATGAAGCTTTACCGGTCCCGTTCCTCATCAAGCCAAGCGCCCTTAATACAGCTGCGGCAAATTCTCCCCTGGTGATTTCCCTGTCGGGCTCGAAATTACCATTTCCCATATCGTCGATAATAAGCCTTGAGCCCATATCGTTCACGGCATTCTTTGCCCAATGGGCTGCCGCGTCCTTAAACTCCACCGGATGGTATATAACTGAGTAAGTACTGTTTGTAAGGCTGTTTATCTTCGCGTGATATCTTCCATTGATAACCAATATGGTCGTAGGCACGTGCGAGAAGGCTCCGTCGGCGTTAAGTACAATTCCTGTGGTTATTTTACGCGGATCTACCCCCTCGGGTATTGCAACGGTCCTTTCAACATACCCGTTGAATTTGGAGACTTCAACCGTCTTATCCCCGCTTGAGCATGTAATTTCAAAGTCTATCGGCTTCACAACCAACTGGTAGTTATCCTTCTTCGCAGTGTTTTCCATTATCTTTGCCGTAACCCCGGTTGAAGCGGATATTTTAATATTTACCTTGATATCCTTTAGGGCGGCCTGATTGCCTATCTGATTTGAAACGTCATCGATATTTAGCTGTGACGCGGGAAGGGTATATGTTACATTTTCAGTCTTTATTTCAAGCACAGCCGATTTGCTCTCCAACATTTTAATACTCCTGCCGCTCAACTGCCCGATCACTACGTCTGATTTCACGGCAACCTTTAGCTGTACAACCGGAAGCTTTGCCGGATTGGGCGTTCCACTGCCTTGCATGCCGGCGGCTCCGGCATCCGGGAGACTACTGAGTATTTGATCGAGTTTTTGTTCATCTACGGCCACTGTTGTTATTGTCCGCCCGTTTGTATCCCTGGCTGTCACAATTGTAGCTGCATTTTGATGGGTATTTCCGTTTACTATAATATCAGTACCGTCATTTTGCTGTGTCGTTGTGCTGCCGCCTTCGTTTGAAGGCTCCGGCGGCGTATTTGCCGTCCATTTTGCATATAGCGTCACGTTTGTATTCCCGATAATGAACCCGGCGCCCGCGGTATAATTGGTACCCTTACCATCCGCGGCAGTATTCCAGCCCGCAAAGGTATGACCTGATTTTACCAGACTGCCGGTATTTCCAAGGACAGTTACGGTTTCTCCCTGAATATAGGCGCCGCTGTCTATCGGCACGCTTCCGCCCGTGTTGCCGTTGCCGCTGTATGTGACTGTGTAAGTAGGAGCCTCAGCATCCAGCGGTGCAAAAGTGTGTCCGTTTTCCGGCGCTGTTGCATATGCTTCTGCAGTTGAACCCTTATAGCCGTGTATGGTTAAGTCGGTCGATACCTCCTGGTTATAGGCAAAGGCTTCGGCGCCGATAGTTGTCTCAGCGTTTTCGATTGTGACGTCCGTAAGCCTGTTGCCCGCGAAAGCCCCTTCTCCTATGCTGTCAACACTTGAAGGAACAATCAGCTCTTGAAGCAGGTTGCCGGCAAAGGCTTCATCGCCAATGGTTCTTAAACTCTGCGGCAGAGTCGCAGCCGAGATAATATTTTCACTGAAAGCGCCTTCTCCAATGGTTTCCAGCTTGCTGCCCTCCGCAAAGCTTACTTCGGCAAGGGCATTTTGTTTGGTTTTCGGATCTCCCTGACCAGAAAAGGCATATCGCCCTATCTCAGTCACATCAGCCGGGATTGTCACAGCCGCCAGGCTGTTGTGTCCGAAAGCGTTCCTGCCAATATAGGCAATAGTATCGGGAAGGGTGACGCTCGTAAGGCCCTTGTTATAAAATACACTGTTTAGCTCACTGATGTCTGAAATGCGTTTTACAGTGAGTCCATCCAGTTTGTCCGGAATAATGACCGTTGTATCGCCATTGCGTGTAAAGCTTTTAATGCTTACCGTTCCGTCGCCATTGTCCAGATAATTGTACGTGTTGCCCTCAGCATCGGTATCCACACCGTCGGGGCCGTCGGGGTCTTCGGGGTCTTCGGGGTCTTCGGGGTCTTCTGATCCACCTGAATTCGAAACGGTTTTTAAATAGGCCTCCGTATTGCCGTCAGCCGATAGACTTCCTACGGTTGCGCCGTTATCGGTACTTATGACTGACGTTCCAGCCTCGTCGCTCGTCCAGGCCTCAAAAACAATGTCGGTGCCGAAATTAGCTGCAGTGACCGTGGTATCGTCTTTGCTGCCGCTTGTTATAGTGTGTCCTTCACTATCACCGGTTCCCGATATCTGAATATCCGCGTCTTTACTTCCGTGGAGCTTCAGCCCGAATATATCTGCGGCTGCATTGGGCCACCACACTTCTCCGGTTCCCCAATCGTTGGCGGTATACTTTCTAATAAAAATGGTGTCGGTACCCGACGACTGAATGCTTCCTCCAGCGACCACGACATCATTGCTGTTTGTATTGAAGGTGTCAAACCCCGAACCTTCAAGATAAATTGCAGAACCTGCACCCGAGGTAATGCTGCCTCCATTTATAAATAATGCCGAATTGCCTGCCGCGGTCTCAACCATATGTACGGCGTAGTTATCAGCAGACTCGATATTCCCGCCATTTACGGTAATACTTTCCGCTTCAACGGAAATAGCTACGCTATTTTCCCCTGTGCAGCTTATTTCGCCGCTGTTTATTGTCACTGCGCCTATCATGCCTATTACGGTATTGACCGTCCGTATCGCATAGCTATTCTGTCCCGCAGATCTGATCGTTCCGCTGTTAACCGTTAAATGGCCCTGGTTGTATAAATGTACGCCTGCGCTGTAGATGGCGCTGTCATCTATGCTGGAATTGCCGTTCATAGTCAAGCTTCCGGTGAGAAACACCACCCCGAAAGGATTGACTGTACTTTCTCCGCATTGGGTCTCAACCTTATGCGTAATTGTAAGCCCATCAAATATGACATCTGTGCCGGAGCCTATGTAAAGCCCTTCGCTCAAGGATCCTGTCGCACCTTCACTAATATCGAGAAACCCCGTGTAAGTGGCCGACGAAAGACTGTTATGAAAAGGATATTCCTGTTTTTCGGCCGGAACGATAAGGGGACTCTCCTCAGCAGTACCGAATTTGATGGTGAGAACGCCGTCTTCTCCGGCCTCCGTGCCATTCCCGATCGCCGAGGTAAGATCGTCATAGGTTCCCACTGTGGAAGCTCCTTGCTTCAGTACATATTTACCTTCATCCGCGCCAGTGCCATTGGTGATGGCATAATCCGCCGCTTCCTCTCCTTCGCCTTCCTCATCGCCGTCATCTTCACCTTCCAGGGCAGCAAAGCTGTGCCCGTTATCCCCGGCATAGGTTTTTGCTGTGGAGGGATCGGCCGCATGGATGGTTAAGGCTGAAGCGGGGTCCTGGTTGTTTACAAATACATCGGCTCCAAATACAACCGAGTCGTTTTCAATAGTCGCATCCGTCAGTTGATTGCCGGCAAATGCATACGCATCAATTGCAGTAATATTTGCCGGGATGGTTATATTACTTAGTTGGTTTCTCGCAAATAATCCCTCGGAAATCGTGCTGATATGACTTGGAATTATTACAGCGGTTAATCTATTGGAACTAAACGCATCAGGACCTATACTGGCTACATTATCAGGTATTGTTATACTTTCAATGACATTTTCCTTAAAGGCTGATTCTCCAATACTCTCAAGCTGGCTGCCCGGGGCGAAGGTAACTGTTTCGAGCGTTCGGGTATATGCCCAATCACTGCCCGTATAGTATCTGAAACCTTGACCAAAAAAAGCAGAATCACCGATTGTTCTAACACTTGCAGGAATTGTTACATTCGTCAGCACGTTTGGATCAGTATCGCTCATGACTGAGGTAAAGGCGCCAACCCCTATGTCCGTAATACCTTCCGGGATAACCACGCTCGTGATACCTTTTTGAAAAAAGGCACATTCATCGATCTTTGTGACTGCTTTATCATCAATAGTACCCGGTATTATTACATCCCTGTCTTCGCCAGGAACAAAGTCCGTAATTGTCAATGAATCATCCGTATTAACTTTATAGGTAAAGGTGTTTCCAGAAGGGTCCGTATATGACAGTATCTTTTCCAATTCAATAGCCGGAACTGACAAGTCACCGCCATTAACAGTGATTTCAGCATATTTTGCCTTAAAACCTTCGGCAGATACATATATGTAATAGGTTCCATCAGGAAGACTAAAAGTAAAATCGCCTCCTTTATCAGTCGAAGCAGATGTGACTTCATCTTCATCTTCATTGAAGATGACTACAGCTGCTCCTTCAATTGGGTCTGTTCCATCAGTTACAGTGCCGCTGACAGTATAACCGACTTCCGGATCTTCTCCGCCTTCTCCATCCTCTCCGCTTTCACCGCTGTTTATATCTTCGGCTGCAAGCTGCTTCTCAAAAAAGCCTGTAACGATACCATAACCATCCATGTTATATAATTGCAGATATTTGCCTTCTGAAACGCCAACGGTGATGTCATCGCCTAAGTTGTAAGGTTCTACTATATTGGTTGTTTCAGTGATGTTTTGCCCTGAATATATAGCGCCGACTGAGCTGTCGGTAACAGTTACCGCAAAGTGGTCAGCCGGCGTATCGCTGCTGCTCACCATTGTTGCGCCTACTGCCGAACCGGGTCCCGCAACCGCGTTAATAACCGGCGCCGCAATATCTGTTATTTCATAGCTATCCCCCAGGTTTAACATAATATAGTCGCTGACTTGCGCTCCCTCCACAAATACGCTGAGCGGAAGCAGTTGTATAAGCATAGCCGCAATAATGAATATCGTTCCTGTTCTTGAAAACCATTTTTTAACCATCTTTTCAGTAGCTCCTTTTTATAGCAAATATTTTTTCAGCTTGTCCTTATCCAATGGGCAGAGCAGATAACCATAGGCTCCTGCTTCATATGCATCCAGTGCGTAATCCCTTTCGTCGGAGATAAAAACTATCCGGATATCTGGGTTGATTTGCCTGACCGTATCCGCGGTCTTCAGCCCCGGTATCTCGTCCCAGCCCAACCGGATAATACAAAAATCAGGCGGTGAGCTTCCAATATGTTCAATAAATTTTCCATAGTCCTCAAATGCGTCGACAATAGAAACTCTTTTGTCCTCAGACAGCCACATTACCAACTGTACGAGACTTCTGCTTTTCCTGTCCAGAATGTAAACCTTCAAGTTACCTCCCATCCTTGTTTTGCAGTGAACAAAGCAAGCAGAAATTATAATTTACATAATTAATTATACAAACCGATTTTCACATTTTTTTCACAACATAAAAGCTGTTTAAAACGATGAAGCCCAAATTCCTTAGGCATTCTACGGATATTTGGGCTTTTATGTAAATAAATTTTATTTATATTAATAGAAGATTATGTAGACTTTTATATTTTCACCAGGTCAGTGAGCTTTTTATCAGGCGCTATCCCCAGTTCCTTCCTGAGGAGCTTCGTATATATGCTGAAATGCCGTTCTGCATTATGTTTTCTTCCTGTATCCCTGTACAATTCCAGTAAAAGAACCGTTATTCTTTCACAAAGGGGGCTTTTTTTGAAGGCTTTCAGTAGAAGCTCTTCCGCTTTACCGAACTGATTATCCTTCAGATAAGACTCCGAAAGCCTGGTTATGCATTGTTCATATATATTCGAAAGCCTCTCCCGCTCGGATTCCGCCCACAGGTAGAATTCACCTTCCAGGTAATGCCCTTCGAAAATAGCTTCCAATTCAATCAGTTCCTCACGGCTTCTACCTTCAATACCCGTAAAAAGCTCATAAAACCGGGCAACGTCATAATAGACTTTTCCAAGCTTCAAACAGTAATTGTTGTCGATATTTATATGAGATCTGTCAATACCATGGGTCTCCAGTGTCTTGCGTATATAGTAGATACCATTGTATAGCTGCTTTATTGCCTTGTCGTGATCTTCTTCATCCCAGAGCCTGTCTAACAGCTCCTCCTTCGAAATGCCTCGACCATTGTTGGCGAGCAGGAACACAAAAAGCTCCTTTGTCTTTTCTGTACGCCATTTGACAGACTCTTCGCCTTCCCATCCCATTTGCAATCCTCCCAGGCACTTGATAACCAGCCTTTGAGAGTTGACAGTCCTGCCGTGCGGCCTTTTTTTAATAATGCGTTCAATAGTCTTTTCAAAACGTTCACTTTCAACCGGCTTCAATATATAGTCCAGCGCGTGGAGTTCAAAGGCCTCGATTGCATACCGGTCATAAGCCGTTACAAATACTATATCCGTATCGGGACTTGAGTCCAATATCCTTGAAGCCGCATCTATACCGGTAAGCTTTGGCATATTTATATCCAGGAATACAACGTCGGGCTTGACGAGCTTGATGTTTTCCATGGCTTCAAACGGGTCTTTACACATTCCAGCCACTGTAATTCCGGAATATTTGGACAGCAGGAATTCGAGTTCCCTCAACGCCGGTTTTTCATCGTCCACCAAAATTACTTTTATCATCTATTTACGCGCCTCACCTTCTGACAGGTATGATCCAGGCAACCTCCGTACCGCTGCCCGGTGTGCTGTTTATATCGAGCCCTTTTCCATAAAGCTTCTTAAGCCTTCCGTTTATGTTTGACAGTCCGACTCCGCTTCCGAATTCCTGCTTATTCAACTCAGCTTTGCTTGCATCCCCCATACCGACGCCATTATCCCTTACACGAAACTTAATTTGCTTTCCGTCCCTATATATTGAGATATCAACCCTTCCGCCTTCCTTTTTCGGCAATATTCCATGTACTATCGCATTCTCGACTATAGGCTGAAGTATGAGGATAGGAACCTTTACTTCCAGATTATCACACACTTCGAATACGACTTCGAGTTCTTCCTCAAATCTTGCCTTCTGGATCTCGACATAAGCCTTTACAAGCTCCACTTCATTTTTCAGTGGTACAAATTGGCTTATATCTTTCAAATCGAAGCTTCGCCTCAAGTAATTGCTGAAATTGATCATCAGGCATCTAGCCTTCTCAATATCATAACGGGATATTGAAATGAAGGTGTTGATAGCATTATACAAAAAGTGCGGTTTGATCTGCGCGTGCAGAAAAGACAACTCCGCCGCAGTCTTGCTGTCATAGAATTCCCGTATTCTTCTGGCTTGTATAATAATCTGGAGAAATAAAAAGAGGAAAATTCCAATATAAATAATTTCGCCATAGCTGTTGTTGATAATATTCGTCCAGTAAAGGTTGTCATGTATGTATGTCACAAGCACGATCAGCATACTGGCGATGTTCAGCCAGCCATCCTTCATGCCTTTTCTTATGCCGATCGCCACAATTATCACTATACAGACCACGGCTAACACGTCCGCCATATCACATATACGCCCAAACCGCGTATAAAAGGCCGTAGGAGTAAATGTAAAAAGTAATTGCTGAAGCGCCGAAGCTATAAAATACACCTTTGTGGCAATAACGGAGAAGCTGGATTTGTAAAGCTCATTTACAAACAGCAGCAGAGAAAAAAGCGCCCAGGTCGTAGATGAATACCATATAAAAATTACAGCCTTCAAGTCCAGGTTCGGAAAAATTCTGAGCAATATGAACTGTCCGACCATATCCAGCGCGACCATCATTAAAGCACAAAGGCATGCAAAGTTAAGAAAATACTTGAGTTCCCTCCTCATCAGAAAGGCGGCGAAGAAAAACAGCGACAGTATCACCAGTGTTCCGAGTAAAAAGATTTCCTTTCCCATTATGCGGTCATTGAGCGCCAGTATTTTCTCCTGGCTCCCTATTTCCATGTCGTACCAGAACCCGCCCCTTGCATACTTGAAATTCGACACCTGAACAATAATGTCGAAGCCCTTGGCAGGAGCGTTGAATATTACGGTCTGTGGCCTGTATTCGCCCTCTTCCTCTTTTTCGTTTCTTCCGGTAATACCATTTGAAGCGACCAGCTTTTCATTTATGAAAAGCCTGTACGCGCTTGAAAAGTTATGTATACGAAGTCCAAGCATGGCATCCTGTAAAAGCCCGGTATCAACGTGAAGGCGGTATGTGGCATATCCCTCTCCGGGCAAGCCTTTACCGTTTATCGAATATTCATTCCACGTACTCGGGACGTCAATATGGAAATCCGGTCTTGCTTTCTGAATATCCTCATAGTTCAGGAAAGAATGCCAGTAGAATTCCCATTCCCCGTCAAGCTGCAGTGTTTTGTTCCGGTCCGGATTCCAACCGGTCAGATCCAATGAGCCTTGAACAGCCTTTGGGGTGTATGAATTGTAGCTTGGTGAACAGCCTGCTAAAAATACTACTGCAACAAAAACAAAAATAATTAGTTTAAATAGTTTCATGTACACCGGCCTAAAAATATGCTTTGCATTATTATCGACAAGTAGATATGAAAAACAGATATTATTGCTTCTCTATAACCAGGCTTTTGACCGTTACATTGACCTGTTTGATATTCAGAGCCGTCAGCTTCTCGACCTCTTCCCCGACCTTTTTTTGCACCTCTTGTATCAGCTCGCGTATCCGGCAGCCGTATACAAGAATAATATCCATCTCCATATAGGTCCCCTCGGCCCGGTTCTCAGCCCTGAACCTCGATATCTTGCTGACTCCCTTTACATTCGTGACGACGTATTCGACGATTTGGTATACGGTATAGTCGGATATCGTGTAATTGCCGAGGTAGCTGAAGGTGGGCCGTACAACGGATTTCTCACCGTCGAACTGGAAATTGACCTTGCCCTTCCTTCGGAAGATTTGCAGAGGGTCCAGAAAGTATCCGGAAAAATCCTTCTTTATTTCGAAGGTAGGAACAGGTATGACATGCTTTCCCTGCTCCCTTCTGGTAGCCACAGCCTGCTTTATCTCGAACTCGTCAGCGACGTCCTCGATATGCACCCAATCGCTCACGCCGGGCAGTTCAAGCCTTTTCGCGATCCTTTCTACCATTTCGTCGGAAGTACCGAGAATAAGAATAGCCTCCGGCCCATACCGCCGGATCGCGTCCCTTACCTCCCAGGCATGACTGTCTTCGGTAAACAGGGCGCATTTGATCGAACCTACCCTGGTCTTTTCCCTTTTGGCCGACTTACCGGCTATCACCTGGTTTGATTTGATAAGCAATCCGTCATCTATAATAAATTGAATTTCCCTCTCGCTTGCGACCCACGAAGCCCTGTGGCTCTTTCCCGTGCCGCTGGCTCCGACAAAACCGACCGTTCTCAATCAGCAGACCTCCCGACCGTTTGCACTGTATATATCTTACCAAAAGCCCGAGGCCACCGCAATATGAACCAGCATTTAAAGCCCCTGTATAAACAAAATCAGAGGCCAATCGAGTGCCCCTGATTTTTTAACAAGACTGTGAAATATTATCGCGTGCTCAGCACTTTTTTGTTCCATAATGGGAAAAAGAGAGTCATTGACTCTCTTTTCTTTCCCCGGATTCTCTTCATTTGTACGCTTTAAGAACTTGTCGTTAGTAACTTGAATGCTTTATCTTTAGTGTAAATATTAAACTTTCGTTATTAACTATATTATGTATCAAACGTGAACATTTTATACACTATGTTGTATTACACGTATATTTTATCATCCTGTACCAACTTGTCAATATATATTGGTAAATATTTTTGTTGAAAATTCCAATTGAAAGTATATTTTTGACATTTTTTATCTAAAAAATAAAAAGGGCTTTGCCTCTGCGCCCTTTTGCTTTCCTGCTTCAATTACCTACTTTTTAGTTTCGCTCTTAACCATTATGACGGAACAGATTTCACAGCCCTGACAGAGTACCACACGTCCTGCAAACACGTTTTTGATCGTTTCCAAAAGCTCTTTGTTCCTGAATTGGCCACTGCTGTGAATCACTATTTTTCTGGGTGCAAAGGTAATCAACGAGCTTACCAGCAAATCATCGTAATTTATTTCTCCTTCCGATATCTCGTTAACGTACTCTTGAATACATTCATTGGTAATTTCATTTTTTGAACCGTCCAACAATGTGTAGTGATTGTCGTAGCCTACAATTACATGGACTGTGTCGATTTTTGGCTCCTGTATATCGACAAAATACCTCAACAATCTGATAAATTCCTTGTATTCACGGTCCATCAGGAAGTCGTCGACGGCTTTATCCACTACTTCCTCGAGATCCTTTATATATTCCTTGAGCCGGAAGTTCACAAAACCGTCAAGTATTATATTATTTGAATTATCAAAATAATCCATCAGCCTTCTCACGATGACGTTTCTTCTTCTGATCTGGAAAAGGCTGTTGATGAACGTTTTATCATCATTTCTAATAATATTGAGCGCCCTGTCCAGTATTTCCTTTCTCTCCACAGCGTTGAAATAGCAGAAATTGCTGTTGATTATCCGGACGAGAAGCCTCTCCTCATATTGTCTGATGATATAATCGGCAAGTGCGTTCGAAATGTATGTTTTGAGCACCTTGTACGACTCAAGGGATTTCTCGCGATAGAATCTGCCATCGTTCACCGTGCATATAATGGAAGTCGAGCCTTCGGAATTTACCTCATTGATGGAGTAATTGATTTTTTTGTTTTTCAATTGCCGGAGTTCATTCTTTATATGCTGCATTACCATTTCGGCGCTGCCGTTCACTCCAATGCAAAGAAACTGCATCAACTTCACATCCCTTCAAGTGCTAGTATATGTTTAAGCAAAATGTTGTATGCAGCCCTGGAACTATGCAAATTATCCCACATATTTTACAATAGTTCCTGTTTTTGCCAATACCTTATCTTAACCTTATATATTATATGTGGAAAGGGGAAGAATGGAACCGATGTCGGTAACGTAGTCTTCTGAAAGTTCTTTGACAGTGATTTGTCTATAAGAAAGGAAGGAAACCAGTTCTTCGCCGCAGGAAAGCTTTTCGAGACTGCCGTTGATGGCACAGACGGATTTCGAGAGCATGCCGCAGGCGCCGCCGATAAAGCCGTAGTTCAACCCTGGCAGCCTGATCGAACGCTCACTTTCCAGGAACAGGACGTCTAGGCCTTTTTTTTCCGCCGTTCCGGCAATGCCGGGATCTGTTGTTACAATTGTATTTTCGCTGACGGGAAGAACCGAGCACTTGGCATACCCCTGCTCTACATGGACCGGTTCCACCCCAAGCCTTTCGAGCTGCTCGCGCAGTATGCGATCGGTGTATTTGAGGTTATGGAAGTACAGGCTGCCAACTCTGGCAACATTATACGGTATATCGCGGGGGTAAGAGGAAGAAAGCGGACTTTCACCCGCAACCAGCTCAAAGCCGCGGGTTGAAAGAGCGTCAAGAATGGGCTGGCCGGTGCCTGGCGCATATACTATTCGGTTGCCGCCCAGATGATGAAGCTGCATGTCGGGATGGCCCTCCACTGCCTTATAAAGACAGGGATGTGCAGACATGACCAGAACTTCAATTCCCAGCTCCGTAAGCCTGTCTATTGCCGCTTTTCCAGTTTCCGAGCCTGTCACGGCCATTTTTACCGGCTGCCCGGGCAGGTTTGGCTGCTGTATAAACTGCATTTTATAACCTCCAACACAACATTACTATAGCACAATTACACGTGCTTATACATAATATACAGGGTAAACTCCACTAAACGTTCAACCATTTAAAAAGCGATTACTCATCAGTACTAACTGTCGTCCGCCGCGGCGGATGACGGTTATTTAAATAAAAGGCCGGACCGCGTTCTGCGACCGGCCTTTTGGTATTTATGGAGCATAGCAAATCGCCGCGCAGCTGCGCCGATGATTTTTCAAATATCAAGCAGTATTTTTTATTGACTTTTTGAAAGAATAGTATTTTAAGGAGGACCGATTATGACAACGATTAACTGTTCCTCAAACTGCATACACCAGCAAGACGGCAAATGCACGCTTGAAAATGCGTTTTCCGGGACCCTGGCAGTCGACACCGATTGCGTCTTTTTCAAAGAAAGGCCGAATAAGGGCAAAAATGGCGTTAATTGTAAAACGCCGGGTGAATTATAACAATGCTGTGGGAAATAATAAAAATAACAAAAAACAAAGGAGATGTTGCTATGAATAGAACACCACTGGACAGGCTAGCACTTGTGCTTGTGATAATAGGAGCGCTTAATTGGCTGCTTGTCGGTATTGCCAATTATGACCTTGTCACTGCCATATTCGGCGGCAATTTGTTCAATGGTACGATTTCTGTTTTCAGCAGAATCGTATTCGCACTGGTTGGTGTTTCCGGCTTGTACGCCATTACGCTTCTGTTCAGGGAAAGCCCTGCAAACGCCAGAGAGTAGATATCGTAACATTATTTACCGTAATAATTCGGGCCTCTTTTACAAACCATAATAATACGACGCCAGATTTCGGCGGCGAAAAAAAAACGAGGAGGGAACTATATGGCAAACAGCAGAAGTAAAACGTCATTTGGAAACATGAAGTATGAAATAGCCAATCAGGTTGGAGTTAACCTGAAGCAGGGCTATAATGGCGACCTCGCATCAAGAGACGCCGGTAAGATAGGCGGCAATATCGTTAAAAAGGTATTTGAGGCTTATACCGGGAACACTTATCAGGTAGAAAAGAAGTAATGCAGGGCACAAACCCATAACAGAATTTAAAAACACAAGGGCTGCTGATTTATCGGCAGCCCTTGTGTTTTGTCCGGGGCGAAACAAGAAAGCAGGCGGGTATGGACCGGTGGCGTTGTTTGCGGAGGTTGTGTTTTCTGCTTCAAAGCCCTTCTGCAACGGTATACGGTTTATATAACGGACTGCAAATCCCAGGATGCATGGGCGAGCAGCAAGCCATGCTTGCGACCAGCCCGTGAGACAGGACTTCTTACCCCGATGTCAACAACACTCCGCTACAAGCTTTACAGTCGGTGCTTGAAAACACAACCGGAGCAGACAGCGCCGGGCGGGCCATACCCGGGTTTACTTAAAGGCAGAGTCGGCAAGCCTCGCTTGGAACTGTCTCCCTGATCCAAATGCATAAAACCAACTTATACAAAATAATCTTTATAGGGGTTGATTTTAGTGCAATTATGGATTTGTTTTGCCGCATTGGCTGCCGTAATATTAATCTTACTGTACATACCAGATTTATTCCCGTTGTGTTCCTGCTGCGGCAAAAAGAAATTCAAGCCGTTTATAAGCATACACAGGGTGATCGGTATAAACCCGGGTTACAGCGGCAGCCGCTCCGTATGCAAGAGATGCAGCAGGGAATACAATATAGAAAGCTTCGGCGATCTTGACCGCTTGATCGAAATCAAAAGGAAGATGAAAATAGACTCCCTGTCCAGGTGATCGATTTCCTGTTCGCGAGAGCAGTGGAAAGCTTTAAAAAAGGGCACAATAAAAGGGGATCCGACAATCCCCTTCTATTGTGTATTCTTTCTATTTTACTCGTTTGAGATACTGGCTTATTTGCCGTTCTTTGAGCGCCAATCGTCGTACTGCTTCTGCATTTCGGCGATTATTGCCTCTTCGCCGGAAGCTTTCAGCTCACTGGTGAACTTGGCAACAGTCTTGTCAACATCGGCCGAGCCGGAGAACAGGATCGGGTAGTAGCTGTCGACAACTGCCTTGCAGGCAGCGATCTGAGTCTGGACGGGAGCTGAGTTGAATACGAAACCGAGGTTCTGTTCAACAAATGCCGATTTGTTGTAATCGAGCATCTTTGTCCACAGATCGACAGGCTGCGATTCGAGCAGAAGATCCTTGAACTGATCGCCGAACTCCCACTGGTTACCGAGGTTCCAGCCATCGGTGCCCTTCTGGGTGATCTTTATCCTGCCGTCGTCATTAACCGTATAATGGGTGTCCTTCAAACCGAAGGTTATCATATTCCTGAGAGTTGCATCGGTGTAAGTCATGGTAATGAACTTGAATGCTGCGTCAGGATTCTTGGATGCCGCGGGAATAGCCAGCATTGCGCCAGTAGTTTCACGGTTGGACATAACCGGTTTGGTTATATCGACCTGTACCCACTCGATACCCGTCTGCTGCGAAAGTCTCGGAGCGAAGTACGGGATAAGGGGCTGTTCGGTCGCGAAATACTTGCCGGTCTTCATTTCCTCAGTGGTATTGACAAGTGTTCCATTGTCCTTTGCAATATAACCCTTCTGGTAATAATCACGCATTTCCTTGTAGTACTCGATCATCTCAGGAGTCAGGAACTGGTCTACTACCTTGGTGTCCCTGTTGTCAGGATACAGAGCGCCCGGAACGTTATCATCGCTTAAGTTGTTCCAGTCGAGGAAGTGGAAGGGAGTATCCATCTTGCATGCGAGCAGCGGTACGATCTTTCCGCCTTCGCCCTTGAGTATCTGGTCGAAATACGGTGCAAGGTCGGCAGTCTTGGTGATCTTGGTCACATCGATCTGATACTTGTCGACCAGGCTTTTCTGAAGCAGGAAGCCCCAGTTGTGAGCCGTTTCCTTATGGGTCGGCACTGCGTAGTTGACGCCGTCGATCGCAGAACCGTTAAGGAAGTCTTTGCCGAGGATATCGATGATAGTTGAATCTTTTGCGAGGTAATCGTTTAGCGGGAGGAAATAGCCTGCAGGGGCATTCATGTAATAATTTGCAGCCCAGTTGGCAGTGAAGCACACGTCGAACGCTTCGCCTGATGCAAGCATAGGATTGACCTTTTTGTCGTAATCTCCCCAGCCAAACACCTGAAGATTCAGTTTCAAGCCTTTGTCCGCAAGGTATTTGTTGACTTCCGCCAAAACCATATCGGTATCGGCAGGCTGTTTGTCGCCTACTCTGACATAAGTGATCTCCACCGGTTCACTCGGTGTCTCGGCAGGAGCTGCCGTCGCTTCCGCAGCCGTTCCAGCCACCGCAGCCTCGGGCGTTGCCGCCGCGTCCGCGCCTGTGCCCGCGGTCTGGCCGCCACAGCCGGTCAATGCGCATGCAAGAGCAAGTACAAGAACCATAACCAGGCACATAACCTTTTTCATACTGAACATAAAAAACCTCCTCCTAATACTTTGTTTATTTGATGCACTGCACCGGGCTTATAAACCCGGCGCCATATGCTCTCAACCCTTTACGGCGCCTATCGTAAGGCCTTTAACGAAGAATCTCTGGAAGAACGGGAAGGCCAATACAATCGGACCGATCGAAAGCACCGCCACTGCCATACGCGCACTCTCGCTCGGAAGACCCGCGCCTATATCCCTGGCCTGTACAAAGTTTGCGCTTCCGCTCATCAGATACTGTATGCTTGTGAGGGTCTGGTACATAAGGTACTGGATGTTATACAGCTTTGCATTGGTTATGAACACCAGCGGCAGGTACCAGTCGTTCCAGTAGTTTAGTATGCAGAACAGCGCTATTGTTGCGAGACCGGCCCGGCAGAGCGGCAGCACGATCACCAGGAAGGTCCTGTACTCGCCCGCGCCGTCGATCCTTGCGGATTCGAGAATGGATTCGTTTATCGTGGTTTTGATGAAGGTGCGCATTATCATCATGAACCAGGCGTTCATCAAGTAAGGCACTATCATGACCCAGATCGTATTCTTCAAGGGTATCAGCTGCGTATATACGACATACCACGGTACAAGTCCGCCCCCGAAGATCATTGTGAAGAACGCTATAAAAGAAAATTGGTTCCTGAACCTGAAGCTGCTCCTCGTAAGAGGATATGCATATAGGCATATGACTATCAGGCTCAGGAACGTGCCCAAAATCGATACGAAAATGGAGGTGCCGTAAGCCCTGTATATAACGTCCCCTACCGCGGCTACATATCTGTAAGCCTCAAGCGACCATCCCGAGGGAAAAAAGCTGTAGCCGCTTTTCAGCAGCGAATCCTCGGACGTCAAGGACAGGATGATGATCAAAATCAACGGTAAAAGACAGATCGCCGCACCGCATAGAAATATGAAATTCAAAATTGCATTGCTGCCCCACTTTATGGTATTGATACGGTTTGATTCCCTGTTCATATAATGCCTCCTAAAATAGTGCCATGTCCTTGTCTATCTTTCTGACGACCAGGTTTGCCGTAAATACGGTGATACAGCCTATAACCGCCTGGTATGCGCCTGCTGCGGCCGCCATACCGATATTGCTCGTATTCATCAGAGCTGAGTAAACATAGGTATCTATGACCATTGTCGCATTCATCAATGAACCGTTGTTTCTCGGAACGTTGTAGAAGAGGCCGAAGTCGGCATTGAATATCCTTCCTACCGCAAGCAGAGTCATTATGATCGCCAGCGATTTCAGCATCGGAAGTGTGATATGCCTGATCTGCTGCCATTTGGTCGCCCCGTCTATCGAAGCGGCTTCATAATATTCAGAATCTATCCCCGATATGGCCGCCAGATAGACAACTACGTTGTAGCCCGTGTATTTCCACATATGGAAGAAGACCAGAATGAGCGGCCAGTAAGCCGGCTCGCTGTACCATTCGACCGGGTCGATGCCTAGAGGCTGCAATATGCCGGTGTTGAAGAAGCCCTTGTCGACGCTGAGCAGCGAATATGCCAGGTAGCTTACTATGATCCATGAAAGGAAGTACGGCAGGAACATGATACTCTGGTATACCCTCGAAAGCATTTTACCCCTGATCTCGTTCAGCGCGATGGCAAGAAGCACGGGAACAACTATGTCGAGTATAATGAAAACCAGGTTGTAAAGCAGAGTGTTCCTGGTCATTATAAATGCATAGGGCGTATTGAAAAAGAAACTGAAGTTATTGAAACCGACGAACTTGCTTTTTATGACACTTTCAAAAAAGCTTCCCACGAACCTGTATTGCTTGAAAGCAATAATGATTCCGAACATCGGGATATAATTATTGATCAGCAGAATAATAAGCCCCGGTATCAGCATGGTGAGGAGCGGGCCGTTGGTTCTGAGGAAGTTGCTGTATTTGCCGCGTTTTTTCCTGGCAGGCGTGTAAGCCTGCGGGACTAATTCCGTCATTATTTTTTCACACCCCATCGCAAAAATGTCTAATTATGTTCCTCTGACTTTATCCTACGATTTTTTAGTTTCATAATCATGTACTGAATGTAACGCAGTATGCATAAGTGCGTCATGGAAAAGCGCCAAGGTGTCATTGAATATGACAAAAAAAAATGACGTCCGTCACTAGATATGACGAATGTCATTTTTTTGAACTTATGGAGCATAGCGGAGTCTTGCTGAAAAACCAAAGCCGATCGACGTGTTTTTTAGGCTTACTTCAACTTTGCCCAAACAGAATTCAATTGTAGAGCGACATGTTCCTCCGGTTTATTTCGAAGGTGCCGGCATTCTCGAAAGCAGGCACTTCCCTGCCCAGCGTAAGGTCGTTCAGTCTATAAAATGCTCACATTTCTTCCCTAAGGAATGATATACAACGATTGAGGGCGTTTGCTTCGACTTTATGCCGAACAACTTGCAGCCGTAGGGAAACCGGTAATCCCATGTAATAAAATAATGCTTGCATTTCCGGCAGTTTTCATATGTTTTGTGTGCTTCCATGGTTTACGTATCCTCTGGATGTTTCGAAAATATTCACCTTATACCGACCTAATTCGATATTTTTGTTGGAATTCCTTCTAAGCACAAAAAAACACCATCCCGTTCGATTCATACCAAAAAGGATGGTGTTTGCTTCATAATATACTTGATTACATCAGTGCGCTATAAGTCACTGAATTGCCTCATCCGTACCGTCCAAGAGACGTGTGTACTCATTCCTGCTCCCAGTTGTGCCAGACGTTCTGGACGTCGTCCATGTCTTCGAGATTTTCGACGAGTTTGTCCATGAACTCGATCTGCTTGGGGTCGGTGAGCTTGGTCATAACGGTAGGCACCATCTCGACTTCGGCTTCCATGAATTCATAACCCTTCTTCTCGAGAGCTTCTCTCACCTTTGAGAAATCGTTCGGATCAGTGGTGACCTCGAAATAATCCTCTTCTGCTGAAAAGTCCTCGGCGCCGGCGTCTAGCGCATCCAGCATCAGGTTGTCCTCGGAGACTTGTCCGTCATTTTCTATAAGTATCACGCCTTTTTTGTTGAACATGAAGGAAACGCTTCCGCTCTGTCCGAGGTTGCCTCCGAATTTGTCGAAGAAGTGCCTTATATCGCCGGCCGTCCTGTTGCGGTTATCGGTAGCAGCGTCTACTATTACTGCGACGCCGCCCGGGCCGTAGCCTTCATAGGAGATTTCCTCGAAATTGTCGCCGTCTCCTTCGCCCGCTGCCTTCTTGATGCTTCGCATAATATTGTCGTTAGGCATGTTCGCAGCTTTACATTTGGCAATGACGTCCTTCAGTCTGGAGTTGGCGTCGGGGTTGCCGCCGCCCGATTTGACAGCTATAGCAAGCTCTCTTCCGAGCTTGGTGAAGGCTTTTCCTCTCTGAGCGTCGGATTTGCCTTTTTTAATTTTGATATTAGCCCATTTCGAATGGCCTGACATATTTAATACCTCCAATATAAAAACTTTATTTCCGCAGGGCGGAAAATATGTTTACAGATAAGGTGGGTTTCCTGTAAAATGTTGTTGGTAATTTATGGATACTCTTTAATAATCAGGATATTCATAAAATCCGCACATATATGATAACACATACGACTCAAAAGATAAAGGGTGGGCTTTTCATGGATTATGGTAACTTGTTTATAACAGCTGTTATACTGGTTTTCGTGTTGCTGGCACTTTGTCTGGCTCTTTTTATTTTGTACAGGAAATCGCTGTTGAATGAGAAAATACTGACCGAACAGCTTAATGCCTCTATACAGATGGCTGAAAAAAAATCCGAATTCTTCTCCAATATGGCGCATGAGCTTAAAACTCCGCTGAGCGTGATTCTTGGCGCAGTTCAGCTGCTTTTGATGAAGGAAAGCGCACAGGCGCAAACACGTGGCGCGATTCAGGAGCAGTCCCGGGAAAACGCGCAGGAACGGGTTCAGAGAACGATTTCCGAACAGCCTGACAGCGCTTTCAAAAAAAATCTCGGCATAATCAGCTGCAACTGCTACAGACTGCTGCGGCTCACAAACAATCTGCTCGACCTCAACAGGATCGAGGCAGGTTATCTTGTGTTCAACCCGATCAACTGCGACCTCAACCAGTTCATTTCAGAAATCGTTCAATCGGTAAGGCCGTTCGCATCAAACAGGAACCTGAGCCTTAATTACAGCGGAGCCGCCGGATCGATCCCTGTCGCCGCCGATGTGGAAAAAATGGAACGTATCATGCTGAATCTGCTTTCGAACGCTATCAAATTCACAAAACCCGGTGGCTTCATAATCGTATCCACATACGTATCGGGAGAACGGGCATGCATATCCGTAAAAGATTCAGGCTCGGGAATCCCGGAGGAAAGCCGCAATTTAATTTTCGAACGTTACAAACAGGCGGGCCACGACAGGCAGGCGGAGAACGAGGGAAGCGGTATCGGACTCTCGCTCGTCAAATCCTTTGTCAAGCTGCATCAGGGCAATATACGTCTAAACAGCGAAAAAGGCAAGGGCACGGAATTTGTGATCGATATGCCTTTGAAACCGGCAGATGGCGAACCTCTGGGTAACGAAGCTGAAGAACTCAACAGCAAGTTTGAGGAGGCAGCCAAAATCGAATTTTCTTCCATTCATACGGTCCACATGTGACGCCTGCCAGTATGAGCCTTCCCTGGGCGGCGCAGGCCTTTACCTTAGCGGCATGAGCCTTTGCCTTAGCGGCGCGAGCCTTACCTTAGCGCCACAAGCACACATGCCTCGGCATGTGTCAGTCCGAGTGATTCGGCATAAGAAAGCAGTTCTTCGTCATGCGTGCCCGGCTGGAACCAGATGTTGCCGATGCCGAGTCTGGCTGCCTCTTCGAGTACGGCGCGTCCCCTCTTCGGCGATACGACCATGTCTATGACGTCTGGCTTCTGCGGCAATGACGAAAGATCCCCGTAGCAGGTATTGCCTTCGATTTCATCATAGTTCGGATTGACCGGGTATACCGTGTATCCCCTTGCAAGCAATTTCCTGTAGATCATGTTCCCGTATTTTTCACGGTCGGTATTGGCGCCCACTACAGCCCATACCTTTTTTTCAAGCATATCCTCTTCAATCATCCAAATCACACTCCTATAGTAATGTAAGACTTTTCTCCCGCGTAAACGCTGGCCTTGGCGTTGGTCGTCTCGGTGACTAACGCCGAGAAAGCCTCGAATTCGTCGACCGGTACATAAAGGTACATGTCGACATCCTGTGCATAGACCGTATCTTTCACCTTATAACCCTTTGAGGCGGTCACGGCCTGAAGCTTGCCGAGCAGCGAATAATCCATGGTTATGCCGGTTTCGATACAGAGCTGCCTTTTAACGAGCCCTGCGGCTTCGATTCCCATTGCCGCGCTTTTACCGTATGCGCGCACCAGACCAGAGGCTCCGAGCAGAGTTCCGCCGAAATAACGGGTCACTACGACTGCGACATCCTGCACCTCGAGTTTCCTGATCGCCTCCAGCACAGGGAGACCCGCCGTACCGGAAGGTTCGCCGTCGTCGCTGAACTTCTGCTGCAGATTTCCGCCGCAGATATAGTATGCATAAACGTTATGAGTTGCATTCCAGTATTTCGACCTGAGAGCCTCGATAAAACCGCGCGCCTCTTCCTCGTCGGCAACAGGTCTTACCGTCGCTATAAAGTGCGATTTTTTCTCTTCGAGCTCCGCGGAAGCCTCCCGCGAAACGGTCAGATATTCCTTCCTCATGCTTCCTCCGGCATAAAAATAAATGATAGCAGGTTACCCCGCTATCATCTATTTTACTATAATTTAATAATAATTTCGAACTGAAGATTTTACGGCATTTCAGCTGCCGGCTATCTAAACGGCTACCGAGGTGATATCCTTGTACATCCTGTAGGACAGGTTCAAAAGCGCCTTGTCCTGGCTGTACGTCACCAGCTTCATGGCCTCCTCGATATCAAAATACCCCGCATCCATAAATTTTTCATTGTCTTTGATTTTGTAATAAAGATTATTTGATTTCATGATGTACCAGATAATTTTGTTGCAGACCGGTTTCTGACGTGTTACGGAAAAGAACTCATAGTTGGTGTGCCCTGCTGTTGAAACAATTTCCGACGCAATGTCGCCTTCTTCTTTGACCCTCGTGAGCGCTACCTCATTCGGCAATTCACCGCTTCGAATGACGCCCTTTGGAAAAACCCACTCGTCTTTTTCATTCTTAAGGAGAAACACCTTGTTTCCGCAGAAGATTATGCCCCCTGCGCAGTTTCTGACTAACATATTAAGGTCCCTTCCTTTCACCCGGAAAACTCTAATTTTTACGAGACATTCCGTTACTTTAATATTATGATACTGGATATACAAATTTTATTCAACTTTCAGAAATGTTCAAAAGTTAATTTCTTAATCGTTTATTAACGTTACTCCTGATAAATCTGTCAAATCTCGTTCGATTGCTACCACGAGCCTTTTTAGCTTAAATTTAACATTTAATGTATAAACCCGGCAGAGCGTTTATTCTGCCGGGTCTTGAAGTCATTTCTCTATTTCCCCATCGCCTGAGATATATCCTTGAATAATTCAGCCCTGTCCCACTCCAGTCCTCGGTACGGTATTTTACCCGGTACCTGCGAACGATCGAGCAGATCTGTGCCGTCGGAAAGGTAATCGTAGGATACTCCGGCGGCGTTCATAATGGTCGGCGCAAGGTCTAGAGTGGAGGCGACCCTGTTTTCCTCGCGGTATTTTGTCTTATCGGGTGTGATGATATACAGCGGCACAAATTCATAATTCTTGCCTTCTATCATTGTAGCGGCCTGCGTGTAATCCGGACTTACAATTTTAGGCGTGTGATCGCCAAAAATTATTATATAGGCGTTGTCATACTTCTCCTGTATAGCTTCGACGTAAGCCTTCAAGCTCTGGTCCACATAGGTCATCGAAACGAAATAATCCCTTACGATCTTGTCCGAAACATCGTCATAGTCGCTGTTGTTATAATAATTCATTACGCTCGTGAACGGTCCGTGGCTGGTCATCGTTATGGCATACGACAGCAGCGGCTTCGTCACCTTTGATACCCTGTCGAGCGCAAAATCGAATACCTTGTCGTCGGGAGCGCCCCAGCCGGCATCCTTCATGCCCATCTTTTCAATACTGTAGAATTCTTCGAAGCCAAACGTACGGAAAGCCAGGTCGCGGTTGTAATACCTCGCAATATTGCCGTGGAAGGCCAGCGATTCGTAGCCGGCAGCATTAAGCTGCTTTATGAAGGCGTTAGGCGCCTTGTAGGTCGTCAGCTTGATTGCGGGATAGCCCACCAGAGGCTCCACGCTGTTTATTATTGAAAACTCGGCGTCCGAGGTACCGCCTCCGAAATGGTAGCTTACCATGTAAGGGAAGTATACGCTGTTACTCGTGAGGGAATTCATGTAGGGCATGACATATTTGCCGTTATGCTGCTGATTAACAATAACGGAATCCATGGATTCCACCTGGATTATGAAAATATTCGCCTTTTTCGGGTTTTCGACCGTTTTGGAGATCTGCTTGCCGTATTTCAGGCTGTTGATATAGTCCTCCGTGCTTTGTCCGTAATACAGGCTGACCACACTGTTGGTCAAAGTACCATAGCGCTGCACGATTCGGGATTCTCCAAGGAAATGGTTCTGCGCAATATTTGTTATAAACACTTTATTTTTATAATGGCCGTACTGCGTATACGCCGTCGCGAGCAAAGCCAGCACTATCGCCGCATCGACGATGACCCACAGCTTCTTTCTCAGGCGGTTTGCCCTGAAATATGTGACTGTGAGGAAAACAAACAGCGGCAGGTCTATGAACGCCACCAGAAGGATCGGATTCTTCGGCGAAGAAGCGTTCATTACCGCAACAAAACCCTCGTAGAAGTTCTGAATGAATACTTCCATGTGCAGGTAGTTGTTGAAGTACAGGTAATACGACATGTTTATCAGTATATACAGCGCCTGTATGACGTAAAACACTATAAACAGCGCCCTTGACCTGAAACGGAACAGTATCGGGTATATTGCGACTACGATCAGAAGCGTCGTCAGGAGCTTGAAGCGGAACATGTACTTGTCCGCCTGCGGGACGAGCACCTGGTTGAATATCGTTATTTTCAATACGTTTACCAATACGAAAAGCGCTATTATTATGGTAACAAATATATCGGTCCTGGTCGGAAATACTTCCTTGAGCCAGTCTTTAAATCTACCTAGAAGTGACTTAGGCATTTTTCCCTCCGTGTTTAAAATTCTGGGGTAAATAAGCTTCCAGTTTCTTTTCCGTAAATCTGACGTCCAGCCTGGCAAAACGCTGAAGGCCATCTTCCAGCTCTATCTCGGGCCAGCCGCCCAGTATGAGAGGCTTCGCATATTCGATGAAAGCGTCCGTCACATCGATTCCATCAGGGGTCAGCCATTCTTTCGGCAGAAAACGCTCCGAATTGGCGACCACATCGAGTCTTACCTTGCCGTAGTATGCTTCATACCCTGCGCCAGGCTTCCTGAGTATGGTGGCCATCCAGCCCGTGCCATCCTCAATTGCGATCTGTACGGCCTTTTTACCCACCTCGTAAGCCTCCTGCTGGTCGATCGGAGACGCCTGTATCGACGCGGCTCTCTGCAATACGCCCGGGAGTTGCCCCGTTACCTGGCCCCTTGCTTTTATGCCATGTTCGTTGAGGTAGTTCACCACAGCCTGCGACGCGGTTACCTTGCTTGCCCCGTATTCCACATGACCGAACGCATCGCGCGCCTCGCCTATATTGCCCACGTCGAAGCCTTCGTTGACCACAACGATGCAGCGGCCGGATCTTAAGAGTTCACGGTTTACATTTTCGGCGAGCGTCTCGAGATTGTGTCCCGACTCTGCCATGTAAAGCTGAAGCGGCATTTCTCTCCGCGGGTCCGCCAATCTGGCTGCCGCGGTGATGTAACCGGCTTTCCTGCCCATCGCCTGAAGGACCGCTACGGCTTCCGAAACGCACATTCCCCTGCTTTCCTCATTTACATTCTGTATGGTATGTGCCCAGTATCTGGCGGCGCTGCCGTAGCCGGGCGTGTGATCTATTATTGTGAATTTGTCGTCGCCAAGGTCGTTATCGATGGTCTTTGGGACTCCCGCCACTATCAGCTCCAGGCCTCTCTGTGCTGCAAGCCTTGAAACCTTGTCGGCTGTATCCATGGAATCATTGCCGCCTATATAAAAGAAATATCCGATATCATGCGCCTGAATTACATCTATTATACGGTTGAAATCTTCCGTCTGGCCTTTACCCAGCTTATAACGGCAGGTGCCGATCGCGCCTGCCGCCGGAGTGATCCGCAGCCTTTTAAGCTCGTCGGCAGGCTGTTTGCCCATATCGATAAGCTCTTCCAGCAAAACTCCCTCAATACCATGCCACCCGGCATAAATGGTACCTATACGATCAGGGTATGAAAAGCCGGCGTCCAATACACCCTGCAAAGATGCGTTTATAACCGGCGACGGTCCCCCGGACTGGGCGACCAGTGCGTTTTTCTTCATATGACCCCCATAAGCTTCCGTTATTTAATAACCTGCACCTCACCTAACACATTTCAAATAAAATTATAACACTAGTTTAACATTTAACAATAACTAATAGCTGCCTTTTCAGTCAGGCCGGCTGCGAAGCGAAATTGTTCCATTAAATTTATCAGATGATCTGCCGATAACTATAACGGCGTATTCGTTTGAAAAGGAGATCGAGCCATGGATGGCACCGTTTTACTGATGGACTATTCAGCCTACGAGAGACAAAAGGTTTGTCACATCCTGGATAAAACCGGACGTTTCAATATAATAGAAGTAGGCGATTACAATCAATTCAAGCTACTGAATACGGATATTGCCGATCTTAAGCTTATTGTCATGGACCTGGCTTTCCCCACCGAAATCGATGGTTTTGCAGCGTTATCGAAATTGAGAGCCTCTCCGGATAAATCCGTTCCGATTATCATCGTAACGCAGGCGGACAGATCCGACCTCAAGTCGGCTGCGTTGCGCTATGGCGTAAATGACTACATATTGAAGCCATATCAGCTAAAAAGACTCGAAAGCTCAATAGTCAGCCTTATAAGGACCGAGAAGCCTTTTCACTATGATACGAGCGAAATAGGCGCTATCAGTATGTCGTTCGACAGTTATGTCGAACGTGAGATCAAATACTCCAAACGCACCAACGCCCCCATGTCCATGATACTGATAACGACTCTCCAGCTGAATTCCGAAGCCGGTGAAGAACAGCGCATTACAGCCGAATACAAGGCTTCTGTTTTCAACATAGCCGCAAAAAAAGCCAGGGAAGCGCTGCGTGCAACGGATACGATCGTTTTGAACCGCGGCAGGGATATCATAATCGTTTTGCCGTGTACCGATGAAGCCGGGGCACGTTTGGTTTCCGAAAAGATAAAAGCCCATACCGAGCCCGAATTTGCAAAGATAGCTTCCAACAGGAACGAATATATCTATCCCGTGCATGTCACGTTTCCCGGGGACGGGGATGGTTTTCAGGCTTTGATACAAACGGCTTTCAGAAAGGTAGCGGATAAGGAGATGCTCGAAAAAATTACTTCGATCCCGCCCGACACGCGCAAGTATGCGGATAAAAGCTATAACCGCTATCGGAAGTGGTGGTAGGCGAAAAGCTGGTCCACAAGCCTATCTATATCATCCAGCAGGTCTTTGCATTGAAGTTCGACCCGAAGCCGCTTTTCCCGGTGAGCTTCCGCAGCTTCTTTGCCGACCGAATGAACTTCCCCGGTTTTTGCACCGGCCGAATGAACTTCCCCAGCTTTTGCACCGGCCCGCCACAATTCCCCGTCTTCCTCATTTTGCCCATGCTGCTTATGAAGCATAGCTTTAACTGCGCCGGCTTTTTCGGCGATAGCTTCCTGTATTGCCGGGTCGGCCGGCACAAGCGGAAGCTGCTCAAGCATGGCCTTATTTATTGCAAGGTAGCCCCCCGCAAGGTGCTTTTCATAGAACTGTTCCCTCAAATATTCCGACATGAACCTGCTGTTCAGAAGTCCCAGTAAATACAGCGGATCAAACCCGCCGAAATCATATATGGCATACGTACCGACGCCCAATGCCAGCGGCTCCCGGCTGTAATCCGCCTCAATTTCCTTTGCAAGGCCTGCAATTATGATCTTTTCCCCGCACCACAACCTCCATTTGCTTTGAGCTATATCCCCGCTTTTAGTGATAAAAGCTTTTGGCCAGGTCTTTCCCATATATCTGACATTTTTGAAGCCGGTGGAATATTTATCGATCGAACCGCTGACAACAAAGGGTATCGCGTGGTCCTTGGCGTCTTCCGAAATACATCCGGCGAGAGCCTTTGCCTGAAAGCCTGCCGCGCCTGAAGCTATCCTTACGCCATAGTCCTTGAAGCTGCCGTATCCCGTATAGCAGGCAGAGTTCCTTACTTCGGCACAGCCGGGATTATCCGCGGAAACCGCGATATACTCGCCGTATGCGGTACTGTTCGCTTTTTTATTTCCTATTGCGATAACCGGATATACTCCTACGTTATGAAAAATATCAATATCAGATACGCTGATGCTGCGGCGCAGGCCGTTCTGCTTCAGATAATCAAGCACGGGCAGGGCATAACGCGACGACAGCAGGCTGTTCGGCACTATCCAGCAGTATACGCCCTCCTTGTTGGTCTGCCTGACCCCTTCCAGCAAAAACGCAGTGTAGATATCGAAGGAACCCTTTAATATGGGATATTTCGCTTTGAGTGAATCCCTTAGCGGATTGCCGTACCTGGCGTCTTCCACGGCGGATATATACGGAGGGTTTCCGATGACAATATCGAAACCGCCCTTCTCTGAAATGACGCCTGCAAATGACGGATCGTTTTTAAACATATCCGCGCTGTCATCGAGGCTGTCGCAGCATGCGACATGACAAAATCGTTCCGGTTCCGGCGGCCCGCCGCCGTTGGCGGAGGCAAGCGCGCACCGCAATCTGAGCTTTGTCAGCCTGACCGCCTCTTCATCGGTATCTGCGGCGAAAATGCAGTTCGCGACAGTATGCAGCATTAGCTCGTACCTGCTTTTACCGGCGCCTTGGCACAGCCCTGCTGAGATAATATAGCGCACCCTTGTTATCTCCTTAAGCATACCCAGAACGAAAGCGCCTGAGCCGGCCGCAGGATCGAACACCCTGACCTGCTGCAGCGCCCGGTCGATTTTTATCAAGCTGACCGCCGCCATCCCGGGCAGACTGCGGACATGCTCATCAGGCATCAGGCCTTGCGACTGTGTCAGGCCTCCGGTGGTACATGCCGTGCCTTGCACTGGTGTTAAGGCTTGCGACTGTGTCGGGCCTTCGGCGGTACATGCCGTGCCTTGCACTGGTGTTAAGGCTTGCGACTGTGTCGGGCCTTCGGTGGTACATGCCTTGCCTTGCACTAGTGTTAAAGCTTGCGACTGTGTCGGGCCTTCCACGCCGAGCAACTCCCAACAGTCCTCATACGGGAGCTCAGTCACATTGGAAACGTATTGTGCGAGGCTTTCCCTGCACATGAAGCTTACAGTCTCGAGCGGCGTATAGAATGCACCGCTGTTTTTTCTGTCTCCCTTTTTTAACCTGCTTACAAAAATATTACCCAGCATTTCAGGATCGATGGCAAGCACCCTGTCGAACGGTTCACTTTCGTCCGGCTTAAAGCCGGGAAGCCATACAATCCCCGAAAGGTCCGATGCGTCAGGATACCTTTGGTTGAAAGCTTTAATCACATTCCTTGTGAACACATGGCTGCTGAAAGCTTTTTCTATATCGGTTAGGGATATCCTCCCCTTCCTGCGAAGAAGATTCAGCAGCTGCCGCTGTGCCGCAGCATTCACAATAGCAGTCAGATCGTCAGTACCCCGGGTTCCGTCCACGCCCATTATAAATGAAGTCCTTTTTACGCCGCAGTTCCCGGGCTGGCTTGCACCGGACATTTGATTGTTATGCAGGAGTTTGACATAAGAAAGCTTCCATATATGCACATTATCCTCATAAAACGCCGTAAAAGCAGCCTCGCATTGTATGGAAGCCAAAACTTCGGATACTGTTTTCACCGGTACAATAGCCCTCACGGCTAAAACCGCCACCTTAGCATCCCCGCCGCAGTTATAAATCTTTATGACTGATATGTCGCCTGAAGGCATGATGCTGCCAGTCCCTGGGCATTTCTGGCAGGGTAAGCCCGCATCGGGCTGTATCTGATTAACTTGGTTCGTACCGGGCTGCACTGTATCTCGTTGATCCGCGCCGGGTTGCATAAGATCGGTTTGGACCACACCGGACCGCACCCGATCAGTTTGCCCCGCGTCAGACTGTCTCAGGCCGTCGAATACCAGGCCGGCAAATTCTATGAACCTGTCCGGATCGAATGGATTCTCAATGACCTCGTTAAGAAACTTCATCGTCGGCCCCCGTAACCTTTTTCAGCCGCGGCCCGAATGGCCGAAGCCGCCGCCTCTGTCCGCTCCGATCGTGCGAGGATCGGGGTGCTTTATGAAATTTGCGCGTTTGTATTCGCAGAAAACCATTTGCGCAATTCTTTCACCTTTTTTTATGTATATGGTTCCATATGGATTTCCAAGCTTGTCAAGATAGATTTTCTGTCCGGAGACTGCAAGAGAGGCGGCCGGTAAAGGTTTGCCGTCCTTTGCCAGATATTCGAGCAGCCCTGTTTCGGTATAATCCCGGTACAGCTCCTCTAAAATGCCCGGATCCACCGCGATCTGGTAAGGGAGGTTGGCTATATTGTATGTATTCTGCAATAAAACTCCGACCGTATCCCTGTAATCGCTGTCGATAGTGCCAGGCCCGTTCGGCACCCTGAGTTCGGTTTTCAGCGACAGACCGCTCCGCGGCCTGATCTGTGCTTCATATTCGGTATCCATCGCCATATTGAAATCCAGCGGCATTATTTTCGTTTCGCCTGGTCTTACAGCCATGTCACACGTCGCGAAGAGGTCACAGCCGGCGGCGTGCTGCGACGCATAGACCGGGATTTTACCTTCTCCCCCGACCTTGATATATACGTTGATTTCATTTTCCATAGATCTCTCCCCCTGCATTCCTTCTCCGGTCCGACATTCATACACCCCTGAAATAGTGGCCCTTCGTATACCTGCCTTCGTTCGGCATAGCTGCCTTAAAGCCTGAAGGCCTTACATTATTGTCAAACAGCGCAGCCTTGTAGAGCTTGACCAGCTCTCTGACCTGCTCCGGCCCTTCATCCCATATGTACATTCTAAGCAACCCTATTCCGGCGTCGGCAAGAGCTTTTACGACCTCCGGAACAAACAGGATATCCGAATTCAATATGGTACTCCTGCAATCAGTCCTGTCGCACAGCACGGGGAATTCCGAGCCCTTTCTGTCTCTCATGCTGTAATCGCTCCCGGTGCACACGGCGCTGCATTTTGACCCTGCTGCAAAGCCTCCTGCTATGCTTCCCACGGGACAGTATTCGCTGATCATAAGCGGCAGCCTTCCATAAACGGCGGCTTCAGGAACGACTGAGCTTCCGTTGCCCGCCTTGACCGCCTTTCCTATACAGGCAGCCTGCTGCAAAGTCAGTTCCGCCGAAAGCGCTGCGCTTTCCAGTCCAAGGCCTGCGGCCTCGAGAAATGAATTCGTATTGAATATGTTAAGCGGAAGGTCTCCTGCAAGCCGGATACCGCATCTGCTCAGCTTCTTCAAAGTGCCAGCATTGCCGCACAAAAGTCCATCCACAGCATCCGCGGGCGTGGCTTCCGAAGCGGCTGCGCGGCGGTCTGCCGGAGCGTTTTCACCGGTGCGCCCTTCTTCAGGCTTTTTTATTGTGAACCTTTCTATCAGCTTTTCATAACTGCCGCGCGTAACAGAAGGCAGCCAGGCGAAAACCTCGGTCCCCGCGGTCTTAAGCGCTTTTACCGAATCCCTGAAGCCGGGCTTCATCATCGAGACAAAAGGAAGATAAACCCTGTCTGCGCCTAATGAGGCGTAATCATAGTGCTCATCCCATCTGTAAAAATAGACCGATAATCTGGCGTTACCATTGGTGGAGATTGTTTCCAGCAGCCCGCTGCTTTGCGGCGCAGCCGGGCAAGCTGCGTTAACCACCTTGTCTATCCGGCCGACCGTACCATCCCCATCCCGCCGATCCATGCCCTCCAGCGCCTGTCTGCCCGCGCCATCCCGGTTTCGCCGGTCCGGATAACGGTCTGCCCTTATTTTGTAGAGTTCATCGAGCGCCTGTCTTCTAACCTCGTTGATTTCACTTATGGGTATCGTAAGTCCGCTTGCTATATCGATTTCCAGTTCTGAGAAGTAAAAAGGTGTCGAACCGGTCCTGCTCAGCTGTTCCTTCAGCCTCTCGTCCGAGAGAGGCTTGTTTATCGCCTCTTCCGGCAAAAGCGTTCCCCGGGCCGTCACTATATGCCCTTCGGTGTCCCCGACGTTCAGGGTCAGCGGCTGTCCAACCTCCAGAAAAGCCTTTCCCTTTAAAGCCGCGCGTTTTATGATTTTTCCCGAGAAGGTTTCCCGGGCGGTTTTATTCAAAGTGATATCCAGTGTCTTATAGACGCCGCTCCCCGGTGTTATACGTCCTCTGAATTCACCGACGGAGGCAAGCTCGCCCTTTTTGGCTATTCTTACATTTTGCCTGCCTGTGTTTAACGATGTGACCGTACCACCCGGGCTATCGGAGTCTCCGGTCCATATCTCGACCCCGTCCCCTATCGACAGGTCCCATTCGAGCCTTACGGTTATGGTTCGCGAACGGCTGTCATATGCCTGGACCTTCCCAAGGTAAATGCCACTGTTATTTGGCTTTTCATAGCTCATCATATCGGCTCCGCTTTTACCCTTCATGTAACCGGAAGAGAAGCCGCCCCTATTATATATCTGAAGAAGGTCATGCCTGTCCGCAGCCTCGACGCCAGGCTGCCGAACACCTTCTGAAATATCGTCCGCAACTGCCATATCCAGATATTTTCTGTACAGGCGCACCACTGTAGCCACATACTCCGGACTTTTCATCCTGCCCTCGATCTTGAGCGAAGTTATACCCGAATTTGCAATATCCCCCATGTAGTCAAGCATGCTCATGTCCTTGGGGCTCATCAGGTACCCGGATCCGCTCCCCGAGGCGTTTTCCTTCGCTGACGGCGCGGTTGCCCTAAGATAGCGAGTCTGGTTTACTGGCTTGCCTTCGCGCATATCCACAAGCTGCCAGGGCAGCCTGCAGGGCTGCGCGCATTTTCCCCTGTTGCCGCTCCTGCCGCCGATCATGCTGCTCATGAGACATTGTCCCGAGTAGCATACGCAAAGTGCTCCGTGAACGAAGGCTTCTATTTCAAGCTTTGTATTGCGCGCTATATATGAGATTTCCTCCAATGGCAGCTCCCTCGCAAGTACCACCCTTCTGAAGCCCATAGCTTCGAGAACCCGCACGCCTTCCAGGTCATATACCGTCATCTGGGTGCTGCCGTGCAGCGGAACATCGGGCATTACCTTTCTGAGCGCAGCCGCGAGACCGAGATCCTGCACGATTATGCCGTCTATGCCCGCATAACGCGCTTCGGCGGCAAATTCGAGCGCCTGCTTCATCTCATCATCGGATATGAGCGTATTGAGCGTCAGGTAGATGTTGACGCCGCGCGCATGTGCATATAGCAATTCCTCGCGAAGCGTATCCGCATCGAAGTTATCGGCATTTTCCCGGGCGTTGAAGGACCTGCCTCCAAGGTAAACCGCGTCGGCCCCGTTTTCAACAGCCGCATGCAGCGCGCCGCGGTTTCCGGCGGGCGCGAGCAGCTCTATCCTTCTATTGTATCTGTTCAAATTACTGATCTCTGATGTATCCATCGTTTCTCCCGCAATATACTTTATAAGTACAAACAGCTATAGATAATCTGTCCCTTAACGCTGTGCCGTATTCCATGACATGCCGCCGCAATTTGGCGGTATCCTCCGGCGTCCAATGGCTTTTGCCGATGTTTCAGACACCCCGCTGCAGGCATCCGCCCTCTGCCTGCCTACAATAAAAATCGCTCCGCGGTTCCTCCCGCGAAGCGATAGTTTTGCAAAACTTATTCTCTCGCTCTTTCAGCCCTGTCAAGCGAAATTCTGACCTCTCCGAGCTCTGCTTCCCGCTTTGCGAGATCAAGCTTGAGAGTTGCATTCATTTCGTTCAGTGCCGAATTTTCCTGCAGCAGCCGCTGTTTCTCTTCCCTGAGGCTTTCGAGTTCATCAAGCGCCTTTTTGAGCTCTTTCCTGGCGTCTTGCTCACTTTCCCGGCTCTTGAAGAAATCATCGGCGACGTTTATCGATGTAAGGACTGCCGCGAGCGAAGTACTGAGACTGGAGCTGTATCTCAATATCTCAGTCATCTTTTTATCTATATAGTGCCCGACCTTTTGAATATACTCCTCCGGCTCGGTTCCTACTATAGTATAATCCTTGCCCGCAATCCTCAGCTCCACCTTGTTTCTTGCGCTCAACTCAAATCAGCATCCTTTCGGCAGCGTCTCAAGCTCTTCATCCTGTCGCTTCGGCATCAAAGGGGATGTACTTGTTCCATCCTCTCATATTATACTATATTAAGCCAAAAAAGCATATATTTTAATATTTTTTGATCTTATTTATTATTTTGCGACTTCTTTGTCGCCTTTCGCACTATCTCTGACCTCTTCCTTGCCGCTCGCATATTTTCTCAGGATATCGGTTATGTCGACGCCCGTGAGTCCCTTGACCGTTTCAGGCAGCTGCGCTATCACTCCTGTGATATCCTTTGTCAGCTTTGATGCGCCGGAATCGCCTATCATTACTATCTTTTCCGTCTTCGCGAGAGGCTGCGCTATAGCTGACGCTATATCCGGCAGCTTTTCGATGACCATCTGCGCGATAGCCGCATCGTTGAACTGCTTGTATGCTTCCGCTTTCTTGGCCAGTGCAGCCGCTTCGGCTTCACCTTTCGCCTTGATGATCTCAGCTTCCGCAAGACCAGCCGCCTTGATCGCCTCGGCTTTTGCAAGACCTTCTGCTTTTATAGCGAAGGACTGAGCTTCTGCTTCCTTGGACTTCTTAACCTTGTCGGCTTCGGCGGATATCTCGGTCTTGAACCTGTCGGCTTCGGCAGGCTTCCTGATCATTGCGTCGAGTTCCTTTTCTTTTCTGAGAGCTTCCTGTTCCTGCAGCTCGATTTCCTTCTGTTTCTTGACGATCTCGACCTGCATTGCTTCCTTCTCGACTTCCTGCTGTATGACAAATTTCTTTTTGTCGTATGAAAGATCAGCCTCGGCCTTCCTTTCATTGATGGCGGCCTGGTAATCGGCGACCTTCATTTCCTTGTCCCTGTTGGATTCGGCAACCTTGGTCTCAGCGAGGTATTTGGCAGTCTGCCCTGCCTGCATGGCCTCGGCGCTCTTTATATCGGCATCCCTCTTGGCTTCCGCCTGGCCTATGACGGCATCCCTCTGCACCCTTGCGATCTGTGCTTTACCAAGGCTCTCAAGGTAACCGTTCTTGTCGGCGATTTCTCTAATGGTAAAGGATATGATTTTGAGACCCATGTTAGCGAGATCCCCGGCTGCAAGCTCCTGCACCTTCTGCGCGAACGCGTCCCTGTTCTGGTTTATCTCCTCTACCGTCAGGTTCCCTACGATCGAACGCAGGTGACCTTCAAGAGTCTGCGTGGCGATACGCTTGATCTCATCCTCTTTGAGGCTCAAAAATTGTTCCGCTGCGGTCGCTATGGCTTCCTGGCTCGAATCGATCTTGACCTGTGCGATACCGTCGACCGAAACCTGTACTCCCTGCGAAGTGTATGCGCTTGAGTTGACGTCAAGAGGCATGATTCTTAGCGATATGGTCTTCGAGACTTCCAATACAGGCAAGACAAAAGTTGCCCCGCCTCTTACAATTCTGAAACCAACCACTTGACCGTTAGGCAGTCTTTTTTTACGTCCTGATACAATCAATGCCTCATCAGGTCCAACCTTCACGTATCTGCCGACAAAAACAGATATCAGGATGAAAAGGATGACAACCAGGACAATAGCGATCATAATCGGCAATGCGTAAGAACCCATTACAATTCCTCCCTTAATTAATTATTTCCAGCATCTCTGCGTGGTTTCCCGTTTTCCCTGTTTTCCTGCTCCTCACAGCTTATTTCGATTTCGTCCAGAGTCAGCTTCTGCTGCACGACCGCCACATTTCCCGCGATTTCCCTGATAATGACCGTCGCACCTCTTTTGATCGCGCTCCCCTCCATAGACCTGGCGGATTGGGTGTATCTTATGCCGTTGGCGACGTAAGCTATCTCTCCAAGGCCTTTCTCCGGCACTGGCGTTAATACCTCGGCTTCGGTGCCTACCAGTTCGTCCAGGGAATAAATTGAGTTGGACTGCGAACCATACATAAACTTGACGATTCCGAAAAACAAAGCCGCTCCTATGGCTCCTGCAAACCCCAGCGAAATGATGGTGCTCATAAGCCCGGAAATACCGAAGCCCTTCATTGAAATAATGCCTACCGCACCGAAGGTGCTGATAGCGCCGGCAATAACAAGCGGATTGAAAGGCGACGGGGTATCCGCCGAATCGGAGCCATGCTGTACCCCGGAATCATTTCCCGGGCCGGCACTGTGGAGTGCATCAGCTCCTGCAGTATTCTCGAAGCCTCCGGCATGGTCCGCTCCCACCGTATGGTCGAGACCCCCCGCATGATCGAAGCTGCCGACATGGTCGGCTCCGCCCGCATGGTCCATTCCGTGGTCTCCTCCGTGACCCCCGAGGATCAGCGACAGAACGGAATAAAATAAACCGAATGCGAGACAACCGATAAATACGTAAAGCAGAAAAATCACCTCCCGCTATAAAACTTACCAAATTATTCTACCATATCCGCCTGATCTTTGAAATGGCTTGTGAATCTGTACTATATACGATGCGTTATTGAAAATGGTCTCATAAAAACATGAACGGTAAACTAAAGGACAAAATCACGGTAAAACAAGTTTGCCAGTATTGCAAAAGGTGCCCATATAGATGAAAATGCCGATAGAAAAACGAAAGGCCA
Source organism: Bacillota bacterium (assembly GCA_023412915.1). Lineage (GTDB taxonomy): Bacteria > Bacillota > Clostridia > Acetivibrionales > DTU013 > JAEYOM01. The sequence continues at coordinate 55,780 of JAEZRE010000023.1, forward strand.
GTACAAAAACAAAAAGGCCGGCCATATATCAACTAAATACGACCAGCCTTATCCATATGTCTTGATCTATTGACAAAAAACCAAAAGCGAGTTGTCTCACTCCTGATTGAGATTCAATATCTTACCATCATCCGGGTTTATATAGACAAGCCAGTAACCGAAGGCGCCATAACGCGATCTGCCCCCGTCCGCCTGCACCCATTTACTCAGTTCGCCGAACGGCTTACGGTCAACCATGTGCATTCCCGGCACTCCGCATACGACGTATTTCTGGCCATCCTTCCTCGTAAAAATTCCGACGATGAGGTGACGGTACTTGTAATGCGCCAGCATTACCGCCGGGTTGAACATAAGCGGCGACCTTATGTTGTTCTGGTAAAGGATGTTGTTGAGATTCACAGGATTCGTGATCTTCCACCACACGTAATCGCTTCGTTTGCTGTGGAACGGATCGTTCAGCTCAAAATTCAGGTCAAGAATTGCCCTGAGCCTTGACAGGTCACCGGCCGGCATAACCTCTTCGGCCGCTCCCCTGCGATTGGCTTTGCAGGTCTCACACGGGCTGGCGTCTCCCCCCGCCGGATTCAAAAAGGCTCCGCAGATATTCCCGTTGAGATACAGGCATTCGGTATTGAGGTTACCGTTACCAATAGGGTATTGGTATTCGGGCGGCGCTGCATTCTGTCCCTTATCGGCCTCTTCAGCCTGTGGCTGTTGCGAGCCGCCATGCATGTGCAGCACATTATTCTGTGGCTTCTGTATGTTTTCGGGAATGTTTTCGGGTATGTTCTCCTGTGCGTTTTCGGGTATGTTTTCAGGTATGTTCTCCTGTGCGTTTTCGGGAATGTTTTCCGGCATGTTCTCCGGTATGTTTTCCGGAGTGTTCTCCTGCGCGTTTTCCGGTATGTTTTCCGGTATGTTTTCCTGCAATTGCTGCACCTTGCTATCGTAGTCCTCAGCCATCTGCACCGGCTCCCCCGGTTGCTTGCCCATTTCGGAGAAATCCTGAGCCGATGTTTCCGGCTTTATATGATACGGTCCTATCTGCGGCTGTTCTGCCGCGAATTCCATAGATTCCTCCTGATGCCAGACAGGTTCCTGGTACTGCTGTCCCTGCTCGTCCTCCTGCTGTTGGGCAGATTCGTAAGGCTGAACGGACTGCTGAAATGCCTGCTGGTATGGAGCGTACATTTGAGGCGGCTGCGCATAGATCTGGTAGGGGTTATAGGTATTCGGCGGCTGTTCCTGATACACCGGATAAGGGATATATGGCTGGGGTTGCTGAAATTGGTAATTCTGGCCCTGTCCATACTGCTCCGGCTCTGCCCCGTAAAGCTGGGTCGCTTGCTGGCCGGACGGGTATTGATATACCTGTGGCTGACCACCCACAGGGTTGGGGCTTTGCTGATAGTTCTGCTGCTGGTCATTTACCGGGACAGAAGCCTCTTGATATATCTGCGGCTGAGCACCAAACTGCGGCTGGTCATCCGCCTGCTCCTGAGCTGTCCCCTGCTGTCCCTGAGCCTGCTCGTTCGGCTTCGTTGGTTCAATATTCATGACGTCTTCTGGTCCGCTATATTCTGCAGGCTGCAGCTCCACCGCCGGCCCTGGCTTTGTTTCCGGCTTCACTTCCGGCTTTGTTTCCGGCTTCACTTCCGGTTTCGTTTCGGATTTGGCACCAGTCTTTACCTCAGGTTTAATTTCCGGCATTATCCCGGATTTGATCTCAGGTTTCGTTACCGGCTTGATTTCCGGCTTTTTCTCAAACTTCGGCAATTGCTTGATCTCCGCCTGTACAGGTTTTTTAACCATCCTTGACATGCGGAAATCGCCTCTCCAATCGACGCGCTTATTCCTATATGCTGCCAACGGGCAGGCGGGACTGCTTTCGAAGCCGCCGGAGCTTTCGGCGACAATGGCGAACACATCGAAGCCTTCTATCGGAACTCCCGATCTGCCAACATCCGATGGATCGAATATCCACTCGATTTCGGTATTTCCCGGCCTTAACCCTAAATTCCCCGCATATACCAAAGCTTTCGGTATACTGCCAGCGCGCAGCAAATAAAGGGCATATTCAAATCTCCCGTTTCCCGGCCGCAGGTTCTGTACAGCAGCATGCAGCCTGCCCCTTCCGTCGCGCACCTCCACCTTTATATGGCCGGATGGTTTCTGTCCCGCTTCGTAGCCGGTATCCTCATTGACAAATATAAAGTAATTTCTTTGGAACCCAGACCTCGCATCCAATCCCAATCCCTCCGATACTGCATTTACTTTCCCTGCCGGCGCCGGTTTGCGGCGGTACGGCTTGTCATACTATAAAATAAACCATCATAGGATTATATGACGGTTTATTTTAATTGATGCTATCTTGTACCGAATCCGGGAAATATGCTAGCGTTTCCCGCCTTTTTTCTTATACTCCGGTCGCGCTTTTACAGGTTCCTTGCTCTTATCGATCTGGTCGTTGTAAAAAGCGGGGTCTCCGATGGCTTCCTTGACTATGCCTTTATCACGCATTTTTTCTTTCATATCGATCACTCCCTTCTTTTCAATAATTTATTTTCTACAGTTTTCAGGAGAAATATCAAAGTTTATCTGTTATGAAAATGAAGGATTGCAATTTAAAAATTGCAAAAAGCTAGAATTGTAATAGCACATTAAGCATTTAGGCCGCAAAATGATAGAGTATAGTGGCGCCGGTTGCAAAAAACTTGAATAATCCCATGTTGTATATTTCATTAGTATATGGTAGAATTGTTAGTGAAAAAATTAACCAAGTACATAACGCATTACTCGGTTATAGCAGCGCATGTACGATATAATGTAACAAGCGCAGGAAATAATAAGCGTATAAAATGAAAGGAGATTATAAGATATGACCGCAAACAAAAAATTGCAGGATTGGGTCAAAGAAATGGCAGCTATGTGCGAGCCCGATCAGATTTATTGGTGCGACGGTTCACAGGAAGAAAACGACCGTCTGCTTAAGGAAATGGTCGAAAGTGGAATGGCTACCCCGTTGAACCCCGAAAAACGCCCCGGATGCTATCTTTTCAGGAGCGATCCGTCCGACGTTGCACGTGTTGAAGACAGGACCTTCATTGCTTCCAAGAGAAAGGAAGACGCCGGTCCGACAAATAACTGGGTAGACCCAGACGAGCTCAAGGCTACGATGAAAGGCCTGTATAAAGGCAGCATGCATGGCAGGACCATGTACGTAATTCCCTTCTCGATGGGTCCTATAGGCTCACCCATATCCAAAATAGGCATTGAGCTGACCGACAGCCCGTATGTCGTTGTAAATATGAGGATCATGACCCGCATGGGCAAGGCAGTTCTCGATGCCCTCGGAGACGGAGATTTCGTACCTTGTCTGCATTCTGTAGGTTATCCGCTTGAGAAGGGACAGAAGGATCTCACCTGGCCCTGCGCTCCTATCGAAAAGAAATATATAAGCCATTTCCCGGAAGAGAGGATGATCTGGTCCTACGGTTCCGGTTACGGCGGAAACGCTCTGCTCGGCAAAAAGTGCTTCGCACTGCGTATCGCTTCTGTACTGGCGCGTGATGAAGGCTGGCTGGCTGAACACATGCTGATCCTTGGCATAACGGACCCCAAGGGCAACAAGAAATATGTATGCGGCGCTTTCCCGAGCGCATGCGGCAAGACCAACCTCGCAATGCTCATACCGACTCTTCCCGGCTGGAAGGTCGAAACCGTCGGAGATGATATTGCATGGATGAAATTCGGCAAAGACGGACGTCTCTATGCAATAAACCCTGAAGCCGGCTTCTTTGGAGTTGCTCCGGGTACTTCGCTGGATTCGAACCCCAACGCAATGCACAGCTGCGAAAAGAATACGATATTCACAAACGTCGCACTGACCGATGACGGAGATGTTTGGTGGGAAGGCATAGGCACAAAGGCTCCCGAGCACCTTATCGACTGGAAGGGCAAAGACTGGACTCCCGATTCCAAGGAAGTCGCAGCACATGCCAATTCGAGGTTCACAGCGCCGGCCAAGCAGTGCCCGGTTATATCACCCGAATGGGAAAATCCCGAGGGTGTGCCGATCTCTGCAATACTGATAGGCGGCCGTCGTCCGAGCACAATACCGCTCGTACATCAGAGCCTCGACTGGAATCACGGTATATTCCTCGGCTCCATAATGGGTTCCGAGATCACTGCCGCAACGATTTCGAAGAATATCGGCCAGGTTCGCCGCGATCCGTTTGCAATGCTGCCGTTCATAGGTTACCATGTATGCGATTATTTACAGCACTGGCTTGATATAGGAACCAAGTCGGATTCCGACAAGCTTCCGAAGATCTTCTACGTCAACTGGTTCCGCAAGGATGCCAACGGCAAGTGGCTGTGGCCCGGCTTCGGTGAAAACAGCAGAGTCCTCAAGTGGGTCTGCGAAAGAGTTGCAGGCGATGGCGAGTCTGTAAAGACTCCTATCGGTTACATGCCGACAGTCGATGCAATAGACACGAATGGTCTTGACGTGAGCGAATCCGATATGGCTGAACTCCTCAAGGTCAACAAGGACGAATGGCTGAAGGAAGTCGAGTCGATCAAGGAGCATTACGCCAAATTCGGAGACAAACTGCCCAAAGAAATGGCTAAACAGCTCGCAGCTCTTGAAGAAAGGCTCAAAGCCTGACATAAGCGCAATTAGCGCAGCGTAAGGCTCTCAAATATCATTCCAGACATAAAGGACCCCGGAGATCGATAAGATCCCCGGGGTTTTTGCGTCAGTCATGATATAAGCGCTGCTTTTGGCCTGCAAAAATCATAAGCCGCTATTCACTTACCTGCTTGTCAGGTCAGTGCTTCCTGTCGTAAATCAGATTCGACAGCTGGGCAAACTGCTCTATCGATAAAGTTTCTCCCCGCTGATTCTCGTTTATGCCGACTTCGGAAAGCGCCAATTTTATCTCTTCCTTACCCATGCCGAAATATCCCGCATTGTTCAAGGCATTGACAAGCGTTTTTCTTCTCTGCCCGAATGCCGCTTTTACCAGCCTGAAAAACAGATCACGGTCTTTGAGGTCTACAGGAGCCTTATCGTATATCTCAAGTTTTATTACCGAGGAATCGACTTCAGGCTGGGGTATGAAGCTGTGAGGAGGTACTTCGAGCACCATGGACGGTCTGGAATAATACTGCACCGCAACGGACAACGCGCCGTAATCCTTTCCTCCCGGCTTTGCCCGCATTCTGTCGGCCACTTCCTTCTGTACCATGAAAACCATGTTTTTGGCTTTTATGCCGCTTTCAAGCAGCTTCATTATAACGGGCGTCGTTATATAATAAGGCAGGTTGGCCACTATTTTCAAGGTCAGTTCCCGGCCTTCCCCGTCCGTGGAATAGGGCCGTATTTCATTTTCCGGATCGATACGCATTATGTCGCCTTGAATGATATGTACATTGGGATAATTTCCAAGGCTCTCTCTCAGCGCCGGTATCAGATGCCTGTCAATCTCCACCGCCACAACGGCGCCTGCGCTTTCAGCAAGCTGTGCCGTCAGACTTCCGAGTCCCGGACCGATTTCGAGTACGATATCATTCTTCGACAATTCGGCGGCCCCTGCTATTTTCTTTAGAACTCCTTCATCCGTAAGGAAGTTCTGTCCAAGTGATTTTGTGGGACGAATATTGAATTTTTTAAGGATAGTTTTCGTGTCTAAATACATTATATATACCTTTCCGCCTGCGCTTAGGAATCGTTGGCCGACCCTTGGATAAAATTTTGCCGGGGCATTACGCCCCGGCACAGTCTTAGTCCCCTATTATGTATCTTGTTCAAGGCTATCCGGTCTAATTTTGTGACAGTATATAAACCTTGACACTCCTTCGGCCGAACTGCATTGCGTCAGCCTTACTCTCGTAATACAGATCCACCCTGTTTCCCTTTATCCCCCCGCCGACATCCGCCGCAACCGCATAACCGTAGTCGGGAGTCTTTCCGGGCAATTCCACGTAGACCCTGGTGCCGAGAGGTATCACCCTTGGGTCAACTGCTATTACGCCCTTCCTCGCCTTGATCCCTGTGGCTGTGATGCCATACTGAGGATCACCCGGCGATTTTCCGGTCTCCTCAAAGGAAGACGTATAGGCCGTTGCCTTCATATTGATGACCTTGTCGTACCTGACCGTATCTCCCCTGCTGGTCTTGAAATTCATCACCGTACCGAACTCCATGATCATTTTTACAGGGTCCTGCAGCACTGTTTCTTTCAGCAGCTGCTTCGAAACTTCCTTACCATCCTCCGTAACGACCTTGTACTGCTTTTCCAGGACTCCAGGTTTTCCGGCCTGCGCAACTCTCTGGGTTCCCTCGTCAAGGCTCTTGTTGGCCTTTCTCTGTACAAGATAAGGAATATCTTCCTTCTCACTTACTACGCTCTCGTCAACGCGTACGATCCGAAGCGACATGTCGCTCTTTACCGGATCTGTGAGCTGCGCTCCCTCAAGCCTGTCTGACCCCAGCGGGTTGACCGGGCTGTCGTCGAGCAATTCTCCCACAGTATCTTTGTAGGTCATTAGCTTCGTTTGTTTTCCGTCCGCTGTAATGTATACGGGTACAGCTCTTTTTATGTATATCTCGTTCAGTCTCGTCCTTTGTAAGTTGGTGTCCAATGGAATACTGATGTAATCGAAGGCATTTACAACAATATCGTTTTGTTCCAATGTTTCTTTAAAGGTATTTTTCATAGTCATGCAGGTGATTAATTTTCCGTTGTCATTTATCACAACGTCCTTCTTCAGTAGGGCAAATGCGCCGCATCCCGCACCAGCCGATACCATTACCGCCAGTATTATGACCAGCAGTCGCTTTCTGTATGAAAATAACCTTTTAATATTTTTAGCAAGTGGCAACAACTAAAAAACCTCCTGTTAAAATATTAATAAGGGACTGTGACGCTATTTTATATCCAATAGGTCGGATTTGTCAAATCTGTTGCCATAAAATCCCTTCATATCAGATTATACACGTCTTTTTTAAGTTTAAACCATAATTTCCCAGAAATAATCCGACGTTCCTAATAACAATCATAAAACACAAAAAGACTGCCTTTACAGCAGTCTTTCGAGATGAAATTTGAGAGTATGTTCAGCCTATACAGGAATCAGTAGTTCATTCCACCGACAGGAAAGTATGGATTGCCCATTGAAGCAGGCATAACGCCCATTCCCGGCATTGAATTCATCGGATTGCCTGCCGCGCCCAAAACCGGGTTGGAGGCTGCCGGTAAAGCTCCCATATTGGCAGATGCCGGGCTAACTCCAGGATACATGTTGTTCATCATGTTCGTCCCCATAACGCCCTGAGTCATCGGGCACTGCATATTCATAAGATACGGACAGCACATCATTGGCATGGCATTCATCGAAGCCGGGCTTACTGCGGATGGATTGGGCATATTGGGCATCATCTGGGCAGGCGATACCTCGGGATAAGGCATCATATTGGGCATGCTTGGCATCATCTGGGCCGGTGACACCTCTGGATAGGGCATCATGTTCCCCATATTGGGCATGTTCGGCATCATCTGGGCAGGCGACACCTCTGGGTAGGGCATCATGTTCCCCATATTGGGCATGTTCGGCATCATCTGCATTGGCGATATGTTAGGCATCATTTGTGCGGGTGATACGTTAGGGCCCATCTGAGCCGGCGACACATTTGGCATCATTTGTACGGGCGATATGTTCGGCATCGTCTGGGCAGGCGACACATTCGGCATCGTCTGGGCGGGCGACACATTCGGCATCGTCTGGGCCGGAGATACTTTCGGTGTTGTCTGAGCAGGGGATACTTTGGGTATTGTCTGTGCGGGAGATACATTTGGCGTAGTTTGCGCCGGTGACACCTTGGGCGTTGTCTGGGCCGGCGATACATTTGAAACGGCTTTTGCCGGTGAAACCCCCGGATTTGCCTGCATCTGCGGCATTGCGCCTACCTGCGGCATTGTACCCTTCGGTTCGTTATGCATAATATCTTTCATTTTGATTTCCTCTTTCATATAATGATTCCTCCGGATCTGGTGCACTTCAGTACCATTATATGAGGAGCCCGGTAACTGTGTGAAAGAAATAATTATGTCAATGTGTTGCGCAGGTTATTTTTATCAATAACATGCTACTCAACCTACGCGTTAGTTTGTGGAGTCGTTTTACTGGTTTATTCCTGAAATGACAAATGCCTTCTGGTCGGTGGAATAGTCAAACCTCACGTAGACGCTGTTTTCTCCCTCAACAAACCGGGATACGGACATGTCGGCATCTTCTGCAAGCTTGACGCTCAATTTGACGTCAAGGTAAAGGTCTCCGTCACCGGAGCCCCTAATCGGATCCAGCTTTACATCTATAATCTCGATCCTGCGAACGGTTTTTTTCATATCCCGCGAGTATGTATCAAGGTTCACGGTTCTGTCTTTCGGAGCCACTCCCGCATATTCGACGGCAAATGCTTCCTCATAGCTCCCCTGGTTTATCGCATCGGCCCATTTCGTCAAGGGCTCTGTCAAAACCTTAATATCTACGATCTGTTTCAGGCTGTTGATGAATTTGATCTTCTCGTCGAGAGCAGCCGCTTTATTGTCCCTGTCCGACTTAATACCGGAATTATCCTGAGCAAGCTGTTTATTATCCTTGTCCAGCTGATCGATGCGGCTGTTGAGATTGTTGTTCTCTTCGACAAGGTTTTCGATCTCCCGCTTCTGGGAATTGATCATGGCATTATTGCCCGCATTCGTGTTTTCGAGCTCCTTTAGTTCCGTTAACTTGCTCTCCCTGTCCCAAAGCAGATAGTTGAATGCTACGAACAGGGCAGCCAATAGTACAAAGACCATCACAAGAATAAATTTTTTCATAATGCACCGCCGGTTAAATCAAATTATCAGATACCAAAGAGCCTCTTTGCGTTAGAAGTTGTAATATCAGCAATATAGTCCAGTGATTTACCCTTGATTTTTGCTATTTTTTCAGCGATTAGCTTTACGTATGCGGATTCGTTTCTTTTCCCCCTGTGCGGTTCCGGAGCAAGGTATGGGCTGTCCGTTTCTATGAGCAGCATATCTTCAGGCACGAACTTCACCACGTCCAGGAGCCTGTTCGCATTTTTGAAAGTGACCGGACCGGCTATTGAAATCATAAAGCCGAGCCCCATCAGCTCCCTGGCCATCTCTATACTGCCGGTGAAACAATGCAGCACACCGCCCACCTCTTTCGCGTTCTCACTTTTGAGAATGTCGAGAGTATCTTCGTGAGCATCCCTGTCATGAACTATTATAGGCTTTTTGACGTTCCTGGCCAGTGATATCTGTTTTGCAAACCATATCTTTTGCGCTTCGCGCGGAGAGTTGTCATAAAAATAATCGAGACCGATCTCACCTATGGCTACCACCTTGGGATATGAGGCGAAATCTGTAAGAGCCGAAATAATATTGTTGTTGAGATCTATAACATTATGGGGATGAACGCCCACAGCCGCATAGATCATATCATGATTCTGGGCTAGCGTTACGCTTTCTATCGATGAAGCTACGTCCGAAGATGCCGTCAGTATAAGCCCGACTCCTTTTTCCTTTGCTCTTTCGAGCGTTTCTTCGCGATCTTCATCATATTGCTGATCATAATAATGAGCATGCGTGTCAAAAAGCATATTTCACCTCAAATAAGTACGGTAAATTATGTTAGTAATGATTACCAAATACAATTATATATGATTATTCTACAAACTGCAACAAACCGGTCTTTTGACAGACCGGTCGTCCAAGTGCCGATCGTCCCGATTATTTATCTTACCTTGGAACCTGTACCTATCGCACCGTCCAAGGTCGCAACCACAAGCGAATCCTCATTGGAAGCTGCGAGTATCATACCTTGCGACTCAATGCCTTTGAGCTTGACAGGCTTCAAGTTCGCGACCAGGATTACTGTTTTTTCGATAAGGCTTTCGGGAGTATAATGTTTCGCTATACCCGACACAACCTGCCTGATTTCGCCGCCCATCTCCAGTTTAAGCTTGAGCAGCTTGTCGGAGCCTTCGACCTTTTCCGCTTCCAATACCTTTGCGACGCGTAGGTCGAGTTTTGCAAAATCATCTATGGTTATCACTCCCGCGTTTGCGGTAGAATCCCCCGAAGCGGCCTTGTTATCTTGGGAAGCCTTGTTTTCCGCCACGGCGGCTGCCTTTTTTTCTGCGGCAGCCTTATTGCCGGGTTCCGCAGTTTTGCTCTCCGGAGCCTGTGTAGCCTGGGAGGCGGGATACAACTTCTCCAGCTCTTCCAATTCTTTTTTAATATCGATCCTCGGGAAAATGACCTCCCCCTTGTTGACAGAAACACCCTCGGGGTAGCTTCCCCATTGTTTGGCGCTCTCCCAATCGAGTGCGCCGCTTCCCGAAATACCGAGCTGGCGCCATATTTTTTCCGGCGTCTCGGTCATGAACGGCTGGATAAGTATCGATACTATGCGGAGGCTCTCGGCCAGGTTATAAATGACCGCTGCGAGCCGTGACCTGTTCTCTTCCGATTTTGCCAGCGACCAGGGCATCGTCTCGTCTATATATTTATTTGTCCTCGATACTGCCTTCCATATTTCCGTCAGCGCCGTGTTGAACTGATACTTGTCCATCAGCTCTTCGACCTTTTGTGGCAGCTCCTTGTAAATTGCCTTGAGCTCACTGTCGAACTCGCCCTCCGTACGCTGCACGGGCAGTACGCCTCCGAAATATTTATCGATCATGGCAACCGTCCTGCTTACCAGGTTTCCGAGGTCGTTTGCCAGATCCGAGTTTATCCTTTGGATCAACGCTTCATTGGAGAAAACCCCGTCAGAACCGAAAGGCACTTCGCGCAGCAGGAAATAGCGCACGGCGTCGACTCCGTACTTGTCTATCAGAACAACAGGGTCTACTACATTGCCCTTGGATTTGGACATTTTACCGCCTTCGAGCAACAGCCAGCCATGACCGAAAACCTGGTTCGGCAAAGGCTCTCCGAGCGCCATCAGCATTGCGGGCCAGATTATCGTATGGAAGCGCACAATCTCCTTGCCGACTAGATGAACGTCTGCAGGCCAGTATTTTCTATAGTCGGAATCGTTGCCGGACATGAAACCGAGAGCGGTTATGTAATTGGACAGTGCGTCAATCCAGACATAAACGACATGTTTTTCGTCAAAGGTGACCGGCACGCCCCAGTTGAAGGTTGTCCTGGAAACGCAGAGATCCTCGAGACCGGGCCTTAGGAAATTGTTCAGCATTTCATTGCGTCTTGATACTGGCTGAATAAAGTCGGGGTTCTCCTCTATATGCTTGATAAGCCTGTCCTGATACTTGGAAAGCCTGAAAAAGTAGCTTTCCTCCTTGGTGAGCTCTACTTCCCTGCCGCAGTCCGGGCATTTTCCGTCAACTAGCTGAGTCTTCGTCCAGAAAGATTCGCAGGGAGTGCAATACCAGCCTTCATACTCGCTTTTATATATGTCTCCGTTGTCATAAAGCTTCTTGAATATCTTCTGTACCGCTGCTTCGTGGTAATCGTCGGTTGTTCTGATGAACCTGTCGTTGGATATCTTCATTAGCTTCCATAGTTCTTTTATACCGGAGACGATCTCGTCGACGTACTGCTTCGGAGTGATCCCCTTTGCTTCCGCTTTTCTCTGTATCTTCTGGCCATGCTCGTCAGTACCGGTAAGGAACATGACGTCGTACCCTTTTAGTCTTTTATATCTCGAGATGGCGTCTGCAGCCACGGTTGTATACGAATGTCCGATGTGCAGCTTGTCGCTCGGGTAGTATATTGGCGTAGTAATATAAAAAGTTTTCTTTTCCATTTGAACCTCCGTCGATCATCTTTAGCTTCCCTATTAATATACATTTTAGCAATGACTTTTTCAAGCGGTATTGCTTGCGCCGCAAAAAGTCGCTTCCCGGCTTAAAGGCGGCTTCCCCCCGCAGAAGCGGAACCACTGTGTTTTCATAATTTTCAGAAAATAAGAATAAACATTATTGAAGGGGGATTTGTCCAATGATGCAGTATGAAGACATCGTGCCCGTATTTATGCGCTACGGCTTTAAAATATTACCGGAGGCACGGAAACAGTATGTTTTGACCCGGAAAATGCAGCAGCTGTGCTTCCTGAAGGAAAAAAGGAATCCTGCCGCCGTATTACCCGCCGTATTATCTCCCTCGGATTCTCCGGAGACGGGAATGCCGCCCGTTATCCTGCCCTGCATCCTTTCGGCGCAGCTAAGCGGGACAGATATGGAAGGGTTTATCTCTTTTGCTCTATCGATATTATCAATAAATATAATGCTTGAAAATTACAGGCATAACAGGGACATCTCCCATGAGATAGAGATCAGAAAGCTGTACAGCTGCCTGTCGTGTGCGGTTGACCCCTCGAGAAACAGCAGCTGTTCCTTGCTCCATTCTATAAAAAACGAGCAGAAGTCCGGCGCTTCCAATGAAGACTCCCCCTCCGACCAGGCTTGTCTCTCGGACCGGTGCAGGCTACAGTTGGCCGTCCTTCCTTTCTACGGTCTCGTTGCTCCGAAAATGAAGAAGTATATTCAATTTTTTATAGACCTCCAATCCTATCGTTATTATCCTCCGCTTGCAAGCATCGAAATGCTGAAGGTCTGGAGCAGCGGATATCTGCAGCGCTATCACGATATCTACTGGTGGGAATTCTGCGCAGCCGCAGATTCGTTATCGGGGATTTTGACAATGTGTGCGGCCGCTACAGGGGCGAAGCTCTCCGGCGATGAAGTCGCCCTGCTCGATGAAGCCTGCTTTCCCTGGCTTTGCGGTTTGGAATCGCTCCTCCGGTCGGTTGTGCAAATGAGGACGCAGGCGCCTGAAGGCTTGAATTTCGCTTCGTTTTACAGCAATTTAAAGGAATGCGAGGAACGTATCCTCTTTTTCGCGGAAAAAGCTTCGGCATCGTTTATGAAGCTCAGAAACGGGGCGGAATACTGCAATATTATAAAAGCCTTGATAAGCTTTTACCTTACGGAGCCCGAGGCTGAATTCGGCATGCTGAAGCTTGCAAGCTCGGATATATTGAAAAAAAGTTCGGCAGTCAAATATGCGGCTGCCTGGCGCCTGCTGCGGATAACCGGGATAGTGGGGCTGGCCGCCCGCGAGGCATAGCTGCAAAATCATATCGAGTGCTTATCTTCCGAACACAAACGCACATATCCAGGCGGAAGCTACTACGCTGACCCCATCCGCAAACAGCGCCGCGGCAAGTGTATACCTTATATTCTTAATACCTACTGCCCCATAATACACAGCCAGCGTATAAAAAATGGTTTCGGTGGACCCCATCATGGTCGATACGACTCTTCCAACATACGAATCCGGCCCATAAAGGTTGACAATGTCGGACACCAGCGCCAATGAGGCGCTGCCTGAGACGGGACGCAAAATTGCAAGAGGCATGGCTTCCGGAGGAATCCCCAACAATGCTGCAAGAGGCGTCAGAAGGTATATGATAAAGTCCAGAGCCCCTGAAGCTCTGAACACGCCAACAGCTGTGAGAAGACCGACCAGGGGCGGCAATATCCTGACAGTTGCCTTCAAACCCTCCGCGGCTCCCTCCACAAAAGCGTCATAAACCTTCACCTTCCTCGAAAGTCCAGTCCCCAGTATGAGCAGGAACAAAACGGGCAACGCATAAAGCGATACCCGCGCAAATATTGAAAAATTCATAACGCAGACCTGTCCCGCAGCAGCTTCCGTTTTCCGCCGTAACCGGAAAGCACCCGGACTGCGGCGATACCGGCCAAGGTTGCACAGGCCGAGGCAAACCATACGCAGGCCATGATCTCCGACGGAGCTGTCGAACCCGCGTCCATCCTGATCGCAATAACGGTAGCCGGTATCAGCTGTATAGCAGCTGTGTTCAATACAAGGAACATGCACATCGAATCGGAGGCGGTATCACTTCCCGCGTTGACCTTCTGGAGTTCCTCCATCGCCCTTATGCCAAGAGGCGTCGCTGCGTTACCAAGTCCCATGAAATTTGCGGCAAGGTTCATAACGATTGCACCCTGTGCTTTTTTATTGCCGGAAAGCTTCGGGAAAAGCAGGCACATTACAGGAGAGGCAAAACGTGCCAATAACCTGATCAGGCCGCTTTTCTCCATTACCTTCATAAGTCCGGACCAAAGACACATTATCCCCAGCAGCCCGATACAAAGCTCGACGGCCTTACCAGCAGATGTAAAAGCAGCCTGTGTCACCTCTTCGAGCCTTCCGTTTACAATACCCACGGCAAATCCCGCCAGCAGCATACCTGCCCAAATATAATTCAGCATGCGATACCCCCAGAAAATACAGCATTACTTACGTAATTTATATGAGGCAGGTCTATTATCAATTCTATTTTTAGTCTGCCGGCAATAAGTTTTAAAAAATAAATAACACCGGATAGTTTTCCAATTTGGTTAACAATAATCATGTCGTATTTTGTCGAAAAACTAAATTGCATTTTCCAGTTAATTTGAGGCTAACGCATTTGTAAAAATCACTTAACATAATATTGCCGAATTGTATATACATGTACAGCTGCAGCCCGCTATATCAGGCTTTATGCGGCCTTCAAAATCATGTTCAATACTGTTGTTAATTTTTCTCCTTAAAATTACCAATACATTTTTTTGAATTTCTATAAATTAATGATTGACGATTACTGGAATTTATGCTAACATTAAATCACAAAAGATTGTCGAATAATGTTATTTAAGGAGGAAAGAATATGAAATCTACTGGAATTGTACGAAAAGTTGATGAGCTCGGAAGAGTCGTCCTTCCTATAGAATTGAGGAGGACACTAGATATTGCTGAAAAGGATGCACTGGAAATATATGTTGATGGTGCCACGATTATTTTGAAAAAGTACGAACCTGCTTGTATTTTCTGCGGAGATGCCAAGGATGTTATCGTATACAAGGGTAAAAATATCTGCCCGAATTGCATGAAGGAACTCAAAAAATAACAACTGCGAAAACAATGCCCGGAGTACTCGATACTGCCGGGCTTTTCGTTTATATCAAGGCTATTTCTCCAATAAGCTGTTGTATACGTCCCTTTTGCTCAGTCCCCGATCCTCGGCTACCTTTTTAAGCGCTTCCTTCCTGGCCAGTCCGCTGTCGAGGTACTTCTGAAGGTGTTCCTCGAGACTGATGGAATTCCAACTTTCGGTGCGTGTTTCTTCAAGGAGCTTCTCATCCTCTCCTTCAAGTATCAGAACAAATTCTCCCTTCGGCGGTTCGGCAGCATATTTCGCAACGGCTTCGTCGAGAGTGCACCTTATGATTTGCTCAAACTTCTTGGTAAGCTCTCTTGCAAGAACTATCCTTCTATTGCCGAAAGCTTCCCTGAGATCCCTGAGAGTATGTATGAGCTTATGCGGAGCCTCATAAAAAACCAGTGTCCTCGTGTCTTCCCTGATAGATCTCAGCCTTTCGGACCTGACCCTTTTGTTCATGGGAAGAAAGCCCTCAAATGCAAATCTGCCGGAAGGCAGCCCGGAAACAACAAGCCCGGTAATCACAGCTGCAGGTCCGGGTATCATCGTAACAGTGATACCCTGCTTTACCGCGAGCTTCACAAGGTCTTCACCAGGATCTGAAATGCCGGGCGAACCCGCATCTGAAACAATCGCTATATTTTTGCCCTCCAGTAGCTTCTGTACCAGGTAGTTGCCTTTTTCTATCTTATTGTGCTCGTAATAACTGACGAGTGTATTCTTTATCTCAAAATGGTTCAGGAGCTTCAAAGTCTGTCTGGTGTCCTCGGCTGCGATAATATCAGCCTCCCTGAGCACCCTCAGAGCCCTGAAGGTAATATCCTCAAGATTTCCTATCGGAGTCGCCACCAGATAAAGTATTCCCGTATCGCTCATTATTTCGCCTTCCAATAACTTATTTCATTATTTATAGCAGCACGGCTCATTGCGCCGGCCGGTCCCTGTTATATATTTCGTCTATTTCCTTCGAATAATTACCGTTCTCATCATATATATATAAAGGTTCGAGCACCCTGAGTTCAGGATTGCCATCCCGGGTCCCGCTTATAAGCAGCAGGTTCGGCTTTTTACCCGGTGAGGGATGCACCATTCTGAGCTGCTTGGGCTCTATTCCATTCGAACGCATACTGAAGATAATGTCTGCAAGCCTTTGAGGCCTGTGGACCATCGAGAATTTACCGCCGGGCCTCAGGAGCTTCGCGGCAGCCATGACTACATCCTCGAGCGTGCAAAGCAGCTCGTGTCTCGATATTGCCTTCGTATCTGCCGGATTCAGCAAGCCCCCGCCTTTTTCCATATAGGGCGGGTTGGATACGACCGCATCGAAGCTTGAAGCCCCGAACAGCTTAACCGCCTCCTTGATATCTCCCAGGACTATATTGACACTATCGCCAAGGCCGTTCATTTCTATGCTTCGCCTTGCCATTTCAACCATTTCAGCCTGTATTTCGAGGCCGGTCACTTCACGAGGCTTCTTCTTTGCTGCCAGCAGCACTGCGATTATGCCGGTACCTGTTCCCAGATCGATGACCCTGCTGCCTGTGGTCACCTGCGCAAAATGAGAAAGCAGCACGGCATCCACGCCAAAGCAGAAGCCATTTTTCTTCTGTATGAGCCTCAACCCTTTATATTGCAGATCATCCAGCCTTTCGTCTTCACGAATCCCAGTGTCCAAGTAAAAGCCCCTTTCAAAGAAATCATCGGCGCAAACTAAATAAGGAGCCATGCCTCAGCTAAATGCCGATGCCTGACCCCTTAATTCCAGCTGGATATTACTCCGGTTTCGGAGCATCAACGGGACATACGTTTGCACACGATCCACATTCAATACATGCGTCAGCATCTATAACATATTTGCCGTCACCTGCCGAAATGCATGATACCGGGCACTCGGATTCACATGAGCCACAGCTGATACATTCATCACTAATTATATATGCCATCAGGAACACCTCCTCAGACTTTTTGTTTACTTAATGTAAAAGTAAGCCTTTACTATTCTACCACCAAAGTATTGTTATGAAAATACTTTTTCATAAAAACAAAAAACTATTCTCTGCCGCCCGACCACCGCGCCTGTTAGTCCTCGAGCGCTTTCAACGCCTCTATATCCGCGTCGCTGTCCTCGCGGACGGTCACATCCTTGATTAACTTGATTTCATTAAATTTATAAGACCTCAGATCCGTCTCGTTGCCCTTGTCCAGTCTGACTTTGACGATCTCCCTGATCAGGTAAGTCTCTACGACCACGCCCTGGCCTTCGGGAGTCTCAACGATCGCTCCGGTCTTCGGAGCTCTCTTTATTATCGACTCGTAGGCGTCCTGCTCATACTTGAGGCAGCACATCAGCCTGCCGCATGTTCCGGATATCTTGGTAGGATTGAGGGACAGCCCCTGTTCCTTTGCCATTTTAATCGATACCGGCTGGAATTCCCCAAGGTACGAGCTGCAGCAGAGCACTCTTCCACACACTCCGATGCCGCCCATCATTTTAGATTCATCCCTGACGCCTATCTGACGCAGTTCTATACGTGTCTTGAACACTGCCGCAAGGTCCTTGACAAGTTCTCTGAAATCGACCCTGCCGTCGGCTGTAAAGTAAAACAATATTTTATTGTTATCGAAGGTATATTCCACATCGATTAATTTCATTTCAAGGTTGTGATCCCTGATTTTCTGGAGACAGGTCGCAAAGGCTTCCTTCTCCTTCCGTCTGTTATCCGACGCATGCTTTACATCATCTTCCGTCGCGACACGCATGACTTTTTTCAGCGGAGCGACGATCTCATCGTCGGAAATTTCGCGGGTCGGAATGACAGCTTCTCCGAATTCTATTCCCCTCGCCGTTTCAACTATCACGTTGGCTCCGGCATCTATTTCAAACTGATCAGGGTCGAAGTAATATACCTTTCCGGCCTTCTTAAACCTGACTCCAACCACCTTTACCATTAAAAATCCTCCCGAAGACTAATCAACAAATTATCTACTACCAGCTGCATGTTGGCATTCTGTTTCAACGCCCTGCGGGCAGCTTCCAAAGCATCGATTCTGCCCACGACCCCGCGGCTTGTGCGCATTTGGGCATTATTAAATATCATATCCTTTTTATCTGAATTAATCAACATATTTTCGTTTCCAGTCTCACACATTATCAGCAAATCCCTGTAATAAAGCAGCATTATGTCCAACAGCAAACCTGCACTGTCCCTGTTCTCCTCAATGAGGGCTGTAAATTCCAGTATGCTGGCGGTTTTTCCCTTCTCGACGCCCGGCAGCAACGCAAGTACGTGTTCCCTCAGTCTTGAGAAATCCCCCGAGCCTGCAAGTTCCAGAGCAAGGCCTATATTTCCGTCTGCATAATCGATAGCCAGCCCGGCCTTCCCTTCTTCCTTTCCCAATATCGTGGTCAAAGCCTGACGCACCTGGTCTCGCGTGTATTTCTTGAAATGCAGCTGCTGCGCCCGTGAGCGTACGGTTTCAAGGAGGGCCTCATAATTCGCAGTGAGAAGTATTATGACCACATATTCCGGCGGTTCCTCAAAAGTCTTCAGCAGGCAGTTCTGCGCCTGCTCCGTCATTTTTGACGCATCCTCGACGATGTATACCTTCCGCTTCGAATACATCGGCTTAATCGCGACGTCCCCCTGGACGCCCCTTATCATATCCACGCCTATGCTGGTTTCATCGGTATCAATACTGTGAAAATCGGGGTTCGAGTCATTTTCGAAAAGCTGGCAGGGAATGCATTTCCCGCAGGTCTTTCCGTCCTTTGGAGCATCACACAACAAAAGACCGGCAAACAGATGGGCTATCGTTTTCTTTCCCATGCCGGCCGGTCCCGTAAAAATATATGCGTGTCCGACTCTGTTTTCAGACAATGCTCTTTCGAGGCTGCCAACAACCTCTTTTTGCCCTATGATCCCGCTGAAATCCATTTATTGCTCCTATCCTGTCTTTGTACGTTTTAAATGAAATCCGCGCCTCAGGGGCGCTAAACGTACTCTTTGTACGTTTTAAATGAAATCCGCGCCTCAGGGGCGCTAAACATACTTCCTACCAGTACAGGTCGAGTATCAGTCCCCTGATGTCTTCCAAACGCCTGAGAAGGTTTATGTTGTCCTTCTCCCCGTTCAGTACCTCCTGCGTGAGTTTGTCCAATTCGTCATTGATGCTCTGAACTATCGCATAGACCTTATGCCTTCCCCTTCTGTCGAGCAGGCTTTTCTTCGAGAATTTTCTCGAATTTCCGAGCGCAGTCTCAAGGAATTCGGCAATAAGCTTCTTGTATATTTTCAGTTCCCGGACATCCACCCTCCTGGAGAGAGCCTCGCCCTGCTTCACGATGTCCTGTACAAGCTTTTCGAGGCGTTGCTCATAACCGAGTTCCTCCGCTTTTACCAGCTGGTTTTGGAAATCGGCATTTTTGCCCGCTTTTATCTTTACCTCTTCCTTGACCGGCATGCCGGATAATCCCGAGGGATTACCCAAAGTATCGACGACCTTCAAAGGTATACCTCCGTGCTCGCAGCTCCGCCTACAGGACTAAGCCTTCTCAAAACGTTCTACGTCCAGAATGAAAATCGTGGCGCCGCCTACGACTACTTCGACAGGATACGGGATGAACATCCCTCCCATGCCGTTCGGAGTCATGCTTGAGTTTATAACCTGTTTCCTGCTCTTCGACTTTCTCTTGATAACGTCGATGACAGCGTCCAGACTGGCCTCCTCAACACCCACCAGCAAAGTCGTATTGCCGGCCTTCAGAAAACCGCCCGACGAACAGAGTTTGGTAACGCTGAATCCGTTTTTGTTAAGCTCCTCCATGACCTTTGCTCCATCTTCATCATGAACGATCGCAAATACAAGTTTCATACGCTCAACCTCCCTTTGAAAGTATTATACATCTATACAAACTTTATGAAACCCAGTGTCGTTTCCAGCTGCCTTCGAATATCCAGCCAGACTTCCTCCTCCGACCTCGAAGCGTCAATAGTCTTTATCCTGTCCGGAAACCCTTTGGCCAATTCCTTATATCCGTTGTAAACCTTCCTGTGAAAATCCATCATTTCATTTTCTATCCTGTCGCTTCCCGTCGATTCCATTCTTCTTTTCAGTCCTATTTCGGGATCCAGGTCGAGAAAGAAGGTTACATCGGGCATCAATCCGTTTATCGCTATATTCGTTATATTCCGGAGTCTGTCCAGCGCGATCCCCCTGCCAAAACCCTGATATGCGTAAAAGGAATCCACATACCTGTCGCAGATGACCGTAACGTTTTTTTCGACTGCCGGCCTTATCACCTGTTCCACCAGTTGAGCCCGTGCCGCCGAATACAGAAGCAGTTCGGCGGTAGCTGACATTTCAGTATATGCCGGGTCCAGTATTATGGAGCGTATATTTTCACTGATGCGCGTCCCGCCCGGTTCCCTGGTAAGAAGCACTTCACAGCCCATCGAGGTAAGGTGCTCCCGCATTCTCATTATCTGTGTCGTCTTTCCGCTTCCGTCCGTGCCTTCAACTGTAACAAACAATCCCCGATTCATATTTACCCACCTGTATGCTGCTTCTACCCGTTATTTAATTACTTAAGCGTCCTTTATCGCTTCAGCGACATGAGGGGACGTTCTTCGCAACGGTACTCACCAGGGACACTCCTTGCAACGGTATCCATTGGGGAC
Source organism: Bacillota bacterium (assembly GCA_023412915.1). Lineage (GTDB taxonomy): Bacteria > Bacillota > Clostridia > Acetivibrionales > DTU013 > JAEYOM01. Next base: position 76,512 of record JAEZRE010000023.1, read on the forward strand.
ATTCCTTGCAACGGTAACTGACGGTGTGTCCCCTGACCTTAAACGGTGTCTCCCTTTACATTATACCTTATCGGCGGCATGCTTGCCACCAATGATTTATTTCCTGTCAAGGACCGCTACCGTGCCGTCCTCCCCGACTCCATGCACCGAACCGCCTGAACTGACGAGCGCCATTAAATAATCGACAATATCCCGGCTTATTATCTCCCCGGGACAAACCAGCGGCAAACCGGGAGGATACGGCGAGATCGTGCCTCTGCTCGTTCTGCCTGCGGCGTCTTCGAGCGGTATACGGTCGATCCCGGACTCGAGTATCATAGAAGGGCTCACCGTCTGTATCAACCTCTTTAATCCCTGGTATTCGGCGGCAATTGACATAATTTCGCCCAATTCCGCCACATTATCGTGCACATGTGTCTTTTCCAGATTGGAAAGCGCCGAGAAAAGTCTTCCTACGCTTTCGGTATCATCAGCAACCGTAGCTATACACACGACATTGAACAGGTCCGACATCTCAACCTGTATGTTATGGCCTTCCCGGAGAAGCCTTTCGGCGCCATAACCTGTAATGCCTATACCTGCCGTATTTGCGGTTATTCTAGTCACATCCAACTCAAAACCTGGCAACGCTTTACGATCCAATAATCTGATACCGCTGTTACAAAATTCGTCCGACGAAGAGCTTATCGAAGAGAGCAGTCCACCAAGCAGGTTTTTGCCGTTTTTCTCCATAAGCTCTCTAGCTACGTCAAGATATGTCATAATAACATAGGACGGGCTTGTGGTCTGGAACATATCAAGAAAATATTCGAGCCTCTCCCGGTCAATCCGGTCCGAGCCGACATGAAGATAGGCGCCCTGTGTAAATGCCGGAAGCGTTTTATGGGCGCTCTGTATGCACAGGTCCGCACCGGCTTCGAGCGCGCCCGCAGGAAGCTCGGGATGGAATGAAAGATGCGCGCCGTGGGCTTCGTCGACAATTAGTATTTTATTATACTTATGAACTATTTCAGAGATTTTTTTGATGTCGCTGCAGACACCATAATAATTGGGCCGTGTGATGAGAACGCCTGCCGCGTCGGGCATTTCGAACAGCGCCTTCTCGACAGCCTGCGGCGTAATGCCCGTATTTATTCCGAATTCGGTGGAGTACTCCGGCAGTATGTATGCCGGATAAACGCCTCTTAGCAGCATTCCGTTTATCACGGCGCTGTGTGAATCGCGTCCGGCGATAAGGTGATCACCTGGCTTGCAAACGGCTGATATAGCGGCATGAAGACCGACAGTACTTCCGTTGACAAGAAAATAACTGTTTTTCGCTCCGAAGGCTCGGGCAGCCAGTTCCTGGGCTTCTTTCAACACGCCTGCCGGAGCGTGCAAATTATCCAGGCCTGGTATTTCCGTCAGATCCAGCTTTTCGATCTCCGACAGAAACCTCTTCGGGATACCCTTTCCCAGCTTGTGACCAGGCATATGGAAAGGGACCGGCAATTTTTCAGTATAGGATCTTATTGCGCTGTAGACAGGCGTATTCCAATTTCCTATTGCTGCTCTCCTCTTATCTCATTCCTGTTTTTTTCATATATAATTCGAAGTCCTTCAAGCGTAAGGCGACCGTTTACCTCATCTATGGTCTCGGCTTCGGACGCGATGAATTTTGCGAGCCCGCCCGTCGCTATGACTTTAATGTTTTCTTCCTTCATTTCCTGTTTAATCTTGTTAACAAGGTAATTGACCTGGCCGACATATCCGTGGAACACGCCTGATTGCATGCCCGCCGATGTGTTGCGTGCGATGACAGCGCCGTGCTTTGTCAGATCGATCCTTGGCAGCTTCGCAGTTCTTTGATACAAAGCGTCGGCTGCAATTTTGATGCCGGGACATATCACGCCTCCGAGAAATTCCCCTTTGGAGGAGATTGCGTTGAAGGTGGTAGCTGTTCCGAAATCCACTACGATGACAGGTCCGCCATATATCTCATAGGCCGCGACTGCGTTTACGATCCTGTCCGCTCCCAGTTCGCGCGGGTTTTCGTATTTTATATTAATTCCCGTTTTGATGCCCGGTCCGATAAGTATGGGATCCTTCTTCAGATACCTCTCGATGGCATGTTCGAGAGAGAACATTACCGGCGGCACGACCGATGCGATTATGACCGCCTCTATATCTTCTATTGCAAGCTTTTCGTGGTTGAAAAAGTTGATGAAATACATGCCGAACTCATCGGCTGTCCATTCCCTGTTTGTACCGACCTTCCAATGTGCTATAAGCTTGCTGTTGTCATAAACGCCAAACCTGATATTGGTGTTGCCTACGTTCACTGCCAAAAGCACTGTAAAACCCTCCGTATCAGTAAAGCGGAAGCTTACCCTCTAAAGCTTCATGCTCCTGATTTCCTTTATCTCAAGATCTATTTCCTTTTCTAGCCTTATGATATCCTGCTTGATATCGTCTATGGTCTCTTCTGCCCTGGTTCTCTGATTATTACCGTACCTGGCCTGCTGTACGCCGGAATACTGCCTTGGCTGGACGTCTCTTTCCGCTTCTCTTGTCTCTCTAGGCTTTTCACGGTCGCGATAATAACCCCTCTGCTGCCCGTTTTCCTTGCCGGGCTGTTCATGCTGCTTGGGCTGGTGCATATTATTTCTAGGCTGAAAATGTACATGGTTGTTATTCTGGGACTGGTTTTGCCCCTGCGGTTCCTTATTGGCTGAAGCCTGCGCATCGGAATTCTGCTGGCTCTGCTGATTCTGCTGCCTTTGCTGATTCTGTTGGCGGGCTTGATTATGCTGTCTTTGTCCCTGATTATAGCCCTGATAATTTCTATTACGGTTCTGCTCATTTCTGGGCTGTTCGTTTCTCTGCGACTCATTCCTCGGCTGATCGTTCTTCGGCTGTTCGCCTTTGGGTTGATCGTTCTTCGGCTGTTCGCCTTTGGGCTGCTCGTTTCTGGGCTGCTCGTTTCTGGGCTGTTCGCTTCTGGGTTGTTCATTTCTCGGCTGCCCGGCTGCAGCTTTTTCCGTATTCTGGGTATTTGAGGCCTGATTATTATCGACCATCGATTTTCCCTCCAGTCAATTCGCTTAACTTATTTTATTTTAAATACGTCAACAAGTCAACCCCAGCAACTTTGCGGCGTTTTCACCTAACACCGCCTTTTCCAGGCTTTCGGAAAGCATTGCGCCCCGCAATCTTTCAACTTCCTCCGTCTGGTCTTCCCAAGGCGAATCGGTGGCGAAAAGTAGTTTATCGTAACCGTGCAGCGAGGCTATCCTGTCGAACTGTTCCCTTTTCATGCTTTGCAGGCCAAAAGAAGTGTCGAAATACAGGTCTTCCCCCGCCAGGTACCGTTCAACCTCATCCCAGTAGGCATAACCTCCCATATGTGCGGCGACGAACGTAGCCCCCCTGAACTCCCGCACAACCTGCTGCAAACATTCGGGAGTACAGTGATATGGCGGCGGCAGGCCGATATCGAGACCAGCATGGAATATAACGATCAGACCTAACTCAGCTGCCTTTTCGTAAATAGGATACATTTTGGAATCATTTACATAAAACTGCTGATAATCAGGATGGAATTTTACACCTTTGAGTCCGTCGGAACGGATTCTCGCAAGTTCTGCCTTCCAGTCGTCGAAATCCGGGTGCAGCGTACCAAAAGGAATTATGTCGTCAGCTTGTATCGAAGCCGCCCATTGGTTGATTTTCGTCGTCTGCTGGGGTTTCGTCGCTATACTGAGCAATACCGATTTATCAACTCCGGCCTTCTTCATTGACGACCGTATACCGGAAACAGTCCCGTCAGACCTGGCAGGTATTCCGCCCACTCCCGCCAGCACCTCCACTGCTCTTTGCGCCAGTTCGTCCGCAAAGCAGTGCACATGAAAATCGATTATCATTGTAAATTACCCCCTACCATCCTGCAAATATAGCTTTAGCGTCGAAAGGGGACATTCCTTTCAACGGTATACATTGGGGACATACCTTGTAATGGTATTTGAAGGTGTGTCCCCTTACATCAATAGTAAATGCCGCTTACGGACACCTCTCCCGAATACAGATTGCGGCGGATCCCGTCCAGACAATCCACGGACAGCTTTCCATCGGGGGTTATATCCACAGCGGTTCCGGAGTATTCTGTGCCCTGCAATTTGAAGCCTACCATCCTGCCCAGTGTTATCGAATACTTCCTCCAGCTTTCGAGGATCTCCTCTCGCCGCCCGTTCGAAATCAGCTTAACCGCTTCATCCAGCTTGAAAAGCACGGCCCGTATGACCGAGAGCTTGCTGAATTGCCTTATTTCCGAGGGATCTTTGGTTCTCGCCGATATCTTCAGTGATGTTGCCCTGTTCTTAAGCTCATCGGGGAAATCCTCCCTGTCCTGTGAGAAATTTATGCCTATCCCCAGCACTATATAATTGACTCTGTCCGCCTCGGAACTCATTTCAAGAAGTATGCCGCAGACCTTTTTCCCTCCGATAACGAGGTCGTTCGGCCACTTTATCCCAGTAACGATCCCCGTCGCTTCCAGTATGGCCCCTGCTGTCGCTGTTGCAGCAGCCAGCGTAAATATCTGCGTTTCCACGGGAGCCATATCAGGTCTTAGTACGACCGATATGTATATCCCTTTGCCCGAAGGAGACTCCCAGCCCCTTCCAAGCCGCCCCTTGCCAGCAGTCTGGTGTTCGGCAATTACGGCCGTTCCCTCGATGCAGCCTTCTGCAGCAAGCCTTTTTGCCAGGTTGTTGGTGGAATCGACGGTATCCCGATATTCGACAGTGCGGCCGACAATGGCAGTCCCGAGGCTGTCTGCGATTTCATATGAATTGAGTTTTTCAAATGAAGGCAGGAGCCTGTAACCCTTCCTTGAAGAAGCTTCGATCAGGTAGCCCTCCAGCCTGAGTTCCTCGATATATTTCCACACGGCTGTCCTGGAAACGTCGAACAGCTTCCCCAGTTCGCCGCCGGAAACATAACCCGGCGCGGCCTCCTTGAGCCGCTGCAGTATGTTGTACTTCATTCCTTCCTCCTGAGTGTGTCCCATTTAGCTTTAGCGTCAAAAGGTGACATTCCTTGCTATGGTTGCTTAAGGTGTGTCCCCTGACCTTGTACGGTGTGTCCCTCTACCCTAATACCCGCCCATATCGGGTATTTTCAACGTATAAGTCCTGCCGTCGCCGGCGTAGGTGAAAACAGCCAGTCCGTTGGTGTGATCCTCTATCCCCTTTGCCTTGCCTTCTTCACATAGCTTTTTAAAGAAAAAGTAAAGCAGCGTATCGTTCAGATCGTCATGAACTTCCTTCATGCCTTCCAGGAGGTTGTTGAAATAAAGCTCCTGTGAATTGCTGTAAAGCACGGGAGAATCCAGCCCTTTCCCCGGCAGGCTGATCCGGTCTCCCAGTATGGTGCTTGTAATAAGGCATTCCGGCAGCCTGTAGCTCCCGAAGGTATAGTCCTCGATAGGCATTATGGAATACCTGTAAAGTTCCATTGCTTCAGGGTTTGACAAGCCCGCCTTATACAGCAGTGTGTCCGCAATCCGGCAATGTTTGGGCAGCACCTCGAGTTTCAGACATTTGAAGCCAGTAGACGTGTATTTTTCATAGTCATCCCTGGGATTGAGCAATGCGGTTATACATTTTTTAATTTCCCCGTCTATCTCCACTTCACGGCTGTACCACTCGGAAAGCTTGATGCCGCATTCGACGGCAACATCCGTTTTCTCTGCGGGAAGATATAAATATACCTCGACCACACTTTCACCTCCTAAAACTACTTAAGGAGACCAGCCTGTCCGCTGTTTCATTATTTTTGAAGTCTCCTGAGCATCCCCTCGATATCCTGCGCCTCAACGGGCCTGATATTCGTTGCCGTACTTCTCTGTGTCATCGTAATGGCGGCGTACCGGGATATTTCCTCATCGGTCAGCACGGGGGACCGTCCTACGAGTTCCGCAAGAACCGCATCCAGTTCGTCCATGCTTGCAAGGCCCATCAGAGCCAAAATATCATCTATACGGTCCCTGGCGCATTCATAGTTGAATCGCAGGTATTCTGCCATAAGATAGCCATTAGCCTTACCATGGGGTATACCTCTGAAATATGTGTAATTGTAACCAATACCGTGTACGATGGTAGTTCCGGTGTGGGAAATAACCATACCGCCGAGCATAGACGCATAGAGCAGGTTTTCGCGCGTTTCAAGACTGATATTGCCGTTTCTCAGGCTGTCGAGGCAGCTTCCGAATAGCCTTATGCCTTCGCGCGCCAGAATATCGGCTGCCTCCGTCCTTCTTTTGCCGAGATACCCCTCCATGGAATGCGACAGCGCGTCAACAGCCGTATTTACCGTTACGTCGAGCGGCTGGCTTTCCGTATAATGCGGGTCGAGGAAAGCGATGGCGGGAAAAGTTTCAGGTGTGCCAAAGCTTATTTTGGTCTGCTTATCCGTCCTGGTAAGGATCGAGTAAGGCGTGACCTCGCTGCCCGTGCCTGCAGTTGTCGGAATTGCTATGATCGGCAGCGGCCTGTTCTTAAAATCGTTCGTAAAAAGCTGTTCAGGCTCTATATCATTCACTGCAAGCACCGCAACTGCTTTAGCCGCGTCAAGCGGCGAACCTCCACCGATACCGACGACGAAGCCTGCGCCGAACTGTCCGGCCATGGCGCCGCCTTCCCTGACATTGTCGAGCGTGGGGTTGTTTTGTACCTTATCGTAAATCATGTATCCTATGTCGAGCGATTCAAGAACAGCGCATATGTCGGACAGCGCTCCGCTCAGTTTCGCCGACCGCCCTCCGGTGACAATGATTGCCTTTCGTCCGTATTTCGCAAGCTCGCCGCCGTTTTTAGATATACAGCCCGCGCCGAAATATGCTTTTACAGGCATATGAAATTTAAATTGCATTTTTGGTTCCTCTCCCATGTATATATTACAGGCAGGACGCCCCGAAGAGCGCCCTTTGTTTAATGTCAATCCTATTATAACACATCGATTCAGAGAAAATTTTTCGGTTTTAGAAAAATTTTCTGACACGGGATGAAGGGGCGAGAAGATGACATAGTCATCGACCAGCCTGGTGTGTGTATAAACGGGGCGGAAGATATGTACCCGTCGCCTCGTTTATACGTTAAGAGCCGGCAAGAAGTCTTTGGAAATATTACTGCCTGAAATGTTACTGCAAAGCCGAAGTCTGATCCACCGCTTTATACATGCTTGCAAGTGTGCCCAAGGTCTCGGCGGGCGCTGCCTCCAGCGGATAATAACCCTTCTTGACCATCCACTGCCAGACGTCGTACGCATGGTGCGAACTCATCATGAATGCACTTTCCAGGAACGACCTTATCTCAGGATTGCTAGCTTCCATCGCGTTCCAGGCATACTCCCTGCCTGCCCGCTTCAAGGTCAGCAAATAAGCCGTCGCGATCTCCCGGTCGTCAAGCGTTTGCACGTCGGTTCTGGGTGTTACGGATTTTACGTTCGTAGACGACTTCGTGTAATCATCGATGATATGCGAATATTCCGGAACGGCAAGGCCGGTCTTTGCTCCGCTTCCCCTGCTCAGGTATTCCACCTTTGTGTTATAATCCTTGATATGATACGGGAAATGCTTCTGAATCAAGGATTTCAGTTCAGGATCCTTTGCCTGGTTGATGAAAAGCGCCATGTTGGTAATTGAATTTACACAGCTTAATGTAAGTTCATTCAAGGCATAAGCCTCGTGTGATGCCAATTGCATAGAATTATACCTCCTGGGTGAGTAAACTTTAGTTTTGATGTTGATTAGTTTCGGCAATCGATTGATTTTTATTCGCACAATTCGGTTCGGGCCTTAATATGCAATCTTCTATTGAATATGGCGGGCATATTAAATATAATGTTTGTATAACTATTATATAATTGGATTATATAAACAAATTAAATGTTAATTGGAATGGGAGGTCATGGAAATGGCATTCTTGGAGAACCTTGGAAAAAGAGTCGGCGAGGCTGCGCAGGCAGCGGCCAAAAAGTCGGGCGAACTGGTAGAGATCACCAAGCTCAATGTAAATATCAACTCCGAGGAAGACAAAATACAGAAGCTTTACGCACAGATAGGAAAATCGGTTTACGAAAATTTCTGTCAGTCAGGCGCAGCGGAAGATTACATAAAAGAAGCCTGCGAGGCGATTACAGTACATGAACAGAATGTAAAGTCTCTCAGGGAAAAAATCGCCGAGGTAAAGGGCACAAAGACCTGTATAGCTTGCGGAGCCGAAATGGATAGGGCTCAGCTTTTCTGCTCCAAATGCGGAGCAAGAAATGAAATCCCGCAGGCGCCGGTTCAGCCGGAAGCTACCGAGACTCCGGCCGCAGCAAATCTGACATGTCCGGCCTGCGGCTCGACCCTGGCAGCCGGTTCAGCGTTCTGCACCAACTGCGGTACCAGGCTGTAATTTAGTGAAAAATGGGACGGCTCTTTTTGAAACAAAAGAACCGTCCCTGCGTTTCAGTCACCCTGCGCTTCAGCCCACCGCCGACTCCTGAAGGACAGGCATCCCGGACTTCTCCTCGTTGGCGCGCTGAGCAAGCATAAGCCTGCATTTATCGATGACCTTTAATGCGGGTTCCAGATCTTCATAGAACATGACTACGAGCTCTCCCTGGTTTGCATCCATTATGGCGGTCTCCAGGGCTTTTTCTTCAGAATAGATGATATTTACCTTTCCTGCATCCAAGCCTGCAGTAATAACGGAATTGTAAAGCAGATCCGCTACCTCTCCGGCATTTCGTCCGCGAAGGTCGTTATCCTCTTTTATATATATTTTATCGAAGGTCCTTCCGCAAAACCTGCCGACTTCCTGTATGCTCTCATCCATCCTGTCGCCGGGCATTCCGATGACGCCCGTATAACCCGTGGCGCCCGTTGAATGTATAAAATCCGCAACCGCTCTATATCCAGCCGGATTATGGCCGTAGTCAAGCATTACTGTAAACCCGCCCATGTCAAATTGGTTGAAACGGCCCGGGTTCGACATGACATCCGGCTTGAAATCCATTAACCCCTTCCTGATAACAGCGTCGGGTATATCGAGAGCAAGCAGCGAAGCCACGGCTGCAAGTGAATTTTCTATATTGCAGGCAGCCTTTCCGTTATATGTGACCGGTATCTCATCCACCCTCGCAATGATTGTCTCCCTACCGTTTTTGAAGGAACAGATTGAATCGTTCTTTTTGTAAACTACACTATGGCCTGATTCGATTTCCTTTTTTACGAGCAGATTTTCACTATTGCAGGAAAAAAGGAGGGGTTTGCACTTGATCCTTTGAAGGAACCAGGGCGTCATTTTATCGTCTGCATTGAGAACGGCGGCGCCCTCAGGCTTCACTGCTTCTATTACAAGCGCTTTGACCTTGGCCAGTTCTTCAATAGTATTTATGCCGTCTAGGCCGAGATGATCCTCGCTGATATTTGTGATGACTCCTACGTCGGCGATCTCATACCCGAGGCCGCGTTTTATGATACCGCCCCTGGCGGTCTCGAGTACAGCCGCTTCCACCCTCTGGTCACGCATGACTCTTGCCGCACTCAGCGCCCCGGTATTATCCCCTTTCAGTACGCATTCCCCTCCCACGTAGATGCCGCTCGTGGAAGTCATACCTGTCACCTTGCCTGTCAAACCAAGGGTATGAGCGATCATCCTGGTAACGGTAGTCTTTCCGTTCGTACCTGTGACGGATATTACGGGTATACTGCAGGGAGCTCCCGCCGGGTAAAGCATATCGAGTATGTTTCCGGCAACGTTGCGGGATTCTCCTTCTGTCGGATAAATATGCATGCGCAGACCGGGGGCTGCGTTTACTTCGATCAATGCCCCGTTTTTCGGCGTAAGCGGCTCTGAAATATTCTCGCATGTGATATCTATCCCCGCTACGTCGAGGTTCATCAATCGAGCCGCTTTGACCGCAAGCTCGGCAATGGCGGGGTGAACCTCCCCGGTACAATCCCTGGCCGTCCCCCCCGTACTGAGGTTTCCGTTATATCTTAACAGCACACCGACGCCTTTATCAGGTATGCTGTTTTCATCGTAGCCGGATTTTGCCAGGACCTGCCTCGACATCTCGTCGATCTTTATATAAGTCAGAGGTTTCTCGTGATCCGAGCCTCTCAGCGGATTTTCATTTTCTTTATCAACCAGTTGCCCTATGGTACTGATCCCATCCCCGATCACAACGGGCGGCTTACGCTCTGCAGCCGCCGCCAGCTTCCCGTCTATCACAAGCAGCCTGAAATCCTTTCCTGGGATGTATTTTTCTACGATGACGGCGCGGCTGTATTGCACAGCCGTGTGAAATGCTTCTTCAAGCTCTCTCGGATCCCGGATGTTTGTGAAGACGCCTTTGCCCTGGTTGGCGTCATAGGGTTTGACAACCACGGGGTAGCCGATACAGGACGCCACTGCAGCAGCCGAACCGGGAGTATATGCTATATCACCATACGGTACCGGTATTCCTGCCTCCGACAATATTCGTTTTGTAAGATGCTTATTACCTGCCAGGTCGACCGATACACAGCTGGAGCTGTCCGTCAGCGAAGCTTCAAGGTAGCGCGTGTACTTGCCGCTGCCGAGCTGAAGTATGCTTGAATGCTCGAGACAATGGACAGGTATGTTTCTTTTGACCGCTTCCGCGTAAATCGCACCTGTGCTTGTACCCAGATCCGATTCTGCGGCCATTCTGGACAGCTGCTTCGATATTTTATCGAAATCGGGCAGCTTTCCTTCTATCAGGCAATTTGCCATATTGACTGCCGCGAGCAGGCATTCGATCGCGAATTTCTCATTTTTGTACTCGAATATCATATAGTAAACGGACGGGTCCTCAGTTACCCTGCTCTTGCCGTAATTCACCCGGTAGCCCATAATGTTCTGTAATTCAAGCACCATGTGTTCAGTCACATGTGTTAGATAAGTCCCCTCTCTTAGCCTGTCGACAAAACCGCCTTCGTAGCCGACACCGCACACATGGCTGCCAAGTCCCGGCAGCATCGTGAGGAGCCGTTCGTTGAACATATAGATATCTTTCGTCGGTGTATCATACAATTCTCCCAGACCTATAACAGCCTTTATTACAGGTTTGAGACTGTAAATGTTCTTGCCCTTGAATGGCTGTATTTGATGTATATCCACAAAGTTTCCTCCCATTAGTGCAGCCGCATTACTTCCCTGCTCGAAAGATCGTAGCCGTAACCGGCCGGCAGGACATGCAGGACTACATTAGCTATGGCCAGATTTTCATCCGGCTTCAATTCAGATACGTTCGAACTCTTTATATTGCGCCCGTCAACCACTGTTACGGAATTGCTCCCAATCACCTCAAAGTGGTCGTCCGGGAATACCCTGACGGCGGTATCTTCATCGATTCCCACACCGAGGATCGACGGATTCTCCGCCACGCCGCACAAAAGCCTTCCGATTCTGCCCCTTTGATGAAAATGCTGGTCTATGAGCGCTCTTTCGAGAAGCCCAAGACCCGGCGCCATTTTAAGCGTACATTTCCTGGCAGGATCGTTGTTGTTTCCGTCGACGATCATGGTCCTGCTCATGGCAGAGGCCCCGGCGCTGGTCCCGGCAATGGTCGCCCCGGCTTTATACGCGTTGTGAAGCGCGGAATAGATCTTTGTTCCGCCCAATATGCTTGTAATTCTGAGCTGATCCCCTCCGGTAAAGAATATCCCGTTGGATTCCGAGACCAACTTTGCGTTGACATCCAAATCCGCGTCATCCCGGGTATTGATGTTCAAGATGCTGGTAAAATGCGCGCCCAAGGCAGTAAACAGTGTCTTGTACTGATTTCCCGCTTCCTCGGGCATTTCGGTAGCGGTCGTAATTACAGTCAGCTTCGCTCCGGCTGCTCCTGAAAGCGTAACAAAAGTTTTCAGTATGATACACTCTCCCGACTTATCCTCAGCGCCGCCTATAATGATCAAGTTCCCCATATTCATTTTGTTCACCGATTTTTATCCTTATATACCTATCACTTTTTTTAGACAGTCGAAGAAAATTTCATTGAAGATCAGGCCTGTCGCGATGAACAGGATACTTGCCAGTATAAGCGTCAATCCTGCCCTGCTGCCGTTTTTACTGGCCATTATGCCCATAATTACAGCGATTACGCCGAAAAAATATGGGTATCTTATCAGCGATAAAGCAGCCGTGAGCCACCCGATCAAGAGAAGGAGTATTTTACCCGCCGCAGCCGGTTTGCCGGTGCTGCTGTTACTATAGGAATAATCCATCTGGTTCACCTCATGATTTATTCTTTATTGACATTGCCGAGTATATACATCCAATTCGTGAGAATACATAATATCTCAGCTTACTTCAAAACCGGTCTGCCACCCTCGAGCAGCAGCTTTCCGCGGCCATAGAGCCTGTCCGGCATAAAGGAATCCCTGTCTAGCAATAAAATGTCGGCATCACGCCCAACCTCCAGTTTGCCCTTGTTATCGAGCTTCAGAACTTTTGCAACGTTTTCAGTTACGACCCTCAGGGCTTCGCATAAAGGAATCCCGAAAACCTTTACGGCCGTTCTGATATCGTTATACAATGACATAACGCTGCCAACCTCGTCGTGGTGTTCACCTGCTCCGCTCGCATTTCCGTCCGAGGAAACGGTCACCCTTTCAAGGCCGTCTTTCGTTGCAAGGAGTTCGCACAGACATTCCGGTACGCTCCTGCCAGCCTCTGTATTTTCTCCAGCAGTCAGATCAATAATTCCTCCATTTTCATGAAACCTGATCGCCTGGGTGAATAAAGCCCTATTTCTGTTCAGATGAGTCGGAACGAACATGGATATCGGGAAATCTGTCGATTCAAGCAGTTCTAATAACGGCTGGAGCCCGGATTTTCCGTCCCCAAGATGAAAATGGACCACGCCTGCCTTACCACCGAGCATCCCTCCCGCAAGCGCTTCATGGGACAATTCCCCAAGCTCGCGTACCGACGGATAGGAAGACCTGTAATCCGATATTGCGATCTCTCCCACGCCTATAATCTTTTCTATGAGTGCTATATCATTAAGTACACTGCCAGTAGCCGTTACAGTCGGCAAATTATAATAACCGGTATAGATGTAAGCTGACAAACCCTCGCATTCCAGCTGGCGCGCTTTCATGAGGAGATTGGGTATGCTTTTGTCCACCCCATCAAAACCCAGAAGCCCCACTACGGTAGTCGTCCCTGCGGAAGCCAGTTTGTCCCAGCCGATAGGATCCAATACGCTTTTAGGACCCTGTTCTCCGCCTCCCCCGGTTATATGCACATGCTGGTCTATGAAACCCGGACATGCTAATTTACCCCTGCATTCGACCACCTCTGAAAATTTAAGCTGTCCTTCCTTAATATCCGGCGCTATCAATGCTATTTTGCCGAATGCCATCAAAATATCGTTAACGCCCAGATACCGGGGCGCATAGCATTCGACATTCTTCAGCAGTTTGAACATATTAACCGCATTTCTCCTATCATTATTTCAATATATTATTTTTCACAGTAAAAAAATCGATATACATTTTTATTTAATCTGGCAGCAATACACTATGACTCTATGTATATAAGGCAGGTATACGTCATTTTATAATTACAATATGATGTTTTTTTCTTACAATGATTACATTATTTAATTTGAATATTTATATTTATTCTGCTAAACTGGTTTATGTTTGTTTTATGTAAAGTAATTTATTTCAAAGGGTGATTAAAAAATATGCTATCTAACTTCAACAGCTTGACCGCAAAACAGAAAAAGGTATACACAGCAATAGAAACCTATATCAATAAAAATGGGATACCCCCTACGGTACGCGAAATAGGTGAGTTGGTCGGTGAAAAAACACCAGGTGCAGTTCAGGGAATTCTAAACCGCCTGGAGCAAAAGGGAGTTATCAAAAGACAGCTCGGAGCCGCAAGATCAATCCAATTGGTATCCTCCGACGAGCAAATGTATGTTAAACCGGCCTATATACCGGAAATAAAGAAGATCAGCAAACGAAACATTACTGACCTGACAAACATTTATAATATTGAGAAATATCATCCCTTTTCACCTGATTTTGTAACTGAAAACAACGGGTATTTCCTGTTCGAATCACCGGTCGACGGATTGGCGGAAAGCGGATTCGGAGCCAACGACCTCATACTCGTAAATTCAACCTCCGATCCAAAAACAGGAGATATAGTTCTTGTATTTTATGAAAACCGCTCCCTGCTCAGGTATTATTATCCAGACACTGACGGAACGCTTACTCTGAAAGCTGATTCGAGCATTATTGACAAGGTTCGCTTTTCTCCTGAAGAAGTAAACATAATCGGTAAGGTCGAAGGCAGATACACCAGATTCTAAAAAGACAGTGAAACAGAGGACGAAACAGCAGGCGAAACACAGGGACGGTTCTTTTGTTTCACTTTTCAAGAAAAGTGAAACAAAAGAACCGTCCCTTGCGTTTCGTCCCTCTGTCTCAGTTTTATTTTATTGCCTCGTATATTCCATCAGCCATCGCCGTAAGGATGATGCAGCAAGAAGTTGCGCCTGCATCCAGAACTCCCCGCGAGCGTTCGCCAAGGCGGCTGGAGCGACCGAATCTGGCAACCATGTCTTTAGTGGAATCTTTACCTTTTTCAGCTGCAGCCTTCATATCCAAAAGAGCCGTCCTGAAATCCCCGCCTGCCGCAGCAGCTGCGCTGACAGCCTCCGCTGCCGGTTCGAGCGTATCCACGAGCGTTTTGTCACCTACCTGAGCGTCTACGATTTCATGTAATCCATCGAGGCCTGCCCTGAGCATATTCCCCAGGTCCGCCGCGGAAATCTCCTCGAGCCCTTCTCCTGCCTCGGCCATGTCCATGAATATGGTTCCGTAGATCGGCCCCATCGAACCTCCGATCTCTGAAAACAAAATATTGCCCAGTTCATCGAGGCCTTCAGTAAAAGATATCTCTTTATCGGAAATCCTCTGACCAAATATCGAAAAGCCCTTGTTCATGTTCATACCATGATCCCCGTCGCCTATCAAGCCGTCGACTTCTCCAAGGTATGCCTTGTTTTCCTGTATTGCTTTGACCATCGCAAGTAAAACCGGTTTACCGCTTGCATTATTGAATGTATCCATTTAATCCTTCCTCCCACATTGGCTCAAGCCCTTCAGCAGAGCTGACAGGGCGACCGCGCTTGTAAGCCTTGTCAGAACTGCTTCAAGCCCATTGTTTCAACAGGTATATCCACGAGTTCCTTAAGCTCGTCATCAAGCTTCATGACCGTCAGAGTAGCCCCCATCATTTCAAGTGAAGTAAAGTAGTTGCCTACATATGCGCGATGGATTTTGATCCCCTTTTCCGCAATCAGCTTTTCTATTTCATTATATAGAACATACAGCTCCATGACAGGTGTGGCCCCAAGTCCCGATACCAGTACGGCGACCTCGTCGCCCGCGCCGAACGGCAAATCCGGCAGCACTACGTCCACCATACGCTTTGCCATCTCCTGCGCGCTCTCGAGCTTGCATACCTCTATGCCGGGTTCTCCATGATGCCCTATTCCTACTTCCATCGTTCCTTCTTTTATTTCGAAATTAGGGTGTCCTACCGCCGGTAGCGTGCAGGGAGTCAAGCCTATCCCTATGCTTCGTGTATTGTCTATCGCCTTCTGAGCTGCCGCAATGACCTCGTCGAGCGTGGCGCCTTTGGCTGCCTTCGCTCCTCCAGCCTTCCACATGAACACTTCCCCGGCAACGCCGCGGCGTTTCTCCATCTGGTCCCTGGGCGCCGAAGCGACGTCATCGTTCGCGACGACGGTTTTCACCTCAAGACCTTCCTTCCTGGCCATTTTTATCGCCATTTTAACGTTCATATTGTCGCCCGAGTAATTTCCATAGAGGCAGGCGACGCCCTTTTTGCCGTCGGCAGCGCGGAATGCGTCCAGAAATGCCGCCGCCGTGGGCGAGGAGAATATTTCCCCAACCGCTACCGCGTCCACCATATTCCTTCCGGCATAACCTACGAATGCAGGCTTGTGGCCTGAGCCGCCGCCTGTCACTATCCCGACTCTGTCGCCGGGAGCTCCGATATATTTGATCACGCGCGGATTATTTGTCTTTGTCACTATATTGCTGTGGGTTTTCAGGAAACCTGACAACATTTCATCAACTATATTGTCAGGGTCGTTGAATATCCTCTGCATTTTAAACCTCCTATCGTCCAACCATATACTTTAACTATAAAAAGCTACCTACTTTATTGTATAACCGCCATCTATCAGCAGGTTATGACCGGTTATCATTCCTGCGGCGCCGCTGCAAAGGAATGCAATACAGCCCGCTATCTCATCCGTTTCCGCGAAGCGTTCCGATGGCATCTCCTTCTTGAAAGCATCGCCTACAGGACCCGACCAGGCTTTTTTGCCGAGGTCGGTAAGAACAACCGTGGGCGATACCGCATTTATCCTGATGCCGTATTTTCCCCATTCTAGTGCCATTACCTTCGTCATCGCTATTATTGCGCCCTTGCTCGCGCAATAGGCTACATGCCTGTCAAGCGCTATGACGCCTGCCTGCGACGCCATATTAACTATGGAGCCGCCCCTGCCGGCGTCTATCATGTACTTTCCGACGGCTTGAGCCATTTTGAACGACGCTGTAAGATTTATGTCCATTGTTTTCTGCCACATATCGTCGCTTATATTTTCCGCATTATCAAGTGCTACGATACCCGCGCAGTTAACCAGTATATCCACACCGCCGAACCTGCTGACAGCCAGGTCGATCACCGATTTTCTGTATTCGTCCTTTGTGATGTCGCCTGCTATACCCGTACAATTTTCGCCAAGAGCGCCGGCTATTTTTTCAACATCCTTGTTAAGATCCGCAAGGACGCAATTAACTCCCTTTGCCAAGAAAAATTTCGCCGTCTCATAGCCTATGCCTGCCGCGCCGCCTGTTATTATTGCAGTCTGTCCCTTCAGTGAAAAATCCAGATCCGCTCCGCTGTACTTAAGCATTCTGTTGCCTCCATTCCTGCTGCTTTTATTACTTTCTAAACTAGTATGAATAAGTGTATGGAGAGAGTATTCTCCCTCCATACGCCATTATCCTTTATTTTTTATTATTACTGTGCCCTCTGTTTGTAATCTGCTACTTTATCCTTGGTAACCATTTCAAAATCTATCCAGTACTCTTTCTCCACTTTTTCCTTCTTTGCCGCAGCGATTGCAATTTCCACAGCCTTGCTGCCCTGGCCTGCACCGTCCTGGAAGATCGTCGCGATCAGCTTGTCGCTTTCGACTGCATTCAATGCGTCGGTGATACCATCGATTCCGATCGTGGGGATGTCAAGTTTCTTTGCATCCATTGCCTGTTTTGCGCCAAGAGCCATTTCATCGTTTTCGGCCACTACCGCGTCGATCTTGTCGAAGGCCTGCAGCCAGTTTTCCATGACTGTCATTGCTTCGGAACGAGACCAATTGGCGGTCTTCTCTGCAAGTATCTTGATGTCTGGATATTTTGCAAGGATATTCTGGATGCCTTTTGAACGCTCGAGCTGAGCGGACTGTCCCAGAGGTCCGTCAAGTATGACTATATTGCCCTTGCCGCCGATCTTATCGGCTATAGCCTGCATTTCAAGCTCGCCTGCATACACGTCCTTTGAACCTACATAGCTGGTAAGCTTGTCGCTGTCAACACGTGTATTTACACCGACTACAGGAATATTTGCCGCAGCAGCCTTATCAACTGCAATAGCGCACGCCTTGGCATCCTGAGGATTCAGTATGATAGCGTCGACGCCGTCGGAGATCATAGTTTCAACCTGATTGATCTGTGTATTCGGATCATAGTTGCCATCATAGATCCTGATTTCCGCGCCGAGCTTTTCCGCTTCCTTCTTTGCTGCGTTTGAAAGGCGTACTGTAAACTCGTTTTTCAGGCTGTAAAGCGTCATTCCTATAACGAGCTTCTTGCCCTGGGTCGTAGTTGACGCGGTGCTGGTGCTGTTTGCGGTAGAGCCAGCGTTGTTTTCAGTCTGTGTCTTCGTTCCGGAGCCTGAACCGCAAGCCGCCAGGGAAAGTGACATTGCCAGTGCTAATACAGTTGCTGTGATGGTGCGAAACTTTTTCATAATAATCCTCCTAGATTATTTATACTTAAGCCGGCTATGCGGCTGTCAGTCCTTGGAATTGGTCAAACTATCCATCATTACTGCTGCGACGATGATTATACCTTTGATGATCAGCTGCCAGTATGATGAAACCGCCATCATATCAAGTCCGTTGTTCAGAACCGCTATTATCAGTACTCCTACCACGGTCCCCCACAATCTTCCCCTGCCGCCTGCAAGGCTCGTTCCGCCCATTACAACGGCAGCGATCGCGTCTGTTTCATAATTCTGTCCGGCCATTGCGAGACCCGAGGATACTCTGGAAGTCAGTACGATGCCTGCAAGGCCCGATAAAACACCGGCTATCATATATGCCGACCACACTACAGTTTTAACCTTTACGCCTGACACACGGGCCGCCTTCTCGTTGCCGCCCACTGCGAATATATATCTGCCGTATTTGCACCTGTAGAGAAGGATACCGCATACTGCCAGAACCACGACCAGAATAATTACAGGGATAGGTATTAGCCCGATGCTGCCGCCCCCGATCTTAAGGAAGCCCTCACTGAGCCCCGGCACAGGCTGTGCATTGCTGGCCAGATACGTCACCCCTCGCGCTACAGTGAGCATACCAAGAGTCGCTATGAACGCAGGCACCTTCAGTACTGATACCACAAGCCCATTGATACTTCCAAGTAAAAATCCTACCGCCAGACCGACAAGTACTGCCACAAACCACGGGATCTGCTGGTTCTGCGCCATTAGCGCTGCAAATATGCCCGCTGCTCCCAGTATCGAGCCTACCGACAGATCGATACCTCCGGTCAGGACCACAAATGTCATTCCCAGCGCAAGCAGGCCGTTAATGGACGCCTGCCGAAGAAGATTGAATATATTGTCTATATTCAGGAACCTGGGCTTGATTATCGAAAAAATCAGTATTACCAGGAGCAATCCAAACAACGTTGCGAATTTTTCGGCAAATTCCTTGGCCGTCATACGCTGGCCTTGATTTAGTAATTTTTCCATTTTGATACCTCTTTATAATTACATTTTTGATACAGCTAACCGCATGATGTTTTCCTGTTCGAATTCACTGCGTTTTAACTCCCCCGCAAGCGTGCCGTTGCTGAAAACGGCGATTCTGTCAGCCATGCCCATGACTTCCGGCATTTCGGATGAGATCATGATTATAGAGTTACCTTTGGAGACAAACTCGCACATCAGCTTGTAGATCTCGGCCTTTGCACCTACGTCGATACCGCGGGTAGGTTCATCGAGTATCAACAGCTTCGGGCCTTTTATCAGCCACTTTGACAACACAACTTTCTGCTGGTTTCCGCCCGAAAGTGATTTTACCAGCTGTTTTCCGCCTGAAGTTTTGATGTGCAACGACTGTATCTGACCGGAGACTGTACTGTTTTCCTTTTTTCTGTTGATAAGGAACTTCGGGCAGAACTGATCCATGGAAGCAAGCGTAATATTGTGCGCCACGCTCATATGTGGCACCAGGCCCTCGCCCTTCCTGTCCTCAGTTACAAAGGCTATCTGCCGCTTTATCGCATCCTTTGGGCTTTTAGAATTCAAAGGCTGCTTATCGAAAATGATCTCACCCGAGTCTGCGGGCGTCAGGCCGAAAAGCGCCTGCATCACTTCGGTCCGGCCTGCCCCGATCAGACCTGCAACGCCGAGTATCTCTCCCTGCCTTACGTTGAAACTGATATGACTGAATTTTCCGGCCAGTGAAAGATCCTTGATTTCCAGCATTGTTTCGCCTATCGGTACCTCGACCTTGGGGTAAATATCCTCAAGCTCCCGACCGACCATATTTTTTATGAGAATATCGCTGTTAATTTCTTTCGCAGGCCACGAACCTACGAATTTTCCGTCCCGCAATACCGTGACCTCGTCAGATATCCTGAAGACCTCGTCCATCTTGTGCGAGATGTAGATAATACCTTTCCCGTCCCGTTTCAGACGGTTGATGATCTCGAACAAATTGTCGACTTCCTTGTCAGTGATTGCCGAGGTAGGTTCATCCATGATTATAATTTCCGCATTGCAGGAAATGGCCTTGGCGATTTCAACCAGCTGCTGGTCGGCTACTCTTAGGCTTCCGAGCCTCTTATACGGGCTTATATTGATATGGAGCCTTTCCAGCAATTCACCTGTTTGTTTGTAAAGCTGCTTGTAATCGACAAACATTCCCTTCCCCGGTTCACGACCGAGGTAGATATTTTCGGCCACAGTCATCCCGGGTACAGGAGCCAGTTCCTGATGGATCATAGCTATGCCGAGCTTTTGAGCATCCATCGGCGAGCCTATCTCAACCTGCATACCGTTGATACTGATACTGCCGCTGTTGCATTTATGCATACCGGACAGGATGTTCATAAGTGTGGACTTGCCCGCTCCATTTTCACCCATCAACGCGTGCACCGTACCCTTTCTCAGGCTGAAATGCACCTTGTGCAGTACTTCAACGCCATAAAAGCTTTTAACTATATCGTTCATTTCAAGCAGGTTCAAATGGATCATCACCTCTTTTCATTTGACCTCCGCCATACAAAGGCAATAGAAAACCAGACCTTAATAAATACTTTCAGTATGCAAGGCTTTGATTCAATATTGATTCTTCGATGGCTTGATGTTGCAGAAATCATTTCGTATCGTCTATATTTCAATTATACAGGCGATCAGTCACATACCGAGGTTCGAAATTCTAATATAAGGTTCACTTTTTTATGACATCAATCGGAGAAAACCTTTTTGAGGCGGCTTTTTTGAAGAGGGCTTCTGGGGAGAACGCTCACCTGCCCCGGGCTGAAGGAAGGGAGTCCTAGACCAGGTAGTTCTGTCTGTACGCCGC
The DNA here is from genome assembly GCA_023412915.1 of Bacillota bacterium. Lineage (GTDB taxonomy): Bacteria > Bacillota > Clostridia > Acetivibrionales > DTU013 > JAEYOM01. The sequence continues at coordinate 97,509 of JAEZRE010000023.1, forward strand.
TGGGCTCATACCGAACATCTTTTTAAATACCACGGAAAAGTATTTGGGATTTGGATAACCGCAGAGACTACCGACTTCACCGATTGGGATACTCGAATCGGCAAGCATCACCTTCGCCATATCCATCCGTATGCCGGTAAGGTACAGATTGAAGCCTTCCCCGGCGCCTTTTTTGAATAATGCGCTCATATAAGCCGGAGTGCGGGAGAAATGCTCCGCGACCGAATTAAGGTTGATATCCTTCGCAGCATTTTCTTTTACATAACGTAAAACATCGACTATAAGTTTCTTGTTCGAGACGTCGATCCCGGCTTCGCAGGCGCACTCCTGCACCTGTTCGGTATACCGTATCACTTCCATCTTCAGCTGTGTAAGACTCCAGAGCATGTAAAACGGAGCCGGAGCTATACTGCAGTCGGTCCTGGCGAAATTGTATCTGACCATATTGCCCCGGATAGTATCGACGAGGCCTGAATAGCTTTGCTCGGCGGCTTGCAGCAGACTGACCGAGGGGGCTTGCTGTAGAAGGCTGTCAAAACGGGCGGCAATCCCGGCGCTGTTCATATTTTCAAGAGATTCCGCAAGATCCTCGAAACGTACGGGCCGGCTTGACGTTCCCAGCCTAAGCTCCGAAAAAGCGGCTATACTTATACCGGGACTGAATATTTTATAATTTGCAGCCATCAGGGCACTTCGGAAAGATTTGAATACGCTCTGCGATCCGTAGACTATCTCGCCTATACCCGCGAACGCCTCGGTGTTGAGGTGCCTGTATATCAGACTGCAAGCCTTGCTGAGCAGAGCTTTTACAGCGTTCATCAGAACTTCACGTTCATTACCTTCCATTACAGCCGCAAGCCTGCCGCTTTCATATTGTACGTTGAATACGCAATCAAATCCGGTCTCCTGACTTATCAACTCGTCAAGTATATTTTTTACCGCAAAATCAATAAAGCTCTTATTTTCGTCGTTAACCCTGTATTGAACGATTACGCCCGATAAAAGAGGGCACTTGAAATTGACTCCGAGCTCCGAGAGTTTTTTCAGTAAACCTCCGGTTTCATCCGCACTGCCACAGTTCAGCAGTTCTATAAAAAGCTCCTGTTTCAATGCCCTGGCCACCTTTTCGTTAGCTTCGCCGCGGGCTGATTCCATTCGTGCCTGCTGCTCGCTTTCGGCGATCATCTTAACAAATTTTTCCGTCACCGTAATTAGCTCCTGCTTATTTACAGGCTTCAGTATATATTCCCTTACTCCCATTGAAATGGCAGTCCTGGCATACTCGAATTCGGCGTATCCGGACAATATAATAAAACAGGGAGGATTACCGTTTTCCGTGATTTTCCCTATCAATTCCAGTCCGCTCATCCTGGGCATCCGTATGTCAGTTATGACGATCCCCGGCTTGTGCTCGTTGTACGTCGATAAAGCCTCGATCCCGTCACCGGCTTCGAGATATTCTATATCAGCGTCGAGAGCACGCCGGAGTATGGCTATTATGCCCTTCCTAATCAGATTTTCATCATCTGCGACAAGTATTTTAAGCAGTCTAATCACCCTCGTTCTGAGAATCCTGATCTATAACTATCGTCACCGTCATACTGGTGCCGAGGCCCTGCATACTGTCGATATCAAGCCCGCTGCCGGCCGGGCAAAGCATATCTATGCGCTGCTTGACATTTATTATGCCTATGGAATTCTTGGATCTGCTGGCATCGGATATCGGTTTGTTGCCGGCAAGGCAATCCCGTATTTGCATAAGCCGCTCCACGCTGATCCCCTCGCCGTTATCCAAGACCTTTATTATCAGTTTGTCCTCTTTTTTATAAATATCTATAGTAACTTTCCACGGCGGAGCGGAGTCATTCAAGCCATGATTGAAACAATTTTCGACGAGCGGCTGCAGTATGAATTTCGGAATCCTTATATCGGATAGCCCCACCTCCTGGTTGAGCTGATAGATAAGCTTGTCTCCGAAGCGCATACTCATTATCTTCACATAACGATCGATATTGTCCAGTTCCTCGCTGAGCTTGACCTTCCTGTTTTCCCACCGCATGCTGTAACGCAGCAGATCACCCAGAGCAGACAGGTTATCGGCTACTGTGTAATATTCGTCTATCTCGCACTGCATACGCATATTCTCAAGCGTATTATAAAGGAAATGCGGATTGATCTGCGCCTGAAGCGCATGCATTTCGGCTTTCTTCTGTTCTTTTTCCTTATCCACCATCGAGAGTAGTACGCTCTGCAGTTTTTCAGCCATACGGTTGAAGCTTTTCGCAATCCTTGAGAACTCGTTGAAGCCGTCGTCTCTGACATGTACGTCAAAATTCCCGGCTTCGATCTGTGAGATCATCCCGTTCATTTCCCTGAGCCTGCGAAACATGACGCGTGCGACTACATTCGTAAATATCATGATAAAGCCTGTGCTGAGCACTGCAACTAGTATCAGCAGACTATTGACGCCGGTCGACGATGCGAATATATCCTTTTTGTCAAGCAGGACGACACTTGTCAGTCCTGTAGCCTCTTCAGTGTTATAAGCGGCAAGATAAGTACGGTTCCCGAGTTCGACGTCGCGTACGCCGGACTTGTCTTTGAAGTCAAGGGTGGCATAATCGTTTTTATTGATCGCGTCGGACGTATAAACAAGCCCGCCTGTGCGGCCGAACAACAGATATTTTTCTCCCGCTTCACGGTTTACCAGAGAATCTGAACCGATTAATCTATTGATTTTTATATCTATTTCAATAATGCCTATCAAATTCCTTGCCTTCAAATCGACTATCTTCTGATAGACAGGCAATACAAGGACTTCCTCACTGGCCAGTTCCTTAAACTCCGCAAGGTTGCCGATGGAAGTATCGTATACACGCACATCCCCATAAACATGGTCGCTGCGGCTGTTAATAATTTCGGAGAAGTAGTTTTTGTCCGAGAGTTTGTCCATATGGTAAAACCAATCGACATATTCCCGGATCTGATCATTTTTTGAGTATATAACAATCCGGCTGAACTTATTGGGATAAACATGCCTTATGTTGAGCAATTCAGCCTGGACGCTGTATACATAATGTACTTTTTCACGTTCGCTCAGATTGAAGTCCGGGTTGAGATAGTAGGGGAATTCCTGGCTGAACATCAGCTGATTGAATACATCGTCGATATTGCCGAGGTTTGCCTGGATATTCGCGTCCATTACCCGGAGATCTTCCTGTACCTTCTTATTGGCCTCGCGCATCAGCGAATCGTTTACAATATTGAAGTACGACGAAGTTATTAAGATCGCTGGCAGGATCATTATGACCGAAAATACTATAGTGACCTGCCAGACAAGACTCAAACCCGATACTTTGGTCAATGCCGGCATCACGTTTTGTCGAATAAGCAGCCTGATATTTGTTTTCATTTTTATATTGTAATTTCGATGTTATGTTAAGTCAACATAATACCGCATGTGAATGTATTCTTCTTGCACCATTATATGGCGCATTGGAGAGCGGACATGGAGAGGGCGTAGGCAGGGAGACGCAGGGACGGTCCTTTTGTTTCGTTTTCCTTCTTGGCTTCTGCGACCGCAATATCAAAAAAAAAGCTGGCCCATAGGAGCCAGCTTTAGTAGTTCATTTAAGTTTCATATTACTCGTCTTTACAGGCTTATTTGAAATAAGCATACTGCATGTGAACGAAGCCTGACAGATCGATGTAGTAATTCTGGACATCAGGATTCTCGAGCATGACGCTTACGTAGAAGTATATCGGTATACATCCGCCGTCATTGACGAATATCTGCTCAGCCTTGTGCATGTTTTCCATCCTGAGCTTCTGATCGTTCGAATCCTTGGCTTCTCTTACAAGCTTGTCAAATTCGGGACTATTGTACTTGATCTGGTTCTGGCTCGAATCGGACAGGAACATATCAAAGAAGGTCATAGGATCGATATAATCGCCTATCCAGCCCATTCTTGCTATCCAGTAGTCTCCGTTGTTAACCTTGTCCTGCAGTACCTTCCATTCCATGTTAGGAGTCTTGAAGGAGGTTATACCGAGGTTTGTCTTCCACATTTCAGTAACTGCTTCCATTATGGCCTTGTGACCACTCTGGGTATTGTAGTACATTTCAACATCCGGGAAGCCTTTTCCATCGGGATAGCCGGCTTCTGCAAGCAGCTGTTTAGCCTTTGCAACATCGGCAGTCTTCGGAAGAAGTTCTCCGCCCTTGGTTCTGAAATCAGCCTTGTCATCAGCGTCCGGTACTTTGTAAGGTACCAGGCCTGTTGCAGGAAGCTGTCCGCCTCTGGCAACCTTGTCAACGATATACTGCCTGTCGATTGCAAGTGAGAGAGCCTGTCTGACCTTCGGGTTGTCAAACGGTGCTTTTGAGTTGTTCAGATAGATATAATAGGTGCCAAGCATATCACGGATTTTTGCTGTGCCGTCTTTAACGAGGTTCTGGATTTCAGCCTGAGGTACAAGGCTGTCAACTATGTCGAGGTCGCCTGCTTCGTATGCGCTTAATGCGGCTGCCTCGTCATCCATCAGCTTCCAAGTGATAGTCTTTATAAATCCGGTATTTTTTGCATCCCAGTATTTATCATTCTTTTCCATCACGATTTCAGAACTGTGCTCCCAGCTCTTCATCTTGTACGGTCCGTTTCCGACCAGTGTTTCTATCTTTGTGAACCAATCCGTCGGAGCGGCGTCAACTATGTCTTTTCTAACCGGCATATAAGTAGGAGTCCAGAGCAGGTCTTCGAAATATGCAGTCGGAGCCGCAAGTTCCACTTCAAGGGTCTTGTCATCAACGGCTTTTACTGCGACCTGATCAGCGGTTGCTTTGCCCTGGTTGTACTCGTAACCGTTCTTCAAGTAATATAACTGGTATGCATATTCGGAAGCGATCTTAGGATCGAGAGCTCTTTTCCATGCATATTCAAAATCTGAAGCCTTAACCGGTTTTCCATCCGACCATTGTGTATTTCTCAGGTGGAAGGTGTATTTGAGACCATCCGCTGAAACATCCCACTTTTCAGCTACGGCAGGAACGGTCTTACCATCCTTGTCCTGTTTTGTAAGTCCGTCGAACAGGTGCTGAATGTAAGTAGCTCCATCAACAGAGTTGTTAAGTCCCGGATCCAATGTATCAGGCTCCGAACCTACCACAACGTTAACATTTTCTTTTGAGCTTGTCTGTGCAGGAGAAGATCCGCATCCTACAAGTACTCCAGCCAGCATTGCAAGTGCAAGTACTGCTGCTAAAACTCTCTTTTTCATTATACTATCCTCCATTCAATTACTTTATAATAAACAGCTTTGCCGTTTATTTCGATCTTTATTACCCGGTTTTAGCCAATATTGTGGCATGCGCACATATGTCCGGGAGCAATTTCCTTCAATTCGGGTTCAATTTCAGCGCATTTTGGGGTAGCATAAGCGCACCTGGTTCTGAACCGGCAGCCAGAAGGCGGATTGATCGGACTGGGGACATCTCCCTCCAGAATTATTCTCTGTTTAGCCCTGCTGACCTTGGGATCCGCTATCGGGACCGCTGAAAGCAGCGCTTTTGTATAAGGGTGCTGAGGCCTTTCATAAAGCTCATCCCTGTCCGCAAGCTCTATAAGCTTGCCGAGATACATAACGCCCACGTTGTTGCTGATATGTTTGACCATTGAAAGGTCATGCGCTATGAAAAGATAAGTCAGTCCGAGTTCTTTCTGCAGATCCTCGAGCATATTGACTATCTGAGCCTGTATCGATACATCGAGCGCCGAAATTGGTTCATCGCATATGATAAGCTCAGGCTGTACGGCAAGGGCGCGCGCGATTCCGATTCTCTGACGCTGTCCGCCGCTGAATTCGTGCGGATATCTGTTGGCTTGTTCACTGCTCAAACCTACCATCTCAAGCAGCTTCATTATACGATCCCTTCGTTCGTCTCCCTTTGCCAGGCCATGAATGTCGAGAGGCTCGCCGACGATATCGCTTACAGTCATTCTGGGATTCAAAGACGCGTATGGATCCTGGAAGATCATTTGCATCCTTTTTCTGATGGGTTTCATATTAGCCTTCGTAATATCCTGTCCTTTAAACAGGATTTTCCCGGAGGTAGGTTCGTACAAACGAATGATCGTCCTTCCGGTAGTTGTTTTACCGCATCCGCTTTCACCTACAAGGCCCAATGTCTCACCTTTGTTTATTTTAAAGCTTACATCATCGACTGCCTTTACTATAGCCGTATTGCTTTGGAACAATCCGGAACTGGACGAAAAATGTTTGGTCAGTTTTTGTACTTCAAGCATTACTTCGGGTTTCTGTGCCATTATTTTTCGCCTCCTTCACGATTATACAAGAGCCAGCAGGCAGCTCCGTGGTTTTCCGATATTTTCTCATACTGCGGCTTGTGCAAGTTGCATATCTCCATTGCTTTAGAGCATCTTGCAGCAAACGGGCAGCCCGCGGGAGGATTGATCATATCCGGTGGATGCCCCTCTACTGGATTCAACCGTTCCTTGCCCATGTTAAGACGCGGTATGCTGCTCAGTAGTCCCAATGTATACGGATGTTTCGGGTTATAAAAAATTTCCTCCACAGGGCCTTGTTCAACAATCGTTCCGCCATACATAACCACTACTCTCTCGCAGACGTCGGCTACAAGTCCAAGGTCATGAGTGATAAGAATGATTGACATATTTATTTTGTCTTTCAATTCTTTCATCAATTCTATTATCTGCGCCTGAATCGTAACGTCGAGAGCAGTCGTAGGCTCATCCGCAATCAAAAGCTTGGGTTCGCAGGACAAGGCCATTGCAATCATCGCCCTTTGCCTCATACCACCACTGAATTCATGCGGATATTGATGGAAGCGTTTTTCAGGACTTGGCATTCCAACCAGCTTGAGCATGTCGATAGCCTTTTCTACCGCCTGCTTTTTCGACATTTTTCTATTATGCTTCAATATGGCTTCAACCAACTGATTGCCTACCGTAAATACCGGGTTCATCGACGTCATAGGATCCTGAAAGATCATTCCTATCTCATTGCCGCGAATCACTTGCATTTCTTTCTCGCTCATTTCCGCCATGTTCCTGCCATTGAAAACGATTTCTCCCGAGGTTACCTTTCCGTTTTCCGAAAGCAGTCTCATAACCGAAAGCATTGTAACGCTTTTTCCACTGCCGGATTCGCCGACGATTCCGACAGCCTCGCCGTAGCCGACTGAAATGGATACGTCGTTGATTGCCGAAACCTGGCCCGCATAAGTTTTAAAAACAGTTCGCAAATTTTTTATTTCAAGAAGTTTATCCATCATTTTACCTCTTACTTTCTCATTCTAGGATCAAGGGCGTCTCTCAGACCGTCGCCGAACATGTTGAAGACCAGCATTGTTATGCAAATCGCCAGCGAGGGTGACAACAGCAGGTAGAAATAGGATCTTATTCCTCCCAAAGCTTCCGATGCAAGACTGCCCCAACTCGGAACCGGTGCGTCGACACCAAGTCCGATAAAGCTTAAAAATGATTCTGTAAATATAGCGTCGGGTATCATTAACATGGTAGTAACGACTATAGGTCCGATACAATTCGGTACCAGATGCCTCAGAAGTATCCTGAAATCGCCGGCTCCAAGTGTCTTTGCGGCGGTGACATACTCCTGCTCCTTCAGACTCAATATCTGACCTCTTACGATTCTGGCAGTGGTAATCCAATATGTCAGTCCGAGCGTAATGTACATACATACAAGGCCCGCTCCGGCCTCTTTAAAAAACGCCATGAATGGCAGCTCAAACATCTTTTCAAGAGAAGGCTTCAATACGACTGCCAAAAGTATGATATATAACATGTTCGGTACGCTGTAGATGATATCGATAAGCCTCATCATGACCGTATCGACCTTGCCGCCGAAGTATCCGGAAATACCGCCGTAAAGCACGCCGATGACAAGATTGACGAGCGCTGCGACAATACCTACGCTAAGTGAAATCCTGGCGCCATACAGTACTCTGACCAGCATATCTCTGCCAAGATGGTCGGTACCGAACAGATGCGCCGCACTTGGTCTCAAATCTTCAGAGCCGCGGATCTGATCCGAAAAACTGTACGGAATGAACATCGGCCCGAAAACGGCGAGGAGGAATATCAATACAATGCCGACCAGACTGACCATAGCGACCCTGTTGCCTTTAAGCCTGCGCCAGACGTCCTGCCAATATGTGAGGCTAGGCCTGGTATTAATTGCTTCGATGGCTGCCTGTCTATTTAATGGTCTGAAAAGCTCACTGGAAAATTGCATGCGTGCACCCCTACTTTCTAAGTTTGATCCTGGGATCGATGATAACGTAAACAACATCAACAAGGAAATTCATCAAGATAACAAAAGCCGCATAGAATATCGTCACACCCATTATAGTTGTATAGTCCCTGTTCGAAATGCTCGTGACGTAGTATCTTCCAAGTCCGGGTATATTGAATATCCTTTCGACGACAAAGCTACCTGTAAGTATAGCGGCAGCCAATGGTCCAAGATATGTTACTACCGGTATGATGGAATTTTTCAGTGCATGTTTCAGAATTACCATGCTTTGTGAAAGCCCCTTTGCCTTGGCTGTCCTTATATAATCCTGCTGCAGTGTCTCCAGCATGCTTGATCTTACAAGCCTGGCAATAAAGGCAAGAGGGAAGAAGGAAAGAGCGATTCCTGGCATAATAGCGTGCGCCAGTGTCTTAAAGCCCATTACCGGCAGTATCTTCAGCTTTACAGAGAAAATGTACTGGCCGAGTGTGGCTACGACAAAGCTTGGTATGGTTACTCCCAGGGTAGCGATTATCATTGAGGTGTTATCCTGCCATTTACCATTTTTCAAGGCCGAGATTATACCTAACGGAATTCCGAAGATCAGGCAAAGAAAAATTGCGAAAAGTCCGAGTTTAGCTGAATTTGGAAACTGCTCGGCTATAATGTCGTTTACCTTTCTGCCTTCGCTTTGCATCGACATTCCAAAGTCCAATCTTACAACGTTCCCCAGCATCTTGAAATATTGCTGGCTGAGCGGAAGATCAAACCCGTATTTGGCTTTAAGATTCTCTACGATATTCGGCGGGAGCGCCTTATCCTTGGTAAAAACATTTCCAGGGATAGACCGCATGAGAAAGAATGTAACCGTTATGATGATGAATAGTGTTAATAAAGAATAGCCCAGCCGTTTTAATAAATAAACTCCCAATACAACACACCCCTTAAAATAAAAGCATAATTTTGGCGTTATCAGAGTCGTAGTGATGCTATAAACAACTCAAGTTAGGTTTACATAATACAGAACCATTTCTTATATTACAACATAAACATTATAATTTTAAGTAGCAATATTTCCTAAAAAGAGCTTAAACTAGGTTATATAGACCAAAAAAGGTAGCGGGTGAAATTGGGACTTCCTAGTACACCGTTGTACGCCCAAACAATGCCGCCTACCTGATCGCATAATATATACTATCAAGATTTTTTATGCTTTTCAATGGGTTACATAAAATGCATAATTATTTATTCCACTGTATAAGTAATATGAATATATGGCGCGTTATATGACAGGTCTGCAATAATACCCTCTAAACTTGTATCCGCCTGCCTTTACGCCAAGCTATAATCAAAAAAAAATCACAGGCTGATCGATCATCCTTGATTTTTTAAACTAAACCAAGTTATGGGTCAGTTATGAAAAATGGGCTTTTATCCTATAAAAGGCCCATTTGCTATGCGATATAGCAATATATCCAATAAAATTACATTTTTTCATTTAGTTAAAATATTAGTGTATATTCAATTATATGCTGTTATATACACAAATAGTGTAGCTTATCTGGCGTTGATTTCTTCCGCAATGAGCCTTCCCATCTCACGCGTACCTACTTTTTTACAGCCATCGGACGAAATGTCCGACGTCCTGTACCCCCGATCCAACACATTCTTTACTGCATATTCTATCAGTTCAGCCGCTTTATTCTCATTGAGAGAATAGCGCAGCAGCATACCGGCCGACAGTATGGTTGCTATGGGATTTGCCATATCCTTCCCGGCTATATCGGGCGCTGAGCCGTGTATAGGCTCATAGAGGCCGAGAGACCCGCTTCCCAGGCTGGCTGACGGCAACATGCCAATCGAACCCGTAATCATGGACGCCTCGTCGGAAAGAATGTCGCCGAAAAGGTTGGAGGTGACAATCACGTCAAATTGCCTTGGATTACGTACCAGCTGCATTGCGGCATTATCAACGTAAAGATGGTTCAGCGTTATCCCGGGATAATCCTTTGAAACCCTTGTGACGACCTCCCGCCAGAGTCTCGAGCTCTCAAGGACATTGGCCTTGTCGACGGACGTAACTATTCCCCTGCGCTTGCCCGCAGCAACAAAAGCCAGTCTTGCTATCCTCTCTATTTCGCCGGTATTGTACTTTTCCGTATCGAAGGCCGCATCCATTCCGTCTTCTCTTGTTCTGCCCCGCTCGCCGAAATAAATACCTCCGGTCAGTTCCCTCACCACTAGAAGGTCAATGTTATCGCCGATTATCTCCGGTTTGAGAGGAGAGGCGCCGCTCAGGGCCTTGTATATCACCGCCGGCCTGAGATTGGCAAAAAGACCGAGTCCTGCCCTTATCCCCAACAAACCGGCTTCAGGCCCTTTCCCGCCCGGAAGACCTTCCCATTTCAGCCCCCCCACCGCTCCAAGCAAAACAGCGTCGCTTTCCCTGCAAGCCTTCAGCGTAGCATCAGGAAGTGGCTGTCCGCAGGCGTCTATGGCACAGCCGCCCATTAATTCGTAATCGAACTGAAACTGTATGTCGAGCCTGCTTCCGACTGTTTTCAGGACTTCGACCGCTTGCTCGACGACTTCGGGACCTATTCCGTCCCCGCTTAATACCGTTATTTTATATTTCACTATAGAACCTCCTATGCCTGCTGCCTGATATAACCTATCAGTCCGTCGGCCGCGATGATCTTCTGCATGAACTCCGGGAACGGAACTCCTTTATAGGAGACACCCTTCGTCCGGTTGGTTATAACGCCTGAATCGAGATCGACATCGAGTTCGTCCCCCTCCGATATCCCTGCAGCCGCTTCCGGGCATTCTATGATCGGCAGGCCGGTATTTATCGCGTTGCGGTAAAATATCCTCGCGAAGGTCTCGGCAATGATACAGGATATGCCGGAAGCCTTTATTGCTATAGGAGCATGCTCTCTGGACGAACCGCAGCCGAAATTCCTGCCTGCTACCATAATATCGCCCTTTTGGACCCTCTTTACGAAACCTGCGTCAAGATCCTCCATACAATGTGACGCAAGCTCCGCGGGGTCGGATGTGTTCAAATACCTGGCCGGTATAATGACGTCCGTATCCACATTGTTGCCGTATTTTATGACTTTGCCATGAATTTTCAATTCAGATACCTCCCATCTTTTACAATTCGTCAGGCGATGCTATCCTGCCTGCCACTGCCGACGCCGCCGCTATAGCAGGGCTCGCCAGATATACTTCGCTCTCGGGGTGACCCATTCTACCGACGAAATTCCTGTTGGTCGTAGCGACAGCCCGTTCGCCCTTTGCAAGTATACCCATATGCCCTCCCAGGCAAGGTCCGCAAGTGGGCGTGCTGACCGCAGCCCCCGCGTCTACGAATATGTCGAACAAGCCTTCACTCATAGCCTGTTTCCAAATCTTCTGCGTCGCCGGGATAATGATGCACCTCACATCCCTGTGGATCTTGCGCCCTTTGAGGATGCCTGCCGCAATGCGAAGATCCTCGAGCCTTCCGTTAGTACAGGAACCGATTATTACCTGGTCGATCCTGACGTCTCCCACCTTGTCGATCGTCCTTGCCTTGTCGGGCAGAGGCGGAAATGCAACGGTAGGCTTGACTTCACTGAGATCGATAGTATAGCTTTCACTGTAAACCGCATCCTCGTCTGCTGAGTAAACCTTATATTGCCTTTCCGAATGCTCTTTCGCGTAGGCCACAGTTTTTTCATCAACCTGGAAGATACCGTTTTTTGCCCCCGCTTCTATTGCCATATTGGCCATTGAGAACCTGTCGTCCATTGAAAGATGCTCAAGCCCGTCTCCTGTAAACTCCATCGATTTGTAAAGGGCGCCGTCCACCCCTATCATTCCTATAATATGAAGGATCACATCCTTGCCGCTAACCCATTTGCCCGGTTTTCCCTTCAGTTCGAACCTGATTGCCTCGGGGACCTTGAACCAGGCCTCGCCCATGGCCATCCCCGCAGCCATGTCCGTACTGCCGACGCCTGTCGAGAAAGCTCCGAGCGCACCGTAGGTGCAGGTATGCGAATCGGCACCGATCACGACGTCACCCGGAACCACCAGGCCCTTTTCCGGCAGCAGGGCATGCTCCACGCCCATTTGGCCGACTTCGAAATAGTTCACAATATCCATTTCCCGCGCAAATTCCCTTATGAATTTCACCTGTTCGGCGGATTTGATGTCCTTGTTCGGTGTAAAGTGATCAGGAACAATGGCGATCTTATTTTTATCGAAAACATGATCCAGGCCTATTTTCCTGAATTCCTTAACGGCTACGGGAGCAGTGATATCGTTTCCAAGCACCATGTCGAGCCGGGCCATTATCAGTTGCCCTGCCTCCACCCTGTCGAGCCCCGCATGGGCCGCAAGGATCTTCTGAGTCATTGTCATCCCTCTGCCGCCTGAATTATTGTTCTGCATAAATATATCCCTCCCTTGAAAACGTACCGAGGATGCTTAAAATGAAAACCGCGCCTTGAGGGGCGCTAAACATCCTCACTTGGATGCCTTGAATGATATCCGCGCCTTGAGAGCGATAAACATCCCCTTGTGTAAAGATTATATCGCCCGCCGCTTTAGGATTCTTCCTGTTACTTACTGTTATTCAGCAGCAATATTCATGTTTTTTGACGTGGAGATATTTAGTTCTCTTGTTTTTTTCTGTACTGGAGGGGGGTCAGACTGGTATACTTCTTGAACATTTCATTAAAGCGCTGCTGGTTCGAAAAACCTACGCTCAACGCGATGTCACTGATTTTAAGACCTGTGTCGGACAAAAGTTCCTTAGCCCTGTCGATCCGGACTTTGAGCAGGTAATTTATCGGGCTCATTCCGGTTTCTTCCTTGAAAGCCCTTGTAAAATAGCTTGGGCTGAGAAATACGAATTTTGCAATATCCCCAAGCGAAATATCCCGCTCGAAATTGGTGTGGATGAAATTCACGGATATGCCGATCAATTCCTTGAGCTTGGGGCTTTTTGACTTGATGCTGTTTTCCCACTCCATCTTGAGGGCGCGGGAAAGTAGTACGAAAAGCTCGAGTATCAGCAGATAATTGAGGAAATCGCTGCCCGGTTCACTGCTCTCACGTTCTTTCAATATACGATTCAATAAAATTACAATCTCATTCTTCTGACTGACCTTCAGCGTAATATACGGCCCGGTCTCCCTGCTGCTGACGAAATTGAGGAAATCCTCGAGAGGTATCTCGGAATATTCACCGTTGATTCTGCTTTCGAAAGTGAAATTAAGAACAATGAACTCACAGCCGTTTTCGGACTTGACAATAAACTTGTGATACTGGAGCGGTTTAATTATGACTATGTCGTTAGGGCCAAGTGTCACAGGCTGCCCGGATATCTCAAATACGGCGTAACCCTTCTTCATATAGACCATTTCGTAATTTTCATGGCGGTTCGGTTCCATGGACCAGGTGATATCCTGTATCCTTTCGAGCGATTTAACTATGACAGGCAGAAAGTTCGACGAATTCAGAAGACCTTCCCACGCCTTTGGCAGAAGCTTATCCATAATTTCACCCCGGCTTTCAATCAAATTATAACCCATTGAAAGACAATTGTCACGAGGATGCTCCTGCTGTGGTATGGACCTATGGCGGCAACGCCTGTTATAGGGGTTATGCGGGCTGCGGCGGCTATGGCGAGTATGGGAACAACGGCGCAGCAGCGGTTATGAGGGCTACAACAGTAACGGCGATTATGCTCCGGCGGTTATGGCGAGTATGGCGATTATGCTCCGGCGGCTATTGCTGCGGTGGCAGTACTAGTCCGGCTAGTGAGGACCGGCTTCGCTGGACACGCCACCGCCAAAAAAAGAGGCCGTCAGGCCTCCATTTCGTCTAATTCTATAGTGGAAAGTAACTTTTTGAGTTCTTCCACCTCATTTCGGTTCAATGTCACTCCCTTGCCCATCTTTTCATGAGTTTCATCCCAGTCGCGGATATCCAGCTTGGGCTTGCGGTCATTCCAGCTCACAAGGTTGACTTCCTTTTTCCAGCCCTTGCTGCCTTCCCCTATAACGCCGATATGTTTTTTAATCTCATACTTAAGTTCTGCCATTTTCAACCCTCCATTTTATTGAATACACAAGTTTTGCAGTGCTATTTCAACGGACTTGCCGTCCTCTGCCGTTTACGCCCTTTACAGGAGCACCGTTCATCCTTTCGGTATGCAGGACAGCTCAAGCCTCCCGTTGCTTTTGGCGTAAGCCAGGAAAACGGCCTGTTCCTGTGTCACTTCGAAGGATACATACCTGGGAGTTTTCTCACTTTCCGAAGGACCCAGCAGCCGTCCGTCTTCATCAACAAGTCCGGCAACCCGGACATTTTTTACTATCCTGATACCGCTTGAAACAGGTGCCGCATCAGTGACTCCCCCGGCCTTGGGCGTCTGTTCCACTGTCGTTCCCTGGTTCGGTACATATATTATATCAACGAACTGCCTGTCTGAAAACTGCCATCCGTTTGCCTGGTCGGTCTTCAATTCAACAGAAAAAAGCCTGTTGTTCTTGTCCTCAGCCTTGGCAATTTTACGGCTGTCAGAGGATAATCTGGCCTTGAGGAGCATCTCCCCGTTTACAAGGTCGGTGGAAGTCCTTTTGCCAATGGCTTCGTCAACTATCTTAACCGCGTCGGGATGCACCGAGCTGCCTCCGGTTTCCCTTAACTCAAGCATATCCGCAGTAATTAAGGTATTGCCGGGTATATTCGCTTTGGTGAAGACGACTTCCTCCTTCGTGTCGTAGCCAGACGCGCTTGTTATTATCGTCGTCTCTGCAGTTACCAGAAGTACAACGATCACAAGCGCCACGACGATCCATCCTAACCTTTTCATGGTCTCCGCCCCATTCTGAATTAATTATTCACAGGTATTTCCGAATCCACATGCACTGTCACATCCACATGATCCCTGCCAAGCAGGTTCAGTATTATGCCCCGGTAAAGCGACGGCTTGATCGGAATATTGACGCAGCTGTGCACCGCAGGTCTTTCGATCGTCGAACCGTTAGGACACACCACCGGAAAACCTTCCCCATAAAATGTCAAGGACAATATCTCCACACGCCCTTCCGCAATAGAGTCGCTCCTGGGCATCATGCCGCTGTCCAGCTTAAGGTTTTTACATAGCAATTCCTGAAAAATATCCCCTGCCTTTTCATCGAAAAGGTCTACGCTCACCTTGCCGAGGCTTGCGGCATTCAAGGCGTCATATACGGAAATATTCGTCATATCGACCGAATCCCGTATGAGCCTGGCTTTATCGAGCAATATGTATCTTTCCATTACCGATGAGAAAACAGGGAATATGACAAACACAAGCATCGCCGCCATAATGACCACTTCAGCCACAGCGCTCCCCGAGGCACATCTCATGCCACTCACCCTAATGCTTCTGACGCTTCTCCCCGTACTCCCTTCGGCACGTCTCCCGGCATTTTTCCCGGCACTTCCCACGGTACCCCTCACGGCATTCCTCACGACACCCCTTACGGCACTCTCTACGGCGCCCCTCACGGCATTCCTCACGACACCCTTTACGGCACTCTCTACGGCGCCTGCCGACGCATCCTCAGCAGCGCTTGCTCCGGCAGCTTTGAAACAGGCAAGACGAACACTCATCAGTTGACTACCTTCCTTGACATCGTAGTTTTCTCGTAGATCATCCGAATATCGCGATCCTCTCTTTTAAAAAGCTCCGTCAACCTGTTCCAGCTGTAATCCCCTTCGACGCGCAGTGTCAGCTGTTCGCCCTGGCGCGCGCTTGCCGTGGCATTTACAACTATATTGGTAAAGCCCGCGGCTTCGAGTTCTTCCTGCAGCTCGCTGCGGTCGCCGCCGTCCAAACCGCCTCCGTTCTCCATCCTGAGAAGGGAATCCCGACAGGCTGTATCAAAGTCTGCCTTCACAGACAACGGCAGAAAAAATTCAATAAAATACACCAGCAGTGATACCATTATTACAAGTATAACACCTGTTACTACCGCTCTTGCAGGCATGTCGCACCCCTTTATACAGAAGTAGGAAATATTTTTGATGCAATCGTAGTTCCCCACCAGTCGGAAAGACCGTCCATAATATCTGCGGCAAAAGTCCTGAGGCTCGGTATTATGACAAATGCCGCAATTATGAGCGCAGCCGCGATCCCAAGCAGTTCATTCATTCCGAACCCCCTGTTGTCGTCTCTGAAACGGCGCAAAGATTTCCTATTCCCCAGCATGGAAAGGATAGTTTTAATTCCGATAATCATATACATACCTCCCTGAAAATTAATTTATGAATATCTTTCCGATTGCCTCCCCGGTGTCTTTAAGCATCGGCACGATTATCATCACAACCACGATCGCAACAAATACGGCCGCCGCCGCAAGACTCCTGTTCCTGCAGCTTTCCGTTTCCGCCTGTATGTAATTGAAATATTTCTTGAACATTACATCCTCCTGCTTCGCAAGGAGCTCTTTGCTATCCCCGGTTTCTATGCCCTGCTTCAAAGCTATGCAAAGTGTTTCGGCCTCATGGACGTCAAAGTTGGATCTGAATTCCTCAAGCGCCGAGTCTATATCCAATGTGAGTTCATACCTGGCAGCGAGTCGTATCAATATTCCTTTCAGTTCCTTATCCTCAGTCACCTCATAAACGGACCTTATGGCATCAGTGGGCTTGATCCCTGAAGAGATCTGATTGTGCAGGTATTTATAGATCTTATAGATATATTTCTGGAATCTCAGGTTGATTTTCCGCCTCCCTGATGAAACGACAATTTCCATGATTATATTGATAAGGACCACAGTAGCAAGCGGCCTTACAACGTCAGGGTAATTTAGGATAAAAGCGGCCACGAATACAACCGGAGACATTATAAATCTGACCAGCAGATACACCACCGGAGCATATTCGCTCTTGTAACCAGCCTTAACCATTTTTGCCCTTGCTTTTAGAAATATAGCCATCCGTCCTATCCGTTCCTCACATATATCAAGGCCGCATCCGACAAAAGCCGAGCATCTCTTGTAAATGGTAAGACGAGGGCCTCTGGACCCCAGCGCCTCCGCCACGAGTCCGGAGCCCGCAATGGACAGGCATCGTGAGACCAGTACTGCAAAGACCATATTGGCAAGATTCATCAGCAGATATACAACCAGATTTTTATCGATCAGCGCCAATAAATTTTCGAGCATCCCGGTTCAACTCCTCTCCGTCCATTTCCGTTTCAACTCTGAAATTTACGTATCAATCCGGAAATGTCTTAATTCTTGAATTTCATGATCCCCGCGGTAAGATAAAACCCAAACGCATACATGCCGCTGAAGATCATAAGCAGCAATTTCCCTTCAACCGTATTGAGATAAAATTCACCTACCTGCGCAGAAAAACGGATAAAAATGAAAACTGCCGCCAGAACTGCAACCATGACAAAATATATCAGCATCCTGTCCTTGTAGGTCGATATCCTTCTGCGGTTATACTCCTCGTCTATACGGTAAAACTGAGTTTCCAGGTTCGACAGCAGCTTGGTGATATCTCCCCTGTGCCGAATGCTAAGCTTGATATTGAGTACAAAATCCCTGAAATGTGAATTATCCACCTTCGTCTGCAGAATATCCAGAGCTTCTTCCGGCTCCAGTCCGCGGTTCACCTGCGTTACCATATCTCTTATGAACGTCTGCAGCGGTTCTCCGATACCGGAGCCCAGCGACTTCTCAAACGCGTACATGATATCTTCCTTTACAGAACACCACCTGTTCAGGACCGAAATGTACTCCGACAATTTTTTCCGGACCATTTCCGAGTTATAACGAACCAGTATATCCAGTCCAAAAAGCGGAAGCAGCGATATCAGAAAGCTGATGACCAGCGCTGTCGGGAAGAAGCCAAGGAGGCTGATCACAGGCTTGAAAACAAGCCCGAAGATAACGGCCATTACAGCAAAAAGGAAATAAACATTAAAGAATGGAATGTAATGCCGGATATTTGACTTCTCAATATATACCAACGAAAACTGTTCTAAAGGCCTTGAACCTGCTAATATTCCGGCGATCCTCCCTCGGCCGGCCGAAAGTCCGGTCCCGGCAAATCCGCGGCGCATCTGTGCTTCAAGCTGCCTGATATAGCCGGGATAGTCGACCTTGTAGGTCAAAGTAAAAGCAAGAAACATATCGGCGCCAAAAAGCAGGATCGACAAGGGAATTATCAGCAGCATCCGTCGTCTCCTCCCTTCGCGGGATAAAGCCGCCTGTAACCGAACTCGTCCTTTCGGCTGTCATAGCCCAGAACTTCAAGGACCTCCACTACCTTGAACTCCTTAAGATAAAAAATTATGTCGATGCTTCTTCCCAGCATTTCCTTGACAGTCTTTTCACTCTCCCCGATATTGGCTCCCTTGCTGAGCGTAAGCAAGCGCGCAAACGCATCGTAAGCGCTTTCCGAATGGGTCGTAGCCAGGCCTCTGTGGCCGGAAAACGCGGCTTTAACGAAGTCCCAGGCCTCATCCCCGGTTATCTCCCCGACACAGTACGTGTCGAGAGACATAGTCAGACCGTCTCTTACAAGATCCTTTAATGTAACCGGCCTTCCGCCCTCATTCTGCTTTTTGATCCTCTGTTCTATGCAATAGGGCTTGTCCGGGTATATTTCCGCATCCGATTCGACAATAAGGACTCTCTCCATCTCGGGCAGTATATTTACAAAAGCCCGCATCAATGTAGTCTTCCCAGCGGCGCCCTTTCCGCAGAAGAGTATGGAGGCGTCCGTTTGTGAAAGCTTTTTTATAAGGTCTGCAAGTTCATCGTCCAGCATTCCGAGCTCCTTCAGGTCATCGACCGTATAGCTCACCCTCCTGTGTTTGCGGATGCTGATAGCGGGTCCCGCTATATTCCTGGGCTTGACGGATACGTTGATTCTCAGGCGGTACTTTTCGTCAGTGACCCTGCAATGGCTGTCATTTTCATTCAAAATACCGCCGTTACGGATCGCAATCAGCTTGCAGTACGTGTCGAATATCTTCTCGTTCCCGAAATGCACCGGGATTTTGCTCCTGATACCGTGGCGCCTGATAGCGAACTGGTTGTACCTGGTGCCGTCGATATCGGTGATATCCTCCTCTTCGATATAAGGCTGAAGCTCTCCATAGCCGAACATGAAGTCAAAAACCTTGCGTATCAATTCATCCCTGAATATGCCGCAGTGATACCTTTTAAGGTCGATATCCCTGATTATCGCAGTCTCAAGGGCGCTCCGGTCCGTCCTGCCGGCCGAGACGTCGGCTACCAGTTCCGGACATTCCTTGAGGATATCATTCGTAATGGATGATATGATCGTATTAAGGTCGCCGGGTTTACTGACCGCATTGTAATTTTCTTCGTAAAACAGCTTGTGATGAGATTTGACAACTGGCATTACGAAACCTCCAAAGCTCTGTTCTTTCCACTCCCGGACCTGTTGTTAAAACGCCCGGCAAGCAGCCTGACCCTGTTCAGCAGCCCGTTCGCCGGAAGCAGCCCCAGTTTGACGAGCAGGCTTTTATAATCCTCTGCTATTTCCTTTTCCATATGCGAAACATAGGCGCTTTTCATGTTTCTGTACGCAGCGCGTTTCCTGCCGACCGACACCTTCCCGAGGAGATTGCCCTGAGTGGCCGCCCGCGCCTGTGCAATGCCCATTCCGGATGCTTTATCATATTCAAAGAGCACAAATTTTGTATTTTCTTCGGGCAGCTGCTGTTTATCCTTCAGGAAGGCGATATAACCGTTGAATTCCCTGAACTGATCGACGTCGCCTCTGAACGCTGCGATATTGATATCGGACCTGAGCAGTGAAGCCAATGTAAACGAGTCGTATATGGACTTGTTCACAAGCAGTATCGTAATGTCGTAACTGCGGTAGCACTTGTCTATCAATTTAGGAACACTGTCTTCATCGTAATATTCATAATTATCGAGCCTGTAATTACCTGTAATGACATGCAGGTTGGAGAGGTCCTTCCGGGATACGGACAACTGCTGTAGATAGCCCGTTGTCAGCATTCCCTTGGAGATGGCGTCCATGGCCATGTCAAGGCCGGAATGCCCGAAAATTGCAGACTGATGGTCAATTGCGGGGAACTTCCTTATATTCAGGAACAGATCGGCTTTGGGAGCCAGCAGGTCGAGATCCGCCAGAACCACTTCGCTCCTGGTGTATTTGGCCGCGGCGTATGCAAATTCGCAGCCGAATTCGGCATTATCCCATACTGTAATTATCATTTTATGAAAGCTGTAACCGGAGCCTGGCTTGACCAGGTCATATTCGATTCCCTGAAGCCCTGCCTTTTTTCGCAGCATTTCCCTGCCGCCCTGCAGTTCTTCCAGTTCGAAAAGAAGCTCGGAAGCGCTCTGATACCGGTCATCCATATTATCACGGGTGCATTTTTCAACGATGCTTTCCAAAACCGGAGAAAGCGAATCGTCGTAATACCTGATCGGCTTCAGGCCGTATGGAGGTTCCGCCGGGTTTTTCCCCGTCAGAAGCTGGTGCAGCGTTATGCCGAGGCTATAAATGTCGGAGGCTGCCCCGGTCTGACCCGTACCATACTGCTCCGGAGCCGCATAGCCTCTTGTCCCTATGAATACCGTATCCGCGGAAGCATTCGGCTTGTACTCGCGCGCAATGCCGAAATCGATGAGCTTAAGCGTTCCATTGCCTGTCAGTATTATATTTGACGGTTTCATATCCCTGTAAATGATCGGATTCGGATTCTGACCGTGCAGATATTCAAGCGCCTTACACAGCTGGATAGCCCATTCCACGACGATTCCGGCGGCAATCCTGCCTTCCGACGCAAGCTTTTTATCGAGTGATATGCCGTTGATATAGTCGAATACCATATACGTTTTGCCATCCTGCTCCAGGATGTCGAACAACCTCGGAAGCGTGGGATGTTCCAATTTCTTAAGCAGGTTGGGCTCTGCCATAAGGTCTGCATCCAACCCGTCCCGACCATTGAATTCCTTAATGGCCCAAAACGTGTCGGTATTGATGTTTCTCGCGAGATAAACCGTACCCATGCCGCCTTGGCCAAGTATACCCTCCACCCGATATCTGCCGTCGAATAAATCGCCTGCCTGCATAAAAAACCTCACAAACCGAATCCCTGTCGTATTTTAATCTTTTGTGAGAGTATTCCTTATATGGTATATTTATACATAACTAAGTCGTGTCTGATTCTATCACAATATCCCAATATTTTCCATACTATTTTGTAATATTTTTCTTTTTTAAGTAATATTATGAGTGTCGGATGCTGTATTAAAGGATTGGCGGGAAAAAACAAATTTCGGGCTCGGGGAAATAATTCCCCGGCAAGGCAGGGATCGCCCGAAAACGGGAAGTCACCTGAGGCGGAGAATTTAAAATTTGACTATGTTGAAATCCGGAATAAACTGTTCGGAAGCGGAATCACGCTCCTGTACATACCCATTCAGGCCGAGTTTGACGAATTTTCCAACCACCTTGTCATACTCTCGACGGGTTATATGCCTGTCGAGTACAGGATGACCCACTGCATGGTAACAGGGCACAAATTGGCTCATAAGGCTCACGTATGTGTCCTTTGGCAGATTGCCGGCAATCCATTCGAGTACGCGGATCGAATCCTCCGTATGACCCGGCAGAACAAGATGGCGTATGATCAATCCCTTTTTCATCAGTCCGTCTTTGTCGAAAATCGGAGAACCTGCCTGTCTGTGCATTTCCAATATAGCTTTGGAGGCATAGTCGAAATAGTCTGCCGCTCCGGAATATTCTTTCGACAGTTCCGGGCTGACATACTTCAGGTCGGGAAGATACACGTCCGCCCATCCCTGCAGCTGCCTCAGACTGTCGAGGCTTTCATACGCGTTGGTATTGTAAACGACAGGTATGTCAAGACCGGTACGCGGTCCGTTGCCGGACTCTTCAGCCGTTCCGGCATTGCCAAACGGCGTTCCGCCCGCATTAACGCAGGTTGTTCCGCCGGTGATGCGTCCTGCTGCTCCGTCCTCACCGTACATGATCGTTCCTGTACGCGCCAGCGCCAGTGCTTCGATAATAGAAGGTATAAAATGATTCGGCGTCACAAGGTTGATATTATGCGCGCCTTTGTCCCTGAGTGAAAGAAATACGCAGGCAAGCTCTCCGGCAGTTATTTCCTTCCCCCGGCCGCCGTGACTTATCTCATGGTTCTGGCAAAAAATACATTTAAGGTTGCACCCGGAAAAAAATATGGCTCCGGATCCCCTTGTCCCGCTTATGCAGGGTTCTTCCCACATATGCAGGAAAGCCCTTGACACGACCGGGTTTGCACCCATACCACAAAACCCTTTCTTATTCTCCCTGTCAGCACCGCAAGCCCGCGGACAAATATCACACAGCATGGCAATTAACCTTTACAATACATTTAAATAAAAATATAATAAAATTAAATATAAGGCATGTCAACAAACGAATCATACATCGCAGATAATATTGGCGTATTTGGAGGGTTGGGGTATGAGGATCAGCGGAATTACATATGCAGTAAGAAAGACGCACAAAACCAGGAACATCGTACTGACCGTTACTATTCTGCTTATTCTTGCCATACTGTCGCTGGTACTGGTCACCGGCTATGAAAGCTGGGTTCTCCTGCATCCGGGAAAAGAGCCCATCGGTACGTTTTCTTCGAACATTGTTCCCGAATACAGGGATATCAGCTTCAGAGGGGCAGATGAGACGATTATACTCAAAGGCTGGCTGTTCCAGGCTAATAACAGCGACCGTGCCATTATCCTGGTCCATTCATACGGAAAAAACAGACTGCAGTTCGGTATAGATACCGTGGACCTCATCAAGGAATTTTTAAACAAAGGCTACAGCGTATTTGCTTTTGACCTGAGAAATTCCGGGGAATCGGGAGGCAAGGACAATGCCTTCGGTTACAGTGAGAAAGCCGACGTAGAGGCCGCGGTTAAATATATGAAGTCACAGGGCTCCACGCATATCACACTCATGGGCTTCTCCACGGGAGCGGATGCGGCGTTGCTTGCGGCGGCCGACGGCAGTTCGGTTGACGCCGTAATAGCGGACAGCCCATATGCCGATCTCAAATCGTACCTGAACAACAGCCTCAATCGTTGGACACACCTGCCGTCCATACTTTTCAACCGGACGGTAGCCTATGGTATAGAAGTGACCGGCGGAATCGATATGAAGAAAGCCAGCCCGGTAAACCTTATCACTGCAGAAAATCCGCCGCGTCTGTTGTTGATTCACGGCAAGGACGACAAGGTAGTCCCGGTGGAGAACAGCATAGAGCTTTACCAGAAGTATTCGGAACTTAATCCGTCCGGTGCGGAATTCTGGCAGACAGGCGACGACGGACATGCGACGAGCTTCCTGAAATATAAAGACGAATACCTTAACAGAGTATTCGCCCTACTGGACAAGGTCTATCCCGCCGAGTGATCATTCAGACCCCAAAAACAAAGACGCTTCATAGATTGAAGCGTCTTTCTTTATTTCTTCTTGTCGAGGAAATAGGATGATGTCCTTGGAGGCGCCGGATTGTACGCGTTGTTTATCTTTATGCCCTGATTCAGCTTTTTTATTTTAGAGCCGATGGTGTCCAAAAGTGCTTTGCTTTTTTCATTGTTATTCTTTTCTGTTTTGCTGATCCTGCCTATGAGCTCAAGAATCTCCGCCGTATTCTCCTTCAGCTTTGCAGCCGCCGGGAATGAAGACGCATCCAGTTCCTCCAGCTTTCTGATGTTCAGCGTTGTTTTCAATCTTTCGAAATATACTCGGAATTCCTCGTCCAGCTTATCGATCGCATCAATCTTCTGCTGTTTTTCAGAAATCAGCTTTTGCAACGCGTCGAGCGAATCGGAAGTTATAGCCGGAGTCTGGGCTTCCGTCATAGAAAGCATATCCTGGAGAAGGACTTTTTTCTTCCCCAGGAGCTCATTCATTCTTTCAAAATATTTATCTGCCGACATATTCATATATATACCTGTTTTCCTACCGTTTTACATAACCTCTCATAAAGTTGTTATGCACCAGCCCGTTATCTGGCCATTTCGAGCGGTCTGTTCCCCTGTTTTGCCAGCTTCATCGCCTGAGCCCATGTGTCGCGGAGCTCCTTCACAAAGTGCAACACCTCTTCGAGAATTGCCGTGTCCTTTTTCATATTTGCTTCTATCAGCCTGTCCATGAAATAGTCATACAGCATTGCAAGGCCTTTTGATAGATCATACTGCATATCGAGTGTTGCCTGAAACTCCGAGATTATATCTTCCGCTCTTATTATACTTTCATTCGCCTTCTCGGGATCTTTATCCTCGATTGCCTTCTGGGCCTGCATTATAAACTTTACCAGCCCGTTATAAAGCATCAGTGTCAACTCCTCCGGGCTTGCCGTCATTATGGAGTTCTGCTTGTATGTATTATAAGTATTGTGTGCGTCCGTAGTAACCATATACGCTCCTTAAAAAATCATAATTTGAATGAACCGGAGATTTATGCAAATTGCTGCGCCAGCCAACTGCTCTGGGAATTCATCTGGCTAATCAGCGATTCAAGCCGTGAAAACTGGTCATAGTAGCTATTTTCCTTTGTAGACAGCTCATCGTTCAATTCAGCAATCTTATCGTCATAATCGCTGATCTGATTGTAAAGCGTATTACTATACTGTGATCTGTCCCCTATAGCCCCGGCTTTCTCCAATAAAGCGCCACGGTGACCGTTCATTGTATTGGTACGAATATTATCCTGAATAATATCGTTCAAGCGGTACATCAACCCGTTTTCGCCATATCTCTCGGACTTTGCGGTAGGATCTGTAGAAGCCTGGTAATAAGTCTTATCAGATTGCTTGGTGAACAGGCTGAATACCTGATCGGGGTTATTGGTCAAAGCCTCTTTCAGCTTGTTCTCATCCACATACAATTTACCTTTGTCCATCCACGAACCTGACTTTATTCCAATGGAAGGAAGTGTAAGTCCCGACCCGTCAACCTTGTCCAGCATTGCATTGCGCATTCCGGTAGCAATGGCTCTCAGTATGTTATCGCCCGACAAAAGTCCTGCTTGGGCTTTTTCCTCCCAAGCCTTGATATCGTCCTCATACATCGCATCTTTTTGAGTATCGGTCAAGGGGAGAAAATCATAGTTCCTGTCCTGGGAAAGCTTTGTATTTATTTTGTCCAAAATTTCATTATACTTGTTTACAAAGCCTTTGATTAGTTCGACGGCTTTTGTCGGATCCGAACTAACCTCAAGGCCAACGGATCCTGCATAATCTTTTTTTAGATTGAATGTTACGCCGTTTACTGTAAAATTGTTTGTGGCACGGGTGATAACCTGATCGGAGGTTCCATCATTATACGTTATACTGGCATCTCTGCCGCTGGTACCTGCGGTTGCGAGGGTCAGGGCGTTCAGCAAGCCCCCGGCTCCGGCATCATTGCCCGTGATGCTTGCGGTTGCGCCTGTCGAGCTGGATTCCAGAATAAATTTGTCATTCAGATTGTCATAGCTCATCTTGACGCCTGCCGCGGTATTTGAGTTCACCGCGGATATGATATCATTCATTGAAGTACTGGCGGAATTGAAGCTGAATGACTGGCCATTTATAGTAAAGTTAATATCCTTATCGTTTTTATCATCCGTTAACGTGATAGATTTTGCAAAACTGCTGCGGATATCATATAAGTGCGCATCAAGGTCAAGCTTGTTTGAAATATTGACACCGCTGAACCCTATTGCTGTCAAACCGCTGCTTTCTACCGCGGATGCCGAAACAGCGACCGCCGGATCGTTACTTCCCAAAACTATTTTGTTATCTGTTACTTTTACAGTTATTTTCCCAGGTCCAAAGCCGTTAACAGCATCATCCGCCATTGTCTGGATAGCTGATGCTACCTGTTCGGCGGTATAAGTCGTTCCTGGGGTCAGGGCAAACTCTTTTGTTTCCGTCCCGAGAGTTATTTTGAATTTGTTGTTCTGTCCTGTCGGCGTGATGCCGCTGCTCAGGTCGTTGTTGAATATTGCCGCACACCCGCCGTTTATCGTGTTGGAAAGCTTCAACGTATTCGTATTACTGGTAGTGAAGGTCAGCTTGTCCGTGCTTACGCCGACCGTTATCTTGCCGTCTCCGAAAGCTGTATTCAGTTTATTTTGGATATCGTTCATCAATCCGTTGATATCAGTAACACTGTCGTCAATGACTATCTCTTTTTTAACTCCGTTGAATTCAGCAAAGAACCGGTTATTATCCAGCAGAGCGCTTATATCGCTTACATTGGCTGAGGTCAGGGATGCTCCCGAAAGTCCGGTGGTTACTGCTGTGCCGGTCACCTTTGCCGCCAGGGCTGTCCTGATATCTTTTATTGTATAGCTGCCGGCTCTGGCGCCACTTCCGGCAACTGCCGAGAAGTAAGAGTTGGTATCGGCTCCGTCGTATTTAACCGCAAAGGCGCTATAAATAACGCTGTTCCTCATATCCGAAGCAGGCTTGAGCAAATTGAAATATTCATCGTTCAAGCCCTGCAGAGAACTTGTTATCTCTCTGTACTGATTCTGTTTCCAAAGCAGCAGCTGCCTGTCCTGTGAAACAGAGTCCACTTTTGCCCGCTCCACCTGCATCAGCTGTGATACCATACCGTCGACATCAAGTCCGGAAAGTCCTGTCATCCTCGAAATACTGTTATATATCGAATTTATTGCCATAGCTCATTCACCTTCTTTCATCCACAAGAAGCCCTGCCATCTCCATCATATTGGCTACCATATCGAGGATCTTCTTGGGAGGTATTTCTCGAATTACTTTACCTGAAGTTTCATCTATCACCTTTATCATTATCTCATGTGTCTTGTCGTGAACAGAGTACACGAATCTCCTGTTACTGCCTTCGAGCGCCTTGTTCATCCTGTCGGCCGCTTCCGAAACTACTTTTTCGTTGACAGGATAATCTTTATCTGAACCTCTCTGTTGTGAATTATCCGAGGTCTTTTGCATTGGTAAAGCCGGCGCAGCATCCCTGACCGGGCTTTGCTGTTCGGGAGTTGCGGGGAAAGCGTTGATTGCGGCATCCGTGCCTGAAACTCTCATAATAACCCCTCCATGAAATACAAAACTACTCTGCCTCAATTAATTTATCGGTATTTAGTATAATAATGTTTATATTTTTATTGATAACAGATAGTTTATATATACAAGTATGGCCCGTTGGTTTTCAGCATTAACCCATACATCTGATTTGTCGATATTTTAATAGTACCAAGGCATATTATAAATAGAATAGATTTGAAGGTAGAGTATTATGAGTAAATATTACGTGCATGAATCCAGTTATGTAGACGCCCCCTGTGAAATTGGCGAGGGTACCAAGATCTGGCATTTCACACATGTTATGAACGGCTGCAGTATAGGGTGCAATTGCAACATAGGTCAAAATGTAGTTATTTCGCCCGAGGTAATTATAGGAAATAACGTCAGGATCCAGAATAACGTGTCCGTGTATACCGGTGTAGTATGTGAAGACGACGTGTTTCTGGGGCCTTCAGCCGTATTCACAAACGTAATAAATCCAAGAAGCCATGTAAGCAGAAAGCATGAATATAAAAAGACTATTGTTATGAAAGGTGCAAGCATAGGGGCGAACGCTACTATCGTGTGCGGTCACAATATAGGCAGATACGCATTTGTAGGCGCCGGAGCCGTGGTGACGAAAGATGTTCCCGATTTTGCACTGGTTGTAGGGAATCCGGCCAGAATGACCGGTTGGGTCTGCAAATGCGGCGTAAAGCTGCAATTCTCCGCCTGTGGAGGCGATGGAAGCGGGACTGGCGAAACGGCCGTATGCGGAGAATGCGGTTGCGAGTATGTTAAAGAAAATGATATTGTGAAAGAAAAATAACTATACCGAGGTCATGTAAATGTACCAAAGATTGAGCATAAGTGTATCAAATGATACGATTGAAGCACCAACCGGGTATAAATATGAATTTGACGATTGCCATTCCTATCCGTTACTGATAATTGATAGAGGTAGCTATTTAGGACAATCCATTATCGACACCGCGATAACGGTATCGCTTGATGATTTGACCGAGGGGATACACAACCTTCAAATTGGTCAGTTTTCTTCATTATCGTATGATCTCTTTTTTACTATAAACAGAAATCATGATTACCACAGGGTAACAATGGCAGATTCAAAGTTGATCCCTGGCTCACGTGATTACAAAATTAAAAGGAAGGGGCAGATATTGATCCAAAGCGACGTATGGATCGGCCATAGTTGCCACATTAAGGATGGGGTAATTATTCATAATGGTGCTTTAATTGCATCAAATTCCAACGTGGTGAAGGATGTTCCGCCCTATGCTATTGTAGGCGGAAATCCCGCCAGGCTATTAGGCTACAGGTTCGACAATGATATTGTAAAAAAGCTGCTGATGATCAAATGGTGGGATTGGAGCAATGAAAAAATCATAGAAAATAACGAGTGGTTCAACAAAGATATTGAAGCGTTTTGTAATCAATTCTATGACGAAGCCTTAGAGGAATACCTGAAGCTGGATAAAATTGATGTTCCTAGGCTAAAGAGCAATTATCTGTTCTTTGCCGATCTTTTAGACCCATATAAACTATGGGATAAAGTGATAAGGGAATTTGTAAATACATTTTGTGAGGATAGCGATAGCTTGCTGATAGTATACATAGATGAAGAATTGGCCAGTAAAAACAATAAGCTGGTCGAAGACTTCAATGAATACGTAGTTTCGATATTAATCAATAAAAATGCCAAGTGTACTGTAACCTTGTGTGTTGAAAGCAAGAAAAATGAAAGAGCTATTTTTAAAAGTGCAGATTATTTCATAACGAACAGGAGTTATAGTACTGTTCGCCATTCATGCTATGCGGATGAAAATAATGTCAAGATTATATCCGGGGTGGATGTACCGATATTCGGCGGTTAAAGGAACATCCGACAAACTGGCAACCGAATCATTTATTGCTTAACATTATTTCATATCCATCTATTTGCAGCAACGTTTTATAGTACATATCGCTGCCTGACCTGTACGCCTTAAGCCAGGCGGCTGTTCTGTCATTTTACCAAACCTTCCACGGAGCTTTGCCTTCATCCCACATTTTCTCGAGGTAGTACTTATCCCTCTGGGTATCCATGCACTGCCAGAAACCTGTATGTTTATAGGCGTTTACCTGTCCTTCTTCTGAAAGTCTGTCCAGCGGTTTTCCCTCGAAGGGAGTGTCATCGGCATCGATATAGTCCAACACTTTGGGTTCAAGAACAAAGAAGCCTCCGTTAATCCACGCATCAAGATTTTTAGGTTTCTCAACAAATTCGAGTACAGTTGCGTCTTCCCTGATACCAAGTACGCCATATCTTCCGCTTGGTTGTACTGCAGTAACGGTAGCCAGCTTGCCATGGCTTCTGTGGAATTTAAGCAAGTCCTCTATATTGACATCGCTGACGCCATCTCCGTAGGTAAGCATAAAAGTTTCATTCTGCAAGTATTCCTTTACCCTTTTTATCCTACCACCCGTAGAAGTTTCAAGGCCGGTATTTACAAGCGTAACTTTCCACGGCTCGACCATGTTGTTATGGACCTGCATATTGTTGCCGAATTTCATGTCGAATGTTACATCCGAACCGTAGAGATAATAGTTTGCAAAGTAATCTTTTACAATGTTTCCCTTATAGCCAAGGCAAATAATGAACTCATTAAATCCGTAATAAGAATAAGACTTCATAATATGCCACAGAATAGGCTTTTCTCCGATTTCGATCATCGGCTTTGGCCTTAGATGAGATTCTTCACTGATCCGTGTACCCAAACCACCTGCAAGGATTACAACCTTCATTGTGACGCCTCCGCGTTTTCATTTTATTCTATGACATGTAAATTCTTTGATAGATTCTACCATCAATTCAATATTTTCATAGGATAAACCAGGATAAACTCCTATCCAGAATGAATCCTTCATTACTATATCGGTAAATTCAAGGCTTCCGATAATCCTGTATCCTGTTTTATTACCGCGCATCATATCAAAACAAGGGTGTTTCGTAAGGTTGCCTGCAAACAGCATGCGCGTCTGAATATTATGATTTTCTAGATATTTTACCATATCATCTCTTGAAAATCCGGCATTTTCCCTGACAGTAAGCAAAAAGCCAAACCAGGACGGATCAGAATTCGTGCAAGGTTCGGGCAGGATAAAATAATCCGCCAAGCTATTCAGACCTTTATATAAATGCATCCAATTGTCTTTCCGTTTTTCGATAAATGATTGCAGCTTGTCCATCTGCGCTACGCCGACAGCTGCCTGCATTTCAGTCATTTTCAAATTGTATCCGAAATGTGAGTAAACATATTTATGATCGTATCCGAAAGGTAATTCTCCGAATTGCCTTTCAAAACGCTTTCCGCACTTATTATCGATACCTGACGGGCATATACAGTCACGACCCCAATCCCGCATGGACATGACTATCTTATTAAGCAGAGCATTGTTCGTATATACGGCTCCTCCTTCTCCCGTAGTTATGTGATGCGGCGGATAGAAGCTTGATGTCCCTATATCCCCAATAGTTCCGGTGTATTTCCACTCTGCGCCCAGCTGGTATCTTGATCCCAATGCATCACAGTTGTCTTCTATCAGCCACAGGTTATGTTCATTACAGAAGTCTCTGATAAATCCCAGATCGAACGGGTTGCCTAAAGTATGAGCAAGCATAACAGCCTTGGCCTTCGAAGACATTGCTTTCTCAAGCATACTGCAATCAATATTATATTGGGGGATCGTAATATCGACAAAGACAGGAATAGCTCCATACTGAATCATTGGAGCAACTGTTGTCGGAAAACCCGCGGCAACTGTTATTACCTCGTCACCCGGCAGGATTCGTCTATCGCCAAGCAAGGGGGAAGTGAGCGCCATAAAGGCCAGAAGATTGGCACTTGACCCGGAGTTGCATGAAATGCAGTATTTCGCACCAAGGAAATTCGCAAGTGATTCTTCAAAAGTTTTGACATATCGGCCGGCGGTAAGCCAGAATTCAAGTGAGGCATCCACCAGGTTGACAAGTTCTTTTTCATCATATACACGACCGGCATATGATAATCTGGTGCTAAGATTATTACTTAACGTTTCATTATAATACTCTTTAACCAATTCAATAATGTTGCTTTTAAGTTTCTCCTTCTCCTGCACCAGTCGCACTCCTCTTATTTACAAATTCATTACAACCCGTTGTCAGTACCCTTCCTCCAAATGTCTCAGTAAATCGTTTACACCCTCGGAAAAATCGATCGAAGGTCTCCATACCGTATCGGTAGTAATTTTGTCTACGGAAGCATTTAAGCTAACTATTGGCATTTCAGGTTTGAATCCGCCATAATTAATAGTAATCGATGTATCAACAGTGTTCACAATTTTATTAATAAATTCCTTTAAAGGCGCATTTCGTCCGTTTGCTAAATTATAAACCGTGTTGGTTTTTTCTGATTCACCGAGTATGCAAATAGCCTTTGCAGCATCATAGACATGCAAATAATCCCATATTTGGTCAGCCCGAGTAACTGTTGGGCTCCGTGATGCCAGTAACTCGCGTAGCAGATACGATATTAATGTATTGGGGTTATCATACGGACCATACAGACTAAAAATTCGTACCCATGTCCATTCTATTTTCAATTGTTCCGCCAATATTCTGGTAAGGTGACATGCCGCAAGCTTACTGGCTCCATATGCCGTATTAGGTTCGGTGGGAGTATCTTCCGTGACCCTATCGGTATGCAGTCCGTATTCAGCCTGAGATCCCGTGAGAATAATGCGTTTGCATTCAATTTCTTTTGCTGCTTGTACAGCATTGACGGTATCACATATATTTTTTGTCTGCCCATAGAAATCATTCCTGCCACCTTCCCAGGCAAGATGGTAAAAGACATCACAGCTGTCATCTATTTTATCAGGAAGATGCTGTATCTCATTCATATCAAGTTCGATTATCCTGATATTTTCAATGCCGTTCAGACGTTCTTTTCGCAAAGAATTCCTGCGTTGGATCACATAAACAAACACGCCTCTGGCTACAAGTTCTTGCAATAGCCAATATCCAAGAAATCCTGTACCACCTGTAAGCACAGCTTTTTTCAAAAGCACACCTCGTTTATATAATTCTCTATCGCCTGCTGCGTACTGTCAAG
The DNA here is from genome assembly GCA_023412915.1 of Bacillota bacterium. Taxonomy (GTDB): domain Bacteria; phylum Bacillota; class Clostridia; order Acetivibrionales; family DTU013; genus JAEYOM01. Next base: position 130,068 of record JAEZRE010000023.1, read on the forward strand.
GTCAACAAAATGCTTTTGCAGATCCTGTCTGTAAATATATTTGCTTTTGATAATATTTAAGAACAATTCCGCGCTTTTGCCATTACCATAGTAGTTTGATTTATATCTATAATTATCGACATGATCGATACAATTCTTTATGCAGTCCATATTTTCGTCGGCATGCATAATATTGGCAAGAAAGCCTTTAGGATAACGGTTTCTCTGACGGGTGCCTATGTCGACAGCCGGTACTCCGTAAACGCAGGATTCCCTTATCCCGGCGCTTGAATTACCGATAATGAAATCACTGTTTTTCAAAAGCGCAAGAAAATCCTCAACCGGCAGTGAAGGGAAAAGCTTATATCTGGAATCATCACGAATAGTTTTTAATTGATTTATAATCGTATCGGATCCCAAGTCATTATTGGGGTATATAATAACATAATTCTTCCCTGATAACTGAACTGCCCTGATTACTTCCCTGATATTTTTTTCCAGCATATTCTCTTCAGTGGTTACAGGATGGTAAATAAAGATGGCATATTTATCGAAAAGGATCTCATATCTGCTTTTAACATCCTCCAGACGCGGCAAGTCGGCTGACATCATAATATCGATATCGGGAGAGCCAATCACATAAATATTACGTTCAGGCTCTCCTAACTGTATGAGTCGCATTTTAGACTCCTCGTTAGCCACAAAATGCAGGTGTACCATTTTTGAAACGGCATGCCTTATTGATTCATCAACAGTCCCGGTTATTTCGCCGCCTTCAATATGTGCAACCCTGATATTATTCAGCATTCCGACTATTGCGCCGGCTAAAGCATCTATCCTGTCTCCGTGTACTACAATGAGATCCGGCTTGATACGCGATGCATACAATGAAAAACTCTTTATAGTATTAGCCAGGTTTACATCCATCTTTTCACTATATCCAATATCCTCAGCCAGGTAAATATTCTTATACCCATCCTTGATTATATCCTTGTAAGTACACCCATATTTACTTATCAAATGCATTCCGGATACGAATATATATGCTTCGAAACCATCGGATGCTTCCAAAGCCTTAATCAAAGATTTTAGCTTACCGTAGTCCGCACGTGTACCCGTAATAAACAATATCTTTTTAATCACCTGAACCATTCCACCTTATCATGGAATTTTTTAAATGCGTATCCTTCTTAATACAGCAATCAGCCTTTCTGCCTAAAATATCCTTAAAGTATTCAGCCCGTATCTCTCCTGTTCCGGGTCTTTTTACCCAAATATTATTCAGTGTAAATACATCACCTTTATTAATATCATCAATAGTTACCACAGTGGCAAAAGCAAAGTCTATCGTTACCTTCTCTTCCGGCAGGGCTTCCTTTATGCCTCCCCGCATCTGGTATACTTCGTTTACAGCCCGCAGCAGATTCCCTAAATCATTCTCGTCCATCGAACATACAATATCATTACCGCTTCTTGATTTCGTGTCTGTAAAGTGACGTTCCAGCAAGGATGCGCCCAGAGCTGCCGCCGCAACGCAGGCATTGTTGTTCAGAGTATGATCGGATAATCCAATGGGAATATCTTCGAATACCCTCATCATTTCTGTCATTGCACCCAGTCGAACCTGGGAAGGTTCTGTCGGATACAGATTGGTCGTATGCATTAATGCGAATGGGACTCCGCGCTTATCTAAAATATCAACTGTCTTTTTGATTGACTCGATGCAATTCATACCTGTAGATACAATCATAGGTTTACCAAATCCGGCAATATGCTCAACCAAAGGATAATTGTTCATTTCACCTGAACCTATCTTATATGCCTGAACATTGAGTCTTTCAAGCCTTTCTGCCGCTGCCCTTGAAAAGGGAGTACTCAGAAATAGCATTCCTCTATCTTCTACATATTGTTTTAGTTCATTTTCCTCAGCTTCACTCAGCATACACTCTTTCATAACATGGTATATAGATTTTTGTGAATTCCCCGGAATTACTGATTTTGCTTCATGGCTCATCTCATCGTCAATTATATGAGTCTGATGCTTAATGATAACAGCGCCTGCGCGTTTGGCAGCGTCTACCATCTTAAACGCTGTTTCCAAAGACCCCCCATGATTGATCCCTATCTCAGGTATTACAAGCGGCAATTTGTCTCTTCCGATTTCCAGATTCCCGATTTTAAAGTTTTTCATGATTTTTCTCCCATAACTCATACATACAGTTTTTATAAACTGCCTGCTCCAAAAAAGGTGCAAGATCATCAATCGGCGGGGAATACATGCCTCCATCCGGCAGTCTTTTGCTTAATACTTTAGGTTCGATTGGCTGTGACGTATCCTGTATAATCTCGCAAATAACGTAACCTTGATTATTTAGTGTCTCCGCTATTCTTTTTTCAGCTTCCTCATGATTATGTATACAATAATACGGAATACCATAAGCATATGCAATCTTTTCAAAGCTCGGAAAACTCACGCCCGATTCCGGTGTGCATCCGGATAGATGCCCGTTGAAGAAATTCGTTTGAGTCTGAACAATGGCTTGATATCCCGAATTATTGAAAATAAAGATTTTTACCGGCAGCTTGTTGTGTACGAGCGTCTGTAATTCCTGTATATTCATCTGTATACTGCCATCACCGGTTATACATATAACCGATCCATTTTTGGCGACAGCGGCGCCTATTGCGGCAGGAAGATCGTAACCCATCGTTCCGCAATTGACATTTCCGAAAAGTCTCTGACCTATCTTGCTAATTCCTGCCTGTAGTATGGAAACACATGCGCAGCTGTTCCCAACAACTTCGACTGAATTATCATCAAGCGCATTGTTTAATTTGCCTGCAAAATAATAAGGATTGACTTTCTGACTATTAGAATGCTTGTCCATAATAATAGGGAACATATTTTTTAAATAATTACAGTACGCTACCCACTCTTTTTTCTCGGGTAACGCTTGATCCAATTCTTCTGTCATTTGCGTTATCACGTCTGAAACATCAGCAAGTATCGGGACATCTATTTTAACCGTATCCTTTTTTAGTTCCTCGCCGTCAACATCCACTACAATTTTTTTCGCACCTTTTGCGAATTCGGAAAAGTTGAAGCCCGTTTGTTTGAAAGAAAGCCTGCAGCCTATTGAAAAGATCAAATCCGCATTTTGTACAATAAAGTTGCCGGTCCGGCCTCCAAAAACTCCGAAATTACCGAAATACAGCCTGTGTGAAGTATGCAGTAAATCTGCTACGCTTGTCGGACAAATAACGGGAATATTAAGTTTATCAACCAGTTCATAAAATTCATTCAATACCGTTGATTGTCTGATTGCCGATCCTGCCAATATTACAGGCCGTTTTGACGACTTAAGCTTATTAATTATCATTGATATTGTTTTTCTGGACAATTTTACTTCCGGTCCCGGTATAAACCCACAAAGAGCATCTGTTTCTATAACAGCCCCCTGCACGTCCAGTGGAATATCAAGCCAGCAAGGTCCTTTTCTCCCACTGGTAGCCAGATACAATGCTTTTTCAAGGTGGTAGCGTATATCCAGCGGGTCTTTTATCGTTACTGCATACTTGGTCATAGGTTCGACAGATTTGACTATCGTGTACTCCTGTTCCCCAAACTGCCTGAGTTTAAGCCCGGTACTTTCAACTGTAGTGTTATAACGTGTCTGCCCCGAAATAACAAGCATGGGTATATTATCGAGATAGCCGCAAAGCACTCCCGTCATGGCGTTAGTCCCTCCGGGACCTGTTGTTACACAAACAGCCGCTATCCTGCCGGAAACCCTTGCATAAGCTTCTGCCGCGATAGCGCTTGCCTGTTCGTGATGGTTATATACACATTTCAATTGCTTATGCTGTCCGAATGCATTGTTCAAATGCATCGCACCGCCGCCTACTACCGTAAAGATTTGATTTATTCCATTATTAATTAGGAAATCCGCTATATAGTCGGCAACTCTCTGTTTCATATCTTTAAAGTCTCCTTATCACTGAATGTTTTGCAGCTCATAAACTCATTTATTTGCCTATCCATACAGCTTCTGACATCTTCGCCTTTCAGCCAGCATTTCGTCCACTCGACGGTTTTCCCGACCGCTTTATCCAAATTCCAATGAGGTTTCCAGTCAAATACCGTTTTCAGCCTGGAGCAGTCAAGTTTTAAATAAGCCGCTTCATGGGGACCGCCGTCATATCGGTCGATCCACTTTATACCCTCTCCCCACTTTTTCACAAACAAATCTGCCAGTACGCCTGTTTTACAGCAGTCGCTCTCATCGGGACCGACGTTATAATAACCGGCATATCCTGCATTTTCATACTGTTTTGCAGCAATCATCAGATAGACAAAAATTGGTTCCAAAACATGCTGATACGGCCTTGTAGAGTATGGATTTCTGACTATTATGTCTTTTTTTTGAATAGCCGCCCTGATGCAATCGGGTATAATACGGTCATTGGCAAAATCGCCGCCGCCGATCACATTCCCGGCTCTTGCAGTAGATACCGCTACGCGATTATCTGAAAAAAAAGAATTCCTATAGCTGTGGGTGACAAGCTCAGAGCAGGATTTGCTGTTTGAATAGGGATCCCCTCCGTCAAGAGGTTCGTTCTCGCGATACCCCCATTCCCATTCCCTATTTTGATATACTTTGTCTGTGGTGACATTCAAGAAGGACTTTACAGTGCCGGACAGCCTGACGCATTCAAGAATATTAACTGTGCCCATGACATTGGTTTCATAGGTAAAGCGCGGGTTTCTATAGCTTTCCCGTACGATAGGCTGCGCCGCAAGGTGCAGCACTATTTCCGGACCAGCTTCGTCAAAAGCTTTTTTAAGTGAAGTAAAATCCCTTATATCCCCCTCGACTGAAGCAATATCCCGTCCAATATCAATAATATCGTACAACGAAGGGTTTGTAGGCGGTTTAAGAGCGTACCCGGTTATGCTTGCGCCTGAATTCAGAAGCATCCTGCAGAGCCATGAGCCTTTAAAGCCCGTATGTCCGGTTATGAAAATTTTTTTATTTCTGAAGAAATCCAAATCCAGCATTAGTTTTTACCCTCAAGTTAAATATTAAATAAATTCCTGAAGAATTTTGCTGCTTCATAAACATTATCGACACCAAATTGAGACATATCGAGTACGAGGCTATTGGCGTCGCCAATAAATCCCTTTT
>JAEZRE010000014.1 GCA_023412915.1 Bacillota bacterium
TTTGGATGTTTTAGAGGAAATCCGCGCCGTTGGCGCTAAACATCCTCTTTGGATGTTTTAGAGGAAATCCGCGCCGTTGGCGCTAAACATCCTCTTTGGATGTTTTAGAGGAAATCCGCGCCGTGGCGCTAAACATCCTCTTTGGATGTTTTAGAGGAAATTCGCGCCGTTGGAGCTAAACATCCTACTATCCCTGATTGCTTAATTCCCCGATAGTTTTCTGCAGTGATTCGAGATCATCTATATTCAAAGTCCTGGCGTCCTTGCTGATTTTCTTGACAAAGCCGCTGAGAACCTTTCCGGGGCCAATTTCAACAAATGTGTCCACTCCCTGCTCCAGCATGTAACGCACCGAAGCTTCCCACAGCACCGGACTGCTTACCTGCCTTATAAGTGTTTCCTTAATATCTGCCGATGATTTGACTACCTTGCCTGAAACATTTGCCACAAGCGGTGTTTTGAATTCCGAGAAATTCACGTTCTGTAGTTCGACCGCGAGCAGCTCTCCTGCGGGTCTGAGCATATTGCAATGGAAAGGCGCGCTTACTGCCAGCTGGATAGCTCTCTTTGCGCCTTTTTCCAGACACAGCTCCATAGCCTTTTCGACCGCTTTTACTTCGCCGGCGATCGAAATCTGCCCTGGACAGTTATAGTTTGCGGGTTCGACGATACCTGCCACCGTCGCCCTTTCGCAGCAATCCTCGACGTCTTCGGTTGAAAGTCCTATTATTGCAGCCATAGTGCCGTCCCCTATCGGAACTGCTTCCTGCATGAACTTGCCTCTTTTTCTTACAAGAGACACGGCAGTTTTGAAATCCATAGTTCCGGATGCGACATGCGCCGAATATTCACCCAGACTCAAACCAGCCGTAAAATCAGGTTTAACACCGGCTGCGAGCAACGGCTGCAGGCAGGCTATGCTTGCAGTAACAATGGCAGGCTGTGTATTCTCCGTTATTTTAAGCGTCTCGTCGTCACTTTCGAAGATCATCTTTCTCATGTCGATCCCGAGTGTTTCCGAAGCCTGATCGAATATTTCCGAAGCTTCGGGGTATTTGGCTGCGATCTGTTTGCCCATACCTATATATTGAGCGCCCTGTCCGGGAAAAATGAATGCTGTTTTACCCATGATATTCCTCCTGTAATAGTTGTAGTCCGAAATAAATGGTTATTTGCTCCATTTGACAATGGCCGAACCCCAGGTGAGTCCTCCTCCGAAGCCTACCAGCACAAGATTGTCTCCTTTTTCGAGGCATTTGTTGCGGTATGCGTCAGCCATAGCAAACGGAATCGATGCGGAAGAAATATTTCCAATCTTCCTGATTGTCGTATAAATTTTTTCAAAAGCCACGCCCAGTCTCTTTGCGGCGCTTTCGATTATACGCATATTAGCCTGATGCGGTATTATATATTTTACGTCATCAATTTTCAGCCCGGTTTTTTCAAACAGCTTTTCAGTGGCATATGGCATTATTTTGACGGCAAATTTGAAAACTTCCTGTCCGTCCTGCCACAGCGCGTTTTTGTTATTGTATTTCTCACGTTTTATATTGTCTATTTCATTTCTGAAAAGATTTGGTATTGTTATACTTTCGCCCGACTTTCCGTCGGCTCCGATATATGTGGAAAGAATGCCGTACCCGTCTTCGACCTTGCCCAGGACCACTGCTCCCGCACCATCCCCGAAAAGTACACAATTATTTCTGTCTGTCCAGTCAATGGCTCTGGACATGCCTTCGCTGCTGACAAGCAGTATATTATTATAATAGCCCGTTTCAATAAACTGCTGAGCTACGGTCAAGCCGTAGATAAAGCCCGAGCAGGCAGCCGCAATATCGAATGCGGCTGCATTTACCGCGCCTACTTCTTTTTGAATGACACAGGAAGTGGTTGGGGTGAGATAATCCGGAGTTGAAGTTGAAACAAGAACGAGATCGATATCTTCCGCGCTTATACCTGAATCTTCAATTGCCTGTTTTGCGGCCTTCACCGCCATTGAATAAATAGGTTCGTTATCCTCTAAAAGTCTTCTTTCGGATATGCCGGTCCTTTTTGATATCCATTCATCCGAGGTTTCGACCATTTTTTCAAGGTCTAAGTTTGTCAAAATCTTTTCTGGGGCGTAACTTCCTATTCCTAAAATTCCAACGCTTACGCTCTTTTTTATCGCCATCGGTTACCTCCATGTTTTCAACGCTGACCCTGATCTGTTCGAAAACAGAGCTTTTGGCCAGACTATAAGCTTTCAGTATTACGTTTTTTATGGTCTTTTCATTTGAATTGCCATGGCTTTTTACTACCAGGCCATTGATGCCCAATATAGGAGCACCGCCGTCTTCCGAAGGATCCATCATTTTTTTGAAGGCCTTCATATCCTGCATTACGAAAAGAGTGGATATCTTTGAAAATATAGTCCTCTTGAACATGCCCTTTAAAAAGCTTCCAAAGAACGAGCCTGTTCCCTCCAGGAATTTTAAAAGCACGTTGCCTACATAACCGTCACATACCGCTACATCCACGTTTCCGAGCGGGATATCCTTGCCTTCGATGTTTCCTACAAAATTGAGATCGGTATTTTTAAGCAAGGTATACGCCTGCTTTATGACCTCGGTACCCTTCTTGGCCTCAGTCCCCATATTTACGAGACCGACCCTGGGATTCTCCTTATTGAACAACCCCTTCATATATAAGGATCCAAAAATGCCGAATTGTGCAAAATTAATTGGTTTACAGGTCGAGTTCAGCCCAGCGTCGATCAGCAGGCATTTCCCTGCCTTCGTCGGTATGACCGCACCGAGCGCCGGTCTGTCGACGCCCTTCAGCCTGCCTAGTATCAGTATGGCGCCGGTCAGTAACGCTCCTGTATTACCTGCTGACAGAAAGACATCTCCCTTTTTTTCTTTCAGCATATTGAAGCCGACTACCATGGATGAATTCTTTTTGCTCTTGATGGCACGTGTCGGCGTATCGTCGTTCGTTATTACTTCCTTTGCATGGATCACTTCAAGCCTGGAGCTTTCGTAATTGCGCGACTTGAGTATCTTACCGATCTGATCGCTGTCTCCGATCAAGGTTATGTCGAAACCGTCCTGCGTTTTTAAAGCATCGATACTTCCCTTTACAATAGCGTCAGGCGCATTGTCTCCGCCCATTGCGTCAACTAATATCCTCAATCAAATCCACTCCCGAATCATTACTTTGTTAGCTGCAATAATCACTGATATTTATAAAATACTATTTTCCCTGTTTCTTTTCAAGGGAAACCAATATGAATTTACCCCTGAACATCTCAACCTGCTTTTCGTAGATCTTGACCCAGACTATGTAATTAGTACCCTTGACCTGCTTGACTTCAGCCTTTGCCACGAGTTTACAGCCGGAATAAACCGGGATTTTGTATTTTATGTTTGCAACTCCGACCAGCGCTACCTGGGCGTCTATTACCGCTATTGCCAATGATTCTGCCAGTGAATAGATAAAGTGGCCTCTCACTATCTTGGTTTTTTCAAATGCCATCGATTCGTCGGTTTCAAGTATGGATACAGCATTCCTCCCCAAGTTGATATCGATAAGCTCTCCAACGATTTCCTTGCTCTGCAGTGACTTGACCTTGCTGTAATTGTTCTCAGCTACGCTTTTGATCCTTCCGCGCAGCTCGGGTATGCCCATTTCAAGTCTGTCCAGCCTGATGGTCGGTACGCTTACGGCAAAAAGCTCCGAAAGCTCTTCGTCAGTCAAAAACGGATCCTGTTTTATCCTGTCCGAGAGTATCTGCTGTCTTTCCTTTTTAAGAAGCGATGACCGACTCATACTGCTTGCACCACCTGTTAGTCATTTAATAATTATTACCTGATAATATATCCTAATAATAAAAGTATATTATATATTTCTAAAGTATGCAACATTTTATAAAAAATATTTAAAAAGATAAGAACCTGCGGTATCCGCAGGTTCTTATCTTTTATAGTGGTAAAGCATGTTTATCTATTATAGGGTCGAATCAGGAATTGACATTGATAACATGAAGGTTCTTTTTAATATAATCATACAATGAATATATGGTGATTATGACTGCAATGGCCATAGCATATTCATCAAAGGGGAATTTAGGCAATAAGAGACTTATGGGGAAATTGTTCAACAAAGTCAACACTATTGCGATATCCTGAAAGACCGTCTTCAATTTACCCAGCTTACTGGCTGCAATGACTATCCCTTCGCCGGCTGCAACAAGCCTGAGACCGGTCACTATGAATTCGCGTGCAATGATCAGCATGGCAGCCCAGCCGTTTACGTCTCCGCTCTGTACAAGCGCCAGCAATGCAGCTGTAACCAGAAGCTTGTCCGCAATCGGATCGAGGAATTTACCAAAACGCGTAACCAGCTGCCTTTTTCTCGCAATGTACCCATCCACCGCGTCAGTGCTCGACGCAATAATGAAAATACCTGCGGCAATGTAACCGCCGTACGATGAAATCAGATCATTTATCGAAAGCATAAAGGGCCGCATAAACTCGAGAATACCGGCATTAATAATGGACTCGGGAATAGGTATCATAAAAATCATCAATATAGGAACCACTATTATTCTTGATAATGTTATCTTATTTGGCAGATTCATTTTTTACTTCTCCTGTAAGGTCATATTCTCCGGCTTCGAGTATTTCCACATTGACGAACTCGTTATTTTCAAGCGGTTCACTGCTGGTAAAATAAATAAGTCCGTCTATATCTGGCGCTTCCGCACAGCTTCTTCCATAATAAAAGATACCGTCGTCCGCAACCCCTTCAACAAGGACTTTGTATGTCTTTCCAAGTCTCTTCGAATTCAGTTCGCCCGATATGAGGTTTTGAAGCTCCATCAGCTTTTTGTAGCGGGCCTTTTTTACTGTTGCGGATACTTGCTGCTTCATTTTTGAAGCAGGCGTACCTTCCTCTCTAGAATACATAAATATGCCAAGTCTGTCAAACCTATATTTTTGAATAAAATCAGCCAATTCGTCAAAGTCTTCCTCAGTCTCACCGGGAAATCCGACTATCAATGAGGTTCTTAACGTTATGCCTGGAATCCTGTGCTGAAGTTTCTCCATAAGTCTCTTTATTTCAGCGCTGCTTCCCCTGCGTCCCATCTTTTTCAGAACGGCGTCGCTTATATGCTGTATCGGTATGTCGAGGTACTTGCATACCTTCTCGTTCTGTGCGATTTCATCTATCAATTCATCATCGATTTCCTCAGGGTAGCAATACAATAGTCTGAGTCTTTCTACACCTTCTATTTTACCAAGAGCTTTCAGCAGCTCGGGCAGTGATCTTTTACCGTAAATATCGGTTCCATACCTGGTAGTATCCTGCGCTACGACTATAAGTTCCTTAATGCCCGATTGTGCCAATGCTTCTGCTTCTTTAATTATGACTTCCTTTTTTCTGCTCCTGAAAGGACCGCGGAGAGAAGGGATGACACAGTAGGTGCATCGATTGTCGCAGCCTTCGGCTATTTTAAGGTATGCATATCCCCTGCCGGTCGATATTATACGCTCGCCGTCCATATACACAGTACCGTCCAACTCTCCGTAAAAGGACAACTTCTGCCCCTTGTACGCATCCCTGATAACGGAAGCAATTTCCGTATAGCTGCCAGTTCCGAGCACCGCATCAACCTCGGGTATCTCGTCCTGAATCGTTTGCTTGTATCTTTGCGCAAGACAGCCGGTAACGATCAGCAGTTCACAATTTTTATCCTTGAGGGACGCCATTTCTAGAATGGTATTTATAGATTCCTGTTTTGCGCTTTCGATAAAGCCGCAGGTATTCACAATTATTACGTTTGCCTGGTCCTGGTCGTTAATGATCTCAAAACCGTCGTTTTTCAAAATGCCTAGCATTAGCTCGCTGTCTACAAGATTTTTCGGGCAGCCGAGCGATACGAGGCCTATCTTTTTGTTCAATGGATACAACTCCCTATAGTTTAAGTATATTTTAATGTATTGGCCTTATCCGGGCATAATATGATTCCCGAGCAACACACAATAAATATACACTATTATAGGCTTGAGCTCAAGCTTATCGATTCAATATCAACTGTCTATTCGTAAGAATCTTAATAATCGGAAGAGTCTTGGTAACCGGAAGAACTTCAGTAATCGGAATTGTCGAAAGAATCCGACGAATCGGAAGAATAGTCACGAAGGGCTTCACGGATTGTATCGCCGGAGAAACCCCTGTGCATTAGAAACATCATTGCTTTTTTGAGAACTTTTTTATCAGTCAGGTCGTATTTGCCGAATTTACGCTTCAGAAGGCTTTCAACAACTGCTGAGTCTTCCACCTTCCAATCGTTCAGAACCTCATCGGCAATTTCCTCAGAAATACCCTTGAAAGCGAGCTCTTTCTTCATGAGCTTTTTAGATATGGGCTTAAGTTTGCTTCTATCGTAGACATATTTCTGGGCATAAAGCTGATTATTGATATATCCTATAGCTTTAAGCTCGTTAACTGCCTTTTCGATGCAATCATCGTCGTAGCCTTCTTCGCCGAGCTTGACGCGAACCTCTTTTTCGGTCCTCATTTTCATCGAAAGATAGCGCACTGCTCTGGATTTGGCTTCTCTGTAATTCAACGTATTTTTGATGTAATCAATCGTATCCGGAGTGAGTTCCTGATCTTCATACAGGTTCATCGAAAGATAGTCTTCCTCGGAGATGGTGAACGAGAATTTTCCATCGACAAATACAGACAGCCTGTCCTTGTATTTTTTATTTTTCTCGGCCGATGTTATTTTCACAGTTACACCATCCCCTCTGGCTCATTATCGATCGCAATGCCACTTGTTGAAACGCAATCATTATTGCATGTCGAGATCCATATCTTCCTCGTCGCCTTCTTCATCCGCAGCATGGACATCCACACTGTTAACGAAGGCCTGGTTGTAATTTTCACGGATCTTCTTTTCGATTTCTTTCGTCATGTCAGCATTTTCCCTCAGGAACTGCTTGACATTTTCCCTGCCCTGGCCTATCCTCTGCCCGTTATAGGAGAACCAGGCGCCGCTCTTGTTGACTATATCCAGATTGACTGCAACGTCAAGAATGCTTCCTTCTCTGGAAATTCCCTGACCGTAAATGATGTCGAACTCCGCTTCCTTGAAAGGCGGAGCGACCTTGTTCTTTACAACCTTGACCCTGGTCCTGTTGCCGACGACGTCGGTTCCCTGCTTGATCGACTCTATTCTTCTTACATCGAGCCTGACCGTAGCATAAAATTTCAAAGCACGCCCACCGGGTGTGGTTTCAGGGTTTCCGAACATCACCCCGACTTTTTCTCTGAGCTGGTTTATAAATATGGCGGTGGTTTTCGACTTGCTGATCACACCTGCCAATTTTCTAAGCGCCTGTGACATAAGCCTTGCCTGCAGACCTACGTGCGAGTCTCCCATTTCGCCGTCTATCTCGGCCTTGGGAACGAGAGCCGCAACCGAGTCTATTACTATTACGTCGATAGCGCCGCTGCGGACGAGGGCTTCCGCGATCTCCAGCGCCTGTTCGCCCGTATCCGGCTGTGATACTATAAGATTGTCGATATCAACTCCGAGTTTTTTGGCATATATCGGATCGAGCGCGTGCTCGGCATCGATAAATGCCGCATCGCCGCCGGCTTTCTGAGCTTCTGCCACGATATGCAAAGCGACTGTGGTCTTACCTGAAGATTCAGGTCCAAAAACTTCAACTATCCTGCCTCTCGGCACTCCTCCGACTCCGAGTGCGATATCGAGTCCGATAGCGCCCGTAGGAATCGTTTCAATATTCATGTGAGTATTTTCGCCAAGTTTCATAACGGCTCCCTTGCCGAATTGTTTTTCAATCTGGCCAAGAGCCATTTCCAGCGCTTTTTTCTTTTCCAGCATATCAGGCAGACCTCCTTTTATAATAAAGAAAACATTTTCAAAACTGTGCAGTTACCGCAGGCGCCCCTCCGGAAGGATCTGCCGTGCGAACATCTGTTCTGGATTCATTATATAACATTTATGCAAAAGAGTCAATAATTAAATTACATTATTTTACATATTAAAACGTTGTTTAAACAATTTAACCAAATATAGTGCGTCTTCCGCCTTCAATAAAATCATGGTTACAACATAAACCACCGCGCCGGCTGATATTTCAGCGGCTAGAAACGCCAGTTGAGACGGTTTTGTACCCAGCCTTAGCTGCAAGCCTTCCAGTAGGAGCAGTACGGCGATCATTAACATTGTTGACGGTATGGCCTTGGCAAAGAAGGTTAACAGCTTTCCTATATATATGCCCTTCATCTTCCTGTTCAGCAGAAACAGCAGCATTACGGCGTTTACCGTACTTATTATCGAATAAGATAGAGCCATCCCCGATGCGCCAAGCTCGGTGAAGGAATAAAATATGGTTCCGAAGCTTACGTTCAATATTATTGAAACGATTCCCGTAACCAACGGGGTCTTGGTATCCTGTCCCGCGTAAAACGACCTGTTCATGATTCCGACTATGGACTGCGTTATCATGGAAATAGAGAACAGCGCCATTATCGCTGCGACACCGGGTACGTCCTTTTCGGTGAACTTGCCTCCCCATTCGAACACGGCGCGTACCAGAGGCGCCCTCAACACTATAAATGCCGCCGAAGACGGCACTGACAGAAATAATACGGAGGTCAGGGATTTCATCAGCAGCGTCTTGTATTCCTTCTGTTCCCCAGCCGCAAATTTGCCTGAAAGCGTCGGCAGCATGGCTGTGCCGATCCCCATGGCAAATATGCCGTAAGGCAGCTGCCAAAGCGTATTTGCGTTTCTGAAGGCGGCAAGCGTGCCCTCCATCGCGCCGAAGCTCACGAAAGCAGTGGAAATTATCACGTTCACCTGGGTTACGGAGGATGAAAGCAGAGAAGGTACGGCTTGTACGAATAAATTTCGGAAGCCTTTGTCGAAGAAATTTATCACAGGCCTGTAAAGCTTCAATTTGGAAAAAACGAAGGAAAACTGTATCAGAAAATATAAAACCGCGCTTCCCGCAACCCCTGTCGCAACCCTTATCATGCTCTGCGGATTCGTATCCGCAAACAGAAAAATAGCCAGCGCGCTGCCGGTATTGTAAATCGAAGGGCCGTATGCCGCCGCTGCGAATTTCTTATAGGAATTGAGAATGCCGTTGCATACCCCGGCCAGCATTATGAAAGAAACCGAGGGAAACAGTATCCTTGCCAGCGTTATCGCAAGTTCGCGCGTATGCTGGTTCTCTCCTGAAAATCCAGGCACGACCAAAGGTATTATCTGAGGTGCAAAAATCACCCCAAGCATGCAAAGTGCAGCCATTCCGAGGAAGATGACATTGATGAAGGAGCTTGCGGCCTTCCACCCTTCCCTTTCCTCGCCTTTTTCGAGCTTTCCCGATATGAAAGGGACAAGCGCTGCCGATATCGTCCCGCCCACAAGGAGCGTGTACATGAGGTCCGGAACCGTAAACGCGGCTACATAGGCGTCCTGAACCCAGCTTAAACCCACCTTCCAGGAAAGCATGGTCTCCCTGATAAAGCCGGTGAGCCTGCTCAATATCATAGAAGACATTACAATCATTGCCGCCGTAGAGACACTGCTGTCCGACGGCTTTTTCAAACCAACCTTGTCCCGGGTCGTCAAATTTTCCTCTCCTTGTTCATCAGATGCCTCCTGAGCATGTCGAACACATGCAGGCAGGTAACGTTTCTGATCCTGTTTCTGCTGCCCCAAAGGTCGAGCTTTTTAACTTCGACTCCGGCTTTATTGGCAAGAGCTATATATACAAGGCCGACAGGCTTGGTTTCGGAGCCTCCGCCGGGTCCTGCAATTCCTGTGACCGAAATCCCCAGATCGGTCGCTGCCGCCCTGCGGACGCCGGCAGCCATCTCGGAGGCAGTCTGTTCGCTGACTGCGCCGTACTGATCGAGCGTCTCCTGTTTAACTCCCAATTCATCTACTTTTGCCTGGTTGCTGTAGGTTACGACGGCTCGGTCGAATACCTCAGATATACCGGGTATTTCAGTCAGTCTCGACGAAAGCAGACCGCCTGTACAGGATTCGGCAAGCGCTATGGTCGTGCCGCTTTCCAGCAGAAGCTTCGCTGAAACTTCGTCAAGAGTACTGTTGTCATTGCTGTAAACCGCGTCTCCGAGCCTGCTCCTGATTTCGTTTTCGACCGGGGTGATCAGATCCTCGTGGGCTCCCTGCTTCGGGTAGCTGGCAGTGATCCTAAGCGTCACTTCCCCATCCTTTGCATAGGGCGCAATGGTTGGATTGGTCTGTTTGTCAACAAGATCGATCAGCCTGTCCTCAACTGCCGATTCCCCAATGCCGAATATCCTCAGAAACTTGGATTCCAGCCTGTATTCCGTTTTATCTTCAAAATACGGCAGCACTGTTTCATCGAACATAGGCTTCATCTCCGACGGCGGACCCGGCAGCATGACTACCGTTTTACCGCCCTCCTCGATGATGCAGCCCGGGGCTGTGCCGTTCTTGTTCCTTATTATTATGCAGCCTTCCGGGAGATACGCCTGTTTTATATTGTTGTCTGTCATTTTCCTGGCGTATTTGCTGAAGAAAGCTTTCATCTTATCGAGGCTTTCCTGGTCCAATACGAGCTTCCTGTTGAATGCCGCCGCAATTGTTTCCTTTGTCAGATCGTCCTGAGTCGGGCCGAGGCCTCCTGTAGTTATAATTATGTCCGAACGCGACAAAGCGAGCGCAAGGCATTGCTTCAGCCTTTCAGGATTGTCTCCCACCACGTCGTGATAATACACGCCGATGCCGACGTCCGGCAGGCGCGAAGATATATATTGAGCATTGGTATTGGCTATCTGACCCATCAGGAGTTCAGTTCCTACCGCCAGTATTTCAGCCTTCATAAATCCGCCATCTCCCACATTAAAATTCTTCTCCCATTATACCAATTGCCTGTTTTTATTGTAAATACACGTGAGGAATAAAAAAAGACGACAATTGACCAAAAAAATTCTACTTCATTCAAATTTCGCAATAGCGTAAGATGACAGTATAGCTAGTTATAAAACAAAGATAAGAGGGTTGAAAATTATGAATGATTCCGTCAGAACTCTAAAAAACATTATCGACAATGTTGAGAATGTGATAGTCGGAAAGCGCTATGCCATCGAACTTGCCGTTGTCGCACTGATCTGCGGCGGGCATGTCCTGATCGAAGATGTTCCGGGCGTCGGCAAGACGAGCCTCGTTTCAGCTCTGGCAAAATCGCTCAACGCATCCTTCAGAAGGATACAATTCACTCCCGACGTGCTGCCTTCCGATATCACCGGTTTTTCGATCTACAACCAGAAAACTGGTGATTTCGAATACAGGCCGGGTGCAATAATGAGCCAGATAATCCTGGCGGACGAAATCAACCGTACGTCGCCCAAAACCCAGGCCAGCCTGCTTGAAGTTATGGAAGAAGGACAGGTCACCGTCGACGGGATCACCTACAAAATGCCCAAGCCGTTCATGGTCCTTGCGACACAGAACCCCGTGGAATACCTTGGCACTTACCCGCTGCCCGAAGCTCAGATCGACCGTTTTTTCATGAAAATATCGATAGGTTACCCGACGAATACCGAAGAAAGCTACATCCTCTCCAAATTCCAGCTTTCCAATCCGCTCGAGAAGCTTTTGCCGGTGGCGGAAAGCAGCGATATCATCGCACTCCAGGAAGAAATAAAAAATGTCCATATGGATAAGACTCTCAGCAATTATATAGTCGATATTGTTAGCCAGACCAGGAAGCACCCCGACGTAACGCTCGGTTCCAGCCCCAGGGGTTCGCTCTCGCTGTTTCGGGCGTCACAGGCGTGGGCTTATTATAGCGGCAGGAATTACGTTCTGCCTGACGACATAAAAAAGATGGTCATCCCGGTTCTTTCCCACAGGCTTATTCTAAAACAGGAAGCTAAGCTCAAGAAGATCAACCCCGAGGAAATATTGAATTCTATAGTAGCAAGAATTAATGTTCCGGTGGTGAGCCAGCATGAAACAAAGTAGGATGCTCTATTTTTGCCTTCTGGCAGCCGCGTTGATATTTGCGTATTTCAACGGCGGAAAAATACCGTATATGTTCCTTTATACGCTTATAATGCTGCCGATAATATCGCTGGTTTATACGCTTGTAATTTACCTGCGCTTCAAATACGGTCAGGAGCTCGATAAAAAGTTCGTATCAAAGGGCGATAAGGTCAACTTCATATTCAGTATAAATAATGAAGACTTCTTCATTTATCCGTATGTAAAGGTATCCTTTTACGGGGCCAAAACGATTTTCGAAAACCAGTTTCAGGTCAAGAATTTTTCCCTGCAGCCCTTCACCGGAAAGAACTACGCGTTCGAGCTGCAGTGCAATTACAGGGGAAATTATGAGATCGGCATCAACTCCATAGAGCTCGAGGACTTTTTCGGGCTGTTCAGGTTCAGGTACAACATATTCGAACCCAAGTATGTCACCGTCTACCCCAGGATAGTATACCTTGAAAAATTCCCACTGAAGACGGACTATATGTCCGAGTCCCATTCGATGCTGAATACCAGGGATGAAGACATGTCCACCGTCAGCGACGTCAGAAAGTATGCGTACGGCGACAGTATGAAAAGGATACACTGGAAGCTTACCGCAAAAACCCAGGAAATCCTGGTCAAGAAATTTCAGAGCACCTCCGAGACCAATACTCTTATGCTGGTCGACCTGCATGAAAATCCTTACGCCCCCGGCGAGAATATAGTGCTCGAAGACAAGCTGATAGAATCCGTGGTCGCCGTGCTGCACTACTGTCTGTACAAATGGATACCCGTTAACCTTGTATGCTACAGCGGCGCCCTAATCGACATACATGCAAAGAATCATCTCATGTTCAACGAGATATTCGAGCAGCTGGCAAAGGTCAAATTCAGCGAGAGCTTTCCAATCAAGGATCTCCTCGAGATATACACCAATAATGTATTGAAAAAGACCAATATACTGATATTCACCTCTAACCTCGATTACGATCTGTACAACCAGATTTATAAAACAAGCAACACCGGTTACGACGTGAGTCTCATTTATACTTCCGCGGAAGACCTGACCGGAGTACCGGACCCGGAAGCGGACAACATCCTCTCTTCCCTGCCGGAGATAGGTGTGAACAGTTACAAGATAAATATCCACGATAATATTAAGGAAATCCTGGAATGTTAGAAACAGGAGGTTCATATGACGATAACCAAATTAGCCGATAAAATATCAGATGTATTGCTTGCCCTGCTGATAGCCTTCAGCCTGGTGTTTGCCCTTACATCCTCATTATGCCTGACATATCCCGTTTTGAGCATTCTGTTGCTTGTTGTTCTGTTTGTTGTTTTGTATTGTGTAATGTTTTATAACAAAACGTCCACAATAATTTCACTCTCGGCAATCGGCCTCACTTTTCTGATAACGGCACTTTACATCATGTTCGGAACCGGTCTTGGCAAGGTTGCGAAGTTTTTTGACGATTATTTCTTCTGGCTGTCCGAATTCGTGCTTTATCCGGATCCCGAAACGGTAGACCGAGTATTCCAGTTCACCACGGTATTTGTGCTTTGTATTGTATTATCGCTGTTTTCATATCTCTTCATAGTCAGAAAGTTCAGATTTTTAATCGTCATGATCACTGGGACGGCCTTATTCGCCGTTCAGAGTTCTTATAGCATAGTATCCACCCTTGCCCCGTTCTATATCTTTTTAGTGGCAGCTTTGATGGTCTATCTCAAGCACATATATCAGTCCAAGCTCTCAAAAGGCCCGCACGACTATGCAAAACCAGCTCAAATCGCTTTATGGAGCCTTCCCGTCTGCATACTGATAATAGCTTTGTCCTATACCATACATGCAAGCGATAAGCCAATAGAATGGAAATGGCTCGACAAAAAGATCATTTCCGTTTATAACTATTTCAAGAAAAACTTCGATTATGAAACGTTCGATTATTTTTCGCTCTCATCATCGTCCGGTTTCGGCGACAGGAATAACATTCTCGGAGGACGGGTCAGGCTTGACAGGACCAACGTCCTTCAGGTGTCTTCGCCCAAAAGGGTCTACCTTAAAGGTACATCCATGGACACTTATACAGGCGCGAAATGGGTAAACAGCGAACCTTCGCTCATGCCCAAGGGATCGGATTTTTCCGGTATTTACAGCGATACCGAAGAAATGCTCGATGGTATGAAAATTTTATCCGGTAAGGATGATTTCCTTGACACTTATTTCGAAGAAAATCCTGTCTCGGTGGTATTCCTGAATATTAAGACCAAATCGCTTTTTTTACCGTCCAAAACCACCGAATTCAAGACTTCCTCCAAAAACTTTTCTGCCTTTGTGGACAGCACCGGAGATTATTCATCCAAACAGCGCTATTCACGAGGCTTCAGGTACAGCACGAAAATGTACGGCCCCAAAATAGGCTCGAATGAATTTGAGGATATAATGCGAAAAAGCAAGAAAGGCCTGTACAGCGAAGCTTTGGTAAAAATGAAGCTGCCCGATTATTATGTGAATTTCAAGGATTATTATCTGGGTAATACTACTTCAGGCGGGACCAACACAAGTACGGACAGCGCTTTTGCCACCTTTCCCGCGAATGTTCAGACACAGCCCTCGACAGGATCGGGGCTGCAAATACCCGTCATAACCAGCCCCGAAAAGATGAAAACCTTCGAAACGTTGACAGCACTCAGAAGAAGAAGTACAGACATTTATAAGAGATACCTGCAGCTTCCCGAAAATCTTCCCCAGAGGGTAAAGGATCTTTCGGCCTCGCTGGTTGCATCTGAGACCAACGATTATGACAAGGCAAAGGCTATCGAGCAGTACCTCGCCTCGAATTATCCTTATAATCTCGATGTCCGCTCGACTCCGAGAAACCGTGATTTCGTCGATTACTTCCTTTTCGACATGAAAGAGGGCTATTGCTCCTATTATGCTTCGGCAATGACCATACTTGCAAGATGCGCGGGATTGCCTGCGCGGTATGTCGAAGGTTATATGCTGCCTCCCGAGCCGGTAAAGGATGACAGGAATACCTATGTGGTCAGCAATATGCAGGCTCACGCTTGGGTCGAGATATATTTCGAAGGTTACGGCTGGCTGCCATTCGAGCCTACTGCTCCGTTCAGATCCAACTTCTACGCAACCACTGAATTGAGTAGTGACGTTACCTACAGCGATAACTACGATTCAGCCTATGCCGACTATATGGAAGAGCTGATGAAAAGATACGCGCAGCAAGGCGGAGGATACGTGGATTTCGGGCCTGATAGCGGAAAAACGGGACCTTCGGCTGTTATTATCATATTGTACACCTTAGCGGGGTTGATGCTGCTTACAATTGCGCTGCTGATGACAAATATCATAAGAAACCGTCTGCGTCTTTACAAAATGATCAATCTTCCCGCAAACGAATGCGTACTGAGCTTTTATGATTACTTTGTAGATGTTCTTGGACTGCAGGGTCTTGGCTTGCTGCCGTCGGAAACTCCGTTCCAGTTCTCGTCAAGGATCGATTCCAACATGTTTTTCAGCCCGGTGCGGTTCAAGGTGATCACCGATATTTTTGTAAAATCCAGGTACAGTACGGATAATGCCACAGAAAACGAAAAACAGCTGTTTTGCGATTTCCACCCTGGCTTCCTGAGCGAAATAAAGATCAACATGGGCAAGTTCAAGTATTTTGTGCTGAAGTATTTGCTGGGGAAATTTTAGGGTGTAATATGGCCCGACCAAAAGAAATAGCAAGGTCTTACAATGTAAAAAGACCCGACGCAATAATTACTTGAGATTGCGTGAGTTTTGTGAATTAGAGCATATTGAAGAGGCATTGACAAGGGCAAATTCATGTTTGAGCGAAGCAATATAAAATGCGAAAATCATAAAGATTTTCGCATTTTGTGTCTTCTGTAACTATTTGCAGAGCAAATAGTATTGTTTGAATTTGCCACAAAGCCGATTCTTTATGCTCTTTGAACATAAACTCGCAATATAAGTAATTATTGCGGCAGGTCTTTAGCTAGCTATAAATTAGTCTTTATCGGGCCTTTATCGGGCCCTTAGCTAGCCATTATCAGGCTTTTATCGGGCTTGTACTATTTGTCCTACAGTTTGTATACCTGGCTGGAGGTCAGTACGCTGATACCGTTGGCCTTTAATGTATTGACCGCCTTTTCTGGTTCACCTACCTTAAGTATCACAAGAGCCTTATCTTCGGATTTGCTGACGAACGCATACATGTATTCGATCCCTATCTGTTCCCTATCGAGTACATCCAACGCCGTTGCAAGTCCGCCCGGCTTATCCTGGACCCCGATCGCTATCACGCTTGTCGCGCTGACAGTAAATCCTTCCGCCTTCAATATCTTTTCAGCTTTCTCCGGATCGTTGACAATGAGCCTCAGTATCCCGAAATCCGTAGTATCCGCAATTGACAGCGCACTGATATCGATGTCGTTCTCTCCGAGTGTCCTGGTAACTTCCGACAGCCTTCCCGACTTGTTTTCGAGAAAAATGGAAATCTGCTTTACGAACATGAGACATACCTCCTTATGGATGTTTAGTTGAAATCCGCGCCATAGGCGCTAAACATCCTACTCGATAATCATTATAACGTATCGGTTCAGTAGAAAATTATTCGTTTGTAGAATAATTTTCCTACCTTTGCGCGTTTCAATGAGGCGTTATAAGTCTTCCGCCTCATTACTCTCCCTGTTTTGATCAAAATATCCGGTCAGGGTTTTCAGATCTTACGCTTGTCAATGACCCTCTTTGCCTTGCCTTCGCTTCTTTCGATCGTTTTAGGTTCCACGAGCTTGACCTTTGCGCTTATGCTGAGGGTATTCTCGATTTCTTTTCTGATCTTTCTCTCCAGGTCTTCGATATGTTTGACTTCATCAGAAAAGAATGCCTGAGTCATCTCGACCCATATTTCCATAACGTCGAGATTGTCTATCCTGTCGACAATGATCTGGTAATGGGGAGCTGTCTCGCCCAATTCGAGCAATACGCTTTCAATCTGGGACGGGAATACGTTTATTCCTCTTATTATCAACATGTCGTCAGTACGTCCTGTTACCTTGCTCATCCTTACGAGCGTCCTGCCGCAGTCGCATTTAGCGTAATCCAAAGACGAGATGTCCCTTGTCCTGTAGCGGATCAGCGGCAAGCCTTCCTTGGTAATCGTCGTGAAAACGAGCTCGCCCTTTAAGCCTGCCGGGAGCACTTCTTCTGTCACTGGGTCTATTATTTCGGGTATGAAATGGTCCTCCTGCACATGCATACCGCATTTGCACGGGCATTCGCAGGAAACTCCGGGGCCAATTACCTCGCTTAGTCCATATATATCTATAGCCATTATTCCAAGTCTTTTTTCGATTTCTTCCCTCATGCTGGCAGACCATGGTTCAGCGCCGAAAATGCCTGACTTCAGTTTCAGCTCACTCTTTTTGATTCCCGCCTCTTCCATTTCCTCAGCCAAATAAAGTGCATATGACGGAGTGCATGCGATATTGGTCGTGCCGAAATCTTTTAAAATCTGAAGCTGCCTTTTAGTATTTCCTGTAGACGCCGGGATTACGGAAGCTCCGATGCGTTCCGCGCCGTAATGTGCTCCGAGACCTCCGGTAAAGAGTCCGTAACCATAGGCTATCTGCATTATCGAATTTCTTTCCACGCCTGCTCCGGTAAACGATCTAGCCATTACCTCGGCCCAAGTCTCGATATCCTTCCTGGTATAGCCTACAACCGTCTGTTTTCCTGTAGTGCCGGAGGATGCGTGGATACGTATGATCTCGCTCAAAGGCGACGCAAACATGCCGTAAGGATAGGTATCCCTCAAATCCTGCTTGATAGTGAACGGCAGCTTCGGAAGATCCTCCACCCCTTTGATGTCTCCGGGTTCCAGACCTTTTTCCTGCATTTTAGCCCTGTAGTGCGGAACATTGTGATAAACCCTTTTTACCGTTTCAACGAGCTGTGCGCCTTGAAGCTTTTGCATTTCCTCTCTGGGCATGCACTCACGCGACTGGTTCCAATATAACATTTTCAGAACCCTCCTTGATTTATTTTATGCCCATCTATCCTCCCACGAGAACTGCTTTCAGGGTTTACGGAACATCCGCCCCACGCAAAAGCCAACAGGCTTTAAGTCAATAATAAAGGTAACTGATCTGTGTCGCAAATCAACAATATTAAGTTACAAACAGATCCAGATTCATTATATATTATAATATACAACTGATCTCACTTCAGTGAACTGTTATATCCTTTTTCAAAAGCACTGATGTTCACATCGAGCAATTTAGCAGGTATGACTTCTTCTATGGCTTTAAGCCATATTTCTTTGTCGATGCCTGTGGACTTCGCAAGGAGGCCGATAAGTACCACATTCATGGCTTTGATATTTCCGCTTTCCTCGGCTAGCTCCAAAGCGTCAATCGACTGCAACGCTATCCCGCCGCTTTTCAGGCGCCCTGTTATATCCTCCGGGTATTTGGCCTTTCCGGTAATGACCGGCATTGGATTGATCTCCTGGTCATTCATGACCAGAGTCCCGCCCTTTTTCAGATAGTCTATCCACCTAAGCGCCTCGAGCTTTTCGAAGGCAAGTAAAATGTCAGCTTCATTCTTATCAATGATCGGAGAATATACCTTGTCGCCCATTTTCACATAGGTGACTACGCTGCCGCCTCTCTGCGACATCCCATGGACTTCGGAGACCTTTACGTCGTAACCCTGCATCACTGCTACATTTCCCAATATCCTGCTTGCGAGCAGAGTACCTTGCCCGCCTACGCCTACTATCATAATATTCAAATCATTCATTGTAATCACCGGCCTTTTCTATGGCATTGAAGCTGCAAACCCTTGAGCATAATTTACACCCCACGCAAAGCGCGGTGTCTATCTCTATCCTGTCGCCTTTGTCCACGATCGCCGGACAGCCTATTTTCATGCAGTTTCTGCATTTCCTGCAGTTCTCGTTTATTCGCTGCGTCCCTTCATAACGTACCTTCTTCAAAAGTGCGCAGGGTCGCTGAGATATTATTACAGACGGCTCGTCAGCCTGTACTTCCTCTGCAACGACCTTTTCGAATTCCTTCAGGTCGAACGGGTCGGCAACCCTTACCCTGTCTACTCCAACAGCTTTTGCAAGCAGTTCCAGATTGACCTGCCTTGTAGGCTCGCCCTTTATAGTGAAGCCTGTGGTCGGATTTTGCTGGTGCCCCGTCATTCCTGTTATGGAATTATCCAGTATGATAACTGTCGAGCAGCCTTTATTATATACTATATCGATAAGTCCCGTGATACCCGAATGTATGAAAGTCGAGTCTCCGAGGATCGCAACTGTTTTCCTTCCGAAATCCCTGCCTCTGGCCTTCTCCATTCCATGAGCCATTCCTATGCTTGCACCCATGCAAATGCAGGTGTCCATCGATTCTGTCGGAGACAGCGCGCCAAGCGTATAGCAGCCTATATCACCTGTAACGTTGAGCTTAAGCTTTTTAAGAACATGGAACATCCCCCTGTGCGGACAGCCAGGACACATTACCGGAGGTCTCATGGGAGATCCGTTATCGATATTGTAAGTTTTTTCAGGCGTGATGCCAAATATTTTCTCTTTTAAAAGCGATGCCGAATATTCTCCTGTTACAGGAAGCAACTCCTTACCTATAACCTTGATCCCGAGCTTCTTAATTTGGTTCTCAAAAAAAGGCTCCAATTCTTCTATGACATAAAGTTTTTCAACTTTTCCTGCGAATTCCGAAATGAGCCTGTCAGGCAGCGGATATACCATTCCGAGCTTAAGGTAGGATACGTTGCCGAAAGCCTCCCTTGCGTACTGATAGGAAATACCGGACGTTATGACGCCTATTTCCCTGCTGCCCCATTCTATCCTGTTCAGGCTTGTCTCTTCGGCAAAATCCTTCAACTGAGCCATACTTTTTTCTACTTCAATATGCCTCAGTTTGGCCATACCTGGCATCATAACATATTTTGCCGCATTTTTTACGTATGGTTTTAACCCGATTTCCACCCGTTCTCCAGTTTCTACGAGGCTCTGTGAATGCGCAACTCGGGTCGAAAGCCTCACTATGACAGGGCAGTCGAATTTTTCACTTATTTCATATGCCTTAATGACGAAATCCTTGCATTCCTGGCTGTTTGAGGGTTCAAGCATCGGAACCTTCGAAGATCTTGCATAGAAACGTGAATCCTGTTCGTTCTGGGAGCTGTGCATCCCCGGATCGTCGGCCACCATTATGACAAGTCCGCCTGTGACGCCTGTATATGAAACCGTGAACAACGGGTCGGCAGCTACGTTCAAGCCCACGTGCTTCATCGAACATATGGAACGCGCACCAGCCACGGATGCACCTATTGCGACCTCCAAAGCGACCTTCTCATTGGGAGACCACTCACTGTACACTTCATCAAATTTTGCGATATTTTCAGTAATTTCGGTACTAGGCGTGCCCGGATATGCTGAAGCCACCTTAACTCCGGCTTCGTACGCTCCTCTGGCTACCGCCTCATTCCCCAGCATCAGTTTTTTCATATTGATCCCCTCTGATTCCAACTGCTTTTTATTTATACTTATTTATATTTATACAATTTCGTAATTTATTTTATTTTAAACTGTTTGCACTGATTTGTAAACAAATGACCGGATGTAAAATGTATCATTTTTCATTAAAACAGGGACATGCTTTAAAAGTCATGTCCCCTGCAATTTAGCTATCAGTAATTTCAGGCTTCGATCTCCACATTGCTTTCAATGACCTTGCTCTCACCGAATACCTTCTCGATATGCGCGACAGGCATCTTCTTCGTAAGCAGGCTCACAACCGGCACGACCGCAAGGGATACCAGCATGGCGACTGCGCCTATGTTCGGGGCTGTCGCCGCGTTCATCCTGGTTATTATCGCACCCACGACCGATACGGAAAAGCCTGCTATAAAACCGGACCACGCGCCAATCCTCGTAGTGCCCTTCCAGTACAGGCCGTATATGAACGGCGCCAGGAACGCTCCCGCAACAGTGCCCCACGAGAACGACATCAGACTCAGTATCGAATTCGGTGTTACAGCGACTATGAAGGAGAATATTACGAACAAGCCGCAAAGGATCCTCATCAACAGAACTTCACTCTCTTTTTTGATGTTCGGGAAAAGCGTGCCCTTGACCAGATCCATTGAAATCGCCGAGCTTGATACCAGCACCAATGAAGACAAGGTCGACATCGAAGCAGAGAGCACTAGTAATACAATGATCCCGACAAGCGCATCAGGCAAGGCTTTTTCAAGCACAAGCGGCATTACCATGTCGGGGTTCGGCTTTCCGCTAGCGCCGATAGGCATCGTATTATCAAGGAACAATCTTCCGAAGCCGCCGACGAAATAAGCGCCTCCGGCTATTACGATGGCAAATACCGTCGATATCACGGTGCCTCTTTTTACTGCGTTATCATCCTTTATTGTATAGAACTTGTGAACCATCTGGGGCAGTCCCCAGGTCCCGAGGCTAGTCAGAATTATAAGGCCGAAAAGGTTAAGCGGGTTCGCACTGAAGGCGCTTACAAGGCCGGCGCCCTCATTGGGTATTTCAGAAAGTTTTTTGAGTCCTCCGCCAAGTCCGCCTACTGCCGGGTTTGAAAGTATGAAGAATATCATGAGCGCCACGCCTGCAAGCATTACTATTCCCTGTACGAAATCGTTCATGGCTGTTGCGACGTATCCTCCAAGCAGCAGGTAAACGGCGGTCAGTAAAGCCATCGCGGCCATACAGTATACGAACGGAACGCCGAAGGTCCTCTCGAAGAGATACCCGAGGCCTACATAAACAGAAGCGGAATACGGTACCAGGAATACGAATATGATCAAAGCCGTAACGATCTTCATAGCTTTGCTATTATACCGCTTTTCGAAGAATTCGGGCATCGTTGAAGCATTCAGGTCATGGGTCATCTTGCGCGTCTTCCTTGCGAGAACGAGCCATGCAAGCATACTTCCGATCAACGCATTTCCGATGCCTATCCATGTGGAGGAAATACCGTAGCCCCAGCCGATCTTACCGGCGTAGCCAATGAATATGACAGCCGAAAAATAAGTCGTACCGTAGGCAAACGCCGATAACCACGGCCCCATTTTTCTGCCGCCGAGGAAGAAATCCTGTACATTTTTGACTTTTCTTCTGCTGATGATACCGATAGCGACCATAACCGCTATAAAGACACACAAAAATACATACTTTAACATGACCTACCATCCTTCCGTCATACCAGATAAATTTTTCGTTCCTTAAGCTACCGTTCCAACCATGCTTCAAGAAGTAATATAAAAGCATTAATATTATACAACATACAAGCTATAAAAAAAAGATTTTTTTTATGTAATGCCGGATAGCTTTTCAGTGTCCCTTAAAACTATCCGGCACGATCAAATCACTTGATTATTTCAACTATATAGCTTTCGAACTTCTGCAGCTTGGCCTTCAGTTCCTCGAGTTCGATATCGTTCTTGTCGGTCTTCAGGTCGTTCCTGACCATGGACGACGCCTCCTCGAGCTCACCCTTGAGCTTGTCGAGCAAATAAACGATCTCAAGCCGCTTGTAATCGTATTTTGCTTCCTTCCTCTCTTCCGCGGCAACCTTTTTCTCCGTTTCGAAAACGCCCTTCGCAGTCACCATGAAAGCTTCGCCGCGATCAGGGATTATTGAATCAAGGCCGAGTTCATTCCTTAACGTCCCGGAGAACTCGTTCATTACTTCTTCTTCGCCGTGAACGATAAATATGTTCTTAGGTTTTTTCGTGAAATGCTTTACCCAGTCGAGCAGGCCGTTTTTATCGGCATGTCCCGAAAAGCCTTCGATCATTTCGATCCTCGCGTTGACCGTTATTTCTTCCCCGAATATCCTGACTTTTTTAGCGCCGTCGACCAAACGCCTTCCGAGAGTCCCGACAGCCTGGTAGCCGACGAAAATGACCGAGGATTCCTTGCGCCACAGGTTATGCTTGAGGTGGTGCTTTATTCGTCCGGCTTCACACATTCCGCTTGCTGAAATTATCATCATGCTTTCTTTTTTCTCGTTTAACGCCTTGGATTCTTCAGAACTCTGCGTGAATTGAAGACCCGGAAAGTCCAGCGGGTTGTCTCCGTTTTTTATATACTCCCTTGCTTCTTCGTCAAAGCAGTCGAGATTTCTCCTGAAAACCTGCGTAGCCGATACGGCCAACGGGCTGTCGACATATACGGGTATGTTCAGCAGAGTATTGATTTTATCTCCATACTTCTCATGCTGCTTGAACAGATCGTATATTATCTCCTGCGTCCTGCCCACGGCAAATGAAGGAATCACTACGTTACCGCCTTTTGCGACTGTTGATGTGATAATCTCGACAAATTTGTCTACCTTGTTTTCAACGTTTGCGTGGAGTCTGTTCCCATAAGTTGATTCTATGAACAGGTAGTCTGCGTCCTCGATAATGCTTGGATCCCTTAGTATTGGCATGTTTCTGTTGCCAAGGTCACCGGAGAATACAAGTTTGACCATCTCGCCGTTTTCACTGATCCAGAGCTCGATAATCGAAGAGCCGAGAATATGTCCGGCATCGTTGAAACGGACTTTTACCTGATCGTTTATATTGATTTCTTCGAAATATTTCACACCCGAAAACAGCTTCATGCAGTCGATTGCGTCCTGGCTCGTATATAAAGGCTTTACAGGCGGCAATCCAGCCCTTTCCCTCTTTCTGTTCACCCACTCGTTTTCAAACTCCTGAATATGTCCGCTGTCCGGAAGCATTATCGAACAAAGGTCCATCGTTGCCTTAGTCGCATATATGCTGCCTTTGAAGCCATTTGTATAGAGCTTTGGGATACGGCCGCTGTGGTCGATATGCGCATGTGTCAACAAGACGAAATCAAGCTCTCCCGGATTGAAGGGAAAAGGCTCGTGGTTCAAGGCGTCGTCCGTACTGCTGCCCTGGAACATACCGCAGTCTACCAGAAAACTGTACTTCCCCGTTTCTATATGGTAACAAGAACCTGTAACTGTCTTAGCAGCTCCGAGAAATGAAATCTTCATAAAGCACCTCACATTTGTTCTAGTGTGTTTACACCAATGTATTACCCGGTATATGTTTAAATTATCGCATATATTTTCGACAATAGAAACTTTTTTTCCTTCTGCCTGGATTAGCAGAAAACTGATCACACTTCTGCCCGATTGACAGAAAATGGGCTTGACTTAATGCAGCATATGTCTTATACTTGTTTTTGTCACTTTTCAGACAGCCTTTGAACGGGATGCTGAAAATGAATATTGCGGAGGGGTTCCCGAGCGGCCAAAGGGGGCAGACTGTAAATCTGTTGTCTCTGACTTCGATGGTTCGAATCCATCCCCCTCCACCATAATTTGATCAAAAAGCCTTGCCTAGCAAGGCTTTTTGGCGTCTTATCAGACAATATCGGTTTTCAATTAAGTTTTTCAATAAGAGCTATTACCTTGTCCTCAACCTTAAATCCTGAAACATCGCCCCCGGTTCTTTTTATCCTGTCGTATGACTTTTCCTCCGCCGGAATATTGCCGTATACTTCCGCCGAATCCAGCAGACTGTTGGGATCCAGTCCGTAAACCTTTATTTTAACTACATTACGGTAAGCTTTTGCACCATCGGTATATCTCCCGTAATATTCGGAGCTTTGATCCTCAACCAGAATAATATATTTTATCTCTTCGGGCCTTTTCGCCATCATATTTTCATTTTCTTTCTGCCTTTCGAAAAAGGCGGGTGTCAGCCTTACCTCTCCGTCCTTATGTAATTGCAAAATGATGTATCCATGATTGTTTTCCCTTTCAAACAAACCTGAAAAGGCATTTATGTCCAATTGCCCAGGTGTTTTCCTGGCATTATATGCTTTTATGTATTCAACAAAAGGTTTTTCATACTCTTTAAACTCATCGTCTTTCTTTTCACTGCTCACAGAAGCCGAAGATATGAAATATTGCAGTACTATAAGAGAGCCGGATATCACGAGTATCAAAATAAAACAAAAGAGGGAAAAAACCTTACCGATCTTTTGAAAATTCTTTTTCTTAGCAATATAAACTCCCAAAATAACCGGGCTTATGAAAAAAGCCGTACACCCTGCTATTATCCAGAAAATTTCGAATTTATAAGGTGATACGATTGTCAGCACAACCAAAGACGCCGCAAGGAAAGCTGCTATTATTTTGGGTAAACGCATGAATTCCCTCCTTGAAAAAGAAACCTTCATTTGCACCACATTAAAGAGACAAATTATATAATAATTATACATTAATTCCTAATGTTTTTCATTAAATAATGCGGGTACTAAATAATTAAAACAAGACAATATTTATATACTAATCGAATAGAACTAAAAAAGGAGGGTACTAAAATGGCAGATACAAAGGATTTGTCGCCCGAACAGCGTGAAGAACTGCTAATTACATTGAAAACACGTTTCGATAAAAACATGAACCGGCATAAAGAGCTCGAGTGGGCTAAAATACAGGCAAAATTGGAATCCTCCGCCGACAAATTGTGGTCGCTCAACGAAATGGAAAGAACAGGTGGTGAACCGGATGTTGTCGATTATGATAAAAATACAGGTGAATTCATTTTCTACGATTGTTCTTCTGAAAGCCCAAAAGGACGAAGAAGTATCTGTTATGATCGGGAAGCGTTGGATTCAAGGAAAGAAAACAAACCTGTAAGCAGTGCTGTCGATATGGCTGACGCCATGGGTATAGATATTTTGACAGAGGAACAATACCGGGAGCTGCAGAAACTTGGAGCCTTTGATGTCAAAACTCAAAGCTGGATCAAAACACCCGTCAATATCAGAAAACTCGGCGGAGCAGTCTTTTGTGACCGCCGGTACGACACTGTTTTTATGTATCACAATGGGGCGGAAAGCTACTATGCCGCCAGGGGTTTTCGAGGCTCGCTGAGGGTTTGATTTATTAGCGGAAATGCGGAGTAAACCCATAGTAAAACCCTGTATGACGGTTTGAACGGCATACAGGGTTTTTACCCGGTATTTTACAAACTGTTTACGATCGTCTTGAACGCTATACCGCGCTCTTCGAAGTTCTTGAACATATCAAAGCTCGCGCTTGCCGGGGAAAGCAGGACTATATCCTTTTCAACGGCATTCTCACAGGCCTTTTTTACAGCTTCCTCGAGGGAGGAACAGCGAATGACCGGTATGTCTGCTCCCCTGCCCGTCCTTGCAGTTTCGTCCCGCAGCGCCTTTTCAATTTTGTCCGCCGTCTGACCTATCAATATAAGGCATTTTACTCGCTCTGTCAGCGTCTCTCCCAGTTCGTCATACGGTATGTGCTTGTCGTAGCCTCCCGCTATCAGGATTACCCTGCCCCTGAAGGCGCGTATGCTTGCAATGGTTCTTGTAGGGCTGGAGCCTATCGAGTCATTGTAGAAGCTGATCCCGTTAACGTCCTTGACATGCTCGATCCTGTGCTCGACTCCCCGGAAAGCCACAGCGACCGCCTTTATTGCCACAGGCTTCACGAAATCCATCGTTGCCGCGGCAGCCGCCATATAGTTTTCGATATTATGTTCACCAGGCAGAAGTATCTCGTCAGTCCTGACAATTTCAAGCTCCTTCCCCCCGCTGCGATAAACGATGCTGCCCCCCGAGAGCACCACTCCTTCGTCAAGCTGCGATCTCCTGCTGAACAGTATAACCTTTCCGGCGCCTTCCTTTGCGAACTCACGCGTGGTATCGTTGTCGTAATTGATTACGAGTGTGTCGTTTTCATTCTGATAAAGGAATATGTTCCTCTTGGCGTCCGAATATTCCTTCATCGACTTATGTACATCGAGATGGTTGGGCGAAAGGTTAGTGACAACGGCCGTGTGCAGCCTGTTCCTCATGGTCTGGAGCTGAAAACTGCTCAGTTCCAGTACTACCATGTCGTTTTCCTGTATCTCGTCTATCCTGTCAAGCAACGGAGTCCCTATATTACCCCCCAGCCAGCATTTATAGCCCTGTCTGCTGAGTATTCTGTATATCAGCGTCGTAGTAGTGGTTTTGCCGTCGCTTCCCGTTACCGCAAATATCCTCGCAGGGCAAAGCTTGCAGAATACCTCCATTTCGGAGGTGATTTCAGCGCCTGCCTCGGCTTCCCGCAAAAGTTCGGGTATGTCGAAGCGTATCTTAGGGGTCTTGAATATGACGTCGAACCCTTTCAATTCCTTTAGATAATCAGGCCCAAGGCTGTATTTCACGTTAAATCCCTTCAGTTCGTCCAGCGACTGGCTGAGCGCATTTTCGTCCGCTTTGTCGAAAGCCGCGATGTCGACGCCGAGATTGCCCAGGTATTTGATCAACGGCGTGTTACTGATGCCGATGCCTAAAACTGCCACTTTCTTCGTTACGATCTCTTTTTTAAACTGCTCGAGCTTGTCGTTCAATTCTTCTACCTCCAGATCACGATTCGCAATGTCTTTTACTTTATTTTTAAAAGACATAATAATTTTATAATTTTCCACTTGCAATTATACAACATTTCTAGTAGAATTAATATTGCGTTTTGAAACGCGGGAATGGCGGAATTGGCAGACGCGCTAGTTTCAGGTACTAGAGCTCGCAAGGGTGTGCAGGTTCAAGTCCTGTTTCCCGCACCAAACAAAAATCCGAACCTTATGGGTTCGGATTTTTTATTGCTTCTTTTCAAATTTGTTTTTACAGGATCAAGTCCGTAGGCGCTTCGAAAGTTCGAGTATCGCCCTTTGCTCCGCGTTAACGCTGAGTTTGTCTATGTCGAGGTAACCCTGCCCGATGTCCTTGCCCATCTAATAGCTTCGGCATGCCAAATTCAATCATTTGTGCTATTATCCTTCTTCCCTCGCCTCATATACTCATTTACAAGCTTCGCTCTTTTGAGCTTGTCGCTGCCGAAACGCAGCCTTATGGCATCCATGGCTTTTTCGAGCTTCTCTTCCCTGCGGACGTCGTCAGGAAGTTTTTCGTCCACATCGAATATGGACAACTGCTCGGGCATATCCTCATCGATATTTGCAAGAGCGATACCCAAAAGCCGTATGGGCTTTCTGCGGTCCCAGTTGTCCTCCAGAAGCTCCGCCCCGGTTTTATAGATATCCTTTGTCAGGTAGGACAAAGGTATCGATTTCTGCCTTGTAACCGATTTGAAATCGTCGTATTTTATTACGATGGAAACGGTTTTACCTTTAAAATCGTTGCGCCGGGCATCCTCTCCCACTTCCTCCGCCAAATGCAGCAGCACCGACCTGGCATATTCCATATCGAATGTGTCGCTGGATAGAGTCGTCGAACGGCTGATAGACCTTGACTCGGCCTTTGGATGCGGCGTTACCGGAGAGGTGTCTATCCCGTTGGCTAGATTTTTGAGTTCGCCTCCGTACTTTCCGAAATTTGCCGAAAGAGTCCTGGCATCACAGCAGGCCAGATCGCCTATCGTCATGATACCAATTTCATTCAGGCGTTTTTCCGTCTGTTTACCGATACCATACATATCCCTGACCTTAAGCGGCCAGAGCTTTGATTTTACGTCACTTTCCCACAGCTCTGTGATGCCGAGGGGCTTTTTGATTTCCGAGGCCATTTTGGCAAGGAACTTGTTCTCTGAAATGCCTATGGAACACCATAGATCGAGTTCCTCCATTATCCGGTCCATAATGCTCCGCGCAATCGCCGGAGGTTCGCCGAAAAGAGCCTCGCAGCCCGTAAGGTCAAGCCAGGCTTCATCTATGCTGTTTTGCTGTATGACTGGGGTGTAACGCGAAAGAATCTCCATCACTTCACGGGATTTCTTATCATACAATCCGTGTGTCGGCGGGACAAGAATCAAACCGGGGCATATTTTCTTTGCCTCGTGTAGGAGCATGGTCGTTTTTACGCCGTATGCCCTGGCGTCGTAATTTGCAGCGAGAATTATACCCGATCTGTTTTTGGGATCTCCCGCAACCGCAGCGGGATGTCCTTTGAGTTCGGGGTTCTGCGCCATTTCACAGCTAATGAAAAATGCATTCATATCTACAAGAAAAATGACTCTTCTCATAGACCGTTCCATACTACAAATCTCCATCCTTGATATAAAAGAAGGTTTTCAGCGGGCTGAGGAGGTATCTGCTGCAGGTCAGTATCTGCTCGGTGCTGCCTATGAACAGTATGCCCTCTTTACGCAGCGCCTTGTTGAACTTGGTGTAAATATAGGACTTGGCGTCCTCCGTAAAATAGATAAGTACGTTCCTGCATACAATAAGGTCGCAATCGGTCGGATACGGGTCTTTCAGCAGGTTATGCCTGGAGAATTCGACCTGTCTTTTGACCTCATCCTTTACTCTATAAAAGCTTCCCTCTTTGTCGAAGTATTTTCCGATATATGCCGGCGGCAGCTTATCGAGGCTTTTCGAGGTATAAATGCCTTCCTTTGCCTTACGTAGCGCTTCATTGTCTATATCGGTAGCGATGATTTTAATATCCTTCAGCGGTATATGCTGGTTCAGCACCATAACAAGCGTATAAGGCTCATCGCCTGTCGAACAGGCCGAACTCCATATCTTGAGTTTAGAAGACTTTTTCAGCAGCATCGGGAATATGGTATCCTTCAATACCTCCCATTGTTCGGGGTTCCTGTAGAATTCGGAAACGTTTATGGTCAGATAGTTGATAAATTCGTTATAAAGCTCCTTGTTGTTCTTGAGTACGCGTACATAGTCCTCATAGAGCTCATAGCCATTCTTCCTGATGAGCGAGTCTATCCGGCGTTTCATCTGCTTCTCTTTGTACAGGCTTAGATTGATATCTGTCAGTTTGTATATTTCGGATTTAAACCCCTCATAATCCATGACGGATCCTCCCCCACAAAACAACTGGATAATAAAAATCTCCGGCATATCGAACGCCTGCGATTTTTGAACATGACAATGCAAAGCTTGGTGCGCCGACACCTAAATTATAATACTTTGCTGCGCGGCAATTGCCATGTTCCATGACTGAAAACGCAAGACCGTAGCCTTGCGTTTCAATCATTTCCATATTGTATTATTTCTCTTCGTTTGTTGTATTCATCGCGTCGGCAATCGTATTTGAAAGAGCTTCGCTATGTTCGCTCGAGGACTCTTCCTCAGCTGCTATACCGTCGTCGGACTTAGCCTGCGAAGCCGAAGGCGCGGGATCTATCGGATTGACTTCCTTGATGCTCAGGCTTATCTTCTTGGTCTCTACATTGACCTCTACGACCTTGGCTTCGACAGCCTGGCCTATCTGGAGGACATCGCCCGGCTTAGCTATCCTGACGTTCGATATCTGCGATATGTGTACGAGACCGTCAAGACCCTTTTCCAGTTCGACGAATGCCCCGAAAGGTACAAGCCTGACTACGGTTCCCGTCACGATATCCCCGACCTTATACTTGTCGGCGGCCTTGAACCACGGATTGTCCTCTTCCTTCCTCAGTCCGAGGGAAATCCTCTTTTTATCCTTGTCGAATTCGAGCACGGTTACCTGCACTTTGTCACCAACCTTCAAAACGTCCGAAGGATGCTTCACCTTGGACCAGGAAAGCTCGGAAACATGTACAAGGCCGTCTACTCCGCCTATATCTACAAATGCGCCGAAGTCCATGAGATTCTTTACTACGCCGTCGTATTTCTTGCCGACTTCAACAGTGTTCCAGAATTCGCCTTCGTTCTTCTCCCTGTTCTCAGACAGTATCACTCTCTGGGAGCCTACGATCTTGTGCTTCTGCTTGTTGAATTCGACTATACGGACCGTAACCGTCTGTCTCATATACTCGCCGAGATCCTTGACATATCTTTCAGAAATCTGGGAGGCCGGGATAAATACTCTTACGCCTTTAACGCTGGCAACAACACCGCCGTTGGTGATTTCGACGACTTTACCCGTAACAGGAGTCTTGTTTTCGTATGCTTCTTCGATCACGTCGATGCTCTTGATGGAGTCGACCCTCTTCTTGGACAACATTACATTTCCTTCACCGTCATTAACCCTTACAATGAACACTTCGATCTCGTCACCGATTTTAACGCTTGTTTCAGGCTTGAAATCGGGGTCGTCGGTATATTCGTCGATCGGAATTATACCGTCTGATTTATAGCCCAGATCAACATAAATTTCGGCATTGTTATAGCCGATTATCCTGCCTTTGACGATTTCTCCGCTTCTCAGCGAAACCATCGAACTTTCGAAGGCTTCCTCAAAGCTCAGCTCATTCTCCTGTTTATTTAATTCATCCATTCTTTCAATAACCTCCTTGATTATGCGTTCCGGTGTAGATGCTCCGGCTGTGATACCCAGCGTTTTTACTTTTTTTGTATCTATCGGTGGCAAATCACCGTACGTTTCGATTAAGTAAGTTTCACTGCAGTATTTTTTACTGATTTCAAACAGCTTTTGAGTATTCGAACTCTTCCTACTGCCTATGACAAGCATCATATCCGATTTCTTCGAGATTTTTTCAGCCTCTTCCTGCCTGCTGCTTGTCGCATTACATATTGTATCAAACTTTACAACGTTTTTGCATTTTTCTTTTAATTTATTATAAATACTTTCAAACTTTTCTTTCGTGATCGTGGTCTGTGCAACAAGGCAACATTCCCCGTCCAATTCTGTAAACCTTTCCACGTCGTCCGGTCCGTCCGCTATTAAAGCCTTATTGCCGCACCATCCGTTGATCCCCTGTACTTCCGGATGTTCCCTGTCTCCGGCAATAACGATAGCGTACCCTTCCCGCTGCTTTTCAAGAACGAGCTTGTGAATCTTGTGCACGTACGGACAGGTCGCGTCGACGACTTCTATATGCCTTTGTTCCAGCTTATCATAAGTATCCGGCGTAACGCCATGCGCTCTGATGACTATCCTGCTGTCGGGGACAGCCTCGCTGACGTCCGACAATACGCTTACGCCCTTTTGCTCCAATTCCCTGATGACCTGTTCGTTATGGATCAGGGGTCCAAGCGTATAAACCTTTTTATTATCCGAATTCAACAGGTTGTTTGCAATTTTTATGGCATTGCTGACACCGAAGCAAAAACCGGCGGATTCAGCCAGAATTATCTTCATCTTCAACCTCCGCTGAGAGAATAAATCCTGTTAATAATATCAGTGCTGATTTCAGCAAGCTCTTCTTTTGTCAGCTTATCCTCATGTTTGCTTATCATAAACGGGTCACCGAAATTCACAGTCATTTTCGAAAATAATTTATAAGTTCCCTTAACCGTTGCAGGTATTATCGGAACACCTGCATTTGCCGCAATCATGGCGGCCCCGGATTTGACCCTGCCCGCGCCTCCGGCATGCCTTCTGGTGCCCTGAGGAAATATTCCGACTATTTTACCTTCCTCAAGCAACCTGTAAGCATTCTTTATGGAACCCACGTCCGCGGCGCCTCTTTTTACCGAAAACGCACCGAGCTTTTTGAATAAAAAACCTGCTATCGGGTTCTTGAATAATTCTTCCTTGGCCATCCAGTAAATCCACCTGTCCAGCTTGTAACCCAGTAAAAACATATCCAAAAAGGTGTTATGATTTGCACACAAAAGAGCGGGACCCTTTTGCGGAATCTTTTCCCGGTTTATTACCTCTACCCTGAATATAATTTTAAATACGATTGTTGTTACGATTATAGCAAATGTTTTCATTACGGATTACCATCATTCGTTATTTTTTATTCTGTCAAGTATATTGCCGACGACCTGCTGCGGCTCCATATCCGTTGTGTCTATCTCTATTGCGTCGGAAGCTTTCGATAAAGGCGCAAAAGCTCTCGTGCTGTCGTTTTTGTCCCTGTATGCGATATCTTTCATTACTTCATCCAAGGTAACTCCCGAGGCCCCTTTGGACTGCATCTCGGCGAATCTCCTTTTTGCTCTTTCCTCGAGGGATGCCGTGATGAAAAACTTGAACTTGGCCCCGGGCAGAACATAAGTCCCGATATCGCGGCCATCCATTACAACATCGCTGTTTTGGGCTATGGCTCTTTGCAGTTCTACCATCTTCAGTCTTACAGCAGGAACAGCAGAAACATCCGAAGCTCCTATGGATACTTCAGGCGTCCGAATCATTGACGTAACATCTTCACCGTCAAGGAACAGCCTCTGCTCGTTTCCTATGTACTCAATACGTATATCGATTCTTTCCACAAGCTCGGTCAGGCGCTGTGCATCCTTCGTATCGATTCCGGACCGTAGAGCCTTCAATGCGACTGTCCGGTACATTGCCCCGGTATCAAGATATATGATTCCCAGCTGCCTGGATATATTTTTCGCGACAGTGCTTTTTCCTGCTCCCGCCGGTCCGTCTATTGCAATACAGATACTTGACAAATCCGCCAGTCCTCCGCGAGTCAGTTCTTATCTTCAAGATCGGGTCTCAATGACCTTGCGTCTCTCAGATAGATATATTTCAATTCACCGTTCTTTTTCTCAGTATTGATGTGCATCATTACCCTGATACATTTTGTCAGGCTGCCCGGAACATCGATCTCGTTGGTGCACATCATGGCGGTATGTATAAAGCCCAGCCTTCTTGCGGCAACCGCCGGGAAAACCGCGTCGAGATCCTTTGTCATTGAAAAAATGATGCTTATAATATCTTCTGCCGTAATACCGTTTTGCTCAGTCATTTTTTCGAGCAGTTCAGCTGTTGCTTCGAGTATTTCCTGCTCATTGTTTGTAACTACAGTAGTCGCACCCCTTATAGCAGCAACCATCCTGATAAGACAACTCCATTCTGCATATTGCTTTAGCGTCGAAACGGGACATTCCTCAGCCACAAAGCCCTGCTTCCTGCAGAGGTGTGTCCCGTTACATTTAAACCACCCTGTGTCCGAGCCCTATGGCAACCTCGTTGAGGTGCAGAAGCCCAATCCCGAAGAATATGGACACACTGATGTGGTCCTTATATCTTGCGATACCAATCTTTCCGCCTACATTCAATCCAAGGGCCTTCGGCATTATCTGCGTCAGCGCTTCCCTGGTGGCGCCGGCAACTGCGCCTTCCTCGACATGACTTTCCTGGATTACTCCTTCACGTTTCGAGGAAACTACAGCCCTTTCAATGATCTTCATTACAGAGTTCAGATATTCTCCGCCGTAATCTACGGCTGCAGTCCGTATACCCGTCTGCGCAAATTCCGCCTGGAGCTGCTTTTCCTCAGCCCTGTCCGCGGTAAGAGCCAGTCTTACGGCTGCTGCGGCGATGTCTTTACTCCCGTACTCCCTGTTGTTTTCCACTATAAGATCATCCCCTGATACGTTTTAATGGATCCGACGTCTTAAACTCTGTTGGTTTTGTGAAAACATTATCTAATATTATATAAGAATAATAGCAAATGTACAATAAGAATGTTGCTTTCAATTGCCTGCCTTTAACGTTGCAACCGGAACTATACCTCCCACCGCATTTACCGTTTTGCCCAGCAGGTATTCAATATTCCGGCTTGCCGCGCTGATCCGCACGATTGGCGTTACAAGGACTTCCGAGGCGTCAAGTTCGACTATGTCGCCGTCCTTTAATTCCAGAAGGACCGATTTCCCTTCAAATGAACCGACAGCTTCGCCATTTACAAGTATTTTGAGCTCGGAACATTCATCCATATCGGTAAGGCTCATTTCCAGCTTGCATGGAACAAAAATGTAAGCTTCGGAGCCTAACGGGTCTCCATCGGCTCCCTCATTGAAAAAAGCCGTCCTGACCGAAGGCATAGCTAGAACAGCCTGCGTTATTACCAGTACGGCCAGTGCTATGATACAAGCCCGCTTGAGTATAAGCTCAATTGAGTGCAAATAACCCTTGCTGTGTTTTTTCACATTCGTGACAGTATCATTGCCGTTGTTCTTTTCTTGGACGGAAACGCTGCCGACACCGTCTTGCATAACTGTTTTCATAAACTGTCTCCATAGAGTATTACTGTCTCTAGTATTAACTCTCCGGAGGGCAATCATACCTTTGTACGCCTGAGCATTTCCGCGACAATTTTCCGGACCGGTACCGTCAGCAATTCATTCCGGCAAGGCATCCGGTGGAAAACGCTATAGTTAGATTAAAACCACCCGTATATGCGTCGACATCAATAATTTCTCCCGCGAAATACAAGCCCTTTACAAGTTTGGATTCCATCGTCGACGGGTTTATTTCGCTTGTCCTTACTCCGCCCGCAGTGACTATGGCTTCGGATATCGGCCTCGAGCCCGTTATTTCGAGTGTGAAATTCTTAAGCAGTTCGACTATCTTATGCCTTTCCTCTTTTGTAATCTGGTTTACTGGCTTGTCTTCCGGTATCCCGGACAATTCTATAATCACCGGGATCATTTTTTGCGGCAGAAGCTCGTCGAGACTGTTTTTAAATTGCTTTCTGGAGAACTCTTCAAAATCGCGCCGGATCCTCGAATCCAATGTTTCTTCGTCCAACGCCGGCTTCAGATCTATCACCAGCTTTACGTCCTTGTAGCCGTATGGCAGTATGTGCCTGCTTGCGCTCAATATCACGGGGCCGGAAACGCCGAAATGGGTAAAAAGCATTTCACCGAAATCACCGTAAACTTTTCTGCCCTTCTTATCTATAATCGTTATGGATATGTTCCTCAGTGACAACCCCTGCAGTTCACCTGCCGTTTTTCCGGCAGTCAGCAGAGGTATGAGCGAAGGCTTGAGCGGTGTTACAGTGTGTCCCAGCTTTCCCGCCATGACATAACCGTCGCCGGTCGAGCCTGTTTTGGGATATGAAGCACCGCCTGTTGCAACAATGACTGAAGCTGCTTCCAGTATGCTCCCGTTTTTGAGCTTTACGCCTTTAACCGCTCCGTTTTCGGTTAAAATATCCTCAACTGCGAAATTCCGCCAAATTTTAGCTCCCTTTCCCTCGGCATACCTCTGCATCGTATCAACTACGTCCCTCGCATTATCCGATACGGGAAAAACCCTGCCTCCGCGCTCTACCTTCAATTGAAGTCCTTCGGATTCCAGCAGGTTCATAAGATCTTCATTGGAAAAGTTGTAAAAGGCCGAATACAAGAAATTCCCGTTACCGGGAATGTTCTGGATCATACCTTCTATATCGGTATTATTCGTGATATTGCAGCGGCCTTTACCCGAAATCATGAGCTTCCAGCCCACACGGTCATTTTTCTCCAAAAGCAGCACTTCCCTGCCGCGCTCGGCGGCTTTAGCCGCCGCCATCAATCCGGCAGCCCCCGCGCCTATAACTATGACTCTGTTATTCACTAGTCCACCTTCCTGTGTGGTTCCATATTATCGTATTTTTCGTAAACCTGATACTCGTCCCATATCTCTTCGAGACGTTCAAATGTATTGTATACGCTTTCTTTTTTTCTCATACCTATTGCAACTATAAGTGAGTTTATAACGCTGAGAGGTGCAACGAGCGAATCGACGAAGGAATTCATATCGCTCCGTGCCGTGATACAAAGATCAGCGGAGGTTGCCAGAGGCGATTCCATGCTGTCCGTGATCGCGATTACCTTTGCGCCCTGGCTCTTTACAAAGCGCATCGCATTGGTCGTCCTCCTCGAATACCTTGGAAAACTGATTCCTATGACGACGTCGCCCTCTTGTGCTCTTAGTATCTGCTCGAACATTTCGCTGACGCTGGTGGTGTGTACCAGGCGTACGTTATCGAAAATCAAATTGAAATAAAAGCCGAGAAAACTTGCAAGCGGCGCAGAACTACGAACGCCGAGGATGTATATTTTCTTTGCGCCGAGAATGCATTCGACAATTTCGTTGAATACGTTCTGATCAATTTCATCCATGGTTATCTTTATCTTTTCCATATCCGACTGGAGGACGCTCTTAAGGATGTTATCCTCGCTTATCCTGTTCGAGGATACCTGTATGCGCTGCACTGCGGTGAGTTTGCTCTTTATCAGCTCCTGGAGCATTTTCTGCAGCTTGGGGTAACCGTCGTAACCGAGCTCGATCGCAAAGCGAACGACAGTCGATTCGCTTACGCCGACAACCTCGCCAAGCTTGGCGGCAGTCATGAAGGCAGCCTTTTCGTAGTGGTTGATGATATAATTTGCAATGAGCTTCTGGCCTTTGCTCATATTGCTCATATTCTCCTGAATTCTCTGAATCATATCATGGCTTTTATTTTCCATAAAATCCTCCAAAAAATAATACTGCAATATTATCTTACATTTTTGCAGGATAAAAAGCAAGAGATTGCATTTTTAGGCAAAGCCTAAATAAAGGGACAGAAACGCAGGGACGGTTCTTTTGTTTCACTGCATCAATAAATAATAATTTACAAATCCTAGAGGCATCGACTTTTTAATATTATGGAGGAAACATGCTGCAGATAGACGACGCAGGAAGCGGTAGCTTTATCGGAGGAACTTGCATAGGAATTTACAGGCCCGAAACGAATGAATACTATTTTGATATAATCCCGGTGGAATTGTACAATAAGGAAAACTTTAAAAAGAAGCTTTATCTCGACGAGGTAGTTAAAATAACAGAGACAGCCTTCCGGAACTTTGCCCCTGCAAAGAGCGAAACCATAGAAATATGCAGGGGTTATATGTTCGAACACCTTAAGAAATGGCTCGATGAAAACGGCTACACCTGGTACAGCACGCAGATCACCGGAAGGGTCCAGGAGGTGGTCGAGAAGAACTTTGAACTCTATACCGAGAGGCTCGGCCTACCGTGGCAATATATAAAATATACGCAATACCCGTTCCATTTTCATAAGCTGCTTCGCTGGGTCTATGCGGATTTCAACAACAGGATCGGACTCTGCAAGGTCGGCTGGCAGAGCTGGCAGAAGCTCGAAGGTATAACGCCCGAGGTTTCCTACGCAGGAATGTGCGCATCCTCCTTCTCATGCCTGAAATGCGGTAAGCGTATCTTTCCCGGCAGCGAAATCAAGGTGCTGAAATATGTCAGCAACCGCGAGAACTATGTCTATATACATACGGACTGCTGAAGGAAAGATGCTTCTATACCCTTATCGTTTTATCCAGGAGAATTTCGCCGGACTTTGTATATCCGAGTTTTTGA
The DNA here is from genome assembly GCA_023412915.1 of Bacillota bacterium. GTDB lineage: Bacteria > Bacillota > Clostridia > Acetivibrionales > DTU013 > JAEYOM01. The sequence goes on from JAEZRE010000014.1 coordinate 38,143, forward strand.
TAAAGAGCTTGAGCCACAACATTTGTGGAATAGGTATTTATATGGAAATGATATATACCATGCGAAATTGCTTCTTTTTCAAGACACGAAATCAAAGCTTTTCCTATACCTTGTTTCCTATATTCATTTCTAACAAAAAGCGCTTCGATATCAACACGATATTCGCTATAACACATTGATTTTACGATTAATCCCGTACAATAACCGACGCTAATACCATCGATATAAGCAATGCAGACAATTTCCCTATCATTTTCTATTAATGACTTTTTTATTGCTTCTACTGTAGTAGTATTATCGAAAAGTTTATTCAGGAGAAATAATTTCTCTGCATCTCCTGTTGTTGCAAGCCTTACCTCCATGCTACGCCTCCTGTGGGTTATATAAATTGATCTCTATCTCGCCCTTTAAACAGGAATGTAATATGGTCCGCCCATACCTCATCCTTTTCGATAAAAGATTTTAAGGTTTTTAATGAGATTTCTTTACTGGAATGAGGCTCCCACCCAGCATTAGGTCCAATATTTAAAACAGCATATATAATAATTGCTCTTCACTTGTACTTTCACTATTCGGTTAATTCATCCTCTGTTGGGGCTTCAAATGCTAAACTCCACTTTTCGATATACTTAGGGTCAATGATAAAAAAAGCACCATCAGAATTATTTCTCTGCTCTAACCGACTAATTAGTTCCTCTTTAGGAGCATTCATATAGTGCAGTTTGAAATCAACTTTTAAATCTTTCGCCCTATTACGGAAATCATCTCTTTCGGTTCGAGCCCAGAACCCAAAATCGAGGATAACACTTACTCCGAGAGTCAATACTCTTGATGCCACTTCCCACATGATAGTTTCGATATTACTATGAATAAGGTCATGGTTGCTCTCTGGGTCATAAATTGTCAATCCCAATATCTTTCTTTGCCATTCGTCAGGAGTTAACAAAAGAGCGTTTTCTTCTATGGCCAATTTTCTTGCATATGTTGTCTTTCCACTGCAAGGCAAGCCAATCATTAAATGTAGGGTAGCCATACAACACCTCCTTATGTCCGAAACAATCTCCTGCCCGCCTATTAAGCTATCCTGCACAAAATAATATCAATAAGTTTCCATGGGGTCAATTATGTTATGTATCCTTTGAATTATGCCATTGCGAAAAATTAGCAATATATTCAATTGGTTATCCAAGAAGTACGTAGTTGGCATAACTGATACAATATTAAAGCAGATAAAGATCGATAAAAAAGAACGGTTCCCACGCTCGTCTAAATGGCTCGGAAACCGTTCCCTGTATTTATATCAGTTTTTATCCCTTATAAATCACGCTCACACGGGATGGACCTTCGTCTCGTAATCCACCATTGTGCCGTCGATCTTGTATTTCCCTGCCTGGCGCAGCTTGAAGAAGCTTTCCGCTACCGGCGGGAACAATGCGTACGACAGAACGTCTTCATCCTGCTCGATGTACTGCCCGATTTGCTTCCTGATCTCGTTGAGCTCAGGTTTCAGCAAGTCTGCAGGCCTGCACGTGATCTGTTCCTCGTCGCCCAATATCTGCTTTTTGATTTCTTCCGGTATCGGAGCGGGAGTTTTGCCGTATTCGCCCTTTACAAGAGCCTTGGATTCCTTTGGAACCATTTTGTAGCGTTCGCCCGTCACAACGTTCATGACTGCCTGCGTACCGACTATCTGGCTTGTAGGAGTAACCAGCGGAGGATATCCGAAATCCGCCCTGACTCTCGGCACTTCCTTCAATACCTCTTCGAACTTATCGGACTTGCCCGCCTGTTTCAGTTGAGATACGAGGTTCGAAAGCATTCCGCCCGGAACCTGATAAATAAGTGTGTTGACGTCGACGCCCATGACTTTGACGTCAAGCAGTCCGGTCTTGATGTATTTTTCCTTGATAGGCCTGAAATAATCTGCAATTTCACTCAGCTTCTCAAGATCAAGCCCTGTATCGAAGTCGGTTCCCTTGAGCGTTGCCACCAAAGGCTCCGTCGGCGGCTGCGAAGTACCCATAGCCATAGGTGAAATCGCGCAGTCCACAACATCGACGCCTGCTTCGATGGCCTTGAGATAGGTCATCGACGCAACGCCGCTCGTATAGTGGGTATGCAACTGAACGGGTATCTTTATACTCTCCTTGAGCGCCTTTACCAGGTCAAACGCCGCATAAGGAACCAACAAACCTGCCATATCCTTGATACAGATGCTGTCTGCGCCCATTTCCTGCAGCCTTAGCGCATCCTTTACAAAGAGTTCGAGATTATGTACGGGGCTGATTGTATAACTGACCGTGCCCTGTGCATGTCCGCCTTCCTTTTTGCAGGCTTTTATGGCTGTCTCTATGTTTCTGACATCGTTCAACGCATCGAATATACGTATTATATCGATACCGTTTTCAACGGATTTGCGAACAAAATATTCGACGACGTCATCGGAATAATTCTTGTAGCCAAGCAGATTCTGTCCCCTGAGGAGCATTTGCAGCTTGGTTTTCTTAGCCTTTTTCTTTATGTTTCTCAGTCTTTCCCACGGATCTTCGTTAAGGAACCTGAGGCAGCTGTCAAAGGTGGCTCCGCCCCAGCATTCAAGCGAATGGTACCCTATATTGTCGAGTTTCTCGACTATGGGCATTATATCCTCGGATGACATTCTTGTAGCAATAAGAGACTGATGCGCATCCCTGAGTACCGTCTCTGTTATTCTAACCTTAGCCATTTTACAGTCCTCCTTTTGGACGTTTTAGCAGAAATTCGCGCCCTTGGCGCTAAACGTCCGCTTTGGACGTTTTAGTGGAAATTCGCGCCATAGGCGCTAAACGTCCTTCCTTATTTGAGAGATGCCAGCAGGTCACCTGCGTTGACTGATGTACCCTTTGTTACGTTTATGGAAGCGACGACGCCTTCGGACGGAGCAACGATCTCGTTCTCCATCTTCATAGCTTCAAGTATCACGAGCACATCGCCCCTCTTAACGCTGTCACCTACGCCTGCGACAACCTTGAGAATTGTTCCGGGCATCGGTGCGCTTACTTTAACTGAGCCTGTTGATCCTCCGGTAGCCGGCTTCTTCTCCGCAGCGGGTGCTGGAGCCGGAGCAGGCGCTGCCGCCGGTGCGGATACCGGTGCGCTGGCAACAGGCGCTGCTACTGCAGGAGTATATACAGGAACACTGCCGTCCCTTACTTCATCTACTTCAACCTCGTACTGGTTACCATTTACCTTTATCAAAAACTTTTTCATAAACAATATCCTCCTTTAAGAATTCAAATTGCGGTTCAAGCGCTCTATCCTGCCTGTTGTATTCCAGGCCGGCGAAGATTGGGGCACCTGCCTCATAGACCTGACGACCAGACGGTAGCCGGGCCTGGTTTCCATTGCGGCGATCGCAGCTGCGATCACAGCAATTATCTCATCGTTTTCAACCATGTTTGAATTGTCAGCCATGCCTGCACCTCCATTTTACAGCGGTATGTTGCCGTGTTTTTTAGCCGGTCTGTTCTCTCTCTTGCCCGCAAGCATTTCCAATGCGTTTATAAGCCTTCCGCGCGTGGTTGCCGGGTCGATGACGTCGTCCACGTAACCCCTTGCGGCTGCTATATACGGATTAGAGAATTTGTTCCTGTACTCTTCGATCTTCTGTTCCCTTGCAGCGATGGCATCCTCCGCAGCCGCTATCTCCTTGCGGAATATGATGTTTGCGGCTCCATCGGGACCCATGACAGCGATCTCGGCGCTCGGCCATGCAAATACCACGTCCGCGCCCAGGTGCTTGCTGTTCATGGCGATATATGCTCCGCCGTAAGCTTTCCTGACTATGACGTTAACCTTTGGGACAGTAGCTTCGGAGAAGGCATACAGCAGCTTTGCGCCATGCCTGATAACTCCGTTGTATTCCTGACCGGTTCCGGGAAGATATCCGGCCGTGTCGGTAAACGAAACTACCGGTATATTGAAGGAATCGCAGAAACGTATGAACCTCGCACCTTTATCGGCTGAATTCACGTCAAGCACGCCGGCCATGACCTGCGGCTGGTTTGCAACGATTCCTACAGTTTTGCCGTTGAGTCTGCCGAAGCCGACTACGATATTCTGCGCGAAATATTTTTGAACTTCCATGAAATCGCCGTTATCTAGTACTTTGAGAATAATATCCTTGATATCGTAAGGTTTGTTGGAGTTGTCGGGCACAATCTCGAGCAAGCTTTCGTCGATCCTGTTGAGATCGTCGTTAGCCATGGTGAACGGCGAATCGGTAAGATTGTTGTCCGGCAGGAAGCTTATAAGCCTTCTTATTTGCCCGATACAATCATCTTCATTGGCGCTCCTGAAGTGAGCAACGCCGCTTTTTGCGTTATGTACCTCGGCGCCTCCCAAAGTTTCCGCAGTGACGTCCTCGCCTGTAACGGACTTGATGACCTGCGGACCTGTGATGAACATGTTGCTCGTCTTTTCGACCATGAACACGAAATCGGTCAGTGCGGGAGAATAAACCGCGCCGCCCGCGCATGGTCCCATGATGACGGAAATCTGCGGAATAACGCCTGACGCCAGTGTATTTCTATAGAAAATATCGCCGTATCCGCTCAGAGCGTCTATACCTTCTTCGATTCTGGCTCCGCCTGAATCGTTGATGCTTATAAACGGCGCGCCGACCTTCATAGCCATATCCATGACCTTTGTGATCTTCCTGGCGTGAGCCTCTCCAAGAGATCCTCCGATGATCGTAAAGTCCTGGGATGAAACGAACACGGGCCTTCCGTCGATCGTTCCGTATCCTGTCACGACTCCGTCTCCGGGTACTTTCTTTTTCTGCATGTCAAAATCGATAGCCCTTGTTTCTACAAATGCATCGACTTCAACAAAGGAATTTTCGTCAAACAGTTTATCAAGCCTCTCCCTTGCTGTGAGCTTACCCGCTTCATGCTGCTTGGCGATCCTTTCGGTACCGCCTCCCGCCTCTATTGCTTGTTTACGGACGTGGAGGTCGTTGATCTTTTCAATTGTTCCCATGCATCTTCCACCTCGTTATTAGATTTCTGGACTTCCGGATCTATTATTGCAATGATTTATTACCAGGTACTAATTAGACGTAATTATATCTCATTTTACCAGTCTTTGCAACAGTATTACGGTTATATGTACATATAAAAAACCTTTAGCGCATACGGCATTCGCCATATGTCGATAAAGGTCTTGCTTTCACTCCGGAGTATAAAGCCAGGCAATTTCTTTGCCGGTTGTTGGCTTTATAGCTTACAGCTACTCCCCTTTAATTATATTTAGTGTATCATTTTTGTTAAGTATTAGTCAATCAAAATAAGGCAATTTTGTTTATTTATTCATACAATTTTTCAATACATATTAAAATGGGTGGACAATTGATCTGATTGACGAATTCCGTCTGCGAAACGTTGAAGCGCTTGCCGTCTATAGTCCTGACAAATTCGAGCACCTGCTCCTTTTCCTCAAAGCCGCTGACCCCTCCGTAATATACGGCAACGGTAATGATACCGTTGACTTCTATGAGCTCCATAGCCTTATTCAGCGCGGTGATCGTTGAAGCGCCTTTTGTGCCTATATTATGGTCTCCTCCCGGAAGGTAACCGAGATTGAACATAACAGCTTTTACAGGCTCGCGGACATATTCGTCCAAATTCGCGTGGCTGTCGCATATCTGTGTGACAACGGCGTCGAGCCCGTTCGCTTTCAGCTTCTCAAGCGTTTTTTCATGTGCCTGCCTCTGTATATCGAATGACCAAACCCTGCCCTCGGGGCCAACCAAACCCGCAAGGAAAACGGTGTCGCCCCCGTTTCCCGCAGTCGCGTCGATGACGGTGTTGCCGGGTTTTACCGCTCTGGTTACTATATCATGTGATTGGTGCAGTGAATTTTTTATAATACATTTTTCTATGTCTCTGTTCAAACAGACCTTTCCCCCGATCCGGTAAAATGTTTTTCTCAGCCCTTTACGGCGCGCAATGCTTCTATTTCGTTTCTGGTGAGATAACGCCACTTTCCTTCTTCCAGGCCGCTTGCGCCTATCGGCCCGATCCCGGTCCTTTTAAGTCTTAAAACTGGGTGTTCCAAGGCTTCGAACATTTTTCTCACCTGTCTGTTCTTTCCTTCATGTATCGTTATCTCAACAGTCGTATCCCTCGGCGTAGTCTCAAGAACCTTCACTTTTGCCGGAGCAGTCCTGTAATCCTCAATTACTACCCCCGACTCCAGGATCCTGATTTCAACTTCTCCGAGTCTTCCCTTTATCTGCGCGCGGTACGTTTTTTCCTGCTCATGCCTGGGATGCATCAGAATATTCGCGAATTCTCCGTCGTTGGTTAGTATAATGAGACCCGAGGTATCGTAATCCAGCCGGCCCACGGGATAAATCCTCTCGTCTATTCCCTCGACAAGGTCGAGTACGGTTTTTCTCGAAAACTGGTCCTGAGCGGACGAAATGATACCAACAGGCTTGTTGAGCAGTATGTAGACCTTCTTCTGTTCCCTTTTGACTTCTTTTCCGTCTATTTTAATGACTTCATCGCCCTCTACTTTTGTCCCGGGTTCGGAAACCACCTGCCCGTTGATTTCCACCCTGCCCTGCGATATCATTTCCTCGCACTTCCGCCTGGAAGCCACGCCGGCTTCCGCCAGATATTTTTGAAGTCTGATTCCGCCCATATGCCTTTCCTTTCAAATGTAAAATTTGCTTAAGTGAATAATACCACTAAATCGCAAAAAAGGCCACAGTCGACCAATCTATCTGCCATCGGCCGTCTGTGGCTTTCATTCAACTTTCTGAAGCAGGCTCCGGAGAGTCTATTCCTTTTCTTCCTCCTGAACTTCCTTCTTAATTGAAACCTTCTTTTTGCACATATTCTCGAGCTTGCCCAGGAATTCCGGCACCAGGTCAAGCAGCTTGTCGACGGTCGAATTGATATTCACTGGCAGAAGCTTGATTTGCCCGTTACCTACCACCATAAACGCAACGGGATTTATACTTACACCCGCGCCGCTGCCTCCGGCAAACGGATATTTTCCTTCTCCCTCTCCCTCTTCATCACTGCTCCGGGCGCTTTCCGTCCCGTCGTCATTCATTTTGTAACTGTATTCGCCGCCGCCTGCCGCAAAACCGAAGGTTACCTTTGATATAGGGATAATGACAGTTCCGTCGGGCGATTGCACTGCGTCCCCGACGATCGTGTTGACGTCCACCATTTCCTTGATACTTTCCATGGCTGTTGTCATTAATGCTTCAATAGGATGCTGTTCAGCCACTTATTTCACCACCAATCATTTTTTTAGCTTTAGTTTTTGCTTTGATCACGAATTTCATTAAGTATATTTTTATCAAGACGACTATAATATTGACTAACCTTGCATGAAATATGCAGCTTGCATCGACTTCGAATATGCTTTTATCAAAGCAGGGTGTGATTTTTATTTTTTTTGAAAAAACCTTCAGATATCTTGAAAGGTAGGTGATCAGTATCCCCGCGGCAGTCCATATAAGACCGCAGGTCAAGCCTGTCAGTCCGGCGTCGCCCGTGCCCTGTTTCAGCTTTATGCTTAGCTCCACGTGGATGTCTTTTTTGTTGAGGTATCTTATGATATCCAGGAATAGGCTTTTATGGTCTGTTATATACGTTCTGACGCTCAGATATTTTTTGAATATGTCGAACGGCATCAGCTTTTTATTTTTTTCCGAGCCGCCCTGCATTTCCTTTGACTGCCCTTTAACGAGCTTGAATTTGACTTTGTCTCCTTCTTTTTTTACGAGCGGCACCTTATATTCGTATCTTAACAAGCCGTGACGCGTATAAAAGACAAACTTTATCCATTCGTTGCCTTCATTACGGATATAATCGACCGCAGCCTTGATTTCCACAACAAAGACAATGAGCCATAGCACCAGCACTATTAAAAAAATAGCTACATAAAGCATAAACACCCCAAAGTCCGGTAAGACCAGCTTTACATGCTATTTTTTCCAATAGTCCACATTTAATGCATATTCTATGCTTGAGCTTTATCCTGAGCAACCGCGGATTCTGCCGAGTCGGCCTTTTTCCCGCCGGGGATTTCTCCCTCTCCAGCCCCGCCCTTTATTGCATCAAGCTCCTCCAGAGTTAGATTTTCAAGTTCAATTATAGGCAGGTCTTTTACCGATTTGAAGCCGAAGCTTCTGAGAAATTCCTCCGTAGTTTCATAAAGCATCGGTTTTCCCGGCGCATCGAGCCTTCCTGCTTCCTTTATCAGGTTCCTCTCGACAAGCCTGGTGACCGCGCTGTCAGAATTCACACCGCGTATCGTTTCTATGCGGGCCCTTGTGACGGGTTGATTGTACGCCACTATCGAAAGCGTCTCGAACGCAGCCTGCGATAACGCCTGTTTCTGTCTGGGCTCTACGAGTTTTCTTATATATTCATAATGTTCGGGTCTTGAACAAAGCTGGTAACAGCCGTCCAGTTCCCTTAAAAGGATGCCCCTTTTGGAATTCTGTATCGAAGCCGCCATATTGTTCACTATGAGCCTGGCCGTTTTTTTATCAAGCTCCAGTATTTCGGCAAGCTTTTCAATGGGTACGGGATCGCCTGCCGCAAAAAGCATCCCTTCGATAACTGCCTCCATATCTTTTATATCCATATGTAACGCCATCCTTTGCCTCAAGCAAGATTGTCGAGATGCTCATCTTCGAATTCGGGCAAGCCTGCCGACAGATCGGCCTTCTGGATGTATATTTCATCCAGCGGTGCTCTTTGCTCGAGCTTTACCCGTTTTAGCTTCGCTAGTTCAAGTATGGCCATGAAGCCCGTTATTACATCGGTAGGAGATTTCTTTTTCAAGGAAAATAGTTCGGAGAATTTCAGCCGGCTTTTTTTCAGAAGCTCCCGGACAATCTCGCGCATCTTGCTCTTCAGCGACACCTTCTCATGCTGAATGATCTGGTTCATTCCGCTGACATTGGGATTCATCTTCTTTTTATTCTCTTCAAGCAGGCTTATATAGATTCTTTTCAGTTCATCGGGAACAAGTTCGAGAATTTCATCACGCCTCGTGAACTGTATTATTTCAGGGAGCTTGTAGTATGCCTGCGCCCAATCCTTTTCACGCTGCCTCAACGTATTGGAGAACTGCTTGAACTTTCTGTATTCGAGAAGCCGCATCACCAGCTCTTCACGTGGATCGAGCTCCTCCTGCTGCTCCTCTTTCTTAGAGGGCAGCAGCATCCTTGACTTTATATGGAGAAGCGTGGCCGCCATGACCAGAAATTCGCTGGCAACCTCCATGTCCAGTTCCTGCATGGCAAATAGATATTCCATATACTGATCGGTAATTATGTTTATGGGAATATCATATATGCTGAACTGATTCTTTTCGATCAGATGAAAAAGCAGATCGAACGGACCTTCAAAATTATCGATCTTGATCTTGCAGGCATTTGTCAGTGCGCTTTCCAAGCATTTACCCCCAAGTCGTTCAACCTTATCGTTTTACCAGTCTATCTTCACAGCCTTCCTTACGTCGATCATCGTCTGCTGTGCGACTTTTCTGGCAACAGTGTTTCCGTTTTCGAGGACTTCCCTTATATATCCCGGCTTCTTTATAAGCTCCTGGCGCCTGTCGTAAATAGGTGTCAGCGTTTCGGCCATTTTGGCGGCAAGGTTCTTCTTGCACTGGACGCAGCCTATGCAGCCGGATTTGCAGTTCGCTTCCGTTTCCTGCGTGCTTTTTTCATCGAAAACCTTCAAAAATGCATAAACCGTGCAAATGTCGGGATGTCCCGGATCGTCCTTCTTTATCCTGGCAGGATCGGTCACCATGGACATGACCTTTTTACGGACACTTTCGGGATCGTCCGAGAGAGCTATTGTGTTATTGTAGCTCTTGCTCATCTTCCTGCCGTCCGTCCCTGGCAAAACCTTTGCCTTGGTCAGCACTGCCGCGGGCTCCGGGAATACTTCGCCGTATATATTGTTGAAACGTCTGGCTATCTCCCTAGTCAGTTCCACGTGGGGCACCTGGTCCTCTCCTACCGGCACGGCATTCGCCTTGTACATGAGGATGTCCGCAGCCTGCAGGCATGGGTATCCCAAAAAACCATAGGTGGATATGTTCTTATCCTTGAGCTGTGCGAGCTGATCCTTGTAGGTCGGATTCCTGTACAGCCATGGCAGCGGTGTCAGCATCGAGAAAAGAAGGTGCAGCTCGGCATGCTCCTTTATCGAGGACTGCAGAAAGAACGTGCACTTTTCAGGGTCAAGGCCGGCGCTGATCCAGTCTGTTACCATGTCCATTATATTTGATTTTATATTTGAAGTATCCTCATAACCGGTTGTTAAAGCATGCCAATCAGCTACGAAAAAATAGCACTCATATTCATTCTGCAGTCTGATCCAGTTCTCGAGAGCTCCGAAATAATTTCCCAGATGCATTGCTCCCGTAGGCCTGATACCGCTTAACATAACACCCTTACTCATTTATGCCTCACTTTCCGACTCAACAACTCAATCTGAATTTCAGATATTCATATTGTAAATATTGTGAGCCAGTCTGTCAATCATATGCAATGCAAAATAAAGTATGGAACCTGCATTTTGCATTGCGTTACATTGTCGGTGCAAAAATGCCTTTTATTCATCAGCCCATTTTTGCACAAATGCAATACCAATTACTTAAACAAACAGGTTTGCGACCGGCAGTACTACCGCCATAAACACTCTCTGGACCGCTTTTATAATCGGTGAAAGCACTATCGAAAGCGCACCGGGCTTAAAGAGTATGACTGCCAGAAAGAACAGGCCGACGTACCTCTCGTATTGCATCAGCTTGAAATATAAATCAGTAGGCAAAATGGCCGTCAGTATCTTCGAACCGTCCAGCGGCTGGATCGGTAGGATGTTGAAGGCAGCAAGCCCTATGTTTATCATATAAAAGTAACTGCTGACATTTAACAAAACGGCCTGCCAGCTGAAGCCTGCGTAGCCTGAATCGCCATATTTCAGACCTAAAATAACCATGGGGAAGGAAAACAGGAATGCAAGCAGCAGATTTGAAACCGGTCCGGCAAGGCTTACAAGCACTGTGTCACGTCTTGCATTTTTATAATAGGTCGGATCGATCGGAACAGGCTTCGCCCACCCGAAACCGTATCCGCTGAACGTCGATGCAACCAGCATTACCGTGCCTAAAGGATCCAGATGCTTCAGCGGATTCAGCGTTATCCTGCCCAGCCTGTATGCCGTGGGATCGCCAAGCCTGTACGAGACATAGCCGTGCGACATCTCGTGGAAACTAAGCGATATCAGTATAGCCGGCAGCGCATATAATAAATTGAGAAACATACCCGCAATATTACCTGTCATAAATATCTCCCTTAATAAGACTTCGGGATTTTTTCCCTGACTGATATTACCCAGGTAAGTTTTCCCGAAACCACTTTTATCTATTATACCAGAATCGAACCGTAAACGTCTGTATGCAAAGTATATTTTCGCTGTGTTTCTGCCGTGTTTCCCGCTGTGTTTCCGCCGTGTTTAAAACTTGTCCTGCCCCTTATAATATAAAAGGGACAGGTTAGCTCCCTGTCCCTTGACCTTATCCATTAAAATTTCGGATCCGTCTTATTTCCGTACACTCATTTTATTACACTGCTTATTTATTAACCCTGCCCATTCCGAACCACTCTTCGACAAGGCCGAAGAATATCCGCAGGAATGATGCTTTCTGCACGTCTTCAGCCGCAACTATTTCGGCCTTCCCTACTTCACTGCCGTTGACCGTATAGCTGACGTCCCCGATTTTCTGTCCTTTTGTAACAGGCGCCGCAAGGTTTTCCTGGACGTTTACCGTCCTCTCTATCTTTCCCTTGTCACCCTTTTTCATCAACAGCTTTACATCATCCTTGTAAATTGCGTCAACTGTAGGCTTTACGCCTTTCTTTACCTGGACCTTTTGGACCAGGTCTCCTTTATTATTTATGAGGGAGGTCTCAAAATTCGCAAAACCGTAGTCCAATAGTTTTCGGCTCTCGGCAAACCTTGTGTTCGAATCCGGCTCACCGAGTACTACTGATATTAGCTGCTGACCGTTCCTGACCGCGGACGCCGACAGGCAATGTCCGGCAGCTCCCGTATAGCCTGTCTTCAAACCGACGGCGCCCTCGTAGTAACGGACCAGCTTATTGGTATTATCGAGCGATACGGGTTTTTTACCAGGCGTGTTTTCCCTGAATTTAGCCTGCCAGGTGGATGTATATTTAGTGATCTCCGGGTGCTTCAAAAGTAGTTCCCTGGACATGACCGCTATATCGTACACGCTGCTGAAGTGTCCGTTGTCGGTCAGTCCGGAACAGTCGAGAAAGTTTGTATCATTCATTCCCAGTTCCTTGGCCCTCTGGTTCATCATCGAAACAAAGGCTTCCTCACTGCCCGCTATTGTTTCTGCCAATGCAACAGTAGCGTCATTTGCGGAATGTATCGCGACAGCCTTCAGCATTTCGTCGACTGTAAAGACCTCGCCCGGCTCGAGCCATACCTGCGAACCGCCCATACTCCATGAATGCTCGCTTACTGTCACCCTGGAATCCATTGAGATTATGCCGGAATCAACCGCTTCCATTACAAGCAGCATCGACATGACTTTAGTTACGCTTGCAAGCGGCAGTTTGTCGTGACTGTTCTTCTCAAGCAGGACTTTACCGGTATTACAGTCGATCAATATTGCGGCCTTTGCCTTGAGATCCGTAATTGCGGTATTGTTCATTATCTTCATTACCGTTACGGAGTCATATTCAGAGACCTCTTCCTTTTGGATCGCATACGCGGGCATACATAAGAAAGCAGATATGAACAATATTATGGAAAGTCCGGCTGACACTGCCTTTTTCAACATATTCAACACCCCTTGCAAGCATACTTATATTTCTATAATTAAAGTTATGCCGAAAAGGGACAGTATATGTGAACAAAATAAAATGTAGAAAATAATCAAAAAACCCGCTCGAAAGCGGGTTCAATCATTCAGGCTGCATATGAGGGACTTATTTCACTAAGCCCTGGGATGTGTCTTTTTATAAACTTCCTTTATCCTGTTCTTTGCAATCTGCGCATATATCTGGGTGGATGAAATATCCGAATGCCCCAGCATCTCCTGTATGGACCTAAGGTCCGCTCCGTTTTCGAGCAGATGGGCCGCGAATGAATGCCTGAGCGTATGCGGCGTTATGTCCTTGCTGATCTGGGCCTGGTTCTTGTATTGCTTGATTATCTTCCAGAAGCCCTGTCTGGTCAGCCTTCCGCCGTTGATATTGACAAAAAGCGCCTTCTCGTCAATGTTCTGGATCAGAAGTGGCCTCGACTTGCTCAGATATTCCTTTAATGCGCTGATAGCCATTGAACCGATCGGGATCATTCTCTCACGCGTACCCTTGTTGCATTTTATGTAGGCAAGGTCTATGTTGAGATCCTGAGTATCGAGTTGAATAAGCTCCGATACCCTGATACCGGTGGCATATAGCAGCTCAAGCATGGCTTTGTCTCTGTAACCCTTAAGATCCACACATTGCGGCTGATCCAGCAACAGTTCGACTTCTTCCGGGGAAAGTATCTGCGGAAGCTTCTTTTCTACCTTCGGCGATTCCAGCTCAGCCGTCGGATCATGATCGATAAGTTTGTTCTTGGATATGTACTGGTAAAACGATCTTATAGACGCCAGATTCCTCGATATAGTCGAAGTGGCGCGCCCTTTTTTCTGCAAGTATAATAAATATGCGATCACTGTTGTTTTGTTCGAGTTGGAAATATTCTGCAGGTTGATCTCGTGCAGGTAATTAAAATATTGTTCGATATCACGCCTGTATGATTGCAGCGTATTCATCGACAGGCGTTTATCCCTTTCCAGGAAATTGACGAATCTTTGCACTAAAGCTTCCATGTATAACTTCCCCTTCTCTTTAAACAGGAAAACTGTAATTATCGTATAAAAGTTGCTTAAAATGATTTTAATACATTTTATTACATATTGAAAGAAATATTTTCTATTAAATAGAATTCTTTACTGTTTCAATATACTTTTTATACGGTATTGCACATTTTTCCTCTTTTAGTAAATATTATTTGTTTACGTAAATATTATATACCAAATTTGGGTATTTATACTTGTAATTTATTATTTTCCGATATTATTCAAGCAATAATTGCAGGTGCGATTATTCTTACCAGGACCGGTGTAATGTAGGCGTCAAAAATAATTCCCGTTATAATGATACAGGTAAATACCAAAGTCACGAAGCAGTATGATACAAAAGCTGATTTGAGGCTTACTTTCTGGTCTTCCTGAACGTTTTTGCCCTTTGCTATCCTCATTGAAAAATTGATGCCGTTGACGCCTATTGCAACCAGGCAGGGTACTATGATTATCTCTTTTGGGAGCAGCGCCAGGCATGAAAAAAGTATTCCCCTGGTTCCCAGTGCGCTGATTATGAAGCCCGAACTGAAACCTGTTATGAAACCTTTAATTCCGAGGATTAGGAAAATGAATGGCAACCCGATTATAGTAACTCCAAGGATCCATAAAACCCCTATCATTTTCAGGTTCTGCACCAGGCCGAGCGAAAACAGCTCACTGCTTTTAAAGCTCTGATTGCCGAACAATTGCAGAAATCCCTGAAAATAATTCGATAGCTCATCTCTTTGCATATTGTTCAATCCATTGACTGTGAACGCCCCTGCGGAGATTCCAAGTACAAATGCCCCCAACAGGAAAAGGTAGCCGTTCCGGTTGGTTGTGATATGAGTTTTTATAGTCTCCTGCACCTGTTTGAACAAAACATCACCCCTAAGTATTCTTTAGGAGTCGTTAAAATATAACTTTCGATAATCTTTTACGGGGAACTACACTAACCGCTCCATTCCCCGCAAAAGAATCGGAAATAATATTTTATCCGATCCTGGACAAAAAAATTTACAATATCATCATATGCACGTGATATTGTAAACTATTCCTTACATAAATCGACCCGTATATTATTATGGCAAAAGTCAACCTGCTAAGCTTGCTTTGGTTGACATCACTTATAATTTATTTCGATTTTGCCGCTCAATATCTTGTCCGCGAGCAGTACGCCTATAATGGTTTTTGCGTCCGTGATCCTTCCGTTCAGGATCATTTCTATCAGCTCGGCTACAGGGTATCTTTCGGTGGATATGAATTCATCCTCGTCCGCGCAGCTTTCGCCTTCGCTCAGTCCGGTTGCGGAATACAGGTGCAGTACTTCGTCTGAAAAGCCCGGTGTACTGTGGATGCTGACAAGGTGCCTTATTTCTTTGGCGTCAAGACCTGTTTCCTCTTTCAGCTCTCTTTTTGCGCATACAAGCGGGTCCTCTCCCGGGTCCAGCTTTCCGGCCGGGATTTCAAGCGTTACGGTATCGATAGGCTTCCTGAATTGTCTTACCATATAAACTTCGCCTTTTTCATTCAGAGGCACTATCACAGAAGCGCCCGGATGCCTGACGATATCGCGTGTCGCCTGCCTGCCGTCCGGCAGCGTTACAGTGAGATTGTCCACATTGATGATATTTCCTTTATATATATGTTTCTCGGAAACTGTCTTTTCTTCGTAATTCATTCGAGTCTCTCCTCCGGTCAATAATCTGTCATTTATGCCATTTAGTTGTTATCGCTCTCACAGCCACTATCCCCTTCATTGTCCTTCTTTTCAGCGTGTTTCTTTATTTCGCCTGTTGCCAGCTTATCGCAGCGGTTGTTGTATTCGTTGTCCGAGTGCCCCTTAACCTTTATCCACCTGACCCTGTGTATGCCGGTCATTCCTGTCAGTTGCTCCCACAGATCCCTGTTCTTGACCTCGTCCTTGCTGCTGTTCCGCCAGCCGTTAAGCTTCCAGCCGTCTATCCAGTTGTTGGCGAATGCGTTGACGAGATACGAGCTATCGCTGTACAGCTCTACATCGCAGGGGTATTTCAGGGCTTTCAGCCCTTCTATCGCCGCGGTCAGTTCCATCCTGTTGTTTGTCGTGTACCCCTCGAAGCCGGACAATTCCTTCTCCGTCCCACCATGTAAAAGGATCGCTCCCCAGCCGCCCTTACCCGGATTTCCGGAGCAGGCCCCGTCCGTATACACCTTTACCCTCTTCAGTTCCTTTTCCATTTATTTGCCCTCGGACTCACGGCCTATTTCCAGTGCGCGTCTTGTGCATTCCTTCATAGCTTCCATAATGGAATTGCGGAATCCGTTCTCCTCAAGCGACTTTACGGCTTCGATCGTCGTGCCTGCGGGAGAACAGACCTGGTCTTTGAGCTCCGCGGGGTGCAGTCCGGTTTCCCTGACCATCTTGGCAGAACCCAGAACAGCCTGCGAAGCCAGCTTGTAGGCAAGCTTCCTCGGGATCCCCTGCTGTACGGCGCCATCCGCCATTGCCTCTATCATCATGAATATATATGCCGGGCTGCTGCTCGTAAGAGAAGTGACCTGGCTCATAAGCCTTTCCTCCAGCTCGTCCACCTTGCCGGAACCCTCGAACAGGCTTTTTACTATTTCTTTCTCATTATCATTTATATTCTTGTCAAAGCAGACCAGCGTCATTCCTTCGCCTACGAGAACGGGCAGGTTGGGCATCGTCCTGACGACCTTTCTGTCCCTGCCGAGTATCGATTTGATGGTGTCGGAGGTAACTCCTACGGCTATCGATACCAGAACCTTGTTTTCAGTAAAGCTCCCCTTGATTTCTTCAAGCACCTGCCTGATATAGACCGGTTTCACTGCCAGTATTACGTAATCGCAGGCCGCCGTCAGTTCCGGGTTGCCGGCTGCGGCATAAACACCTGTCTCTCTTGCCAGCGCGTCAGCTTTGACCTTATCCGCATCGAAAATATATATGTCTTCTGGCTTCGCCGCGCCGGAGCATATGACTCCTTTCAGCAGTGGCGTCCCCATGTTGCCGGTACCAATGAATCCTACCTTGATTCCCATACAGGTTCACTCCGTTCCTATTGCTGGATTTTGATTTATACCATATCATAACACATCTTTTGAAAATAAATCCAGAGTATTTTTAGTATATCCCATTGACATTGCCTTGCGGCATAATGTAGAATATAAAAGTCCCTTTGATGGACGTAAGAAACGCATATACAGGGGAGTAGCGCAATTGGTAGAGTAGCGGTCTCCAAAACCGTCGGTTGCAGGTTCGATCCCTGTCTCCCCTGCCAGAAGCATCAAGGCTCACAAGCTTTGGTGCTTTTTTATTGTATTGTAAATACCGACACTTTACCGACAACTCGAAATTCGCCGACTTTCTACCGACATTAAAACATGATTTCAGCAAATATATATCCATTTTTCAATTAAAAGACTCATTTGCCTATCTCTGCTGTAAATAATAAGTTCCAAAAGAAGGATTTCCTCCCTTAATAATAGAATATTTCCTAAAAAATATTATTCGGAGGTGCACCATGCTTAAGTTGGAGATTAAGAACATCAACGCAAAATCAGTTTTCAAATCGTTTTTAATGGCATCTGCTATACCAGCAATAATAGTTCTCGTAATAATGATTGTAGTAGTTGCCGTAACTTTAGCATCACCATATGATAATCCTGGTAATAATTCTGGCAGTGGAGGGTTATTGTTAACTATCGGATATTTGCTTTTATACCCTATTTTATTTGGGCTATTAGGTATACTATTCGCTTTTTCATATAATTGGCTGGCAAAAAAGTTTGGCGGTCTCCGAATAACATGTTCTGAATCCGTAGTTGATTCTACCCTTGATTCTGAAACAAAAAATAGAATGAAACTGCTGGAACGCTCATTTAAAGAAGGGATTCTCACTGAAGAAGAATACAATAATAAACGTCGGGAACTAGTTAAGCAATAAAAGGTTATCTTGTATCAAATAAAGGACTTCATGGAACAGTTTGCTGTCCAGGTTTCGTAATTTTATAAAGTCCTCGATATACTTCTTTAATTTATTAAGACCTTTAGGTCAAAGCGGTAACCCCTATTCCTTATATGGAGCAGGGGTATTCTATTTAATATTCAATTTATCCAAATACTTTTGTGTAGGAGGATGGTATACCTTGCATGGTGCATAACTTTATATATCGCTTTGGATAAGCTTATTTCGATAGACTTTCCTCTTACGTATCTGCAATGTTCCATATGATATTTTGTCCCTGCTGAAGTAACATAATAAATAATTTTCTCATCCTTCATTTACCCATCCCCTTTTCCTTCCAGTATTCGCCATGCAATGGAAATATCCTGCTATTAGTATATATTTAATAGGCACAGAAGGGACATAGACTAAAGCTTCTACCCCTGAACTACAATATCTCTATCAAACTGGTAGACGGCAGTATAATATGCCTTATGATGGATAACGGAGGTATATAGAGCTAAAAAAGGATATCATTCACCTAACGATTTATATATCTTATTGACTATTCTTTTCGTACGCTTTTCGGAACACTTATAAGCAACAAGAATATAAAGAATAATCGCTATTATTGCAGCAGCAACAGCTGACACAGCACTCGCTACTTCAAAATCTTTTCCATTAAAAATTGTATGATTCTTGCAAATGTCACCTATGAGAGTAGAAATATTATTATTATACGCAATCAAAAATAATATAACTAAAGATAACACAACAGTAATTGCTTCGCTAATTACAATATGGTCATTTACCGTTTTCCAAAATGAATTTTTCTTATCTGCTATTTTTTGGGCTGCTTTTTTAAATGTCTCTTCTTCAATACCTTTTTGTACTTTATCATTTTTTGTATTTAAATCATCTAGTTCTCTTTTAAATTCACCTTCAAGTTCGTTTTCTTTTGCTTGCAGAATTTTATCAAATGCTTTTTCTACAACCTCCTTTTCACTAGACTTAGTACCTATTTTATTGTCGATATGCATTTCTTCAATACACCTAATGACTTTTTTCTTTAACTCCACATCGGATGTATGTTCATTAATTGATTGAATTATATGGAAATTTTTTTGCTTTATTTTATCATTGTGAAGTAATCTCAAATTTATAAATTTACAAAATGCATTATAATCAGAATCTGTCCTACTTGTAAATTTAAGAATTATTGATAACCATTCACTTGGATAAAAGCATATTGGTGCTCCAGGGAAAACCATCGAAAGCCAATCATAAAACCTATGGTCAGCTGTAATAATAAAGTTTTTTGTATCAATACCCTCTTTATTAAGGACGTTCATCTTTTTTATAAACAAATAATTTTCTACATCATTTTTAGCAGAATCAATACTACAATGTCTATCTGGATTTCTCTTATTTTTATAGTCCATAAGACTTTTTGATAATTTCGAAAATTCACTAGAGTTTTCAGTAAACTCAGCACTAGTAACATCTTCTCGGATAAACTCTGAAAGGCAATCTCTTACTTTGTTTTTTAAAAAATCTCTATAAGAATCATAATCATCATATCTATTACCATCAATTTTACACCAATTGTAATACATCTCATAAAAATCTTTATTATCATATTCGCCGAGCCTGTCAAGTTCACTCGGAGGGATAGGTTCATCCCCATTACTTAGCGTATTAATGTATTTTACCGCTTTGTCAACAACGAAGTATATTTCTGAATATGTAAAATTAGTATAACAAACTTTTATATTTACCTCGTTACATTTTCTAATAAAGTGTTGAGTTATTTCTTGTCTCTCAACATTATTCATACCAATTAGTCTTAATATTATGTTTGAATCAAGGTAAAAATTGATATCTTTAAAGGTGTCTTTATATGCTTCAGCATCCTTCTTACATGTGAGCATTCCGTAATCTATACTATACGAGACTATACTATAGATACATTCATTTTTTTCTGGGTTTTCCCACTCAATGAAATCATTTATAATTTTTTTCTCTTTTTCATTTGCATAAAAATCACTTAATACCGGTTTAGTTATATCACCTGAAAGTAGCGTTAATAACGATTGTTTCCCAGAATTAAAGACGTGATAAATATATCTATTCACAGTTTCCCTAATTTTCTGAAATTCATTTTCAGGAATATTTTGATAATTACTCAAAAATTCAGTTACAAAGAACTCTAGATTATGATTATTACCTTCGATTTCTTTTAGACTTTGAATTCCGCTTGGCTTGAGTCGATAAAATCTTTCTTTTTCATCATATTTAAAATCATCATCTGATTGTAAAGCATCATTTATTTCTTTTTTAGAAAATTCTAATTCATAATCAGTCTTTATCTGAGATGAAATCTTATTTGGACTAAATTTAGTTAAATTTGATTTAACTATTACCAATTTAGAAAGTAAACAAATGTATCTTTTTACTGTTGTCGGCGCATTCGAATGTGTCACCAGTGCAAGCCTAAAAATAATATCTCTATCCATTTTTGCACCCCGTGACAAATTATACTACCATTTGGTATAAAATATCAATTATTATTTACTTTTGCTTTGTTTGGTAATGATTCGCAAAATTCTTCATAACTTAAAATATCAGAATCTATAAATATGTCGAATGGTTCATTTAAAAAACCAAGTAAATATTCTCTATATAACTTTTTACTTTCATTATCCATAATTACCTCTTCCTCAGTCCCCATTATGCCCATTTTGGATTCAATATTTCACATTACCTAAATATTTTATGTGTCTATATCAAATTTTGTGTCAATTTTTGTTTTGAAAATATACATGCTTTCCGCTTCTATCGAAATCAAATGCCTTCATCAATATCATTTCGATTCTTCACTGAATTTTGCTAGGAGTCACTACGGTTTTTGAAAACATTCTTCATTATTTACATGTGAGATTACCTTTACAGTTTGAACCTCAAAATCTCGAGAAAATCCTGTTGCTTTTAGGCATTGCTCAAGCAGCATGATTTACGACTTTGTATAGACTAGTTTATACTCCTAATAAAAAAATTGCCTGCCCCCAATTTGCTGATTAAAGGCAGGCTTATATTAAAATTACACCTTCGCTACAGCTTCCTGTCTCTTAACTTTTCCTAATAGCTTAGATAATCTCCTCCATATGCTTTCCAGTCAAACTCCTGCCATACCCTTTTTATTACGCTAGAGTCCGGTGTAATTACATAGATTATCATTTGTCTGTAAACAAAGCCAGCAGTCTACAGGCATCAATAAAATATGAGTTATCCCCGGTTTTGGCTTTATACCGATAAGCATCCTCTTTGAAATGTCGGATGCAAAGTATCAAAGTATCCATTTCCTTCTTGTCAAGGTTTATGAATTGCCCTTCAATTTTAATGTATATTACCGTACACACCTCCATACATAATGAGTTTATATTCCCTTGCTGAGATAAGCGGAATTTACCCCGAAATCTTAAGGTTTTCCTATAGTTTTTGAGCATACCTGAGGTTGCGTTTACTCCGTGGAGAAACGTTCTTCACTTTTGTATATGGTTTTAATATTAAGGCTGCTTCCTCCATGAGTGATTCTGCGATATTCTCGACCATATGCCACACGTTTGAAACTCTAAATGTTTTAACTTCTATTAAAGCAAGCTTACCAATTTTAATCCTCCAGTTATTTCCACCCATATTCAGAACATATCATCGCTGTATGATGGGCATATGAATACAAATACCTCTGGGGGTATTGTCCCCCAGGGGGTGGTCTAACAAAGGAAATATTCTATTTACTATTGAGTAAGCCGTAAATATTTTTCACTCGTTAAATGGATACAATATTTATTATCTGCTTGCTACAGTACATATTCTTAACTATAACGGTTTGGCAAACCGTTTGCTTGAATCTTGAAACCATTCAATATCAGCAGTTTCACTGTTTCAGCTAGTCCATTACCGACTTTCTTACCGACAAAGCGTTATTTTTTGCAGAAAATCAGGCTGTACTTTTCTTATAGCCTCCACAAGTATTTCTGGCTTTTTTTCAGCAATACCCTCTATAATTCTACGGGGAAATGCACTGCTATACAGGGATGCTGTCACTGAAAATGGATAATCAGCATTGCCGGTATCGGTAAGTTCGCAGCATAAAGCGATTATTTCCAGTAGCATTTGCTCGTTAGAAGCCACTATATCCTTAATTGTCTTGTTTTTAAGTTCTCTGGCAGACTCAATTGCACTTTTTATTTCCTCAGCTGTAAGACCCTGACCATTTACTTCAATTTTCATTTGATTTCCCCCTAATCATCCATTTTAATTATGACGATATTCTGCCCGCTAAAATCCTTCATTGTGTGCCCTGTCAATTCGAAGAAAAGCCGACGGTCAGAATTGCTTTTACTGCTCGGGTTACTTGCGCTTTTTATGAGAGCATTCATAACTCCGACAATATTTTCCTTGAGGACATCCAAGCTTGTCTTGTTAACCAGTTCCATAAAAGCTGAATCGTGTAAAGCGCAATACCACGCTTGTCTGGATACGCCTATGCGTTGACACTTTTCTGTTACTGTCAAACCCACAAATTCAGGATTCAGTAGGGCTATGAGTATTTTTTCTCGTGTAGGGGACAGGCGTTGTTCGTCATTCACTGTCGGATTATTATATACCTCCACTATCTCATCCATGTATCTCGCCTCGCTTTCTTATGATGGGATTATATTTTTATGATGGGTATGGCAGCTTTTTCGACATGAACAATAAATATAGTGAATATACCTAAAATGCCATCTGCCCCGTCATATTTTCTTCTACTCGTCATAATATCCAATTGATTTCAGGTAGTGCTCGAAAGCTTTATATTCTATTTCACTATATTCTTCGCTACCCGTGCACTCTTTTTTGCTCGCAAATTCTTCGTACTGTTTAGGCTTGTTCTTCAATTCAAGTATCTCCTCTTTTTTATGTTCCTCCAGATGCTTAATGGTAATTAAGAGGACATCTGAGTCAAAGGTCAATAGACAAGTCATAGTATTAGGGGAAAATGTGTATACCACATAGCCTTTTATAAAGTTGAACTTCAGAATTATAATATCTTGTTTCCTACCGTCAAATCTTTTCCCCTGGCAGAGGTCGTAGTTAGCTTCAGTAATATCAATAGAAACAACACCAATTAAGGCAGCATGATTAATTATAACTGACTTTACCCGGGCTTTCTGCAATACCTTTTTAATTCTATCAATGTTGTCCTTTCCTAATTTAAATCTCATGATTTTAATCTCCTTTTGCATTTTGGTTTTTGTAAATGGGTTTTGTCCAATACATGGCTGATTAGCACAATGTTATTCCTCATAGTTCCCAACTGTGTCGCATCACCCTGTTTGAATATTGCCACCCATAGAGTGGCTGGCAACATTTTCGGTGTTCACCTCACTGTTCTTTCCTCTTCTTTTATTAGTACCAGTTTGGTATTGATTCAACTTTATGTGTTTTACGCCAATCTTCACCTTTAATTAGAACACCCTTACACATTTCTGTTAATCGTGATACAATTGATTGAACAACATCATCATTACCATCAATTGTCAACCTTTCTGCTAAAGCCTGTAAACCGTAATTACTGGTTATAACTGTAGGTTTATATTCTGTATATCTCTTGTCAATAATTTGATATAGTTTTTCCATTGACCAGTTCGTTGCTTTTTCCTTTCCCAGGTCATCAATTACAAGTAAATCGGCTCCACCGTATCGCTCCATTAAATCTGAGTTGGATATCATAGCAGAACGCAATTTATCAGCTATACCTATCATTGTGTCAAATTTACAATTTGGATAAAGAGTAGTTCTATAGATTCCATTTCTACTGATAGGTCTACTGGCTAAAATATGATTACATATAGACGCTGCTAAATGTGTCTTACCTGTTCCGTATTCACCGGCTATATATAACCAGGCACCTGTAGTTCCACGTTTAAAAGTTTCTGCATATTCTTTAACTTTCTCAAAGGCTACCTTGTTTTCTTCAGTAACCACATACTTATCAAAGGTACAGCATTGATGCCTTTTGTTTAGCCCACAATTATTAAGCCTTGATTCCATGTTTCTACGCTCTAGTTCTTCTTCATAGATTCGGGGATCCACTATTTCGTTTAAATAATCAACTTTTGAAAAACGGGTCTGATTCATTAATTCGCTCAACCTTTCCTGTCCCATTCAATACACTTCCTTTCTGTTTGTGTGCTATAAATTTCGGTAATGCAGTTCTAAGCATTATTACACTACGACCAGCCTGGTTTATGAATATGTCATCAGTGGAGAAGTACCAGTCAATAAGTTCTTGTATGAAAGATATTTCATAATCCCGTAATAGGTCTTTTATTATCCTGACATCTTTTGCCCAGCTAACAGCATACTTGAAACTTGTTGATTGAAAATGCTTATTACTGAAATAACTAATTATTTGTCGATGTGGTGAAGCATCGGAAGTATTACATTCTTGTTCATTCTTATCTTTCTTACTACATTCTTGTTTATATTGTGCCCTCCTTGTGCCCTTGGTGTTTCCGTCATTTTGCCCTTCGTCATGCCCTTCGTAATTATTTGGATTCTGGTAAAAGTCGTAGTTTACTACATTTGCGAGCATTCCATGAGTGCCTTTCATAGAGACTATCATATTGCCCTTCACAGTTCCTTCATCGGGTTTACATGAAATTTTACCATTTGGGTTGCGTAACCAGTCGATAACATCTCTTATCTGTTTAACTGTTGGGGTGATTGTTCGGAAGCCTATCTTCCAGCTACATTGCTTTTGAATGTCGGGCATCCTAAACCATAATTGACCTCGTTCTAACCCTTTGTAAGATTTATGCTGTGCCTTAACCAGCAATAACAACCACACCTTTAAATACAAAGGCGGTTTATCCCATATCTCGCTTTCGATTAATTTACGTGACAACAGAATATAACCGCCAGGAATTTTTGCGTTTGCATGCCCAACCCTTGTCACACCTCGCATATACCCTCACCATCCTTCCGCTTAAGTCTGACATAAATAAGGTATGGGCGTGTACGTAGCCCCGATAGCCTACCACCCGGTTCATAACATCACCACCCTATTTTGCCAATAATAAGCCGTGTGGCTGTTGGACTTTTTTTTCAATTAGCCATGCATCAATGATATCTGCGTTGTAATAAAATTTGCGAATTCCTGGTATGGAAACAACCCCCGGCATTGTCCCTTTCCTTCGGGCTTCATTAATCGACCATACCGAAAACCCTGTATACTGGGATAACTCCTTGTCTGTCATCAACCTCCTCACCTTAATCACCTCCTTTGGCTTTCCGATTTTCTTGTTTTTTCAATGCCCGCTTTTTCCAATAAGTGTCATTGTGCTTTCTTACCTTTTCCTTGTTCTCGCCTCTCCACTTTTTGTAATAAGCTTTTCTTTCCTCTACTGCCATCTGTTCAAGAGTCATATTCCACATCTCCTTTTCGCTACTGCTTGACATTGTCCGTTTTATTTGCTATGTTTAGTATATCGCAAGTGAAACAGACAGTGCAAGCATTAAAGACAGTTATTAGTCAACTGCTATTTTTATTAACATATAGGAGGGAATAACATGGCTAGAGCAAAAAAAACATTCAATTCCAACGAAGCATACGATATGCCTTTCCCGACAAGGTTAAGGGAGTTGCTGAATGAAAAGAAAACTGCAGAAGGAGGAACACAGGAAGACCTAGCTGAATATATAGGGGCAAAAAGACAGTCAATAAGCCAATGGCAATATGGTAGCACCTTCCCGGACGTAAACACATTAAAAAAAATCGCAGACTATTACAACGTATCTGCCGACTATCTACTGGGAAGGACAAATATAAAAGTTTTGGAAGCAGATTTTATTGCTATTCAGGCTAAAACCGGCTTATCTGAAAAAGCGATAGAAAGGCTATGTGAAGAAAATTATGAGGAAGCTTTCAAGGAGAACAAAAACGGAGATATGTTGCCAATGATAAAAAACAACTTTACACGGACAGTCAACACTATTCTGGAAAATCCGAAAATTATCGAACATATTTCCAGGTACCTATATTCAGTATTTATTAATGCAGATAATAGCCAAAACCCTACAATGTTTGCCTTGCAGGAAAAAGGATATGCTGGGCTTGAGTACATCAATTCCTCTGAAATAAGTGATGCGTACCTTGTTAAGGTTCAAGCTGAATTATTATCCTTAAAAATGGAAATGGAAAAGGAGTGTGAATAAAATGGCAGGGTATATGAAGGATTTAGGTAACGGCAAATTTCAGTTTGAGGTCAGCAAAGGACGAGACGGAAAAGGAAAACGAAATAAGGCTTATAGAACAATTACATTAACAGGTTCCACACCAGAAGCGATTCTAAAAAAAGCCGAAAAACAGCTTGCCCTGTTTGTTGCTGAAGTTGAAAAGGACGAATTTTTAAGACCGACCCACTTCACTTTTTCTGAGTACACTGAAGAATGGAAAAAGAGTGCACAGCGTAACCTAGCACCCAAGACATTCCACAGATACAATGAACTTTTACAACTCCATATCCTTCCTAAAATCGGTCAGTATAAACTGGAAGTAATCACACCAATCATCCTTGAAAATGCTTATGAAGAAATGAGACTACCGCAAAAACAAATACGAATGAAAAAGGACGGGACAAAGACAGAAAGACAATATGTACTGTCGGAAATGACACTAAAACACATTCACCGCTTAATAGGTACAATATTGCAGACAGCTTTTAGGAAAGGGTTAATCCGTGAAAATCCAATTAGCAGAACAGATGCGCCTAAAGCTAAAAAACATGAAGTACAAGCATATGACACTTCAACAATAACTCAGTTACTTAGCTTCCTTGAAGATACTGATATTCAGTTTAAAGCTGCTGTTCATATCACTCTTGCTGGTGGCTTGCGGCTGGGTGAACTCATGGGGCTAGAATGGGAAGATATTGATTATGAAAATTGCTTGATTACAATACGGCAGGCTGCACAATATATCCCAGGAAAAGGCACATTCACTAAATCTCCTAAGAACGAAACGTCAGTAAGGACAATATCCATGCCAACTCCGGTTATGAATATTATTAACGAACTGGAGCATCAACATAAGGTCAGAAAGGTCGAATTAGGACCTCAATGGAAAGGCGGAAGGATTCGTGACAAGAAAACTTCAAACGAACCGGAAAGGCAAAATAGATTATTCCTTCAGGCAGACGGTAATCCAATGCACCCGTACACGCCAACAAAGCAGTGGAAAAAATTTATTGAAGAAAAAGGGCTCCCGTCTCTTACCTTCCACGGTCTCCGACATACTTCAGCCAGTTACTTGATTTCGCTTGGGCAGGATGTTGCCAGTGTCAGTAAGAGGCTCGGGCATAGTAACATCAATACCACTCTTTCGATTTACACACACGCATTCAAGAAAAAGGATGAGGAAGCGGCAAACAGAATGGCTTTGTTATATGCCAATAATGAAGAAAGCAATGCTAATACAAATTGATTATCACGAAAATTGCCCTCCTGATTTTTGGAAGGGCTTTTTTATTACCGTAACAAAGGTAAAGACAGCGTTTTCTACCGACTTTTCTACCGACAACTTTAAAAAATATCTACTGATTATTACCAATGTATACCAACCGTGCAACATCGCAAACCCAGTTATATCAACGTTATCCCACAAACAAAGATATTGACCAAGCGTTGCTTATCGGTCTCCAAAACCGTCGGTTGCAGGTTCGATCCCTGTCTCCCCTGCCAGTAATACCAAGCCTTTCGGGGTTTGGTATTTTTCATTATGTTGACGATGTTGAAAATTTGTTGACAGTAGATTTTATATTTTTCGTTAGTTAAATGTTTTCAGCCCTCTGCTGCCTCCTTCTTCCGCAACCCAACTGCAAATATACGCCTCACAAATATCTCGTAAACGGCAAATACGAATACATAACTCAACAGCACCACAAGCAGATACTTTAAATAGTAGTTTGCGTTTATTTTTAAAATGAAGTAAGTGAGCGCGCTGACGGGCAAATAGTGAAAAACGTAACAGGTGAACGAGGATTTGTTCAGGTAGCCCAATACTGTACTTTTCAAGTTGAGATATTTCTTTCCGAGGCAAATCAGGAATATTATCGTCGCGCACATATATATTCCCTGGGCCATATACCATATGAAAATGTTGACCCAACTGAAATCTATAAAATTAACAGCTATATACAGGACCGTAATAATAGCAAAAATCGATGCCGCAATATTTTTTAGCCTGCTTACCCGTTCCTGTATCCTGTTATCGGAAGCGAAGACAAAGCCGCAAACAAACAAGCTCAGTGTCACGACGTCGTTCGCAAGATCCGTTACAAAGGTTTGCGGTCCTGGGAAAAACGGGCCTAACACCGTTTTAGCCGCAACAATGAATAATATCGGTAGGTATATATTCATGCCTTTGCATAAAAATTCCGATATCTTCCCCAAGTTTTCGCTGTTTTTCATCCATTTCGAGAATAACGGACGGCATATCATTGAAAATATGAACAAATAAAGTAGGAACCACAGGTGCGCATATCCCAGATAATAAACTATTTTTTCAGAAAAGAACTCAGGTATGAATTGAAGGAAATTTCCTGAAAATCCTTCCTGAAGGCCTTTAAAATATGCCTGCACCGGACAAAGGAACAATGTGCCCAATATGAGCGGAATTAATAGTTTTCTGAACCTTTCTCCGACAAAGCCCTTTTCTCCCCTGCGCTGCATGGAATGATAAGACGCCATACCCGAGAGAAAAAACAACAGGGGCATAAAAAAGCTGCTCAAAACAGAGACGAAAAGAACTAACGGAAGCACGCTGATGTTGTTGACGGCAGCATAGATATAGGTATCGCCTGAACCTATATACGTCAGCGCCGCATGGAACGGTATCAATGACAGTACCACAAGGACTCTCAGCCAATCGACATAGTATAGTCTTTCCTTTTCCATAAATAACCTCGTTAAAATAGCATTGTATATTTATTCAAAATATACTTACGAAGCTATAAATCTATTGTCTGATGCCTGATGCCTGTTGACTGTTATCCGTTGTCAGATACCGGCCGTATCCTTGAAATGCGCCTCTTTTCGCCCCTTCCTCCTCCTTATGCCCTCTCCCGCCTACATGGATTTTGTATTGGAATCGTTTTTCGCACCGGCATCAATCCCTGTCCCGGAATTCCTTTTAGACCTTATTTTATGGATCAGCATCTTCTCGACCCAGCCCTTCCTGTATCTCATCGAAATATAGCCGATGACTGATATGATCAACGCTCCGATAGTGTCAACGATCAGATCCTTCATCGTATTTTCGAGCGCCGTATGCCCTACTAACAGGGTACCGTCCTCGAGTGCGAACTTCTGCATATTGAGCCCAAGCAAGCCGTCGAACGTGAATTCATATATTTCCCAGATTACGCCCAGCATGACTGCAAAGCAGAAAGCAAACAACGCCACAAAGACAGGGCTCAGGTTTACCGGCACGCGTTCAGCCCTGTTCAAAAGGGTGATGAAGGAAAAGCCGATAGCGCCTAGCATTCCGCCGCTGAAGGCATGCAGCAACACGTCCCAGTGCTGGAACGTGTAATAGAAGCTCCTGACTTCACCGAGATAAATCGCGCAGAAAAGGAACAGTACAAACAGTATATGCATCAGGTTCGGTATCTCCAGCTTCAGCCTTTTTTCTATCAAGCCCGGCAGAAACATGATGAATATGCCGAGCAGGCACTGCAGCAGCATCAGTATGTATTCGCTTTCGGGACGGCCGCTTTCCTCCGGCATTCCGCCGCGGGTAAGCGCTATCCTTATCACTATGTATATTACGGAGCCTATAAGCATCAGAAAAACAACGGCATTGATGCTTTTTTCAATCCTTGATTCATTCACATCATTCCCCCGCTTTCACTTCACAGCTTCCTACCTTTACTCTTTGCGCCGGATCCGAGTTCTTGAAATCCCACATGTCGAAATGCCTGAGAACAGGCTCCAGATTTTCGTCCAGTGTATAAAACGATTCGATTTCACCTATCATATCGACGGTCGCCATACCGAATATCGGCAGCGGTATTTTGATTTCCATCCGCCCATCCTTCGCTTTTGTCAAGGCTACCCTGGAATCGTCGCTTATATCGATCGCCGTGGGATCGATCCAGGCTCTGTCTGCATACTCCTGCATAGTTTCTTCGCCGGGCAGCTGATCTCCGTTTTCAATGGTAAGGTCTGCTCCAAAACCATAGTTTTTATTGGTGAAAGTGAGCTTGTTTCCGCCTTTTTTGTATGACGCCTGGAATCCGGCAATATAATCGACTATGGAATTATCGATCGTAAATGTAAAGCTTTTGTCCTTTTTGCAGCTGTAGACGAAATAGGTAGAATAAGAAAAAGATGCCCCGTGGTCGGGTATTATTATGAAAACTTCCTTCGAACCGTCATTGTCCAGGTCTTCAAACTGCATGCCCGTCATGAGGCTTGTAAGTCCCTGTTCCCTTTTGTTGAACTGCAGCCTTTTTTCGCTGCCGTTATCTTTGACGATCAGAACGCCTTCCAGTATATAGTGTGAATCCTGCCCTTCAACCGGTGTTGAATTCATAACTGCTTCGACCTGTTCTTTGACGCCGTCGGCGTCAAGGTCAACGCTTGCGCTTTGCAGCAGTTCTGTTTTTTGTCCGTTTGCGGCGCCGCTGCTTCCGCTTTGTTCAATTGCCGTAGCTGTCGTGCTTTGTTCCTGTGATTCCGGCACTGTGCCGGTGTTTTGCACAGGTGTCTTTGCTGTCTCTGCCGTCGCTTCAATTATCCCGGTCGAAACACTCTCCGGCAGGCTGTCGCCTGTTGTTCCGGAAACTTCTCTATTGCCGCCGCAGGCAGAAGCCGACAGCAGCATTACCACCGTTAAAGCCAGTAGTAGTCCGCGCTTGATAAAATTACCCCCAATACAGATAATTTATGCTTATAAATACACTTTAATCATATCATGCTATTAAAAATTATCCAATCAAGTGCGGAAAAAAAACAGATATACGGGCATTACCAAGGTTGCCAGACACAGCACGTATATAAAGACAGAACCTGCCTTATTGCCCTGTTTCCAGTTCCAGACCGCGTAGCTTACAGTATGCAGGATTACGCCGGTTATTATTAATATAACTATGATGCCCAGCGGTAACGACATGCTCCACCTCCAATATTGCTGCGAATTGTCAATGCTCTATTGACCTTATCATTAAGCCGGTCCTTCTCATCTTGAGTTTGACATTTATTTCAAAGCTAGAGTTTTTATATTGATCGGGCCAGTCGTACTTTTTCCATTCCGCCCAGGTCAGGAACTTTCCCTTCATATATCTGCCAAACCCGCAGATATCGGAATTGAATTCATACATCGACCTTTTAAGCATCGCTGTAATCTCTTCCTTTATCATTTCAGATGCTCCTTTTTCCATCGCATTCGGATAGTTTTCGTAATTTATATCGCTTTGTATGGATGTAAAATCGCCCTCAAGATCCAGATTTATTTTGAAATACGGCTTCCCATTCCTGATTTCAGCTTCTATCGCAGGTTTACTTCTCTGGAATATGTTCATGACAACGATCTTGTCTTTTTCGTAAGCATCGGGCAAAGTCCAGTATGCATGCTTATATTCGCCTGTTACCATTTGCATGCATGACGATTCGAGTCCATTCATCGTTGCCACCATTTTCATATTTTTAAATACGGCAACCCCCATAAACTCATTTTTCTGATCCGCTATAACCGGGATATTACCTGCTTCATAATGGCCTTCAGGCTTTATCTCGGTTCCGATCTTCTTGTTGCCGACCTTCTCCAAATCATCCACAGTCTTGTAATCGCTTAATCCCGTCAGTATCGCCACCGGTTCGACCGCATCTGATTCGGACTTATAATAAAAGCTGTTCAGTCTCACGGTGGGATAGAATGAGGTAAAATCCTTCCCCAGCATCAATTCATAGTATTTGGCGGGGTTGCTTTCCAAGGTTGGCTTGACAGCCTTCAAATACTGGTCGGGCGAGTCGGTCGAGACAGTTATATATATGTCGGGTCTGAATTCCCTTCCCCTGTGAAGGGCGTGCATATACGCCTCGACGCCTTTTTCCGCAAGCTTCTTTGAAAATACGATCATTTTTGTATGCGACATGTTTATTTCTTTACTTATAATATTATTTATCATATTCAGGCCAGAATAAATGGATGGCGCATCAACCGTAATAATTGAAGTCGGTCCCGCGCCTCCGCCGCCTTCGCTCCCTCCTCCGCTCGAGCCGCCGCCTCCTCCGCCTATGGACAGAGGCGCTGCCAGCTGCAGCGTAAGCCTGAGATTGTCAGCTACCCCTTCATCGAGTCCAAGAGCAAGAGGATAGGCAAGGTCGTCTATCTCTCTCTGGTCGAAACAGCCTGTCACAGTTGACATTACTGCAGTGCATAAAACTACAATAACAATCTTTCTGAATTCAAATTTAAGTTTCATTGTTTTTCGTCCTCCTTTTTGCACGTTCCCGAAGGTTTGCAAAAATCAGGAGCAAGCCCGTATAGCCGAAGGAAATGACCCAGATTATTTTGTTGAAGATATTTGTTTCTATATTAAGAACACTGATAAGACTCTGCGGTACGAACGCCGTACTGAATACGAGTATAGCACATGGCATTATCAGCGGCCTGATGTACTTCATATCAAATATCCTTGACAGTACATACACCATAAAATAGAAATTGACAGTCAGGTTCATCAAAGCAGCTGTCGCCCAGATAAACACAAAAATAGATTCTATCCTCTGAAAGAATCTGCCGTAAGTTATAAGCCTGGCAAGCTGATACATGGGCAGGAAAGGCTCCATATTGCTGGGATACGGAAACGATAATATGTATGCCAGCGAACCCAGTATAAAAAAAACGGAACTGAAGCCTATCGCCGTATACCCTATTCTTTTTGCGTTTTTATAGCTGCCTATATAAGGAATGATAAGAAACAAAAGCAATAATTCGCCGAATACCGAAACTCTGAAAAAACCTTTTCCAAAAATATCATATGCTCCGGTGCCAAGTATCGGATAAACATTGGATATATCCATAAGCTTTATCGCACCGATAAGTATCAGTATGTATGCCGTGGCTATAACCGGGACAAGTATGGCATGGTAGCGGACTATCGATTCCAGGCCTAAAAAGCTGCCAATTATCACGCCTACTATAAAAAATATCATAACATAACTGAGAGGCGATGTAGGCAGCGATATAACCTTCATATCCTCTGAAAATTCACGGATGGTAATAACAGTCAGGTAGAACAATACCCCGGCTATAATCAAACCAGTCAATATCTTGAGAATCTTTCCTCCGCCCATCTCCGCCACTTCGAGGATGTCCTTGCCCTCAAAACGCTTGTACAGTCTTATTAACAGGGTAAATACTATCAGGGTGACCAGACTGATATATATGGACAGTATCCATCCGGCGGTACCGGCATTCTCTACCGATACCCTGGCGTAGTTGAGGAAAATCTTCGTACATATTGAATTAATAAGCAGCGCTACCGCTTCCCATTTTCCGAACTTGATCCTGTTTGGCATAAACTATTTTCTTCCTCTTTGCTCAGATTTCCAGCCCATACTTTGCTTTGCCTGAATCCTGCTTTTTTTTGCGTTTAGATAGTCGGGCCTCTCCTCGCGTTTCCATTCGGGCGCCCTGAATATCATATTGTTGAAGCTTTTCGAAGTCCTTGGCCCAACAGGTGCCATAAACGGAACACCGAAGGTTTTCAAGCTCGTAGACCACAACCCCAGGGCAAAAAGCCCGAGTGTGATCCCGAGAAATCCCGCCATCCCTCCGAAAAATATGAATATAAACCTCATAATCCTTATCGAATAGGCTTGCGAATAATTCGGAATGGCAAATGAACCGATACCTGTCACCGCCACGATGATAATCAATATTGGGCTGACAATGTTGGCTGCAACAGCAGCCTGGCCGAGTATGAGTGCGCCTATGATGCCCAGCGTAGGTCCTATAGGGCCCGGGACCCTTACGCCTGCTTCCCTTATCAGTTCAAAGGAAAACTCCATAAGCAATATCTCTACAATTGAAGGAAACGGAACCTTCTCCCTTGACGCTTCAACTGCCAGCAGCAGGTCCGTAGGGATCATTTCCTGATGGTAGGTAATGATCGCAAGGTACAAGCCCGGCAGCAGGAGTGCAAGCATGAGCGCAACGTATCGGACGAAACGCAAAAGGTTTACATAAGGATAACGTATATAAAGATCCTCGGCAGAATGCATCAGATCGAACATTGTTATCGGCACAACAAGGACGTTCGGGGAACCGTTCACTATAATGGCGACCCTGCCGGCAACCAGCAGCTCCGATACATAATCAGGCCTTTCGGTGGATAACACCTGCGGCGAAGGATAAATCGTACTGTCCTCTATTAATTGTTCCAGTATGCCCGAATCGAGCATGTAATCGACACGGATGTTATCAAGTCTGCGTTTGACTTCATCCACGAGCCCGTCGTTAGTAACGTTTTTGATATACATGATGCAGCAAGGCGTTTTGCTGACCTTACCTACAATAATGTCTTCTACGATGAGATTCTCATCCTTGATTCTCTTCCTTACCTGTGCAGTACTGGTACGCAGCAGTTCGTTGAATGCTTCCTGCGGTCCGCGGATCACTATCTCGTTATTGGGCTTATCTACGCCTCTATGTTCCCAGCCTTTCACGTCGGCCGAGAATGCTACCGGCAATCCGTCTACAAACAGCCCGCAGCCGCCGAAATTTATCTCATCAATAACCTTGCTGTATGCGCTTTCAAGTTTTATCTGATTATGCGGCAGGAGCTGTCTCGATATATATTCCTGCAAACCATCCGCCAGCTCGTTCTGCAGGTTCATTACCGAATATACCATCAGAGGAGTAAGCATATAATTGTCGATTATTTCTCTGTCGGTCATCCCGTCGAAAAACATTATGAACGCCCTTACCAGCTCGCCTCTGTAATTGATGGAAAATTCGCGCAGGACGATATCGCTGTTGACAGGTATGCTGTATTTTTTCTTCATGAATTCGAGGTTGGCGTCGATATCGTCACTTATCTCATCGGACGGATCAGGTTTCTTTTTTGCCTCCTCCAGCTTCTCTTCGATTTCCTTTTTCATCCTGGCGTCGTTCCCGTTCGCCTTATTCAAGCTCTCGGCAGGATATTTCAATATGAATTTTTCATTCATTTCCGGCTCATCAAACAGAAAGAAACCTTTAAGCTTGTCCCTTAGGTATGACAATTTTAAGCCCTCCAGTGCATTATGGGACTTATTATCAGCATTTCTGTTAATCTTTATTCAGCGGGCCGGTTTGCATAAGCACAGATGAGTAGGCGTTGAAGTAATATAATATGAAAGGAAGATTGCTAAATGAGACTTCAGGCAGAAACTCAACCTAATGTACAAGCAACCGGTCAAACAAACGGTTTATGTTCGATTTCACCGATCGTTCTCGTTATATTGTCAGTTGTAATCTCCCTGATTATTATAGAATTTCTGAACAAGGATCAGCTCAATGTTGTAGGTAATCTGTTAATCGGGATTGGCGGCATTTTGATCATCGATGCATCTTATGCGGATTATCTGACAGGTCTGGCTGCCGACCAGGCGCAGAGGGAAATGCTCCAAAAGCAGCTCGATCTTCTGAACAGACAGAAACCTGCCTCCAGTAGCTTGCTCCGTTTCTTGTCCGGGAAAGCAGGCCAAAATCGATGAGGCCTCTTCTCAGTAAAAAGTAGTCGTTGAACGTATGCCATTGCTGAATGATACTGTTTACTTCCTTTTCATTATATGTTTTATTATATTCGAATTTTTCGGCCAGGTAGATCAGGACCGCTTCCTTCATATCCTTCTTCGAGGGCCAGGTTTTTATCCTGCCTTCTGCATCCAGAAATCTTGAAATATCGTTTTTCATTTCAGCCAATACTCCTTGCAATCGTTTGTTCTTTCCATAAAACCATACTCTACCAGGTATCGCCTGATTGTTGCATAATCGTCAAAAATCTCTTTTATGATGCTGTTGACTTCCTTTTCGCTGTATCTCTTGTCTTTCACGAATTGCCCGGAGATCTTCCTCAATATGACAATCTTTCTTTTCTCTTTTGTTGAAAATGTTTTAAGCTTCAATGGTGACAGCGACGAAAACATGGTCGAAAGTATCTTTTTCTCTTCGGCTTCCGTTGTGAAGTATCTGTCGTCCACCATTCTGGCTCCGTTATGGATATCGAGTATCCTGTCGTCTTTAGGCTGCTTTCTGTCCTTTGCATCATCCCCGAAAGCCAGTTCATATATTGCCAGAAACAGCTTTGCCTGTTTAGCCTTCTCCCTGAATATAAACCTCTGATGTCGGATCGTAGACGGTGAGACGCCTGTGCTTTTAGCAATTTCATTGTCGCTCATACCTTTATGCATCATTTTGAGCAGATCCTTCTGGTTATCTGTCAGCCCGGTGTATTTTTTATCATAGGATACTAGTCTGTCCAGCATGCCCGCATGTTCTTTGCCGATATGCCTGCTTATTGCTTTGGAGACGTCAAAAAACCTGCCGTCGATCGAAAATACTTCACCATTTTCAAACCTTCTCCCGCAAACATGGCATATATAGCTGTCGGAGCCGGAATCATAGGAATAACCGCTTTTTATATCGTTAATAGGTATTTCAAGGATATTGTCGATCACAGCAACGCCCCCTGTGTTTACTATTACTATAAACATATTGTAATTCCATTTATCTTTTTCGTCAACTATTACTGCTATTATATTCACATCTAATATCAGGATGAAAAGTCTTTAACACAAAAAAGAGGGGCTGCATATCTGCAAACCCTCTTTTAGGCTAAACTATTTTAATTAAACATTTACTTCCGCCCCTATATAATTCTTTTCAAAACCTCCAGAAATATATCAGCCGCGGACCTTTGTCAAACTCCGGGCCGGTTCTTGGAATCTCGATAACTTTCTCCGGCTTAACGCCTAGTGCCCAATCCTCGATCAATTCCTTATCGATGAATCTATGCGCCCTATGGCTTGGTTTTTCTTCCTCGCCGCCTTCCCAATTGTAAGGGAAACTTAAAACTGCGGTTTTTGATATCCTCATAACCTCCCGGAAGGCTCTGCTTTGTTTATTATCGAGATGCTCCCAAACCTGCAGCGCGATGAACAGATCGTATTGCTTATCATTTATGGGCCATGGTTTTCGAGTAGCATCGAAGGCAAAGACCTTGCCCCGGATTTCATCCGGCTTGCCGAACGCATCTTCCTTAGGATTTACTATTACATCTGAGTTTTTTACTATAGGTAATAACCCCGGACCTAATTCTATAACCTTTGTGAATGCTTCGCTTTGTACGATTTTCAGCACTTCCTTGAAGTATTCCCACCGGCCTTCGTAGTATTTAGCCCTTGGACCTTCCAATAATGCTTCGTAATCTTCATAAGTCATCAGAGTCAACTTATCAGTCAAATTACTCCCCCCTTGCTGTGTAATGCTGTCTAAACGTTTCAATGCCGCCACATATTACCAGACGTTATTAAAATAATATCAATATTGTTCCATCGAGTCAAATTATGGACTGAACTGTGGAATGGACATAAAAAAAGAAGGGCTGCATCTTCTGCAAACCCTTCATTCTTTATGGTCGGAGTGACGTGACTTGAACACGCGACCTCTTGCACCCCAAGCAAGCACTCTAGCCAAACTGAGCTACACCCCGTAACGCAGTTTGAATTATAGCACAGATGGAGCGGCATTGTAAAGCTTATTATTTAAATTCAGGCTTTTTCCCTGTGACCAGCATGTAGATGATATATGCTATGAAGGCCAGGATAGCGATAGGAAGTACTATCTTCAGCGCAAATCCCAAGAGTTTCAGTGCAACAAATACCAGAACTACAATGATGCCGATGGTGACAACCGTTTTGATTACATTATTCACAAAAATCACTCCTTATTATCATTTTACATTCGTTCCCGACCGAATATTCCGTTTTGCCGGAATGATCGAGCTTTCTGATAATAAATACGTAATTCGTTTTATAATGTCTTAGAATATTTTCCGAGAAATTCTATCAACGGCGTCAATAGTCTTTGTAATATCGTCTACAGTATTGAAACAGCCGACGCTGAACCTCACTATGCCCCTGTGCAACGTCCCGAGCTTCCTGTGGGCGGACGGCGAACAGTGAAGCCCCGCTCTTGTGCAGATGCCGTAGTCCTTATCCAGAATATAGCTCAATTCCGCCGAATCCAGGTCTTTCAGGTTTATTGCCACAATGCCCGAGTTCCTTGAAATATCATTCAAACTATACAGCTTAACTCCAGGTATACTTGAGAATCCCTCTGACAGCATATTTACAAGCATATGCTTGTGTACCCGGATACGTTCGAGCCCGACGGACTCCGCATATGCCGCCCCGGCGCCGAGTCCGACGATCCCCGGAGTATTCAGAGTGCCGCTTTCAAAAAGATCCGGCATGAATTCAGGCTGGTATGGATCCTCCGAATTGCTGCCGGTTCCGCCCTCCATCAGAGTTCGCAGCAGCAAGCCATCCCTGACATAAAGCCCGCCTGTCCCCTGAGGCCCCATGAGGCCCTTATGGCCAGGGAACGCCAGCATATCTACATTTTGTGCCATAACGTCGACAGGTATCGAACCGGCGCCCTGCGACGCGTCCAAAAGAAACGTAATACCCGCTTCCCGCGCTATCCTGCCAATCTCCGCGACAGGCAGTACAATACCGTTTACATTCGAAGAAAGTGTACATACGATAAGTTTGGTGTCGTGCCTTATCGCTTTTCTCAAGTCTTCCGGATCAATTTCTCCAGATTCGTTTCCCGCGACCGTTGTAACGGATATCCCGACATCCCTTTCCAGAGTCTTGAGGGGACGTGTCACGGAATTGTGCTCCATTGCGGATGTTATGACATGGCAGCCGGGCGTAACGATCCCTTTGATCGCTATATTCAATGCTTCCGTAGCATTTTTGGTAAACGCCAGGTTCATAGGGTCTGGTATATTGAACAGTCTGCAGATCGTTTCGCGCACCTGCGTAACGGCAAGTCCGGCCCTCACTGAAAGCGCGTGGCCTCCCCTTCCGGGATTCGCACAGTATTCGTTCATGCACCTGTCCATCTCCTGTACCACACAGGCAGGCTTTGGAAAGGATGTAGCCGCATTATCAAGGTATATCATCATTTACTCCGTGGTTCTACTGGATCAATATCCAGCAGTAACGATAGTCTCTGATAACATACTATGTAAACCCACGTTACCTGGTTAAACTTTTTATGTCTCTACTTTTCCAATTGCTTTCCGGCCAGCTTTATTACGATCAGCGCAAGTATCCCTCCGATGGCTGCGGTCAGCAGCTGGGGCCAGCTGAATAGATTGGTCAGCGTAACGGCAATTTGCGGTTTCATTTTGACGACCGACGTGAAAATCGCTATTGAGGCATAAAGAAAGGCAAATTTGCAGACTGCGCCCGCCGCGACGCCCGCTATCATGTTTTTCCTGCGCAGGAGGTGGAAGGCAAGTACTATTATGAAATTACCAAGTATTATGAATGGTGAAAACGCCAATATCAGCGGCGCTATCGCAGCCTTGTTGGTAAATGCCGAAACAAGCGGCGCAATTACGGCTATCGACGTGCCGCTCCAGAATCCCGCCGTGTATGTGGCTACTATAAGCACTGCGTTGACAATCGGACCCACAATAAAATTATTGTATGGGATGAACCTCCCGAAAATCTGGAATGCGATCGCAATTGCCAGTAGTAAAGCCGTTCGTGTTAAAAACCGCGTATTGTTCTTCATTTCGATCCCCCGTTTGTATATCGTATTTTTCTATATTTACCCTTATTATAGCTTATTATATAAAAATAAAAAGTTAAATCGCTTATAAAAATAAAAAAGATGCCTGCTTGAGGCATCTTCTTTTAATTACGTTCAGTTTCACTGTATCACCGGTTCAAGCTGTTTGCCTTTCAGGGCGGCCTGTATAGCCGGTATAAGCAGATCGAAATTCGCCATCAGGGAATTGTTCTTTTTCTCCGGATCATCCTGTCCGAACGGAACAAAGAATATGTTCTTTGTATTTGCCAGAAGACCTATATTTTTTGCATTGGCACCAAGTCCGTCATTAGTTGCCGGAGCGATCAGCAGAGGCCTTCCGTTTCTCAAATGCGCCTTGCATGCCATTGTCACAGGCGTATCGGTAATGCCGTTTGCCAGCTTTCCGAGAGTATTTCCCGTACAGGGAGAAACGACCATAATGTCAAGCAAAGCTTTAGGTCCTATGGGTTCGGCGTCTATTATGGTTTTAATTATCGGTTTACCGCATATGGTTTCAATCCTGGATTTCCATTCATCAGCCTTGCCGAATTTGGTATCAAAACTGTCGACGGCATAGGAAATCACAGGCAGGACATCCGCGCCTTCAGCAGTTATCTTCTCAAGCTCCGGTATTACTTTTGCAAATGTGCAAAATGAGCCGGTGAATGCAAATCCTATCTTTACATCCTGAAGCTGCATGTTTTACACCCCCAACTCCTCAATAATATTGTATATAGTCTGTTTTATGTAACCGGCTGCTGTTACCGGAGCAACCTTCCCCGGGAGGGACAAAGCCCAGATCACCTTTATGCCGAGTTCTTTCGCTCTTTCGAAATCAACTCCCCCCGGCTTTGAGGCCAGATCGATGATAAGGCATTCCTTGCCGAGCTTTTCGAGCATTTCGGAATCCAGGAGCTTATATGGAATGGTGTTATATATAACAGCCATATCTCCGATCACATTTTTAAGTTCATTTATGTATACGGGCTTATATCCATAGGCTCTGATCCAGGCGATATCGGAGTATTTTCTCGCTTCCACGTATACGTCCGCTCCAATACCCGCCAGCATTTTCGAAAGTGTCTTTCCAACCCTGCCGTATCCAAGTACCAATATCCTGCTGCCGTTAAGTGTTACCGGTAATTCCTCCATTGCAATCTGAATAGCCCCCTCGGCAGTCGGAATCGCATTTAGTACAGCCATTTCCTCGCGTTCGAGTATGTCGATGGCATATACATTATAAGCTTTTGCCAGCTGAGAAGCCTTTTCACTTATTCTGCCTGCTATAAAGAGTTGATTCTTCTTCATTATCCTGAAGACTTCGTTCATATGTATTTTTTCACTGTGGAAAGGTGCATTAAAATTCTCATTATCATTTGAACAGGGTAATGGTCCAATAATTATTTCAGAATCGTCGATTGCTTCCCGCAGATCCTTGTTTTCCGCAATCGTGGATTCAAAACCGGCGTTTTTGAAACCAAAGATATTCACCTCGTTGCCATCCGCATGGATAGCTTCGGCAAGCTTGACATTTCTCAGGTCTCCGCCGATCACCGTGTATTTTCGCAGGCTCATATGATTATCCCTCCAGCACTTTCCGGCCCCACTTTATTTTATGTTTATCTGCGTTAACAAGTGCTTGTATCAGCAATGCTTATTGCTTTAGCAATAGGCTTCCTCTTTTTAAGGTGATGCAGTCAACTGCTTTTTGCTTAT
The DNA here is from genome assembly GCA_023412915.1 of Bacillota bacterium. Taxonomy (GTDB): domain Bacteria; phylum Bacillota; class Clostridia; order Acetivibrionales; family DTU013; genus JAEYOM01. The sequence continues at coordinate 79,687 of JAEZRE010000014.1, forward strand.
TGCGTCAGTAATAAGCTTCCTCCGCTCGCAATTGATGCAGCCAAACGCTATTTGATATGGCTGCAATCTCCCATGCTCCATAATAAGCGAAAATATCCCGGAGTGTGCTCTTCCGGGATATTTCATATGCTTTGTTTTTATGTTGTTTTTTAGATCAGACCGGCTGTTTTACATTCCCGACTATCGATATACCCTTTTTATCCATGATAAAAATGTCTTTAATGATACCGTTAACAGCTTCCATCGAGATATCCCCGATCTTTTTCAATACCTCGTCGGGTGAATTTATATAGCCCAGCAGCAATTCGGACTTACCTATGCTGTTCATCCTGCTGCTGGTACTCTCAAGTCCGAGGATATAATTGCCCTTGAGCTGTTCCTTGGACTTTTGGAGTTCCTGTTCGTTAAAACCCTTTTTCAGCATCAGCCTTATCTCTTCGTAGATCAATTCTGTCACATTCCCGAGATTTTCAGGTTTCATTCCGGCGTAGATAGTAAACAGTCCCGCATCGTTGTAGGTGGTAGGATATGAATATATCGAATAAACAAGGCCCTTCTTTTCGCGTATCTTCTGGAACAGCCTGGAACTCATGCCACCGCCGAGTATGTTGTTAATGGCGAGCAGCGGGTACATTTTGTCGTCCCCGTTTTTTATTCCCTCGAAGCCTATACAGATGTGTACCTGTTCGGTATCTTTCTCACGGACGCTGATCTCGGACTTGAATTCTACAGCCGGCTTGTTGCTTTCCGGACCTGCCTTCGGTTCCCATTCTCCAAAATACTTTTCCAGAAGGTCCTTCAGACTGTCTTCATTATAATTTCCGGCAACTGAAACGACTATTTTTTCAGGGACATAGTACTCTTCAACATAGCCTGTCAATACGTCACGGTTGATACCCCTCAGTGATTTGGCGGTCCCGAGTATTGGGTATCCTATGGGGTTGCCTCCCCAAACCGTTTCGGTCAGTATGTCGTGTACAAGCTCCTCGGGAGAATCCTCATACATTCCTATTTCCTCGAGGATGACCTTTTTCTCGAGAGCCATATCCTTAGGCGAGAAAACCGAATGCAACAGCATGTCGCTCAAAACGTCTACGGCGACTTCGATATGCTCGTCGAGCGTTTTGGCGTAGAAACAAGTGCATTCCTTTCCTGTAAATGCGTTCAGCTGACCGCCAATATTGTCGATACTTTCGGCGATTTCCGCGGCGCTTCTTTTTTCCGTGCCTTTAAAAAGCATGTGTTCTATAAAGTGCGAAACTCCGTTATTCCGCGGGTTCTCATTCTGTGAGCCCGTACCGACCCATATTCCTATCGATACCGAGCGGACGTACGGTATGTTTTCACAAACGACTCTGATCCCGTTACGGAGTTTGAATCTATTCAGCATAAAACCTCCTGTCACCTGCTCCTTTTTAAACCGTATGAAAAAGGACGGTTACAGCGGATGTTAATCCGTCCGCAGCCGTCCTCGAATAATTACTTATTGTTGTGCATCTGTATTGTTCTCAGGCAGGGCGTCCTTCCTCGAAAGGTTGATACGTCCCTGTTTGTCCACTTCGATAACCTTTACGAGCATTTCATCGCCAACCTTGCACACGTCCTCGACCTTTTCGACTCTTTTCTTGTCGAGCTTGGAAATGTGCACAAGACCTTCCTTGCCGGGTGCAAATTCGACGAACGCACCGAAGGTCATCAGCCTGGTTACCTTGCCCATGAATACCTGTCCGGGCTGCACGTCCTTCGCTATGGCTTCTATGATAGCGAGCGCCCTTCTGCCTGCCGCTTCATCGGCTGTGGCAACGAACACTCTTCCGTCGTCCTCTATATCGATCTTGACGCCTGTTTCGTCGATGATCTTGTTGATTACTTTGCCGCCGGGTCCGATTACATCCCTTATTTTATCGGGATCGATATTCATCGTGAACATCTTGGGAGCGTACGGTGACAGCGTATTTCTCGGCTCTGCTATAACAGGCAGAATGATTTCGTCGAGTATCTGGAAGCGTCCTTTTTTCGTAAGAGCGAATGCCTGCTTGATGATCTCGTACGTGAGGCCTGTTACCTTGATATCCATCTGTATGGCGGTTATGCCCTTCTTCGTACCTGCTACCTTGAAGTCCATATCGCCGAAAAAGTCTTCAATGCCCTGAATATCCATGAATGTGATGAATCTGTCAGGATTCTCGTCATCGATTACCAGACCTGATGAAATACCTGCTACAGGAGCCTTTATCGGCACGCCTGCGTCCATTAGTGCAAGAGTGCTGCCGCAGACGCTGCCCTGGGACGTCGAACCGTTAGACATCAGTACTTCTGAAACGAGCCTGATGGCGTACGGGAAATCGATCTCGCTCGGGATGACCGGTTCAAGCGCTCTCTCTGCAAGCGCGCCGTGGCCTATTTCCCTTCTGCCGGGACCTCTGGAGGTCTTGGCTTCGCCTACGCTGTAACCTGGGAAATTATAGTGATGCATATATCTCTTGGTTTCTTCGAGGTCCACGCCGTCGAGCTTCTGAATCTCGCCTATGCCGCCGAGCGTCAGAGTCGTGAGCACCTGTGTCTGGCCTCTCTGGAAGAGTCCTGAACCATGGGTCCTCGGAAGTATCGAAACGTCGGCCGACATCGGCCTGATCTCGTCGAGTCTCCTACCGTCGACTCTCTTGCCTTCGTCGATAATATATTTTCTTACTACCTTCTTTTCGAGCTTGTATATGGCTTCAGCAATTACCGAGGTCTTTTCCGGGAAGGTTTCCGCAAGCGCCTGCTGCACCTCTTCCGTCAACGCGGCTACATTCGTGTCCCTGACTGTCTTGTCGTCGGTGAGCACTGCCTGGCGCATCTTCTCATATGCGATTCCCTTGACCGCGTCGAATATCTCCTGCGGTATATCTGCTGAAGTGTATGCGAATTTCGGTTTGCCTACTTCCGCAACTATACTCTTTATGAATGCGGCAATCTTTTTGATCTCCTGATGTCCCTTTACAACCGCATCGAACATTACCTCGTCGGGCACTTCCTTTGCGCCGGCTTCGATCATTGTGATCTTTTCCTCGGTACCCGCCAGAGTCACGTACATGTCGCTCTTTTCTCTCTGAGCAGTATTGGGGTTAATTCTGACTTCACCGTCGATGAGTCCGAGTACGACTCCTCCGATAGGTCCATTGAACGGTATGTCGGAAATGCTCAAAGCAACCGATGCGCCTATCATTGCCGCAATTTCCGGTGAATTGTCCTGATCTACGGACATTACTGTGTTGACGACAGCGACATCATTGCGCAGATCCTTCGGGAATAGCGGGCGGATCGGCCTGTCAATGACCCTTGACGTCAGGATTGCTTTCTCCGAGGGTTTTCCTTCCCTCTTTATGAACCCGCCCGGTATCTTACCGACGGCATAGAGTCTTTCTTCATAGTCCACGCTGAGCGGAAAGAAGTCGATACCGTCCCTCGGCGAATTCGAAGCGGTGGCTGTCGACATTATGACCGTGTCCCCATATCTTACAAGGGCGGCTCCGTTAGCCAGCTGTGCCAGTTTGCCGGTTTCGACGGTAAGCGTCCTTCCGGCCAGTTCCATTGTGAATTTTTTTTGCATAAAATGCCTCCTCATTTTTTGCTGCAACAAGTAAAGGAGGCAGATTACAGAAAACGGACACCAGAAACCGTATGTGGGAGATCGCAAAACGGATCGCTTACGGGTTCTGGTCTCTGTTCTCTGCACCGCGACTCTTTACGTTGCAGTTTAATTCTTTTCTTTTAGTAGTATTGCACCATTATGTAAAAATAATGAGCGGGATATCCCGCCCATCATTATTTCCTCAAATTGAGTTTTTCAACGATTGCACGATACCTTTCGATATCCTTTTCCTGCAGATAGTTCAGCAGGCCTCTTCTCTGACCGACCATTTTGAGAAGTCCTCTTCTGGAGTGGTGGTCCTTTTTGTGATCCTTGAGGTGATCATTAAGATGGTTGATCCTCTCCGTGAGGATAGCCACCTGTACTTCCGGCGATCCAGTATCACCGTCGTGCAGTTTGTACTTCTCGATGATTTCCGTTTTTACTTCCTTAACCATTGTATTGCCTCCTTAAATTTTTAACGCCATGAGCCAGGTAAGTGGTCGGAGCTTCCAGTAACCGGGCAGATGGTTGAATGTCGCACTGAAATATTTTAACATATCATTTCCATAATGTAAATGTTTTATTTATGGACTTTTGACTGCTGATCAAACCCTAGTTCAGGCACTTTCATATTATTCAAGCTCTATTTTCCTTAGGCCGGCATTTTCTTTTACAGCCGGCTTCTGTCCTGAAGCCGTAGGAGACACTTCGATACTGCTATTCAATCCCGCTAATATCTCCATCCCCAGCCCCGCAAGCTCCTTCACGCATCCCGCGGCCTCTGCTCTGAGACCTGACATCCGCGACCTCAAGGGTTCGGGCAGTCTATCTATAGCTTTATCCGCAAGCCGAATGTTCAAGTTGATTACCATTCCAAGCAAACTACCTGTCATTATCATCACCAAACCTTATTCTCAGTATCTCAGCCTCGAATTTCGCTCCCTTTACCGAGTAGCTGAGCAGTGTCCTCGGCAGTGTAACGGTACGCTTTATATTACCCACCCTGATGATCAGTTCGTCACCCTTTTGGTTGAGCGATACCTCTTTCTTTTCAACAAAGGGCATCCTTACCGCCAGTACATATCCGTCATTTTCCTTTATTATTTCCTGTGCCCTGATATCATACTCTATCCCGACGGGATCCCTGCCGCCGAACACTTCACCGCCGAGTCTTTCAAGCATTTCCATGCCGACGATCTCGTTTTCGAACAAAGGCGCCTTGAAAATTGGCAGGGGCGAAAAGCTTTCACCTATCATTTCCATGTATTTTTTCTGAATATCCTTCCACCCCTTGAAATAATCGTCATTCACTACCTCGGGCATGACTCTGTTTACGATGACGGCGTCTACGTTGAAATTGTAGATATTGAGATAGGTAAAGCTTCTCTGGGCTTCCTTGATGACCATCTTCTCGGGGTTGACAACGATGCGGATGCTCGTAATGCTCCTGTCCGAAAGTACCTGTCTCATTTCATCGAGCTGATTGTATATATTCCCGATCTCATTCATTACATTATCGGTGGGCATGGGTATCCCAAGCAAGGGTTCCATCACCGGCCTGGCAAGCCTGACAGCTTTTTTCTGAAAGGGAAAAATCTTTTCCATCCACCATCTCAGCATATCGGGAAAGCTCAGCAATGCCAGAGTTTCACCCGTCGGTGCGCAGTCTACTATGATTACGTCATATGTCTTTCCCTTGTAGTAATCCAATATGCGCAAAAGGCTGAGCAATTCCTCAAACCCGGGAAATACGGTAATTTCCTCGGTTGTTATATCTTTGACACTGTGAGAGGTGAGAACCGCCGACATATATTCCTGTATCTTCCCCCAGCTTTTTTCGATCTCGTGCAGGGTATCAATCTCCTGTGCCCAAAGGTTTTTACAAATTTCCACCGGCTCGGCCGACAGCTTTATATCGAACGAATCGCCGAGGCTATGCGCGGCGTCTGTGCTCATCACAAGCGTTTTCAGGCCTTTCTTTGCACTTTTCAGCGCTGTCGCGGCGGCAACGCTTGTCTTACCGACTCCGCCCTTTCCTGTGTAAATGATGATCCTCATATAAATCACTCCTTTTTAATTTCGCTATATAAATATTTCGCAACTCGTAATATTAAACAAAAAATTTATTCGATTTCGATCTTTCTGATAGTGTTTTCCTTTTTATCTGAAGCTATTGCTTTCTTCTCGGAAAAGATACTTGTTATTTTAGTAAATATACTATACAGAAGTTTTTTTTCATCCTCCGTGAGTTCGTCAAGCACCTGCTTTGCCAGGCTGAGTACGCTGCTCTTTATTCCTTCCGCAAGCTGCTTCCCCTCTTCCGTCAGCCTTATCGTCACTACCCTTCTGTCCGATTCGCTCCTGGCCCTCTCGATATATCCCTTCCTGACAAGTCTTTCGATGATCCCCGTCGCAGTGCTCATCGGTATATTGATGAAATTCGCGATCTGGCTCATTATGATCTCGCCGTTCCTCTCCACCTGGAGCAGCGTCAGTATCTCGGTTCTGGACAGGCTCAGATCGACATCTATGAAATCCTCCGGATAAAGGACCTTCCTTAATGCTTCGAATATGGAATCATACATTTCTTTTGCTTCCATCATGTTTTCCTCTGATTTATTTGGCATCTCGTAATATTCTAGTTATAAAATATCACCTTCAAAATAGAAAGTCAACAGTCCGCAATAGATTAATTTATAATTCTCAAACGAAATTGCAAAAGCTTTTAAGCCAGTAATTTAATTGAACAAATTTATGTTAACTCGAATATGATATACAAAAAGTATTTACAAGGAGGGAGCCTGATGAAATCCAACGAAATAATGCCGGCCGCACTTGAAAACACCCCCGGATCCAACGTTGCAGCCGTTGAAACCATCGATATGTGCAAAATGCAATTCTATAACCCGATGCCTATCGTAGGAGCCAGGTTGACTTATGCCTATGTTCCCTTTCAGTGCCTTTGCTGCCTCTATCCGCCTGAAGTCGGCCTAAGGCAGGGTACAATTTTTCCGGAGCTAGACAGGCCTTACGGAGCGGACCCGGTATATACGGTCGACGGATGAGCTGTGTATTCCAGTTCCATGCAGGTATGAATGAGGGAGGTGTTTATATGAACGAAGCAAGAGATAGGATGCTCAAAGAATTAATGGCTTTAGACTTTATGGCTATAGAACTGAATCTTTATCTTGATACGCACCCGTATGATCAGAGAGCGGTTATGGTTTTTACCGATACTGCCAGGAGGGCTAAAATGACCAGAGAAAACTTTGAACGTATGTACGGCCCTCTGATGGCGAGCGCCAGCAATTCCTTCCCCTGGCCCTGGATCGAAAATCCCTGGCCGTGGGATGTGCAGTAGAATGAAATCTGCTATTCTTTTATATTTCTGAATAAGGAGGTCGTGTAAATGTGGGTCTATGATAAAAAACTTGAATACCCTGTTAAAATAAAAAATTGCAACCCAAGGCTTGCCAAATATGTTATCACACAATATGGCGGACCCGACGGCGAGCTTGCCGCATCACTCAGGTACCTGAGCCAGCGGTTCAGCATGCCCCTGGAAGTAGCCAAGGCTACGCTAAACGATATAGGTACTGAAGAAATGGCGCATCTCGAGATCATCGGAGCAATAGTACACCAGCTTACGAAGGACGTCCCGCCCAAGGTACTTGAAAAAGAAGGTCTCGGAGGGTATTTTGCCGATCATGACCGCAGCGTATATCCTGTGAACGCCTCAGGAGTACCTTTTAACGCGGCTTACATTGGTGTCAAGGGCGATCCCGTGGCCGATCTGGTCGAGGATCTTGCCGCCGAACAAAAAGCGCGCGCAACCTATGAAAACCTTATAAATATGACGGATGACCCGGATGTGATAGATCCTCTGCGATTCCTCAGAGAACGTGAAGTGGTACATTTCCAGCGTTTCGGCGAGGTCCTGCGGATCGTTCAGGAAAAGCTAAATGAGAAACCTTATTACGCCAAGAAGCCTGATTTCATGAATGTCAGCCCGGCTGCCGCAAATGTAAATCCCATGGCCGGCGTCAGCCCCGTATCCAACGTCGGCCCGGCAGCTGTGAGCCCGATTTCGAATGTCAGTCCGATATCGAACGTCAGTCCGATATCGAACGTAAGCCCGGCCGAAACTGCAAAAATACCGTCTTTCATGAACCCGTTTTCCGGCGTGAGTCCGGAAGCTACGGGCAAAAAGTAATTATCCGTTTGTCCGGTCGAGTCCTTAGGGTATAAAGTCAGGTGGGGTTCAGTTCCCCCGCCTGATGTTTCCCTGGAGTGTTTTTTATACAAGTATATTTCCGGTTACCTTAATACGCATATATATATACTTTCTCTTTCCCGCTTTGAAGCTCTGAAAATTCTTTCGGCTCTATTTCCATAAAATAGGCCTTACCCTCACTAACGCTTATCACGGCACAGCGGCCGCCGGGAAACTCCGCTGCCGTACCGCAGCCAATTGAGGTTCTATTTGTTATCAGGCTGCCGGAATAGCTTTCACACTTAACTGCGCAGAGCTTTGTCCCTTCCGGAAAGACTTCCTTCATTTCGGGGTATCCCTTATAAACATCGTACAAATCAAGTTTACGTCCGCTTCCGGCGTCGACGAAACCGCCATTGCTTACTTTAATAGCCTTTTGCTTGAATTTTTTATCAATATCCAAAGCAAAAGTTTTTATAAACAGATAATTGCGGCCATAGTGAATCTGATCACGCAGCAAATCTACAGCCTGTTTCGTAATGCCCGGATAAAAACGCATGAATATCTCAGAACCGTATTCTTTCGAAGAAAAGAATTTTTCAGCGCTTTCTTCAGGAGCTGTGGCCAGCATTCTGATTTTGAGCTCCTGATACTTGCCCGGTTTTTTTTCCAATTCCTTCATGAATGAATTGAGTCTTTCACTTTTGTAACCGTCCACAGACCTGTTTTCCTGGAAGTCCTCTATCAGACCGACCATTTCATCTTCATCCTGAAGGTAGAACGCAGCGGGTCTCAGATAGGGCCAGGCAATAATACATTCCTGAACTATATTCCTGTTGACGGGATAAACAGCATTGATGTAACCGTCTTTCAGATATACCTCGTCAGCCTCTTTGATTTCCGGTATGTCCTTCACAGAGATCGAATAGTCAAGCTCCATACCCGCTTTATCAGCTATGTAGTCAAGCGGCAGCGGTATGCCCAATTTTCCCAGATATGCGCCCTTCAAATGCAAAAGTATATTACCGCTCTCATATCCCACGTCCAGGCTAAGCTTTATCGGAAGGTTGAGCCCGTATGCCTTTCCCTGCAAATAGACCGCGCTTTCATCGAGGGCGATCCTGTAAGCATTTACATATACCCTTTCGTTCAGATGCATGTCGGGTATTTTGTCATTCATAAGAAAGTAAATATCAGCCTTGTCGATACGCATCGTCCGGGTGCTATTACCGGCGTCGAAACTGTTACGTTCATCAAAGCTCATTGGACTTTGTGCGATTATCTCCCGGGGATCGTCATACCGAAAATCTGCAACCTTCAGATATAACAACATAAGTCCGGCCAGAATGACAGGAAGCAGTAAAAGGATAAGAATGCCTGTCAATATTTTCTTTCCGGCCGATTTTTTCTTTATCCTGGGTCCGGCCAACCCGGCAGTCTGGTGCATGCAAGTATCCTCCGGATTTTTTATGTATACCTTATTCCAGTATATACCTGAAGCCGTAGTTAGACAAGATTTGCTGCAAATACTGTATAACTCGATGCAGACCAAATGCTCTTATATAGTACAAATAAAACGGCTAGATACGGCGGAAAGGCTTCGGTACGGACGTTATTCAGGTAACTAAAGCACAGGCTTGCAGTTGCATGCTTACAGACATGTTTCCTTATAATCCATATTCATGCTTGTGTGGAACTAAATGTCACTGTTTACACATGAATTTCGTGTCAAAGTCTACAAAGCCCGGCAGCAATTTTAGTTATTATGAATAATTACCATGTGCCGTTTTAATGTTATTATGTACTAAATACAGTTTTAGCCAATCAAGCTGCCGAAGAACGAACATGATAACAGGAGGACGTACCAATGCTGAGAAAATTCAAGTCCAGTCTCTCGCTGAAATTGATCTTGCCGGTGGTATTGAACATATTACTGCTGATGACGGCCTCGATAACCATAACCTACAGTTATATGAGCAATACCTTGAAGGGGCAGATGAAACAGTTTGTAGCTTCAAACCTCGACTTTGTGATAAATACGATTAAGGAAAACGAAGAAACATACAGCATGACCAAGGATCAATTTTACAAGGATCTGGGCGTTAAGGCCAGAGCCGTGGCCAAAATCGTGGCAGATGATCCTGCTTCGGTATCAAATGAGAAACTTGAGGCTCTGGCAAAAGACCTGAATGTCAATGAGATAGACATAAGCGATGAAAACGGCGTGATGGCTTATAGTACCGCTCCTGGATTCATAGGCTTCGACTTTGGTTCTTCCGATCAATCAAAGCCGTTCCTGGAGGCCTTGACCAATAAGTCTTTTGAACTTGTGCAGGATCCTGCTCCCAGAGGAACCGATAAAGTCATTTTTCAGTTCGCGGGAGTCGCCAGGCAGGACAAGCCCGGAATCATACAAGTCGGCGTGGCGCCAAAGACTCTTACGGCTCTTCTCGATCATGTATCGCTTGACAGTATCGTAAATAATACGGCTATAGGTGAGACGGGATATGTAGTGGTTTCGGACACAAATGGCACTATAACCAATCATAAAGATAAAAAAGCCATAATGAAAAATCTGAAGGATATAGGCGTAACAATCGATTTGTCTAAAGACTCAGGAGAATTGTATTATAAATATTACAACCAAGAAAAATTATCTTGAATATAAAAAGCTTGGAGACAAGGTCATATTTGTTATCATTAAACAGTCGGAATTTCTGGATTCGCTTGATAGCATGCTGAAAAATCTGCTGATACTCGAGTACGGCATTCTTGCTTTGGGAATCGTCATAGTCATATTCGGGCTTCGTTTGGTCATACTCAAAAGGATGAGATCCATAGCTTCGCTGATAAATAAAACTGCCGACCTTGACCTGGTAAATGACACCTCCTTCGACTATCTCATAAAGTCTGAGGATGCAATAGGCACAATGGCTAAGGCTACCGCATTGATGAGGCAGAAGCTGAGGGATATCGTCAGTGGTATCCGCAAGGAGTCGGAAAACGTGCTGTTCAATTCGGAAAGTCTGGCATCCGCTACCAGTCAATCCTCAGCCTCGTCGGAACAGGTGGCCAATGCGGTGGAGGAACTTGCAAAAGGCGCTTCGGCCCAGGCAAAGGAGGCGCAGAGCGCTTCCGAAAAGCTTTCGGTTTTCTCGAACGAGATAGGCACTGCAGCCGAAAAGGCAGACAATATATCCGAGAAGACCCGTCTGGTGAACGACGCTACTGCTGCCGGAAGAGCTTCTCTGACTTCACTCAGGGAAAAATTCGATATTAATACGGACAGTACGGCAAATGTCGGCAGGCTGGTGAACGAGCTGTCTGAAAAATCCGCGACCGTAGGGATGATTTTGGAGACCATAGAAAATATTGCAACACAGACAAACATGCTGGCGCTCAATGCAGCCATAGAAGCCGCAAGGGCCGGTCAATCCGGAAAGGGCTTTGCTGTTGTCGCCGATGAAGTAAGAAAGCTTGCGGAACAGACGGCAAACTCCACCAGGGAAATAGGTTCGATTTTAAATGAGATAAATTCGGGGATCAACGCCTCCAAGGAGAAGATGGATATCACGCAGGAAGCTGTAGTACAGGTAAATGACGAGATAAAGAAAACCGAAGCCTCGCTCGATACGATGAACCAAATGATCGAACAGATCATTTCCGATATCGGAGCGCTTGTCGGCAGCATAGACAAGATCAACGAAGATAAAAACGGCGTGTTGGCTTCAATACGGGAGATATCGGTCATATCCGAAGAAACCGCAGCTTCGTCCGAAGAAGTGTCTGCGTCGATCGAAGAAGAATCCTCCACTATCGAAGATATATCCCGGACAGCGGAAGGACTCAAGGAAATAGCACAGAAATTGTCCGAATGCGTAAACGTTATCAGAATATAAGGACATATGCCGGATGGGGCCTTCGTAACGCTTCTCATCCGGCATTTTATACTTTTCACGAAACTGATCCCGATGCATGTGCCCCTCTGATTTTTTCCTCCGGAATACCGTAAAACTTGATATGGAACAAACGTTCGTATATAATACAAATAAACGGTATACAGATACGGCGGAAAGGATTCGGTATGGACGCTATTCAGATAACGAAAACACAGGCCCGCAGATTCATGCTCAAATATCACGGACTTTACGGCAAAAGACTTCCCAAAGGCAAAAAAGGCATACTCGAATATGTGCGAAGGGTCGGATGCATCCAGTACGATCCCCTCAATATTGTGGGGCATAACCAGGAGCTTGTGCTGCAGTCCAGGATAGACGGCTTCAAACCCGCCCTGCTGCGGGAACTGCTGTATAAAGACCGGCTGCTGCTTGACGGCTGGGACAAGGTCATGTCGATCTATCTCACCTCAGACTGGCCGTACTTCAGCCGATACAGGGCATCACAGCTCGAATGGCTCGGGAGTCCCGACAAACCCGTTGTCCCCTTCCTTCCGCTTGTCAGAAACGAACTCGAGCAACGCGGTCCTCTTTCCTCCATCGACCTGGAATATGATCAGGCGGTCCATTGGCCCTGGGGTCCTACGCGCGTCTCGAGAGCGGCGTTGGAAAGCATGTGGTTCTGGGGTGAGCTCATTATACACCACAAGGTAAACACAAGAAAATATTATGATTTTGCCGGAAGGTACCTGCCGGACGACTTGCTGAATGCACTCGATCCGAACGAAACCTTCGAACGCTACAGGGACTGGCGCATAACCCGCAGGATAGGCGGTACGGGATTTTTATGGGACAGGCCCGGAGACGCCTGGCTGGAGATACCCGGGACAAAGACGCCCGAACGCCGGGAAAGCATACAACGGCTGCTGGCCGATGGCACACTTTCAGAGATAAATGTGGAAGGCGTAAAGGTCCCGTTTTATATAAGGAACTGCGATATGCCGGTATTGGAAGACATACTGGGCGAACACTCCGGAGCTCCAGCCTCTTCTGCAGGCTGCAACGGATACGGTAATGGGTCCGGCGCTGCCGTCTATTCCGGCAACTTAAACGTATACGGTAATGGTTTCGCAGAGGGAAATACCGGCAATACCCCGGAGAGTGCCGGCAGCTCTCGCCGGGACATGCGCACTCCCTCCCCGCGCGCCCATATTCTCGCTCCGTTGGACAATCTGTTATGGGATCGCAGGCTCATAAAGGAAATATTCGATTTCGACTATCGCTGGGAGGTCCACAAGCCCCAGTCCGAGCGGAATTACGGTTATTACGTCCTGCCTGTCCTGTACGGAGACAGGTTTATCGCACGCTTCGAACCCGGGTTTGATAAAAAAACCAGGACGCTGATGATAAAGAACTGGTGGTGGGAAGCCGGCGTCAAACCTGCCAAATCGATGCAGCGCGAACTGGCGAAATGCTTCAGGCTTTTTGCAGATTATTTGGAAGCGGGCAAAGTCGTGATATCCCGGGATACCCAGAGTAACGCGGATGATAGTATAGCGTGCTGGCTTAATGAGATATAACCGGCTCCTCGGTACATTACCGGGGTTATACGTATAGCGGGGTTTAAGATGCATAACTGGGCTTAAGACTTATAGCCGGGTTCCCGTAATCATCACGAAAGCATGTGGCTAAGGAGTTACCGCCCTGCCGTATTCGTCACCGAACCCGCTCTGAACCGACTCCTTGCCGAAATATTTCATAAGCAGCTTTATATCAGCGTCCTTGACTTTATTATAATAAAGGCTGTACTGATCCTCTTTTTCCTCGCTGCTCTTGAAACGCTTTTGCAGCACAAGCAGTCCATTGTACAGCATCGCAAGATCATCCTCCCCGCCCCTGAGCAGCTTAGCCGCTTCATCGGGCCTTTCGGCATTGATCAGCCTGAAAAATTCATTGTATTCCGATGTATCCATTTTTACATACTTACCGATCAGCGGCTTGTAATCGGCATAGAAAACAGTGCTTTCCGAGTAACTTTCGGCAAGCCGGGGCAAAGCCTCCCGCTTGTTTTGCAGTACATACAGTATCATTAGGTTTTCCTGCCCCCGGCCTGTTTTTTCGTTAAACCGCTCATAATATTCCGAAGCTTTTTCGAATTTGCCCATATAACCGTAGTTGCGGCCAATCTCAAGCAGATCGTACGGATTGCTGCTATTCTCAAGCAGCTCGAGGCCTTTCTGTAGTTCGCCCGAATCGATATAGAGCGATCCCAGCACCGATAATACCTCATTATTATCGGGTATCTCACCAATTAACCGTTCAAAATAGCCTTTTGCCTTTTCAGCGTCCTTGTTCTTCAGTGAATACGTTTTACTGTCATATTCCCAGCCGTTGTAATAAAGCTTTGCCAGCACCTTCAATGCATGCAGGCCGCGGTCTCCCTCGGCCAGTTCGCGTTCATAAAGACCAATGGCCTCGGCATACCTTTTATCGAGCAACGCAAGATCTGCTCCATTGAATTCTTCGCCGACTACATGCACTATATTCCTGTGCCTGCTGGGGTATATGCCGTCGCTGACGTACATGATATTGCCGTTATGGTCATAGAATGTTACATAATAGGCGTAATCACCCGTATGATAAAAAGGTTCGAACAGATAATACGGGTCGATACCGTCGCTGCCGAAGGAAGCGCCGGTATTCATGCCCCTTTTGCGCTCCCTGGCGGTATCAAGTATATATTCTCCGGTTGTTATACTGTCCGAGTAAAACCTGTTGTTGGCTATTATCCGGTTATCGTCAATATCCCTGAGCTCTCCTGCACCGATCGTGTAATAATCCGCATTTTCCGGCAGGTTTACGCTGAAACGGAATTTTCCGTCCCCGATATCCTTAACGTTAACCATCCTGGCCGTATCAAGGAAAGCTATATCCTTTTCGAGCACGGTATTTCCTGTGAACTTCAAACTACCGCCTCCACCCAGGTCCGGCGCTTTTCCCTGGACGCGCTGCCAGTCGGCGCCTATAGCGATCACATAAATACCGTCGGGGATGTTCGTAAACCTGAATCTGCCTTCACTGTCTGTTACCGCATCGCAGCGTACTCCGCTCCCCTGACCGAGCGTACTGCTCCAACCAGATCTTGTGGCTTCGTCTTTCAGTAAAATCGTTATATAAGGCGCAGGTTTACCGTCCATACTGACACGGCCGCTTAAAACATTGCCGCTTTTTTCTGTCGGTTCAGCGCCCTTCAGGTATTTAAAGCCCGACAGTTCGCTATTTATCTGCAGCAAGGGCTTTACAAGAGTTTCGTCGGGCTTTTGCCCGGTAAAAAACAAATCGGGTATCGCCGCCAGCTCTTTGTCGAAGCCGTCCATATCTCCCGTCATATAGCAATAATATGCGTATAATGCGCGCCTGACCGTGGAATAACGGTCCTGCGCGTTGAGACGTTCCTGCAGCACAGCCGTTCCCTGGCCCATTTCACCGAGGCCCATATACATCGCAGCGAGGTGGAGCTCTCTTAGCGATTCAAGCTTGCCGTCCCTTATATAGTCAAGCTGTTCAAGCAGCTTGACGGCATTTTTCCCGTAACCCGAAAAATAATTGGCCAGGGCGACATATATCGTGTATTCCGCAAACGCATCACCTTTCACGGCATGGGCAGCGATATCCGTGTATTGTGCATTGATCCTATCGGCGCTTTCCGCCCCGATGTAGGAGCAGTCGAGCGCAGTGAAGCTTTCAGTGATGAATAGTTCATTGAAATATCCAAAATTCTTGTTTTCCACAAGCATTCCCAGTTTCCTTTGCGCAGCCGAAACAGCGGCATTTGAAGCCGGAGCGCCCTCAGCTGCCCTGTCGTAATATACGTCCGCCGCCGCGCTGTTTCCAGCCAGCTCGCTGGCCCTTCCCAGCAAATAAAACATACGTCCCTGGAAAAGCAGCGGAGCCGCGATCAAAACAATCGCGGACAGAAGGATCAAAAGCAGGTGTTTAACCTTAATTCTTATATATCCCATCAGCCTGCCCTCCCCGATTACTATCCACTACCGCTATGCTGCTGTTTCTGATATCCTCGGCGGAAACACGCGCAATGCCGACGCAGGCATAGACTATGCCCGATACGGTGATCAGCAGCGCAACCACCAGGGGTTTTACGGGGATCCGCAATTCCTGGTTCATAAAGGAATACAGCCTCTCCCTCCAGGTCTTCGCCCCGGACGCTCTCCAGTCCGGCAAGGCGGCAGTGCTGCCGAGTATGTCGGCGTTCCCACGCTGTGCAGCTATACCGTGCCCGGCAGCCCGTTCAAGCACCTTGTTCCTGCTCTTATCCGTGAATACGACGTCTTTCATTTCCGAATCGAGCCTATTCCTGAAATTCATATCACCCATCGCAAAAATCCTCCCGCAGGATATCCCTGAGCCGGTCGCGCCCTCTCTTGAGCCTGCTTTTTACCGAACCCTCCGGCATTCCGAGGGCTTCCGATATCTCCCTGACCGAGAGATCGTTATAATAATGCAGCAGCAATACCTCCCTGCTGCCCGGAGCCAGTTTCATCAACGCTTCGGTCAAGCTGAGGCGGTCGTGCAGCGACCCTATACCGGCCTCTGCGTTTTCGTCGGCAAGTCCGGGTTCGAATACCGGCGTCGGTACGTTCCGCTTGTACCATGCTTTTCTGCGGCTCTGTCTGCATTCATTGACGAGTATCCTGCAAAGATAGGTTTTTATTCCGGCCTCTCTCCGGTAATTGGCATAGCCACAGTAAAACTTGAAAAAGGTTTCCTGTACGGCGTCCTCTGCAAGCTTCAGGTCCTTCAGCATCAATACCGCAACGCGCAAAAGCATATTGGAATAGGCATCCATCAGGGCTGCCAGCTCGCTTTCCGCCAAAGTATATTCAATTGCCGGCCGATCTGTTTTTTCGGGTAGTTCCATCATGACCTCCGCACATATATAGATGCGGTATATCTGGAAATGGTTGCATTCGGACAGGATTTTTTTAAATTATTGCATGTACTGCTGATGCCGGGCAGCAAAATTACTATTCAGCCGCTCGCGCTGCCATTGATTCCTGGCATCAAATCAAATATTCAGCTGCTCGCGCTGCCGTAGCGCTTCATGCCCCTCCTCCAGAGGAATACGCACAGGAAGCCAAACACCGCGCCCACTCCCAGAGACAGCAGCCAATAACGGCCGTCCAGCACATCCGCTAGGAATTGCGCAGGAATTGTCGCCATAAGCCCGTACGGCAGCAAAACATAAAAAATTAGCTTCCAGGCGCCTTTGAAAACAATGCCCGGTATCCTGAACGAAAAGTTAACGAGCTCGCCTTCTATTTCACAGAAAGCGTCTATCTTCACGAAACGGAACGCAAGCGTTCGAATTATTATCATAAGATCGTACATCAGAAAATACATGACGAGCAGTAGAAAAACATACCCTGCCACCGCCCCGGCGGTTACCCTTATCCCTAGCATCCCGACTCCATACGCGACCATCATGATACCCGGCACGATGAGTACGAGCGAGCCCGGGTCGATATTTTCAAAAGAGACGTAAAAGAGCGTATTCACAGGTCTCACTATATACTGGTCAAGCGTTCCGGTTCTTATCTTCTCGGGTATGGTCAGCACGCCGAAAAAGTAAGTCGCCATGTATGAGGCGTCAAGGATGGTGAACGTTCCGATGAAGACTATCATCTGGTATACGTTCCAGCCGTTGAGCGTGCCGACGTTGAGGAATATGGCCGAAAACATCGCGATCTCGAGCAGGAAAATGCTCAGGTCCGTAATGAACGCCATCCAGAAATTGAAGCTGTACATCATGCTTTTATTGAGCCTGACCTTCATAAACACGTAGAGAAGCCTGGCGTGCTTTCCGGTACGGGCCGCAAACCTCACGGCATTTTCCGCAAGCTTTCCGCCGAAACGCGAATCGGTTCCATTTTTCATATTCCCACACCTTCAAACCTTCTGACGGATTTTTTGTAATACAGAACTGAAATCGCGATCATGACCGCATTCCAGAAAAGCATCAGCGCCGCGGCAGCGAGCGGATTTACCCCGTTCTGTCCGATCAGCAGGGACGCGGGATAGTATACCGTGTAATAGAACGGCAGTACGCTGAAGGCCTTTGTCACTGCGGCCGGAAATACGCTCAGCGGAACGAGCGCGCCTGAAATGAATTCAATAAGGTTGCCTTTCAATATATTCAGCCCGTCGATATTTACGAATCTGAAGCAAAGAATCGACAGGAAATAATTGAACATAATCATGAAATTCATGCCCAACAGGAATACCAGCGCGGCCAGGCACCAGTCCCCGATGTGGGGCGTTATCCTGAACTGCCTGGAAAAAATCAACGCCCACGCGGCCGTGGCGACAAAGTTGATTCCGAATACATAAACAGCCCTGGAATAGCTGCAGGACAGGAAATACAGCACGGGCCTCATCGGCCTTACGATGTATTTTCCGAACTGTCCGTTCCTGATCTCGCTGCAGAACTGCCCGTTCAGGCTGTTCGACTGATCAAGACGGCCGAGGAAGGACGCGATTATATAATATGTCATCATCGCCGCAAAGTCGTAGCCCCCCACCTGCTCCCTGCTGCTGAAGATCACGCGCCACATCAGCCATGCCAGCAGTATCTTGCATATTGAGAACGCCGCTCCGGCAAATACATCATAATTATAAGCCATCATCGATTTCCAGGTTATTCTGGCTATTTCCGCATACTTTTTCATGACGCGGCACCAATCCCGTATATCTTTTCAATCACATCGCCTATATCCTCATCCTCAAGCTTCAAATCACCCACATCGCAGCTGTTGAATATGGCGTAGAGCACGGGTCTGACCTGCTCACGCCTGACTTTGAAGCACCATTTGTAGGGGGATCTCTCTATCCACTCGGCCTCGAAATCCGGTTCAAGCCCGGCTTCGTTCTCGAAGGTCACGCTGACCGTCTTATACTCGTTGAACCTGTCGAGCAGGGCGTCAAAGGCTCCGTCGAATATCTTCCGGCCGTGGTTCACGACCATGACCCTGCTGCATACGTGCCTTATATCCTCCATATAATGGCTTGTCAGGAGTACCGTCACCTTTTTTTCGGTATTGATCTGCCGAAGCAGCTGCCTGATCTGTTTTTGTGCGATCGCATCGAGGCCTATGGTAGGCTCATCCAGAAAGAGTACTCCCGGATCGTGCAGCAGCGACAATATGAGCTCCATCTTCATACGCTCGCCTAGTGAAAGCTGCCTCACCTGGGTTTTGAGCAGGTCTTCGACGCCGAACATTTCCGAATACAGCGCTACGTTCTTTCTGAACCTGTCTTCCGGCATTTCATATATCTCCCTGTCCAGCAAAAACGAATCTATAGCGGGCAGGTCCCACCAGAGCTGACTTTTTTGACCCATAACCACCGCGATGCTCTTTTTGAAGGCGTCGGACGGTCTGGAGGGATCGAAGCCCGACACTGCAGCCTTTCCCGAAGTAGGCTGGATAATGCCGGAGAGCATTTTGACAAGAGTCGTCTTTCCGGCCCCGTTAGGCCCGATCAGACCTATCATTTCGCCCTCCGCGGCGTCGAACGAAAATTCGGAGACCGCAGTCTTTTGGAGCACCCGCTTGTGAAAAAGCGCTTTGAACGTACCCTTCAGGCCTTCTTCCTTCTCCGTGCTCGTGTATATCCTGGTCAGCTTCTCAGCTTTCAATGCCACCATAACCGTACACCTCCAAAAAAATTATATGCCTCGTGCTACACTATCTGCAAGTTAATCCTCAGCTATAAAAAAAATCTCCGTTTTGGTCCCGTAGCTCGCGGTACTGCCGAACTACCCGGGACGGGCAGCTCCCGCCGAACCGTTCCGGCCCGCCTTCAAACTGGCTTAATATTACTCTTTACATACCCGGCTCGCCGGTATTATAATAAAATTATCGAACATGTGTTCGATAATTTTATAAAACCTGCATATAATATATAGGTAAAAAGGTTCGTGTCGACAAGGATGATAGGATGAGCAGAGTGATTTTGCATAGTGATCTCAATAACTTTTACGCCAGCGTGGAATGCCTGTACAATCCGGAGATACGCGACCGGCCCGTCGCCGTTTGCGGCTCTCAGTCGACACGTCACGGCATAGTGCTCGCCAAGAACGGGCTCGCAAAAAAATTCGGAGTCGCGGCCGGGGACGCCGTCTGGGAGGCCAGATCGAAATGCCCCGGGCTCGTGGTCGTAAGGCCGAATTACATGCAGTACCTCAAGTTTTCCATGATGGTGCGCAAAATTTACGAAAACTATACAAACCTTATCGAGGCCTTCGGCATAGACGAAAACTGGCTCGACGTAACGGAAAGCACGCGTTTGTACGGCTCCGGCGAGCAGATAGCGGACGAACTCCGGAAAAGGATAGAGTTCGAGCTGGGCATCACAGCTTCAGTTGGTGTCAGCTTCAACAAGGTCTTTGCCAAGCTTGGATCGGACATGAAAAAGCCAAATGCGACCACGGTGATAAGCGAGGAAAATTACCGTGAGAAGATATGGGGGCTGCCTGCCGCAGATATGATCTACGTGGGCCCGTCCACCCGCCGGAAGCTCACGGACATCGGCATCTCGACGATAGGAGAACTGGCCGGCGCGCCCCCGAGGTTTCTGGAACGGCATTTCGGGCAATGGGGCCGGACGCTCTGGATATTTGCGAACGGTTATGACGATTCCCCGGTGACCCGGCTCGATTTCCAGCCGAACATAAAGGGCGTGGGCAATTCGCTCACCACCCCTCACGACCTCTGCGACGACACGGACGTCAAGATACTCACGTACGTATTGGCGGACAGCGTTGCGGAGAGGCTCCGGAGGCATCATCTCAAAGGCAGGACCGTGCAGGTATATATCCGCTCGGCGGATCTTTCCTTTATCGAACGGCAGGGGCAGCTTTCGCATTACACCTGCGTTTCTTCCGAAATTGCGGAGAAGGCGCTGGAGATATTCGCCCGGTCCTGGGACTGGTCCAAAACCATCCGGACGCTCGGCGTAAGGGTAACGAATGTGGTAACGGCAGACAGGTGCGGACAGATATCTTTTTTTGACGATGAAAAACGGCTGCGCAGAGAACAGCTCGAGAGCAGCATAGACAACATACGGACCCGTTTCGGGCATTATTCGGTACAACGGGCGGTACTGCTCAAAAGTAACGGGCTCAATGCAAATCCGGTAGAGGAAAATGTCATACATCCCGTGTCCTTTTTCCGGTAGTGCGCAGTACCGGCGGCTATTCAACCAATTCGCACCGTTTGTGCGCATCCTGCGAAGGTGGTTTGTTTCGGAGGGTAAATATATGGCTAAGGTTTTTGTAGAAGTTATCGCGAAGTTTACAAAGGATGGCAGCAAGGTCCCTCTCATCGTCAAATGGGAGGATGGCAGAAGCTTCGATATAGACAGGGTGACCGACATTAGGCGCGCAGCGTCCCTGAAGGCGGGCGGACAAGGTATGCGGTACAGGTGCAGGATAAACGGAAAGGAAACCTACCTCTGGCTCGAGGATGACAAGTGGTTTGTCGACAGCAAGGCATGATGCGCGCAGGCATCAATCATAATGCACGTTTTCAGCCGGCACACGGCTCGAAATTCATATCATGACATGCTTACGTTATGACGTTCTCTCCAAACAAGTATCATACGAATCCAGTTCAAGCTCGGACGCCTGCCGCGGCTTGCTGAAATAGTAGCCCTGCGCCATGTCGCAGCCTTCTTCGAGCAGGAACCCCAGCTGCGCCGCGTTTTCCACCCCTTCCGCCGTAACGCTCAGGTTCATACTATGCGCCAGGGAAATCAGCGCCCTTGTAATCTTCGTCTGGTTCGAACTGCTGTTGAAGCCGTGTATGAAGGTCTTGTCGATCTTGAGATTGCTGATGGGCAGCACCTTCAGATAATTCAGGGAGGAATATCCTTTCCCGAAATCGTCCAGTGAAATACTTATGCCCATATCCTTCAGCTGCCCAAGTATTCCTATGGTATGCTCAAGGTCGTGCATGGCCAGGCCCTCGGTAATCTCAAGTTCCAGCCACCCGGCATTTATATGTGTCTCCTCTATTATCTCTCTGACCGTGCTTACGAGATCCGGCTGCTGAAATTGCCTTGCGGACAGGTTCACTGAAACCTTGAGGTTTTCATACCCTGCCTCATGCCATTTGAAGAGCTGCCTGCAGGCTGTTCTCAGAACCCATTCGCCTATTTTGCCGATCAAACCTATTTCCTCGGCAATATGTATGAAGGAATCCGGCATGACCCACCCTATAGCCGGATTTGCCCATCTTATAAGGGCCTCTACGCAGGTTACACTGCCCGTCGCCAGTTCTATCATGGGCTGGTAGTACACCACGAATTCATCCTTCTCGGCGGCGCGTCTTAAGTTGTTCTCTATTTCCATGCGTTCCATTATGCGCATATTGAGTTCCTGGGTATATATCTGGAAGTTGTTCTTGCCCGATTCCTTTGCGCGGTACATTGCAGCATCCGCATTTTTCATCAGTTCCTGCAGATCCGAACCGTCGTCGGGATATATGGATATTCCTATGCTCGCCGTGACGTAAAACTCTCTATCATCCAGTATCCACGGGTTTTTGAATATTTCGAGCATCCTTGCCGCCAGGTGTGAAACCTCCTCCATGTTCTTGATATTCGCCTGCAGCATTATGAACTCGTCTCCGCCGAGGCGCGCCAGTGTATCGCTCCTTCTAAGCGTGCACCTAAGCTGATCGCCGACCTTCTGCAGCAGTTGATCGCCGAATGAATGCCCTATCGTATCGTTGATGGTTTTGAAATTATCGAGATCCAGGAAGAAAACAGCCACTCTTCTTTGCTTTCTTTGAGCCCCCGCGGCAGCTACGATAAAACGGTCCATCAGCAGCGTCCTGTTCGGGAGACCTGTCATCGCATCATAATAGGCCAGTTGATGTATTTTTTCATCTGTAAGGCGCTGTTCGGTTATATCTGTTATTGAACCGGCAACCCTCACAGGTATGCCGCTTTCGTCCCAAATAGCCATGCCCCTGGTTCTTACCCACTTTACTCCGTTCTTCGGAGCGCCTACCCTGTATTCTATCTGGAAATGCTTTTTCTGCGGCTCGGTCACATATTTGTTCAAACTTCTTATAAACCTGTCCTGATCTTCCTTTGCGATGACGCTGAACCATTTCTCGATAGTCATGTATTCCATGCTGTCGTCAAGGCCCATTATCGTTCTGCTCTGCTTCGACATGAACAATTTGCCGTCCCTGCCGTCCCAGTCCCATATACCGTCGTTGACTCCCTCGACGGCCAGCCTGTATCGTTCCTCACTGCGCCGCAGTTCGTTCTCGTGCATGTTCAGGTCGTCGTACTGTATTTTCAGTTCGATCTCCTTATGTACAAGCTCCTCATGCACTGCCTCCAGTTCCTGGTAGCTCTCCGTCAGCCTGAGTTCCGTATTCTTCCTGTCCGTTATGTCGACGCCCATCGCTATAACGTTTACAGGCTTGTTCTCGGCGTCCGTCATGGTGTCTACATTCCAAAGAATATTGATTTTGCTGCCGTTTGTGGAAATTATGGCTTTCTCCATATTCTGCAGGCTGTTGCCTCTGGTCAGGCTTTCAAGTATCCTTTTGCCGAGGTCGGTATCTTTGGAAAAAGCCGGAAGCTCATCGATCTTCTTGCCCTGTACTTCCTTCAGGCTGTAACCCGTGATCTCCTGCGCGAATTTATTGAACACCATTACCGAGCCTGTAGGATCGCAGACGACGATCATGGTTTTGGCATTCTCCATTATACCCCTTCCCAGGGCCTGCTCCTTTGCGCATTGGCCTCTGATCCTCCTGAAATACAGATGCAGTCTGATCATAAAGAAGATCAGTAAAAATACCAATACGCCTGTCGATACTAATGTAATCGCTTTATTCCTTAGATTAGTATAAAAATACGGGGAATGGAGCTTGAAATACTTTACATAGATTTTTTCATATGCGCCGGATTTTTTCAAACGTGACAGACCGGTATTTATCCGGTCGACCAGTTCCGGCCTCGCCCTGCTTATTCCATAGGCCATGTCGGTGGGATAAAGCCCGGCTAACGGGACGGTAAAACCGGATCCCATGCTCTTTCGGACCAGAAGGTCATCCACCGCCTCCTGATTTTCGAAGAGCAGGTCGATCTCCCCTTCATCAAGTGCGGTTAACGCGCTTTCAATCGAATTATAGTTTTTATATGGAACTATTCCGAGTTGCTTTTTCAGTACATATTTCGCAAGCACGCCATCCCCTGTTCCTATTTTATAACGGGAAAGGTCCGCAAGCTCAAGACTGCCCAAGCCGGTATCTGCAGCCGGTTTCTTGGCATAGATCGAAATATGACACTGCAGCACCGTATCGCTGTAGTAAATATCGTTTTTCTTCGCATCGTCGATTGGAATTATTCCGCAGGTATCAATTTCGCAATTTTTAAGAAGCTCGTATGTATTGGCCTGGTATCCGTCGTTGAAGCTTAAGTCATACTCGACTGAATCAAAGATCGATCTTGTCAGATCGATATCGAAACCGGTCAATGCATAGTTTTCAACATAAACAAAAGGAGGATAGCTCCAGTCGGCATGGTATTTCACAGGCACGACGGAAGGCTCATTATCAACTGTTTCAGCTGTTGCCGGCATATTTTGCGCAAAAAACAGGAAGAGTATAAACGCCGGAAACAAGGCCGTTTTTAGCCAAGATCTCATTATGCCCCCTGATTTAAGTCAGCATCTAATACTACAACTGGTTCGCTGCAATACTATATACACTTCATAAAATTCTTACTTTTGATTATATATTTAAACCTAAACGAATTTCAACATATTTGTCGAATTTTGCATAAATAATCAATCGGGCAGCTGTCTTCTATATTCATCGTTGGATATCTGGTCCATATCGTCGACAATGCCCTGTTTGTCGGTTTCATTGTTATAATAATCCTCATAATCGTGATAACCCCCCAGATCCTGCGGGCTGTCCGAACTCCCGTATTTCATGAGGTCGTTGAACTGGTCCATGCCTTCGTATTCGTCATCCTCGCGCTGGTTCAGATACTTGCGGCCGAAAGGCGCGTCGATTACCGTTTCTTCATTGGGCCTGTCCTCGTTTGACCAGCCTCTGGCCTTACGCAGAGGTGAACTCTCCAAATTTTCCTCGCAATCCACGCACAATTTTGCAAAAGGCATCACCTCGAGCCTCTCCGTCGGGATCTCCTTCCCGCAATGCGAGCAGGTGCCGTAAGTACCATCATCGATCCTGCCGATGGCGTCCTTGATATCCTGTAGTATATTTTCCTCATGCACCTTCAGCGCATTGTTCATCTCGGTTAAAAAAAGCTCCGAGCCCAGATCCGCCGGGTGATTGTCGTAATTTGAAAGTTCGGACGGAGAATAGGTGTCCTGTTCCCCCTCATCATTTTCCTTCATTATGCCGATGGTACGGTCGATCTCTCCAAGCCTTTTGTTGAGCAGCTCCCTGAAATGCTGCGTTTTTTGTTTATCCATCTTTTACCTCCCTGGATTGTTTATATTATTGTTGACGATATTTACTATATCGCTGATGAATTTGCCTATAATAGGCAGGTTCCACTGCACAAGGTATCTGAGAACATACATTATAAGCGCAGCCAGCAGCGTAAACCCTATCGAGGCGCCGAACCCCCTTGCAATACCTGCCATGAAATTCGAAAACAGCATTTTTCGTGGGTGTTCAAGGTACTCTACATATTCTTTTATCTTGGTCTTCTCCATGTTGAAGGAAATCCGGTCGAGTTTCCTGCTAAGGAGCCTGTACATGGTTTTTTTGCCGAACACAAATACCCCCGCCTCTTTTCACGCGTTAAACCCCGGTTTCGCCAAGCTGCTTTTTCGCAATGACGTGCCTGAGATTGTGAATATCCTTCTGAAGCGTACCTGTTATATCTTCAAGGCTGAACCTCACGCGCTCCAGCAGTTCATGGTCGTTCCGCAGCGTGTCGTCAGGATAATTTCCCACCGTATTCATCTCGATGTCGTTAAGCAGATCTCCGGCAATCTTGTAAATATTCTCGAGATCGCTGTGCAATTCAGTTTCAATAAACATGTGACCCTCCTCCCGCGGTAAATGTCGATATATATATAGAATTTCAAATTAGCCGTTATTTTATTATATAAAAGAAAAAAAGAACACAGCTGTCCGTTTATGCCGGAAAACCGCGTTCTTTATAACCAATTACAAGCTTATGCTCTTACCTGAATCAGACAGCCTTATCCTCCTGCCCGAGTTCAACAAGGACCTGCTTTATAAGTTCGGTATCTTCAACATAACAGCCGAGGACTTCTCCTATTTCCCTGGGCAGGATGAAATAGAGCCTTCCGTCCCTGACCTTCTTGTCGAGGTACATCATGTCCATTATCCTGCCGGTGTCCATGCCGTTCGTTTTTACGGGCAGGCCCGCCTTCTTCAGCGTACCTTCCACCTTTGTTACGGACTTGTCGCTCACCATGCCGAGCTTGTTGGCAAGCCTGAATGCGCCTGCCATACCGATCGAAACACATTCCCCGTGCAGCAGTCCGAAGCCTGAAACGCTCTCCACGGCGTGCCCTATAGTGTGCCCGAAATTGAGCAGGGCCCTGAGGTCTGCTTCCCGTTCATCCTGCTCGATTATGTTCCCTTTGATCGAGCAGTTCATCTTTGTAATGTACTGCAGCACGTTCTCATCATAATTGTAGATCTTGTCTATATTGTAGTCGATGTAGTCGTAAAACTCGGAATTCATTATCAGGCCGTGCTTGATGACTTCAGCCAGCCCAGATTTCAATTCCCTTTGAGGCAGCGTTCTTAGTGTGTTTACATTGATGAACACGAACCTCGGCTGGTAAAAGGCCCCGACCATATTCTTGCTGCCCTCGAAATCCACTCCGGTCTTTCCGCCGATACTGCTGTCAGCTTGCGCCAGAAGGCTCGTCGGGATCTGTACGAAGGAAATGCCCCTCAGGTAGGTAGCCGCCGCAAAGCCCGTAATATCTCCCGTAACGCCGCCGCCCAACGCTACCAGCGTCGAACTGCGGTCCAGCTTTAGAGAAATGAGCTTTCTGTAAATATCGCTGACCGTTTCGAGATTCTTGCTCATTTCCCCCGCGGGAAACGTATGGCAGTATATTTCCTTAGAATACAGCGATAATTCGTCCATGCAGGCCTGACGGTATTGTGTTTCGACATTACTGTCCGTAATGACCACAATCTTGCCGCCAAGCCTGGCGCTTTTACATGCCTTGTCGAGCCCCGAAAAGTCCGCCGCTATATAGATCGGATAACCCCTGTCTCCCAGGTTGACACTCATTTTAACCATACCGTAACCACCCTTATAACGCATCGGTTCCTAAACCTTTGCCGCGTTTCAACGGGACTGCCCGTTATACCTTTGCCACTGTAAACACTACGTCTTCCCCGTTTATATTCCATTCCTTGCTGTAGCCCTCGCCGCCCGAAGGCCTGAGTTCATCCCCGAGGACTTCGTCGCTTATGACGGCCATATTGCGTTCGAATATCGCACTGATCCTGTCATTGCCGCCGTAATAGACCCTTATGTGGTCCTGAACCTCGAAACCGGCTTCCTTCCTCATTGTCTGGAGCTTGCTTATGATCTCGCGGACAAAGCCTTCCTCCACCAGCTCCGGCGTCAGGTTGGTATCGAGCACCACGGCGACATCCCTGTCGCTTTCGGATACGAAGCCTTGTTTCTGCGCCGTGTCGACAAGCACGTCAGACAGCTCCAGGACGACTTCGGCGCCTTCAAGCTCGAAGCTTACCTTACCTTCCTTGTTGAAACGGTCCATGAATGCATTTCCGTCAACACCGGAAAGATACTCTCCTATCTTCGGCACGAGCTTGCCGTACTTCGGTCCTAGCGTCCTCAGCTGCGGCTTGAATTTGTAGGTTGTAAAGCCCGAAGCATCGTCGGTGAATACTATCTGCTTTACGTTCAGTTCGTCCGCAACGAGTTCGCGGTACATCTGAGGAAGCTCGCCTTCTGCCTTGACATACATTTTCCCGATAGGCTGGCGGTTCTTTATATTCGCGGTATTTCTGCAGGCGCGGCCAAGAACAACGTATTTGAGCACTTTATCCATATTTTCTTCAAGGGCTGCGTCGACATACTCCTTTTTCACAGCCGGGAAATCGCACAGATGAATGCTTTCAGGTGCATTTGAATCAACGCTTCCAACAAGATTCAGATATATTTCCTCCGTGATGAACGGCACAAACGGCGCAGCCGTCTTCGAAAGCTCGACCAGTACCGTATAAAGCGTCATATAAGCGTTAATCTTGTCCTGACACATCTCCTTCTGCCAGAAGCGCTCCCTGCACCTTCTGACATACCAGTTGCTGAGTTCGTCCACGAACTCCTGTATATCCCTGCCGGACTCGGTTATCCTGTAGTTTTCGAGGTTTTTATCCACGTCTCCGATCAGTGTGTAAAGCCTTGAAAGTATCCATTTGTCCATTACGGACAGCTTATCCTTTTCAAGCTTGTAATCGAGCGGGTTGAAGCCGTCGATATTGGCGTACAGTACGTAGAAGGCGTAAGTGTTCCACAGAGTGCCCATGAACTTCCTCTGGCTCTCGCTCACTGCTTCCTCATAGAACCTGCTCGGCAGCCACGGCGCGCTCCCGGTGTAGAAATACCAACGGACGGCGTCGGAGCCCTGCTTGTTCAGTACAGTCCACGGATCGACGACATTGCCCTTGTGCTTGCTCATCTTCTGGCCCTCTTTGTCGTTGACATGGCCGAGCACTATGCAATTCTTGAACGCAGGCTCGTCGAACAGCAGCGTCGAAATGGCCAGCAGCGTATAGAACCAGCCTCTTGTTTGGTCTATGGCTTCGCTTATGAAATCCGCCGGATAGCGTTTTTCAAATATATCCTTGTTTTCGAAAGGATAATGCCACTGCGCAAAGGGCATTGAACCTGAGTCGAACCAGCAGTCTATGACTTCTGAAACCCTCTTCATATCGCCCGAGCATTTGGGGCATTTGAGCTGTACATTGTCGATGAACGGTTTGTGCAGCTCTATATCGTCGGGTACGTCTTCTCCCAGTTCCTTCAGTTCTGCAATGCTTCCCACCAGATGGCGGTGACCGCATTTGCACTCCCATATCGGCAGAGGCGTTCCCCAGTATCTAGAGCGGCTGAGACCCCAATCCACTACGTTCTCCAGGAAGTTGCCCATACGGCCTTCCCTGATGTTTTCAGGCATCCAGTTTACGCTGTTATTGTTCTTCAGCAGTCTGTCACGTACCTCGGTCATCTTTATGAACCAGGTATCGCGCGCATAGTACAGCAGGGGCGTGTCGCATCTCCAGCAGAAAGGATATGAATGCTCATAGTCCAGCGTCTTGTATAGCAGGCCTTTTGCGTCGAGATCCTTGACGATCTCCGGATCCGCATCCTTGACAAACCTGCCCTTCCAGGGTTTTACCGCCTCAACGAATTCTCCCTGCTCGTTTACCATCTGCACAAACGGCAGATCATTGTCTCTGCCGACCCTGGAGTCGTCCTCGCCGAATGCGGGCGCTATATGGACTATGCCGGAGCCGTCTGTCAGAGTGACATAATTGTCGCAAACTACGAACCAGGCTTTTTTATCGGGGCTGGCAAAGTCGAATAAAGGCTCGTATTCCATACCTCGGAGTTCCGTACCTTTATAGCTCTTGAGAACGCTGTATTCGCTCTTCAGAACGGAAGGCGCAAGCGCTTCGGCCAGAATATACGTCTCATCGCCACACTTCACTCGTACGTAGGTTTCGTTGGGGTTTACGCACAAGGCGACGTTGGAGGGCAGCGTCCACGGCGTGGTCGTCCATGCCATCAGGAATACTCCCGGTTCGCCTTTAACCCTGAATTTGACGAACACAGAGGTCTCTTTTACATCCTTGTAGCCCTGTGCGACTTCGTGGCTTGACAGCGAGGTGCCGCAACGCGGGCAGTACGGTACTATCTTGTGGCCCTTGTAAAGCAGCCCTTTGTCCCAAATCTGCTTCAATGCCCACCATTCGGACTCGATATATGTGTTGTTATAAGTGATGTAGGGATCCTCCATATCTGCCCAGAAGCCGACACGGTCGCTGATCTCCTCCCACTCGTGCTTGTATTTCCAAACGCTTTCCTTGCACTTCTGAATAAAGGGCTCTACGCCGTATCCTTCAATCTGCGGCTTGCCGTTAATACCCAGCAGTTTCTCGACTTCAAGCTCGACAGGCAGCCCATGCGTATCCCAACCGGCTTTTCTCAGCACATCGTAGCCCTTCATCGTCTTGTAACGCGGGATTATATCCTTCATCGCCCTTGTGAGGACATGGCCTATATGCGGCTTGCCGTTGGCTGTAGGCGGCCCGTCATAGAAGGTGAACGCATCGCAGCCTTCCCTGAATTTAAGGCTCTTTTCAAAAATCTTGTTGTCCTTCCAGTACTTCAGCACTTCCGTTTCACGATCAACAAATTTCAGATCCGTCGATACTTTTTTGTACATAACTTCCTCCTGTAATATAAATCCCGGGTCATTCGACCCGTCCAATGTTTTGCCTGTTATGCAAATCCATATTGCATCCTTGAAAAATGAAACAAAAGAACCGTCCCTTTGTTTCATTTATTTCACAAATTAAAAAACCCCTCGATCCCAAACAAAGGGACGAGAGGATATACTCACGCGTTACCACCCAAATTACCGCCCGATTGCCAAGCCGCAGCTTGTCTTTCGAGGCAGTCTCCTGTCATACCTTTAACGGAGTGACCCGGCTTGTCGTACTCGCACCTTCGCGCTTTCAGCAAGCGGCTCCCGGAGGATTTTCAGGAAACTTCTCCGCAGCCTCGCACCGGCCGGCTGCTCTCTGTAGGATTAGCGATCCTTACTCGTTCCGATCATAGCCATAAAATATTAAAAACCATTATACATCAGGGACTTGTTACCTGTCAACTAAGTCCTCAGGCGCTCCTGTCGTCCTCGTCGAAAATCTGCTTGAGCGTTTCCATCTGGGACATCAATAGCATTTCACATTTTGACTTGAATATATGCAGCTTCTTCTTCGAATCTTCGTATTCAAATTTTATTTTTACGACTTCCTGGTTGGCGTCGTTGATAAGCTTCTGTGCTCTTACTTCGGCGTCGCGAACGACATTATCAGCCTTTTCGTAAGCGTTCTTCTTTATGTCCTCGCCGGTCTGCTGTGCAACGAGCAGCGTATTCTGAAGCGACTCCTCGATGGTTTTGTAATGCTGAAGTCCTTCGTTCAACAGCGCAAGCTTGTCCTTGAGCTCCACGTTCTCACGTATGTACGCTGTGTAGTCTTCAATGACTTTGTCGAGGACGTCGTTTACCATGTCCTCGTTATAACCTCCGATTGCCTTTTTAAAGGTCAGATTCTGAAGATCATTCGGTGTGTAATTCATCGATCGGATCACCTCTCTAAACTAGTTTTTTTATCAAAACCGATATCCTGTCTTTTTTAGTCATGCCGCCGACCGTTTCAAGTACGGCTCTTCCCTTGCCCCGCAGGCTCACGGTATCGCCCTCGCGTACCGCTTTATCCGGGCTTACTGTCGCCTCCCAGTTCAGTTGAACCTTGCCGGCTTTGATATAATCCGCCGCCAGGCTTCTGGATATACCGAATGCAGGTGCGCACAGGCTGTCGAGTCTGAGCGTCGAAAGCGTTGCCCTTATTTCCCTGGTTTTGGGCTCCGGGACATTCAACTCCGATATTTCCGATATTTTAAGGCTGATCCCCGTATTGCCAATCTTTTCAAGATTTCCCGCAATATATCCGGCAATATCGTTCAGCACAAGGATATTGCATTTATCTTCCTTCACAAGGATATCGCCCGTCACTTCCCGTTTGATCCCCAGACTCATCAAAGCGCCCAGATAATCCCTGTGCGTCAGGCTGTTCCTGGCAAGCGGAGTTATTTCGATGACCTTCAGTATACCGTCCAGGTATTCGTTCAAGTCATCTTCATCGGCGAATTCCGGCCTGAATACGGCAATAGCCCTTTCAGCGCCCGCATACCCGCCGGAAAACGAATATTCGCAGACGTTGAGCGAGGGCAGCAGCTTTTCCGCCAGATTGATCTGATGAGGGTCGAGAAAATCGGAATGTGAAAAACTTCTTGTTTTCCCGGCGAATTCGGATTTATCGAGCAGTCTCGCGATGGCAAGCCTGTCTTCGGCCTTGCTTATCGACCTTAAAACTCCGTCTTTGTTTTGCATATGAAGCGACGCCTAATATTTCATCCAGGGGAAATTACCCTTGTTTTTTATTTCGCCGCCGAGTTCACCCATTATGTCAACATTGTTGGGAGCAATAAGGAAAATGCCTGTGGAGATCTTCTGGATCTCTCCGTCCAACCCATAGACCGATCCGCTCAGAAAATCCACGACTCTCTGGGCTGTCTCCTTGTTAAGAGTTTCGAGATTGACGACTACGGGCTTTTTGCTCTTGAGATGATCGCAGACTTCACGGGCGTCATCGAAGGTCTCGGGTTGCATTATGACAACCTTGAACTGATTATTGGAATGAATATTCACTACTTTGTTTTGTTGGGATTTCTTTGTAAAGGATTGCAAATAACCGGGAGTTGTATTGGATTCTTCTCTTTCTTCTTCCTGTATATCTTCCGCTTCTTCCTCTTCCTCAGATTCCCACCCAACGAGATTCAACATCTTGTTCAGCAGTTTAGCCATTAGTAAATCCCTCCGTTTTTCGTTCGTAAATGTATATGAGTCATCAGCGTTTTCCAAAGAGAGCGGTACCTATCCTTACCATGTTGGAGCCTTCCTCTATTGCTACCTCGAAGTCATTGCTCATGCCCATGGAAAGATAATCCATATCTATATTATCAATATTTTCCTTCCTGATGTCAATAAGCAATTTTCTAAGGTTTGCAAACACCCACCTTATATTTTCAGGGTTTTCAGCCATCGGCGCTATCGTCATAAGACCTTTTACCTTAATGTTTTCCATTTTGCCAACTGCTTTGACGAATTCAAGCGTCTCTTCAGGCTTTATGCCAAATTTCGATTCCTCTCCGGCCACATTTACCTGAACGAGTACATCCATACGCCTGCCTGCCTTTTGAGCCCTTTTGCGTATTTCATCGGCGAGCTCCAGGCTGTCGAGCGAATGGATCATGCTCACCCTGTCAGCTATATATTTGACCTTGTTGGTCTGAAGATGGCCTATAAGGTGCCAATTACATCCTATATCCAATATATCGGTCTTATCGCACAATTCCTGAACCCTATTTTCACCGAAATCTGTAAGACCTGCGTCAAAAGCAGTTTTGACCCTGTCCGCCGTCACCGTTTTACTGACGGCTATCACCTTTATTTCCCCGGGCTCCCTGCCTGATCTCGCGGCTGCTTCCCGTACCCTGGACAGGATCTTCTCATAATTTTCTCTTATTATTTTCTGATCCTCTGTGTAATTATTATTACCGGTCATTGCTCTATTATTTCTCCTTCGGCAATATTATCTGGATTCAGTATATAAGTATCGTAAAGGCTGACTGTCTTATTCACTTCAGCCTCGGGCGAACTGATAATGGCATATTCTTCATCCCTGCAAAGTATTTCGACGTTTCTGTTGGTCGCTACATTATACCTGATCAGCATGATCCTGGCTTTAGTACCGTCCGTGGATATGTCCCTCAGGCATTTAAGCGGAACCTTCAGCCCTTCCTCCGTCTTGCTTATGAAGTCTACGCTGACTATCCTTTGTGAAGAAAGAGTGTCGACTCCCCTGTTTATCCTGACGACTATCACTTTGCGGCCGTCAGCGCCGTTATTGATATTGTTTACGGTGCCGGTCGTTTCTATGTTCGTCCCGTTGATCCGAAGATCGATGCTTCCGCCTTCCTTGAATGCCTTCGCCTGTTCCGCGGTTACCGCTGCGGCAAGGTAAAGCTCGGTGCCCTTGATTATCTTGGCTGCGGGCATGCCTGCCTTTACGGTTCCGTTGCCGGCAGCGAGTTCCGGATATTTGGCCGATACGCCGTCGAGCTCTTCGGGAGTAAGCTTTTTAAGCGCCGCCGGAGTCAATTGCTTTTCAAATCCGTCGACAGTATACGAAACCACTCCCGAAGTGTCCGATTTTATCTCGACGGTGTTCCTGTTAATCCTGCCCTGTATGTCATCCTTCTGCTTCTGCAGTGACGTTATATAGCTGTCGGTTGAATTCTCACCAACAATTTCGGCTTTTTTCTCAACAATCTTTCCGATTTCGTTCCTGTATTTTGCCATATCCGAAAAGCTTCTTGAATTGCACGCAACTATCAGTTCCCGGACTTCTACGCCTATATCTTCATCGAGCTTCGCGAGATCGTCTGAGAAAAAGTCTGTTTTCTCCGCCTTTTCCATTTTTGCCTTGACGATCTTCGAGTTGATATCCTCGATATCCTTAAGAAGCTTGTCCGAGGTATCGTTCATTACAAGCGCAATACTTGAAAACGCAGGCGTCCTTTCACCTTCGCCGATCTCGGCTATGTATCTGCCTTCGATAGTCGAGGCCGCCAGCAGTTTTTCATCCCTGATTATTACGGCGCTGCTTTGTATGTATTCCTCAATGATACCATTACGTATGACGTCGCTGGTTATATGCCTTCCTGAAAGCCAGTTCATGAGAGATGGTATATATAGCAGAACGAAAAGAAAAAGCAACAGGCCCCCAAGCGTTGCACGCCTGAGGCTGCGCGGTTTGCTCTCCTCCGCCGGCCCGCCACCCTCGGCAGTATCACCTGCGGCATCATTTAGAGAACTCTCGGAATACATTTCGTGCATTCCGTCGGCTTTCCTTTTTGCTGCCCGGTTTACGGCATCGACAGGGGTTTTCTTTCTACCTGACGGTCCTTCGGCTTCTCTGTCCGTTTTGTCTTTTGCCAGTTTATACCTCATTTTATCAGAACCTTATAAGCTTTCTTTCCTTCATATATTTAAGGGCGATCATGATACCCAGCTTCACGTGCTCATAAACGAGGCCGCCCTGCATGTAAGCCGTGTACGGCGGCTTCACCGGAGCGTCCGCGCTCAGTTCTATGGAAGAACCCTGTATGAAAGCGCCTGCCGCCATGATGACTGGACTGTCATATCCCGGCATGTCCCATGGCTCGGGCGTTACGAAGGCGTCAACAGGCGAGCCCTTCTGTATGCCCTGGCAGAATGCGATCATGCTCTCGGGATCATTGAACCGTATAGCCTGGATGATATCGCTTCTTTGCTGCTCCGGCCGCGGCGAGGACTCGAAGCCCAGACTTTGCATGACCGCCGAGCAGAACACGGCTCCCTTCAGGCTCTCCGCAACGACATGCGGCGCCAGGAACAAGCCCTGGAACAACAGTCTGTTGTTGCCGAGCGTCGCGCCTACCTTTCTTCCGAGTCCGGGTGTTGTAAGCCTGTAGGCCGCGTTCTGAACATACTTCTTTTTACCGGCGATATAGCCTCCTGTCGGAGCCAGGCCGCCCCCCGGATTTTTTATCAGAGAACCCGCGATAATATCGGCTCCCGCTTCTATGGGTTCGGCTGCTTCGACGAATTCTCCGTAACAGTTGTCAATCATTATTATCGTCTTACTATTTAATTCTCTTATTACATCGATAACCCTTTTAATTTCCCTTATATTTATCGCCGGTCTCCAGCCGTAGCCTCTTGAACGC
Source organism: Bacillota bacterium (assembly GCA_023412915.1). Classification (GTDB taxonomy): domain Bacteria; phylum Bacillota; class Clostridia; order Acetivibrionales; family DTU013; genus JAEYOM01. Next base: position 115,139 of record JAEZRE010000014.1, read on the forward strand.
TGTATCAGCACCATTGTGGTTTTTTCACTCACAGCTGCCCTGACGGCGTTCAGATCGACCGAGCCCTCCGAGGTAAGCTCGACCTGCTTGTATGAAATGTCGAAGTCCTTCAGGGAACCGGCCCCTTCGCCTCTTATGCCTATTACCTCTTCGAGCGTGTCGTAAGGCTTGCCTGTTACAGAAAGCAGTTCGTCTCCCGGTCTGAGGTTTCCATACAGGCATACCGCAAGCGCCTGCGTACCGGCGACTATCTGGTGCCGCACCAAAGCGTCCTCGGCCTTGAACACCGATGCATAAACGGCGTCCAGCACCTCCCTGCCCCTGTCGTCGTAACCGTAGCCCGTGGTGCCGCCGAAGTGGGAGTCGCTGAGATTGTGTTCCTGCATCGCGGCGATAACCTTGTACTGGTTTATTTCCCTTACGGCTTCGATATCCCTGAATGCGTCCCTTACATTATTTTCGGCTGATTCTACCGTTTTGATAATGGTTTCATCTATGCCGAACGTATTTTTCAAGTAATTCTGGTATTCAATATTCATTGTCCCGATCCCCTTAAGTCGTTTGCTCGCGTATTTTGTCCGCTGTTATAGTACGTTGTTTTTAGCCGCTATTTCACGCGCGGTTATCGTCTGCGGTTTTTGCCCGCGTATAATTTTCCAAGCGTACCATTTCATTTTATCCCACACGGACATGCATTTCAAGGAGCTTGTATTATTACGGCTCCCCCGCTTCAGTCATTCCAGCGCTCCACAACCCGCGCAAGCTTTCCGTGCCCCCTCTACGTTTCAGCTTTCCGCGCAAGACTTCCGTTTCCGGTTTCCGTGCCCTCTTTCCATGCCAGGTCTACATGCCAGGTCTACATTCACTGCTCGGGGTTATCCTCTCCGACCTTGAAATATCCTGCCCGCTGCGGTAACATTGAAATACAATATGAATAATGGTGGAAAAAATGAGGTTATATTTAACGGTATCGCACGAAGACGACAATAAGGAAGCCAAGCAGCTGCTCAAGGGGAAATTGCATATCTCGGAGAGGCTGGTAAAAAAGCTGAAATACTCAGGTAAAATACTGCTCAATTCCATACCTGTCCACGTGAATGCCAAAGTGCGCGAGGGTGATCTTCTGGAAGCAATTGTGGATTCGGACGAGTATAATGAGGACATTGTCCCGGAACCTATGGACCTCGATATATTGTTCGAGGATGATAACCTTATTGCTATCAACAAGCCTCCGAATACGGTAGTCCATCCCACCGCGCTCCACCAATCCGGCACGATTGCCAACGGGCTGATGCACTATCTGCTGTCCAGGGGCGTCAAAACCCTGGTTCGTCCTGTGAGCAGGCTTGACCGGGATACGTCGGGCATCATTGTGTTCGCATTGAATCCGTTCATACAGGAAAACCTTGTCCGTCAGATGCACTGTAAATCGTATGTCAAGGAATATATCGGCCTCGTACACGGCGCCATGGAGAACGCTTCCGGCACTATAGACCTTCCCATAGAAAGGGTGCCGGGCAGTTTGATGCTGCGACATGTATCGCCGGACGGTGCACCCTCAGTCACCCATTATGAAGTAATCGAAAATTTTAAGGACTCCTCATTTCTCAAATTCAGGCTTGAAACAGGCCGGACGCATCAGATACGCGTTCACTGCCAGGCAACCGGACATCCCCTTGTCGGCGATACGCTGTATGATCTCCCGGCTTTCGGCGGCAGGCTTGCAGGTCTGATGGACAGACAGGCGCTTCATTCATACAGGACCGTTTTTACCCACCCATACACTAACAAGGAAATGGAGCTGAAAGCTCCCATACCCGCTGATATACAGCATGCGCTGGAAATATTGAGAAATATCCGGTAAAATTTTACTGATTCTTCCATATGTGGTACTATATATCTAGTTGATTACTGGGGGGTACCTTGATGGAAGTTCTGAAAGAGAGATATACGATTACCGAGTTGAGCGACATGCTTCAGTTAACTGACCATGCCCTGAGGTATTATGAAAAGGAATTCGAGTTGACAGTCCCGAAGGACGAACGCGGAAGACGTTATTACACTGCTGAGCTTGCAAATACGATGTACAAGGTAAAGGTCATGAGGTCCGAAGGGCTTGAAATAAAGGCAATAAAGAAGATCCTGCAGGACGAATCGGCCTTTGTGCTGCCTCAGGCGTCGCCGGATACCAGCCCCCCCGCTCTCATTATTCCCGATAATAAGGAATATGAAGCCATGCAGCTGATTTTCACCGAGATAGGAAAACAACTAACAAAAGAGCTTTCGTTTGAAATCGATTCCGCCAGGGAGCATTTGAGCAGGGAGATTTCCAAAAGCAAGCTGGAACTGGGGGCGTGTGTGGAAAACGGAATGAGGCGGCTCGAAAACAAAATGGAGAAGCATTACCAGGAAGTGGACAAGGCCTTGGGCGACTGGAGGAACAAAAAGGGCAGGCATTCCCTGAAGGCATTTTTCGCTAGGCTGTTCGGGAAAAGCTATAATCAGGTCAGCCGTTAAGCAGCAAGGTTCGTGAGCTTCAGGAAAGATCAGAACCTCCGGAACGTTCGGCATATACCGGCTTTATCGCTGCTAATCTCAATTGCTGCCGCTTGCTGTGTTGTTCAGCTTGCGGGGTTTTCTTTTTTTGATGGTTTTATTTTTGAAATCATTCGAAATAATGCTGATGTTGCCGTCTGTTTCAAGAATTGCCAGATCGACGTCTTCTATCAGAGAGACCCCGTGCTCCCTCACCGCCTCTTTCAATTCGTCCAGCGTAAATTTTACCTTCACCATGTTTTTATGATTTATTTCGCCCTTGTACACTAAAATGACAGGTTCGCCCTGAATTATCTGTCCCAGCTTCGGAAATTTGTACAGCACTAGCTTGAACAGATAATTAATGGCGAAAAGAGTGCCGGCGGCGACCAGTCCGCCCAATAATGTCGTGTCCGGCCCCACCATCGCATTTTGAACCGCATTGCTTATAAGGAGTATGAAAACCAGATCTACAACGGACAGTTGAGATAACTCCTTCTTCCCGAACAATCTTATCGCGATTACAATGAATAGATATATCGTTGCCGAACTCAGTACTATGTTCAAGTATTTCATATCGATCGCCCCTTGGCCGTTCATTCTATATAATGGCATACGTCTAATATTATGTTGCCTTTGTCATCCGGAGTAGTAAACCGAGGGCAGCAATAGCGCTCAAAAAACCACCAGGCGCCTTTTCCGTCGGGAACTATTTTATAGCCTTTTTCCATTAATCTGGCTGAACACTCACCTTCTTTGCCATAAACCTCGCCCTCTTTGCCATAAACCCAGCAAACGCCCAGTTTGCTTTCCGTGAAATCAACATATTCATAGCCCTCCGGAATAGCAGCATCAGCAGGAGCAAACATTCCTATCCAGTATTCGAATGGCTCGCCCTCTTTCCACCGCATGAGTCCCAAATAGGCATCGGCATCGGCATATATTTCCCTGAATCCGGGATTTATAAGCTTTTCAATTGCATCAAACCAGGCATTACCGAACCATTCTCCCCATTTTGAACCGAAGCTGCCATCAATGCGGTCGGAATCAGCGTACCTTTTGCCGATAAACCTCACAGCCGGTACTTCCTGCCTATATGTATTTGTTATTTCTGTCATGATAATTCCCCTTCATAACTAATTAACGAGTCTTTCTTGCAAATGTTATATTATGGTAACCAATATTATGAGTATACCTCATAATCGAATATAAAAAAACCACCCAATTAATTTTGGATGGTATTTTTATTAATCATTCATTACTGCAATCCGTTGAACCAACTTCTCCTCAAAGCCTTCAGCTGACCTTCATCTCCAGGCGCAGCTTGTCGGCGACCATTGCTATGAATTCGGAATTGGTGGGCTTGCCCTTGCCAATGCTGACAGTGTAGCCGAACAGTGCGTCTATGGCTTCAACCTGTCCCCTGCTCCAGGCAACTTCTATCGCGTGCCTTATAGCTCTTTCGACACGGCTCGGAGTGGTGTTGTATTCCCGTGCGATAGACGGGTAAAGCTGTTTTGTTATTGAATTGATGATATCGAGATCCTTGACCACCATCATGATTGCGTCGCGCAGATACTGGTAACCCTTGATATGCGCAGGTACGCCTATCTCATGCATTATATTGGTTACTTCCACCTCGAGGTTCCTCTGAACGGGAACGTGGTACGAGGATTTGGTTTCCATCATATGGTCGGATCTGATAACGGGATTGTGGTTGGATTCCTTCAATTGCCTTATGCGTGAAACAAGCACGTCCATGTCGAACGGTTTCACTATATAATACTCCGCCCCGAGTGCGAGAGCCCTCTGAGTTATCTTGTCCTGTCCGACAGCAGAAAGTATTATGAACAGCGGACGTTTTTTAAGCTGAACGCCCCTCAGTTTTTCCAATACGCCCAGTCCGTCAAGATGCGGCATTATAATATCGAGTATGGCAATATCCGGCGTTCTTTCTGTGATCAGTTCACAAGCTTCGTTACCGTCCTTTGCCATTCCGACGACTTCGATATCGCCCTGGCTGTTAAGGTATTCACAAAGGATATCACTGAATTCTTTATTGTCATCTGCTATGACAATTTGTATTTTTCTTTCCAGCAATCGAATTCCCCCTCCAATTCATTCATGACAGCTTCATTGATGTCACCATTTTATTTTAGTTTGGAATTTTTATCAAGTATTATTTTATCTTTAATTCCAATTATTGATTGCTTGTTGGTTTTTTTTCATGTCTATAAATGGCGAAAAGGCTTATTTCAAGCCTTTTCTCTCTTTTACATCAATTTGTGATTTAGAATAATATGTTTGTAATAAAAAATATAATTTCCTTGATTTGCCAGCTTTATTTCCCCTATGGCGCTAAACATCCTTCTTTGGATGTTTTAGCGGTAAATCGCACCTTTGGCGCTAAACATCCTTCTTTGGATGTTTTGGCGGTAAATCGCGCCTTTGGCGCTAAACATCCTATATGGACGTATTTCTCAGCATGGTTTCAATAAATATACCGTAGCCTCTTGTCGGGTCGTTAACGAGGACATGCGTCACCGCTCCGATTATCTTGCCGTTCTGAATGATCGGACTGCCCGACATCCCCTGCACTATCCCGCCGGTAGTACCTAGCAGGCGCTCATCGGTCACCTTTATGATCATTCCTTTGGAGCCGTTCAGGTTCTGCCTTGAAACCTTCTGAATCATGATATCGTATTCCTCGATTTTTTTGCCGTCGATATTCGAAAGTATCGTTGCAGGCCCTTCTGTGATCTCTGCTCTGACTCCTACGGGATATATTCTTCCAGGTATCTTTGCGACGGACCCCCGGTCAATCTTGCCATAAATGCCGATATTGCTGTTGGTCTGAATAACGCCGAGCTTTGTACCCTCTGAGAATATGCCTTTCAATTCCCCCGGATCGCCCTGGATTCCTTTTTTAACGCCTAAAATGCTCGATTCCATTATTTCTCCCGATTCCACAGCCATGAGCGTGCCGGTATCTATATCGGTTATGCCGTGTCCGAGAGCACCGAACCTGCCGGTATTCATATCGTAATAAGTAAGTGTGCCTATACCCGCAGTGCTGTCTCTTACCCATAGACCGATATGATATTTGTTATCGTCCGAAGACATTACAGGCGAAACCATTGCATCAACGGTATCATTACCCGAGCTGTAACTGATTTTCAATGGCTGCCCGTCACTCTGCTCTATAATGTCCATAAGTTCCTCGATAGTTCCTATTAACCTGTCATTAACCGAAACTATCTTGTAGCCGGGCTTGATCCCGCTGTTTCTTACGGGAACTATCTTCTGCCCGTTGCTTTCGACATCTGAAATGCCTATTACAAGTATGCCGTCAAGCTTGATCTTGACTCCTATGGTATTGCCGCATGCCATCACCTGTTTGTTCGAAACTATGTCAACGTTTATCGTCTTTACAGGCAGAACGCCGAAAAAGCGCAGGTTCAGCTTAACGCTGCCACCTCTGTCCGAACTGATGGATACGGGTTTTGAAACGATTGGATTATTTGAAGCTTCAAGGTTTTTGCCGTTTATTTCAATTATGCCTTCCGTATCGGTTTTTATGCTGATTGGGAAGATACTGTCTATATTGTAGGTGTATTCTTCTCCTTCTATCAGTATCATCTCGCCCGGTACGGTCAGCTGGACCTTTATATAAGATACTGCTATAACAGTAAGGGCTGAAACTGCAAAGACTACCAGTGCTTTCCTCAAAAATGTCAGTTTCCTCATTGTTCAACCTCCTGCAAGTAAGTTAACCTTTTACAAAATCATTTATTCAAACAAATAAATGAACAGGAGGTAAAAATGAATAAAAGCAAGAAAATCCGGCGATTAGCCGGATTATTCTGCCTTTATCTCTATCTTTCAAGCTTTATTTATATTTTTTGCATTGTTTATCATCTCTTCAGCATATTTGAGGGATGCCGACGATGCTTCCGAACCGCCGATAAGTCTTGCTATCTCCTTTATTTTTTCAGTTTTATCCAGTAATTCCACTGTGGTCCTTGTATTGTCCTCTCCCGATATCTTCTCGATCAGGTAATGACTTCCGGCCATACACGCGATTTGTGCCAGATGTGTCACACAAATCACCTGATGCCCTTTTGAAATGTAGGAAAGCTTTTCTCCGACCTTTTGACCGGCTTTTCCGCTTATTCCTATATCTATCTCATCAAAAATCATTGTGGGTATCTTGTCAACTTCGGCCAGTATTGTCTTGATCGCCAGCATGATCCTCGACATTTCACCGCCTGAAGCGATCTTTGCAAGTGGCTTCAACGGTTCGCCGGCATTTGCCGAGATAAGGAATTCCACCCTGTTCAGACCGTTCTGGGTATATTTCCTGCCGCCCTGAGCTCCGACTGCATCGTCGAACTGTATTTCCGCCTTGAACCTTGCCCGCTTCATCTCTAGATCGTCAAGCTGCCTGCCAATGCTTTCCTCAAGCAGCGACGCGGCTTTCTTACGCTCGCCGTCCAACCTGCACGACGTTTCAAAAAGCTGCCTGTCCAGCTCCGCCTGCCTGTTTCTCAAGTGGCCTGCGGTTTCCTCGCTCTTTTCCATCACGCTCAGCTGCTCCTGCGCGGACGCGCAGAATTGCTGAACCTCCTGGATGGATGAGCCGTATTTTCTCTTCAGTTTGTATAGCAGATCGAGCCGCTCCTCTATTTCTTCGAGCTGTGCAGGGTCGTATTCTATATTTTCGATATTTCTTCTGATATCCGCTGTCAGATCATCCATTTGATAAATGATATCCTGTAAACGTTTCCGTAAATCCTCGAATTCATCCTCGAGCCTCGAAACCGTTCCCAGCTGCGAAAGCGCCTCGTTCATAGCATCGGCTGCGGGCTTTTTGCCGGATTCACCTGAGGAAAGCAGTCCGTATGCCGTTGTCAGCGATTCTGATATTTTTTCCGAATTTGCCAGGAGAGTTTTTTGTTTGTTCAGCTCATCTTCCTCACCTGGTTTTAATTTGGCTTTTTTTATTTCATCTATCTGGAATTTGAGAAGATCCATCTTTCTTTCGCGTTCTCCAGGGTCTCCCGACAGCGCTTTAAGCTTGGACCTGACTTCCCTGTACTGCTGGAGGAGCGCCGTATATTCGCGCTTTATAGACTGTATAACCTCGCCGCCGAAGGAATCCAGCAGGTCGATATGGCTTTCCACTCTGAGCAGCGACTGGTTGTCATGCTGTCCATGCAGGTCGATCAGACGCTCTCCCAGCGATTTCAGCAGTGACGCCGCCACAAGTCTGCCGTTTATCCTGCAGGTGTTTCTGCCTGATTGTGTGAGTTCCCTTGAAAGTATCAAAGTCCCGTCTTCTTCGGGTTCGATTCCTATTTCGCCCAGTATATCGCCTACCCTGCCGGTATCAGTCTGGAAAACAGCTTCAACGACAGCCTTTTCCGAGCCCGTTCTGATGATATCCTTCGAGACCCTGTCGCCGAGAACGGCATTGATGGAATCGATGATTATCGATTTACCGGCTCCCGTCTCTCCGGTAAGTATGTTGAGACCGGAGCCAAGTTCAATATTGACCTCGTCTATTAGTGCGATATCCCGAATGTTCAGCTGTAAAAGCATAAGACCCCCCGAGACCCAATACTTGAAATAGCCTGGGAATCGTTGAAATATAACTTCCGATAATCCTTTCAGAAATAATATTTCAGCCGACCCTTATTTTATCATTTTGCTGAGCTTGTTTACGAGCTCCTCCGCGATTTTCTCTGCCCTGCAAACAATCATAATCGTATCGTCGCCCGCTATCGTACCGACTATCTCGGTCCACTTGAGCGTATCTACGGCGGAAGCGGAAGCCTGCGCCATACCGGGCAGTGTTTTTACTATCACTATGTTATTGGCATAATCACAGCTTACGAAAGACTCGGTAAATATGGTAAGCAGCTTATTGGTGATGGAAGTCTCACTATGTGTGATCGGAGCGTATCTGTAATGCTCGTCGTCCACCATGACCTTTATCAGCCTCAGTTCCTTAATATCCCTGGAGACAGTGGCCTGTGTGACGTCCATACCGTTCTCCTTGAGTTTTTCCGCCAGCTCTTCCTGTGTCTCGATCTGATATTTTTCAATCAACTCAAGTATTTTCGCGTGTCTGCTGTACTTCATCTTTTTTCAGACTCTCTCCTCTATAATATATTTTCGTTCTGAGCACATTGAAGAAATTCCTTGATTTCAGTTTTATTAGCTTAATAGAATAGGGCGATCTTTTGACCTCGATCCTGTCGCCGCCCCTTACTTCATGATCGTCCTGTCCGTCGCACGTGACCATTGCAGTATGCTGATAGTCTTCGCCGATCATCGCGCCTATCACGCTGTCCGGCTTGGTTACGAAGGACCTCGAATAAAGAATGTGAGGGCATATCGGTGTGATGAGCATAAGATCTGTATCCGGCTCCACTATGGGACCGCCGGCGGACAGAGAGTATGCTGTCGAACCGGTTGGGCTCGCAATGATAAGTCCGTCGCCCGGAAACGAATCGACAAATACATCATTTATATATGCTTTGACATGTAAAATCCGTGAAACCGCTCCCCTGGCTATAACAACATCGTTCAGGGCAATATCCCTTTCCGGTTCACTATTTCTGCGGTATATTGCCGTGTCAAGCATCATTCTTTTCTCAACCTCATACATGCCCGCAAAGAGCTGTTCTATCGCATGATCTATCTCATTTCTGTCTACTTCCGTCAAAAATCCAAGGTTGCCGAGGTTTATCCCAAGTATCGGTATGCCTTTCGAATAAAGCCTTCTGGCGGCTTTCAGGAAGGTTCCGTCTCCTCCGAGGCACACGATGATCTCACTGTTACCGACAACGCCGTCTTCGTCCCCGCACGGCAGGCCGACGCCGGCTTTTTCCGCAAGGGTATCGGACATCAATGCGCTTCCGCCTCGTTTAATTATGCTATCGGCGAGCTGCCTGGTATATGCAAATTCCGTATCACGATCAGCGTTTGTAATAATACCGATCTTTTTCATCAGCACCTCAGCTTTTAAAGCCTGCTTTTTATTTTACATTATATCGTATAATAATACAGAAGACAATTTTTTAGTTATAGTTCCTCATGCGATTGGTTTACTGTATTGTCGATTTCAGGCAATATTTCCCCGATTGCCATCGCACCCGCTCCAAGAGCAAGGTAGCACAGATATTCTATGTTACCCTCCGGTCCCTTGATCGGTGAAAAAGTTATGCCCTTTACGCCAAAACCGATCTCCAAAGCAAAAGCTACTATTTTTTCCACCACCTGGCGATGGACCTCCAAGTCCCTCACCACTCCGTGTTTGCCCACTTTATCACGGCCTGCTTCGAACTGCGGCTTTATCAGGCAAAGCACCTCTCCGGCAGCCTGGTTCAATAATTGTTTAACCGCAGGCAGAACTATTTTAAGCGAAATGAATGAAACGTCTATAGAGGCGAAATCGACAGCCATACCGATATCTTCAGGTTTTACATAACGGATGTTGGTCCTTTCAAGATTCAGAACACGCTCGTCGTTCCTGAGTTGCCAAGCCAGCTGTCCGTAGCCTACGTCTATAGCGACGACCTTCTCGGCCCCGTTCTGAAGCATGCAGTCGGTGAAACCTCCTGTGGAAGCCCCGACGTCCATCGCTTTTTTACCCTTCAGATCTATTCCGAAGTAACGGATAGCCTTATCCAGTTTCAAGCCGCCCCGGCTGACGAAGGGATTCGGATTTTTTTTGACTTCAACTTCAGAATTCGCAGGATAGCTGCTCCCCGGCTTGTCCGCGCGTTCGCCGTTGACATAGACCAACCCGGCCATGACTGAGGCCTTCGCCCTCTCGCGGCTTTCGAACAAACCCTTTTGCACCAGCAGTGTATCAAGCCTTTCCTTTTCCAAGCTGTTACCTCCGAATAAAACTAACGATTATTATTTGTAACCCATCAGTTACCAATACCTGCTGCGCAGGTTTGACGTCGTACAATATACAGTCAAAACCTGCCGCGCAGGTTGATTTCTATTGCGGAGTTTACGTTCCTAGAGCATATAAATTCGGCTGTGCGGAAAATTTAACTCGCTCCGCGCTGCTCCGCTCAAACAGAAATTTTCCCTTACCAATGCCTCATTAATATGCTCTACGTCACGAAACTCATGCAATACCAATCGACCTGCGCGGCAGGCTGCTTTACTTACACAATTAGTCAGATACTCAGGTTTTAAGCCTATTTATTCTTCATCATTTTTATAATGCCGCGGCTGATGGATTCCGCATCGAGCCCGTATTTTTCAAAAATCTTGTCCCGCGGTCCGTGAGTTATAGGAACATCGGGAAAACCGAAGATACTTGTTTTAGTTCTGTATCCATTCCTGTTTAACAGCTCTAGGACAGCGCTTCCGAAGCCTCCTGTTATGCAGTTATCCTCTATTGTCGCAACCATATGCGTTTTTGCGGCGCTTTCCAGTATCAGCCTTGCGTCGAGCGGCTTTACAAACCTGGCATTGATAACGTCGGCGTGAATGCTTTTTTCCGCAAGCAGCTCCGAAACACGCAGCGCCGTTTCGACCATTTTACCGACTGCCAGTATCGTTACGTCATCGCCGTTTTGCAGCTTCAGGCCCTTTCCGCACTGTATCGGGGCTGCAGGCACCAGTCTTACCTTCCCCGCGCCCCTGGGGTAACGTACAGCTATCGGCCCGTCATGCGTTGTAACCGCATAGTCCAGCATGCGCTCGAATTCCAGGTAATCGCAGGGTGCACAAATCGTCAAATTGGGTATGTGCTCCAGGTACGACAGATCATATACGCCCTGGTGCGTCTCACCGTCATCGCCGACCAGGCCTGCCCTGTCTATGGCAAAAACGACATGGAGGTCCTGCAGCGCAACATCATGTATTATCTGATCATATGAACGTTGAAGGAAGGTTGAATAGATTGCCACAACAGGCTTGATGCCGCCCTTTGCCAGCCCGGCTGCAAACGTTACGGCATGCTGCTCAGCGATACCCACGTCAAAGAATCGCTCCGGATATTTTTTAGCAAAGCCTTCAAGTCCTGTACCGAGAGGCATTGCAGCGGTTATTGCAACGAGTCTGGGCTCGGCGGCCGCAAGATTGACCATTTTTTCCCCGAATATATCGGAATAGGACGGCCCGTTATTAGTCTTTAACTCGCCCGTCTCGATTTCAAACGGATTTATCCCGTGGAACTGCTGCGGCTTGTTTTCAGCAAACCTGTAGCCCTTGCCTTTTTGCGTCAATACATGAATAAGTACGGGACCTTTGAGCTTTTTTGCGCTGGATAGCACATTTGTCAGTTCATCTATGTCATGCCCGTCGATCGGCCCGAGATATTTCAAACCCAGTTCCTCGAAAAACATTCCGGGGATTAGCATATACTTTATCGAGCCCTTTGCCCTGTTCAATGCGCGCGCGGCGCTGTTGCCTATGGCGGGCAGCCTCTTCAGCAGTGAGTCGATGTCTTCCTTCGCTTTTGAATAGATGGGCTGCGTCCTTATTTTGCTGAGATAACGCGAAAGACCGCCTACATTCTTGCTTATCGACATGCCGTTATCGTTGAGAATGATTATCATGTTGTTGCGGGAACGCCCGGCGTCATTGAGCGCTTCGAACGCCATTCCGCCCGTCATCGCGCCGTCGCCTGTGACTGCTACGACGGAATAGTTGTCTCCGAGTATATCGCGCGCCTTGGCGAGCCCGAGCGCGGCGGATATGGATGTGCTGCTGTGACCTGTATTGAAGCTGTCGCTATCGCTTTCACTGCTTTTAGGAAAGCCGGAAAGGCCGTCGATCTGGCGAAGCGTGTCAAACCGGTCCCTTCGGCCTGTTATTATTTTATGTACATAGGATTGGTGACCGACATCCCACACTATTTTGTCCTTCGGGGTGCTGAATACCTTATGCAGCGCCAGTGTAAGCTCGACCACGCCAAGATTCGATGCCAGATGTCCACCCGTTTCCGAAACCTTCTCTATAAGGAACTGCCTGATCTCGTCGGTAAGAATCATCAATTGTTCTGAATTCAGTTTTTTAACGTCGTCCGAATCATTTATCCGATAAAGTACGCTTTCATCTTCACTTTTTTCTATCATTTTTAGTTTTCCTTTTTTTAGTGAAAAACAAAATTTTGTCTAAAACGAATTTGATTATCACACTTACCTTATATATTATATAGTTGCTGTTACGCAGTGCAATCGTTTTACCAAGGGCTTTCCCGCCGACCGTCAAAGCTGTAATCAACCCTGTAATCACAAGCTCCGCGATTGTGATAGTTTCCTGTTCGCCTATTATCCTGATTATGATGTAGGCGCCTGCGGCGCCGCTTATAATGCCGCATATATCGCCTACGACGTCGTTGCAAACATTCGATACCTTGTCGGCATTGCGGATAAGCCTTATGGACTGCTTCGCACCATAAAGCTTCCTGGAAGCCATGGCATGGAACGGGGCCTCCTCAGCCGCCGTAACAGCCGTTCCTATGATATCGAACAGGATATTTACGAGAATTATAAATAATATTACCAAAAATGCCGTAAGTATATCCGATTCTTTGAGAATATCGGATGATGCGATCGTAAGTATGGCAGATATAAAAAAGGATGAAACGGTAACAGCCAGTATCCAGATTATATCGTTCTTTCTAGCAGCGCCCACAGCGGTCTTTTCACGGAACTTTACCTTCTTTTCATCCGCCGGATGCCTGAAATTGTCGTCCACCGACTGAAACCTCCATATCAGCAATAAAGGACGTATCCGTATCGGATGCATCCCAGGTTAATAAGTAAAACCAGGTGGCAATATGTTGAGTAAATTTTGCGGCTTAGGTCAGGCAGGATTTCCCCCGTAAATACCGATCTGTCGCCAAACCGGCGGTTTCCCTTCAAATCCACGGCCGCCGCGTTACCGCCGACGGGGCCTGATTACCACTTAGTCCACACTGCAATCCCCAACATATTTCATTTGGAACAGCCTAGGGGTTTTCCCCGGCAGTCTGTCCGTTTCCTAGCCTCTTTTGCAAATAGGGTTTCAAATAGCGATAATGCGCTCATACCGGCCAGTAATCCTGCATCTGATCCATTATCCACCGTATTCACTCAAGGCAGGCTACGCTGTTCGCAGCATCTAATGATACCGCATAACAGGTTTAATCCCTGATCGTAGTTGATGTCTAGCCTCAATACCCCTTTCGGGTTATCAAAAGCTCCTTTCTTCCACAAGTCAGGGTCTCCACGGTAAAGGGGTCAACGCCTGCATGCCATTGCAGATCGCCCCTGAACCTTAACTCCCAGCACCGACCCACCACTGGGCGTAGCAAGCCGGCACAAGGAACTTCATCGATATGCCCTTTAACGGATTTTTAGGCCCGTCCTGAGAAACGCCAGTACTGACTAGAATACTGCGCCACCTTGATTTTGGATTTTAATTATAACATATTTCAAGGGACCGATAAAGAATAACTATCGTTCCATTTATGTATCAAAGCTGCCGGAAAGATAATTTACGACACGTTATCGTCCTTATGCTTATCTATAATGCATTTACATTGTCCATGCGCATGATTTGACCTAAGTTCATCAATGATCGCGGTCCCTGATGAACGCGGCCAGCTCCCTGAGAAAGCCGGCTTTATCACCGAAGCCTTCCAAAGCGCCGAGCGCGGTATCTATCGTTTTATCAAGCATTGCCTGCGCATTTTCGATACCGTAAAGAGTGACATAGGTGGATTTTCCCGACGCTGCATCGCTTCCTGCCGCTTTGCCCATCTGTTCGGGATCGCCCTTGACGTCCATTATATCGTCCTTGATCTGGAAAGCGAGTCCGATACTCTCCGCATAACTGTCGAGCTTTTCGAAAACCTTCTCAGAAGCGCCGCACAAAACCGCGCTTGCAGTCACCGGAGCCTTTATCAGCGCGCCCGTCTTGCACCTGTGCATATATTCCAACGTTTCCTTGTCGATATTTTTTTCTTCCGATTCCATATCGACGACCTGACCGCGTATCATTCCGTCGGCGCCTGCAGCCTTTGCAACTATCTGCATCGCTCTTAATCCAGCGTCCCTGTTCCTGCCGTCTGAAAGAGAAGCGTCAAGCATCAGCTCAAATGCGCCGTTCAGCAGCGCATCTCCCGCCAGTATGGCCATTGCTTCCCCGAATACCTTGTGATTTGTCGGTACGCCTCTTCTGTAATCGTCGTTGTCCATTGCGGGCAAATCGTCATGAATCAGGGAATAAGTATGTATCATTTCGATCGCGCATGCATACGGAAGTATTTCATTCCTGTTACCGTCCAGCAGCTCGCATACGGCAAGCGCCAGAACCGGCCTCAGTCTTTTTCCGCCAGCCATCAGACTGTATTTCATTGCATTGTAAATATTCGAGCCGGCGCCTTCCTTTATGGAAAGAAATTCGTCAAGAGCATCGTTTACAAGCTGTGTCCATTTGTCCAAACAAGCGTCGAAATCCATATATATCACTGTCCTAAAGCGGGCATCTCCTTTTCCACTATTCCGTTTTCGCCTTCTATCAGCATCGTAATGCTGCGCTCCGCCTCATCAAGCTTTTTGTTGCAGAACTTCGTGAGTTCGACGCCCCGCTGGAAGCAGTTGATCGAATCCTCAAGGGTAAGCTCGCCCTTTTCAAGCCTTTTTACTATCTCTTCGAGCTCCGCGATTGCCTGTTCGAAACTGGCACCTTTTTCACTCATTACTTTTCCCCCTCCGGGTTTCCCAGCATATCTTCTATTTTTACCTGCACGCCCGGCTCCTTGTCTATTGCACCAGGATCGCCTGTTTCGGCTGCAGTTTTAACATGCGGCTTTTCGTTTATCTCCTCTACACGGCAGCGCAGTGTGCCGTCCGTGATGAAAACCCTGAGACTGTCGCCGGTATTTACCGCATGAACGGATTTTACCAGAGTATCGTCTTTTTCAGCTCGTATTATACCATAGCCCCTTGCCAGCGAATTCAGCGGACTCAGTGAATCCAGCTTTGCCGCCAGCAGCGAGAGTCTGTTCCTGTATTGCCCGCTCAATACGGAAAGCGCCTTTTGCATGTAACGCTTCTGCACGTCGAGCAGCATGCGCTCCTGATATATCTTATTGTAGGGCTGTCTGAACGCGACGCTTTCTCCCAGCCTTTTCAGCGTTAGCCTTTCCATCGCGGTCTTTTTTACAATTGCATTTCTAAGGCGCATTTTAAGACTGTCCAGCCTGTTCTCCACCACCGATCTTTCAGGCATCACCAGTTCTGCGGCGGCGGAAGGTGTAGACGCCCTGACATCGGCCACAAAATCCGATATTGTAAAGTCTGTTTCATGTCCGACAGCCGAAATTACCGGTATGCGGGATTCGTATATGCTCCTTGCCACAATCTCCTCGTTGAAGGCCCAGAGCTCCTCAAGCGAACCTCCGCCTCTTGCGACGATGATAACGTCGACATTGCCAAGTTCGTTGAATCTGCGAACCGCCCCGGCTATCTGTCCTGCAGCCGCCTCGCCCTGCACCTGTACGGGGTAAACCTTTATATTCACATTGTAGAATCTTCTGCTGAGAATATTGATGATATCGCGTACTACGGCTCCCGTCGAGGAGGTTACAACACCGATAGACCCTGGCAGATACGGGAGTTTTCGTTTTCTTGCCTCATTGAAGAAGCCTTCGGCGCTCAGCTTTTGCTTCAATTTCTCGAAGGCTACGTACAGCGCGCCGACGCCGTCGGGCTGAATTTCTTCGGCATACAGCTGATATTGTCCGTCGCGCTCGAATACCGAAATATACCCGCGGATCAGGACCTTCATACCATCCTCGGGTTCGAACACCAGAGTGGCCGCATGCGAACGGAACATAACGCATTTCAGAACGGATTTTTCATCTTTGATGGTAAAATAAAAATGACCTGAATAGTGGCTTTTAAAATTGGATATCTCACCCTTCACCCAGATGCCCGAGAGAATGAGATCCCTTGAAATCAGATCTTTGATATATTTATTCAGTTCCGAGACCGTTAAAACGTTTTTTGTTGGCATAGTGTTCAGATGCCGCCTGACTGCTCGCCTGCAGGAGCATTTTTATCGGGTATGTTACTTAATATCCCGTTTACAAAAGAACCTGCGTCCTCATTGCTGTATTTTTTGGCAAGTTCGACCGCTTCGTTGACGGAAACACTGTACGGAATGTCGTCCCTGAAGCTGATCTCATATATGCTGAGCCGCATTATCGACATGTCGACCTTCGAAATCCTTCCTATTTTCCAACCCTTGGAATGGGCTTCTATCATATTGTTTATAAAATCAAAATGGCTATAAACGCCATCAACCACGTCGCTTATATAAGCCCTGTCTTTTTCGGAGATTGTATTTTCCTCGAAGAACAGCTTCTTTTGAGCTTCCCTGTCGTCTTTCTGGAATTCCATCTGGTACAGGAGCTTCATCGCCAATTCCCTGGAGACTCTTCGTCCCATGTGTTATCCTCCCGATTCGTCCCTTCCGCTTTACCTGTATGTGCCCGGCGGCAATACCCTGTCAAGAAGGTTCTTTATGTAATCTTTATCATCGTGTATTCTTTTTCCAATATAATAACCTACGCCGGTCAATAATGCAATAAAAAGGACTCTCCAAAAACCGAGTATCAGTATCAAAACAGCGGCAATAAAGCCGATTGCCGCACCATTGATCGCACCGCGGTGTTCATTGTAGAATTCCAGGATTTTTTCAAGGCTCATCGCTGATACCTCCTATTCGACTCGCGCTTTGTATGTGATGCCTGAGTATATACTGTCCACGATCACCTTTACATTCTTTACTGTTATCCCCGATGCTTCCTCCACAGATTTCTTGACCCTATTCTGCACTTCTTCCGAAATTACCGGGATACTGAGATCGGGCATCACTACTATCCGGACCTCAATTTCCACACCGTCGTCGGCTTTCCTGACAAGCGTCTTTGATTCCTTGACGCCGTTGGATCTCTTGGAGGCATTGATCGCGACATTTTCTATCGAGTTCAGCGATATCCTGATTTCCCCGATATTAGTTTGTTTACTTACGGCTTTTTTATCCTTGTTGCTTCTGACTCCCGAAAGCAGGAACATTAAACTCATTGCAAAGAAGACCAATCCTATTACGAATACGATCACCTTCAATGTTGTCCCGATATCCGACGAGAGAGCTTTTGCCACCATGCCCGTAATGTCGACGAAAGCCTTCGGAACAAACGCTATGTACATCACGAATACGGAAAGCACCGCAAGACAAAAAGCATATACAGCCAGCAAAACTCTGAAAAAAATATTCATATGCCATACCACCTCTCCGGTCACCATTTTTCCTTAGCTATACCATGGTTTTTGATGGATACGTTCTAATTATAGAGTATTTACCAAAAAAAATAAACCCTTCCGGGTTTATTAATAAATACGTATTTACTTGCTTTTTGTCTGTTCCTCCGGCAACTCCTTCTTATGGTCCCGTTCAATATTGACGCCCTGTATATGTATGTTGACCTCCACCACATTCAAGCCCGTCATGTCTTCGACGGCGTGCTTTACTTTTTCCTGTATGCTCCAGGCAACATCAGGTATGCGGTAGCCGTAATCCACTATAATGTAGAGATCTATTGCCGCTTCCTTTTCACCGACTTCAACCTTGACGCCTTTGGAAAGGTTTTTCCTGCCAAGCGCTTCGGCAATACCGCCAGCAATTCCGCCGCTCATGCCTGTGACTCCGGGAACCTCCATCGCCGCGATGCCCGCTATGATGGCAACGACCTCGTCGGTGATTTTTATGGCCCCTATCTCATTGACCACGCTTTGAACGTTTTCTTCCATGGCTTACCTCCATTGGTACATTATCGTTGCAGTATAATCATTATAGCATTTCCGCTGCGTCAAGTAAATGTCAGAACAAAGTCCTTATATGGATATCCCCGACATCCACATCGCCCTGCCTCGTAACGATATCGGTGATCTGGGCGGTCTGCGAAGTTGTAAGGCTCGGTGTTTTGATAACGATATCGACACTGCCGTTATCTGCAAACAGAACAAATGTATCGTCGAACCCCATTTTGTTTATAAGAGTCTCAATCCTCATTTCCTTGTCTGCGTTCTCGGTCAGCGTTATTATTTTGCCCTGTGCCTCCGCTTTGATCTCATCGTTCGAATTGCCGTCATCCACTATAGCCTTGAGGGATTCGGCGTTTTCGCTTCTGCTTTGCTCCCTGTCCATTTTGGCTTGCACAAAGTAATCATTAGCCATTTTGGAAGCGGTTACATTAAGCTGGGTGTTCTCATTTTCAGCCACATCCTGTCCCGTGCCTTCGAGCCCTTCGTTGGCGATCTCGTTATCCACATAAACCGCCTCTCCCAGAGTACCGTCGGTATTGGCCGATGTACTGCCCTGTCTGTAGCTGTATTGCAGGTAGCCAGCTACCACTATCATCAGGACCAATGCTAAAATGACAATCTGCTTCCTTTTAAAAACCATCATGACTCTGCCCCCTTTATAAAAGTGCGAACAAGTTTTTTCGTTTTTTTGTCCCATTCAATAATTAATATATTCAGGTCGTACACCGTTTATATCTATTTTTTGGAAAACCCTTCACTTTTTCCTCTGAATGACTTCGACCCTGTGGGCCGGTATATCCAGCACCACCCTGACGGCGTTGACGATACGCTCCCTTACCGCGACGCTGTCCGCTCCTTCCGCCACAACCAGCACACCCTTTACCTCGGGACTCAGTTTCTTAAGGATTACCGGAGTTTTTCCGCCTGTGGGTGAATCCTCATAAACCATGGTATTTTCGCTTTCTTCCTCGGTAGTGTTTCTTGTACCGCCTTCGCTGTCTTTTTCATCCGTCCTGCTTGTCTTTTTACTGGAATCATAGGCGGGTACATTTTCACCGGCCGCGGTATAAGTGATCATAACATCCACCCTCCCGACGCCCTGTATTTGTGACAGCAGCGTCCTGAGCCTGGTTTCCGTGGTATCTGCGCCTGCAGAAATATTCTGTTTCATTACCTCTTGCGTACCGGTGGTTTTTTGGGGGTCCTGCTGCGAGCCTTGCGGCTTTCCGCTGAACAGGGCCGAGCCTGCAATGATCAGTATGACCCCGATAATTATGGCGATCGCGGTATTTTCGATCAATTTTTTCTTATCTTGACCCTGTATGAATTCCTTTATTCTTTTAACAATGCTTCTGAAAATTTCCACAGTCCCACCTCTACACCTGCGTAATCACTATATTTTGCCTTTCTACGCCAAAGACCCGGCTGATCCGTTCCTCAAGCAGGCCTCTGAGCCTTGGATCGCACCTCCCGGAGGTTTGTCCTCCAGACGCTGCAGCACCGATTTTCACAGTTTGAACTTTTTCGACTGGAACTACTCCATTCCCAATACCACCCTCTTTCGTACCGGCTGCCGAACTGTCCTCAGCCTCGCTCCCAGAACCTGGTGCGGAGCCATCAGGCCTGCCGTTGTATTTAGCGTCGTCTGCGGTAATACTGATATATGCCCTTTTGATCTCTCCAAACGCAGCCGACTGGTAATCTTCGTTAATAATGACGTCTGCCCTTGCGTCCTTTACGCCATCGATCTCCTCCGCGTTCTGTTCGAGCTGGTCTATTATATTTTTGCGGTATACCTCTACAATCTGGTCCAGCTGCGCCTGTTCAAGTTTTTTGCCCTCCTTCTTTATCTGGGCCTTTTCAAGCAGGCTGCTGTTCTTTGTCTGGCTCGCAGTAAAGTCGAATTTCTTCCCGGTCAGTCCTATCAGAGGATTTATTATCACAATGATCAATATCGTGCCGGTGACCAGGCTGATATATTTTTTCATCTTGCCGCCCGGTAGCAGCATTTCCACAATCACAACAAAGAGGACCAGCGTTACGATATTTATGACCCACTGCCGGATAAATTCAATCATGGCACATTACTCCTATCTGAGCATGGCGCTCGTATTCCCGGCGCTGACGAGCGCAGTGACGGATATTATGAACATGAACGCCACGGCTGCGGTCAATGAAAATATATAAAGCATTGAACCTGCAATATCGTTGATACAGGTTGTTATCCTGGTTTCAGATATCGGCTCGAACAGCGCGCTCGCAGCTTTATAGAGCGCTACCAGCGCAATGATCTTTATCAGGGGGACCACGCATATAAGAAGGATGCCTATCATTGCCGCCACGCCGGCTGCGTTTTTGATCAGCAGCGTACAGGCGATAACAGTATCGGCCGCATCCGAAAGTGTTTTCCCGATCACCGGTATGAAGGTGCTTATGGCGAATTTGGTCGCTTTCGTCGTTGCACCGTCTATTACGGCGCCCAATGTGCCCTGGAGCGTTACGATTATGATAAAGGTCGTAAGTATGACTCCAAGCATCCATTGAACTATGGTTTTTATCAGGTTTGCAAGCCTCGTTAGCTGGATCTTCTCTGAAATGTTGTTTACTATGTTTATAATAGTGGTCAGGAATATTAGAGGCACGAACAGGTTCTTTATAAGCGTTGCCGTTACCTCCACCACCATCAGCAGCACGGGATGCAGTATGCCTCCGGCGGTCAGGTTGCCGCCCGAGATAAGCAGGGCCATCAGCACGGGTATGATCGCATACATGAAGCCTACCATCTGGTCGATGATTGAAGAACCCATTTTAACAACGGTGCCGAAGCTGACGAGCAGTATCGTAACTATAACTATATAGCATACGTAGAAGGCGATGCGGCTCACATTCTCATTCATGAAATTTGCCTGCAGATTCTTAAGAAGTGCGCATATGACGATAAGTATCGCCAGTTTTAATATGATGCCGAGGTTTTGATACAGTTCTTTAAAGAACAATTTCAGTATGTTGTCGGCAATTCCCTTGATATCGAAGCTCAGCTTCCCCTCAGTGATATTCCTTATAAGCTCGTCAGGGTCGAAGCCTTCGAGGGCCTCGAGTTCATCAGTGTTGGTATATTTCGAGATCACGTCCCCTATGTCTCCCGTACCGCTCGACGAAAGCTGCTGCTCGATCATTCCAGACGTAATATCCGAGCCTTCGCTCATGCCGCCGCTGCCGGCGATGCTCCCGTCGGTCGCACCTATACCGGCGGTCGAAGTATCGTCGACATTAATATCGATTTTACCTGAAGCACCTGCATCTATATCGCCTCCGGCCGCGGCAAAGCAGAAGGCCGGCAAAATTACAAACACCAATATAAGCGTCAGAAGCTGTAGCAATACTGTTCTGATTTTTCTTTTGCGGATCATCGGTTTCAAACCTCCCTGTCCTCCGTGTTTATCGATACCCTCAAGCCGACACCAATGCTTTGCTCGCCGGGTCACTGCGGCATGATCTTCAGTACCAGGTCCAGCAGTGAAGTAATTATCGGGACAGCCATGACAACTATGATTACTTTACCTGCAAGCTCTATTTTGGATGCAATGGCGCTTTCCCCCGCATCTTTGCAAATCTCCGCCCCGAACTCCGCTATGTAGGCGATACCGGTTATTTTCAAAACCGTTGTAAAATAGACCGGTTTGATGTCGGCACGGTCGCCGTAGCTTTGCAGGAGCTCGACAACCGATGAAAGCTTCGACGCCAGCAGCAAAAAAATTACGACGCCTGTTACTATGCTGACCTGAACTGCTATTTCAGGCTTCTGTTTTCGCAGGATCAATATTATGACCGTTGAAACGAGCCCGATTCCAATGATTTGTACAATCTGCATTTCAGCCTCACTCCCGGGCTTTTATCAATCAAGTTTGAATATGGTTTTCACGGTATCGAAAAGAACCGCTATCTCTTTAACAACCATCAGCAATACGACGATCAATCCCGCAAGCGTCGTCATCATTGCCTGTTCCTCTCTTCCCGAACGTATGAGCAGCTGATTTAGCACTGCTACGAGAATACCAATTGCAGCGATCCTGAAAATCAAATCCACACCCATAGAATGGTCAACCCCTTTAAAGTATTTATAAACCGTTGTTTTAATCTTTACAGCAGAACTATGACTACGGCGATACCGCCCAGAATGCCCAGGCTTTTGTACATGGTTTCGTTCTTGCTTCTGCTCTCTTCAGCCTTTTTCTCCTGCATGCGGAGCGCTTCCATCGTAAGCCTGATGTTTTTTATTTGTCCGTCCATATCCGTACTTCCGAGCATTTTCCCGAAGCCTATGAGCACTTCCTCGTCTTCCCTGTTGAGAGCCGTCCTTCGAATGCATTGCCTTACAGCCTGTTCCCAGGCGCTTGCCGCGGATTGTGCCTCTTCGTTCCCCAGTATCTCCGCTGCCCTGCCGAATATCAATCCAGTCTCGCTGTTTCCGACCCTGCTCACCCGTTTAAAAGCTTCGATCAGCACATCCGACAGATAATTTATCTGGTTTTCGAACATCTGAAGCAGCGTTTGCATCTCCCTCAGCTGCTGAGGTCTTCTGCTGCAGTCCCTTGAGAGTATGAAACCCAGGAAACTGCACGAAAGAACGACTACAAGGCTGCCCACTAATTTAAAAAGCATTTGCATCAGCTCCTGTCATCGGTTTCATGGTACTTCCGTCTATAACCTCGACAAGTGTTCCGGGGCCGTTTTTGTTCCCCAGCACCACATATCTTTCAAATACCTTGTCATCGATGAGTTTTAGGACTTCGCGGCGGCTTTTCAATTCGGAAATGTTGTATCCATGCGCCGAGGTTACGATTCTTACGCCTGCGTTCAGAACGCATTGAACCGCCTCCCTGTCCCCGTCGTTACCAATCTCGTCGGTTATGATCACGGCGGGCGACATCGATCGTATCATCATGGGCATGCCTATATTTTTAGGACATCCGTCCAGCACGTCTGTCCTGATGCCTACATCATTCTGTGGTATGCCCTTCATGCATGCCGCGAGCTCCGATCTTTCATCTATGATGCCGACCTTCAAGCCTTTGAAGCCATATTCGGGCGCCCCGTTGCTCAATATTTTCGCTATATCCCTTAGTATCGTTGTCTTGCCGCATTGCGGGGGCGATATTATCAAAGTGTTGTATATGTCTGAACTGTTTCTGAAAAGATGCGCGAGAATTTTTGAGGAGCAGCCGGGTATCTGGTTGGAAAGCCTTATGTTGAGGCCTGAAATATCCTTTATATTCCGGACGGCGCCGCCATCCAGTATAACTCTCCCCGACAGGCCAACGCGATGTCCGCCCTTTATAGTTATATAACCGTTTCTGATCTCATCCTGATACGCGTAGATGGAGTTCTCGCTCATCATTTCTAGCGACAGCCTGATATCTTCCTGTGAAACGAGGAAGCTGCCCGAAGGCTTCGACGATAACAATCCGTCGGCGCCTATGAACCATTCCTTGTAATAATTTTGGAGTATCAGAGGTTTGTCCGCCCTCAGGCGTATTTCTTCCAGCGGCTCCAGGCCGTAAATCAGCGCGCCTTCTATTGCGGAAGCCACCCTCTTTGAGAGTACCGGCAGGATATGCTTTTTAAGACTGCTTGCACTGCTGTTGTTCTGGTTATTTTCAGCACTGTTTCTCATCAGTTCCTACCTTCTTTTTCGCCTCACATTTTTGTGTCCCGCTTCACTTTGATGTCTTAACTATAATTATTTGGCTTTGTCCAAATTTATGACTGGCAAAAAAATTTCCGAAATAAAAAAGCGCCTGATTGAAATCAATAGACGCTTACAAGGAACGGAGAGGGTAGACTAAGATTAGCGTATATAGGGCAGGATCGGCAGTGCAGTATTCGTTCGGTATAATGAAAGGAGTATGAACAAATGTGTGTTGAGGATTTCCAAAAAGATAATTCTGGTCACTTTATACATTTATTACTTGAAGTGTGTTGTTCATAGTTTTGCATTAGAATTCGTGTGTAATCTCCCGTGGTTTACATTGTTTCATTATTCCTCCTCTTCGGCTGGAAGCATTCATATTCTTTAAAGATAAGGCCTTATAATAGTGAACCAATCAAGATTAATAATCCAGAAACAGAAAAAATCACTGGACATAGCCTGAATGCCAAGTGGTTAATTTTAAAGCCTGTGAAAATCGATATTACCGACATTACAAAAAGCATACCTGATGAAGAAGCATATACTAACTTGGATATATAATGATTTACATCACCAAGATATGTGGTTACCAACACCAATGCACCGATAAATATTAGTGTAACCCCTTCATTTATCCATTCCATAAATACTATTCTTTTATTGTCGGTTGATATGTCCCCAAACCCGCCAACAACAGTTTTTGTCGGGAAAAGGTGTATAACGCCCCATAGTACCACGGACAACCCACCAATGCTGATTAAAATAATACTCATAATTCAACACCCCCTATTTTGAATTATAATAGTTATTTACAATTTCTGAAAACACATCATTCCGCATTATTGAAACCGACTCAACTTTATTGTTTTTTGTCCAACTTATTAAGACCAGTTTTTCACTACTTGTGAATCCAAGTTTGTCTCGAATATTTTTGGGAATAACTATTTGCCCTCGGTCATCCATTGAAATAATGGCTTCAACATAACAACTACCTGCATTTTCGTTTAAGGGAAGACAAGAACAACCTTCAACTATACCTTTAACATCATCAGCCATATTGGTACTCCTTATAGTTAAATATTCAGCAGATTCTGATGTTTCTGATTAATCTGATTATACTGGATTTTTTTGGTAAATACAATATACTATTTAAAATTTTATATCATAAATAGAAAATGCACTTAATATGTATTCCTTTATGATGATGGTTGAAGTAATCATATTATTTGGGGATAAGGCCTAAATAAAAATTCATTTGGACAGACAAAAGCATCCTACCTCCTTTGATGGATAATAGAATGCTTTGTATTAATTGGTTTGATTTACGCAATAAGCTTTATCAATGCACTACACCGAACTTGTTGAAGGGCCAGAACCTGAACACGGCCTTTCCTTCGATCTGCGTACGGTCGATCAGCCCGAAGGTCCTGCTGTCCTTGCTGACCTCCCTGTTGTCGCCGAGAACCAGGTATTTACCCTCCGGTACCTTTATGGGGAAGATGGCCTCCCTGGTATAGGTGATGCCTTTCACATACGGTTCCTCAAGCCTTTCTCCGTTCCTGTAAACGCTTCCGTCCCGGATATCTATTTCATCGCCCGGTATACCGATCACTCTCTTTACAAGCCGGACGTTCGTCTTTTGCTCGACCGGTACAAAAACCTGCGATACATCCTTAAGGAAAACTTTTACCCTGTCTATGTAATTTCTAGGATACTGGTTCTCTATGAAAACTATTATATCGCCCTTTGTAGGACCACTGAACAAATATGTAAGCTTCTCAATAAACAGGTGTTGACCTTCCATCAGGGTATCCTGCATGGAAGTCTGCCTAACCTGCGTCGTCGCAAAAACAGCCGTATTTAGCAGTGAAACCAGTATGAACGCAGCGGCAAATACAATGATCCATTCCCAGACTTCCCTTAAAAGTGTTTTCATTAACGTCCTTCACTCCCGATTATTGCGTCGGCATAATGCAAAATGTTTCATTAATGCACGGTTTCGCTATGCTAAAACATGTATATGCTGCGCAGCACTTTCAATCAACTGATAAATAATAAAAAGGCAGGTCGCCTGTCTCCAAGGACCCGCCTTGATTCTTTTTGATTATTTATCCGAATCGTCTCCGCTTTCCGTACATTCGTCACAGTCGCAGGTCCATTCTATTTCTATTTCCTTGTTGCAGTGCGGACATAATACGGAATCTTTTTTCATGTATGCATCTTCAAGATTTACTGTCTCTCCGCAATGCGGGCAGTCGAATTCGGCGTCTATCTCTTCCTCTTCCTCTTCTTCCCCGTCCTCTTCCTCATCGCAGCATTCTTCGTCACAGCACTCGTCTTCTTCATCGTATATAAGGCTTTCGATTTCGGACAGGTCTTCATCTATCTCATCGATCTGTTCGGTGAGCTGCTCCTGAACCTCTTCAACGTCGTCCACGGCAAGCGCTACATCGTCCAGCACCTCGAGAATAGCTTTGAGCAGCTTTCCTTCGTTTGTGGCGTCGCTGATTTGCATTCCTTCAGCCAGCCCTTTCAGGTAGGACACTCTTTCTTTCAGATAATTCATAAAACCTCCGTTTCTTTGCAGTCCATGCAAAGTATGACTTATTTTACACTTCTCAATACTATTCCCGCTGTTAAATATGTTTATGCTCGCGGGTTATAGTTACGCTCTTTCGAGATATTCACCGGTTCTGGTGTCTATTCTTATTTTGTCGCCCTGGTTTACAAAGAGCGGAACCTTGACTATTGCGCCCGTCTCAAGTGTCGCGGGCTTCGATGCTCCGGTGGCTGTATCGCCCTTGAAGCCGGGTTCGGTCTCCGTTATTTCAAGTTCCACAAAAGTCGGGGGCTCGATGCCGAATACATTTCCCTTGTAGGAAAGTATCTTTACAATCATATTTTCCTTGACGAATTTGAATGTATCGCCAATCGTAGCCTTACCGATCGGAAGCTGTTCAAAGGTCTCGGTATCCATAAAGTAAAAAAGGTCGCCGTCGTTATATAGATACTGCATGTCCTGTCTTTCAATACGCGCCTGCTCCACTTTATCCGTCGGGTTGAATGTTCTTTCAACCGTAGCGCCGGTCATAACATTTTTCATTTTTGTTCTAACAAAAGCAGCGCCCTTACCGGGTTTTACATGCTGAAACTCGACAATCTGAAATACCTGGCTATCCAGCTCGAACGTAACTCCGTTCCTGAAATCACCTGCTGTTATCATTTAATTTCCCTCCGCTTATATAAATCTGTTCCTTTTCTTATTACCTTACGAATGCATGATCGATTCCATAACAACGTTAGTAATATATCCTAGATAATATTAAATTAAAATAACATGTATTTCAAGAAAAATTTTCTTTTACAATACAATCATCTCTTTTGTCGAAGTCGTCAGAATGCTGTTCTTGTCGGCGCCGACGGCGACCATATCCTCGATCCTTACGCCGCCCAGGCCGGTCACATATATACCTGGTTCGATGGTAACGATCATTCCTTCCTTCAGCACGAGATTTCCTCTCAGCGAAAGCGTTGGATCCTCGTGTATCTCAAGCCCTACGCCATGCCCTAGCCCATGCCCGAAATTGTCGCCGAAGCCCGCATCGGATATGAATTTCCTTACAACCGCATCCACTTCCCTGCCCGTCATTCCGCTTTTTACGGTATCGAGGCCGAGTTGATTTGCCTCGAGCACGATTTTGTATATTCTTGCGAGTTCAGGATCCGGCTTGCCCAGAAACACAGTCCTGGTCATATCGGAGCAATAGCCCTTGTAAAGAGCTCCGAAATCCAACGTGATGACGTCTCCCGCCTCGATTTTCTTTTCCGATGCAACGCCGTGCGGCATAGAAGCCCTCAGGCCTGAAGCGAGTATCGTGTCGAAGGACGATCCGATGGCCCCCTCGCGCCTCATTTCATGTTCCATTTCAGCCGCAAGCTCGATCTCACTCACACCGGGTTTAATATATTCGAGTATGTGTGAAAAAACGTTATCGGCTATTCTGACAGCTTGCCTTATAACGTCTATCTCCGATTCATCCTTTATTATACGCAGTTCTTCGAGCACCCTTCCAAGGGGAAGGAACTCGTTCGCCTTCAGTTTTTCACGGTATTCGCTGTATTCGGCGTAAGTCATGCGGCTGTCTTCGAAAGAAAGGTTCCTGACGCCGTCTTCTTCGATAAGACGGTTGATCTCGTCAAACTGGCTGCCCCTGTATTGTATGATTTCATAATCGGGCGACTGGGACGAAGCCTGCTCTACGTACCTGAAATCCGTCAGAAGCGCAGCCCTGTTCTGGTCTATGAACAAAATCGCCGAGGTGCCTGTAAACCCGGACATGTACATATAGCTGACACGTTCGGTTACCAAGGCTCCGTCGATATTGTTCTGCTTCATTTTGTCACGCAATCTGGCAAGTCTGTTTTTATAAATATCCGGCATTTGAATTACTCCTTTTTTATGTATGAAATATTCTGTCCAGGCTACCGTCACCTCTATTACAGCAGGGACGCCGCCTTCAAAGCGATCGTATAGCTTTCGGCTCCGAAACCACATATCTGGCCGACGCATACGGGTGCGATCACCGATTTGCTCCTGAATTCCTCCCTGGCATGTATATTCGAAAGATGTATTTCTATGCACGGGAGCTCAACAGCCTTTACGGCGTCGCGTATCGCTATGCTGTAATGCGTATAGGCGCCGGGGTTCATGATTATCACGTCATATTTGCCCCTGGCCTCGTGTAATTTATCTATTATCTCACCTTCGTGGTTGGACTGGACGAAATCGGCTTCCATACCCAGCTTTTCAGCCTCTTTTGTCACGGCAGCGGCAATCTCCGCAAGGGTCACGCTTCCATAGACGTCCTTTTCCCTGACTCCGAGCAGGTTGAGATTAGGTCCGTTTATTACGATTATCCTTTTGCTCATATCACTCATGTTTCCCCTTTGTTAAAGCCTTTATCCAAGCCCACTTACGGATGCCTTGGATTCCTTTTTACGAGAACCGCGGCCTTTGTGATCGCCGCAATAACGTCGACCTCGAACTGCTGCTTCAGCGTATTGATCTTTGAGTAAAGCTCGCCCTTTTCAGTTACCAGGTACTTCGGCGGCAGATCGTTCAGGGCTATGGCGGCGATATCCAGCAGGCACTTGTCGCAGGTGCACATGTTGATGTCGGTCAGTACATCCTTCATCTGGTTGAACACGATCTCTTCCATATAATTTTTGATTTGCGGCATATAATTTTCCCCCTTTAATAGTTTGTTCTATGGTAAAAATATCGATACCGTCCTTCAACCGCCCAAATAGATCGAAATAAGCTTCCAGCCCCACATTATCGTTACGAAGGCTCCTATAACGATGAACGGTCCGAACGCTATGGTGTCCTTCCTCTTCTTCAGACCTGCAAGCATCAGCAGCAGCGAGAGCACTCCCCCCAGCACTACCGACAGTAAAAGCGCCTCCATGCATAGTCTCCAGCCGAGGAAGAGACCTATCGGCGCCATGAGCTTGACGTCTCCCATCCCGAGGGCATCGTCGGATTTGTAAATCAATGAGCCGAGTATCGCCACCAACAGCAGGAAGCCCGAACCAGGCAAAATTCCCGCCAAAGGCGTCCACCACCTGTCGTCGCCGAATATCTCGGCCTGAGGAAAAAAGCAGTTATATACGAAAAATGCCATTCCGCCGATCAGGCCGGCTATGACCAGTCCGTTCGGAATGATCCTGTGGTCTGTGTCGATGAAGAATATGGCAATCAGTATAGTCATCAGATAAGCATAGGCTAAAAAAGCCGCCGAAAAACCGAATCTGTAAAATAGCGCAGTGAAAACAGCCGCAGTCAGAAGCTCGACAAGAGGGTATCTTGGTGAAATGCGTTCACCGCAATGCCTGCACCGGCCTTTGAGAAAGACGTAGCTGACAACCGGGACAAGTTCTCTTGCTGTAAGGCGATTTCCGCAGTTCGTGCATGACGAAGGCGGCAGGATTATCGATTTACCCTGAGGAACCCTGTATATCAGAACATTCGCAAAAGAGCCGAAAACCAGGCCTAGAACAAATACTGCCGCATAAGCGAAAGCCATAACTCCTCCTGACCCTTCATTGAAATCAATAGACCTTGCGGTTTATTGTCGTATGATTATTCTCTGCTTTTGTCAAAAAATCCTTTATTCGGCCAAATATTTTACAAATGCAAATGAAAGCTCTTGCAGCTCAACATCGGGTATATCTATGTCCATCCATAGCTCATAGGCCCTCACACCCTGATGGAACAGCATCCCGGCGCCGTTCGCCGTCCTGCAGCCGAACTTTTTCGCCAGTTTCAGGAGCTTGGTCTCCGCAGGGTTGTAAATAACGTCATAAACGATTTGTTCGCTTTTGAACCTGAAATCCTCCTTCAGAGGACTGTTGTCAACCCTCGGGTACATACCGGCAGACGTGGTGTTGATGATTATATCGCATGCCTCAAGAGCCTTCAGGGCTTCCCAGGAGTCCAAACCCGCGGGCTCCGTTATTCTGCCGAAGCCCCTGGCCTCCAATACGCTGTTGACATTTAATGAAAGCTCCTGCGCCCTTTCAGGTGTACGGTTTATGACGGTTATCCTGTCAGCTCCCGCCGTTGCTATCTTTGCAGACAGCGCCCGCGCGGTTCCGCCGGCTCCCAATATGCAGACCTGCTTGCCATCGAAACCACTTTCCGTCTGCTCGCGGAAGGCGCGCAAGAAACCGTCCCCGTCGGTATTATAGCCGTACAGCTTGTCGCCGGAGATCCTTATGGTATTTGCCGCACCCAGTAACACGGCTTCATCGCTAATTTCGTCGAGAAATTGGAGAACTTCTTCCTTATACGGTATCGTGACGTTGAAACCGGTAAAACCGGAAGCTTGAAGGCCGCGAACGGCATCGCCCAGCTTCCCCTGCGGAACCTTTATCGGTATGTAAATCCCGTCGATCCCCGTCATGGAAAAGAGACTATTCTGAAGTACCGGTGAAACAGTATGTTCAATGGGATTTCCTATCAGCCCGGTCAGTTTTGTCTTACCGCCGACTCTTGTATCAAGCTGCATCGAATGACCTGCCTTTTCAATGAATACCGTTCTTTTTCGACCATTCAGAATACCTTGTCAGTATCCGTTTCTCAAATATGCGCTTGAATCTCACCAGTTTGCCTTCACGCTTGTCGATAGGATGTACAAGTATCGTGAACATGCCTGCGCGGTTCCCTCCGTAAACATCTGTGAATATCTGGTCTCCGACTACAGCTATGTTATTCTTTGCGATACCCATTAGCCTGCCTGCCTTCAGGAAAGCCTGCGTACCCGGCTTCATAGCCCTGTGTACGGCATCGAGCTTAAGTCTGTCGTTGAACTTGACCACTCTTTTCTTCGACGCATTCGATACGATACAAAGCTTGTAACCCGCAGCCTTCATCTTCCCTATCCATTCGACCGCGATCTCGTCGGCATCTGCAACGTGGTTGGGCACCAGCGTATTATCGATATCGAGTATCAACCCACGGATCCCGTTTTTCTCGAGCAATTCGACAGATATATCGCGAATGCCTTTAACGTAGAGATCCGGGAAAAATATTTCGGACATCATTGCCTCCCGATTTGTATAAGTTTTATAAACAACTTCTGTTATAACGCATATAATGCATCTTTTAATAGAAAATTTTTCACTACCTCGTTATAATAGCAAAAATACATCCGGCAGGCAACGGCTTCAGTTCGTATATTTAGCCATTTTCATGGAAGTATCTATGAGCTCGTCCACGTAGCCTCTGGCTTCCTCGGCCTTGTCGATATTCTGTGAAGACAGCGCGGTGGCTTCCTCGGCGCTTGCTGTAACTTCCTCGCTCACTGCGGAGATCTCGTTTATACTTTCGACCAGCTTGTTATTGGCAAGCAATATTTTATTTATTTTTTCATTTACGCGGTAGACATTATTCCTGACTTCCTGCATCTTTTCGCTTATATCGCTGAAAATTACGCTGGTCCTGTCGACGAGCCGGTTCTGTTCGTCGTTTGTAAGCTTCATCTTCTGAACCGCTTCTACGGATTCGTCCGATTTTTCATTAAGCTCGTTTACTATGCGTGCGATGCTATTGGTCGATTCCTTGCTTTGGGAAGCGAGCTTCCTTATTTCCTCTGCGACCACGGCAAAGCCCTTGCCTGTCTCTCCCGCCCTTGCGCTTTCTATCGCCGCGTTCAGCGACAGCATGTTAGTCTGCTCGGAAATGCCTGAAATAATATCCGTTATGTCGCGAATCTTGTTTGCTTTTTCCTTGAGGTCGAGCATTATCCTGTAGGCATTGTCGCTGTTTTCACTGACGTCGTCCGATTTTTGGTTCAGCCGGCTTACTATCTCCATACCCTCGGAAACCGCGTTTGCGGTATTGACCGAGATTTGTTCGGTACTCAGCGATTCCTCCGAGGTCTCCTGTATAATGGTGTTTATGTCCTGTGTCAGCCCGGACTGGAGCTGCAGGTTTGACGCCGTATCGGCGGCTCCCTTCTCTATTTCCTGTACCGCATTCGAAGCCACGTTCGTCAGCTTCGTCAATTCATTTACGATCCTTTGCACTTCCTTCGAGTTTTTATCGAGCACGGCCGCTATTTTAAGGACATCGTCTAGCACCTCTCCCTGCTTCTTTCTCTCGTTATCTATGCTGTCTATCTTATCTCTGTTGAACTGATTCGATAGTTTTGTAGATGCGATAAGAGTAAATGCGAACAGCCCGATTGAGGCCATTTGTATCAGGTAGTTGGTAGCGTTGAACGGGTCGGTCAAGCCCAGAAACGCAATATAGTAAACGAGCTTTACGATATTGATCGCCACAAAAGTGCAGCTGCTGATCACGATAAGACGGAGGTCAAAATACAGGAAATATTCTATAATTATCGGGAATATGTACACAAACACAAGAGGCCTGTTCGGCTCGGCGGTGAACATTACATAAATATAAAGAATGTAGTACCCTGTCAGTGTTATATATTTCATGAAGTTGCTGTCTTTTGCCTTGAAGTATAATATGGATGCGGTTACCATAGGAACGATTATGATCGTCAGCATAATGACAAGATAGGACAGAGTTTTGGCGCCCTTCAGAAATTCCTGGGTATATCCGAGGATGAATATTACGTCAAGTATCCAGTTGGCCAGGAGTACGAAACGATTGACCCTTTTTACGGATTCATTTGTATTCATATTAGCGTCCTCCATCTACATGTAAATTGTCTATAATTAACATTAATAATTATACATTTGTAACTCAAAAAAAGGAAGGAAAATTAGTAAAATAAATGAATTTGTTTTATTAAGGTATGGATTTTTTATAAGAAAAGTTGCATAATTAAAAAAAGTATTTATAAGGGTAATATGTTAGGAGGTTGTCGATAGTGACACAGAAAATAAGAATAGAAAAAAACGGTAATCCTAAAGCTAAGCCTGATCAGAAAAAGCTGGGCTTCGGTCAGCATTTTACGGATCATATGTTCATTATGGACTATAGCACTGAAAAGGGTTGGTATGACCCGCGTATTGTTCCCTACGGACCATTGGAACTCGACCCGGCAACGATGGTATTTCATTACGGCCAGGCTATATTTGAAGGCTTGAAGGCTTACAGGACGGCTGACGGACGCATCAACCTCTTCAGACCTGAAATGAACATGAAGAGGGTCAATAATTCCAACGAAAGGATGTCCATCCCGCAATTCGATGAGGCTTTCGGGGTCGAAGCCATCAAAGCACTGGTAAGTGTGGATCGCGACTGGATCCCGACAGAACCCGGCACATCGCTTTATATCCGTCCGTTCATAATCGCAACCGATCCGTACCTTGGCGTAAGAGCTTCGAATACTTATAAATTTATGATAATACTTTCCCCAAGCGGAGCTTATTATCCTTCCGGCATTAATCCTGTAAAGATAATGATTGAAAATGAATATGTCCGCGCTGTAAGAGGCGGCACAGGCTTTGCAAAAACGCCCGCCAATTACGCGATAAGCCTCAAGGCGCAGGAGCTCGCTCACGACAAGGGTTACGTGCAGGTTCTCTGGCTCGACGGAGTTGAAAGGAAATATATCGAGGAAGTCGGCTCTATGAACGTCTTCTTCAAAATCGGCGACGAAGTCGTAACTCCGGAGCTCAACGGGAGCATTCTGCCCGGCATCACAAGAAATTCCTGCATACACCTTCTCAAGCACTGGGGCGTGAAGGTTACCGAAAGGAAGCTCTCCGCACAGGAGCTGTTCGACGCACAAGCGGCGGGCAAGCTGGTCGAAGCCTTCGGAACCGGAACAGCTGCCGTCATATCGCCTATCGGCGAGCTGAGCTGGGACGGCAAGGTCATAACCGTAGCCGGCGGAAAGATAGGAGACCTCTCAGCCAAGCTTTACGAAACCATCACAGGCATACAGAGCGGTACCGTTAAGGATGAGTTCAACTGGATCACAGAGGTCAAGTAAAGTATACCTTTACCTGGGAATGTCATATAAAAAGGAAGCATAAAAGCTTCCTTTTTTTCATATTAAGATTTAAAGAAACGTTGAACAAGGGTTGAAACAGATGACATTCCTAATAGCCGCGCTGCTGGTTGCCGCCCCGCTTTTTTTATTTCTGTCCGGGCCTTCCGGTGTATTTTATCTCAGGAAGCTCGCACTGCCTTTTTTATGCATATTGTTCGTACTCTGCCTCATATTTTTCTCCGGCAGCGCCGTCAAGGCTGCGCAGAACGGTCTTGCTCTCTGGGCGGGCGTTGTGGTCCCATCCCTGTTCCCTTTTTTTATCGCATCCGAGATCATCAATTCCACAGGCTTCATCAGGACTTCTGGGATTCTGCTGGAGCCTGTCATGAGGCCGGTTTTCAACGTGCCTGGGTGCGCTTCGTTCGCATTGCTGCTTGGAGTAACCTCCGGGTATCCGGTCGGGGCCAAGATAACTTCCGACCTGAGAAGCAGCGGCTTACTGAGCAAAAATGAAGCTGAAAGGCTGCTTGCCTTTACTAACAATTCGGGGCCGCTTTTTATCGTAGGCGCCGTAGGAACCGGTATGTACGGTTCATCCCGCATCGGGATTTTCCTGCTGGCCTGCCATATCCTCGCCTGCCTGACGGTAGGCGTTCTCTTCAGGTTTTACAAACGTTCCGGACGCTCCCGGATAAAAGAAGCGCGTAATAAGGATCTGCTGAAAACCTTCAAAACAACTCTCGCAGCACAGCGGATGCAGGCAGGCGGGTTCGGTTCCATTCTGGGAAACGCAATCAGGAACTCCGTCTCGACTATTCTGGCAATAGGCGGTTTTATCGTACTTTTTGCCGTTATAATTCAATTGCTGACAGAAACCGGTCTGATAGGCATCCTTGCAGGAGCGCTCTCTCCTGTCCTATTGCCGTTGGGGCTGGACAAAAGCGTTTTGACAGGCGTTTTGAGCGGAGTATTCGAGATAACCACAGGGTCCGGTATCGTAAGCCGCCTGGCGGCAGTGCCGTTCGCGGTCAAGCTGCCTGCGGTGAGCCTCATAATCGGCTGGGCGGGCTTATCTGTGCATTTCCAGGTGATGAGCATAATTTCAGGCACGGATATACGGATAACGCCGTATATCTTCGGGAAAGCGCTTCAAGGCATAATTGCCGCAATATACACAGCCGCCGGAATAAAGCTGCTGCGGCTTGAAGCGCTCTCCGCGATACCGGTGCTTGGCGCGGCGGAACCGGGCATATCAGGCTTCCTGCAGCTTTTTTTAAAGGCTTTGCTGATGATGCTGGTTTCACTGGTGTCTCTGATAATTCTAAGCAAATTTGCAAATAAGACTTGGCTAAAAGTAAAAATAAAAAGGAGCTCTATTTGAGCTCCTGACGGTCCATCTTAATAACTTCGAGAGTATCCTTCAATATTTCTTCCACCTTATTCAGTATGCTGTCCGCATATTCCTTGGTGCCGAGCCTGATCTCCCGCGCGTTTTTCTGTGCGCCTGCAACTATTTCATTCGCCTGTTCGTATGCCTTTTTGGTGATCTCATGTTCGTCAACCATCGCTGCGATCTTGCTTTCAGCATCCTTCAGAAGGTTGCCTGCCTCCTTCTGGGCATCCGCCAGGATCCTCACCCTTTCTTCCTTTACCCACTTCGCCTGCTTGATATCATCAGGGAGCTTAAGCCTCAGCTCTTTAACGATTTCAAGGATCTCTTCCTTGTCGACGAGGCATCTGCCCGAAAATGGAACACTTACGCTTTTTTCAACCAGATCTTCCAGTGTTTCCAGTATTGAAAGTATTTCCATGCCTTTACCCCCTATAATGCTCTATCTGCAGGCTAATTTCTTCATGACCCGTTCCCTTATGCATTCCGGTACGAGTCCTTCGATATTTCCGCCGTTTTTTGCGATCTCCTTGACGGCGCTCGAACTCAGGTAGGAATAATTGACGTTAGTCATCATGAACAGCGTTTCCATATCCGGTTCAAGATTCTTATTCAATAGCGCCATCTGGAACTCATACTCAAAATCGGACATAGCCCGCAAGCCCTTGATGACTGCCTTTGCTCCCACTTTCTTGACAAAGTCCGCCAGCAAACCTGAAAAGCTGGTTACCATTATATCGTCGCGTTCACCTATCGTGGCTTTGATGAGTTCAATGCGTTCATCAACCGAAAATGCCGATTTTTTAGCTTCGTTGCTGCCGACCGCGACTATGAGTTTATCACATATATAAACAGCTCTTGTAATAATATCGAGATGTCCGTTCGTTATGGGATCGAAACTTCCCGGGTAAACCATAATCATTTACTTTGCCTACCGCCTTGTTTGTATATTGTTAACATTGTATCACCATATTTTCTCGTGTCAACGGCTTCAAACCGTCCAAAAGCTTCGGGCAGGAGGTCGGACACGCTGTGTTCCGCTATGATCATACCTTCGTCCTTCATTATATCATTTTTTGTCAGTAATTTTAATGTTTCCTGAATAAAATTTTTGTTATAAGGCGGATCCAGCAGAATAATATCGAATTTTTTGTTATCACGGAACAGACGCTCTATGCCTGTGGTAAAATCAGTCTGGTAAACCTCCGCCCGCCCTATAAGCTTCGTGTGGGTCAGGTTATCGCGTATCACCGCGCAGCTTTCCGCGCTTTTATCGAAAAAAACCGCGTGTTCCGCACCCCTGCTCAACGCTTCGATCCCAAGGCTGCCGGTGCCTCCGAATACATCGAGCACTCCGCTCCCTTCCACAAAGCCGGCGATTATATTAAAGAGGGCCCCTTTTACCTTATCTGAAGTAGGTCTTGTTGACATACCCTTTACCGTTTTTAGTTGAAGTCCTCCCGCAATGCCCGATATAACCCTGAGTATGGCTGTTTCCTCCCTTGCCGTATGTTTTTCTTCAGCTCAGTTCATGCTGAGCGTTTGCGCTGTTGCTGCGAATTTCTCCCTTATCGCTTGCCCAAGCAGCCTGTTTTCGGGAGACTTCAGCTGCCTGTCCCCGGAAAGCAGCTTTTGCGCTGCCTCCTGCGCCTGCTTCAACACTTCCATGTCTTTATAAAGATTTGCAATTTTAAGTTCCGGTATACCGTGCTGTCTCGTCCCGAAAAAGTCTCCCGGTCCGCGGAGCTCCAGATCCTTTTCTGAAATTACGAATCCATCGGAAGTCTTTTCCATAACCTTCATTCGTTCTTCAGCAACCTCGGACTTGCTTTCGTTGAACAGTATGCAGTAGGACTGGTGTTCACCCCTGCCGACCCTGCCTCTCAGCTGGTGCAGCTGTGCCAGTCCGAACCTCTCCGCGTTTTCTATGACCATGACGGACGCGTTCGGTACGTTGACCCCGACCTCTATTACAGTTGTTGAAACAAGTATGTCGAGGCTGCCTTCTATAAAGCTGTTCATAACGGCTTCCTTTTCCGACGCCTTCATCTTTCCATGGATAAGTCCCACCTTGAGATCGCTGAAGGTCTCCTGCGCAAGCTCCTCAGCCAAACCCGAAGCTGCTTTGGCCTCGACCGCGTCGGATTCGTCAACGAGCGGACAGACTATATACACCTGTCTGCCTTCAGTTACCTGCTTCCTTATGAAATTATCGATCCTTTCGCGCATATCCGCATGTACCGCGTAGGTCTTGATCGTCTTTCTTCCCGGTGGAAGCTCGTCTATTATCGATATATCGAGATCGCCGTATAATATCAGAGCAAGCGTCCTCGGTATTGGAGTTGCAGTCATGACCAATATATCGGGATTTTCTCCCTTGCCTGACAGCTTTGCCCTCTGACGCACTCCGAATCGGTGCTGTTCGTCGGTCACCACCAGACCGAGGTTCTTAAAGACCACTTTGTCCTCGAGCAGCGCATGCGTCCCTATAACTATGTCGGTCTCACCGTTTCTTATCGCCTCGAGCGTTTCCTTTGCCGCCTTGCCTGTAACGCTGCCCGTCAGCAGCGATATTCTTATGTCCAGCGGTGCAAGCAGCGGTCCCAGCGAGTTATAATGCTGCTCCGCAAGTATTTCGGTAGGCGCCATGAAAGCTCCCTGATAACCGCTTTTAACAGCCTTGACCAAGGCAAGGACGGCGACTATGGTTTTACCCGAACCGACATCTCCCTGCACCAGCCTGTTCATTACCTTGCCGCTTTCCATATCCTGCTCTATTTCTGCTAAAACACGCTTCTGGGCATTTGTAAGGTTGAAGGGCAGCCGCCGCATGAATTCCTGTACTTCCCGGCCTGCGTCGAAACGTATGCCGGCAGCCGACGACGCGGCAGACACTTTTAGATTCATGAGCCCCAGCTGCAATAGCAAAAGTTCCTCGAACACGAGTCTTTTTCTGGCTTTCAGGAATGCGTCGTCGTCTTCGGGATAGTGTATATTGTTTACTGCAAAATTTAATTCAGTCAGCTGGTAATTTTCGCGGATCCATTGGGGCAGTATCTCCTGTATGCTGTCCCCGGCAAAATCGAGAGCGTTGCGTATTGCGGCTCTGATAACGTTCTGTGTGAGTTTTCCCGTCGCGGGATAGATGGGCACGATCCTGCAGGTTTTGACCGGTCCCTGGTCGTCGAGCCTCTCATAAACCGGATTCAGCACCTCGAAGGTCCGCCTCCTTGTTATCTTTCCGTAGAAAATATATCTTTCACCGGGCTTGAAGTAACTCTTCAGATAGGGTTGATTGAACCAGGTGGCGTTTATCAGTCCGGATTCGTCCCTGATGCTGACCCGGCTCACGGTAAGTCCCCTCCGCGGCCTCGACTCGTTCACCTTGGACGCGATCATGCCTTCGAAGGAACACTCTTCCCCGTCCTGCAGCTCGGAAAGCTTCCTGAGTTTGCTGCGGTCCTCATAATCCCTGGGATAATGCGTGATGATATCGCCTACGGTAAACAGGCCAAGCCTCTGAAACAAAGCCGCCCTGGTATCGCCGACGCCCTTCAGAAACTGCAGCGGTTTTCTCATTTTCTCGGAATGCTGATCCATCGCGTATCTCCCGGAACTTTATCATTAATGTACGCTTCCTTGATATTTACATTTTAATATATACTTCCTCTTATTGCCATACCCAATCGGTTTAAATCCCGTCCGTCAAGGATTATTAATATCAACGGCATTATAAATCTAAAGCTTCGAAGGATTTAACCGATTTTCTGTAAACCATATACGTCGAGAAAGCGTAAAATATTACTCCGATTGCCAGCACTGTCAGCTTATACGTAAGATATTGCGGGTCTTTTGTATCCAAATAATCTCTTACAAAAGGTACTGCGTGTGAACAAGTTTCCGCAATTGCTATATATACAAACATAGCGACACTTGACAATACGAAGCTAGTCCCTACCTTGTTGACATCCTTATAGTAAATTCCATAAAATATATAATTGAATACTCCGTACATTACGAATGCCAACCCGAATAAAGCAATATTTGCATCCATACCTACCTGATTACCGGGCAACGGCATGTTTTGACGAATAATCGCAAAGGGTACGGCTGCCAGCATTTGCGCCAATTGCAGAAGAACTGTGAAAACAAAGCGCGCTTTTACAATATATCTTTTGGAAACAGGGAGTGTAAGTGTATAAAAAACGTCATTATTTTCCCTGCCGTTTAAGCAGGTGAAAAACACGGCCAGTCCTGTATAAAAGAATACAACATAGTAAGGATAGCTGGGTATGATAAGCATCCCTGAAAGGATAAGGAATATTGGCGCTGTCGGATGCATGGAAAGCAATAATTCTTTTCTTATAAGGTTTTTCATTACTCTCCCTCCCTTTCTATATGAACCATAATCAACTCCAGGTCAGCATCGACGTAATCGATATCCAGACCTGATGCGTCATCTGTTCTTATAAGCGAGGTAAGTCCATTTTTACTCCTTTTACAACCAATCAGCTTTGGTTGCAAATCCGGGGTCAGTTGATCCTGTGTAAGCTTCAAAACCTTATAGCTGTCTACAAATGACTTAATATCGGATTCTGCAAGAAGCATACCGTTTTTAATATAAATAATGTTGTCGGCACACTTGTCGAGGTCAGATGTGATATGAGTTGAGAACAATATCGTAATTCCTTTGTCGCTAAGCTCCATAAATAAATCCAGCAAATCATCCCTTGAAACGGGGTCAAGTCCGCTTGTGGGTTCGTCAAGTACAAGCAACTCCGCATTATGTGACAACGCGAGGGTCAGAGCATATTTGACCTTCATGCCAGCCGACAATTGTGAAGGCGTTTTGTTTTCATCCAACTTGAACGCAGCCATGTATTTAGAGTAGGCAGTATCGTC
Source organism: Bacillota bacterium (assembly GCA_023412915.1). Taxonomy (GTDB): domain Bacteria; phylum Bacillota; class Clostridia; order Acetivibrionales; family DTU013; genus JAEYOM01. Next base: position 155,984 of record JAEZRE010000014.1, read on the forward strand.
CCATTTATCGTAAAATGATTTTGTGATGGAAGTAATTATTTTGATTTTCTTCTTTGAATAGTAATCGATTCCACCTGAAACAAAGCCTACACGCTGTTTGGTATTAAATTCACTATCCCTGAAATTATTATCAAAAAATAAAATCTCCCCATTATCGGGATGCACAAAATTGAACAATGCTTTTAAAGTTGTGGATTTGCCTGCTCCGTTTCTGCCTATAAAGCCTGTAATTTTACCCTTTTCAAGGGAAAACGAAATGTTTCTCAGCTCAAATGCAGGGTACTTCTTATACAGATTTTTAACTTCAAGTACGCTCATAGTTAATCATTCTCTCTTTGTTTATTGCTAAAAACTTCTTTGGGGATAACAAATAACCTTTTTCACCGAAGAGGTATGAAATGTTTGGCTAATACAACTTATATTATATTGGGATATTTTATAAAGTCAAGATTTCGACCGGTGTATGGGGTCCGGAGGTCAATCAGCCTTCCACTTTCTTTATATGGACTTCGATAGCATTTATTTCAAAAAATCCTTGCGGATTCTCAAGTTATTGTGTTAAAATAGTTATTGCTTTGTGGAATAATAAGCACCAATCTGAAGGAGGTGTGATATAGATGGCAAAATGCGATATTTGCAGCAAAGATACCGTATACGGCAACAATGTTAGCCACTCGGTCAGAAGAACGAACAGATTCTGGAAGCCCAACGTAAAAAAGATCAGAATAGTAGAAAACGGCACTCCGAAGTCCGTTAACGTATGTTCAAGATGCCTGCGTTCGAATAAGGTTACGAGAGCTGTTTGATAATTTTTTATTTTAGATTTTGATATCGTGTCAATATCGAAGCGACATAAAAAAGGCGTTTGAACGCTTTTTTTATGCCGCTTTGATTTTTCACGCCCGTTCAGCCCATTCTAAGTACTTTTTTAATCAGACTGCCGAAGAACTTCGGCATCTTGACTACCATGATCCTCATCGACGGATTCCCCCCTATCGTCTGATAATTACATACTATTCCTCCGGACGAATTTGGTGCATGGTCAAAAACAGTAATCATCACCTGGCTGATTGACACATATATTTTATATTATGATGCATGTTTATATTGTGGGAAGCTTCAGAAAAAAACTTAAAAATTTGGCGCTGATCACGGCAGTATGGGCAATGCTGTTTATGCTGGGCTCTTGGTTCATAGACAATCTGCTGTTATTCAGCATTTCCGTGGATTCTTCGGCCGAATTTTCGTATCCCTATACAGTTGAGGTCGATGACATATGGATAAACGATACTTATGCCGACGATCTCTCCATATCGGTTTTCTGCCCTTCCAAGCCGAAGACGCGCGAGTTCACGGATTATGAAGCGCTTGAAGGCAGCTTCAGCTTCAAGTATCCTTCCGCTTTTGCCATAAAACCTGCGAACTTTTCCGGCAGCGATATCCTTTTCCATGCGGACTTTCATGACAGGGAAGGCACAGCACACGGTTTTGTGCAGGTTTGGAACCTGCCGGGCGAGCTCGGCGACTTCCTTAAAAAATCCTTGGAAACCTCCAATAACCAATATAAATTTTTCAATTCCGAAAAAGTTGAAATAAATGGTGTAAGCGGCTACCGATGGGATTATTCCGTGCTCACCGGCTCCGGATATTACAGGGGCGCGGAGGTCTTCCTGCAGCGTGACGGACGCATGTACCGGTTAAGCTACTTTGTACCCGAAAAGAAGTGGGACCGGAAACAGGCGGAACTATTCGAAAAGATGATTAATTCGTTCAAAATAAAGTAAGCTGTCATTCCAGAAGCTTTCTGGCAGTCATAACACAGTTGCGGCCGGCAGCCTTGGCGCCGTAAAGCGCGTCATCCGCAGTCCGAACCAGATCGTTCTCATTCAGTACGCATTCGTCGAAGGAGGATATGCCGAAGCTGGCTGTTACGGAAACGCTTATCAGGTTGTCCTGTATGATATGTTTTTCGATCAGCCTTCTCAATGCTTCGACCTTTTCGTAAGCTTCGCTGAGATTTGTCCTCGGCAGTAAAATAATGAACTCCTCTCCCCCGTAACGCGCCATCATGTCGTTTTTACGCAGCGCAGCCTTTACTGCCTTGACGACCGAAGTCAGCACCATATCTCCGAACATGTGCCCATAATTGTCATTGAATCTCTTAAAATGATCTATATCGAAAATTACAAGGGAAAGAGGATAGTTGTCGTTTTTCGCATGGAGAAACTCAATTTCGAGCCTTTCCTGGAAATAATGCCTGTTATATATGTCCGTAAGGCCGTCTTTCCTTGCAAGCTCCCTCATCTCGTCATACAGCTCCGCGTTTTCCATGACAATGCCGACCTGCTGCGCTATGATGCTCAGGAGACGTACGTTTTCCTCGTCGAAGGCGTTGTTGTATTTGTGCTCGACGAGCACCAGACCGTACTTTCTCGAGCTAGTTATCAACGGCACACAAATAAGAGAGTTGATATCCCTGCCGCAAGTGAAGACATACTGCATGTAATCGACGTTATTCTCCAATATCGTTTTCCCGTTGTTCAAAGCGTCCATCAGTATGCCACTGTTTATATTGTCAGTTATCGTGGCAAGTTCGCTTATGTTTGTGATGTTCGTAGTGTGGACCTTCAGACGCCCGATATTTTCATCGTACAGTATTATCGTAGAGCAGCTTACTCCCATAACGCCAAGTATTATATCATTGAGCCGTTTCAGCAGCTCCTTTATATCAAGTACTGAGCCTATCGCCTGGCTGATCTGGTGGAGTGTATAAAATTCGGCGATGCTTTTTGAAAGGTTTTTATTCGATTCTTCCAGTTTTCCTGCGCTTGAGGTCAGCCTATCGTACTCCTTCTTTATATCTTCCCAGGAGCTTTCAAGCTTGAGGCATTTTTCTTCCATCTGCTCCAGGTTGCTTACGTTTTTTATCTCGCATTCAATATTACACCTGTTAAGCTGGCTTAAAAAATGTACTGAAATGTAAAACAATATGTATATGGCGAGCAACCGGCTGAGCCCATAGCCCAAAGCGCCGTCCAAAGCCGCATTTCGAGTAAGCGGCTTTAAATTCGCAAGCAGCGATATGGAAATATTTATTAAAAGAGAAACCGTCAGTAAAACATATCCTGCGCGTGCGCCCTTGACAAGAGTCGTTATCAGGATCGGTATGATTATGATAAAATAGAACCAATCATTGATATTCGAAAAATTCGAAATAAATGAGACAATAAATAGGAATATCAGCTTGTCCGCATAATAGACCGCCCTGTTTTCCAGAAATCCTTTCAGGAATATCCACCTGCGTGTGAAGCAGATCATTAGTGAAATGATAAAAACTGCGGTGATCCATAAAAGCGTAGTCTTCTCTTCAGTTGACTTGACCAATGCCGTACTCTTGAGCAACTCATTTCCTGCCAAATATAGAAGCATCCCGGCCGTAAAAAACAGGAAGGATATTCTTATGTATACCAGTTCGTAACCCTGGTATTTGCTGTACACTTTCTTATCCATCAATTTCAGTAATTACGCCCCCTACTTTTTCCAATATATCTCGACTGTGTCTCCCGAACGGATATTATCCGTGAATGCGGCCTGCTGTCCGTTAAGTTTGAGAACTATTGTGCCCTGGGGTTTCGTCAGATCAAAATCTATGTGATTGAATATATCTACGAATATATACTGTGCTCTGTCATCATCAAGAATTACCCTCCGCCCGTTTACGCTAATCGTCACATCCGGGTGTGCCTTGCCGCCGGCATTTTTAACCGAAGTGTCGGGCAAGCTCCGCTCCTTCGCTTCAATTCCGGCCGAAGCCGCTGTTATAGGCGATTCCTCGGGCGTTTTTACAGGCGTTTCCTCGTCTTCATCCTGATAAAGTCCGGTAGCCGCAAAGTGTGAGAAAGGTTTGTCTTCCCCGGCAGCTGCAGCGAATATGGATGATTGAGGGTCTGCCGGTACGAAAGATACCTTAGCGACAGGATGCAGCTCGGAACACTCTACCAAATCTTTGTCAGCAAGAATATAATCGTCATCTTCGTCCCTATCGTTAACTAAAATTTTATGAGTACTCCTTTCGAAGCCGGCCGCACCGAGGAGTTCGCCCAAAGTCCTCATCTGCGTTATCTGCACTACATCCCCGTCCTTTATAAGGGTCTCTCTGTCCGTCTGTCTGCCGTTGATGAATAACAGTGTGCTTATGTCGATAACATTGCCGTTCAATCTAACCTTACCCTCCGAGAAGGAAGAAACCAGTTCATATGCTGCAACAACCGCGTCTTTGCCGTCCTCGGCCGGAATCACCACTATGCTGTCGCCGTATGCGATAGGAGTATCGAGGCTGGACTGTTTTCCGTTCACATAGATCTCCGCAGCCTTGCCGAACTGGCCGCGGACATGACGCACCTCCCCGTTGACGGAGAAGGTCATCCCCTTTCCGGATCTGCCTATCAGATTTCCCGCGTCATAACCGAACAATATCAGAGCGTCGGCAACTGTAAGCTTCTTTGAATTGAACAGCCTGATTTTTTTATCGTTGACCGTAACCGAAAGGAAATCCTTGCCACCGTACATCTGCGCAGTGACGGCAATGCCGTAGGGAGTGATCGATTCGGGGCCTGAAAGCTTCTTATCGTTGAATTTTATATCCCTTATAACGTCCCTGCCTCTTACTACGACCCTGTCCTCTACCAATCCCAGTTGCTGCGAGAGCATTTCGGGAAGACCCGGAATGCGGCTTCCCCCGCCTACCAGAAATACGGCGTTTGGCGCTTTGCGATTGAACTCGAGTATTTTCTGCGAAATGGTCGACGCAAGCTGCGAAACAGTATCCTCTATGGATTTGTAAACCTCCGCCGCAGACACGGTCTGCTTTTTTTTGAGTATGTCGGTGAAGGTTATGTTATCCCTGCTCGTCGACAGAGCTATTTTTATTTTTTCTCCCGTATTGAAATCCACAAGGTAATTCTGAGAAATTTTCTCAGTAATTTCATCGCCCGCCACAGGCACCATTGCATAGGCGATAACGCTGCCGTCCCTGGTAAGCGCGATGTCCGATGTGCCCGCGCCTATGTCGACAAGCGCCAGGTTGAGCAGCCTCAGGTCTGCCGGTATAGTCACGTTTATCGCAGCGATAGGTTCCAGCGTAAGGCTCGAAACTTCGAGCCCGATCTTGCCCATTACTGTATAAAGGCTGTCGACGACGATTATCGGCAGGAACGTAGCCAGTATATCGGCTCCCACATTTTTGCCCTTATGCCCGATAAGCTTCGATATTACATAATTATTCAGATAATAGTTGATGACGCTGTAGCCGACACAATAAAACTGTGTCTTGTCCTCGCCGTCCATCTCTTCGTCGAGTATCATCTGAGCACGCTGTATGCCTTCTATCTCCAGGCTGCTTACCAGATCGGCGTCTATCTCGCGCCCTGCTTCTAGATTTTTTTCGACTTTGACCTGACAGGTCTTGAGAACCCTTCCTGCAGCCGCTATGGCAACTCTCTTTAGCTTTATGCCGAGTCTTGCCTCCAGCTTCTGCCTTACGTCAGCCGCCGCCTGCGCAACCTGTTCTATATCATGTATCTGGCCGTCCAACATGGCTCTGTTCTTGTGTTCGGTTATTTCGGTGGCGAGGATTCTGAAGCAGTTTTCCTCCTGCACACCGACTACTCCGACGACAGTTCTTGTTCCTATATCCAGAGCAAATACGAGTTCTTCCTGGGATATACCGGATAACAGCCCGTCAGGCTGCTTTTCTTTTTTGGCAAGGCTTATCACTCTGCTGGTCTTTTTGTCGCTCTTTTCGGTTTTTTTCAGCTTGTTTCCGGTATTTTTGTTCATAGCCGATACCCCTTGATATTGACATAACGTTTAAACCTTTATTTATTCGACAATAAAAGTCAAAAATCCTTCTATATATCTGGAAAGGTATAACGTAATTTCCGAAGATATATCGCAATAGGTATTAAAGGATGTCGGATTGGGTTCCGGATGGGAATCCGGGTCGGGTTCTTACTTCTGTCCCGACCCGAATCTGCAGTGCGGTAATATCGGGCAATCACCGCACTTCGGTTTTCTGGCGTCGCAAAGCGCGCGCCCGTGAAAAACAAGCTGGTGGCAGAAGCTGCCCCATTTTTCGGCAGGAAGCAGCTTCATGAGGTCATACTCTATTTTTTCCGGGTCTTCATTATCGGTAAGGCCCATCCTGTTGGTCAAACGCTTGGCATGGGTGTCTATCACGACGCCCGGAACTCCGAAGCTGTCGTTGAGGATGAGATTGGCCGTTTTCCTCCCCACCCCGGGCAGCTTCAGCAAATCCTCGATATTTGACGGGACATTCCCGCCGTAATCGGAAATTATCATTCTGCAAGCAGCGATTATATTCTTTGCCTTGTTGTGATAGAAGCCCGTCGATCTGATATCCTGTTCGAGCTCTTCCAGGTCGGCATTCGCAAAATCCTGCACACTTTTGTACTTCCTGAACAGATCCTTGGTAACAATATTCACCCTTGCATCGGTGCATTGTGCCGCCAGCTGAGTGGCTACCATCAGCTGGAGCGGGTCCTTGTATTCTAGCGAGCAGGCTGCCTCGGGATACATTTCCTGAAGCAGCTCCGCAATTTTCAGCGTTTTTTGCTTTTTTGTCATTTTCCCGCCTTCTTTCCAATGGCGTGCAGATAAAGCTCTTCATATTTTTTCGCCGACCTGTTCCATGAAAAATCGGTCTGCAACGCCCTTAGGATTAATTTATCCCAATCCTCCGGTTTTTCATGATATATCTTCAAAGCTCTTCTGACGGCGTCAAGCATTTCATCGGAGGAGAAATTATCGAAGGAAAAACCATTTCCTTTCCCGTTATCGCTGTCATAATCGGTCACCGTCTCGGCAAGCCCGCCGGTCGCCCTGACGATCGGGATCGTCCCGTATCTCAGGCTGATTAACTGTCCAAGTCCGCAGGGTTCAAAACGCGAGGGCATGAGAAACATATCGCTGCCCGCATATATCCTCTGCGCCAATGCTCCGTTGAAGCCGATATATACCGCGATCTTGCCCGGAAAATCATTTGCTATGCGTCTGAACTGATCCTGGTAATAATCGTCGCCCGTTCCGAGCAGTACGAATTGAATATCCTGTGAAAGAATATCGCCGATCTTTTCGATCAGCAGATTCAGGCCTTTCTGACCGGACAGCCTCGATATCAGCCCGATCATGGGTACATCGCCTACAGGAAGACCCATTTCCGCCTGCAGGGCATATTTATTTTCCTTTTTATCTTTAAAATTGGACGGACCGAAATTACGGGCTATCGATTTGTCCGTCTGCGGATCGAATTCGTCATAATTTAAACCGTTCAATATTCCGAACAGGTCCCCCGAGCGTTTTCCAAGCAGCCCGTCGAGGCGCTCACCGTACTGCGGCGTCTGTATCTCACGGGCATATACCTCGCTGACCGTATTGATTATATCGGAATAGACGAGGCCTGTTTTCATAAAGTTGAACATACCGTAGAATTCGGCCTTTTCAGGAGTAAAAACGTCATACCCCACGTTCAGCAGCCTTACGGCGTAGCTTGAAAAATTGCCCTGATATTCGAGATTGTGTATCGTGAAAATCGTAGCTATGGAGCTGTAAAATTCTTCGGAAGCATATTGCTCCTTCAGCAGCATGCAAACAGGACCCGTATGCCAGTCGTTACAGTGTATGATGTCGGGCTTGAAGCCTATCCTCGGGAGCATATCCAATACTGCCCTGCAGAAAAACGCAAAGCGGTCTGCGTCGTCGAAATGCCCGTAAATACCGTCCCTGTCAAAATACTTGTAGCTGTCGGCAAAATAGACGGTCAGTTTCTTGTTTCTTGCGCCCGCCTTGTACGGAACTTCGGTCTTCCTTATAATGCAGGTCTCGCTCCAGTTGTCGAGCTGTATCGGAAAATCCGCCACATATTCGAAATCACCTTTTATCTGGCGGTATCTGGGCATTACGGCTCTTACGTCATGCCCCTGCGCCGCAAGCGCTTTCGGCAGCGAACCCGCTACGTCGGCAAGCCCGCCGGTCTTCGCAAAAGGGGACATTTCTGCAGATACAAACAGTATTTTCAGTTTCTTTTCGCTCATTTGAACCTCCGGTAAGTTTGGTGGTCATATAAAAATATTATATGCCACAAATATACCTTAATCAACAGAACCGGAATCAACAGAAGCAGCCCGATAAACCTGTCAATTTGGTCCGGCTTCGACGCAGCAACCAAGACATGGAAAAGGCGCCATCCGACTCGATGACGCCTTTATGCAGTCAAACCTTACGCGAAATAGCGTATTCCTGCTTCGAACAAAAGCTGATCCTTGTTTCCCGGGACGTTTATGCAAACGTTGCTTCCCTTTCTCTCCGAATGACCCATTTTGCCCAATACTCTTCCGTCGGGGCTTGTTATGCCCTCAATGGCATACATCGAACCGTTCGGATTGTATCTGATATCGTAAGTTGCTTTCCCGTCGAGGTCTACGTACTGTGTTGCGATCTGTCCGTTCGCGGCGAGTTTTGCTATTGCGGCCTCCGGGGCGACGAACCTGCCCTCGCCGTGCGATACCGCGATTGTATGCATATCCCCGACTTTTACGTTATTGAACCAGGGCGACTTGTTGGAAGCTATCCTTGTCCGGACCATGCACGAAACATGTCTGCCTATCGAATTGAATGTCAGCGTAGGGCTTTCCGCATCCATTTCCCTTATCTCGCCGTAAGGCAGCAGACCGAGCTTGACCAGCGCCTGGAAACCGTTGCAGATGCCCAGTATCAGTCCGTCCCGTTTAAGCAGCATGTCCATGACGGCTTCCTTGATGTACGGGTTCCTGAACACGGTTGCAATGAATTTTCCGGAGCCCTCCGGTTCGTCTCCCGCGCTGAATCCGCCTGGGAACATGATGATCCGGCTTTCGGATATCCTCTGTCTCATGGCCTGTATAGTCTCGTTGATACTTTCAGGCGTCAGGTTCTTTACGATGAACGTATCTGCGGTACTGCCCGCATTTTCGAAAGCTTTTGCAGAATCATACTCGCAATTGGTCCCCGGGAATACCGGAATGAATACTCTCGGTTTAGCCGTCTGTATCCGGGACATATTCTTTGCTGTACAAGCCTTTGCATTATTGTCGCCTGTTTCTTTATAAAAATCGTAGGTTACGGCTCTGCCGCTTTCAGCTTCCGTCTTTGTCGGGAAAATGCGTTCGAGCGGCTTCATCCAGTTTTCCACCATGTCTTCTAGCTCGAGCGTGACGCTGTCCTGCTTTGAGCCAGGTTTTGATTCCTGCTTGCCTGCTGAAAGACAGGCATCCTGCATATCGTCTTTTACTATTGTGACGGCGGGCCTTTCCATGGTATTACCGATAATTGCGAACGGCAGCCTGCCGAAGAGGCTTTGTACGTCTTCTGCCGCATCTAGTTCGAGTATGATCGAGCCGTAATCGGGAGCAAAAAGGTCCAAACCGTCCGCTTTTATCTCCACTCCAATCATGTTGCCGAAGCACATCCTGCTTACGGCTCCCGCTATTCCGCCTTCCCGGACGGTACCGGCCGCTAGTATTTTATCCGCTTTAGCCAGCTGATGCACCTTTACGAATATGCTATCGAGCTGTTCAAAATCCGGCAATTCGTTATTATCTCTCACCAGTTTGAGCATTACAACCTGGCTGCCGGGCTTTTTGAATTCCGAAGACAGGGTCTTGCCGGCATCGGAAACTGCCACCGCGAAAGCAACAAGCGTCGGCGGGACATTCAGGTCCCTGAAGGTGCCCGACATGCTGTCCTTGCCGCCGATTGCAGCTATCTTGAGCTTCATCTGCGCATAATAAGCTCCCAGCAAAGCGCTGAAAGGTTTACCCCATCTGGAGGGTTCCTTTCCCGGCTTTTCGAAATATTCCTGCAGAGTCAGTCTCGCAGTTCTGTAATCGCCACCCAACGCAGCTATTTTGGCAGCCGCCTCTACAATCGCATAAATTGCACCGTGGAACGGGCTCCACTTCGCGATAGCAGGGTTGAAACCGAATGACATGAGCGTGCAGGTGTCGGTATCGCCCTTAAGCACCGGCAGCTTTGCGGCCATACCTTCAGCCGGGCTCAGCTGATATTTGCCTCCGAACGGCATAAGGACAGTTCCCGCCCCTATCGTGCTGTCGAAACGTTCAACAAGCCCCTTCTGGCCGCACAGTTCGAGCTTCTGCAAATCCTCCAGCCATTTGGCTGCAATTTCGTTCAATTCTGCCGATTCATTCGAAGCTGCTGCAGTTCCAGCCTTGCTCGACGTTAAAGCTGCACTCGAAGTTGGACTTGCACTTGAAGTTAGAGTTGAACTCGAAGCTAGAGTAGTACTCGAAGTTGAAGTTGAACTCGAAGCTGACGCCGAAGCTGCTTTTTTACCAGTTCTCCTCCTGAAGTAATTTCCCTCTTCGTCCGGTTCTTTCACTTCTATATCTATGTTTTGCTTTACACCGTTCGTATCGAGGAATTCCCTGCTCAAGTCGACAATGACCTTTCCGCGCCATGTCATCCTGAGCCTGCCCGTATCCGTCACCACTGCCACCTGCGTAGCTTCCAGGTTTTCCTGTGCGGCTGCGGCGATGAACCTCTCCTCGTCTTCCTTTGTCACCACGACGGCCATTCTCTCCTGCGATTCGGATATTGCAAGCTCCGTCCCGTCCAAGCCCTCATATTTTTTAGGCACCTTGTCGAGATCTATGTCGAGCCCTTCTGCGAGCTCGCCTATTGCTACGGATACCCCGCCTGCGCCGAAGTCATTGCACCTTTTTATCATCCTGCTGACGGTCTCGTTCCTGAAAAGCCTTTGAATCTTTCTTTCCGTCGGAGGATTGCCCTTCTGCACCTCCGCCCCGCAGGTCAAAAGTGATTTTTCGTCATGCTCCTTGGATGAGCCCGTGGCTCCGCCGCAGCCGTCGCGTCCGGTCCTGCCGCCCAAAAGTATTATTACGTCACCGGGCTTGGGCTCCTCCCTTACCACGTTCCTCTTTGGCGCAGCGCCTATAACCGCGCCTATTTCCATACGCTTCGCGACATAGCCTTCATCGTAAATCTCGGCTACCTGGCCCGTAGCGAGCCCTATCTGGTTACCGTACGAGCTGTAGCCTGCAGCGGCGCCTGTGGTGATCTTCCTTTGGGGAAGCTTGCCCGCCAACGTATCTGCGACCTTCGTTCTGGGATCGCCGCTTCCCGTGACCCTCATTGCCTGGTAGACATAGGAACGTCCGGACAGCGGATCGCGTATCGCGCCGCCGAGGCAGGTCGCAGCGCCGCCGAACGGCTCTATTTCAGTAGGGTGATTGTGGGTCTCGTTTTTGAACATTACGAGCCAATCCTCCGGTTTGCCGTCGATATTGGCCTTCACTACGATGCTGCAGGCGTTTATCTCATCCGAAGCATCGAGGTCGTCGAGCTTTCCGCGCTTTTTAAGTTCCTTCATCGCGATAGTTGCCATGTCCATCAGGCAAACGTCTTTTTCCCTGTCTCCATAGACATATTTTCTCGACTCGAAATATTTAGCGTAAACATCCTTTATCAATCCGTTATATTGACCGTCTTCAAATTTAACGTCATTTATATTCGTCAGAAAAGTCGTATGTCTGCAATGATCGGACCAGTAGGTATCTATCATCCTTATCTCGGTGATCGTCGGGTCCCTGTGTTCCTTATCGTTGAAATACCGCCTGCAGAATTCCAGATCTTCCGCGGACATTGCCATGCCGAGTTCGTTTTGAAGCAAGGCTATTTCATCAGCGGTCTTGCCGCAAAAGCCCTTCATTGTTGAAACATCCCCGGGGTAGTCGAGCTCGACGTCCAGTGTTTCCGGCTTGTCCATCGAGGCCTCATGGCTTTCTACGGGGTTTATGCAATACGCCTTTATCCTTTCGAATTCTTCAGCAGTTATGCCGCCTTCAAGCACGATCAGCTTTGCAGCTTTGCAGCGCGGCCTTACTCCGAGTGTCAGGAACTGAATACACTGTGACGCGGAATCGGCTCTCTGGTCATATTGCCCCGGCAGGTACTCTATCGCAAATACTTTTTCGTTTTCGGCAAGCTTCAGTGTTTCTTCATATATATTGTCAACCGGGGGTTCCGAGAAAATGACGCAGCGCGAAGCGCTGTATTCCTCATCCGTTATGTCCGATATGTCATACCGGTTTATGATCCTGACGCCGCTCAGGCCTTTAATACCGAGGTTTCCCCTAAGGTCCCTGAAAAGGCCCTGCGCTTCGACGTCGTAACCTTTCATCTTTTCTGCGAACACGCGTCTTACCTTATTTCTCTGCCCACTCATGCTATATACCTCAAATCCGGCTCGCGGCCATTTATTTCAGCTTTGTTATATTTACATTATACACACTATTAATATATAATTAAAATTAATATATTTAATACATTTTATTAGGTGTGCTTATGGATATCAATTTCGAGCATTACAAGGTATTTTATAACGTCGCCAAGCTGGGCAGCTTCTCCGCCGCGGCAAAGGAGCTTTTCATATCGCAGTCCGCCGTTAGTCAGTCGATAAAGACTCTCGAGGAGCAGACGGGCAGCGTGTTGTTTTCGCGCGGGCCAAGGAGCGTCAAGCTCACCGCCGTCGGCGAAATGCTTTTCAGCCATGTCGAGCAGGCATATAACCTGATAAGGGCAGCCGAAAGCAAAATTCGTGAAATGCAGTCCTTCGGCCTCGGCGAGATAAAAATAGGCGTCGGCGATACCATACTACGCTTTTTACTTATTCCCTTCCTACAAAAGTTTATTAAGAAATACCCCAAAATAAAGCTGCAGATAATCAACAGGACCTCCTCCGGTATTATAGAATCGTTGAAATCGGGAGCCGTGGATCTTGGCATTGTGACGCTTCCCGTTGAGGACAAGGATGTTGAAACCCTGGAATTCCGCACTGTCGAGGATATATTTGTCGCTTCCGGCCGTTTCGCAGAACTAAAAAACAAATCCATAGCCTCGCAGGAATTATCGCGGCTGCCGCTGCTGCTCCTACAGAAGGACAGCCTGACGCGCAGGAATCTTGACGCTTTTTTCGCATCAAAAGGCTTGAACATCGTTCCCGAAATAGAGCTCGAAAGCATGGAGCTGCTTATCGAATTGGCCAAAATCGGGCTCGGCATAGCGTACGTACTAAAGGAAAGCGCTGACTCACTCGTTTCCGAAGGCGAGCTCTTCATCCTTAAAACTGAAGACCGGATGCCCGTCAGGAAGCTCGGGCTCGCAAAGCTGAAAAACGTGCCTCTGTCCCCCGCTGCCGATCTGTTCCTTTCCGAACTTGGTAATGTACAAATATAAAAACATTAATTTTTTTTACGGTTTCTTGACCAACACTGATATCAAGCATCTACTTTGTTTATTTCATATTATCTTTATGTTATGATTTATCCGTAAACACAACTTTTGGGCATTTTTAAGAGGTTGTGTTTTAATTTACCGCATGGAAGGGATGGTATATATGTCGGACCAGATCAGACAAATAGCCGCAAGGATCAGAGACCTGCGCGATATTGCAGGCCTGTCCATAGAAACCTTGGCAGGCGAACTCGGTATCACGGCTGAAGAATACAGGGAATTTGAAGGCGGAGAGGTTGACATACCCATAGGTTTCCTTTATGAACTGGCCAACAGGTTCCACGTCGAATTGACCGCAATATTGACAGGCGAGGATCCCAGACTCCATACCTACTGCCTTGTGAGGAAAAACAAGGGCGTGAACGTCGACCGCAAAAATCCGTACAAGTACCAAAGTCTTGCGTACAATTTCATAAATAAAAAATCCGAGCCGTTCATGGTCACCGTGGAACCCGAAGCCGACGACGTCCCGATCCACCTCAACAACCACCCTGGACAGGAATTCAACTATGTTATGGAAGGCACGCTGATGATTTACCTTGACGGACATCAGCTCATACTGAACGAAGGAGATTCCCTCTATTTCGATTCCGGCTGCAACCACGGCATGAAGGCAGTCGGCGGTAAGCTGGCCAGGTTCCTCGCAATTATATTCTGATACACAGCTTGCTTTTTTAATTACTACTGTTTGAATGGCTTCAAAGTATATTTGCAACATTATTTTTAAAGACAGGGGTTTTTTATTATGTTGGAAAAGTTTCTGAATAAACATGATTTCAAATCATACGACGATTTCTTTGAAAATTACAGCGTAAGCACGCCGGATAATTTCAACTACGCATATGACGTGGTCGACGCGATCGCCGCCAAAACGCCTGAAACAAGAGCTATGGTGTGGTGCGATGACAAGGGCGCGGAGGCGGTCTTCAATTTCGACCAGCTGAAGCGTTACAGCAACAAGGCTGCCAACTTCTTCAAGGGACTCGGTATCAAAAAAGGCGATCCGGTAATGCTGATACTCAAAAGACGCTACGAGTTCTGGTTCTGCCTGCTGGGGCTTCATAAGCTGGGCGCCGTCTGCATACCTGCCACCCATCTGCTCACGAAAAAGGATATCGTCTACAGGTGCAACGCCGCGGACATCAAAATGATCGTATCCGTTGCTGACAATGAAGTTATAAAGCATGCGGAGGAAGCCATGCCCGACTCACCCTCACTCAAGTTCCGGGCCATAGTCGACGGTTCGCATGAAGGCTGGATCGATTTTGAAAGCGAACTCGAAAAAGCCTCGGATATATTTGAAAGGCCCACGGGCGGCGAGGATACCAAAAACAGCGATATGATGCTGCTGTACTTCACTTCCGGTACAACCGGCATGCCCAAGATGGTACAGCACAATTTCACCTACCCTCTCGGCCATATACTGACCGCAAAATACTGGCAGAACGTGCTTGACGGCGGCCTTCACCTCACTGTCGCAGATACCGGCTGGGCCAAGGCTATGTGGGGCAAGATCTACGGGCAGTGGATAGGCGGTTCGGCCATATTCGTATATGATTATGATAAATTCGTTCCCAAGGAATTGCTCGACGTCATAGTCAAGCACAAGGTGACTTCCTTCTGCGCACCGCCTACGATATACAGATTCTTCATCAAGGAAGACCTGTCCAAATTTGACTTAAGCAGTCTCAAGCACTGCTCGATCGCTGGCGAACCGCTGAATCCGGAGGTCTACAACCAGTTCCTCAAGGCAACGGGCATGAAACTCATGGAAGGCTACGGACAGACAGAGCTCACAATAACGCTCGCCACCTTCCCCTGGATGGAACCGAAGCCCGGCTCAATGGGCAAGCCTGCCCCGGGTTACGACATCGATCTCCTCGATGAAAACGGCAACTCCTGCGATGTCGGCGAAGAGGGCCAAATCGTTATCCATACCGACAAGCACAAGCCTTATGGCATGTTTGACGGCTATTACAGGGATCCCGACCTCACGCGCAAGGTCTGGCACGACGATATCTACTATACGGGCGACATGGCCTGGAAGGACGAAGACGGCTATTTCTGGTTTGTTGGCAGGGCTGACGACCTGATCAAAAGCTCGGGCTACAGGATCGGACCCTTCGAAGTCGAAAGCGCCTTACTTGAGCACCCCGCAGTGTTGGAATGCGCGATAACAGCCGTTCCTGACCCCGACAGGGGCCAGATCGTCAAGGCTACGGTCGTGCTGGCAAAGAATTACGTCGCAAGCGACAATCTGGTAAAGGAGCTTCAGGACCACGTAAAAAAGGTCACCGCGCCTTATAAATACCCGAGGCTCATAGAGTTCGTAAACGAGCTTCCGAAAACGATCAGCGGCAAGATCAGAAGGGTTGAAATCCGCGAGCACGACGAATAAAGCTTAATTTCAAAAGAGCAGATGCCTGTAAAAGACATCTGCTCTTTACATTCCATCACAAATTACGTCTTCATAACCGGCAATTTCAGCCCGGTTTCCGGGAATGCCGATCCGGCTTTCTTGAATGCCGGCTTTTAAGTACAGACTTTCAAAAGCGCTTAAACATTTGATTGAAAACAGTAATTTACTTGTTCAGCCGGTCTTACCTCAGCATATCGGCCGCCTTTACACCCGGATGATGATACTTGATTCCTTCAGCCCTGCTCCAATGGCGTATCGCGCCTGACGGGCACCACTCGTCGCATGCAAAGCACATTTCGCATCTGTGTTGAAATAACGGCTTCTTATCGACTATCCTGATATTGCTCACAGGACACACCTTTGCACACATACCGCAGCCGATGCATTTATCATTAAGGCTGATGCTTTTATCCGTTAACGGCACCAATTCGGAATATTCCAGTTTCGAATCCTCCGGTTCCTTTGCTTTTTCCTTAAGGGCTTTTATTACCGCCGGCCGCATCAATTTGTACAGCGGCGTCATAATCAGAATAAAGAAATTCTTTATTAATCCATACCGGGTACCTTTTTTGCTTAATATGCGATTACATATATCCTCGACTTTAGCTGTAGCTGATTTTATTATCAAGTCCTGATCTCTGACAATGGGAATCGGTATATGGTCGTAATCCAGGTTGTTCATCGGGAGCCTTACTGAATACTCCTCTTTCAGCGCTCCGCCACAGGACCTTATTATCCGTCTCAGTCTTTTAAGCGGCGCGAGCGCATTGACACACTCATACCCGCCGCAGGTGCAAACGGCAAAAATATCCAGCGTTCCGATATTGGATATTTTTCTTACGAATCTCTCCACTAAAAGGGGTACACCCGATAACGGAGCAAGGTATGACGGAAAAACGATCCCTATGCTATCGGAATCAATATGTATTCGATCCATATCCATTACTTTAGGAATGGATATCAATTCCGCATTTATTTTATTTGCGATATCTCTTGCCACGACGTATGAATTGCCCGTTGCCGAGAAATAAAATATTTTTGTACTCATCGCCCCACCTGAATAACCGATAATAAATTTTCATCTGTATAAGCTAAATTATACTGATGTTTTATCGTAACCTAGCATTGAGCCCCCTCCGCAATATCATTTTTGAAAAAAGCTTTTTTCAATACTGCATAAGTTGATTTTATAATTATATTCAATATTAAATAGATGATAATTGCTATAACCAAAGCGAGAATATCACTGGTAGAATTCATTATAACAACTGCACTTCTGAGTAAATCCACAAAAGCTATCACACTAAGCAGCGTTGAATATTTTATCAGTCTGCCGAATTCGAGAATGAATACAAGTACCAAAACTTTCAACTTATTTGGATAGTCTATTGGCTTTTGGAATGCGTCGGCATGAGCATTACCAAGGCTTGCAATGTGTGCAATTGAATTCAACGTCAGTACGATAATCGCTGTCGCATAAGTGGCAAAATTAAAGCGAGGTACGATTAACGGTAATGCATAAAAGAAAAAAAACAACTGCGCCAAAAGAGGTATTCCTTCAAACAACTCGATATATGCTGTAGACAACATCCTTACTATTTTTGCTCCCGATCTCTTTCCCCAAAAAACCAATGCACCTGGAAAAGCTGCGATGATAATTGAAATTAACGATATCATTAAAGTAGCCAACAATCCTTTAAGCAGTACAGGAAAATATTCCATGTTTCTACCCCCTATTACCCTACGTTAGTGAAACCATAAACTATGCGTTATGTTTAACACCTTTCATTATGACGCAGTGTACAAAGTCAATGTGATAAGTATAAATAGTAAGGATACTCCCCCTGTAAAAACAATCGAAATAATTGATAATACTTTGATTCTATTTTTCTTGCACACATCAATTATTCCTAGAACTAAAGATGAGATTCCCAATAGTATTGATATCAAGCCCAGAATACTTTTTATGTTTTGATCTACAGTCATTTCTGATGCTTGAATAAAAGAGCTAAGCATCATCATTCCTATTATCCCCAGACAAAAACAAAAAGAAATGATACTTAAAACGGATATCTTTTTGGCTGTTACAGGATTACTCCGAGTTTCCGGTTCCATTATGTTATCCCCTTTATCTTTTATGTCCCAATTTTAATGTTATATTATGGTAACATATGTGTCAAGAAGTTAACGCTATGGTCAAATATAAACATTTATGAGCCACGCATATAAAAAAAACCTGCAGCGATTATGCCGCAGGTTTTTGAAGAACCTTAGCTAATTAAGTTATGCATTACACTTCCCAGCCGCTTCTACCCTTCGAGCTCAGCCAGCTTGCCGAGCAGCATGTTGCTTCTGTCAATGAAGCTTGCCATGGCCTCGGGTTCGAGCTGTTTGTGGCTCATCATCGCAAGGTCGTAAACATGGCGGCAAATGAGCGTAACGTCGTCCTTCTTGCTGTCGTTGCCGGAAAGCCTTGCTACTGCCTGTATCAACGAATTGCTCCTGTTCAGCACGAGCGTTTGCTCATCCTGGAACATGTTGCCGAAGTCCATGCCGTTCATGCCGTACATCCTGCTCATTTCCTGCATCCTTCTCGAATACTCGGAAAGCAGGATGATGCCCGGTGTTGACGACGCTTTCAGCGCCTCCACCTGTATCTTCAGCTTGTCGTTGCCGACAGCTTCCCTGAATACGGTCTCGAGCTTTTTGGTCAGATCCTCGTCGGCCGTGCCGGCTTCCGTATCCTTCATGCTGTCCGAAAGATCGGAATCAATGCGTGTGAATTTCACGCCGCTTTCTTTCATCTCCAGGAACTGTATGAAGTGATTATCTATCATGGTGTTCAATATCACGGCTTCCATGCCCTGGTCCCTGAACAGCCTGATATACTGGGACTGCTGCTTTTCATCCGTAACGTAGAACACCTTGTCCTTGTGCTTTTCCTTGTTCCGTTCAAGATATTCCTTGAGAGTTACATATTCGCCGTTGGTTGTCTTGAATATCACTATGTCCTTTACTTTTTCGAAGAATTTCTCCTCGCGGATACAGCCGTATTTCACGAAGGGGTTGATATCGTCCCAGTATTTATTGTAATTTTCCCTTTCGTTCTCGAAGATCGCCGTAAGCTTGTCCGCAACCTTCTTTGTGATGTGGGCCGAGATCTTCGAAACATAACCGTCGTTCTGCAGGAAGCTCCTCGAAACGTTCAGCGGCAGATCCGGGCAGTCGATGACGCCCTTCAGCAGCATGAGGAATTCAGGGATGACTTCCTTTATATTATCAGCAACGAATACCTGATTGTAGTAGAGCTTGATCTGTCCTTCTATTGTCTCGAACTCATGCTTGAGCTTCGGGAAAAAGAGTATTCCCTTGAGGTTGAAAGGATAATCCATGTTAAGGTGTATCCAGAACAGAGGATCGTTGAAATCGTGGAATACTTTTTTATAGAATTCCTTGTATTCGTCGTCTGTGCAATCCTTAGGCGCCTTTAACCAGAGCGGATGTGTGTCGTTTATCGGTTTTGGCTGCTCTTCTTTTTGTTCAGCTCCGTCGCCTGCGGCATCGGCTCCCGCATCGGTTTTGTCCGCTTCTTCCTTCTTCTCTTCTTTCTTTGCCGCGTCTTCCACAAATATTTCAACGGGCATGAAAGAGCAATATTTCTCGAGTATGTCCCTCATTTTGTAATAATCGAGGAATTCGAGAGAATCTTCGGAAAGGTAAAGCGTGATGGTCGAACCTCTTTCAGAACGGTCCGAGTCGTCCATCTCGAATTCCGTGCCGCCAGTACTCAGCCACCTTACGGCTTCAGCTCCGGGCTGCCAGGATAACGTGTCTATCGTTACCTTTTCGGAAACCATGAACGCCGAATAGAAGCCAAGTCCGAAGTGACCTATGATCTGGCTGCTTTCGTCCGCTTTGTCCTTGTATTTTTCGAGAAAATCGACCGCGCCGGAAAACGCTATCTGGTTGATGTATTTTTTGACTTCGTCGCCCGTCATTCCAATACCGTTGTCAACGATGCGGATGGTCTTGTCGTCCTTGTTCACTATGACCTTGAGATAATATTTTTCGTTTGCGGGCAGCTCGGCTTCTCCCATTGAAACGAGCTTCTTCATTTTAATGATAGCGTCGTTTGCGTTTGAAACCATTTCACGGATGAAAATATCCTTCTCCGAATACAGCCATTTTTTTATGATAGGCAAAATGTTTTCGGTGTTGATTGAAATATTCCCATTCTCATGTGACATGTCCATTCCTCCCTGATAAACAATTCTGTACAACTTAATGCCAATATTTATATTACAACTCGAATTCCAGCATTGTCAAGAAAAAATTAGCACTCTCTCAGTGGGAGTGCTAATAATGTATGAAGGGTAATAAATTCTTGAATTTAATTGAGCTTAAGTATTATGATATGCCTGTCCTGCCTGACAGATATCCTGCTGAATATCTTTTTAAGCGTTTCCCTGAGCTCTGGGTCAGGCTCGAGGAATTTCAAGCCATATTCGTATTCGTTCACTTCCGAGCCAACCATGTGGACAATGCAGCCTTGGAGGCAGTATTCGGAATCCCCGAGCTTCAAAACCGCTTCCAGTATAATGGAGTTGTCCGCCGGCAGCTTCAGCGAGGTAACGAACCTGAGCCCTCCGGGACTGATATCTAGTATCCTTACCCTTGCGGCGTTCGAAAAAACACGCCTGTTTCCTATCCGCACGATACTGATAGTACCGAAAAGCGGATTCTCGGGTTTAATCCTGAAAAATTTTCTCGAATATTTCTTAATATTCATTCAATCACCTGCAGCAGGCTTATTCGGGCTCGCCTGCAGCAGTTTTATATTACCATATATTTACATTGCCTTCAATATATTTCTCCAACAATTTGTCATACTCGCGCCTGACCGCGGAAACAACAGGATTGGCTGAGGAATTATACGTTCTGCCGTCTATTGTACTTATAGGAAGGACTTTAATGGAGGTCCCGGATAGAAAAGCTCCACTGATATCCTTCAACTCGTCGGCAGCGATAAATTGCTCCTTTACGTCGAAGCCGGCGTTGTTGCAGGCTTCAAAAACGTATTTACGCGTAATGCCTTTTAGCACCGCGTCTCCGGGCGCCGTATATATTGCGTTGTTTTTGACAAAGAAAGCATTCGATTTGCTGCCTTCGGTTATCATGCCCCTGTCATTTACCAGCAGCACCTCGAAAAACCCGCCTTCGGCCAGCTTTTCATTGACGGCGTCCTTGTAGCTTTTGTTAAGAATTTTTGCATTCGGATTTTTACGCTCTATCCTGATAAGTCCGGTTTTTACGCCCGCATCGGCTTCCTGCTCCGAAGGATAATAACTGCGGCTGAGGTATGCCACCTGCTGCTGACTGCCATCCGTATCGGATACGACTATCTTGACATTGCATACTTTCATATTGTTGGCCGACAACAGCTTCTTTATATTGTCCGCAAGCTGTTCACGGGTCATTTGCAGCGGGTTGCCTATAGCCTTGAAGGTACCCTTCATACGTTCATAATGATCTTCGAAAAAAAGCGGCACTCCATCTATTATACGAATCACCTCATAGGCTGACCTGCCCGAGGTACTGTCTGCATAAACCGGTTCCGACGCGCTTTTTACTTCGCCGTTGTAAATATAAAATTGTCCCGCGTTGTCTTCCATACAGCAATCATCCCTTTGCTATTTATTCACTCGATTATACCAGTTTAGCAGCTATTGTTCAAATTGGCATGATTTAATAAAACCAAAGCAATGTGGGTCTCAGTATAAAGCCTTGATATCCTTCCGGTATTTTGCGATATCCTTCGAATTTTTCTTCTCGGCCATCCTTATGCTTTGATTGTGCTTGCTTTCGATGAAGCGCAGCTCCTTTTTCAGCTTTCTATAGCTCTCGAGGCGTACTGCAGGCAGCAGACCGCTCCTTACCGCAGCCAGCACAGCGCAGCCGGGTTCGTTTTCGTGACTGCAATCCCTGAACCGGCATGAACCTCCGAGGCTCTCAACATCCTCGAAGGCACCTTGGAGGCCGCTATCGCTTTCCCAAAGCTGAAGCTCACGCATACCGGGCGTGTCGATAATCATCCCTGCGTCCGGCAGCCTTACAAGATTCCGGTAGGTAGTGGTATGCCTGCCCCTGGAATCGTCCTCCCTGATTTCTCCCGTATCCATGATGGTTTCACCCGCAAGCAGGTTCGTCAGAGTCGATTTGCCGACTCCCGACGATCCGAGTATTGCGACTGTGCTGCCTACGCCAAGATACCGGCGCAACGCATCGGTCCCCTCGCCTGTTACCGCGCTTGCGGCAACTATGGGAACACCGAACGTTATCGCTTCGACTTCCCTGATTTTTTCCTCCGCGTCCTCGCTCAGATCCTTCTTGCTCAATACTATCACAGGCGCGGCGCCGCTTTCCCAGGCCATCGTAAGATACCTTTCCAGGCGTCGCAGGTTGAAATCCCTGTTGAGTGAATTTACTATAAAAACGTAATCAAAGTTTGCCGCAACTATCTGTTCCTGAACGACTGCGCCTGCAACCTTCCTTGAAAACCTGCTTTTCCTCGGCAGCAGCGCATGTATTACAGCACGGCCTTCCCGGGGCATCAGTTCCGCCGCCACCCAGTCGCCCACCGTCGGGTACGAATCGTAACCTGACGCCAGATGCCTGAATCTTCCCGAGACCTCTCCATGGATCTCCCCGGATTCGGAAATAAGCTTATACGAGCCTTTTTGCTCTTGAAGGACCCTGGCAGGCCTTTGCCCTTCTCCGCTTACTCCCGCGAATGCCTCCGCCCAGTAGTCGTTCCAGCCGTATTCATCCAGATTAATTGTTATTTCGCTTAATTTATCGTTCATTCTACCATCCTTTATTTTATCTGAATTTACTAATCATTTTTCTTTGCCGGCTTTTACCGGCTATACTGCCTTAGCAGACTTTGCCGCTTTACTAATTGCCGGCTATACTGGCTACACCAGCTACACCAGTTACACCAGCTTTGCTGACATAACCGACTTAACGTGCTTTGCCGGCTTCTCCGGCCTTCCTGCTTTGTCTGCTGTCCGCTCCAATCAACGCCGGTCTCAGTCCAACGCCAGAAGTACCCTTCTGGTATTGAGTACCTTGCGTATGCTGTCTTCCGACAGGTGATACATGTCCATCAGTTCCTGCACGCTGGCGCCTTCTTCATAAGCCCGACAGATATCGGTGTTTCTGGCCCTTATCATCAGCCTTGTGCCGTTAACGGCGCCCCAACCGGCCCTGTTGTTTTCCTGCCTCGGTATATAAAGCAGCTCGCCCTGTACATAATTCTGCAGCTGCTCCAGCAATGTTTTGGGTAGTACGTCCTTTCCATTGATATATTTCATATATGCCTCCCGATTTAACTAAGTAAACAATTCATTGCAACAAAAAACTCCACGAGGCAAGCAACCTTCGTGGAGTTCATATGGGCATAAAAAAAGCACGATAACCGCTACCATGCCATTTTGTCCATTACATTCATTTTTGGTCAAAGGTTATTTCCTGTTAGGTCTGCCGATGAATACGAATATAAACCCGTTAACACAGGTCATAGCGATAAAAAAACCCTCGCGGTATCCATCAGCCTATATTCAGTTATACGACTTCCACCTCAACAACCAATGCAAAATTATAAACCGTCACAAAAACAACTCCTTTCGCCAAAATTGAGTATTACATATTTTATTATAGAACAGTTAACTTCTTACAGTCAAGTACCGAATTAGCAGAAAGAATTATTATATTAATTCTTTCCGCTATTCTGCTTAATGACTGAGTGATTATACTGCCGATCATTTCCTTAAGCTTTTTGAAATCTCAGACGCTGCGCTCGAGGTCTGCATGTTTGTATTTCGTGGGGCTTCATGGCTGCGTGATTACGCGGCCTACCAGTTCCTCAAGCTCATTGAAATCCCTGACTCTGCGCTCGAGCTCGGTGTGTTTGCCGTAACGGTCGAGGCATATCGTGTACATCCCCAGCTCTGCGGGCTTGACGTAGTCGTTGATATAATCGTCGCCTACGAAGATGACCTGTTCGGGCTCGACTCCGGCCAGTTGCAGCGCCTTGCCGTAAATAGCGGGATGCGGCTTCACAACGCCTTCCTCGACCGACGTCACGACAAATTCGAATCGGTCTTCAATCCCGGTCAGTTCGAGCAGTTCCTGTATGCCTCCCATCACCATGAAGTTTGAAACGACGCCCAGTTTGAGGAGTTTGCCCAGTTTCGGAAGAACGGCCCGAACATCCTCCCGCAGGTAACATACGGATTTGTAATTCTTCCAATAATTATCCCGAAGCCTTTCCGCGGTGGCTTCCATCCTTCCGTAACCAAGCTCCGGCAGGCTTAATTCGACGAGTTTAAGAAAGCGAAGTTTCATTTCATAGTCGGCGAACTCGGGCAGCTGAGCTGCAAGCTCCTGCCTGGATAGCATATAATACCGAAAAAACGTATCGAAGTCCTCCCAGAGTTCCTCGACGCCGGAGCCTTCGAAGGCCCAGGCGGCGTAATCCCTCCGGGTTGGCAGTACGTGCAGGTCTACAAGGGTTTCCATACAGTCGAAAAATATATATTTGAAAATACTCATCTGCTGGTTCCTTTCGGTCTATCCATAAATTTCACATACTGCCTTGCCGTCGCCCGTTGCGTGCATTATAATGATTTGGTACATAACCTTTAGGAGGGCGATTATGGGTACGGTCAAGGACTTTAAAAACATAACAAACTGGGACGAGCTGTTCGATATGACGAACGAATACCTCACCTTCCTGCTGGAGCAGCATCAGATAACTCACGAGCTTGTTATCAAAACGACTTACGATATAATTAAAAACGCAGGCTACAACTATTCCATTGATGACATCGAAAAGGAATATTACAGCGGGTTTTAACGGAAAAAGCAGCGGCCGGCGCCGCGGTTCTCATTTACCCGGAGCCTGTTTACGCGGATCTTACTTGCCCGGAGTATAACCCGGCTTCTTGTATATCGTTTCAGGCTTACCTATAATATCGGGCTCGTAAACCTCTTTATTCCATTTCTCCGGCTCGAATTCCTCTATTGCGATCGACACTGAACTCTCGTTCGCCGAAAGGCTTTCAGTGATAGCCTTTGTGACCTTTTCAACCATATCCTTTTTCATTTCCTCGCTTCTGCCCTTGTACATTTTTACAATAACGTGCGGCATGTAAATTACCTCCTGGTATATTTGAAACAATTATACCATTACCTTGCGAGCAAATAAATAAAGAGCTTTAGTTAAGGTATTTTACTGACATATGATGTGCACATAACACGCGATTCATTAATAATGGTCACGCTCTTTTGCAGCAGACACTACACAGCTTGTTGAAGATAGCTAAGCAAATTTCTTAAACTTGAAATTTTCTTAAACATGAAATACAATTAGAAAAAAATGCAAGAGGAATGGTCCTGAATTACATCAGTGTACGGGAAGCTGCAGTTAAATGGGGTATAACAAGCCCGATGGTCAATTATCACTGCGTAGCCGAACGAATCGAAGGCGCACAGAAGATCGGCAATATGTGGATCATGCCGAAGAATGCGGTAATACCTGCCGATAGGCGGCGTAAGAGACAGATAAGCCAACCATCGTGCGAAAGAGGTGACAACGTGACTGATAACAGAGTGAATCAGCGTACAACACTGATAATCAATAACCGCCGATTATCCGTCATTGTCTTTTCCCTGTTTTTTTCCTGGCTACTGGCCTTCCCCTTCGAAGGACGGATTTTATACTCACTCGCGGACTACAACAACGTCTCGGCCAATTCGTTTGTTTTCGGAACAATGGCCGCTCATTTTGCCGGGCTGCTTGTCTGCGGCTTCTTTGTCAAAAACATGCGAACAGCCAAAAGGCTAATGCTGTTTTCCATCGCATTTTGCATCTTAGCGTCCGGCGTGTTTTTCCGCCCACCCTCCTATCTGTGGACAGGAGCACTGCTTTCGGCGGCATTTTTGGTCGGCTGCTGCGTGGCGGCATGGGGTTTTTATTTCAAAAATTGTACACCGAAGGACGTTCGCATCAACACCATGGCTGACGGCCTCATCTGCTCAAACATCCTGATGATTGCACTTAATATGGCAGCCATTCATATTTCCCCGCACGTCGGTTTAGCTTTTTCCATGTTGATACTGGGGGCGGCGTTTTTATTCGCACTTTGGCTCCCCAAAGAGGAAGTGCCGGAAGACTCTCCGTCTTCTCAACAGGGGGAAATTTATGTCAGTAAAGCCGGTCCTCTCACTTTTCTGTGCCTGTTTATCATGGTTATCACCATCAATTCGGGCCTCATGTATCAGGTGCAGGGTCCAGCTTTCGCCCACCTGGAATGGCTGACAAGCTTTTATTGGGCCACACCATATATCGTAGCCCTGTTCATTATGCGGAATCTGCCCCGAAAAATAAACCGGGCATATATCCTCTACATAGCTATTGCCATGATTGGCTTTTCCTTTATTGCCTTTCTGTCCCTTGACCGCTCATGGGCAAGCTACCTTGTGGTCAACACTCTGATGCTGGGGGCCTGTGGCGTGTACGACCTGTTTTGGTGGAGCATCCTGGGCGAAATGCTGGAGTTGGACAAAAATCCCGCCCGAATCATGGGAGTCGGCCTCTCGGCGAATGTCCTGGGTGTTCTGCTGGGTGGACTCATTGGAAACGCGATTAATGTCGCGGACGGAAAAAGCTATAATTCCACTTTGCTGGCGTTTGGCGTAGTGTGCTTAACTCTTGTCCTGCTTCCCCCCTTGCATGCACGGCTGACTACCCTGCTCAAAAATCATTTCTATTTAACTGTAATTACCGAAATGTCGACCCAGGAACAAACCCGGCTGATTTGTGAGTTTAATATAATGGAGAAGCTCACCGGACGCGAAGGTGAAATCGCCGCTTTGCTCATCAAGGGCAAGACCTATCGGATGATTGCCGGCGAGTTGCATGTGAGCGAAAACACTGTAAAAACGCATGTGAAAAACATTTATTCCAAAGCCGGAGTTCAAAGTAGGACGGAGCTGATGAATCTGCTTCTGGATATACACATCCCGTCCACGGAATCCGGCGCCCCACGATGAATAATGGATTTCCAGGTCCCTCACCTAAAAAGGTGAGGGGCCTTTTTATATGAGCTCACCCGCTTTGGTGACGCAAACACAGCCCTGCCTTTTGTAAAATGAAGAAAATACACCCGTTGAAAGAGGAATTCATTTGAAAAAAATTGCGTGGTACAAACGGTTATGTTTACGTGCCTGTGTCGCATGTGCGGTCACTTTGGCGGCGTTGCTGATCTGGCAGCCGTCACATTGGAAATGGTATGTGATTGCGCTTCTTTCAACAGGGCTTGTTGCTGTGTCCCTTTTCTTGACTCTGCGCAAAAAACTCATAGCCGCATTGCTGATTGTCGAGAATCAGATTCTGCATATTCAGCCTGCCGTCTTTAGTGAGCGTGGCGGAAAGAAGGAAATCGAAGTTCATCCCTGCGAAACCGTAGAGATGTTTGTTTCCTGCTTCGGCATCCTTCTGGGCGCCAAAATCATTAAATTCAACCAGGAGGACATCCGGCTGAAGGCTGTTGAAATCGGGCGGGACTATCTCTCTATCGACTATGGTACGGACACGGACATCCGGAATATACGGCTGATCCATGCCAGACCCGACAACGCCATTCTTGCGGACATTATTGACAAGTTTCGTTATGAAACCGGAATTACTCCGATTATTACGGAATAGAGCTGCAAATACACATTGTGTGGCATTTTCAAGGAACAGCCCTTTGAAATAAGAGTGTGAGATAGGCATATAAAAGAATTCATGATAAAGAGAGGTTTTAGGAATGAATAGCAAAAAAACTCTATGCGGCTTGCTTATTATGTCAATACTCCTGTCCTTGACCGGCGTACTTACCGGTTGCGGGAAAGCAAATAACCTTGAAAAGAAGCCCGAAACATCGGCAATTGTGGCCGAGGGTCTACTAAACGCCGATAATCTTACCCTTTCGCACCAGGGCTTGAGCATGAGCATAAGCCCGGTCACATTCAGTTCGGACGTTGAGGCAAAAATCGCAAAAGTCTCTGACGCGCCGGCTCTCGACGGTGACAGTGATATTAAGCTTGAGGTCTACGACTTCTCGCTTTCGGGACCCGGCATACCATCGGGCGTGATCGAGCTGATGATACCCTTAAAGCTTGCTGCCGGCACGCTTCCAGGCGCGGCGTACCTTAACGAAGATAGCGGTAAATGGGAGCCGGTTTCATTTAGATACGACAGCTCCGCCGAGGCGGTGGTGATAACAACAGATCACCTTTCCAAATACGGCGTATTCTCCATAAGCGGCGAAGGTGAGCGCAAAGCTCGCATTCAGTTTTTGGGACTTGGGGGTGCATCCGGCAACGAAAATTTTGTGGCTGCTGTTGAAGAATACGCATCTGGTGGCGTACCGGCTTCCAAGTGCGTTGAGATCGGTGCCGGGGCCGTGGGTGACGCTCTGCAGCTAAACGGAGACATCCTTGGAAATACCGCGCAGAGCGCCGGTTATTTAGCCTATGGCGATGATGTGATGGCTACTCTCGGAGATCATCTTGGCAGCATCGGTTTGATGGTCTCAGTAGTCCAGATCGGCGTCAACATCGCGGACGGCAAAATCCACGAAGCCCTGGTCGGAAGCATGAAAACAGCTTGGACCTACATAATGGGCAAAGCAGCCTCAAAACTGAGCAGTTCGGTGATGTCGGCAAGTATGGCGGCCGTTGCAATTGTGGACTACTCCATTAACAAATTCGGTACAGAAGCTCTGGAGGGCCGGGCGAGTATCTACCGCGACGCCTATTCGATTTATTACCAAAAGGGCGAGGCCGGTTACCGTTCTCCGACAGACTGGTATAACAATCTCTATCCCCTATTCTCCTCAGGCAACTTAAGCGAAAGTGAGTTAAAGGCCGAGATAGACCGGATGGTCACAGCGCACTGCGAGGAATTTTGGGGCGGCGGGAACAAGGATGGCGTGGATGCCTATGTAGATGAGGCACGAAAAAAAATGGCCTGGACCGGAGGCCAAGCCGGCTTAAACGACACGGTTCGCAATGAAATCAGCGCTGAACGCCGGGCCATCGTTTACAACGATATCTTACCCGTCGTGTTTAGCCAGATCGCTAAAAAACTAAATCTCGAAAATGAAAAAAAACTGCTCGCCGAATATCAGAAACTCTCCGCTTATATGAACACGCCCATTTCTTTCACCCTGACCGACATGCAAAAGAGCTATGTCGGCTATACCGTACGCTTTGCGCCTTTAAACGGCAGAGCAAAAGCAGAAGACTGGACGGGAACGATCAACGATAGCGGTCTGGCCAGGACAACATTTACCCTATACGGCCATATGTATGCCGGAGCACCCCATACCCTTGAGATTTATGAGCCCGGCACAAATCCAGACGGAGGCGCCCCTGTCAAGACTGTTACCTTTAAAGTGACACCCCCGAATGTAAACGTCATTATTGATGATGCTCCCCCGGCAAAACCGGAGCAAAGCGACAACTCCTCCAAACCGCAGACTGAACAGGCTGGGCAGCAGCCCGCAGGTAAAAAATACGCTTGGGTGCTGGTGGATACGGTTACAAACGATGCAAAAGATGACATAGATCATATGAACAGCGGCGGCGTGTATCAGGCGACTGCCTCAGCCTTGCCGGGCAGTTACACATACTCGCAAAAATATATCGGAGAAACCGACACTTATCCCGACCCTGATCAGATAAACGGAGAGAGCTATGCCATGAAGCTTGACTTCTCGGTTCCGCCCACGGTGATACAAGGCGGTGAAACGGTAACGCTAAGCTTTAACCTGGCTTTCACGGAGCAAAATGTCTCCTATTTTGACGGAAATGGAAGCTGCCGGGCTGATATAGATTCGGCGCGCTTTGTCAACAAGGCCGGCAAAAGCTCATTTGAAATCTACTGTTCGGCAAAGTATAGTCAGAAGAATGTACTGTCCGTCAGCGACACCCTCACTGCAACGGCGCCCTCCGGCGGTTCGGAAGGAGGTCGCATCGAGATCTGGACTGGCGGACCGAGCGGAAAGCTTGGCACGACGTATGTGTATGAATGGCGTGCACAATGAATGGCGCCACGAATAAAAGTTTGACAGGCATCGGCATGGCGCGGATCATACGCTGGCAAACCAGCGTGCCGATTTTCAAGAACCCCGTCATCCTGCGGCAGCTTACTATTGCCTTGGGCATACCGCTTGGGCTGGTCGCCCTCATCATCGGGCTTAGCCCGGGCAAAGGCACGGACACCCTGTACGCACTCGTTCTGATCGTGGCATGGCTTGTGCTGGCATGGCTATTTATAATGGCGGTTTACCGGGGCAAATATGAAGCAGAGTTCGTGCTTGACAGCAAAGGTGCCCTCTGCCGTACACAAGCTGAACAGAAAAAAAAGAACCGGGTAATCAACACACTGAATGTCATACTAGGCCTGCTTACCGGCAAACCTGCCGTCGCCGGCGTGGGGTTGCTGGCACAGTCACGGCAGAAGGTTCTTATCCGATGGAATCGTATTAGAAAGATAAAATACAAGCCCAAAAGTCACACCATCCTGCTGTACGGTGGCTGGACGGAGCAGATCGCACTGTTCTGCACACAAGATAACTACGCGCTGGTGGAGAAATTTGTCCTTCAGAAAATCCATCGGATGGATGAGGTGAACCGGAATCTGAAGAAATTATGAAGTACTGAATGGACTCTTGATGCTCCCGATATAGTTAGCGTAGACTTGTTCAAAATCTTATCTATCTGCGATTCTCTTTTCGGCAGTCTTGATTTCATGCTTGCATTTTTCGTCTCCTGCCTTGTTCTCGGTCTTGGCGAAAGCTCTGTTACCAGTCAAATAACAAAACCCTGCAAGCTTTAAGCTTGCAGGGTTTTGTTTGGAGCCAACTGCCGGATTCGAACCGGCGACCTGCGCATTACGAATGCGCTGCTCTACCAACTGAGCCAAGTTGGCGTTTATAATTGCGCAAAAAGAATTATACTCTATAACTCGGAAAAACACAAGAGTTCTTCTTAAATCTTGCATTATAAGATTTTACTATTTTTAAGTTTGCGTGCAAGCTTCAGGCGCACGACCTTTCCTGCAGCCGTTCACTCGCCCAGCAGTCATCCTGAAATGACTGTCGCTTCTCGCTTCACCTTTTTTCCGCAGCCGTTCACCCGCCCAGCAGCCGCCTTGAAATCTCAGCCGCTTCGTGCTTGACCCTTTCCTCGTCGATCGTCTTCAGCTCGCGATGCTCCATCAATATATTACCGTCGACAATCACCGTATCGACGTCGCTTCCCTGCGCCGAATATACGACCGCCGAAAACGGGTCGTTCATCGGGATGAGATGCGGCTTGTCCGTGTCGAGCAATATCATGTCGGCTTTCATTCCAGCCCTTATAACGCCTGTCTCATTGCCGAAGCCTATAGCGCGCGCACCATTGACGGTCGCCATCATGAAAGCCTGACGTGCGCTCACAAGTTCTGGATTCTGCGCTGCGCCTTTATGTATAAGCGCTGCTAGATGCATTTCTTCAAACATGTTCAGGTTGTTGTTGCTGGCGGCTCCGTCGGTGCCCAACGCAACATTCACCCCGGCCTTCTGCATTTCAGGCACGGGCGAGATCCCGCTGCCGAGCTTTAAATTGCTTGTGGGGTTGTGCGCCGCGTTAACGCCGTACTTTTTAAGCATGGCGATATCTTCATCCGAAATATGCACAAGATGCGCTCCTATGACAGGAACGTCAAATATGCCTGTATCGGCGCATATTTCAACAGGCGACTTGCTGTACTTCTCAAAGCTGTCCTTCCGCTCCTTTGCTGTTTCGAGCAAATGTATATGAATGCCTGTGCCAAGCCTTTTAGCCAGGTCTGACGCGCCTCTGAGCGAGGCCTGATCGAACAGGTAGGTCGAATGCACCTCAATGTAGACTTTAATCCTGCCGTTGGAAGAACCGTGCCACTTCCGGTAATACTCCTCGCACTCTTCGAAAACATCGACTGCCTTGAGTTCTCCATCTGAATGGAATTCCACCGGGCTTCTTGAAAGATTCGCCCTTATTCCCGACTCCGAGATAGCCTTGGCTGTCGAATCCATATGCAGATACATATCCGCCAATGCCGTCGTACCGCTTTTGATCATCTCAGCCGCGCCCAGACTGGTTCCCCAGTATATATCCTCGTCGGTGAGCCGGTCTTCCATCGGGAATATTTTATTGAACAGCCATTCGTGCAGCGGAAGATCGTCGGCCGCATTCCGCATGAGTGTCATCGCGCAATGCGTATGGGCATTCGCAAAGCCTGGCATGGCAAGTCTGTGCCTGCCGCTGATCCTTTTGCCGGGCTTGAAATCTTCCGGGGCACGACCGGAAGGCACAATGAACGAAATCCTTCCATCGGCTATTCCCATATCGGCATTCTTTATGAATTCGGTCGCCGGGTCTGCAGTTAATATATCGATGCCTTCAATCAGTATATTCATTCGATTTCTCCTGGTTTTCATACTGGCAAAACCGCCCCCGGTCAAAATGACAGGGGGCAGTTAATATGCCAGGTTAATGCGCGTTCCGATTCAAAATTATTATCAGGTTCCACTCTCCCAGGAGGACAGGTATTTCTCCTGTTCTTCCGTGAGGACGTCTATCGAAACGGCCATGGATTCGAGCTTCAGCTTCGCTATTTCATGGTCGAGCTCGCCCGGCAGCAGGTAAACCTTTTTGTCCATGCTTTTATTGTTCTTGACGATATATTCCGCGCCCAGCGCCTGGTTTGCGAAGCTCATGTCCATAACCACGGCAGGGTGTCCTTCGGCGGCGGCGAGATTGAGCAGCCTGCCCTCTGCCAGCAGGAACAGCTTACGCCCATCCTTCATAGTGTACTCTTCAACAAAATCACGTACCGTCCTCTTTGAAGCCGACAGCTTCTCGATCGCGCCTATGTTTATCTCATCGTTGAAGTGGCCGGAATTTGCTATTACCACGCCGTCCTTCGCAAGCTTGATATGCTTTTCGTCAACTACGTTCAGATCGCCCGTTACGGTAATGATGATGTCGGCGAAGCTCATTGCGTCTTCGAGCTTCATTACCCTGAAGCCTTCCATTACGGCTTCTATAGCTTTGATGTGATCGACTTCGGTAACGGTGACATTTGCGCCCATGCCCTTCGCCCTCATCGCCAGCCCTTTTCCGCACCAGCCGTAGCCGCAGACTACTAAATTCTTACCCGCAAGCAGTATGTTTGTGGCTCTCTGCAGGCCGTCGAGCGTGCTCTGGCCTGTTCCGTAACGGTTGTCGAAAAGGTGCTTGGTTTCCGACTCGTTGACAGCGATGATCGGAATACGCAGCGCTCCGTCCTTTTCCATGCTCTTTAGGCGGATAACGCCTGTAGTGGTTTCCTCGGTCCCCCCTATTACGTTTTTCAGGTGGGTTTCAGCGTAATCCTTGTGGAGAAGCCCGACAAGATCACAGCCGTCGTCCTGGGTCATATCCGGACCGTGTTCGATTGCAGCCAGAAGGTGCTTGTAGTAAGTATCCCTGTCCTCGCCCTTCCTGGCGAAAACTGAAATACCGTAATCCTCAACGAGCGAAGCCGCTACGTCATCCTGTGTCGAAAGCGGATTTGAAGCGCAGAGCACGATATCCGCTCCGCCTGCCTTCAAGGTTCGCATGAGATTTGCCGTTTCGGTTGTAACGTGCAGGCAGCAGCTCATTTTTATTCCGGCAAGCGGTTTTTCCTTTTCAAATCTTTCTCTGATCATTTTCAAAACGGGCATCTGGTTGTCCGCCCATTCGATCCTCAATTTGCCCCTCGGCGCTAAAGCATTGTCCTTGATATCGCATTTTACCATAGGTATTACCCTCCCGATTTTTTTATATCTATTCTCAGATTCTGTTCCGATTCGTACTTTATTTGTTCCTTGGCCTGATTGTCAGCGTTTACTGTATTATTAGATTACCCCGTTCAATAAGTTTTATTTTTCGGCGACCAGTATGAATATGCCGTCGTCTCCTTTTTTAGATGTTGCCTTCTTACCGACCGTATCTATCTGTACATTTTTGAAACCGGATTTTACGAACCATTCCTTGACCGTATTATGTGAAAAGCCCTGCCAGACGTCATGCATCCTCTCCTTGAACTCGATGTTGCCGTGTTCCTTCAGATCTGCAAGAAACACCCTCCCGCCCGGCTTCAATACCCTGTACATCTCTCTTACCGCCAGTATTGGTTCTTCGATGTGATGCAGGAACATGTTCGAACAGACGAGATCCGTGCTTTCCTCCGCGAGCGGAAGATCACAGCCGTCGCCCTCGACTGTCCTTATGTTTGACAAACCTTCCTGCGCGGCTTTTTTATTCAGCTCCTTGAGCATTTCACCCGATATATCCACGGCAATAACCTTTTTAACCTTGGGTGAAACGGCCCGCGAAAGATAACCGTCGCCTGCACCAAGGTCCGCCAGAGTTATGCCGGCGTTCAGCAGTCCTGTTCCGAGCAGTCTGCCTATCACCGCCTCATCGTAAAAATCCCCGCGCATGTTCTCCCATTCGGGCGCAACACTGTCGAAAAACTCCCTGGAATCGCTGTCGCTGGAGGAATACTGCATTGAATCCCCCGATGAGAGCCACTGTATGAGCGCTTGCCTGCTAAAACGCCATTCCCTGCCTATTTTTCTTGCAGGGACCTTTTCTTCCTTAAGCAGCTTTATGAACGTCTTTATGCTGACGTTGAACAGTTCTGCGGCCTCTTCCATATTGAGTATTTCTTTTTCCATGGCAGATTTCTCCCTTTCTTTTATTATTTTACCTCAACAGGTCATCATTATCAACATCCATTTTCATTTATATTCATTGCATATACATCTTTTTTATATTTAAATTCACCAATGAAACATGGAACATGGGGACGGTTCTTTGACGAAATGCAGGGACGGTTCTTTTGTTTCGTTTTGCCTGCGAGGAAAACGAAACAAAAGAACCGTCCCTGCGTTTCAATATGAAATTTATTGATTAAATAACTTTTATAGTTGATAATAAATAATGAAGAAAAAATTACTAGGAATGAGGGGCTGATAAAATGGATGTCAGAAAAATACTGGCGGCTGTCGATCACACGCTACTCGCTCAAACAGCCGGCTGGGAACAGATAAGACAGATCTGCGACGAAGGTATCGAATACGGAACGGCTTCTGTTTGCATTCCGCCTTCCTTTGTGAAAAGAGCAAAGGAATATGCTGGAGAAAAGCTTGCAATATGCACGGTTATAGGCTTTCCAAACGGATATTCCACTACGGCGGCAAAGGTCTGCGAGACCAGGGACGCCATAGCAAACGGAGCCGATGAGATCGATATGGTCATCAACCTTGGCGACCTGAAGGATAAACGCTACGATGTTGTTTTAAATGAGATAAAAAGCATCAAATCGGCCTGCGGCGGCAAGTTGCTGAAGGTTATCATCGAAACCTGCCTCCTGACCGACGATGAAAAAATAAAAATGTGTCAGATAGTAACCGAAGCAGGCGCAGACTTCATAAAAACATCGACAGGCTTTTCGACCGCCGGGGCAAATGAAGCAGATCTCAGGCTCTTTGCGGCAAATGTCGGCGAGGGTGTCAGGATAAAAGCCGCCGGCGGAATAAAGAGTCTCGAAACCGCAGAGCTTTTTATGGAGATCGGAGCATCAAGACTGGGTACCAGTTCAGTTATAAAACTTATTAAAAATAAAGAAGTTCAGGGATATTAATATAAAGATAAAAGGAGATTTTAATTATGCCTATTCCAACACCACATATATCAGCTGACAAGAATGATTTTGCCAAAACCGTACTTATGCCCGGCGATCCGCTTCGTTCGAAATATATCGCCGAAACCTACCTTGATTCGCCCGTGCTGGTTAATAATATACGCGGAATTCAGGGTTATACCGGGACATACAAGGGCAAGAAGGTCTCGGTAATGGCAAGCGGCATGGGCATGCCGTCGATGGGCATCTATTCGTATGAGCTTTTCAACTTCTACGATGTCGATAACATCATACGTATCGGCAGCGCAGGAGCAATCCACCCCGATCTGAAACTGCGCGACATCGTTATCGGCCTCGGCGCCTGCACGAATTCGAGCTACGCCGCCCAGTACCGGCTGCCCGGCACGTTCGCCCCGATTGCCAGCTTTAACCTTGCTTTGAAGGCTTATGAAACTGCAAAGCGTATGGGTATCACGTTGAAGATGGGCAATGTCTACTCGAGCGACACGTTCTACGACGATTCGCTGAGTCTGGGCGAATGGCAGAAAATGAACGTACTTGCCGTTGAGATGGAATCCGCGGCTTTGTATATGAACGCGGCAAGAGCCGGCAAAAACGCGCTTTGCATCTGCACCATTTCCGATTGCCCGCTTACGGGCGGTGAAGAATGCTCCGCCGAGGAAAGACAGCTGACCTTCACCCAGATGATGGAGATCGCTCTTGAAATAGCTTAGAGTAGTATGTTTAGCGCCCTTGAGGCGCGGATTTCATCTAAACCATTCATAAGGCAGAATGTTTAGCGCCTTCAGGCGCGGATTTCATTTAAAACATTCAAAGGATGATGAAAATGGGAGTTAAAAGAGTTTTTCTGATAGTACTCGACAGCTTCGGTATAGGAGAACTGCCCGACGCCGGACTATACGGCGATGTGGGCAGCAACACGCTCAACGCCGTTGCGGCGAGTGAGAAGTTTAACACACCCAACCTTGCAAGACTCGGACTTTTCAATATCGACGGAGTTAACTGCAGAGAACCGTATAAAAACCCGATCGGCGCTTTTGCCCGCATGTCGGAACGTTCGAAGGGCAAGGATACGACAATCGGACATTGGGAAATCTCAGGCATCGTATCGGATCGTCCCCTTCCGACCTATCCCCACGGCTTCCCCCAGGATGTCCTGGATAAGTTTACCGAGGCAACAGGCAGGAAGGTTTTATGCAACAAGCCCTATTCCGGAACGGATGTAATTAGGGACTACGGAAGGGAACATGTGGAGACGGGCGCCCTCATAGTATACACGTCCGCGGACAGCGTATTCCAGATTGCAGCCCACGAGGAGGTCGTTCCACTTGAAAAGCTGTATGAATATTGTCAGACAGCGCGAAACATACTAACCGGCGAACATGGTGTCGGCAGGGTCATTGCGCGCCCGTTCACCGGAACGTATCCCGATTTCAAAAGGACCTCGAACAGGCATGATTTTTCCATCGAGCCTCCCCGCCCCACCATGCTCGATTATCTGAAAGCCGGCGGTTATGAGGTCATTGCCGTTGGAAAGATAAATGACATCTTTTCCGGCAAAGGGGTATCTCAAAGTATAAAGTCCGCCAATAACAGCGAAGGTATGGCCCGTACAATGGAGCTGCTGGACCGGGATTTCAACGGTATCTGCTTTACGAACCTTGTCGATTTCGATATGCTCTACGGCCACCGGAACGACGTCGAAGGCTACGCGGCGGCGCTGACCGCTTTCGATATCTGGCTCGAAGGCTTTATGGAAAAGCTGCATAAGGATGACGTCCTCATAATTACGGCCGATCACGGCTGTGACCCAGCTACGGAAAGCACCGACCATTCCAGGGAGTACACCCCCCTGCTTGTATACGGCGACGCTGTCGCGCCTGCCGTCAATGCCGGTACCAGGAGCTGCTTCAGCGATATATCGGCTACCATACTCGACATGTTTGGAGCATATGGACTTTCGGACGGTCAAAGCATGCTGCCCTTGATAATGAAGCAGCCGGCCGCGACCGATTCGCAGGCATTCGCCGGAACTGACGCGAAAGCGTCCGACCGGATAGATATACAAAAACTTGTTGCTTTGGCTTTCGAGGCCAAAAGCAGGTCGTATTCCCCCTATTCTAATTTCGCAGTGGGAGCTGCTTTGCTTACGAAAAGCGGAAAGGTATATCTTGGCTGCAACATTGAAAACGCGGCCTATACTCCCACCAATTGCGCCGAAAGGACGGCCTTCTTCAAGGCAGTGTCGGAAGGCGAACGTGAATTTGAAGCAATAGCAATTGCCGCAGGCCCAACGGACGGAAGAGCCTACGACAAATTCTGCACTCCTTGCGGCGTATGCCGCCAGGTTATGATGGAATTCTGCGATCCGGATACTTTCGAGATAACTATTTCGAAAAGCCTGAATGACCATAGGACATATACTTTGAAGGACCTGCTCCCCTACGGTTTCGGGCCTTTGGATATGAAGCCTGACGTCTGACGGGCTTTGCCGGACGATAGGCAGGCTACTGCCGGACGTCCGACAAGCTTTGGCCGGACGACCGATGTGTCTTGGCCGGCATCGTGCAAGCGTCTGGCCGTATTGGAGTCGGCTTCACACAAGGATCCAGTGCTTTTTTGCCGGATGCCGCATAAACATCGCTTGTGTCCGGCATCAAACAGGTTATTTCATATACCGCCTGGCAAAGCTGTCAGGCAGATTGGGATGGTGAGCCAAATGAGGATGTATGATATCATAGCCAAAAAGAAGTTCGGTCTGGAGCTCGAGAGCAACGAGATCGAGTTCGCCGTGACTGGCTTTGTAAAGGGTGAGATACCCGATTATCAAATGGCTGCTCTTTTGATGGCCATATATTTCAAAGGCATGTCCAACAGAGAAACCGTGACGCTGACCGGTTGCATGGCGCATTCGGGTGATATGGTCGACCTTTCGGACATCGAAGGCGTCAAGGTCGACAAGCACAGCACGGGCGGTGTCGGAGACAAGACGACCCTCGTTGTGGCGCCCGTTGTTGCCGCATGCGGTGCAATAATAGCAAAAATGTCCGGCAGAGGGCTCGGACATACCGGAGGTACCGTTGACAAGCTCGAAGCCATCCCGGGCTTCAATGTCTCGGTATCAAGAGAAGAGTTCATCGCCATCGCTAAAAGAACCGGGCTTTGCGTTGTCGGACAGACGGGCAATCTCGCTCCCGCAGACAAGAAAATATACGCGCTGCGAGACGTAACGGCAACCGTCGACTGCGTTCCTCTCATAGCGTCGAGTATCATGAGCAAGAAGCTGGCTGCCGGAGCGGACTGCATACTGCTTGACGTCAAGACTGGCAGCGGCGCGTTTATGAAAACCGTCGAGGATTCCATAGAGCTCGCAAAAGTAATGGTCGGCATTGGCTGGGGCGCCGGCAGGAAATGCGCTGCGCTCGTGACAGATATGGACATACCGCTCGGGTCTGCCATAGGCAACTCGCTTGAAGTAATTGAAGCTGTCGATACCCTGAAAGGAAAAGGTCCGAAGGATTTTACCGACTGCTGTATCGAGCTTTCCGCAAATTTGCTCGAGCTCGCGGGCAAAGGAAATATTACCCGATGCACGGAAATGGTCCATACTGCTATAGACAGTGGCGCAGCCCTGGAAAAATTCTGTGAGATGGTCGAGGCACAGGGCGGCGATTCGCACGTTATAAGAGACACTTCCCTGTTTGGTACCGCCCCGGTCATACACGAAGTTAAAGCTCCGTTCACCGGCTACATTTCCGCCATGGATACCGAAGCCATAGGCGTTTCTTCCGTAATGCTCGGCGCGGGCCGTGAAAAAAAGGACAGCCCTGTAGATTACCTGGCCGGAATAATGCTCAGGAAGAAAACCGGTGACATGGTAAAAAAGGGCGATACGCTGGCTGTGCTCCACACCTCGAATGAGGCCCTGGTCAAAAACGCGCAGGAGCATTTCCTGTCGGCTATCAGCGTATCTGAATCGAAACCTGAACAAAGACCGCTGATCTATGCGAAAATTGAAAGGAAAAAAGTCGCAATATACTGAAATATCAGCCATTATACATACATTGCATAAAATTAGTGGGTAGGTAGTTGTATTTCCGATTAGGCGTGTTAAAATATATTTGGTGGACATATTCCAATTACAAAAATAAACAGGAGGAACTATTTTATGAAGAGAATTGCGGCACTCGTATTGGCTCTTGCACTGATAACGACCCTGTTCGCAGGCTGCGGAACGGCAGCTTCAAAAGGCTTCGAAATCGCACTGATTACCGACAAGGGCAACATCGACGACAAATCCTTTAACCAGGGCGCCTGGGAAGGTGTAGTCGCATTTGCCGACACAAACAAGATCTCCCATAAGTATTACAAACCCGAAGAGGCATCAGATGCCGGCTACCTTGCAGCTATCGATCTGGCTGTCACCGGCGGTGCAAAGATTATCGTAACACCCGGTTATCTTTTTGAGGTTCCGGTTTATGAAGCACAGACCAAGTATCCCAATGTCAAGTTCATTCTGCTGGATGGAGCTCCTCACACAGCCGATTATGCAAAATATGAGACCAAAAGCAACGTAGCAAGCGTAATGTACGCTGAAGAGCAGCCCGGCTACCTTGCCGGCTATGCCGCGGTTCAGGATGGATACACGAAGCTCGGTTTCATGGGCGGTATGGCAGTTCCTGCTGTTCAGGCATATGGCTACGGTTATTTGCAGGGTGCTGAAGCTGCCGCTGCAAAGCTGGGCCTCGGAGACGGTTCCATCTCCGTCACTTACCACTACACGGGTGATTTCGCGGAAACCGATACAAACAAGGCTACTGCAAAGACAATGTACCAGGAAGGTACCGAAGTTATATTCGCTTGCGGCGGCTCAGTCGGAAAGAGTGTCATGGCAGCTGCTACCGAAGCAGGCAAAAAGGTTATAGGCGTTGACGTTGACCAGAGATATGACAGCGATACAGTCATCACTTCAGCAATGAAGGGTCTTGGAATCTCCGTACAGGATGTCCTCAAGGCAATCTACAAGGATAAGACCTGGGATACCTACGCTGGCAAAACCACTACCTTCAGTGCGGCAAACGACGGTATCGGCCTTCCCACTATCGTTTTGGGCGATGCCAAAGGCAATGCCTTCGACAGGTTCAAGAAGTTCGCCAAGGCTGATTACGACTCATTGTACAAGACTCTTGCAGACGGTTCCGTAAAACCGATCAGAACGATCAAGGTAGCTGCGGAGAACGGTTATGCAACGGCAGAAGAACTCGTTTCCGGCCTCAGCCTCAAAAAGGTGGCTGTTACAGTAAGATAATAAAGCAAAACATGGGGGGAAAGGCATCTGTCTTTCCCCTTTTATGTATTATCATATCAATTCTTTGAGAAGAGGGTTATATGGAAGATTATATTATTGAAATGCTTCATATAACAAAAGAATTTCCGGGCATCATAGCCAATGACGATATCACCCTGAAGTTGAGAAAAGGTGAGATTCATGCCCTTCTGGGCGAAAACGGCGCCGGAAAATCAACGCTTATGAGTGTTCTCTTCGGCCTGTATCAGGCTGAAAAGGGTGAGATCAGAATGAACGGAAAGGCAGTTAAGATCAATAACCCCAACGACGCCAATGCTCTGGGCATCGGTATGGTGCACCAGCACTTCAAGCTTGTAGAAATCTTTACTGTCCTTGAAAATATCATTTTAGGCGTCGAACCTAACAAAATGGGCTTCCTTCTGAGGAAAAAAGCCCGCGAAAAAATAATGCAGCTAAGTGGGCAATACGGGCTCAAGGTAGACCCCGACGCCCTGATAGAGAATATTTCGGTCGGCATGCAGCAGCGCGTAGAGATATTGAAAATGCTGTATCGTGAAAATGATATACTCATTTTCGACGAGCCTACCGCCGTTCTTACCCCTCAGGAAATCGACGAACTTATGGAGATCATGCGGGGCTTCGCAAAAGAAGGCAAATCCATACTTTTCATAACACACAAATTAAACGAGATCATTGCAGTTGCCGATCGCTGCACAGTATTGCGCAAGGGTAAACTGATAGGCACTGTAGATATAAAGGATACCACGAAGGAAGAGCTGTCCAGGATGATGGTGGGGCGCGACGTACTCCTGAAGGTGGACAAAACGGATTCCAAACCTGATAATGTAGTGCTATCCGTAAGAAATGTCACCGTACCCTCCAAAACTCACAGGAACAATGCGGTCAAAAATGTTTCCTTTGACGTAAGAGCCGGAGAGATAGTATGTCTCGCAGGTATCGACGGAAACGGCCAATCCGAGTTCATCCAGGGGCTGACCGGTCTTGAAAAAATGAGCGGCGGAAGGATAACGCTCTGCGGCAGGGATATAACGAAGGCGTCGATACGCTCGCGTTCCAAAACGGGAATGAGCCATATTCCGGAGGACCGCCAGAAGCATGGCCTCATTCTGGATTATACGCTGGAGCAGAATCTTGTTCTGCAGCGCTATTGGCAGCCTGATTTTCAAAGCCATAGCTTCATCAAAAACCGTGAGGTGCGGTCTTATGCTGAAAAACTCATAGAGCAGTATGACGTCCGCAGCGGACAGGGGCCTGTCACAACCGTTCGCAGCATGTCGGGCGGCAACCAGCAGAAGGCTATACTTGCCCGTGAAATTGACAAGGAGCATGAGCTGCTGATAGCTGTTCAACCTACCAGAGGCCTTGACGTGGGGGCGATCGAATATATCCACAAGCAGCTCGTCGCTAGGCGCGACGCCGGCAAAGCCGTTTTACTGATGTCCCTCGAACTCGAGGAGGTCATGAATGTGAGCGACCGTATCCTTGTCATGTATGAGGGCGAAATAGTCGGCGAGTTCGATCCCAAGACAGTCACCGTACAGGAGCTCGGCCTTTACATGTCGGGCGCAAAACGTCAGATGGCAAAGGAGATTGAACATGCAGTCATTTGATTTCAAGAGAGTTACCAAAAGCAAAGGCTTTTCGGCATTTACGGCGGCATTGCTCGCCATATTCCTGGGCCTCGTTTTCGGGTTCATAATAATGCTTGCCGCAAGCCCCGACAATTCCCTGCCCGGCTTTCAAATGGTGTTGTTAGGCGGAATGGGACGGCTTGGAGACGTATTCTATTTCGCGACACCCATTCTGATGACCGGTCTGGCTGTGGGCTTTGCCTTTAAAATGGGCCTGTTCAACATTGGAGCATCCGGACAGTATACAATGGGCATGTTCTTCGCCCTCTATGTCGGATTCATGTGGGATCTCCCCTCCGGCTTACGCTGGGTGGTCGCAATAGCTGCCGGCATGCTCGGCGGTTTGCTCTGGGGGCTGATACCCGGTATATTCAAGGCGCTGCTCAATGTGAATGAGGTTATCACCTCGATCATGTTCAACTACATCGGCATGTACCTGGTGGATATGTGGATACAGGGAAATGCCGTCATGTATGTCCCAACCAAGACAAGGACCGCCTATCTCCCCGATTCGGCACAGCTGCCCTCCCTTGGGATCCCGAATTCGAGTGTGAACATTTCCATCATTATTGCTGTTGCCATCGCAATCATACTGTATATCGTACTGAATAAGACGACCTTCGGCTACGAACTGAAGGCTACAGGCTATAACAAGCATGCGAGCGCATATGCCGGCATGAACGGCAAGCGCAACATCATACTGACCATGGCAATAGCTGGCGCCATGGCGGGCTTCGGCGGCGCCTTCGCCATACTGGCGCCTTCCACGATCGCCGGCAGCAGCATGACCTATGAACCGATCAACGTTATCGCTGCAAACGGCTTCAACGGTATCGCAGTAGCCCTGCTCGGCAATTCGAGCCCGCTCGGTATCATCTTCTCCGCCCTGTTCGTGTCCTACATCCAGCGGGGCGGCACGCTTGCCAGCCTGTTTGGCTTCAAGCCGGAGATCATAGACGTCGTTATCGCGGTTATAATCTACTTTTCGGCCTTTGCCATGTTTATGAATTCAGTGGTCGTAAGACTGTTCAAGAAGCACAAAAAGGAGGAGGTGTAAGCTATGGATACATTGTATTATCTGATTCAAAATACACTTCCGGTTGCCATTCCCCTGCTTCTGGTGGCGCTTGGCGGTATGTTCAGCGAACGCAGCGGCGTCGTTAACATAGCTCTCGAAGGCATCATGCTATTTGGAGCGTTTTTCGGCTGCCTGTTCGTTTACTATATCAAAGGCGCTCCGATGGATCCGCAGATAGTATTGCTTCTGGCCATGGCGGTTGCCGCGGTTTCCGGACTTCTTTACTCCATGCTGCTTTCATTTGCCGCCGTTAATATGAAGGCAGACCAGACTATTACCGGAACTGCCTTGAATATGCTGATCCCTGCTGTGATCCTTCTGTTTGCAAAGATGTTTTTCAGTAGCGACGGTATCACGACGGACATGAGCTTCTATATTAAAAAAGTAGCGGGGCTCGGCGATATACCGGTGCTCGGCAAACTGTTCTTCCAGAACACCTATCTTACGGTTTATATAGGGATACTTTTCCTCATTATATCGACTGTTATTTTCTACA
The DNA here is from genome assembly GCA_023412915.1 of Bacillota bacterium. Classification (GTDB taxonomy): domain Bacteria; phylum Bacillota; class Clostridia; order Acetivibrionales; family DTU013; genus JAEYOM01. The sequence continues at coordinate 200,160 of JAEZRE010000014.1, forward strand.
AAACCAAGTTCGGGCTGCGCCTGCGTTCCTGCGGCGAACATCCCCATGCGGCCGATTCCGTCGGAATAAATGTCTACGTCATGCGCCATGCAGGTGTCGGCATTTCAGGCGTTCTTGGAGGTATCGGAGGCTTCTTCTACGCGGTCGGCATCATGAACAGCAATATCAACGGCCACACGGGAGTCGCAGGCTTCGGCTTCCTTGCATTGGCCGTAATGATATTCGGTCAGTGGAAGCCGTTGAAGATACTGCTGGCAGCGCTGTTCTTCGCATTCCTGCGCACGCTGGCGTACTCGATATCGCTCATACCCTTCCTCGATGCGTTGAAAATAGACCAGACCTATTACAAGATGCTGCCCTATCTGGCGACGATGGTCGTCCTCGCATTCACCTCGAAGAAGTCGAGAGCGCCTAAAGCCGAAGGCATTCCGTACGACATGAGCCAGAGGTAGTTATTTGTTGCACCGTTGACAAGGACAAAAACAAGAGCCGTTAATTGCTTTAACTTAAAGCAGTTGACGGCTCTTGTTGAAAAACCTGCTTTATTACTCTCAGGCAGCAATGGACTAATACCCTCAAAAACTGCATCCAAGCTCCTCCAGCGCCTTCTGACACCTTTCAAATGCTACTCCGCTCGTTTCCACTGCATTCAGGTATCTATCCACGCAATCGACGTCCTTCAGCAATTCAGCCAGTTTGTTTTCCGAATATTCAATTTTGTTGCTATGTACTCTGACAGCCTCTATAAAAGAATCCTCTTCCTCCCCGCTAATCAAAAGTCCGGGTTCGACACTCATATTGTACCTGTTCACAGCGTCCCGGATATAGGGTTCTGCTCTCTCTCCATGTCCTTCATGCCTGCCGGACATTACGACGGCAATATCATGGAATGTTGCCGTAAGCGAGGCCAATTCGGGATCGATATTTCTTTTGACAGCCAACAGCTTTGCCAACTGTGCGCTTGTGTACATGTGCATTACATTCCATTCAATTGGCAGGTCCCTGTTTTCATTATTCAGTTCTTTCCATTCATTAAAAAGCATGGCTTGTAAATGACAGACCCTGCCAAACATGGGCAACACTCCTTTATCAGCTTCACAGCCCCATAAGATATGAGCGTTTTTCTCTGTCCAATTTTTCTATCGCGTATCTGAAGGCGACTCTTGGAATGCTGCTATGATTTTGGGCGAGATAATCGATTACGCCTTTCTCGTCTGCTTTTGAAAGTATTTTGAGCATCCAGCCGTAACCTTTTAACACCAGATCGTTTTCATCGTTCATGAGTCTGTCGGAAATATCGAACGGCAGCAGGCCGGCATAATCTTTCCTGGCAATGGATGGTATGAGAATAACAGCAGCTGCTCTTCTTACCCAGAAATCATCATCCTTCGTCCATTCCAAGACATTTGCAAAAAGCTCTTTATATTTCATCAGCAATTTCCCGAAGGCGTGTGTGCAAAAGTCGTCGCAATCTCCCCAACCCCGCACGTATTTTTTAAGCCATGAATAGAAAATGGGATAAGTATCCCGGGAGTATTGGCTGCTTGACCTGTCGGCCCAATCATATGCAATGACACCGGCTTCCCAGCTATGTTTGTCCAGTAAAGCTTCACACAGCGTCAGTACATTGTCTATGCTCTTATCGGGGAGTGTCCTGAAAAGCCCGGCGGATAATTTACGTATATCCCCCGTTTTTACATGAGTTCCTACGGGCTTATTTACATTCAGGGCAGCGATTTCAATTCCGGCACGTCCAATAATATCGTACATCGAACTCTCCTGTTATGCTTCACAGATACCTTCCGGGATCATTCAGCAGCTCCTGCATCCGGTTGAAGTAATTTCCGACTTGCATACCGTCGACAATGGCGTGGTGTGCCTGTACAGAAAGCGGCAGCTGCATTTTACCGTTTTCTTCGAAGAATTTGCCCCACGATATCCTCGGAATGCTGTCGACAGGCTTCATATTAATAGGGTGGGTAATGCCTGTGAACGAGACCCAGGGGATGCTGGTAATATACAAAAGGTCGTCACGTTCGGGGTCATCCGCAAGTCCGGAGCTTTTTTTAGCTTTTTCGATCAACTCCGACGTATTGGTCCTGAAGGCGCGGAAATCATCAGCAAAAGGCGCCGTACAGTAATTGAAGACTTCGTTGTCAGTCATCACAGTAAACGAAGGACTGACCGTCTCATGCTCAACGACACTTTCCCCTCGTATCCTGTACCTGAATTCTTTTATGCCGTTTGCCGTTTTGGAGGCAAAGAACAGCATCGAGATGAAAAACGGCAATCCATTAGTTTTAATATGTCTGTATGCTTGCGTTATATCGAGGTTGGCGCAGATATTGAAGTGCGGATAGTCGAATTGTCTGAAATAATTAAAATGGTCTCTTCTGTTCCAATTTTGTGTGTCGATATATTTCATTACACATCACCGTTCCTTAAAAAGTGGCCGGCTCCAGTTACACAGGCCGGCTTTCCACGATACCCTTCACCAGCGTTACGAAGCTCTTCTCCGCTTTTTTAGCCGTAATCAGGACCTCGTCATGCTTGATAGGCTCGTCAAGCACGCCCGCAGCCATATTTGTGATGCATGAGATCCCAAGCACCTTTATGTCCGCGTGCCTTGCAACAATTACCTCGGGCACGGTCGACATTCCAACGGCATCGGCTCCAAGCACCTTTAACGCTCTTATTTCGGCAGGCGTTTCAAACATTGGCCCCTGAGCAAAAGCATATACGCCTTCTCTCACCGGTATCCCCTCTCTGGCGGCAGCCCTTTTAGCCGCAGCTATCAAGCCGGCGTCATAGACCTTGCACATATCGGGAAATCTGGGGCCAAGCTCTTCAAGGTTCCTGCCTCTCAGCGGCGATGGAGCAAAAAAGCTGATATGGTCTGTTATAAGCATCAGATCGCCCGGTACGAACCCCGGGTTTATGCCCCCGGCCGCATTGGTTACAATAAGCTGCGAAATCCCCAGCAGTTTGAATACCCTTATATGGAATACTACCTGATCCATCTCATAACCTTCGTAAAAATGGAAACGCCCTTTCATGACAAGTACGCGTTTTCCTCCAAGCGTACCACACACAAGCTTTCCCGCATGGCCTTCGACAGTGGTCCGCGGAAATCCCGGGATATCTTTGTAATCTATCTCGGTCGCCTCTTCCAGAAAGTCAACCAGCGGCCCCAGACCTGTGCCAAGTATTATGCCTGTCAGCGGATTGCCTGTGATCCTGGAGCCTATATAGTCCGCCGCCGATTTGTATTTTTCCATGTAGTCCTGCATATCCGCCGCTCCTTGAATTTACTTAATTCTGTTTTATCCGATCCGGTACCTGAAACACCCGATTGTACCGTATTGAACTGGACCTGCCTCGGAGCTGTCAAGCTCCGGCTGCCGTTATCGTCCTAATATACTTCAGCGTCCCAGGAGCCTTTATCTATCTGTATCTGAGAAACCTTGCCATCCTCCAGCACCACTGTGAACAAGTCATAGCCGTTGTAACTGTAGCCCAATACTCCGTCTTCGTTGCTGGACGGCTCTCCATACAATTCCTTGAGCTTTGCCGCGCTGTCTCCCGTTTTCAGTCCCCTGGGCGTTGCATAATCGGAGCTTGTGACATTCATCGAGTATACTCTGTCATCGACGATGTATATCTGGGTGCTGTCTGCAAAAAACAATGTCTTCGCATTCAGTCCTTCCTGATTGTCGGCCTCCTCCTGGTCGGGCTTCTTCCCCATTGCCTGCACTAATTCGTCATATGTCATATCAAGCTTGATTTTACCCAACTGAAGATCGTCGGGGGTTACCTTGTTTTCATCGGCAAGACTTTTTCCATAGCTTTCCCTGGTGGTTCTGACGCTCGAGGCGATATTCGATAGTATAGCCTCGTTCTCTTTTTTCCATTCTTGAGCATTATTGGCGTCGATGTGCAGAATTATGTAGCTGTCACCGTCAATCCGCACATAATAAGCTTCGTTGTCTGTTACCTTTATCTGCTTGCCTATCCAGCCGTCACGGTATGTAAATTCTTCTACGGTACCGCCGGCGCCTGCAAGTGAACTGTAAAATTCGTCTTCGGAACCTTTCATCATTTCACCGTAAATCTTGATTTTGACATTTTCGTTTCCCGGCAGGATATCATACGCAGAGCCGTCTTCGGAATTATCCTCCACCTTCCAGCCGGAGGGTATATCGAACCAGAAATCGAATATTTCGTTATTGACTGTTTTATAATCGGGATCGAAGGCAGGATAAAAGTTGATCTCGCCGCCATTGGAGCCGGAAGCGGCTGAATCCGCACCGGACGTTTCCCCCGACGAAGCCCCCGTCGAAGCCGTGGTTCCATTGAGACCGGCGGCCGAGCAGCCGGACAGCAGCAGAGATATGGTCAAAAATATGAGTACTAACTTTTTCATTGGTAAAACCTCACTTATTACTGATAATTGCCAGCATATTTATTATTTTACCATAAATGATTATATCGTGATAGTAAAGTATATCGGTTACAAATATGTTAAAACGCGGTTGAGCCGCTTTAGCGCAGTATAATGTCAACGCCCCTTGTATGTATGTATTCGGATGGGCTGACACCCTCGTGTTTTTTAAACATCCGGCTGAAATAATATATGTCGTTGAAGCCTACCAGCCGGGAGGTATCGGTGACACTGTAACCATCCTTCAGGAGATTTTTCGCTCTGTTTATACGGATCTCTATCAGGTAGTCTATCGGAGACCTGCCGGTAACGCTCCTGAAAATGCTGCCCAGGTAGGACGGGCTCACACGCGCATACTCCGCCAGTTCCCCGAGAGTCATGTTTTTAGAATAGTTTTCAGTCATATATCCAATGACGGTTTCGACCTTCCCTGCATTTGAATAGCTGAATTGGTTCCGCTCGGTGAATTTGAACAGCAACACCAGTATTTCCGTCAATATGGCTCTTTCCCGGACATCGGTCCTGACTCTGGCAGCTAACGCCGATTTGGTCAATTCTGAAAACAGATCATACAGCTTCAGCAGCAGCAGGCTGTCCGTGATCTTCTGCCAGAAAGAAAACGGAAGGGAATAGTCGGGCAATTTCCATACCTTGTCAATATACTCCGGGCAGGTATATTGAAAATCTATAGCATAACATTTTACAGGTTCATCGGGATAGGTGACTGCATGCCTTATATCTCCCGGTTTGTAATACATTAGGTCTCCCCTGCCTGCGATAAACCTGCTCTCATTGCAGCGGAACTCAGCCTTCCCGTCATACAGCAGCATCAGATTATGCGTTTGCATCCTGCTGTCCAGCTTCCATGCGGGAGTTGCGATACGATCTATCGCATACTTCAGTTCGGGGAAAATGTTATATATACCGTTATTATCTGATTCCAAAAGGATCACCTCGAAAAATCACATAGTACAAATGATATTATATACCTGCGAAATCCGGAATAAAACACGTAAACCGCAGTATTTACAAATGATTAACAAACATTTCCCCCACGGATCAGGCTTTGTGGAATTATCGTCAGATTGTACAAATATAATCAGATACTCCATGGAATTATTATGAAATATCGCTTATGCTTAAAGAAAATTGCGTTCACGGAAGGTGATAAAATGATAAGAGTTGCCGTTGTCGGTACGGGTGGTATTTCGCAGAGCCATATTGCCGGATATCTCGCATTCCCGGAAAGGTGCAGAATCGTCGCGCTGGTCGATATCTTTCCTGAAAAAGCCCAGGAGAAGAAGGAAAAATTCAAGCTGGCAGACGCAGAGGTTTACGACGATCATCTTAAGATCCTGGGAAGAGAGGACATCGATTTGATAGATGTCTGCACTCCCCCCTACGTTCACGCCGAAATAGCCATCAACAGTCTGAATGCCGGAAAGAACGTTTTAATAGAAAAGCCTATGGCCGCGTCGCTCGAAGAATGCGACAAGGTGCTTGAAGCAGCCGAAAAGAGCGGAAAACTTCTTTCGGTGGTTGCACAGAACCGCTACAGGACAGGTTACATGAAGCTTAAAAAAACGCTGGACTCCGGCCTGGCAGGCGACATCGTTCATGCGCAGGCGGATTCGTTCTGGTGGAGAGGCCACAGCTATTACGACCTGTGGTGGAGAGGCACCTGGGAAAAGGAAGGCGGAGGCTGTACATTGAACCACGCCGTCCACCATATCGACATGATGCTTTGGATGATGGGCAAGCCTGAGGAAGTCCAGGCAATCATGAGCAATACCTCACACGACAACGCCGAAGTCGAGGACCTTTCGATCGCCCTCCTGAAATACAGGAACGGCGCTCTGGGTCAGATAACAAGCTCCGTTGTACACCACGGAGAAGAACAGCAGGTAGTGTTCCAGGGGAAGAAAGCAAGGATCTCCGCACCCTGGAAGGTATACGCCTCCAAATCCAAGAGCAACGGTTTCCCCGAGAGGAACCCCGAACTTGAAAAAGAAATCGACGATTTATATAATTCACTTCCTGAGCAAAAATACGATAACCACACCCCTTTGATCGACGATGTACTGCACGCGCTCGAGACAGGCGGCAAGCCGCTGATATCGGGCGAGGACGGCAGGAATACGGTTGAGCTGATCACGGCGATATACGAGTCGTCTGTCAGCAGGAAGCCCGTTAAGCTTCCGCTTGCCAAGGAGGATCCCTTCTATACAGTGAGAGGTATACAGGCCGGCGTTCCGCATTTCTATGAGAAGACGGCAAGCGTAGAGAATTTCGGCGATGAAAATATAACGATGGGAAGAAAACTTTAGTCTCAAGGAGGTTTGACAATGTCCAAGGAAAACGGAATGTTCTATGTACCTGAAGGTAAACCGAACAAGGTAGTAAATGAAGGAGAATTCATTTTTTCAGCGGTAAGGCTCGACCACGGGCATATATACGGCATGAGCAAGGGACTCATAGAGGCAGGCGGACAACTCAAGTGGGTCTATGATCCTGATCCGGAAAAGGTCAAAAAATTCTGCGAGGCTTTCCCGGAGGCCAAGGTGGCAAGGAGCGAGGACGAAGTATTCCTCGATTCCTCCGTCCATATGGTGGCCGGCGCTGCCATAACCTCCGAGCGCTGCGCTCTGGGCCTTCGCGCCATGGACGCCGGAAAGGATTACTTTACCGACAAGGCTCCCCTGACCACGCTCGAACAGCTTGAGCAGGCAAAGGCCAAAGTACGCGACACAGGCAAGAAATATGCCGTCTATTACAGTGAAAGACTGCACGTCGAGAGCGCTGTCTTCGCGGGCCAGCTTATAGAACAGGACGCCATCGGAAGAGTAGTTCAGGTCATAGGCATGGGCCCTCACCGCCACGGGAAAAACAGGCCCGACTGGTTCTACGAAACAAAGCAATTCGGCGGTATTCTCTGCGATATAGGAAGCCACCAGATAGAGCAGTTCCTTTTCTATACGGGCGCAAAGGACGCGACCGTACAGTTCTCGAGGATTGCAAATTACAACAATAAGCAGCATCCTAACTTCCAGGACTTCGGCGATGCCTCGCTGGTCGCTGACAACGGCGCAACGAACTATTTCCGTGTAGACTGGTTCACTCCCGACGCCCTCGAATCCTGGGGCGACGGCAGGCTGTTCATACTGGGAACGAAGGGCTTCATTGAAGTGAGAAAGAGCCTCGACATAGCTCGCGATCCCGACGGAGACCAGGTATATCTCGCAAACAACGAGCAGGTCGTACATATACCAGTCAAAGGCAAGGTCGGATATCCTTACTTTGGGCAGCTCATACTCGACTGCCTCAACAGGACCGAAAACGCCATGACTCAGGAGCACACGTTCAAGGCTGCCGAATTGTCTGTTAAGGCCCAGCTGATGGCAGTAAAGCTGGAATAGGCTTGACTGATAACATTCACAATATTACCCTTCGGAAAGAGCTGTCGGTTACCGCGACGGCTCTTTCCTATTCCACGGGATCATTTGCGACAATCTCCGGCAATGAATCAACAAAAAAAAGAAACAGGATGAATTCCTGTTCCTTTTCCTATAAGCTGGTGCGGAATACTGGATTCGAACCAGTGACTTCTACCGTGTGAAGGTAGCACTCTCCCGCTGAGTTAATCCCGCTTGTTTTTACTTGTGTATTTATTATACGGCTTACCCTTGGGTTAGTCAACCCACTTTGTCCGCAATTTACTGCAGTCCCCGTCAATTTCATAAGCGGACTGCAACGGGCGCTGTTCCTCAAGGCTTTAACCGGCATATCTCGCCGTTACGAATTGATCAGCACAATCTTTTTCTGCTCGTCGCACAATATGGTCCTTTTCCTGTCTTCAACCCTCGTATTGAGCATGACCCTACCCTCCCACAGGTCTACAAGGTGCTTTAAGGTCTCATTCGCATACTGCAGCTCAAGATCCCTGCCGTCGTGGAGATGCTCGAGTAAAAGTGTCCGATCCTGCTGATTCCAGTCCACCACGCGTATGACAGGCATATTTCCCAGGCCCGACGTTTCCGCTATTGTATCGCGTATCTTCATCCAGCCTTCCTCGTCGGCAACTTCGGAGACTATATATTCGTTACCGTCCTTTTCATATTCGTAAAGATTGAGTTCGCTGCAAAGCTCCTTTGTCAGGTATCGCCTGATAAAGGAACCATCCCTTTCAAGCTCGCGGACTTCAAATATTTTTTTCGGGTTGTCGGGGTTGTTCTTCTCAATGCTTTCAAATAGCTTGAAACCCAGGAAATATGGATTGATACTACCCTCGAACGGCTTTATCACCTGGTTGTGCCGTCTCAAAAATTCGAAAAACAGCTGCTGCGGCAGCTCCAGCCTGTTCAGTAGCTTATAATGCCAATAGCTGGCCCATCCCTCATTCATTATCTTCGTCTCGATCTGAGGTATGAAATACAGCGTTTCTTCGCGGATAATACCGATTATATCCTTTTCCCATTCGCTTAGCCTGCCGTAAGTACCTACAAAATTCAACAGATCCTCTTCGGGTTCGGGCGGTATTTTCCTCAATTCCTGTTCGGGTATTTCGGTATGGCTTGGCGGGCAAAGCAGCGGGAAATCGTTTTCATGTCCGGTGTCCCTGCTTTTGAGCCTCTTTATCGTTTCTTCATAATCCAACCTGCGTGCCCCTATCGTTCTTGCGCACTGGTAGCGCAATGCGTGGGCGGCGTCTATCACCTTTTCCACCCTGGAATAGCCGATACTTGGGTCGCTTATATATTCGCGTATCCGGGCCGCGTGGTTCTTGAACATTTCAACGGTATAATCCGCTTTCGTGCCGGTTTTGAACAAGCGGTTATTCCTGAAGAAATCGTTATGCCCGTATACGTGGGCCATTGTAAGTATCTGCAGCAGAAGCGAATTGTCTTTCATCAGGTAGGCGACGCAGGGATTTGAGTTGATCACCATTTCATACGGCAGTCCGGTCAGATTGTACTTGTTCAACGTGCGTATGCGCTCGTATGCTTTGCCGAAACTCCAGTGCGGGTAATGCGAAGGCATTCCTGCGTAGGCTTCATATGCGGTCATGTCCTCGTAGCTTACCAGTTCGAATTCCTGGTTATAACACTCGAGGCCCGATTCTCTCACCAATTCCTCTATCCTGTAGTTCCACTGCTCAAGTTCCTTGATACTGTAATCAGACAATAGTTTCACCAGCCCCCCTCTATCTCAGGCTTTTTCACCGTCTTTTTCAAGCAGCCGCTTCAGACCGGTAACGATGTCATCCTTTCTTGACATCGTTACAATAATAAAATTATTGCTTGATATGTTTTTAATAAATTCAGATTTGACCGTACTTCCAGCAAAATAATATCCCGGGACGATCTCCCCGTAGCCGAAAAGATTGCAAACTTCGCACAGCTTGAGCGCCAGTTCGACGGCTTTTTTATTGTCTTCGGTCCAGTTATCGCCGTCGCTGCAGTGGAAGGCGTATATATTCCAGTTTTTCGGATTGTAACGTTGCTCTATGATCTCCAGCGCTTTTTCATAACCGCTGCTGATATATGTTCCGCCCGACTCGCCCTTGTGGAAAAACTCCACCTCCCCGACCTCCCTGGCCGTGGTCGTATGTGCTATGAAAACCACTTCTACATTCGAATACTTGAGCCTCAGGAACTGGTACAGCAGAAAATAAAAACTCCTGGCCATATATTTCTTGGTCTGGTCCATGGAACCGGAAACATCCATAATACAGAGCACAACTGCATTGAAATCCTTTTTATGCGTCTCTTTCAGCCTGCGATAGCGCAAATCGTCCTCCATGAACGGAAATCGCTCATTATCATAGCCGTTCCGAGTGCCAGTGGTATAGGAGCCTCCCGCTTCATCGCGCATGTCTGCCGGCGACACATCCCCATTGTCCTTCAAAGGCAGGTGCTCCGACGGCATTCTGCCCTTCGACAGATCTCCTACCGCCATACCGTCTCTCGAAAGGCCTGCGTCCGGTATATTATCCTTCGACAGGTCTCCCGCCGGCATACCGTCCCCCGGCAGGCCTTCTTCCGCTTCCGTGTTCCTCTTGTAGGCCTGCTTCCTTTTTATTTTTTCGATAACGGTTCTTCTCTTGGCAAGTCTGGGCGGAATCCCTTTCCTTTGATAGCCTAGCTTTCTGAAGCCGTTATCCGCCTCTATCTCCGATATCCTCTTTCTGTCCAGATCGGGCAGATCCAGGTCGTCGAAAAGGTAATTGACCAGCTCTTCGACTGTTATTTCGGTCTCATAAATATCTTCGCCTTCCTGATCACCCGCGCCTCCATGCCCGAAATTCTTGCCTTCGGCGTCTTCTCCTACGACGTCACCTCTTTTTTCATCTCCGTCCCCCGTTGCCGCACCTTTGGCATTTTTACCGAAAACAAAGCTGTATTCCTTTATCCCTCTAACGGGTATCTTTATTTTTTTGCTGCCGCTCTGGCCGATTATGCTTTCCTCCGATATGATGCTGCCGATATTCTTTTTTATCGACTCCTCAACCAGTTCCTTATGCCTGCGCCTGTCTTCGGAGGAGCGCTCCTTGCCTCCCGGATCGTAATCCCTGAAAATCGCCATTTTATCCTCCGCTCAATCCTTCCACAGATTATTGGCACCGTATTTGAGGATCACGTTGCAGCAGTGGTCACAGTAGCCATTCCTTTTCATTTCCTCGACCATTGCGTTATATTTCCTGTCCTGCTCCTCGTCCCTTACCTTTGCCTTGGTAATGATCCTACTCAATTCCTTCACCGAAGTCGTGAGCTTCTTCTCTATAGCCTCCTTCAGAGGCTCGTAGCTGTCGTAATCGAGTTTTCCGCCATTGCGCAGCACAAAGAACATATATGCGGTAACATCGCTCCTGAAGCCTTTGGCGGAGGACTCCGTTATTCCGATCTGCTCTTCTATCGAACGCATGAAACGCTCGTCGGGTTCGAGCTCTTCTCCCGTGTTGGGATCCTTCAGCCTCGTCTTGTTAATAAACGCCTCGGCATGGTCGAGATAATTGTTGAACAGACTTTCGGCCTGTTCCCTGTATCCATAGATAAAGGCCTTGGTGACCTCTTTCTCGAGTATCCTGTTATATTCCTTCTTTATTGAATCCTGCACGAATCTGATATATTTGCTCTTCTCCTCATCGCTGACAGGAAGCTCCTTCACGGACTTTATTATCATTTCCATGACCGATATGGGGTTGATACAGTCGTGTTCGGACTCGGACAATGCCATATCGAGGGCTTTCATTATAAAACGGGTGGAAATGCCCGACATGCCCTCGCGCGAATTCTCCTCCCGCAGCTCCATGATGTCTATCTTCCGTGTCAGGCCTTTCTCAACTATTTCTTCGCCGTTGTAAATCTTGAGCTTGGTCATCAGGTCGACCTTCGAAGAAGGCGCAAGCCTTGTCAGTATTGCGAACATCGAAGCCACCTCGATGGTGTGCGGGGCTATGTGAGCTTTGAACATACTCTTTCTGAGTATTTTTTCATATATCTTCATTTCTTCGTTTAGTTCAAGGCAATACGGTATCTCAATCTTTACAATCCTGTCCAGTATCGCTTCGTTTGTGTGATCGGATTTGAATTTGTTCCATTCGGCCTCGTTCGAGTGAGCCAGGATGACGCCGTCGAAATAGATCATGGAGCCTTTGCCCGGGGATGGTATCGATTTTTCCTGCGTCGCTGTTATCATCGTATGGAGATACTCGGTCTCATTTTTGAAAACCTCGATAAACTCCACTATTCCCCTGTTTCCCACGTTAAACGCGCCATTGAGCGACAACACCCTGGGATCGTCTTCCGGATACAGGTCTATCCGCGAAATGTCCACACTGCCGGTCAATACGCTGGTATCCTGGTTGTTCGGGTCGACCGGCGGCACGACGCCTATACCCTTTCGCGACCTGATAGAGAAACCGGTGGTTTCTACAGGAAACCGCTCATACTCACCGTTGTATTCATTCTTAAGCCTGAACCTGCAGATCGGGCATAGATCGCCTTCTATCCTGACGCCGAGTATCTCTTCGAATTCCTTCCTCAAATGTTTCGGTACGAGGTGTAGAGGCTCCTCCCTCATGGGACACCCTTTCAGGGCGTATACCTCCGGGCTTCCCTCAAGGGCTTTTTTGAGCGCCTCCATAAGGGAAGACTTTCCCGAGCCCACCGGCCCAACCAGATAAAGGACCTGTCTGGACTCCTCGCCCGCCATTGCTGCCGAATGGAAATATCTCACGATACTCATTATTGTTTTGTCTATTCCGTAAAAATCGCCGAAAAAATTATACCTGCGTATCACATCGTTACCATAGATCCTTCGCAGCCTCGGGTGTTCGTCCGTTTTGACGATCTCCACTCCCGCTTCGGAAATCAGGTCATACAGCCGTTGGTGCGAAAACATCGCCAGACGCGGATCCTTCCTTACCAGTTCCGCATAATCGAGAAACGTACCGACAAAATGGCTTCTTACCCTCTCCTGCCTATCCTTTTTTATGATACCGGAAATATCACTTTCAACCATACTGCCTGCCTCCTTGTCCTGTGAAACATACCGGTTTGGCGTTTTCGGCGCATATGCGCCATAGTAAATTATATTAGCAGGGCTTTGCTAAAATGCCACAGGACGTATATGGTAAGGTATGGCAATAAGGTATCAAGTGTGATTTTTTAGTATCCAGTATTTACATACGGTGGACATAACGTCAGGATGATATAATAGAATATGAACCTGGAGGCTGATGCGATGCCTTATAAAAAACCTGTAAGATACATCTCCGGCTTGGTTGCGGGGTTTCTACTGTTTATTGCATTATTGGCGGTACAGCTGAATAGTGTTATTTTCAATGCCGGTTTCCAGCAAGCGGCTATAGACAGATTAAATATTTACGAACGTTTAGTAGCCGCACCAGTCATGTTCTCAGCAAAAAGCGGAGATATACCTTTTGAGGCTGCTGTTAAAAATTCGATCACGCCCGATCTATTGAACAAGAACGTAAAATCTCTTATCGACGGTCTAATAGATTTTGTCAGCGGACGGTCGCGCAATCTCCCTGATCTCTATATCTCAGGCGCCGACAAGTTGAGTATTGCGACGTCCGCAGGGGTTACGCCCGCGGCTGTTGAAAAAATAAACCTGCAGTTGATTATGATGTTTTCCAGCGAACAGAATTTTAATGACATTTTATCAGTTGTGAGCCTGATACAGTTCATTCTTGCCTACCTTCCGCCGTTTTCCCTGCTGCTGTGCGCCGCTGTGGCCGCGGCGGCTTCAGTCAAACGCCCGTCCGAAATTCCTGGCTGGATGCGCACCTCGGTATTGACCTTTTTTATACTATGCTGGCTGTCTGCCTGGCTGATCGATTCGATCCCCTGGTTGATACCATTTGAAAGGTTTTCATGGTTACCGGGGTCCGATGTGACAGGAATACTCTTTGATTATATACATTATTGCTCCGGCGGTATCTCCGCAGGCATACTTTTATCAGGCCTGCTCCTGCCTGCGGGAATATGGTTTGCCTTCTATCTATGCAATCGCCTTAACGAACGCAATGAAACCGTCAGTCTGATAACTTCTTCATCACACCGCAATCGGGGTGGACTTAGGCATAAATCCGGCTTGATGCCGGACCAGGGCAGCTCGATGCCTGTCCTGGATCGTTCGATGCCGGTTTGGGGCAGCTCGTCGGCGGCAAAGGCCAGCTCGTTACCGGTCCGGATCAACACGACGTCGACCAAGGCTTGTACAATACCGGGCCGGGGCAGCTCGACGCCGGTCCGTACACATTTTATACCGGTTCGGACTCGGTTTACATCTGCCCGGAACAGGACTATACCGTTGTTGCTCGCAGTAACAGCTATTTACTCCCTGTTGGCCTATGCGCTTGTCAGCAATACAGACAGCCTGTTTCACAAAAGAAACCTTGCACATGCTGTTTCCTACATAATGGGAAACCTGAGCTACAACAGATATACGGATGCAAGAAATGAAGATGTTTGCCTTCTGAATGTAAAGGTGGTGAGTGAGAATGACAAAACACCGGTGCAAAATATGCCGATGGTGATGTATCCTCTTGATTCCAGTTCTGCCGGCAAGGCATCAGGCGATAAGAGAGTTGCTCTCCAAAAAACAGATGAGAACGGCTCCGGCTCTTTTTTACTGTCTAAAGGCGAATTCAGACTTGAACTTTATTCTTCGGACTCATCAGGCTACGATTACCAGGCTGTACCTGCGCCGCTTTCATATAATCTAAGCCTTTCGTCGCCCGGAAGAACCGATCTTACTGTTACACTCGGCAGTGCTGCCGGAACAGCCGGCAACGACGGCTCTGTAAGCAATACAGGTACAGCGGTCAATCCAGGCAGTTCAACCACAGCAAGCGAATCGTCTAAAGCAAGCGACTCCGATAAATCAGGCAACGCCAATAATCCAACCGACTCCGGTAAATCAAACAACGCCAATAATTCGACCGGTACCGGCAATTCAACCGTTGCCGGCAGTTCAAGCGACCCAGGCGTTACCAGTGTTCCTGTCATACCACGTTTAAAGATCGTAGATGCCTCAATGCAATACATGCCGTAATATCAGGCAGCTATGCAAACGGTTTTATATGCGACAAATTCACTGTCCCTCTGTCCCATCCTGATATGCGAATTCATCTGGAACAAAGTCCCTCTCCCTCTGTTCCACCCCGGTCCCATATAAAAAGCTGCCCGTTTCAGGCAGCTTTCATAATACTTTCACCTATTCTGTTTCAGTTTGATTTACCCGTCCTTGCTTATTTTATATTCGGCAGATTGGCAATACTCTTTCTGACATCCTCTTTCGAATAGTCCACGTCGATCATATTTCCGCTGAAATAGAGGTCGTACGAAGACATATCGAAATATCCGTGTCCGCTCAGGTTGAAGAGTATAACCTTAGATTCGCCCGCTTCCTTGTATTTCAAAGCCTCGTCAATGGCGGCCCTGATGGCGTGGGAGGATTCCGGCGCCGGTACTATGCCTTCTGTACGTGCAAATAGGACTCCTGCGTCGAAGACCGACTTCTGGCCATACGACTGAGCTTCGATGATACCATCATGATAAAGCTGGCTTACGATGGCGGAATCGCCGTGATATCTCAACCCGCCCGCATGGATGCCCTCCGGTGTGAAATCATGGCCGAGGGTATACATCTTTGTAATAGGAGCAACCTTGGCAGTGTCGCCGTAATCATAAGCGAATACGCCTTTGGTAAGTGTGGGGCAGGCAGAAGGTTCCACTGCAACAGCTCTGACCCTGGCTCCGTCGAATTTATCCTTGATGAATGGGAATGAAATGCCTGAGAAGTTAGAACCACCGCCGCAGCAGGCAAAAATTACATCGGGGTATTCATCTATTTTCTGCATCTGAAGTTTTGCTTCCTGACCAATTATGGTCTGGTGGAGGCATACATGGTTCAGAACACTTCCGAGTGCGTAGTTGGTATCGTCGTGTGTCGCCGCATCCTCAACTGCCTCGCTGATGGCTATTCCAAGGCTTCCTGTCGAATCAGGGTCCCTTTCAAGTATCATCCTGCCCGAACTTGTCAGAGTGCTTGGGCTTGAATTGACAGTCGCTCCAAAGGTTTGCATGAATGAGCGCCTGTAGGGCTTTTGCTGATAGCTTACCTTGACCATGTAAACGGTGCAATCCATGCCAAAATGACTGCAGGCCATGCTCAGAGCACTTCCCCACTGCCCCGCTCCCGTTTCGGTCGCAAGACGCTTGATGCCGGCTTTTTTATTGTAGTAAGCCTGCGCAAGCGCAGAATTCAGTTTATGGCTTCCTGTGGCGTTTACGCCCTCATACTTGTAATATATCCTCGCGGGTGTATCCAGCGCTTTCTCAAGGTTCCTTGCCCTGAACAGAGGCGTAGGCCGCCATTGCCTGTACATGTCCCTGACTTCGTCAGGTATTTCGATATATCTCTCCGCAGACATTTCCTGGGCTATAAGCGCATCAGGAAAAATGGCCTTCATTTCCTCAGGCTTCAGTGCTTCGCTTGTAAAAGGGCTGAAATACGGGGCGGGCTTGTTCGGCATGTCGGCAACAATATTGTACCAATGCCTCGGGATCTCGGATTCTTCCAATAGAACTTTAACGACATCATTTCTGCTCATGATTCTCAACTCTCCTCATCTTATCTATTCTGACCTGTTCTAATCTCTTTTTAATATATTATAATATTATTTAATCATTTGCAAGTAAATAATGGCAGTTATCAAGCGGATATATTCATATTTATCAGGTTACCTTCGTCCTTCATTCAACCCGCCTGTCAATTGCCGGTCTCACCGTTGTCCGCTTCATTATCTCCGGTTTTGACGGTATCGTTCCCATTCCCGCCTGACTTATCCTTTTTCGTACCATAGCGCTTGATACTCAGGTCGACGCCTTTTGAACGCGCGAACCCGATCATATCGTTCAGCATGGCTTCATTTGCGTCGGACAGTTTGTTTTGCGGAATAACGAGCAATACTTCCCTGCTTTTAATAGATTCATTCTTTATAACTATCCCTTCGTTGCCCCAGGGTTTTTCCTGCCCCTTGTATTTGGCGAGCTCGTTTATATAGCCCTTTAACGTCTTCTCGGCATTATCGCCGGTTTGATAGCCCGCTGCCGTAAGATCCATGCTTTTAATCATTACCGCCTTCCCATTTTTAAATGCCGAGATGACCGGAAAGCTGTCCGGCAGGTTCGCACCAAACAGCCTTCTTATTTTGAGCCCGCGCTGAAAATTGCTCAGAGACCAAATATCCTCCGTATCATCCCTGGACGAGCCATCCAGGACTCCGCTGCTGTCATCTCCGCCAAGCCATGCCTTTGCCCGCGATCGCTGCACTATTTCAAGATCGGGCATGAAGCTTAGGGGCAGGATCAGATTGACTCTGTACTTTACTACTATATCTATATATTCCTCACTGTCCGCTAAAAACGAAGAGCCGCTGAAATCAAGTCCCCCAAAGCCATTTTCGATATTGAGTACTTTGAGTCTCTGATCGACATTCTCCATACTGCCGGTCACCAGATACTTTTTCATATAAAGCTTCACAACAGGCGTAAAAAGCTGTGTCTTGGCGTCATTGACATAACCGGCGGCTATATAACAGGCAATGGCCTTTAGCTCGTCCAAAGGATCGGCTGCCGCAGCATCGGCCTGCTCGAGCAGCTTCTTGAAATTATCTCCGGCTTTGTCAAGCGCGTCGATACCGTCCGTCAAGCTTCCCGAGTCCTGCCCTGCGCCTGCTCCAACCGAGCTCAAAGAATCATAGCTTTCAAAGACGCTGTTTATCTGGTTTTTGAACAGCTCCGACCTGTTATTGATATTATCGCGTACCGTATCATGAATATCTCTGATCCCGCTGATGTGGTAAACATAACCTGCGGACGCTATTTCGGATGCGGTCTCATCAAGCGCATGCTGGATCAGTTCGTAAGTGCATACCGTTTTTACAAGGAAAAGGATCGTGAAAAAGGCACATAAAAGGACAGGCATCACCAAAGCCGCTTCTACGGTCAAAGCGCCTTTCCTTTCCTTTAGCTTCGATTTCTCCGCGGCCATCGTAATTCCTCCTAATACCCTTCGTATACAAGCACCTTGAAGAGATATCTTCCGTCGGCAGTCTTCAGCGTTTTACTGATAAATGGGCGCGTAATGAACAGGTACTTCATCGATACTTCGGCCTCCACGCGCACGTACGTCGAACTGTCCGCCATCCTGAAACCGCCGCTGCTTTTTTCGAGGTTAAGCTGTATCAGGTCTTCGATCCTGTCTAGCTTTTTATCCTCGTCCACTGTGAGCAGGAATAGTCTTAAATAATCATGATAATTGAAATACAGCCGTTTATCGGTATTGGGCACGGTTTGTGCAGGAATGCCAATGTCAAGCTTCCAGTCGCCTTTCATTTTGTAGATCGGGACCGATTCGCCCTGCATCAGGTCAGTAAGATCTATTATTGCCTCGCCCATGCCCCAGCCGCACATTATAAGGTTCGACAGTATGGGTATGCCGGCCCCTCCGGTCCACCAACCTGCGACTGCCGTGGCAACGCCGGTTGCCATCGATTTCTTTTTGGGGTCGGTATATACATGGAGCGTATCGAGCCCGAACCTGACAAGCAGCACCTCACCTTTCGTCAATATGCCGTTGAGCTTTTGCGAGGGCTGCCCATGCAGTACATACTCGACTTCACCGTCATAAAAGGTGTCGGTTTTACTTTTCTCTGTTCCGTGAAGATTCGTATCCTTTTCAGTCCTACTCCCGCTCCTCAATTCTGGAACGGCGTTTTTGAAGCTGCCCATTATGTATTCATTTATATAGATATTATCCCTTAAGGCTTTAAGGTCGTCGCCCATCCTTCTTCCGATGTCCGAGACAAAACCGAGCACATTTTCCTGGAACATTCCGTCCTCGTCATAAAGATCCGCTTCATCACCGACATTCTCCAGGCTCCCGCCGTATTCCACCGAGCCCTCTGAGGCCTCCGGAGCTGTGCTGTCTTTCTCACTTAGTCCAAGCAACTCCTCATCTTCCTTATCGAAATTCGGAGTCGGTTTTTTGGTAACCGATGGAAGGTCGTTTCTTAGTATCCCGGCTGTTTCATAATTGACATCCTGCAGGAGCTTCTCGGAAATGAATTTCTTTACGGCATCCGCCTTACCTTCTCTTGGATCTTCCTTATTTCCTTCTTTAACCGGCCTTGAATAATCATATGCAACCCTGCAATAACCTTTTATCGTATCGAGCAAGCCGGAGGGCAGGCTTACATTGCCTATATATCCCGCCCCTTGTCTGGCGGAATCAAGCTGTGATGCCACATCCTTCAGGAGCGAACTGTTGGATCTCACGTTTTCAAGTATTTCCGCCGCCTTCTGTCCGTCCAGTATCAATTGCTTGAGCCCATCCAGCTCACTCTGCGTCTGATCCCTGAAATCGGCGGAAAAAGCCCCGGCTTCACCGGTAAAGTTTTCGCTGAGATATCCTTCGAGGCCCTTTATGGCTTCCTGCGCTTTCCTGCCCTTCTCCGCTATTGCTTCCACCTCTTTGACCGCGTCCTCGTTTTTCCCTATAAAGTCCTGTGTCAGTGAATAGCGCAATTCATCAAACACGCTGCTCATGTCGTCCTCAGTATCGTCAATGGTGTCTTCGAGCGACGAACGTTCGTCCATCAGACTGCTCAGCGCGCTTTCCAGCGAATCGAGTTCGCTGCCGGAATCCGTTCCGGAGCTGCCGTCCGGGGAGCCTGCATCTCCGGTACCGCTTCCCGTTGCATTCCCTCCGCTTCCTCCCGTCTCCGACCCTGAATTGCCGCTTTCCGAGGCGGTGCTTTCCAGTTGTGATATCTGAGACTCAAGCTCACTGATACTGCTATCTACCGAACTCAGGCTTTCCTTTGCCGATGCCAGGGCTTCCTTAAGCGAATTGAAGCTTTTGAAGGCCGACTCCCAGCTGCCGTTCATATTGAAGCCGTTTATGAACTTCTCCGCACTGCTTCCCAAGCCGTCGACCAGCTTCTTCAGCTTCTGCTGCGACTTATCCATCCTGCCCAGCAGTTTGTCTATTCCTACCTTTTGCTTGTACGCCCCGGACATTTTCCCCGCATCCTTCACTGCGGAGATTTTTTCGACAAAGCCTTCGACCAATTCCGCCGGCGCTCTGTACTTCATATATTCCAGTATCTGCTTCTTTGTGACGTCGTTTTCACTTAGGTTGAATACGGGAGTAACGCTTATATTCTCGATCCTGAAACCGAAAAGGTCCGCGCTGCCCTTGTAGAAATCCTCTCCCGCAGGTATCGATAGATTGCAGGCCAGGTTTTCCTGGAAACTGTCCTCCAGACCGGCCTGATCCTTTACATTTACCGCAAATATTCCATAATCATCCTTCAGCCTGCTGCCGTAATCGGCGAGCAGCGACTTTGCCGCCGTATCTACAGCCCTTTTTACTATCGCCTTCCCGGCGCTGACCCTCGATACGTCTACAAGCACTCCTGCCAGTATCAGAAGCGCCGGAAGCAAAATGGCGGCAAATACGGTGATCTGGCCCGACGCTTTGCTTTTCAAATCATGATCCCCCCAATACTATTCTAAAAATTCGGAAAGCTTGTCCTTCATTTCCTTCATAGCATTTCTCGTCTTCTCAGCAAGGTTCTTCAAACCGGGGAACTTGTTTTCCACCTTTTTTTCAACATCGATTATGAAATCGGTCGTCCGGATCAATTCGGCAGGCTCGTCAACCGAGGAAACAGCCACAGCCGTAATGTCGATGGTTTCACTTTGTCCAAGAAACCCGCTTAAGCGTCCCAAAGGATTTTCGTAACTTTTACTGACGCTTACGACCAGTTTTTTATAAATGACATAATCCTTCAATTCGGCCGAAACGGAGGTATTGACCGGCTTTAGCAATTCATTGCGCGCTGCGAGCTTCAGTGCGTATTCTTCAACATCGCCGAGCCTGCCTTCCTTTCCGCCGTCAAAAAGCCTTCTATATAGTTTGGGATTTTTGATATCTTCAACGCCCGGTTTCCCTTCAAAAGGCAAATCCGTGCCTGAAGACCAGGCCAGAGCGCCCGCCTCCGCCGCACTTTCCGCAGCCGACTGGATAGCCGCCTTCTGCTGCAGCAGCAGCCCCATATAAGCAACTGCGGCTATGCAAAGTATTATTACCGGTACGATGATCGACGCCTCGACAGTAATACTCCCTCTGTTTTTCGCACTTTCGACAATGCCCTGCATTTATTCAATCTCCATATATTTGTATATAATACCATATTTATACATAACATCGCCATTATACACCAATATTTGGAAAATAAAAAGAAAATAATGAAGAAAATTATAAAATATCGCTTTGACTTTGCGAAAGCCTTATGTCTGTAAGATAAAAAGGATATCTCCCCGTGATTTTATCACGGGAAATATAGTTGAAAATAAATACTGTATCTTCGTCGCGATCATATGAAACAGCGCTTATCCGGCCTGCGCCATCCGACAGCGTGTAGATGCCGTCCCTGCCGCGCTGCAAGGTCTGATTGGACTTCGCGATATGAAGGACTTCGAAATGAACCTTTTTGATCGATTGTTTTGGCGTCATGCCTGCTACTTCAGGAATCAAGGCTTCAATTCTCCCGCTATCCCGCAGGAATTCAAAACACCTGTCCTGTAATACCGCGCTTCCCCTGCCCTCAAAAAACGCAGGCAGCGAGCCGGTATTGTCGGATGTGAGGAAATCCAGCCGCAGAAGCTCGCGGAACATATTCCGCCCGCTTTCGTTCAGCTTGTTAGAGGCAAACCTGTCAAGCACCGCATAATATTCACGAAGCGCTGCAGGTTTAGCCAGAAAACCATTTTTCACATAAAATTCAAGGAAGCCTTCAAAAAAGGCAAACGGAGAACCGAAGCCCATTTTTATCAGATATTCGAGAGAATAGGCAAAGCGTCCGCTGTTGTAGTATTTGTCCACAAGACCGGCAATGCCTTTCAACGTCGTCAGTTCTTCATAATTTATATATTCGCCCGAGAGTATTTCATAGGGTGGCAATTCACGATACAGATATCCCCCGAAATAATCCGCGCTTCCGTTTGTACGGTAATTTGCGCTTCCGTTTGTACGGTAATTCGTGCCCGCGTTTGCATGGTGATTTGCGCGACGGTTTGCTCCGGCCTCCGAGCCTGAACCTGCGTCCGGCCTTTGATCCGCTTCCCGGCGCAGACGCGTTCCCTTGAGAAATTTCAGGAAGCCAAGCTGAAGCTGATGAGGGCCGGCGGAATACACACTGTCGAAAGAGCGGGCGAACGAGCCGTAATCCTCATACGGAAGTCCCGCGATCAGATCTGCATGGATATGTATGCTTCCGGCAGCCGAGAGTCTTTTTATGTTTTGCAGCAGCCTTGCCGTATCTGTTTTTCTGCATACTGCCGCCAGTGCCTTTTCGTTCGTGGACTGCACGCCTGCCTCTATTTGTATGAGGCCCCTGGGTGCGTTTTCAAGGATTGACATGATTTCCTCGTCAAAAAGGTCCGCTCCGACTTCAAAGTGGAAATTGCAGCCGGACGAGCCGTAGCTTCCGGTTATATGCTTCAGCAGCAGCACGGCTCTTTCCCTGTTTGCATTGAAGGTCCTGTCGACGAATTTTATCTGTGAAACTCCCGAGCCGACAAGCTTCTCCAGATCGGAAAATATGCGCCCGGGTGAAAAAGTCCTGACTCCTTCCGAAGCTGAGGAAAGGCAGTAGCTGCAGGAAAAAGGGCAGCCTCTCGAAGCCTCGAAATAGGCGATCTTATTTTTGAGCGAAGCAAGCATTTCGTCAGTATACGGCGACGGTATTCCATCCAGGTCCTTCACGAATGCGGGAGACATGCTTACGATCCCGGAAGCCGACCTGAAGGAGAGCCCTTCTATCGAAGTGAGCCCGTCTATCGAAGCGAGCCCCACTATCGAAGCGAGCCCGTCTATTGAAGCGAGCCCCTCTATTGAAGCGTGCCCGTCTATCGAAGTAAGCCCGTCTATCGCCACAAGCCCGTCTATCGAAGCAAGCCCGTCTATTGAAGCAAGCCCGTCTATCGAAGTAAGCCCGTCTATCGAAGCAAGCCCGTCTATCGAAGCAAGCCCGTCTATCGAAGCAAGCCCCTCTATCGAAGTGAGCCCCACTGATGGCACAAACCTTGCTTTATCCGCCCAAGCTGTGGCTGAATCGCCTACCGGCCCTGACTCATGCCTGCTATAGGAGCTATCCGCCGTAAATCTGCCGCCGGCCAAACAGGCTAATAGCTGCGGGAACGACCTTTCTCCCTCTCCCGCCAGGATAAAATCTACCTGTTCGTGCTTTTTCAGCAATTCTGCCGCATCGTAAGATACCTCTGGGCCGCCGAGGACGATTATCGACCGCGGCAGCAGCTTCTTCAGGTCCGAAGCAAGCTCGAGCACCGGACCGATATTCCATATATAGCAGGAAAAGGCCGTTACATCTGGCTTGTACCGATAGATATCAGCCAGAATATCCTCGGCGTATTCATTTATAGTATGTTCCAATATATGGACCGTCCCGCACTCAGGTCCGCATGAAGCTTTAAGATACCAGGGTGCTAGAGCGGAATGGATATATTTTGAATTCAGAGCAACTATCAGTGTTCTCATAATACCCCCGTAATGAGGCTATTATATATGACCTCCGGGCCATATTCAAGTTCCTGCGGGAACGTCTGCGAAAATGCCCTCCCTCATCATTTTGCTCCACGACCCGAATACCGATTTCAGATAGTCGAAATACGTTTTTTTCCTTACGTTGTCCGAGATGTTCAAAGCACTTCTTCCGAGCACTTCTCCATCCAGACTGTATTCCACGAAGCCGTTTTCGGAGCCTGCATATACCGGCGCTCTGAGCATTTCAGGAGTTACCTTCCTGATTTTTAGCCTTGTCGTCTCCTGCTCATTGAGCGGGAGCACGATGCCTTCTTCCGCTATAAGGTTGACTCTTTCAGAAACGCCGCGGTATATCGGCACACTTGCCATAATGTCTCCCGGATCGAGTATTTTGGTCATTTTGTAATTTTCAAAAGCATAATCCAGTATCTCTCTGCTTGCATGCGCTCTCGCATTTCTGGTCGGCGATCCCAGGACAACGGAGATCACGCGCATGCCTTCCCTCTTCGCCGTGGTGACGAGGCACCTGCCCGCCTTGCCGGTATAGCCCGTTTTAACGCCATCCAGCCCGGGATAGACCCCGAGCAGTTCATTTGTATTGAACAGGCTGTGCTCGGGAATATATGTGGAATTGGTGGATACGATTTCGGCAAACACAGGATTGCGTAAAGCCTCTCTCGTTATGAGGGCGACATCGTAGGCGGTCGAATACTGGTTCGCGCAATCAAGGCCGTGCGGAGTCACAAAACTGGAATTATTGGCTCCGACCGATTTCGCTTTTTTATTCATCATGGCCGCAAAATCCTCCACGCTGCCCCCGACATGCTCTGCAATCGCTAAAGCCGCATCGTTGGCCGATATCATCAGCATAGCGTACAGCAGCTCCCTGACCGTATACTTATCGCCGGTCCTGAGCCCCATTACTGAGCCGCTAATGCTTGCGGCCCTTTTACTTACATCCACCGTTTCATCCAGATCCGCATTTTCCAACGCCACCAAAGCAGTCATTATTTTAGTAGTGCTTGCTATTGAACGCTTTTGTGTCGCATTCTTGTTATAGAGTACGCGCCCTGAAGATTCCTCGATTACAACTGCGGTTATCGCATTAATAGAAGGGGGGTTTTCTTCGCAGAGCACCGCCTGTCCTCCCGTAAAGAAAACTACGATCAAAATCAAAAACGAACTTAACAGCTTGCGTTTCAAACTCAGACAGATCATCTCCCGATATATTTAAACTACGTACAACACTCATTTAGAGTTGGCAGAGAGTCTTAATAATATGTATTTATACTGTTCCATCGAGCAGGTTTTTCCGATATTTATATTAGAAGGAACAGGAGGTTTTTATGAGCGCAAATATCATTTATAAAGATGAATATCTTGCGATCGCCGCCGAAAACAACGATGTTTTTGTTGAAACCTTCAAAAAGGGTTTCCCAATGGACAGTGTGTCTTCTATTTTGTCTTCTCATCCTGAAATCGGCATCACAAACCCCGGCATTTTGCGCAGTTCGCTAATGTCCGCGCCTGTCAAAGCTCAGAAGATCGGCGAGCTCAGGGAGCGCATCCATCTTGAGGTAACGCCTTCGGGACTCACGGCAACCGTTACCTTCCACATTTCGCAGGATGAATTGAATTCACATGATAATCTTAAATCGGAAATATTAAAATTATTGGAGCATAATGGTATAATATATGGGATCAGCCTGGATTTCCTCGATAAAGAACTGCGGCCCGGAATACCCTATACGGCAGCCCAGGGAATTCCTGCGGAAGACGGTACCGACGCAATAATCACGATGTATGAACTAAAGGAGTCGAAGCCCGAGATCCGCAAAGACGGCAAAGTCGATTATTATGAGATGCAGCTGATAAACAGGGTCAAACCTGGAGACTGGCTTGGAGAAAGGCTTGAGGCTACTGACGGAAAACCGGGAAAAACAGTCAAAGGAGAAGAAATCAAGGTTGTCAAAGGCAAAACCACCGTTTTGAACTATGACAGGAATTCGGTAGCCGAGGTCTCTACGGAAGGCAAGACAACGCTTTACTCCCGTTTAAGCGGCGCCGTAAACTATACTTCCGGCAGGATAAGTGTTTCAAACCACCTCGAAATAAACGGAGACGTAGGCGTTTCCACAGGCAACATAAAATTTGACGGATACCTTACGGTCAAGGGAACTATACTGGACGGCTTTACAGTCGAAGCGACGCGGGACATCGAAATCAACAGCGAGCTGGGACTGGGCAATGTAAAAGGAATTATAAGCACCAACGGCAGTATTTACATCAAAGGCGGAATATCGGCAAAAGAAAGGGTTGAGGTTCGTGCAGCCAGAAATATATTCGTGAAATTTGCGGACAATGCCAGGATTATATGCGGCGAAACCGCTCATATAGGTTATTACAGCCTGAATTGCGACGTATGTGCCAGGGATGTCATATTCGATTCCTCCAACGGTCAGGTCTTAGGAGGGCACATAAAGTCTGAAATCCACATATCGGTACCTATAGGCGGTTCCGAAATGGAAAGGAAAACCACCATCGAGGTCACCGGTTTTAATCGTCAGGCACTGGTAACGCGCCTCGACGAAGTATTTCACGAAATAGGAATGAAAAAGGCAGAACAGCAGAAATTAAAGTCGGGCACAGATACCGGCAAAGGCGGCGCAGAATCAAGCCTGTCTGACAGGATTTATCTGCTGAGGGAAGAAATGAAATCGCTCGAGGAAGAAAGAAAGTATATAGCAGGGTATCTTAAGGCGAAGGGCGACGGCGAAATATCGGTAACAAAGCACTTATTCCCCAACTGCGCCATTATATTAGGCGGCAGGAATGCGGAATACGCGTCCGACACAGTTACGGCAACATTTTATCTCAAGGATGGAGAAATAAAACAGGTATAGAAAAGGATCGACATTATGTCCAAAAACATTTTAATCATATCTTCAGATGTAACAGGCCACGGTCATAAAAGCATCACTGAGTCACTGCTGGAACAGTTCAAAAATTACCCCGATACAGACGTGAAAGTTGTCGACGGTTTTGCACTAGGAGGCAATCTCGGGCTTCGAGCCGGAAAAATGTACGGTTCCATCACGAGAACCTCGAAGGACGTCTGGAAAAGGATATGGGAAATAACAGTAAAAAGGCCTTCTCTGATCATAGAACTAAGCGAGCTTGCCATTTACGACCGTTTCGTCAAGCTTCTGCAGGAAACGAAGCCCGATGTGATCATTTCAACACATCCCAACTATAACGCTTCCATAACGAACATACTTGCAAGGATCGATTACCGTGCGCCTATGATTGCGGTAGTTGCGGATCCCGTGACAATAAGTCCGCTGTGGTGCAATGCGCAGGCGGATTATACAATTTGTCCTACAGAGGAGGCAAAGGAAGTTTGTATCCGGTGCGGAGTTCCTGAGGATCGCATCCGTATGTTCGGTTTCCCCGTCAGGCAGAGGTTTGCGGAGCATCTCCGCGGTCTTGATGAAAAGGCTGTTCATTCGGACGACGTGGTTTATACGCCCCACTACCCAATCAAGTTCATGATCATGAGCGGCGGTGAAGGCTCGGGTAATATGAGCAGGCTTGCGAAAATACTTCTGAAAAATTTCGACTGCAGCGTCAGAATATTGTGCGGGAGAAACAAACTGATGAAGAAAGCGCTCGAGCATACCCTTGCGGAGAAATACAAGGACAGGGTCGATATCCTGGGATTTACGGAAAATGTACAGGAGATCATGCTGTCCACGGATATTATGTTCACACGCGCAAGTCCCAATACGATGATCGAGGCGGTCATGTGCAATGTGCCGCTTGTAATAACGGGAGCCCTCCCGGGCCAGGAGGAGGGCAACCCCGATTTTGCAGTGAAACACGGGCTCGGAGTCGTCTGCACCGAAACAAAGGAATTGAAATATGTAGTATCGGGACTGCTTGCCGATAATTTCAAACAATTGACCGAAATAAAGAAATCGCAGGTCAAATACAGAAATCCATTCGCTGCGAGAGACATTGCCGATTTCATAATGAAGCTTTGAAATAAATAAATCGTGAAAATGTTCACCTTGCTTGGTTATTACTTCAAGTAATAAACGTGATGATTTTAGGCACAATATTTACTGAGGAGGTGATAAAATGGCAAACAACAGTAACAGCAGCAGGAATACAACTTCTTTCGATCAGATGAAATATGAAATCGCAGGCCAGGTCGGAGTAAACCTGAAACAGGGTTATAACGGAGACATCGCAGCAAGGGATGCCGGAAAGATCGGCGGAAATATAGTCAAGAAGGTATTTGAATCGTACACCGGAAACAATTACGACATCAACAAGAAGTAATGATAAAACAAAAAGCAGGCGGTTTAGACCACCTGCTTTTTTGTTTGTTCAAAACTCACAGGCGCTTGATGCACCTGTGAGTTTTAAATTTCTACATTACATTAATAGACGACTGTATCTTGCCGACTTCCTGCTTAGCAGTGGTAATATCCTGCTGACTCGCCTGGGTAGTTGTATACCAGCCCTTGGACGACATTATGTCGAATATGTTTTTCTGGTGCTGGAAAGTTCTGTTCAGTATTCCCGAGGCATCATTCCTGAGGTTGGTATTGGAGCTCTCGAGGATCAGGTTCGTCAATGAAGACGCACAAAGCTTATGCTCATTCAATAACGTGTACATTATTTCTTTATCGGTGAACTTGTTCATTTTCTACCTCCTATTGGACAGATGTAGTATTTATGTGTTTGATCAGTGTTGTCAGATCCTGCTGATGCTCCTTCGCCATGCTCTGGCACAAACCCTTTACCTGAGCATCCGTAGCCATATCGGCGCAGGTGTACAGGAATTTAATCGAGTTTTCGGCCATTTTGATATTGTCCTGAACCAGCATCAATTCTTTCGTTGTCAATGACATAAAATCCCTCCTTTGTAATGTTTCCAGAATAGCTTTTAACATAGCTCCGCTTATTATTCAAAAGCAGAAAATATTTATACTTTTATGGGATTTTGTATTATAATAGTGCTTATCTGAATTGAGGTAACCATATGAAACTAGCTATTATAAAGGCAAAAATAAAAAATATTTTCAATGCAAGACCGACTGTATTGATCGTACTCAGCTTTTTTCTGCTGATATTGGTGGGAACTATACTCCTGATGCTGCCTTCCGCATCAAGGGATGGTAAAGGTACCGGTTTTATTGATGCGTTATTTACCGCCACCTCGGCCTCCTGTGTAACAGGCCTTATTGTAACAGACACCTACCAACACTGGACTGTCTTTGGACAAATCGTTATAATCTCTCTGATACAGGTAGGCGGACTCGGAATTATAACCTTTGTTACATTTTTCTATTCCCTGCTCGGTAAGAAATTCAGGATACGAAGCATGGTACTCGCGCAGGAATCGATCAGCTTTTATTCCTTTCAAGGAGTAACCAGGTTAATAAAAAATGTCATTTTAGTCACTTTAAGCACCGAACTACTGGGAGCGATACTTCTATCAACACGATTTATTCCTCAATATGGCTGGAAGGGTATTTACCTCAGCGTATTTCATGCAATATCGGCATTCTGCAACGCCGGCTTCGACCTGATGACTATCTCGGGAAAAGGTGAGTACTTGAGTTTCATTGGATATAATAACGATCCAGTCGTCATTTACACTCTAGCAACTCTTATAATACTGGGCGGCCTCGGTTTTGTCGTATGGAAGGATCTATATGATTACAGAAAGAACAGGCATCTGATCCTTCATACCAAACTTGTCATCACGATAGTCCCGATATTGATATTCAGCGGAGCGCTTTTGTTTTTCGTCCTTGAATACAGCAATCCGGCTACACTTGGACAGCTCGATCTGCCGGGCAAGATAAACGCTGCGATGTTCCAGTCAATAACACCGAGGACTGCCGGGTTCAATACTATTGACCAAAACTCGATGACCGGCCTTTCAAAGCTCCTGACGATCGCACTTATGTTCATAGGAGCGGCGCCTGGGTCGACAGGAGGCGGGGTTAAAGTCACGACCTTCGGTATCGTAATGATTGCAATTCTTACGCAGTTAAGAGGTTCTGACGGCATAATAGTATTCAAAAGGCGCCTATCTTTTCCTACAATAATTAAAGCTCTGACAATAATAGGCTTCAGCGCCATGCTCATATTGACCGTAAGCGTAATCGTGATATTGATAGAAGGCAGATCTATGACCAACGTACTGTTCGAAGTCGTTTCAGCCTTCGGTACGGTTGGGCTTACTACGGGCATGACCCCTTACCTGCACCCGGTCAGCAAGCTGCTGCTCATAATGATGATGTTCCTGGGCAGAGTCGGACCCGTTACCTTTGCGCTCGCGCTTACGATGATATCCCACAAAAACAATACCGATATCATCTATCCTGAAGGCAAAGTAATAGTAGGATAAAAAATTGAAGCACCCGTTTTTGAACGAGTGCTTTTTTATACCTGCAGAATTGTCAAAGGAAGAATTCCTTAAGTCTTTCCTGATCTTCATTAGATGACGCCGCTATGATAAAATCGCCCTTTTGCAGCACTGTCTGCCCGTTAGGTATGAATACGTCTTCATCCCTTATGATGGAAATCAGCAGGCTGTTGCTCGGCAGCTTGAGATCCATGAGCTTCTTTCCGCAAGCTATCGAATTCTCATGCAATTCTATTTCATTCAGAGTGATTTTTCCGTTTTTCAGTTTTATCAATGTTTTTATACCGATGTAATCGATCTCCTGCTCGATAAGCTCGGCCATCATCGACGTGCTGCTTACTGCCATATCCACGCCGAGTTTTTTGAAAACCTCGATATTCTTGGGATTGTTTACTCTGGCTATCGTTCTCTTTATAAGAAAGTTATTCTTTGCAAGCTGGCAGGCGATCAGGTTGTCCTCATCCCTCCCAGTTGTCGCAACGAATATGTCCGCCCTCGACGCACCGACTTCCTCCAGCTTGTCTATTGTGGTGCTGTCCCCGTTGCATACCCTGATATTGAGCTGGTTGGCCAGCTTCTCGCATAGATCTGCCTGCGGTTCTATAACCACTACCTCATGCTTGTATGATAAAAGCGTTTTCGCCAGATAATACCCTACTTTTCCCCCGCCTGCGATGACAATATACATGAATGCTCCTCCCTATCAACGTGTCAGATAAGCGACTATGATGCTGTCGTCCGGATTCAGCCTGATGCCCGGATTCGGAAAGCTGAATGAACCGTTATGCACGACGCCGAAAATGTAACTGTCCTTTTTAAGCTTTACCGAACTGAGTTTTTTTCCGTTATATTCGGATTTTACGGCTTCTCTTTTAAACGTGAACGCCTCACCGCATATCGCGTGGTGAGAGGCATTTTCAGACTCGCCGAGGATTTTCGATCTCAGTACGTCCACCGTCAGGTTCGTAGGACAGATAGTGTTGAGCCCGAACTGGTGGAATACGTGTTCGCGTTCCGGATTATATATCCTTGCTATGACTCTCGGTACCTTGAAGATTTCCTTTGCAACCTGGCAAGCCATTATATTTACGTTATCGTCAGGCGTTACGGCAGCAAAGGCGTCTGCGTTTTCAATACCGGCCTGCTTTAACACATCCTGATCTATCGGTACGCCGGTCACAGTAATGCCCTTGAAATCGTGCTTCAATGCCTTAAATTCATTTCTGTCGTTCGATACGACGACCACATCATGACCATCGTCGGCAAGAGCGTGAGCAAATTTGGAGCCTACCTTGCCGCAACCTATTATAATAATGTTCATACATCAAGCCCTCGCAAAACTAAGTGTGTCTCATCCGCTTACGGTGTGTCCCATTTGCTTTAGCGTCAAAAAGGGACATACCTTGGACAGTCCTTTGAAGGTGTGTTCCCTTTACACTATTATACCGCCTTGAAGCAATTTTGCAATGCAATCTTTCAGTATCTGGAAGACAGTGAAAAAACCACTTTGAATAACTGTAAACCATGCGGCAAATAATAAGTTGATGTAAAATTCTCTGACAGGAGTAAGAATATGTTGGTAGTATTTATCAGGGCTCTCGTTTTATATTTGATCGTGGTAATAGTCATGAGAGTTATGGGAAAAAGGCAAATAGGGCAGCTGCAGCCCTTCGAGCTTGCCATAGCGATCATGATATCCGAACTGGCAGCGGTGCCGATGCAGAATACCGGGATCCCGCTTGTGAACGGAATCATCCCTATAATCACACTGCTTATCGCACAACTTCTCATGTCCTTCCTCACTTTGAAAAGTATCCGGGCAAGGGCCATAATTTGCGGCAAGCCTACCATACTTATCGAAAAAGGCAGGATCATGGAGGATGAGCTGAGAAAGGAGCTTTATACCCTGAATGACCTGCTTGAACAGCTCAGGATCAAAGATTATCCGAATATAACGGATATCGAATACGCGATACTTGAAACCAACGGTCAGCTCAGTGTAATACCGAAGTCGCAGAAAAGGCCTCTGAATCCTGCCGATATGAATATAAAGACCGATTACGAAGGCATAACGGTGGACGTCGTTATCGACGGGCATATCATGACGAATAACCTGAAAACTATCGGGAAAGACAGGCAGTGGCTCATTCAGGAGATGCGGAAGCAGCATTACAACGACCCTTCCGAAATACTTCTCGCCTGCGTCGATCCTGCGGGCAAGCTCTCCATTCAGGCCAGATCAAGGGGAGGTGACCGTTGATATGAGACGCAGGGCTACTATAAGGATAGTGGGCGTTATTACAGTTTTGACCCTTATAATTATCATACTGAGCGTGGTCTCACAGAGGTTTCTTTATAATGGTTCACAGAGTATGAAGCAGTCAATAGATTCGGTCGAGACCAGTATCGGCTCGAGTAACTGGAACCAGGCCGATACGCAGCTTACCGGGATGATAAATTCGTGGTCGGGCGTGAAAGGCTACTGGTCCGCGCTGATAGATCACCAGGAGATCGACAATATCGACGAGACCCTCGCGAGATTACAAATGTTCATAAAGGGAAAGGACAATGCGAGCGCGCTGGCGGAAGCTGCCGCGCTGAGAAAATTCATCGCTCACATACCGGAAAAGGAAAAACCGAGCCTTGAGAATATCTTCTAAGGCTTTTACCCGAGATCCTTTGAGCCTTACCTTAGCTGTCTCTGCCTCATGGCCTCGAACATCATAACTCCCGCGGCAACGGATGCGTTAAGCGATTCAGCCCGGCCTGCCATTGGTATTTTCACAAGCAGGTCGGCCTTCTTTGCCGTATCGTCACTTATCCCCTCGGCCTCGCTGCCGATTATCAATGCGGTATTACCCGACAGATCCGCTTCATAAATACTGACCGAGCCCTCGAGGTGCGATGCGCAAAGCTTGAACCCCTTTTGTTTCACTGACTGCAGCATTTCGACAATGCCGCCCCCGTAGCAGACCGGTATGTGGAAGATCGAGCCCATCGTGGAGCGCAGCACTTTGGGATTGTAAATGTCGGCGCAGCCGTCCGACAGTGCAACTCCCGAGCACCCTGCCGCATCCGCCGTCCTGATGATGGTGCCCATATTGCCGGGATCCCTGATGTTGTCAAGAAGTATCAATGTTCCTTCGCCGATGGGCGTATCCCGGAGCAGCTTCTTTTCAAGTTCGAGCACTGCCAGTACTCCCTGTGGGTTTTGCGTATCGGAGATCGAACCGAAAAGGCTGTCCGGTATTTCATAAGAGGTGATACCCATTTCTTCGACAACGCCGGTAAGTTCACGAGCTGAGCCGCCGGATAAAAAGGTTTCTGAAAATATTATGTACCGGATGCTGGCATTCTCCTTGAACGCCTCCGAAACGAACCTCGTCCCCTCGATAAAATATAGACCCTTATCTTCCCTGTCACTTTTGTTTTTGAGCGACCGTACTTCTTTTATTACTGGATTACTGGCGGCTGTCAGCCTGGTCATATTTATTTCCTGCGCCTCCGATTTATTCCTCAAAAATCAAATAAGGGGCTTTTCAGCCCCCTATCTAAAAAATTCATCGATTTTGGATTATCAAGCGTTCTTCACGCTGTTGACGAGCTGGGCGAAGCCCTGTGCATCGTTTATAGCCATATCGGACAATACTTTCCTGTTCAGGTTAATGCCGGCCTTTTTGAGCCCGCTCATGAACCTGCTGTAGCTCATGCCGTTTATTCTTGCGCCGGCATTGATCCTTGCGATCCAAAGCTGTCTGAAGTTCCTCTTTTTAGCTTTCCTGTCCCTGTATGCATATGAAAGCGATTTCATGACTGCCTGGTTGGCGATCCTGAAAAGCTTGCTCTTGCCTCCAAAATAACCCTTGGCCAATTTCAATATTTTTTTGTGCCTGGCACGTGTCCTGACAGCACCTTTGACTCTTGACATATTATTCTTCCTCCTTCTTCCTACTTGTAAGGTATAAGCATTTTAACTGTAGCTTCATTGGCAGAAGAAGCATAAGCTCCGAGCCTGTGGTGTTTCTTTGCCTTTTTTGCCTTCGACACGAGTCTGTGGCTTCTGAATGCATGATTCATCTTAACCTTGCCATTAGCTGTTATTCTAAATCTTTTCTTAGACGCACTGTGTGTTTTAACCTTTGGCATATTTACTCCTCCTATTTTGTACTGTATCGCATCCTTGAATACCTGCCGGTATTCCGTAATGCTATGAAAGATCCTATTGCTGCTTTGGATTGAGTATCATTATCATACTCCTGCCTTCCAGCTTCGGCCTTCTCTCCACTATTCCCACTTCTGCAACCGCATCCGCGAATTTATTAAGTACCTGTTCACCCAGAGATGTATAATTCATTTCCCTACCCCTGAAACGTACGCTTACCTTTACCTTGTCGCCATCCTGCAGGAATTTATACGCATTTTTTGCCTTGAAGCCGAAATCATGATCTTCGATAGTAGCCTTGATCCAGACTTCTTTAATGCTTATAACCTTTTGATTCTTCCTTGCTTCCTTTTCCTTCTTGGCAAGTTCGAACATGTACTTTCCATAGTCCATGATCTTGCAGACTGGCGGCGATGCCTGTGGGGCGATCTTAACAAGGTCCAGATTCTTGGTAGTTGCGAGTTGCTGTGCGTCCTTGACAAGCATTACACCCAGCATGGATCCGTCCGAATCGATAACACGCGCTTCCTTATCCCTGATTTCCTCATTAATCATCAACTCATTTTTACTACTGATATTAAAACACCTCCGGACAAATAAAAAAGTGGATTGCAGAAGTCTGTCAATCCACCACATAGCTAAGTTACATCTTGAACCTTCACTATTTACCTTACTGGATATATCCGTAAGGTGAGAAGCGGATGACTTCTTCTTTGTTTTACTGAATAATAATAGCAGAAAGAAAACGCCGTGTCAAGGAATTGTTAGCGCCTGCAATCAATTACGATCAATTTGTCTGTAAGACTTTTCAGGCATTTGTTTTAAAAATCCGGGCATTTTTCCCGCAAAATAAAAGTGCAGCCTGTGAAGCGCTCTCGAACAAACCGTATATAAAAGGCCCTTCGCTTCGTCACCCTGATATATACCGCCTTCCGGGCAAATCATCAACACCGCGTCGAATTCCAGCCCTTTTGAAAGATAGGACGGTATTACCACCGCGCCGGTGAAGAATTCCTGCCGATCACCCGTTATGAGGCTGAGTTCCGTGTATTTGACAAGGACATTGTAAGCTTCGGTGCATTCACGTTCTGTTTTCATTATGACAGCAATTGACTTCAACCCATTACTCTTCATTTTTTCAATATCCTCCGCAGCCCTACGGTATAACTCCTGCATATCGGCGCAGCGATGCGCTTCCGGTAGATCTCCCTCCCTGTTTACGCTTTCGGCGTCGATATTGCCTCCTATTATTCCATTGCAGAAATCGGCTATCTGCCTGGTTGAACGATAGCTTTTTACAAGTCTTGCGCAAATATAGGACGCATATCCCAGGCTGCCCGCCAGACGCTCCGGCTCCAGGGACGGAATATAAGGATTCAAGGCCTGGTTGGGGTCGCCCAGCAATGTAAGGTTGCTGTTTCCGAACAGCTCTCTTAATATCTCGAGCTGAACAGGGGTGTAGTCCTGCACTTCATCAATCAAAACATATTTGATGACGTCCATATTGGGGTAGCCGTTCAGCAAACCATTCAAAAATAATATCGGTGCAATGTCCTCATAATTTACATTCCGTTTTCCCGAGCTCCGATCGATGCCGCCCGTTTTACCGGCATATACGCCCCTATCCTCCAGAAACTCAATGTAACTGTCGAATATATCGAGCTTTGTCATCTCTTCGATCAGCTGTCTCGCCGACGAGGCCTCCTCGCGGACAATTGCAATACTGCGCCCTCGTATCTCCGCAGGATCGATGAATTCGACCATATTGGCGACCTCCGGTACTACTTCCTCCACTCTTTTTCTGAACAGTATATCGAGTTTTGAGGTCAGTCTGCTCCGGATCTTGTCGAGTCTCTTTACAACCGGCAGGAACCTGAGGGCTTCAAAAAAGTACTGAGAGAGCTCTTCAGCGGTCTCTATCAACTCCCCCCTGAAGACGACGTCATGGAAAACCCTGCTCTTTTCTATCTTTTCCACATGCCTGCGCAGATGGTCGATAATTTCGAACGAAGCCTTGTATTTTATACCGTCTATCCTTTGACGGCGGTTATCGAAATCCCCGATCCCAGAGAAATCGTCTACATTTTCCTTGCAATTTTCTTTACAGTAGCTTGCATCACATCCGGCGGTAGCGTCCTCCGCAAGCAAAAACTCCATCTGCTGCGAGGCGTTTTCGGGACGGACTCCGGGTCCAAGCGTCCTGACGGCATATTCGAACAAAGTGCTCCTGTTAATATCCTCTTCTCCGAGCTCAGGCAGTACATCCGAAATATAATCGCTGAAAATTTCGTTGGGCGAAAATATGACTATATTCTTCGACGTTATATTGTCTTTGTGCCTGTACAAAAGGAACGCAGCCCTGTGGAGCGCTATCGAAGTCTTACCGCTGCCGGCAGGTCCCGTTACTATCAGCAGCTTGTGTGTGTCGTTGCGTATAATGCTGTTCTGTTCCCGCTGAATGCTCGCGACGATTGTTTTCATCCTGCTGTCGGCACTCCTGCCGAGAATCTCCTGAAGTATCTCGTCATTTATTGTCAGGCTTGAATCGAACATCAGCGTAAGCTCGCCGTTCCATATCCTGAATTGCCTCTTCAGCAGCAGTTCGCCTTCGATCCTCCCGGCCATGCATACATATCCCGCGCCACCCGGTTCATAATCGTAAAACATACTGGAAACAGGCGCTCTCCAGTCGTAGATCAAAAACTGCCCGGTCTTTTCATTCTTTAAATTTGAAATCCCGATATAGATTTTCTCGGCAAGGTTTTCGCCTGCCTCCTTGAAATCGATCCTGGCAAAATAGGGATTATTGGCAATCCTCTCGAGCTTCCTGGCCTGGTTGGTCAAAAAGATCGCCTTGTTTCCCTCCCGTACGATATCGGTTTGGAACTGCCATATGGCTGCCATGTCGTCCAGGTCATCCGGAGTCGGTTTGACATACTCCCACATCGATTTCTGCATCCCGGTCAGATCCTTTTTCACCTTACCGGCTATATTCCTGGCAGCTTCCAGTTGTATCGCGATCTGACCTTCGACGTCCCTGAGTCTTTCCTTTTCAATTGTGTACTCTGCTTGCTCCGATCCCATTTTCAGCCCTCCTCGCTCCTATAAAAATGTTGTTTCAAGCTATTAAAAAACTATTGACAGCAAGTATAAAACGTGTTAATATATAATAGGAAAGTTATGTTATACAGCTATAACCAATAGTCTTTTAAGTGTATTATAAATAAGCAAAAATGTCAATATGAAAATCAGCCGGACTACTAAAAGTACGGCTTTTTTAATGCAAAGGAGTGTTCCTGTTGCCATTCGACGGTATCGTAGCAAAAAGCGTAGTTGATGAATTAACGGAAAAACTGGCCGGCGGACGCGTTGAAAAAGTGTTTCAGCCTGAAGCAGACGAAATCGTCCTGCTCGTCAGAGCCTGGAACAAAAACTGCAGGCTGGTGCTGAGCGCCAGTCCCAATTACCCGCGTATCCATATGACTGAAGCCGTAAAGGAAAACCCCTCGGCTCCCCCCGTTTTCTGCATGCTTCTGAGAAAGCATTTGTCAGGAGGCAAGATATTGTCGTTCGAATTCAATGACTACGAGAGAATAATAGGCGTCGTCATTGAATCTGCCAACGAGCTCGGCGACATATCTCAAAAGCGCCTCATCATCGAAATAATGGGACGTTACAGCAATATCATACTAGTAAACAGCGAAAATAAAATAATAGATTCGATAAAGCACGTGGATTCGGACATAAGCAGCGTCCGCGAAGTCATGCCTGCAAGGCCTTATGTATTGCCGCCCGCACAGGACAAGCTTTCACCTGACAGCTTGGATACCGGACTTCTGCTCGAGGGTTTGAAGTCCTCCGAACAGGCCGTCGATAAATACCTACTGGAACGTATCAAGGGTTTCAGCCCTCTGCTCTGCCGGGAGGTCTGTTTCAGGGCGGGAATAGAAAACAGGACGCCTGCTTCTTCTCTTTCTCCGGAAATCTGTCAAGGCTTGAAGGCTGCACTTGCATCCGTGCTCGATGAAATAAGGGACAGCAGGTACGAGCCGTGCGTCATATTTGAAGATGAAGCGCACCAGAAACCGTTGGATTTTCACTGCCTCGATATCAGGCAATACCTTTATACCTCGAAACCCGGCTCGATAAGCGAAGTGCTTGACGCCTTTTATTCCTCCCGGGATAATGCCGAAAGGATGAGGCAAAAGAAATCCGACCTTTACAAGGTACTGAACAACTCAATAGAAAGATGCTCCAAAAAGCTGGCTATACAGGAGGAAACGCTTAGGGACGTGGCTGGCAGGGACAAGCTGAAGCTTTACGGCGAGCTCATAACCGCCAATATATACAGGATTCCGCGCAATCTCGGCAGTGTATCGCTCCAAAACTATTACTCGGAGAACGGTGACGAATATATCGAGGTACCTCTTGACCCCAACCTTTCTCCTCAGGAAAACGCACAGCGTTATTTCAGAAAATATTCCAAAGCCAAGAGCACATTTACCTACACTACGCGCCAGCTCGAGGATTCGAGGCAGGAGCTCGATTACCTGGAAAGCGTGCTTCAGCTGCTCGACAACTGTACGGCTCTCAAAGAAATGGACGAAGTCAGGCAGGAACTCGCGGAACAGGGCTATATGCAACTGCACCGCAAGGCTTCGTCAAAAAAGCAGCCGGCGTTGTCCGAACCTCTCCATTTTGTATCGACAGACGGGTTTGATATTTATGTCGGAAAAAACAACAAGCAAAACGATCAATTGACACTGAAGCTGGCGCAATCGAACGATATCTGGCTTCATACCAAAACCATACCCGGCTCGCACGTCATAATAAGAAGAGGAGGCCGCGATATCCCCGACAGGACGATCGAAGAAGCCGCCGTCCTCGCCGCCTGGCACAGCAAGGCCAGAATGTCGGCAAATGTGCAGGTCGATTATACCGCGGTGAAAAATGTGAACAAGCCGTCCGGAGCAAAGCCCGGAAAGGTAATATATGTAAACTATACAACAGCCGTAGTAACTCCGGACAAGAGCCTGTCGGAAAGGTTGAAGAATTAGCCGGATCGCATGGCAGCGCAGCCGTCTCATCGGGGCCGGTATATAGAACCGCCGCGGTTCCAGTCAATAGGATAGTTGACACAACGGGCCATGGTGATGCCTACATCGCAGCCTTTTGCGCCGACTGTTACCGCGGCGGTAATATTGAAAGCGCTATGCTTGCCGGCTCACAGGCGGCTTCAAAAGTCCTGGCCTGGCGAGTCGGCGTTGAAAACGGTCTTATGGCAGTTTTACTCTGACTACGTTACCTGGTGCTTTGCCGTCATTGTACAGCACAGTAATACTGAAATAGTAATTGACACCGGCTTCCAGATTTCCTCCTATGTCGCCTCCGTTATAGCAATCCCCCGCTTTCACGGTCATGGCGGTCGTGTTACGGTCTGTTATAAAGCTGAGATAGCCATCATCCGGGTAGACAGGAGTCGAATCATACTTTGAAATGACGACCTTATATCCGGTAAAGTCCGGCGAAGTGATCTTGTCCCACCGCAGAAGCGCCTTTTCCCCAGATATGCTCACTCTTATATTCGAAGAAACAAGTCCTGCTTCCGGGTCATTTTGTTCATCGGTTCCTTCCCCATCCTCTGTGTTTTCTTCTTCGTCATATACGACCTTTTCATCGTCATAGGCAATCTTATCATCTTTGCCCTTGAAGACATTGTACAGCAATACGGCAGCCGAAGCCCTATTCAAGCCTTCGTTCGGCGCGAATACCTTTTTCCCTCCCGATTCGTAGCCTTCCATCAACCCATGTGCTACTGCAATCGCGACGTGTTTTTTTAGATTTGTTGAAATCTGCGCTTCATCACTGAATTGTGACAGTACGGTAAGCTTTGGGGTTTCATTTGAGTAGCCCAGCGCTTTAACAAGCGCGACAGCCATATCCTCTCTTACAGCGCTTTCGGCAGGTCTGAAATAATCGCCTTCGGCGGTTCTGAAACCCGTCATGTAAGGCTTCGCCGTTTCAACATATTTAAACTGCCACCCGCCTTTTTTAATATCCAGGAAGGATTCCCTCGAGGGGTTTATAAGCTTCAGTCCGAGTGCGAGCACCATCATTTTGGCGAATTCCTCTCTGGTGACGCCTTTGTCGGGCATGAACCGGTTTCCTCCGGTTCCTTCCACTATGTCGTTGACCACCATCCACTTGATGGCTCCATATGCCCAATGATCGGCTGGAACGTCGGTGAAGTCCGACGAATGAGAATTCTTAACGTCTGCGCTTTCAGTTGTGCCGTAAACCGGCAGTGCCGTAGCAAGCAATAATAATATCGATAGAATGACAGCTATACTGTGTTTCATATAAATTTCAACTCCTTTCAACAATATTTTATATCCCCTGTATAAAAAACCATATAGTTCGGCTATACCGTTTTTACACCCGGCAGTCATGGGGCATATTACCTATAAGTTGCCACAGGCCGGCTTCTTGTATATAATTGTTTTATATTCCGATAACGTAGTCTATGGAGGTCTTGCATGAACGCAGAAAAATATATCAGAAAAGCGCTTGAAATGGGGGCTGACGATGCAGTCGAATTCAAAACGGAGGACATAGAGTTCGATCCCCGAACCTTACTTAAATGCATGTTCGGCTGCGGCGACTGGGGTAAAGGCAACACCTGCCCGTCAAGGCCCGGCTCGCTCGATCCCTGGGAGTATGAAAAGCTGTTTAAAAAATACCGTTGGGGAGTAATAATACACTCGAAGGATAAGAGAATATCGCAGAACGTTTCATTTGCCATAGAAAGCGAAGCTTTCACGGACGGTTACTACTTTGCCTTTTCGCTAAGCGATTGCGCCCTTTGCAAGGAATGCGCAGGCTTCAAGGGCTGTGGCTGCGTTAATCCGCGAAAGGCAAGACCGGCGTTCCACAGCGTAGGTATAGATGTTTTCAAAACGGTAAAAAAATTCGGACTGCCCCTCAATACCCTGAAAAACGAAACTGACGAGCAGAACTGGTATTCCGCCGTCTTTATAGAATAATGAAAATGAATGGGAGTGAAACGTATGGTTTCTGAAAAAATATCGGTCAACCTGAGCAGGTCGTCCTGGATCCGTGCAATGTTCGAACAGGGTGAAAAGCTGCGCAAAGAATTCGGAGCGGAAAATGTATTCGATTTTTCTCTCGGAAATCCGGATATCGAACCGCCGGCAATCGTCAAGGAAGCGCTAAAAAAAGCAGTATTGTCCGAAGCACCCGGAATGCACGGATACATGAGCAATGCCGGTTACATGAATGTCAGGGCCGCAATTGCCTCAAAGCTCCAGCAGGCCACAGGCATCCCTGTCGGCGCGCAGCACGTCGTCATGGAGTGCGGAGCCGGAGGAGCCATGAATGTCGTACTTAAAACTATTTTGAATCCGAACGAGGAAGTCATTGTGCTGGCGCCTTATTTTGCCGAATATCTTTTCTACATCGACAATCACGGCGGAAAAGCCGTCATAGTCGACAGCGACAAAAATACCTTCCAGCCCGATCCGGCCAAGGTGTTCGACGCAATTACCCCGAGGACCAAGGCCATAATTATTAATTCGCCCAATAATCCTACAGGCGTGGTATATAAGCGCGATATGCTGGAAAAACTGGCTGAAAGGATACAGTCCAGGGAAAAGGAATTCGGAATTCAGATATGCGTCATCTCAGACGAGCCGTACGACAAGATAATATACGACGGCGCTGTAGTAACTCCGCTGTTCAATGTTTTTAAAAACTCCATCTCGGTCAATTCCTTCAGCAAATCGATGTCTCTGCCGGGTGAACGTATCGGCTTCATCGCTGTGAACCCGCTCATGGGCGATATTACTGAACTTATGGACGGTTTGATATTCTCGACCAGGACATTGGGCTTTGTCAATGCTCCGGCACTCTTCCAGAGGATACTTCCCGAATCGCTTGACGCGGTAGTTGAAACGGAAGCGTACAAAAAGAGGCGCGATATGCTCTATGAAATCATCACAGGCGCAGGTTTCAGCTGTCTAAAGCCACAGGGCGCATTCTACCTGTTCCCCAAGGCTCCGATCGAGGATGATGTGGAGTTCTGCAAGGCAGCACTGAAATACAAT
Source organism: Bacillota bacterium (assembly GCA_023412915.1). Taxonomy (GTDB): domain Bacteria; phylum Bacillota; class Clostridia; order Acetivibrionales; family DTU013; genus JAEYOM01. Next base: position 242,492 of record JAEZRE010000014.1, read on the forward strand.
CTCGTGATCGTGCCCGGAACCGGCTTCGGCTGCAAGGGTTTCTTCCGCCTGGCCTATTGTGTGGATGAAAAAACGATTAAAAATTCCAAGAAAGCTTTCGAAGCGCTCGCCGCGGAGTACAAGCAGGCATAGGTTTGAGTGGTACTCTAAGTTGGAGTGATTTTCTAAGTTGAAGTTAAGTGAAAAATGGGCGGTTCGGTATGTTTCGAAACGCCCATTTGTTTTATCATTGTTTCACTGCGATATTCCTTTAAGGATAAAAACGACCCGGCTTCTTAAGGAATATTGATTGCACCCATCACATATTCAATCCCTTGACAAAATAACGAGCAGGTAACCTTCCCTGACGGTGACCAATGCAGTATCTTCCGAGAATTCATTGCTGACGCCCCAGGAGGAGCCTGTCTCCAGAACCGCGTCCTTCAGCGGATAACGGAGCCCTTTTGTCGATACCCCCGACGCATTCCCAGCCATTGGAAGCAGAGTTAAGAAAACACCTGCTTCTCTTTTGAGTTCTATTCTGTCCCTGATGAGCCTGATCTCGTTTTTTTCATCGGCTATCAAGCCTTCGCAGTTACGGTCGGCCAGCTTTTTCAATAAAAAAATGTTTGAGAGCGAATGATCCAGCCTCGATCCGACGGCTCCAAGCAGTATTACATTGGTGCAGCCGCGTTCCATCGCTATTTCGACGGCAAGCTCACTGTCAGTCATATCCTTTTCGGAAGGATATTTTACTATCTCCGTTCCGTTTTCACTGAATTTGTCCCAGTCGCTTTTGCTTATGGAATCAAAATCGCCCAGCAATATGCCGGGCTTGAGCTTTAGCTCCCTGCAGTGCCGCGCACCGCTGTCTGCGGCAATTACAAGTCCGGCGCCTTCGGTATATTTTTTTACATATTCATAATCGGCGATCCTGCCCCCGCAGAATATGATACAGGTCATACCATACCACCATACGCCCTTTGCCTCAGACTGTGGATTATTTCCGCAGCGTCGGCTGCATTATATATCGTCGATCCGGCTACTATTATGTTTGCGCCGGCTTCTGTTATCATGTGAATGTTTTCGGTATCGATTCCGCCGTCAACCTCTATGTCGAGTTTTATGCACCTCTGAACTGCCATTTGCCTGAGAGTCCTAACTTTATCCGTCATGCTTTCCAGATACTGCTGGCCTCCGAAGCCTGGATTCACAGTCATTATCAGTACCATATCGATATCGTTCAGTATAGAGTCCAAGACGGACAAAGGCGTCGCCGGATTCAATGCCACCGCCGGCCGCGCTCCTCCTTTTGATATGAGTTGCAGCGTGCGGTGAAGGTTATTATTGCCTTCGGCATGTACCGATATGATATTTGCACCGGCCTCTATAAACTGGTCAATATATCTGTCAGGATTCTCTATCATCAGGTGCAGGTCGAAAGGCAGCTTTGTCACTTTTCTGAGGCTCTTTACAACGACGGGTCCAAGCGAAATGTTGGGCACAAAATGGCCATCCATAACATCGATATGTATAATATCCGCGCCTGCTTTTTCGACCCTGACTATTTCCTCTCCAAGTTTTGAAAAATCGGAAGCTAATATTGAAGGTGCAATTGTTATCATGATTTGGTTCCTTTCCTGTTTCCCTTTTTGTATTTCATATCATCTTCCTGCTTCAATGCCGCGAATAATTCCTTAAATCTTTCATATCTTCCTGTGCTCACAGCCCCCGAGACAACTGCGTTCTTTACGCCGCAGTCCGGTTCGTTTATGTGGCTGCAGCCGGTAAATCTGCATTCGGGTATATAATCTGCAAATTCCGGAAAACAGTTCTGCAACTCATCATACCTAATGCCTGTAAGCTCATATGAACTGAAACCGGGCGTATCGACTATATACCCGCCCTTGGCCAGCTCCATCAGTTCGGCGTGCCTTGTGGTATGCTTTCCCCTGTCCAGTTTGTCACTAAGCTTTCCGGTCTTCATCGCCATAGTGTTCATAACCCTGTTCAGAAGTGTGGATTTTCCGACGCCCGACTGTCCGGCGAATACTGAAATATGCCCCGTCAGAGCATTATCAAGTTCTTCGAAGCCCTTATTTTCTTTCGAACTGGTTTCAATGACACGATATCCGGCTTTACCATAGGCTTCGTGAAGTCCGATCCTAACGCCCTCGTGATCGATATCCGTTTTGTTAATACACAATACGACGCCTATATTTTGTTTTTCAGCCGATATAAGAAGCTTGTCGAGAAGAAGCAGATCAGGTTCAGGCGATCTGGCTGCGATTACCGCTATCAATTGATCTACATTGGCTACAGCAGGCCTGACCAGTAAAGAACTTCGTTCTTGAATTTCGTCTATATTACCTTTTTTCTGTATAGCATCCGTAACAGTGAATTGTACCCTGTCCCCGGCAAGCGGTGTCAGATCTTTCCTGCGGAAAATACCCCTGGCTTTGCATTCGTGGATTCCGTCATCCGACGACACATAATAAAAACCGCCTATTCCCTTTATGATAATGCCTGTCGGCAAAACGGCAAACCTCCTCAGCCCGTGTTCGTTAAATCCTAATAGTCGCCCTCCTGGACGATAGTGTTATTGAGTTTAATAATTATATGTGTTGTTCCCTGTTTTGCAAGCGTTACCGGTATGCTGAACGGGAAATTGCTTTTCGCTACCGACTGGTTGAATACCACAGTCAGCTGGTTCGTATCGGAGGGCGTCGCTTCGACATATACGTTGACCTCGTTGCCATAAGCCATGGTCGGATCGAGCTCTATGTTCAGAAGCGTTGTTTTTGCCTCTTCTGTCGTTGTACCATTCTGGTTTCCGGAAGTATCGCCGGTTCCGGTTTGTCCTGTTTGGCCTGTTTGACCTGCGCCGTCTGCCTCGAAGGTCAGTTCGACGGGGGTCTGCTCATCAACCTCTGTTTCGGCCAATGGATACTGTTTTGTTATCTTGGCCACTTCACTGACCTGATCGGACGGCAGCATGGCGCCGATCGTAAGCTTGCTGGACAGTATCAGTGCTTCGGCTTCCTTTCTGGTAAGTCCTACTACATTGGGCACCTTCACTTTTTCAAGCTGCGGTCCGCTGCTCACGAAAACCGTCACGGTTTCCCCGGGTTTCACCTCTTCCAGCGCAGCTGGCTCAGTCCGGATAATAACGCCTGTCGCGACTGTTTCGCTGAATTCCTGTTCTTCGGTGTAATCGAGATTTTCATTTATAATGAGCTGTTCTCCAACTCTCGCTTCCTTGTTTGAAACATCAGGCACCTGGACAAGCTCCGGCCCCTCGCTCACCGTAAACTTTATGGAACTGCCCGGCTTGAGCTTGTTGCCTACCGCTGTATCCTGTGAGATTATTAAATTCTGATCCACGGAATCACTGTGCTTTTTCTCCTCTTCAACCGCAGTGATATTATATTTGCCCAGCTCATCCTTGACTTCGTTGAAATCCCTGCCCTCGTAATTCTGCACCACATATACATCCGTATTATCCGGCATAATGGCGTTAATTAAAGGCTTAATGCCAATGAAGAATAAAATGCCAGCTATAACAAGGCCTGTCGCTATGCCAAGCCATATGCTCAGTTTATCTTTTTTACTCTTTCCCTTTTTCATTTTTCCATTTTCCCCTGAGTCAGATTCGAAGCTATCCTCGTCCGTATCGGCATCCTCGGATTCGTCAGGCATTTCGACATCCCTGCCGATGGCCTGCATCTTCCTTGTGGGCAGCTCATAATCTCCGGAATTGCTTCCCGCAATTCTGACGTTTGGTTCACTGAGAGTCTTCTGAAGATCGTTGAGCATATCCGTCGCACTTTGGTAGCGCAGGTTTTGATCCTTTTTCATCGCCTTCAGAATAACGTCGTTAAGACCTTTGGGTATCGCAGGATTTATATCCGCGGGACGTTCGGCCCTTTCCTGAATATGCTTCAAAGCAACGGCCACGGGCGTCTCACCATCGAACGGCACCTTGCCGGTGACCATTTCGTATATCGTTACACCAAGAGAGTACAGGTCGGATTTCTCATCCGTAAAGCCCCCCCTGGCCTGTTCCGGCGAAAAATAGTGGACGGAGCCGATTGTGCTTCCGACCATTGTTATGGTAGCGGAAGTAACTGCCCGCGCAATGCCGAAATCTGTGACCTTTGCGATGCCTTCCTTGGTTATCAGAATATTATGGGGCTTTATATCGCGATGTACGATGTGATTCTTATGCGCCTGTTCGAGGGCCGAACATATCTGGACCGCGATGCTGACGGCTTCCTTCCACGCAAGGGCGCCCATCTGTCCTATATATTCCTTTAATGTGATACCGTTTATGTATTCCATGACGATATATTGCATGTCGTCATGTTTTCCCACGTCATAAATCGATACGATATTGGGGTGATTCAGACTTGCAGCCGCCTGTGCTTCGACCCGGAAACGCTTCACGAATTCCTCGTCGTCCGTGAATTCTCCTCTCAATATCTTGACAGCCACAAAACGGTTAAGCAGCAGGTCTTTTGCTTTATATACGACCGCCATGCCGCCTCCGCCTACTCTTTCAATCAATTGATATCTATTTCCAAGTATCTTACTTTCCATAAAAGCACCTTCACTCACATTTGATTACTATTACCGTTATGTTGTCTTCCCCGCCCTTTACTTTGGCGGCTTCTATCAATTCGGAACAGGCCTTTTCAGGTTCGCACCCGACTATCACATCATATATTTCGGCTTCATCGAGCATATTTGTAAGGCCGTCCGTGCACATCAAAAAAATATCTTCCTTTTCGATCTCCCGGGACAGTATGTCTACCTCAAGCTCGGGCGAAGAACCTATTGCGCGTGTAATTATGTTTTTTCCGGGATGGTGCTCAGCTTCCTCTCTGGTGAGCGAACCGTTTTTGACGAGTTCGCTTATGTACGAATGATCTTCGGTAAGCTGAAGCATTTTTCCGTTTCTTATAAGGTATAACCTGCTGTCGCCAACATGGGCGACAGTGATCGTATTATTATTTATAACAGCCGTAGTAAGCGTGGTTCCCATACCGTTCACTTCGGGACGTTCGAGCGATTTTTCGTAAACTGCCCGGTTAGTATCTTCGACAAGTCTTCTAAGTCCGGCGCCGGTATCTTCCGAAGAACAAATACCTGCACCCTCGCCGGTGATAGCTTCGCTCAAATAATCCACCGCCATTCTACTGGCGACTTCACCGCAATTATGTCCGCCCATACCGTCGGCAACAATAAACACACAGGAAGACTGTGAGCTGCCAGGCAATATCCTGTAGCTATCCTCGTTAAGTTCTCTTACCAGTCCTCTGTCTGTTCCAGCGGCGAATTTCAAGTTATCAACATCCTTTGTTTTTCACATGCGTCTGACACGCCTGCGATTTTTATTTGGGTCCATCGCACATTTCACTTCTTCTGAGCTGTCCGCAGGCTGCATTTATATCGGAGCCCAATTCACGGCGGATCGTCGTTTCTATGCCCCTCTTTTGAAGCAGTCCGGAAAACTCTTCGATATGCCTGCGCCCGCTCTGCCTGTATCCGGTTCCATTTACGGTATTTACAGGTATCAGGTTGACGTGGCACAGCATGCCTCTCAGCCGCGAAGCGAGTTCGGCGGCATTTTCGGGCGAATCGTTCACGCCCTCTATCAGGGCGTATTCGAAAGTTATCCTGCGCTTGGTTTTCTCTGTATATATCTTACATGCTTCAATTATTTTGTCAATACCGTACTTCCTGCCTATCGGCATTATCCCTGCACGGATTTCATCATTCGGAGCATGCAGCGAAATAGCCAGATTCACCTGTGTATTTTCGTCCGCAAACTGCAGTATCTTTGGTACGAGGCCGCACGTTGAAACGGTCATGTGCCTTTGTCCGATATTGAGTCCTTCGGGATCGTTCGCCAGCCGCAGAAATTTAATAACATTGTCATAATTGTCGAAAGGCTCTCCGATACCCATTATTACCACATTGCCGATCTTGACGCCGGTGTCGCGCTGTATCGCCAGTATCTGCTCGAGCATTTCACCCGCCGTTAGATCCCTGCGGAAGCCTGCGATCGTCGAGGCGCAGAAGCTGCAGCCCATCTTGCAGCCTATCTGTGACGATATGCACGCAGTAAAGCCATGCATGTATTCCATCAATACGCTCTCGATGATGTTGCCGTCCTGCAGCTCGAACAGGTATTTGGCTGTCCCGTCGACAGCCGACACAAGTTTCCTTCTGATATTTAGACCGGAAACGCCGGCATAAAGTTTCAATTCCTCTCGAAGCTGTTTCGACAGGTCGGTCATTTCGTCGAAATCCTTGGCGCCTCTGGCAATCCAGCTGAACACCTGCTTTGCCCTGAACTTCTGCTGTCCGAGGCCCTTCAGGAATTCTTCGAGCTCCTTTATATCCATGTCGGGAAGATATGTTTTTTCCATAGTGTAATTGCCATATGCTGCAGGGGGATCATGTGAAGTAAAATTTTACAGGCCCATAAGGAATACCTCTAAGGAAAGTGCCGCTAGGTCAGCTCTGAAGCGTCGACCCGCGCGGCAGCTTTCCGATGCTATTAAAATTTTATCTGAACATGAACACCTGCGGCATAGTTACTCTCCTTATTTATAAAACTTCTAATAATATCAATATTCATATTTTGTTAACCTGGCTGGGGGACCTGATCCGCCTTTTTCCTAAGCCTAGCCACGAAAAATCCATCAATGCCGTCGCGGTTCGGGAACAGCTGCACCATGCAGCCCATGGCATGCTGTGCGAGCCCTGCCGGCAGGAAAGGCGCTATTTCATCTCCGGCAAATTCCTGATGACCTGCCAGGAAATCCTTAACCATATGTTCATTTTCCTCCGGCAGTACCGTACAGGTGCTGTAAACCAGCACGCCTCCCGGTTTTACAAGCATTGCCGAGTTATGGAGCAGCTTCTTCTGCAGTTCTGTGATAGCGTCGATATCTTTGGTCTCCCGAGCCCATTTGATGTCGGGTTTTCTTCTGACGATACCGAGGCCTGTGCACGGCGCATCGAGCAATACCCTGTCGAAGGTCTCCGCGAGTTTTTCGTCGGGCAGCGCGGCGTCATACAATTCCGTCCGGATGATATTAATCCCGAGTCGCACCGCATTATCTTCAACCAGCTTCAGTTTATGTTCGAAAACATCTCTGGCGACGATCGTCCCGGCATTGTGCATCAGCTGTGCCAGATGCGTCGTTTTGCCGCCGGGTGCGCTGCATGCATCGAGTACTATCTGATTCGGTTCAGGAGCCAGCACCCTTGCAGGCAGCATCGAGCTTTCATCCTGCACCTGGAAAAGCCCGTTTTTGAAGGCTTCCAGTCTGGAAAGCGAAACCGTGCTTTTGATTGCAACCGCTTCTTCCGCGTACTTCCCCCGCTCTGCATCAATTCCTTCATTCTTAAGTTTTTCCAGAAGTTCCTCCGGCGATACCCTCAGAGTATTTGCCCTGATAGTTAATTCCGGCGTACCGTTTCCGGCGTCCAGCAGAGCTTCCGCAAATTCGCTCCCGAACAATCCCACATATTTTTCAACCAGCCACTTGGGGTAAGAATGGCTGACGGATAAATGCCCGATCAAATCGTCTTCCTTCGATGGTATTACCCTTCCCGCCCCGTTTCTGGCAATATTGCGCAGAACAGCGTTGACAAACCCGGCGGAAGCCTTGTGTCCATATCTTCCCGCCAGGTTTACACTTTCGTTGCAGGCGGCCGACGGCGGAACCCTGTCCAGGTACAGCAGCTGATATGCGCCCATTCTCAGTATGTTCAATATCCAGGGCGACAGCTTTTGCATTTTTATGTCGGAATAGGCCGATATGACCCTATCCAATGTGAGCTTCCTTTTGACCGTGCCGTAGACCAGCTCGGTGGCGAACGCCCTGTCGATATCCCGGAGTTCTTCGGACGAAAAATATTTGTTCAACGCTATATTTGAATACGCGCCTTTTTCATTTATCTCATAAAGTATCTTCAGCGCAGCTTCTCTTGCCTGATCCAGTCTGATTACCTTCCTCCCGTAATATTATGCTTTCGAGCTTTTCCCTGAGCAGTTCCACATCGACAGTGGTGTTGACGCAAGGGCCATTGGGTCTCTTGTTCAGCACGCCAATCACCGGTATTTTGCTTACGTCTGAAATTCCTATGGCCAGATCCCGCTCACAGGCAACTGATAACACCATTTCCGGCTTTTCCCGGGCTATGGCGTTCCTGGCGGCTGTTCCCCCAGTAACAACAACAGCATGAACCCCTTTTTCCTCGGCCAGTTCGCGAATCGCCCCGATAGTGCATTTCCCGCATTTTTTGCAATTGGCGATATTGCCTGTGATTTTAAGGCCACACTCCGAGTTCTGCAGGCAATGCGGAAGCAGCAGCATTATTTTGTCAGGGCTTTTTCGAATCTTACCGGATTGGACGAAGAGATTGTTGATGTCTATGAAAAGACTCCTGATCATATCCTTATCCTTTTTCAACAGGTCCGTTACAAAAAGCGCGAACGGTATGACGAGCTTAAGTCCGAGCCTCACGGGTACAAGCATGAAAGGACGCACACTCCTGCTTTTGATCGCCGTGAAGATCGCTGCCATGGCGATAAGCAGGAGGAGCATTACTATGAACGACATTAGTATCAATACGGAAATTATCCTGTTATACAGGTCGATCGAAAAAAAGCGGTATACATATGAAAACAGAGCAGCAACTGCACCGATCACAGCCAACAGCAGGAACGAATATCCCATGAAGCTGTTCAGCCTTTTATCCAAGTACTTCACCTTCATCCATATTGTGTCCGCATTCGGAAGTGTTCATTCTTCTGCAGTTGTCAAACTGAAGCTCTGTGATTAGCAGGCAGCCGTCGCCCGTCGCAACTATCAGGCTATCCTTTTGTACCTTCATTATGACGCCCGGTTTTCCCTCGTTTACTGCAGGACATTCCTCAAGTACCGCGGTCTTCCAGAGCTTCATCCTGGAGCCCTTGTAATATGTAAACGCACCTGGCCATGGATTCGTACCCCTGACAAGGTTGTGTATCTCGACGGCTTTCCTGTTCCAGTCGACAAGCCCAAGCTCTTTTGTCATCATGGGTACGTTGACAGCCTTGGAATGATCCTGGGGAGCCCTTTGAAGCGTACCGTTTTCAAGAGCTTTCAGCGTATCGAGCAGTACTTCGGCGCCGAGCGGCCTCAATTCATCGAACAGCTCACCGCTCGTCATATCCGGCGGGATCGGCACTTCCCGCGTCAGCAGAATATCGCCCGTATCCATGCCTTCATCCATAAACATGGTTGTGATCCCGGTTTTTTCATCGCCGTTGATAACGGCCCATTGAATCGGAGCTGCCCCTCTGTATTTGGGCAGCAGCGAGGCATGTACGTTTATACAGCCGAGCCTGGGCACATCGAGCACATTCCTCGTCAATATCCTGCCATAGGCGGCGGTAACGATCAAATCAGGCTCGAGAGCGCGTATGGCTTCAAGGAATTCCGGCGTACGCACCTTTACCGGCTGCAAAATTGTCGCAACTCCAAGCTTTATCGCCGCTTCCTTGACCGGCGGCGCTTTCAGCTCGCTCTGCTTTCTGCCGAAGGGCTTGTCGGGCTGAGTCACCACTCCGACGACTTCATATTCGTTATTAACAAGGGTTTCCAGACATGGTACGGCAAAATCCGGCGTGCCCATAAATACGATTCTCATATTTCATTACTCCGATTTCTTGAGTTCATCCTTGTCCATGTAACGGACAACCTTATCCCTGAAGAGTATTCCATCCAGATGGTCTATCTCGTGACTCAGGGCCTGGGCCAGAAGGCCTTCTCCCTCTATCCTGAACTTCTCCCCATTGCCGTTGAATGCTTCGACGGCAACAAAGGAAGGCCGGTTGACCTCTCCCCAAACCCCGGGAACGCTGAGGCAGCCTTCAGGTACGAGCTGCTGTCCTGACTGGCTGACTATCACAGGGTTAACGAGTTCGATAAGTCCTTCGCCAGCGTCGATAACGACGACTCTCTTCAGTACGCCGACCTGCGGCGCTGCAAGCCCGACTCCATCGGCCTTATATAGAGTATCCGCCATATCCTTCAGCAACATTCTTATCTTATCCGTTACAGCGTCGACTTCCCTGCATTTCTTCCGCAGTATCTCGTCGCCTTCTTTTCTGATATTCCTGATTGCCATATATTACTCTCCCTAATAAATTTGCATATAGCCTCAAAACATTGCCGGTTGAACTGAAATATCCATTGACAGCTATGTTTCAGTACCATCACATATTATATCAAATTGGTGCGCTTTGCTGCAACCAAGGCAGAAATTATAATTTTATAAATGCTGGAAAATCACAGTTGACATCCAATATCCATCATGTTATTATTGTGATATGTTACATGTAACATATGATATCAAACATTTATTAAACGAAAAGAGAGTGATAACGTGACAATAAACTACGCAATTTTGGGACTTTTAAGCTGGAAATCCTGTACGGGATACGAACTGAAAAAGATGTTCGAGGAGTCGGCCTTCATGTATTGGTCGGGAAACAACAACCAAATCTACAAGGTACTCGTTCAGTTGCTGGACGAAGGGCTCGTTACGAACGAAGTGCTGCACCGGGACGGTTCTCCGTCTAAAAAGCTCTACACAATAACTGAAGCCGGCAGATGGTATCTTAGGAACTGGATCGTCTCCACCCCCGAAACTCCCGAATTCAAGAAAACGTTCCTGATCCAGCTTGCCTGGTCAGACCAGCTCGACGCCGCCGAAATCGAGGATTTACTGACGAAGTACGAAAACGAAGTAAAAATACAAATAGTGATGCTGAACGAGAAGTGCAAACGCGGGCATTATTCGCCGGATCGCAGCAAACGCGAGGCATTTATCTGGAATATGATCTATGAAAACCTTATTTCATCCTGCCGGAATGAACTGGACTGGATCAACCGGGTACGCGAAGGCCTGGGTAAAACGTAAAGAGGATTTAAATTAATAAAAGAGGTGTTGAAAATGAATCAACAAGTCAAAAAATCCGTGTTTAAATCAAAAGAAGGCAAAACCGCAATACTCGCATTCTATGATAAGCTTCTTGAAGGCTGGCCGGTGCCTGTTAAAAAACACACTATCGCCACACGCTGCGGAGACATTTTTGTTATCGAGTGCGGAGACGCTGAAAAACCGGCGCTCGTACTGCTGCACGGTTCGGGCTCGAATTCCGCGGTATGGGCAGGTGAGGTAAAGGAATACACCGAGCATTTCAGAGTATTTGCCGTGGATCTGCCGGGTGAACCCGGGCATAGCTGCGAATACCGTCCCGACCTGTTTTCCGCGGCTTATGCAGAGTTTATGGAGGATGTCTTCGGGGCATTTGGAATAAAGCAGGCTGCTTTAATAGGTAATTCTCTTGGAGGCTGGGCTGCACTCAAATTTGCAACTGTCTTCCCCGAGAAAGTGAACGGACTCATACTCATATCCACAGGCGGTATCGGACCCCAGAGGATATCCTTCATACTGCATGCGATACCTTCTCTGCTGTTCGGCAGACCAGTCACCGAAAAGAGTCTTTCAGACCTGTCCGCAGGGCAAGAGGTACATCCGGTCGTCGTAGAGTATCTTGCTATGATCTTCAAAAACTATTCTCCATACTCGGGAAAAATACCAATATTCAGCGACGAGGAGCTTAGGAAGCTGAAAATGCCCGTAATGCTTACAGTCGGCGAGCAAGACATAATGCTCGATCAGAAGAAAACTGCGCGACGTCTTGCCGCTCTGCTTCCCGAAGTAAAGATAAACCTGCTTCCAGGGACAGGACATTTCATACTGGAGCAGCAGAAAAGAAATCTGGAATTCCTTACATCATACTAACAGGGTTGATATCCATGTTAAGGTCCACATCCGAACCGCCCTTGCTTTTCCAGAACCCGTCCGATGCGGCGGAAAGCATCGCGGCAAGCCTGTCCTGCGAGTCGCACTTGATCAGCAGCCTCCATCTGTAGCGATTGCGAAGCCTTGCCGCAGGCGCTCTCACAGGTCCGGGCATCAACTCGTCGCCGCTTGCAGGATCGATGATGGAGGAAAGCAGCGCAGCCGATTCTTTAGCCTTTGCAAAAGCGAGCTTGTCAGAGGGCGCGCTGACAATAAGGCAGGCGATGTTTGTGAACGGCGGATACCTGAGACGTTTCCTGATATCCGTCTCCTGCCTGTAAAATGCTTCATAATCGTGCGCGCACGACGATACTATACTGTAGTCGTCGGTATTATACGTCTGAATGACAACGCGCCCCGGAAGCTCTCCCCTGCCTGCCCTGCCGGAGACTTGTGTCAGGAGCTGGAAGGTCCTCTCGGAAGCCCTGTAATCGTCCATGCCGAGCAGGCTGTCGGCCGCGAGCACCCCGACGAGCGTAACGTTCGGGAAATCATGGCCTTTTGCTATCATCTGAGTCCCGACAAGTATATTGATATTCTTTTCCCGGAATGCGTCGAGGAGCTCTTCATGGGAATGCTTCCCCGAAGTGGTATCCATGTCCATCCTGATAACGGAGCAGCCGGGGAAATGCTTCTGGAGATCTTCCTCCACCTTCTGCGTACCTGCCCCGAACTGACGGATATGATTACTCCCGCATTCGGGGCAAACGGAAGGCATCCTGACAGTGTAGCCGCAGTAATGGCATATAAGCCGGTCTTCAGACGCATGGTAGGTCATGGTCACGCTGCAATATTTGCATTTGAGGCTTATCCCGCAGTTCCTGCACAACACGAAAGAGGAATAGCCTCTTCTGTTCAAAAACAATATAGTCTGTTGTCCCATTTCGATATTCTTTTCGATTTCGGCGGAAAGCGCCGAGCTGAACATGGTGCGGTTGCCCGCCTCCAGTTCCTTTCTCATGTCGACGAGCCTGACTTCGGGCATTACCAGCGCATTCGTCCGTTCCTTCATTGTAACAAGCCCTATTTCCCCCTCCACAGCCCTTTGATAGGTTTCCATGGAAGGCGTGGCAGAGCCGTACAGCAGCAATGCTCCGTCCTGCCGGCACCTGCTCGCTGCGACCTGCGCGGCGCTGTACTTTGGAGTGGTCTCGGACTTGTACGTATTTTCGTGCTCCTCGTCGATAATTATCAGCCCAAGGTTTTCAAAGGGCGCAAATACCGCTGAACGTGCACCCACAACCACCCGGACTTCGCCGTTTCTTATGAGCCGCCATTGGTCATACCGCTCGCCAAGCGACAATCTGCTGTGCAGCACGGCGATCCGGTTGCCGAACCTGCCCCTGAACCGGTCGGTCATCTGCGGCGTGAGCGATATCTCGGGCACCAGCACAATGGCCTGCCTGCCTTTATCGAGCGCATACTGTATCAGCTGAAGGTATACTTCGGTTTTTCCGCTGCCTGTAACACCATGCAGCAGCATTTCATTGAAAAGGCCGCTGTCCATTCGGGACCGTGCGTATTCGAGCGCCTCGGCCTGCTCGCGTGTGGGTTCCATGGGCGAGGTGCGTTCCACTTCCCTGTGCCTCAGAGGATCCCGCTTGACCTCGATATCCCTGTAACATATGTAGTTGTTTTTCCTGAGCGTATCGATGACGGAGGTTGAAACCGAGGCAAAGCGCGCAAGATCGGCCACGGCTATGTATTCATTTTCCAGAAGCATCTCCAGTATGCGGATTTGCTGTATCCTTTTTATAACGCCGTTTTGTATATCCTCTTCGACTTCTTCACGGGACATTGCCAGCCCTGCCACACGGACGGATTTTTCCTTTACGGCTGCCGAATACTGTTCTTCGATCCTTATTACGCCTTCCTTCTCAATCGCGCTTATGTGCTTGCTGAAAGCTGTCTTGACATTGCTGAGCTTTTTCAACTCTTCCATTTCGATAAGACCGTCATTGGACTCAATTGCCGAAATGATGGCTTTTTGTGAAGGTGAGAGCTTCAAAGGCGTTACCGGCGCAGGCCCGGCTCCCTCTTCCCCGTTTACATGCTCCGCCGGTCCGGCTGTACTCCGGGCGCCACCGGCGCCCGTCAGCCTGACAATTTTCAGGGTCTTTACGTCAATCCCCGCAGGCAGCATGCATTTGATAGCCGATGCGTACGTGCAGAAATAACGTTGCTTCATCCAGCCCGCAAGCTTTATCTGCGAAGCGGTCAACACAGGTTTTTTATCAATAATTTTCTTTATTGTTTTCATGCGGCTGTAACCGGAATCCCCGGCAAAGCCCAAAACATAGCCTTCCTTAAGGCTGTTTCCGTTCCCGAAGGGTACGATGACCCTCATCCCGGGAAGCAGATTTTCCGAAAGGTCTTCCGGGACAAGGTAATGATATTGTTTGTCAAACTCCCGCATAGTGCCGTTTATGGCTACAACAGCGATTTTATCCATTGCGATTCCTTTCGATCGGGAAAGCATAATAAGTAAACTGATCCAGCGTATATCAATTATACATCAACATAAACGGGAGTAAAACAGCAATGCTGATGAACCGTCCCTGCGTTCCACTGTACCTTACAGTATTTTCTTGTTTTAGTATCTGTATTAGTTTATAATATTTAAATAAAATAACCTAAAATGAATATTTATAAGGATGGAAAAAATGATAATCATAGGCGAAAAACTGAACAGCACGCTCAAAGCGGCAAGAGCAGCGATAGAAACAGCCGATACGGCATTTGTGCAGGAACTTGCAAAAAAACAATACGAAGCCGGGGCTACCTATATAGATGTAAATGCAGGCATGTTCGTAAATGATGAGCCTGAAAAACTGGAATGGCTTGTTAAAACGGTCCAGGATGCGGTGGATGCGCCGCTGTCCATAGATTCGCCCAACCCTGTGGCTGTCGAAAGAGCTTTGAAATCGATAAAAACGCCGAAGCCGATCATCAATTCGATAACCTTCGAAAAAGAGAGATACAATGCAGTTCTCCCTCTCGTCCTCCAATACAACACCGGCATCGTGGCATTGTGCATGGATGATTCCGGCATGCCCGAAACAGTGGACGAAAGAGTATCGATTGCCGAAAAGCTGATAGCAGGTATGACAGCCAAGGGGGTCTCGATTTCCGATATCTACATCGATCCGATGGTCAGGCCTATCGGCACCGGCGACCATTACGGCAGGGTGGCTCTCGAGACCATACGCAAGGTAAAGGGAGAATTCCCCGAAGTGCATATAACCTGCGGCCTTAGCAACATATCCTTCGGTATACCTGCACGCAAAGTGATGAACCAGGCCTTCCTCATCGCCGCAATGACCTCCGGCATGGACGGCGCTATTCTCGATCCCCTTGACAACAGGCTGATGACCTTCGTCTACGCAACCGAAGCATTGCTCGGTTATGATGAATTCTGCATGAATTACCTTATGAAATTCAGAGAAGGGCTTTTTGAAATATGAAAGTCCTTGGAATAGTCGCCGAGTACAATCCATTCCACAATGGACATTTGTATCATCTGGAGGCTTCGAGGGCTTTGACGGGAGCCGGCTGTGTCGTCGCGGTAATGAGCGGCAATTTTACACAGCGCGGCGAACCGGCCGTGGTCGATAAATGGGCCAGGGCTGAAATGGCTTTGCATTGCGGCGTCGATCTTGTTATAGAACTACCGGTGTTATATGCCATGTCAAGCGCGGAGTATTTCGCTTTTGGCGCCGTCAAGCTGCTGGATAGCCTCGGCGTGGTAGACACGCTGTGTTTCGGCAGCGAGTTCGGTTTGATAAACAAATTGGAACAGACTGCGGCTATTCTCTCCGACGAGCCTGACGAATACAAGGCTTTGCTCAAAGCTTGCCTGTCCTCGGGCAAATCCTTCCCCGCCGCCAGACAGAAGGCGCTTTCTGAGTATCTCAAAGAAAAATATCACAAAGATGACCTTTCAGAACTGCTAAGGGATCCAAACAACATATTGGGCATAGAATACCTCAAGGCGCTCAGGCGTCTGAACAGCAGGATCGTTCCTCTGACTGTCGGAAGGGTGGGAAACGATTACAACTCTGTTGAATTGACCGGTAAAATCAGCAGCGCAACATCAATTAGAAAAGTATTGTCTTCAAACCCCTGGTACGGCGCAAGAGAACTGCTGGAGTCCTGCCTGCCCAATCCTTCGCTGGCGATTATGGAGAGAGAGGTCGAAGTAGGCAGAGGTCCCATGTTCCCCACGGATTTCGCGCAGCTTCTTTTATCGACCATAAGAAAAATGACAATCGATCAAATTAGAAATCTTCCATATATGGAAAATGGTCTAGAAAACAGGATCAGACTGGCTGCCGATAATTCTGCCACCTGGCAGGAGCTTGTCGACAGGATTTGTACTAAGCGTTACACGATTACTCGCGTGCAAAGGATATTGTTCAGCGCGCTGGCAGGTCTCGACAGCGATTCGCTGGAGTATTTCACCAGTCTTGGCGGTCCTGCCTGCATCAGAATACTGGGTTTCAATGAAACCGGAAGGAAATTGCTATCCGAAATACGCGGCAAATCAACACTTCCCATCATTACCAAAACCGCCGGTTACAAAAATTCACAGGCCGAGGGAGTTGCCAGAACACTCAAGCTGGAAGCGGCAGCCACCGACCAGTATGTCATAGCCTGCCGGAACCCCTATATGCGCAAGTCTGGCATTGAATTCACACGAAACGTAGTTATGTGTTAACAATTTATTCCGTTTTTCTTTTTATAGAAGGAATTTTTCAAACTGTATAGAATAGGAATATATAAGAATATGATGGAGGTGTTGTATGAAATATCTGACTAATGCAGTCAATTTCTCGATCAAAAACTGGATGCTCATACTCCCGGTTTTCGTATTGTCAGCGATAGTCAACCTGATCAGCAGGGCGGCGACTCCTAGTCTCAGCACCATAACAGCATTGATGAACCCGAACAATATAACCGACCCCACAGCATTGCTCGCGCCCTTGACCTCGATGATGGGAGCTGCCGCCGGCGCCGGAATCGTTGCTTTTATAGCGACGCTCATTTACTCACCGGCAACCTACGGACTTGTCAACAAGGGCCTTGAAACAGGAAGCGCAGGCCTGAACGACCTTGGCTCGGCAATAAGCAGCAATTTCGCAAAATTCATCATGTATATCGTTGGTACGATCGTTTTAGGACTCGGGCTGTCTATCGCAGCAATAATAGTGATATTCCTCCTCGGATTGCTGCTGGGGCTGCTCGGTACTGTGGGAAATGTACTTATGTTTATAATAATGCTTGCGGTCGCGGTATTTTTCATTGCTTTAGTTGTTTTACTGAGCATGTGGTTTGCCGCCATGGTAGTTGACGGACTGAGTGTGGTCGATGCGGCCAAGAAGTCTATCGAAGTCGTCAAAGGCTGCTTCTGGACAGTATTGGGTATCACCGTACTGGTTTATATACTGTTTGCAATAGCTGGTTTCATACTTGGCCTATTAAGAGTAATACCGCTGCTTGGGCCTATCATCTACAGCGTTGTTCCGGCCGGACAGTTTTTTGTAATGGCGGTATTCCTTCTGATGGTCTATCGCGACAAGACCGGCAGGGCTTCCGCGGTATAACTGCCATATAACTTTAAACGGTTTGAATGAAGTCAATGATTTGAATAAAGCCAATATAAAGGAGACCTGAAAACGGTCTCCTTTTATTTTGGAAGCGGTACCTCAGCTCATCTGTCTCCGTGTCCCACTAACAGCCTTGAATTACTTGCGGCAGTATGGTAAAATACACAAAAAGCAAAACTTAGAGGTAATGAAATTATGTCAAACAATGTGTACGATATACTTAAGGAACGCGGCTTCATCGCACAGCTCACCCATGAAGAGGAAATAAAAAAGCTTCTTGAAAACGAGAAGGTCACCTTCTACATAGGCTTCGATCCCACGGCCGACAGCCTTCACGTAGGGCATTTCCTGCAGATGATGGTAATGGCGCACATGCAGCGCGCCGGACACAAACCGATCGCACTCATAGGCGGCGGCACGGCGATGGTCGGGGACCCTTCCGGCAGGACCGACATGCGTAAAATGATGACGCGCGAAACTATCAAATACAATTCCGACAGATTCAAGCTCCAGCTCTCTAAATTCATAGATTTCACAAATGATAGGGCCATGATGGTGGATAACTCAGACTGGCTCCTCGGACTCAATTACGTCGAGTTTTTAAGGGATATAGGCGTTCATTTTTCGGTAAACAGAATGCTGACGGCTGAATGCTTCAAATCCAGGATGGAAAAAGGCCTGACCTTTATCGAATTCAATTATATGCTGATGCAGAGCTACGACTTCCTTGTGCTCAGTCAGAAATATGGCTGCCGTATTGAACTAGGCGGAGACGATCAGTGGAGCAACATACTCGGCGGTATAGAGCTTATAAGGCGCGTGGATGCCAAGGAAGCCTATGGTATGACCTTTACCCTGCTTACTAACAGCGAAGGCAAGAAAATGGGCAAAACGGAAAAAGGCGCGCTCTGGCTCGACCCCGAAAAGACGTCGCCCTACGATTTCTACCAGTACTGGAGGAACGTTGATGACGCCGACGTTATAAAATGTCTGAAGCTTCTCACCTTCCTACCGATGAGCGAAATAAACAAGCTGGCCGAGCTGAAAAATGAACAGATAAACGAAGCTAAAAAAGTGCTTGCATACGAAGTTACGAAGCTCGTACACGGCGAAGCCGAAGCCACCAAGGCGCGCCAGCTCGCGGAAGCCCTGTTCGGCGGCGGAGGAAACACGAGCAACATGCCGTCCACCGAAGTAACAGCCGACGAACTGGCAGGCGGTATCAACATCATAGACGCACTCGTGAAAACCGGACTGACGCCTTCAAAGGGCGAAGGCCGCAGACTGGTGCAGCAGGGCGGCATTTATCTCGAAGAAAGCCCGGTAACAGCCTTTGACTTCATTATTAAGCAGGATATGTTCAAAAACAATGAGCTTATTATTAAAAAAGGCAAGAAGACTTACCACAAATTGATTATAAAATAAACGTTTCTGCGTTTCACAGCAAAAAACCGGCCTTTGGCCGGTTTTTTTTGATGTGATGTCATTGCTATATTTCCATTATTATAGGCAGTATAACAGGCTTGCGCTTTGTCTTTTCAAACAGGAAATCTCTCAATTGATCCTTTATCTGGCCTTTCTTTGCGGACCAGTCGTTTCTGTTCTTTGAATTTTCAAATTTTGCGAGAGTATTCTTTATCAAATCGCGCGCTTCTTCTATAAGATCCTCGGCTTCGCGCACATAGACAAAGCCCCTCGAGATAATGTCCGGGCCGGCCAATAGCTGTCCGGACTCCTTCTCGATAGTTATTACGACAACTATCAAGCCGTCCTGCGACAAAAGCTTCCTGTCCCTCAATACAATACTGCCTACGTCTCCCACGCCAAGGCCGTCGACGAGCACTCTTCCCGATGAGACTGTGCCGTTGATCTTTGCGGAATCGGAACTCAGCTCGAGTACCTTGCCATTCTCCATCATGAAAATGTTTTCGGGCGGCATTCCGAGCTTTGCGGCGAGGTTTGCATGCTGTTTGAGATGCCTGTATTCGCCGTGCACGGGCATGAAGAACTTGGGCTTTACAAGGTTGTGTATGAGCTTGAGCTCCTCGCGGCAAGCGTGTCCGGATACATGGACTTCCGCAAGGGATTCGTAAATGACGTCGGCTCCCTTTTTGAACAGTTCGTTTATCACCTTGATTATCGGTTTCTCGTTACCCGGTATCGGCGAAGCCGAGATTATTATCAGATCTCCCGGTTCGATCTCGACCTTCTTGTGCTCCGACGCCGCCATTCTGGAAAGGCCCGACATTGGCTCGCCCTGGCTTCCGGTAGTTATGACCACCATTCTGTCGGATGGGTATTTATCAATAAGATCGATGTCGATAAGCATACCTTCGGGAATATTGAGGTAACCCAGTTCCCGTGCGGCATTCACGACATTAACCATACTCCTGCCTACAACCGTTACCTTCCTGTTGAATTTAGCGGCAGCGTTGATGACCTGCTGTATCCTGTCTACATTGGAAGCAAAGCTGGCAACTATTATTCTGCTTTTAGCATTTATAAAGATCTCGTCGAAGGTATCGCCGACGGTTCTCTCCGACATCGTATAACCGGGCCGCTCTACATTCGTACTGTCGCACATGAGGAGAAGCACGCCCTTTTTCCCAAGCTCAGCCAAACGGGCAAGGTCGATGGGTTTGCCCTGTATGGGCGTATAATCGATCTTGAAGTCGGAGGTATGCACGATCATCCCTATCGGCGTATGTATGCCAAGCATTACGGAATCCGCTATACTGTGCGTCGACCTGATAAACTCCACTTTGAACGCTCCCAGCTGTATAGTCTCGCCGGGCTCGACATCATTGAGCTCGACGACCGGAAGCAAGCCATGCTCCTCCAGCTTATACTTGAGCAGGCCGTTGGTAAGCCTTGTCGCATACACCGGCACATTGATCTCCTTGAGGAAATAAGGCATGGCGCCTATATGATCCTCATGCCCGTGCGACACCACTATTCCCCTTATCTTTTCCCTGTTTTTGGCGAGGTACGAAACGTCCGGTATCACCAGGTCTATACCCAGCATATCATCCTCGGGAAAAGCCAGACCGCAGTCCACAACTATTATATCTTCACCATACTCGAAAACAGTAATATTCTTCCCTATTTCCTGCAAACCGCCCAGCGGTATTACTTTAAGTTTCTGTTTGCTCTTTGACACGTTAGATCCTCCAAAACTTTCTTACATAATATCTTTCAACATTTAGCCATTCAATATGTATACGGTTTTTGCATACCTTATCCATTATAACACTTTATGAATCATTTGCAAAATATTTGTAACCCCCAAACGCAGTCATATAGGTTTATTGAAGTGGTTTTTAGACGTCCGGCAATAAAATATTTATAAAAACCGGGGTGCAAAAATAGGACTACGTACTCATTGACATGGTATTTTAGCACTAGTATAATTAACTTACTCGTTCATTGAACGACTCTCTTTTGTTTAACCCGGATAAAAAAA
>JAEZRE010000011.1 GCA_023412915.1 Bacillota bacterium
ATGCGAATGCTCATGGTCGTGTGCATGGCTGTGTGTATGGTCGTGGTCGTGGTCGTGACCGTGTTCGTGGTCGTGACCGTGTTCGTGACCGTGTTCGTGGTCGTGACCGTGTTCGTGGTCGTGTTCGTGATCGTGACCGTGGTCGTGGTCGTGGTCGTGACCGTGTTCATGATCGTGGTCGTGACCGCAGGCATTATCATGCTCGTGTTCACTCCCGCCTTCCCCGCCTTCTCCGCCGGTCAGTACGACATTGAAATCCGTGCCGCTGATGCTCATCGCAGTTTTGATATTTATCTCAGTTTTATATCCGTCAAGTTCGAGTTTTGAAAGCTCCTTCAGGAATACATCCGTGTCGATGCCGAGATCCAGCAGGGCTCCGATGGTCATATCACCGCTGATGCCGGAAAAACAGTCGAAATACAGAATTCTCATCCATTTTCTCCTTACCTGGTTTACGAAAATAAAATCACAGTTTATTGATTACGCTGGCCAGATAGCCTGCGCCGAAGCCGTTATCGATATTGACCACGCCTATCCCGCTGGCGCAGCTGTTCAGCATGGTAAGCAACGCCGAAAGGCCGCCGAAGTTCGAGCCATAGCCTATGCTCGTGGGTACGGCTATAACCGGCTTGTCCACGAGCCCTCCGACTACGCTGGCGAGCGCTCCCTCCATACCAGCCACTACTACGAGAACGTTTGCCTGAGTGAGTTCTTCCGTTTTGGCCAGCAGCCTGTGTATCCCCGCAACTCCGACGTCGTATATCCTGTTGACGGTATTGCCCATGGTCTCCGCAGTAACAGCCGCCTCCTCCGCGACCGGGATATCGGATGTCCCCGCTGTTACCACGGCGATAACCTTTTCAGATAATATAGGTTCTCTTTTTTTTACTACGACTATTCTTGCCGCTTCGTAATAAACAGCGTCGGTCGTCAGCTCGAGGATACCTTCGTAAACCTCCCTGCCTGCCCTTGTCGCCATAATATTGCTGTCCTTTTCCATCAGGCGGGCAGTGATCGCCTTGATCTGTTCCACAGTCTTGCCCTGGCAGTAGATGACTTCAGGGTACCCAGTTCTCAGCTTTCTGTGGTGGTCGACCTTTGCAAAGCCCAGATCCTCGAAAGGCAGCAGTTTCAATTCCGAAAGCGCGCCGTCGATACTGGTACTGCCGTCTTTTACGTTCTCGAGCAGCTTCCTGATAGCATCAGAATCCATGATATCTCCTCACTTCTTTACAACCTTAATGCATCGATATGCCGGCCGGCCCTATTGGAAGAACATCTGCGCAGAGCCAACAGCATAAAATATATCGCTTAATACTATTTATTCAGAATAGCCTCGTTCATGCTGCCGGTCCTGTAGCCCTTGAGATCGAGCGCCACATACCTGAACCCTATCTCGTTGAATCTGGCGTATACCCTGTCCATCAAATCCAGGTCGAAAAACTTGCCGCGTTCCTCCCGGGCTACCTCTATCCTGGCTATCTCGCCGTGATGCCTTACGCGCACCTGCCTGAAGCCGCTGTCCAGCAGGTACTGCTCGGCCTTTTCTATCATATTGAGCTTTTCCCTCGTGATCTCCTGGCCGTACGGAAACCTCGACGCCAGGCAGGCGAACGCCGGCTTGTCCCAGGTGGGAAGCCCCATTTCCCTGGACAATTCTCTTATTTCATCCTTTGTAAGTCCAGCTTCCCTGAGAGGGCTTATGATACCAAGCTCCTTCAACGCCTGCAGGCCGGGCCTGTAGTCTCCGAGATCGTCCAGATTGGAACCGTCCGCAACATACTTGATTCCGTTTTGCGAAGCTATATCCCTGACTTTGGTAAAAAGCTCTTTTTTACAAAAATAACAGCGGTTCACCGGATTTTGCGAAAAACCGTCTATGTCAAGTTCCTCCGAATCGATTACAATGTGCTTTGCGCCGAGCTTCTCAATATATTGCGACGCTTCATTGAATTCCCTGGTCGGATAGGTCGAAGATCTTGCAGTAACCGCGGCAACCTTATTTCCCAATACCTCCGCCGCAACCTTCAGCAAAAAAGTGCTGTCCACTCCGCCGGAATAAGCAATGACTACGCTTCCCATCTCTTTCAGTGAGTTTTTAAGTTTTTCAAGCTTCATTTCCGTTGTGTTCTTTGAATCCGACATAATTTTCTCCCCGTGTTTTATTGTTTATATATTACCACATAACTTACTTTTAAAGCACATATATTTCACTAGTTTTACAAGTGTTTGTCAAGTATTTGACACCCGTTGAATTACACAGTTTTCTCTGTTATGATAAATTCAGGGTGATTTACATAATGAAGAAATCAGCGGCAATACTGCTGTCCATAATATTGATAATATCGGCCTCTGTCCCGTCGACAGCCGCTATGGAATCAGACGTCTCCGAAAGAACTGTTGACGCCTCTTCCGCTGACGCATCCGAAGCCGCTACCCCAACAGCGACTTCCGAAACCGGTACACCTGCAGCGACATCCGAAACCGGTACGTCTTCAGCGCCCGACAGCGCTGAAACAGGCGCGGCGAAATCCGACAACAGCA
This sequence comes from Bacillota bacterium, assembly GCA_023412915.1. Lineage (GTDB taxonomy): Bacteria > Bacillota > Clostridia > Acetivibrionales > DTU013 > JAEYOM01. Next base: position 2,545 of record JAEZRE010000011.1, read on the forward strand.
CAGCCGGAGGCACAAAATACATTGAGGACGATATGACGGGTATCCGGACGGAAATCAGTTCCGAGACTCTGGATGACGACGCTTATACCTTTCTGCGTGGGTATTTCAATGATAATACGCTGACGGAAGATCAGTTGTTCAACCGCTTTTTCGATCTCAAAAAGAGCTACATAAGATCTCTCGAGAGCCTTTACAATGTGAATTACCTCAGCAATTCGAGCAGGAAATCGGAAACCGCCCTGCATATTTATTATGAAGGCAGCGATACCCTTTTCGGCATTGAAGGCTGCGGCGTATATTTGTATAACATTTCGGTATACGAAGGCCTCAAGCACAGGGAAGAATCGCATCTCGACCTGATAATCCCGGTACGCGGCACAAATACCATAGAAATGATACGTTTTACGATACCAAAGGAAAACCTCGGGATTCTTGCGTCCTCCTATGTGGCATATGTTCTTTCGGAAAACAGGGTAAAAGGAGCCGCTCCTCAATACAGAGCTCCTGCCATACTTTACAGCGAATCTCTGACGGAGGATGCGAAGCATGGCATCTACCCCGCGGAGTCTCAGACAGATCCGACGTATGTCAGGTTTGAAGACACCGCCGCGGGTTACGGTATCCATATTCCCTATTCATATGTTCCGTTTGTAAAGAACAATCTTGGCGGGGATTACTCTTATAACAGCTATAAAATCAACCCGAACCTGATTTTCTCAATATCCTCCGAACCCATTGAAGGCAACGGCGCCGAAGACGCCATTTCCCGTTTCCGGGTCACCTCCCTGACTTCTATCGAAATATTGAAAAACGGTTACGCATATTATGGTAACAACCTTTTCAATTATATTTACTATACGAACGTTGAAAATGGTATGAAGAAATATTACTTCGATTATTACATACAAAACGATAAGAAGCTTTACAAGCTTCAGCTCACAAGCGCATACGCCGAGCCTGACAAAAACGTAACGGGTCAGTTGGAAAAAATACTCACCGGTTTTGATTACAAGCTACCCACTGCTGCGGGAAGCTACAGTGTATCGGTCGAAGACGTTACAATGGGTAAATACTTGAACAGTGAGGAAGGCTACAGCTTTGAATACCCTGAAAGCTGGAGTCTCAGGGACGTTTCCAACGACATCTCGTATGACCGGCTCCGTCTTGTCGTGCCCGGAATGTCCGGCGCAATAGACGTCACCTTCCAGGAAAGCGGAATAATAGACTCCGCCAGCTTTACAGACATAATAAAGAGCGTGGAGGGTAATTCCATAAGCAGCTGGCCGAACATTACGATCGGATACAGAGCGCCTTTTGCAGGGAGGACATCCAAACTGCTTTTCTCCGATTTCAGTATAGACGGCCCGATTTCAACCATCTACAGGCTCAGCGCTTTCATAGATGAGAACGGCAGGAACCGGCTCTGTTACTCTATAGACATTCTGAAGGGCAAAAAAATCTACTCGATGTTCATAACAAGCGCTGAATACATGACTGAGAACGGATATTTCCAGGATGCCGAATTGAACGGCTTGCTCGATAAAGTCGCTGCCTCCTTCGGTCTTGAAGATACCGCCGAAGCTCAGGCACGGGCGGCTTCGGGAGAAACCCGGAACAGGAGGCTTATTTTAGCGGAGAATTATCTCAAAGAAAAAATCGACCTTAGGCTTAAAATAACATCGGTAGGAAAAATCCAGTCCGATAATACGATGTTCTTGACAGCAGGAAATACGAAAGAAGACGACGGATACTACAAAATAAGGCTCGCCTATGAAAAAGGCCATGTGGAATTGCTTGACAGAGTCCTGAAACAGAGCATATTGAACAGCGAAGCCGACCATCTGGAGCAGCAGTATGCGGACAAAAAGATTATCTCAGTTACCACGGACAAAACAAATATGCTTATTACGATAAAATATGAAGACAGAAACTTTGCCGTCGAATTGTCCCATATCTACCTGGTACGCGTATCACAGGACAACGGCAGGCTTTCATGGGATACCCGGAGGGTCGCGAATCAAGAGGATTATATTCGCGAATGCAGCCTCTATGTGAAGTCTATGTTTGCTCTGGACACCAATGTATACGTGTACGGAAACAACGTATTCAAGGATCTCGACATCTACAGGCAGGAAAATCTAACGTACAGAGTATTCACATACGAGCAAAATGCGTCGGGTTCAGGATTCCTGCTCATGTCTATGAATCCGGTGACAAGTATATTCAAGCCTGAAGGCAATTATATCCCGATGAAATATGTGATAGGTAAAATCGAGGAAAAATATGGCATCACTGCGGATACCGCAAGTGATGCCTATGAATTCGATACCGACAATTTTATCCTCACGCTGTCCGTTTCCGTCGGTCCGGATGGTAAGTCCGGAACCGAACGGTTCAGTGTATATTATGACATGGATAACGGCGTCATAGATTATGTGCCGGTCGAGTAGACCGGCTTTTTTACTTCCCTTCTGCAAGAAAAGCATCAATGAATTTGTCCAGGTCACCATCCATAACGGCATTCACATCGACCATTTCAACTTCGGTGCGGTGGTCCTTGACAAGTGTGTAAGGGCAGAAAACATATGACCGTATCTGGCTTCCCCATGCTATATCCATCTGAATGCCCTTAAGGTCCTCTATCTTCTCCTTGTGTTCCTGTTCCTTCAGTGCCATCAGCTTTGCCTTGAGCATTTTCATGGCATTGTCGCGGTTCTGGAACTGCGACCTTTCAGTCTGGCACGATACCACTATTCCCGTCGGGATATGGGTGAAGCGTACGGCAGACGAGGTTTTGTTGATATGCTGCCCACCTGCGCCGCTCGCCCGGTAGACATCCATCTTGAGGTCTTCAGGGTTGATGTCGACTTTGATCTCTTCATCGAGCTCGGGCATAACGTCAGCCGAGGCAAATGAAGTGTGCCTCCTGCCTGAAGCGTCGAAAGGCGAGATCCTCACCAGTCTGTGCACACCTTTTTCCGAGCGGAGAAAGCCGTATGCATTCTCTCCTATAATATTGATTGCGACACTTTTGATACCGGCTTCGTCGCCGTCGAGGCAGTCGAGTATCGCAACCTGGTATTCGTGCTCCTCAGCCCAGCGCGTATACATCCGAAGCAGCATCTGAACCCAGTCCTGGGCTTCCGTTCCGCCTGCTCCCGCATGCAGCGTCAATATTGCATTGTTCTTGTCATAGGGTTTGGTAAGCAAGGTTTCCAGCCGGAGCTTCTCATAAATCTTTTTGAGATTATCCAGCCCGTCCCTGATTTCCTGAATAACGCTGGCGTCGTCCTCTTCCATGCCAAGTTCGTTAAGCGTCCTGAGATCGTCGAGGTCTGCCGCCATTCTTTCATAGCGTTCAACTTTCGTTTTTAAAGCCTTTGTTTTTTGCAGCACCTTCTGGGAATTCTCGAGATCATCATAGAACCCGGGTTCCGCCGATTTTTGTTCAAGCTCTTCGATATCCACCTTCAGTCTGGGGATGTCAAAGTGAAGCCCCCATTTCGACGATAGCTTTATCCAGGCTTTCGATATCAAGTTTGAATTGCTCCAGTTCAAGCATCTTAATCATCTCCTTCAAAATATGCGAAATTTAAATCATTTTTCCCCGGCCTTGTACGAATGAATGATCAAATCGGCCACTGTCCGCATGGTAAGCCTTTCGTCCATGCTCCGCTTTCTCATTTTTTCATAGGCTTCCTTTTCGTTCAGTCCTTCATGCTCCATCATCAGCGCTTTTGCCACATCTATCTGCTTCCGGCTCTCATAATTGTCGGTCATCTGACGAAGCTTTGCCCCCATCGAGAATATCCGTTTGAAATTCATGACAGCCATATCCGCGGTATGCAGCAGCAGCTCCCTGCCGGGCGGTTTCGGGCAGAAGCTTATGGCATTCGATTTTTCCAGAAGCATATTGACCACCGGATCGGTGTAATCGCCCAGGAGTATTATGGCACACAGCATTTCATCGTCGGCAGTTTCAAGAGTGCTTCTCAGTTCCCCCAGCTGCATTGCGGCATCCACCACGATAAGGTCGGGATGAAAGCTCCTGATAAGCCTCAGAAGCGTGAGAGCATCCCTGCAGTGCTCAAGAAAAACATACCCGCTCGGGTTCAGTATATTACGGACCGCGATCTGAATCGCATTATCTTTCGTCGCTACAATGTATTTTCCGCCTGTCATCGATCAACCGCCTTTATACTTCCGAACAAAAATAAAAAATGTTACGAAATATAATATAGCAAATAATCGGAACAAATAAAAGGCTTTATGCTATTTCCTGTGGTTTTTTACAAACCGGGTAACCCTTTTCATTGCTTCAACGATATTTTCATAGGAATTGGCATACGTCGCTCTGATAAATCCTTCCCCGCAGCTTCCGAAAGCAGCGCCGGGTACGGTCAGCACCCTTTCCTCCTTCAGGAGCTTTTCACAGAAATCGTCTGAAGTCATACCGGTCGACTTTATGGAAGGAAATACATAGAAGGCGCCGAGCGGTTCGAAGCAATCCAGTCCGGCCTTTCTGAAACCGTCCACCATGACGCGCCTTCTCCTGTTGTATTCCCGGACCATTGCATCCACCTCGGCGTCGCCGTTGGCGAGCGCTTCCGATGCGGCATACTGGGCCGTTGTAGGGGAGCACATGATGGCATACTGGTGTATCTTGTTCATGGCTTCTATCAGGACAGGATGCGCACAGGCGTAGCCTATCCTCCACCCCGTCATAGCAAACGCTTTGGAAAATCCATTTATCAGTATAGTCTTCTCCTTGATTTCAGGAAAGCTTGCAAACGATACGTGCCTGCCGCTGTAAGTGAGTTCGGCATAGATCTCGTCCGAGATAATGATAACGTCTTTATCCTTTAGGACGTTTACGATTTTCTTCATATCTTCGCGTGTCATTATCGCACCGGTCGGATTGTTCGGGAAAGGCAGGATCACTACCTTGGTCTTATTCGTCAATGCACGCTCGAGCTGTTCCGGTTTCAGCCTGAAATCGTCTTCGGCTTTGAGTTCGATGCTTACGGGCGTTGCTCCGGTAAAAGCGGTGCAGCCCTTATATGCGACAAAGCTCGGTTCGGGTATCACAACTTCGTCACCCGGTCCTACCAACGCTCTGAGCGCAATATCTATGCCTTCGCTCGCACCCACGGTCACTATTATCTCCTTCGCGGGATCGTATACAACGTTGTACTTCCGTTCCACATAATGCGAGATCTGCCTTCTCAGCTCGATGTAGCCGGGATTCGAGGAATAATGCGTGTGCTCCTTCTCGAGAGAATAGATGCCTGCTTCCCTTATGTTCCAGGGTGTGACGAAATCCGGCTCGCCTATGCCAAGCGATATGGCGTCCTTCATCTCGTTGATAAGGTCAAAATATTTCCTTATCCCGGAAGGCGGCATATTTTTAACACAGGGCTTTATCATCTCCTGCATGTTCATAATATCAAAGCCTCCCTGTCATCCTTGCTCTTTTCTTCAAAGATGACCCCCTCTTCCTTGTACTTCTTAAGAACGAAGTGTGTGGCAGTGCTGAGGACCGATTCGAGCGGAGCAAGCTTCTCTGCGACGAAAAGCGCCACCTCTTTCATATTCCTGCCCTCTATAATGACCGTGAGGTCGAACCCGCCCGACATCAGATAGCAGGCCTTTACCTGCGGATACCTGTAGATGCGTTCGGCGACCTTGTCAAAGCCCTGCCCCCTTTGAGGAGTCACCTTGACTTCTATCAGGGCCACCACATTTTCCTTGTTTGATTTTTCCCAGTTTATAAGCGTATTGTAACCGACTATTACGTTATCCTCTTCGAGCTTCCGGATTGCCGTCTGAACCTCCTCAACGCTCTTATCCAGCATGAGCGCTATTTCTTCAACACTCGCGCGTCCGTTCTTTTCAAGAATCTCCAGAATTTCTTCCATTATTATCCTCTCCTTTTATTAATATTGATTAACAGTAATCGAGGTAAAATAAAAACTCCTCTATCCCTTGAAAGGGACGAAGGAGTTATCCGCGGTACCACCCTGATTAACGCAAATGCGTTCTCTTTACGGGTACATATATACCCACCCTCTGTAACGTGAGGCGACGTCTGCCTTTATCCATGAAACACCATCAATATTTCCGGTTTCTAAGGCGATGCTCCCGGGCTGCCTTCTTCCCGCTCATTTACCGGATCGCACCAACCTCCGGCTCTCTGTGAAATCCACAGGATTACTCTTCCCGCTCATCGCATAAAGTATTTAATTAGATAAAATTATAGCAGTCTTTATTTCCAAAATCAAGTGTTTTATTTTAGCCGGCTTCCTCTTCGTCACGCGCCACTTCGCCTAACTGCGACTCGTACTTTTTCAACATGTTTACTATTTCGCCTTTGAGAGATTTTACTTCCTGGCGGATATCCACTAGCTTTTCTCTATCCTGTTCAATGTTCTCCTCGAGTTGCTTCTTCTCTTCAAGGGCTTCAATACGGGCATTCTCCAGCATCAGGTCGGCTTTTTCCTGCGCCTTTATCAGTACTTCGGCAATCTTTGCCCTATCTTCGTTTATCTGATCGGCTTTTTTCTGAAGCTCTTCATATTTGGTCCTGACATCCTTGCCCTGCAGCTTGAGATTGGCTATTTCATCATCCTTTTCCTTCAGCTTGTCATCGAATTCTCTAAGGATCTTTTCTATATATGCATTTACGTCGGCTTTCTTGAAGCCGCCCATGAACGAGGTTCTGAAACGTTTTTCGCCAGGCATGAGAATCCCCCTTTACAGAAAAATAAGTTTGTATTATATATTCAATAAATTTATTAAAAATCCTTCTTTATGGGCATCAAAAAAGAGGATGTTTGCAGAAACAGCCTCTTTAGCTTTTTGAAGCTTATTCTTTTTTGTCGTTTTACAGATTTCTGTTCAACAGTTGTTCGAAATCGCTTTTAGGCCTTGCTCCGACGATCTTGTCAGCAGGCTGTCCGCCTTTGAAAAGCATTATCGTCGGTATGCTCATGATCCTGAACTTGGCTGAAAGCTCGCTCTCTTCATCCACGTTTATCTTACCTATGACCGCTTTACCGTCATATTGCGCCGCAAGCTCTTCCATAACCGGCGCAACAGCCCTGCAGGGACCGCACCAAGAAGCCCAGAAATCTACAAGCACCGGTTTATCGGAATTGTTTACATATTGGTCGAAATTATTTTTGGTCAAAACCACGATATTTTCTCCAGCCATTGATTTTATAACCTCCTGTTTATTGTGTTATACGCAGGCACGACCAGCGTACTGTTTTTATTTTTACCACATATCTATTCAATAAAACACCCGCGTGACATAATTTATTTCTTGATAAGCTGCAGAGTCAATTTGCTCCCATCCATCGAAACTACGTAGTTGTCAAGTACCGTAAGAAAATCCCCTTTATACTGGACGGTGCCCGAATCCTTAAGATTAGTCACCTTTTTGTCCTGTACGTCCACGGAAAAAATTTCTCCGCCTGGCGTGACGACGATATTTTCCGGAGATAAAGGCCTTCCTGTCGTCAGCTTCTTCCATTCGTCCCGGCTCTGTTCAGCCTTTCCGTAGTAAATATCTGTAAACTCACCGCTCTTGTCTCCGGCGCCTGCGTAAATATAATCGTTATCGTCTACCGCCAAGAGATAATCGGCCTCTTTTACGGGGATGCCGGTCGTCCTGCCCGATTTTCCGTTCCTGATTTTAATCTGTCCGTCCGGAACCTGGTAAATAAGGTTATTGGAATACATTGTCTCCTTTATGATAGTTGCTATATCGGTCTTCATCAACAGCCTCAAGGTATCCATTATATCGAACTGGTATATCCTTGCACGCGTATCGCTTGTCTTGACAAGAGGGTAAACTATATTGGTAAGCGGTGAAAGCTCTATGTCCTCGATGGAGCTGCCTTCAGGCAGGCCCTTGATATCCGGATAGCTTCTGTCGAGCTCTGGTCCTATATCGTAGGTGGACAACCTGACTCTGCCGCTCTTCCCTTCGGGCTCCTTCACGGAATAAATGAGCATCTCCCTGTCGGGCAGCCACCTGTAATATGAGAATTCACCCTTACCGGCGCTGAGCTTTTTAAGGGTTTTCTTCCTGTCTATATCTGCCATCTCAATGCCCGAAGTCGTCCTGTAAGCGACATAAAGCCCGTCGAAGGATACTTTGATATCGGTCACCCCGTCAGGCAGCTTGTAGCTGCGGTTCTTCACCGCGGCGGTATCCACCTCGTACATCGTGGCTCTGAACGCCCCGCGGTTAGGTATATAAACGTAATTGAAATATGCAAGTATAATAGTTTGCAGTAATACTGAAGCGATTATCCACCCGTATATTTTTCTAAGCTTCTTCATTTTCCGGCACCGCCTTCCGCCGAAACAACGAATGCCGAGGGCACCGTTCTCTCTCCCAGCTTGTCCGACGGCTTGTTGATGACCTTGCCGCTATAATACATGGTTGCCGAGGAACCGCCGTCAAGGTTTGCCGCGTTTACCGCGCCGTATTTGAGCAGTATCTCCTGCACGTCCCTCAGCGTAGCTCCGAGCGACTCGAGCGACCTTCCGTCTATGACGAGCAGCAGAACTTCTCCCGTTGCCTTTTGCCCGATTGCCGTCCTTGGAGCTATTCCCCATCCTCCGTCCCCGTTTTTGATAGTGGGCTTGCCGTTGACGATAAGAGGCGGGCCGAAGCTGACTCCCTCCTTGACGCCAAGTTCCTTGAGTTGGGTCATCGAATGCTTTCCGACGATCAGCATGCCGTCCTTGGTGAAGGCTACGGTCTCCTGTTTGACGCTGTCATTTTTATACTGGTTTTGTATTATCTCGCCTTTATGGATTATAAATCCGAGCGGTGTGCCTCCCGTACCGGTCCAGCCCCTGTCCATGAAGCCGCCCGCGTTTATACCGGCAACCCCGCCGTTGCTTTTGGTTATCTGGCTCGTCGTTTCGCCCGAATCCGGAAGCTTAGACGAATACCCGGCGATTATCCTTGTCGGATCAGACACTATCATTAGCTTTCCTACATAATCGCCGCCGTCGATGTTGTACACTTCTATCTTGCTGTCGTGGTTATTTCCGAGCTTAAGCATCTGAAGCTCTTCTCCGCTCTCGGTCGGATCTACTGCATACGTGCTTCCGATTATGCTATTTATGGCTTTATCCGAAAGAAAAAATTTGGCTATATACTGATGGCTCAGTGTTGTCCATGACGCACCTACAACCGTCCTTTTGACATCGTTGAAAGGCCCGTAGAAAACATAAAAGGGCATCGTTATACAGGCAAATATGAACTGAAAAATGAAAAATGCGGCGAAGCGCTTCATACCGCGCTTAGGCGCCGTTTTCCCCGTGGTTTCCATTTTGATCCCTCTCACATAACTTCTGTTAAATAGTGTTTCTGTTAAATAAACTGCAACTTCTTATTGTAAAGCAATACTTTATTTCATGCAATCCTGTAATTGTCAAGACTGCTGTGCATCCTTTCGAACACAAGACCCGCCGTAAACCAGGCCGGAGCGTAAGCAAGCGTTATCAGGCCGCTGATGGCGAGCCTGTCCGTATAATACCACGGATATACACCAAGTACAAGATGCAGCAGGAAGCCGCTCGTGTACTCTATGGTCCAAATGAGCAACAGCCATACCATTCCCCTGACGAACCAGCGCCACTGCGATATCGCATGATGAATCGGCTCCAGGAAGACTGCGCAACCGTAAATAAAGAACATCCAAAGGTTTGAATGGCCGGTAAGACGAATATCCCCGCTGATGAGCGAACCGATTCCGGTCCATATTATCTCTATTCCCCAGCCTGCTATTCCGTATAGTATGAATCTTTTAAACATGCTGTATTTCTTCCTTTGCACCAATTTTTTGCCTTAACAATTCGAATGTATTTTGAGCAGATTTGATTAATTTAACAATGGTAATATTTATACTAATTACCATGCCGGGAGAAACATGCAAATTACTTCCACCATCCCCTTGCAGCCGGTCCTCCTGAACAAAATGCGCTTATTCCAACTAAATCTTTAATAAAAATGTAACAATATATTGGTTAAAATATGTTATTATAATCTGAATACCTACAATTAAAAGTATCACCGAATACGGAGGGAATGAATGAAACCTCTTGGAAGAATATCAGTGCCGACAGTGATCCCCGGGAGGCTCGAAAGGCTTGACGAGATATCGTATAACCTTTGGTGGACCTGGAATTGCGATGTTGCCGGAATGTTCAGAATGATCGATCCCGAGCTTTGGGAAAAAACCGGCAGGAACCCGGTAGCCTTGATGCGGACGGTTGGAAACAAAAAGCTTGCGCGGCTGTCCGAGGATCAGGAATTTATGGATAAATACGACTCGATCGTAAAAAAATTCGATTCATATATAAACTGCAGCGATACATGGTTCAACAAAAAATATCCCGCTTTCAAAGACCACGGCATAGCATATTTTTCAGCCGAATACGGACTTAGTGAAACACTCCCCATCTACTCCGGGGGTCTCGGCGTATTGTCCGGGGATCACTGCAAATCGGCGAGCGACCTCGGTATACCTTTTACTGCGATCGGCCTGTTTTACAGACAGGGCTATTTCAATCAGACAATAAGCAGCGAAGGTATCCAGGAAACTTCCTACAGTACGCTCAATATTGAAGAACTGCCGGTACACCAGGTCTATGACAAAAACGGCGAACCTCTGACGATCGGTGTGGATATGCCGGGAAGGACCGTATATGCAGCAGTTTGGAAGGTTAAGGCCGGAAGGGTCGACCTTTACCTGCTGGATTCGGACGTGCCTGTAAATTCGGAGCAGGATCGCCAGATAACAGCCAGACTGTATGGAGGCGGCGGAGATACAAGAATACAGCAGGAGATTCTGCTCGGCGTCGGAGGCATTAGAGTCTTGAAGGCCCTGGGAATAAATCCCTCAGCCTATCATATGAACGAAGGCCACTCGGCTTTCCTCGGTTTTGAGCTTATCAGGGAAAAAATGCTCTGCTTCAATATCGGTTTCAGAGAGGCGCTTGAGCTCGTTTCGGCCTCTTCGGTATTTACCATACACACGCCGGTGCCCGCAGGTATAGATGTTTTCAGCCACGGAGCGATCGACTTCTATTTTTCCGCATTCAGGGAAAGCCTCGGTATCGGCCGTGAGGAATTTCTGTCGCTCGGGAAAGACCCAGGTAACCCCGAGGGCTTCAATATGGCGTCGCTCGCGATGTCAATAGCTTCGGGAAGAAACGGTGTCAGCAAACTCCACGGTTCAGTGACGCGTAACATGTTCAGCCGTTTGTGGCCGGACATCCCGGAAAACGAGGTCCCGATCACTCATGTGACAAATGGCATACATACATTGTCATGGCTATCCGATACATACAAGCAATTATTCGACAAGTACCTTCAAAACGGATGGGAAAACGCGATTGAGGAACAGGAAATATGGAATGACGTCTTGAATATACCGGACGATGAACTGTGGGCCGCGCACAGGAAGCTCAAGGAAAGCATGACGTGCTATGTTAACAAGCGTATCCGTACAGGCTATAATGCGGGCGGCAGCCTGAAGCCCTGCCGGACGCTGGATCCGGCTGCGCTTACCATAGGCTTCTCACGGCGCTTTGCCACTTATAAACGTGCTGCGCTCATATTCAGGGACATAAACCGCATCAAAAGGATACTGAACATGCCGGATATGCCGGTGCAGATAATATTTGCAGGAAAAGCCCATCCTGACGACAGGCCGGCCCAGGATGTCATCAGGTATATAAACGACATATCCGAGCAGGAGGGTTTCGAGGGAAAGGTAGTGCTGCTCGAGAATTACAATATAGCGCTCGCCCGCCGTCTCGTTCAAAGTGTGGACGTGTGGCTCAACAACCCGAGGATGCCGATGGAGGCCAGCGGTACAAGCGGACAGAAAGCCGGGCTGAACGGAGTACTGAACCTGAGCGTCCTGGACGGCTGGTGGAGAGAAGGCTATAACGGTTCAAACGGCTGGGCAATTGGTACCGAGGACATTTACAATAATGAATTCTGTCAGGACAACGCCGATAGCGAATCGCTCTACGAATTGCTGGAAGACAGCCTGATCCCGTTGTATTACAACAGGAACGCGAAGGGCATTCCAACCGGTTGGGTAAAAATGATGAAGGAGTCCGTAAAGTCTCTGGCGGCGCAATACAGTACCCATAGAATGGTGCAGGAATACACGGACAGACTTTACATCCCCGCCATAGACAGGACCTTCAACAGGCTTACTGCACCGGATGGCAGCTATGCGCCCGCCGGAGAGCTCACGCGCTGGAAAGAAAAAGTGCAGGGCTGCTGGTCCGGCGTTTCGGTTTCGAAGGGCGGCGTCGCGGAGGTCCAGGTTTCCGAAGACGGCAAAAGGGTCACCTTCGAAGTAATGGCCGGTCTCGGCGGACTTAAGCCCGAAGATGTAAGTGCGGAGATATATTATGGTCCTCTGGATGACTTCGGCAGTATATGCGACGGCAGAAGCTCCGTTATGCAGGCTGTTGAAGAAACCCCGGTAGGATACAGGTATAGAGGCGAGCTGCATCTCACAGGCGGCGAAGAATACGGTTATCATTTCCGTATAGTGCCGTATCATCCGTTGCTAAAAGACAAATTCGAGCTAAGGCTCGTTAAATGGGCGGAAGCGTGATTGCCTCCCCCCTGTTTTTGGAGGATCTTATGCCAAGGAGAATTCTTCTTATCGCATTTGTCATCATAACGATGCTGGTATTGTGTAATACCGGAAGCTTTGCTGCGACCTCGCAGGCTATAAACGCCTCTGCGGACGGTAAAGCCGCACCCGACATCAGCGCTCCTTCAGCGATACTGGTCGAGGCTGAGACAGGACAGGTGCTTTATAGTAAAAATGCCGGTGAAAAACTCCATATATCCTCTGCCTGCAAGCTAATGACAGTACTTGTCGCCCTGGAGAATTCCGATTTGAACGCCAACGCGACCGTAAGCGCCGAGGCCGCCGGTATGGAAGGTTCTGCGCTCAATCTCGAAGTCGGCTCTAAATATATGATGAACGATCTTCTTTATGCAATAATGCTTACGTCCGCAAATGACGCCGCTACGGTGATTGCCGAGAATGTATCGTCGGGCAGCATCGTAAAGTTCGTAAATAAAATGAATGAAACCTCGCTGAAGCTCAATATGAGCAATACACATTTCACCAACCCGACCGGATTGATGGATGAATACCAATACACCACAGCCCAGGATATTTCATCCTTGATCCGTTATGCGATCAAGAATACGACCTTCAACAGGATGTTTACCACAAAGGCAAGGCCATGGTACAACCCAGGGGAAGAAGCGAAGATCCTGACAAGCTCCAACAAGCTTTTCTGGGGCTACAACGGCATCCAAGGCGGTAAGACGGGCTATAACAACAAAAAACAGCAGGCCCTTATCTGTACCGCGGCGCGCGCCGACCTGAATCTAATATGCATCGTATTGGACACGCCCGAGGACAAGCTTTATTCGGACGCTGAAGCGCTATTGGATTACGGTTTCAACAACTTCTGGAAAAGCACTCTTGTCACCAGGGGCGAGGTCCTTAAAACCGCTGCGCTTGACGGCAATGAAATAAATCTGGTCAGCCAGAGCGATATAAAATACGTACACCCGGTCGGAGAGGACTATATTAAGGAATTCACAGCCACCGCCGATCTCAAGCCGCCGCTTAAGAAATCGATACCTGCCGGCTCCGCCAGATACATCCTTGAGGACGGCACCGAGATAAACGTAGGTCTTTATCCCGAAAACGAGATTGTGCCTCCCGATGACCTGATGACTAAGATAAACAAGGCGATACAGGACAATAAGGATATTTTCATCATTGTACTGATCCTGGTACTAGTCGAAGTAATACTTCTCTTATTCAACGCAGGTAAGCTCGTCGGCAGGCTGGTCTCCTGGCTTGTAAAGCTTATAAGGCGGAGAAACAGGCGAAGCACGTGAAATGAAACGCGGGGACAGTTCTTTTGTTCCATTCCACGAGCGGAAGTGGAACAAAAGAACCGTCCCCGCGTTTCAATTTGAATTCCAAACGGCATTAAGCCCTGTTTGACTTGCGTATCAGTTCGTCAGGAACTCGACCAGACCTTCCTCCTTGGCGTTGTGGTATTTGCCCCACTTAGCCTGCCGTCCATTCTCGTTCTCCACATACCTGGACAGTACGCTGCCAAGGTTCAGCACATCGGACATTTCAAAATAACCCGTTTTTTTATAAATATATTTTACAGCGCGTATAGCGCCCATGGCAAAAGCTTTTCTCGAGAAGGACTGGTGAGATATCTCGATCATGTCCTCCTCCCCTGCGATAACTACTTCGTGCCTGCCTACGATGCCGCCCGCACGAACTGCGTTTATGGGTACAGTTCTAGCGGGAGCCTCCTCTGTCCATTCCTCATTTTGAGCCGAGGACGCGAGCGCTTTTTCGATTTCCCCGGCAATTTTCAATGCCGTTCCCGAAGGTATATCCTTCTTCTTATTGTGATGAGCCTCGTTTATCTGGAAATCGTATGTATTGAGTATGCTTGTGGCTATACTCGTAAGCAGCATTAGCACGTTGACCCCAAGGGTTATGTTGGGCGCGTAAACTATCCCGTTGTGATATTTTTTTGTGAGTACGAAGAGCCTTTTCAATGAAAACCTGCTAAAGCCGGTCGTAGCTATGACCATATTAATTCTCATCTTCGAAAGCGTGACCGCGTTCCTTATAGTGGCTTCCGGCTTCGAAAAATCCAATGCAATATCGGGCTTGTATCTGAAAATGACTTCTTTGAGCTTATCGGCTCCGGCTATTATGATCCCGGTATCGCGGCAGCCTGCCACTTCGCCCAGATCTTTCCCCTCCTTGGCGCTGCCGGGCCGGCATACGGCCGCCACAAGCTTTATATCCTCCTGCGATAGCAGGACCTTTGCCACTTCGCTCCCGGTTTTACCCAGGCCTATCAGACAGACTCGTATCATGATCAAACCTCCATTTCCTGCAGATTAGGCAAATAAACAACAAACGGCTGCAGAGAATTATCTGCAGCCGTTCAAACCTATGCGGTCGAAAGCATATGATCACCCTCTCCTCCAACGCTTACGAGGTTAGCTGACGGATTCGGATCGGAAAGAGATTGACCCTACCGGTCGAAGCTAGTTCGACTGGATTCACCCCGGATTTTTGGTTCCCCCGCTCTTTTTAAAGATTAAGCGCTTATAAAGCCTTATTAAATTAAAATACTGCATATTTATTATATAATATTACCCGGCTTTTTTCAATATTACTAGCATCTGTATATCGCAGCTTGCACGGCTTTTTCTGCCGCGGCTGCATAACAGGGTTTCCTGTCCATGACCGGCTCGTTGCGGCTAAATTAATATTCGTACACCAGATTGACGTTCGCCGTTATCTCGAGCGAGCCCGATTGAATGGGTGTCGCTCCATTGGCCGCGCCGGCTTTCATATCGTAGGAGACATAGTTCATGAGAGGGCTGTATCCGCCGCCTTCATTGACTGATATCGGAGCCTTCAGACTAACGCCCAGTGCACCCGCCATCGTGCCGGCTTTTTTCTTTGCCGCCAGTACCGCGTTCTTCAAGGCATTGTTGTAATAGTCTTCATAGTTGCTCAGGCCGAAGCTGATACTGCTGCTCATATTCACACCGCTATCGGTGGCCGAATCAATTATATCCCCGGTTTTGTCGAGGTCCCTTACCGTCACGTTCACAGTGTTGTTTACGGTATAGCCAACTATATTGCTGATACCGCCATCCTTATTGTATTCGTATTTCGGGTATATCGAATAATTAACCGTCTTGATGTCTTCAGACTTTATACCTGCAGCCTTGATTGCAGCAATGACTTTATCCATCGAAGAGGCGTTTGCCTTCTGCGCAGCTTTTGCATCCTTGTCTTCCGTAACGACCCCGAGATTGATATAAGCTATATCAGGTGAAGCATTCACCTTGGCCTGCCCGGAAACTGTCAGCGTCCTTCGGTTGTCGGCCGTATCGGCAGCCTGCGCAGGCGCGCTGAAATAGAGTCCTATTGTCATGACTGCAAGTGCTGAAGCTACCATTATCATTGCCAACAATGCCATTTTACCTTTAAAAAATGTACGTTCCATATAAATCCTCCTTTTAGCAGTTAGTTGAGATGCTGTTAACTGCTTTAAAAGATTAGACGCACAAATTGGTTAATTGTTCCCGTTTTACCGACCATTTACCGCAGCGATCTCCCCAACGGGCTTGTACCTTTCCGTCGGAAAGCAGCTCCACTATCTCGCACATTCCCGCGCAGCCGTTGCATTCCCTGCTTCGCGTGCTATAAGTTCTTTTTACCGCTTCATAACCTGCGAACCTTGTGCTGAAGACGCTTTCCGATACAGCCGCCTTCCGCGCGATGAGCGCCGCACCGTATGCTCCCATTACTCCGTAATCGTCGGGAATTATGACCCTCACCCCAAGAGCTCTTTCAAATGCGGCCGCTATTCCCCTGTTTGCGGCTACGCCACCCTGAAATACCACCGGTTCACGGATATCCTTGCCTTTGCCGAGATTGTTGAGATAATTGCGAACCAGAGCTTCGCAAAGCCCGCCGACAATATCCTCCTTGCTGTGGCCTGACTGCTGCTTGTGTATCATGTCGGACTCTGCAAATACCGCGCATCTCCCCGCAATCCTGACAGGCGAGGTTGATTTGAGCGCAAGATCGCCGAATTCCTCGATGGGCACTCCGAGCCTCGCCGCCTGACGGTCGAGGAACGAGCCGGTACCCGCGGCGCAGACCGTATTCATTGCAAAATCGTAGACTATGCCGTCCCTTAAAATTATGATTTTTGAATCCTGTCCGCCTATCTCAAGTATCGTCCTGACCCCTTGAA
Source organism: Bacillota bacterium (assembly GCA_023412915.1). Classification (GTDB taxonomy): domain Bacteria; phylum Bacillota; class Clostridia; order Acetivibrionales; family DTU013; genus JAEYOM01. Next base: position 19,444 of record JAEZRE010000011.1, read on the forward strand.
CCACGGACTGCGCTGCGATAGCATGGGTGGTAATTTCATTCTTGACTATATCCGCTCCTGCAATCACGCCGGCCAGTTCACGGCCGCTTCCGGTTGCGCCGACGCCGGCAATAGCCGGATATCCGCACTCTTCCGCCATTTCCGAAAGTCCGTCCACAAGAGACTTGATAGGCTGTCCGCAGGTACGCCTGTACTGGCTGTATACATTGTGTCCGTCCCGGTCGATAAGAACGATATTCGTACTTACCGAGCCGACGTCAATCCCAAGATAATGCCCAACTGCCTTCGTATTTTTCACGCTCCCTTCTCTTCTCAAGCATATCGATAAAGGCTTCTACCCTGGTCATGTAGCCTGCCTCCCCTGTCATCTCGTCTATTATCAATGTGAGCACCGGTATCCCGAGCTCCCGCTCTATATGCGGCAAAAGGCTCTCTGCGACAATCTCCGGCATGCACGAAAACGGAAATATCTGAATAACTCCGTCATAGCCCTTCTGTGCATACAGCACGGTATTGCCGACCGTTTCCTGCGCATGTCCGCCGATCATCGTACCGAGCCAGGGCTTGGCGGCTTCGGCATAGCTTAAGTCCCGCGGAAGATGCAGACCGCTTTTGAGCATGTGTTCGATAATCCAATTGCTCACCGTTACCTTTCTATCTGCTTCCACGCCCATTCTTCCGAGCCTTTCCTGTATTTCAAAGCTGGCGAACTGCTCAATTCCTGTGTATATCTCGCCTACTATGCCGACCTTAAGCGGTTTCGCACCGGGTTCCAGGCCGACGGAATTCAAACGGGCCTCCGTTTCCTCTAGAAGCTTCAGCATACCTTTGGTACCGCATGTTTTGAGGGCCTGTTCCTTAAATTCACGGTAGATCGCGTCGACTCCGCCGGGCTCGCTCTCTCTGGCACGCAGCCTGAAAGTAAGCATTTCGAGCTCGTCGGTACGTTCTGCAACCTTTACCGCACGGCGTATAACACCGGGTAGTTTCACGTATGCTCCATTGTCCGGCAGGAGTTTTTTTACCCGACTCAACAGGTCCCTGATACCATAAACCGATTCGAGCGTGATTATCTCCATATCATAGCCGGCATCCCGGAGAATTTCCTGATGAAGCTGCGAATAATAACCAAACCTGCAGGGACCGCAGCCGCCTGCCATCAGTATCGTATCCGCGCCCATTTCATATGCCTGGATATAGTTGCCGATGTTTATTTTCAAAGGAAGGCATACCATCTCTGAAACATATCTTGTCCCGAGCTCCAACGCTTTTTTATTATTGAAAGGCGGTATCACATAATCTATTCCAAGGTCGTCGAATATCGATTTTACTGTAATATAGGTATTACCAAGATGCGGAAACGTTATTTTCATTCGTCCTTCTCCATTGCAGCATGTCTACAAACGCCTCAAGCCTCGTATTGAAGCCCGCTTCGCCCGAATGCTCGTCAATTGTCATTATTATAAGCGGTATTTTATATTCCTTCCTGATCCTGCGCTCTATCATATCGTTCACGAAAGAATCGACACCGCATCCGAAGCTCGTGACGCAGATCATGCCGTCTATCTCCCCCGAGGACGCCAGTTGCAGCGCCGCGCCGTAAGCTGTCCTGCCATAATACCAGAACATCGGCTTTTTAAGGTGTGCGGCCTGTCTGTTTATCTCATCCTCTTCCACCATTTCGACAGTTTTGATTTCAACGCCGAATTTCCTGAGCTTGCCAAGCAGGTTCATGCTGATAAATCTGTCGTAAATGTTGTATGGATGGCCTATCACAGCAACCCTGAGCCTACCGGAACGCAGGGACGGTTCTTTTGTTTCATCCCCGAAATATTCATCCATCGCAAACGAGCCGCCCTTATCCTGCTGGACCTCCAATGCCCGCCTGTAGGCAGCGGCAGCCTTCTTCCCGTCGACTCCGATCTCGGCGGCCATCTCTATTGCGGCGTCTATACCGCCCTTTCCGTTTCTCCTCAGATTGACCTCGGTAGTTATCAAAGGCGGCAGATCTTTCAGAGAATGGCGTATCACGTCCGGCAGTCCACCGAACTCGGGGCATATGTATTCCTTCTTCGAAATGCTCGTGAACCTGGGCACGAGAATATAATCCGCCTTGTCCTTAAGCTCCATTACATGTCCGAAGTAGAGTTTGATAGGCAGGCAAGCCTCATCGACGCAGTTTTTTACCCCATTATCGAGTATTACTTTATTCGTAGGCCCGGACACGACGACTTCCGCACCCAGCCCGGAAAAGAAGCTATCCCAGAACGGTATGAACTTATAATAGAACAGGCTTCTCGGGATACCTATTTTTGTGCGCAAATAAAACACCCCCAACCTAGTATTCACGGTTCGGGGCGTATTATACAAATGAAAAGACCGCACTCCATACAAAGTGCGGTCTCAAAATCAATTATGTCCTGTTATTTACCTGATCAGGCTTTGCCGTCGCAGCCGAGAACGTTGATGAGCTTGTTCTTTACGAGTTCCTTGATGGCAAGTCTAGCCGGTCCGAGGTACTGCCTGGGATCGAAGTGATCGGGATGCTGTGCGAAGTATTCCCTGATCGTACCCGTCATAGCAAGCCTCAGGTCGGAATCTATGTTGATCTTGCAGACTGCGGACCTTGCGGCCTGTCTGAGCATATCCTCCGGCACGCCCTTTGCGCCAGGCATGTTTCCGCCGTACTTGTTGATCTTTTCAACGAATTCGGGGATGACCGAGGAAGCGCCGTGGAGTACTATCGGGAAGCCCGGGAGCCTTTTTGAAACTTCATCGAGTATGTCGAATCTGAGCTTGGCTTCACCTTTGAACTTGAATGCGCCGTGGCTCGTTCCAATAGCGATTGCCAATGAATCGACGCCCGTCTTCGAAACGAATTCTTCGACTTCCTCAGGCCTTGTATAGGAGGAATCCTCAGCGGAAACCTTTACATCGTCTTCTACGCCTGCAAGCCTGCCGAGTTCGCCTTCTACGACTACGCCGTGAGCGTGTGCGTATTCAACGACCTGCTTGGTCAGCTTTATGTTGTCTTCAAAGGAATGATGCGAACCGTCGATCATAACGGACGTAAAACCGCCGTCGACACAGGATTTGCAAAGCTCGAACGTATCGCCGTGATCGAGGTGCAGGCAGATCGGAAGTCCTGTCTCGGCAATTGCAGCTTCTACGAGCTTCATCAGGTAGGTATGGTTAGCATATTTTCTGGCGCCCGAGGATACCTGCAGGATCAGCGGAGCGTTGACTTCCTTGGCGGCTTCGGTAATACCCTGAACGATTTCCATGTTGTTTACGTTGAAAGCGCCTATAGCATACCCGCCTGCATATGCTTTTTTGAACATTTCGGTAGATGTAACCAGTGGCATAAGAACAACTCCTTCATTTTATATTATTTAATATTGCTTAACTTTGATAGATTATGTATTGTTACAAATTTATCATATTAATTTTACCAGATTCCGTTTTAAAATCAAGTTTTATTTGGAAGCCGGGAACGATGTAAATTGCCATGGAGATGCCGAATCCATAGAAAACACAGGTAAAATAAATATGCCCTTCTCCCCTTGTTTATTGTATAATGTCTAGGAGAAACTCAGGAGGAAACATAAATGATAGGACTCGGGACGTTGGTCAATTTTGCCGCGATCGTGATAGGCGGAGCGGCGGGTTCACTGGTCAAAAGCGGGCTTTCCCAGAGGTTCAAGACAATAATAATGCAGGCAATCGGGCTTTCGGTTCTGGTCATAGGCATATCGGGAGCTTTGCAGGGAATGTACTCCGTTATCGGCGGTGGTAAGCTTGACAGGCAATACATAATGACTATGATATTCAGCCTCGTTATCGGCGGCATCATAGGAGAATGGATAGATATTGAAGACAAGCTCGAGAGGCTCGGACAATGGTTTCAGAAAAAGCTGGTTAAAGGCGAAAGCAACTTTGCCGAGGGCTTCGTCACCGCAAGCCTGGTGTACTGCGTCGGCGCGATGGCAATCGTAGGTTCGCTCGAGGACGGGCTTATGGGAAACACCTCCACGTTATTTGCAAAGTCCATACTTGACGGCGTCAGCGCAATAGTCTTTGCCGCAACTCTCGGGGTAGGAGTTTCCTTTTCGGCGCTTTCCGTTTTGCTTTACCAGGGCAGCATTACCTTGCTGGCAGGTTTCATAAAGCCATTGCTCAACGATATCGTAATCAGCCAGATATCGCTGGTCGGGAGCGTATTGATACTGGGTATAGGCCTTTCCATGCTGGAGATAAAAAAGATAAAGGTCGGAAACATGCTTCCTTCAATATTCCTTCCGTTGGTTTTCTATATGGCGCAAAGGCTATATGAAACGCTGTTCTGATCGAAACAGATTAGGCCGCATATCTATACCTATACGCTTTTTGAATGCCCGGCTGTGTTTCCGTCTCACTGATCAGGCCATTTGTTCGCACGGATAACGAATAGGTACGGTATGTGTTAAAAAAATATCTATCTCTCGTTGATTTTTGGGAAAGCTTATGTTATATTGTATTTTGATCTAATTCAGGTAGAATGTTTGCGCCATTCAGGTGCGGATTTCCTTTAAAACATTAAGGGAGAATGATTATCACCGATGAGGCGCATATTTCCATTAAAACATTCAAGGGGAATGTTTAGCGCCTGAGGCGCGAATTTCATATAAAACATTCAAGGAGGTAATTTTATGAGCGATTTGAAAGGTGCAGCAATTTTCGGCCAGTCCGGCGGACCGACCTCTGTTATAAACGCCAGCGCTGCAGGCGTATTCACCGAAGCATTGAAACAGGGCAACATCACGGCTGTCTATGGCGCAGCTCACGGTATCAGGGGTATCCTCGATGAAAAATTCTACGATATGAGCAAGGAAGATCCTTACGAACTGGAACTTATGAAGACTACTCCTTCCTCCGCTCTCGGTTCCGTACGCTACAAGCTCAAGAGCGCTGAAGAAGACGATACCGACTATAAGAGACTTCTCGAGGTCTTCAAAAAGTATGATATCCGTTACTTCTTCTATAACGGCGGAAACGATTCGATGGACACCTGCAACAAGATCAGCAAGTTCATGCAGAAATCCGGCTACGAATGCAGGGTTATGGGAGTTCCGAAGACAATCGACAACGACCTTTGGGGAACCGATCACTGCCCGGGTTACGGGAGTGCTGCCAAATATATAGCCACTTCTACCATGGAAGTTTATCACGACGCAAGAGTTTATGACAAGGGAATGATAACAGTTCTTGAGATTATGGGAAGAAACGCGGGCTGGCTCACAGCTGCTTCTGCTCTTGCCACATATGCAGGATTCGGTCCCGACCTGATCTATCTGCCTGAGATCCCCTTCGATATGGATAAATTCATAGAAGATGCAACGGCAATCTACAAAAAGCACGGCAATTGCATAATCGCCGTTTCAGAAGGCATCCGTGACAAGGATGGAACATATATTTCCGAGTATGGCTCCGATCTCGCAAAGAATAAGGACGCTTTCGGACACGCACAGCTGGGCGGGCTTGCCTCTACGCTTGCCAACATCCTCAAGGAAAAGACGGGCGCAAAGGTTCGCGGCATTGAGTTCAGCCTGCTCCAGAGATGCGCATCGCATTTCGGTTCGTTGAACGACGTAAATGAAGCCTTTATGGCCGGCCAGATGGCTGTAAGATTCGCAGTCGAGGGTAAGACCGATTATATGGTGGCCTTCGAAAGAGCTGCCGGAACTGAATACAAATGCGACGTCAAGCTGATCAACCTTACCGATGTTGCAAACACCGAAAAGAAGATACCGCGCGAATGGATCAACGAAGCAGGAAATGGTCTCAACAAGCAGTTCATAGATTACGCTCTTCCGCTGATACAGGGCACTTCCACTCCCCCGCTGGAAAATGGACTGCCCAGGTTCGCAAAGCTCAAGAAGGTTCTGGCTGCCAAATAGTATTGTAATGCTTCAAAACTATCTTCATAAGCAATAAGGCATTTTCAGGGCAGGATGGCTTTACATCCTGCCTTTTTCGTATCCGGAGCCTTTTCACGACACATCGTTTTATGTAAAACTACAAGGTCCGCGCAGGAACTAGCCTCTGCACGGTTTTTATCCGCCCTTAGTCCTTGCCCGGCTTTAGTCCTTGCCTGTCCTTAGTACATGCCCGTCCTTAGTACATGCCCAGCCGTACTTAGTCCATGCCCAGCCGTGATCACTCCCATGCCGTAGTCCCTGCCCGGCCGTAATCCTTTTCTGAAGTGGTCCCTGCCCGGCCGCAATTCTTGTCGGCCATGTCCTTGCTTGCCGCAATCCTGCCTGCCCCAATTCGGTAAACTCAGCCTGAGCTGTTTATTGACAAACATCATCAGTATCGGTATACTTGAAGCATAATTTAAAGGGTCGCGCAACTGGCGGAAGTGGAATTAACCACAAGGGAGCGCGGAGCCCGTACCTGATTGCCGTCCGCCTGGGTATGAACTGTGCATGATGAGAGGTGTCCAGATATGTTCGAAAATGCATGGAACGGCTTCATACCGGGTGAATGGACCGATAATACGGACGTCAGGGACTTTATAATCAAAAATTTTACTCCCTATGACGGTAACGAATCCTTTCTGAAAGAAGCCAGCCTAAATACAAAAAAGCTATGGAGCAAGTGTAAAAAACTGCTGCGTGACGAGCTCGTCAAAGGCGGCGTATTGAACGTCGATACCAGGATTGTATCGGGCATTACCGCCCATTCGCCCGGTTATATAGACGAGCAGTACGAGGTCATAAAAGGGCTGCAGACCGACAAGCCGCTCAAAAGGGCTATCGTTCCCTACGGCGGTATCAGGATGGCGAAACAGTCCTGCGAGGCATATGGTTATAGGCTTCCGGACAAATTCGACGAAATATTCCACAAATATAGAAAAACGCATAATGACGGCGTTTTCAGCGTATATACCCCCGAAATGAGAAAAGCAAGAAAATCGGGTGTAATTACAGGTCTCCCCGACGCCTACGGGCGAGGGAGAATCATAGGAGATTACAGACGTGTTGCGTTATATGGGACGGACCGGCTGATCAAACAAAAAAGGCAGGATCTTTCCGAACTTCAGAAAAGCGGTATGGACGAAGAAACCCTTCGGCTGTGTGAAGAAGTGCACGAACAGATCGAAGCCCTCGTAGAATTGGTGGAAATGGCGTCGCAATACGGTTCCGATATTACAAAACCGGCCTCGAGTGCGCTTGAAGCAGTGCAGTGGATATACTACGCTTTCCTTGCTTCAATGAAGGAAACCAACGGCGCTGCGAACTCTCTGGGCAGGGTCTCCACCTTCCTTGATATTTTTATCGAACGGGACATGAAAGACGGTCTGCTGGACGAGACAGGAGCTCAGGAGCTCATTGACCAGTTCGTTATAAAACTAAGACTGATCCGGCATCTGCGCACTCCCGATTATAACGAGCTTTTCGCGGGCGATCCGGTCTGGATCACTGAATCGCTGGGCGGTTTGTGCGAGGACGGCAGGCATATGGTCACCAAAACCACATACCGTCTCCTGCATACGCTGTTCAACCTGGGTCCCGCCCCTGAGCCGAACCTGACGGTACTATGGTCTGTAAAACTGCCGGAGCCCTTCAAGAAATACTGTGCAAAGGTATCAATGGTCACAAGCGCGATACAATACGAAAATGACGATCTCATGCGTTTGGATTTCACGGACGATTACAGCATCTCCTGCTGTGTTTCCGCTATGAGGACAGGCAAGGATATGCAGTTCTTCGGCGCCCGCTGTAACCTGCCGAAGCTCCTGCTGCTTGCTTTGAACGGCGGCCGCGATGAAATATCCGGCGACCTGGTCGCTCCCGAAAGCGAACCTTACATGGAGGAGTACCTCGATTACAAAAAGGTGCTGGCAAGGTTCAAGCGATACCAGAAATGGCTTGCAGGCCTTTATGTCGATACCATGAACGCCATTCATTACATGCACGACAAATACGCCTATGAGCGCCTCATGATGGCGCTGCACGACACCAAACCCGGAAGGCTGATGGCCTTCGGTATAGCCGGACTTTCAGTCCTCACGGATTCTTTCAGCGCTATGAAATACGGCTATGTAAGGGCGATCCGCGATGAACGGGGCCTTATAACGGATTTTGAGATAAAAAGCTCATATCCCCAGTTCGGCAACGGAGACGACAGGGTCGACAGTATTGCGGTCGATATCGTTAAAGGCTTCGTTACTGATCTCAGAAAGCACAAAACGTATAGAAACGCAATTCATACGCTTTCCATCCTGACAATCACATCAAATGTTGTATATGGCAAAAAGACAGGTTCCACCCCTGACGGCAGAAAGCTGGGTGAACCGTTCGCCCCCGGAGCGAACCCCATGCACGGCAGGGACAAGATGGGTGCGCTTGCCGCTTTGAATTCGGTCGCAAAAATACCTTACGAATATTGCAAGGACGGTATTTCGCTTACGATGACGCTTGTGCCGAGATCACTTGGGAGGGATACGCCGACGCGCCAGTCCAATCTGGCGGCGCTTTTGGACGGTTATTTCTCGCAGGGCGGGCACCACATCAATATAAATGTTCTGGAACGCGTCGTACTTGAACAGGCGATGAAGGACCCCTACAATTACCCTCAGCTGACTATCCGTGTTTCAGGCTATGCGGTCAACTTTATAAGGCTGAGCCGCAAGCAGCAGGAAGAAGTCATCGCGCGTACCTTCCACTCGGCAATGTAGGGTGAGCGGAGCTCAGGGAACGCGGGGACGGTTCTTTTGTTTCGTTTTTGGCAAGTAAAAACGAAACAAAAGAACCGTCCCCGTGTTTCACAGATCCTTCGAGAAAAGGTACGCCCTTTTATCAAAGCCTATTTTCTCATAAAACTTATGAGCCCTTTCCCGTGGGAAGCCTGAATCCAGTTCCAGCTTTTTGCATCCCAATGCTTTTGCTGTTTCAAAGGCCTTGTCAAAGATGCTTTTGCCTATCCCCCGGCCTCTGTGGGCTTCATCCACTACCATTGCATAGCAGTATGCTATATGGCCTTCCTGCCAGAAGTTGTTGACGATTGCCAGGGCGCAGAAACCGATGACCTTACCGTTTTCCTCGGCGCTTATGTATTTGTCTGTTCCCGACTGTAAACCGCGTTTATAGACAGTCAGCATATTCTCAGGATGCAGTTCCTTATTCGGCCACAGCTGGGCGAACAGAGCCATTACATCGGCAAAATCCTCATGTTTTGATTCTCTTATCTCCATACCCATACATTTACCCTCATAATATCTTTTTTCGGGAACGCGGGAACGTTTCTATCGTTTTTACCTTTTTATCCCCTTCTTCTTTGCTACCGAATAGCCGAAGAAGCCGAGTTCCTTGCCCAGGCTCCAGTACTTTCCGTGGGAATAGCATATGAGCTCCGCCTTCTCCATGACAAGCTTGCCTTTTTCATCGAGCAGCGATTCATCCGTATCGACGGCCACTATCTCGGCTATGAATATATCATGGCTGCCCAGCTCGATCGTGTTTCTGACAACGCATTCCAGTGACACCGGGCTCTCCTTGATGATCGGGACGTCGATCGCGGACGCCTTTTCCGGCGTCAAGCCCGCCAGTTCGAATTTATCCGTGTCCCTCCCCGATTTGACGCCGCAAAGGTCTGTGGCCCTTACAAGCTTCTGCGTGGTCAGATTCACCGCAAACTGCCCCTTATCCTTTATAAGGCTATACGAATATCTTTCCTTTCGAACCGAAATGGAAAGCATGGGCGGCTCCGAATTGATGGTGCCGGCCCATCCTACCGTTATTATATTGGGCTTTCCCGAAGCGTCGGCGCATGTCACCATGACGACCGGAACGGGATTGAGCATTGTCGACGGTTTCCAAACCTGTTTTGCCATATTGCAGTTACTCCTTTACCATAATTTTGATACCATTCCTGAAATTTAATTCTTTATACCAAAAAAAACTCGCCGTGTCAATCACAAATATCATCATTGACACAGCGAGTCGGGATTCACATATAAATTGTTCCGTATTTTCTACGCTTCCATTTCACGGTATTTTCTTTCAGCCACAGCATAAAGTGCAAGCAGCGATAAAACTCCAAGAATGATCGATACTATACTGACCGCCACCAGTATCAGCGCGATGGAAATCCCAGCGAGCAGCATAATTGCGGTCACAGCGCCAAGCAGCAGCAGGATCACTATCGAAAGCAACATGCCCAATACGCCGTTCATATTCTGCTTGATTGCTTCCTGTTCGCTGTTCCAGATGAGCTTAGGGTGGAAAACGTCCAACAGCAGACTAAGCGCCACCATTGGCACGGAAGCGATCAAGCCCGTCACTGCTGCCCCGATAACCCAGAGCATAGGCAGTTTGAAGAACGCGACCATAATGACCGCTGTCGTGACGACTCCTAAAGCGGACGCCAGCATACTTACGATCAGCTTTGAATTTACCTGCTGTCTGGCGGATACCGGTATCATCTTGGTTATCCATATGGTCTGGCCTTCCCTCGAAAGGGATGTGGACGCAACGAGGTTCATACCCGATGTGAACAGCATGAGCCCCAGCCCGCCCAGCAGTATATACGGGGTTATCGAAGGATTGTTCAGCTGTTTGAACAACTCTATTATCTCAGGGTCGCTTCCCCTTATCATGAACATGGTAATTATGATAATTGGTCCTACGACAACGCCGGCAAGCCCGTTTAAAAGATATATCGGCGTCCTGACAAGCAGCTTCCATTCCCTTCCGGCCATTGCGTAAACAGGGTTCGAGACCCTCTCATACTGTTTGTCCATCTGCTCCGCCGTGAGGCTTTTCTTCTTCCGGGCAACTTCCTGTCCGGCCAGCAGCGCCTTGTAAAACACCAGGTTGGAAAGCCACAACAGCAGGGCGAACAACAATACGCACACGCCGATGAATAACAGAAGGTAACCAAGTCCCGGCAGACCATTCTCGGACAGTGCCCTGGTGGCCCATATGCTCGGAGGGAATTTGCTGCCTATCAACTCGACAAACCCGGAGTTGACATAATTCTGTATCTCTTCGGTGGTCTTGGGGACCTTCTGCACGATCATGTTTATGCCAACGCCAGCGAAAAGCGCAAACAGTCCACCCACAACAGCCAGCAAATCCTTATATCTTCTCAGGTTTACGAAACGCATAAGCACCATGATTAGAAGTGCTGCGACCGTCAACGGCAGTACCGGTATGGCGGCCAGCAACACAAGACCTTTGAGCCAGTACAGTATCCCCTGTGACGTTCCGATGCCGTAAATAATGATCGGCGGCAGCAGTATCGGCATGGAGGTCAGATACTCGTTGATCATGACGACCGCAAATTTTCCGCCTATTACTTCATACGGTTTCAGCGGCAGAGGCACATAGGTTTCAAGGTCTTTGGAGAAATAAAATGTGCCCATGATATAAAACAGACCGAAGATAAGGATCACAATCTGGGAGAACATGAAGGCAATCGTCAGGATCATCTCGGGCTGCTTCGTCACAGTGCCGGCAGCGAACAAAGCCATCATCAGCGCCGTATACAGCACCAACAGCGGCAGAAACGACACTAAAATGACTGCGCCTATCAGTATAGGTTCCCAGGTTTTTTTCTTTTCACGTGTAAAACGGTATTTCAGTGCTGAAAAGCCATAGTTGACATTCAGCTGCATTTTCAAAAAAGCATTGAACGGTTTCATTGTTCAGTCAACTCCAAAAAGATATTTTCGAGTGAATCCTTGTTATCGCCGTGCCTGAGTTCATCCAGAGTGCCGATCGCCACAAGCTTGCCCTTGTTTATGATACCGATCCTGTCGCAGAGCTTTTCCGCGACTTCCAGTATATGTGTCGAGAAAAACACCGTATTGCCCTTGTCGCAATGCTCCCTCATCTGGGTTTTCAGCAGGTGCGCCGATTTAGGGTCGAGGCCGACCATAGGCTCGTCAAGTATCCAAACAGCCGGGTCGTGTATCAGCGCACCAGTAAGTGCAATTTTCTGCTTCATTCCGTGAGAATAGCTTTTAATCAGGTCCGAAGCCGCATCCTTCAGCTCGAACATGTCCAGAAAATATTCGATCCTTTGCCTGCGCAGGCCAGCCGGCACCTGATAAACGTCAGCCATGAAATTCAGGTATTCCGTGCCCGTAAGCCTTTCATAAAGGTTCGGACTGTCCGGCACATACCCAATTTTTCTCTTTGCCCCCAAAGGGTCCTTCCTTATATCTGTTCCGTCGATCATGACCGCACCGTCGTCCGGGTTCAGAAGGCCTACTATCATTTTTATTGTCGTGGTTTTGCCAGCGCCGTTCGGCCCGAGGAAACCGAATATTTCACCCTTGTTCACCTTCAGGTCGAGGTTGTCCACTGCCTTTATGGAGCCCTTGTTATAGCTTTTTGAAATGTTTTGTATGTTTATCATAATGCTCCTCCCGCAAATTTATCGATGTACGGCAAAACTAAAACCGCCGGGTGTTTTAACATTTTCAAACATTATACGATACGGTTCGGAAAAAAGTTAAATAAATTTTAAACAATTATTCGACTACCAGATAGGCAGATCCGTCCACCCTTATCTGTTCCTCACTCTCAATGTTGACCGAAATTATTTCATACCCGTCGGATATGATGTTTGACGCTATTCCCATATAAGACTGGAGAAGATCGCCGAACCCTATGCTGTGCTGGATATTCTTGCCCAGAATGCTGATTATGCCCGGTATCTTGCCTATATTCCTGATGTTACCCTTCTGCTTTATCAACTGCTGAAGAAAATCGAGTTGGTTCTTTTTACGCTGAGAATCCCCTATCTGCATCATTGTGCCGTCCGCCCTGTAGCCCTGCCTGAACCTTACGAAGCCCTCGGCGTCTTCACCGTCAAGAAGCCTGCTTCCCTTTGGTATATGTATGTAAAGATCCTGCATTGGGTCCTCGTAGTCCATATTATAAGGGACATACATTTTGACTCCTCCGAGATAATCGACCAGTTCCCTGAAGCCATCCGTATTGATCTTCATATAATCGTCGGGCACGATCCCGAACTTTTCTCCTATCACATCCGCCAGAAAGCTTATTGAGCCGGAATCGAACCTTCCTTTATAGTCTATGAGCTTTCCGATATGATGGGCATAGTTTATCTTATACACACCGGGCACATGGGAAAGATCTGCGTCATCGAGTTTCGACAATATATCCTCATTGTATTCGATGTAAGTATCTCTTGGGATCATTATCAGTTTAACCGTCTTATTTTTGCTGTCGATGCTCGCAATGCCGATCGTGTCGTAAAGGTTGCTTGTCTTATCCTGTCCGATTATGAGAACGTTTTTTGTTCCTTCGTCCGTAAGCTGCTGCGAATAGGGCTCGCCTACCGTGATAGCATTCTTGTCGATTTGTGCGTTAGCCTGCCCTGATGGCAAGGCTGACCCGTTTTGATTTCCGTCTTCACCCGAATTTTGACCGGACGTACCCTGCTCAGCTGCTTCCGGTCTTCCGGACTGCCCGGTTCTTGTCCTGAGCACGCCGGTTTCGCATGCGACCATCAGGAGGATGATCCCGATCAGTGAAAAGATACATATCCATATTAGAATTTTGCGATTACTAGTCATTGGTCATCTCCAAGAACTCCTGAAAAATAAGGTATAACTTACTAAAATGTGCATTACGTATACCATTATATTATATATATGTTTATGATTCTATTCAATTTGCAATTGTTAAAAATTAGTAAACGCCATAGTAGCAAGGTGGGGTCAAACAGATGATTGCAGCATTTGCAGGACACTACAGGCCGTAACCTGCTGCAGACACCCGCTTGACCCCACATCACCAGCCTATAAAACAAAAACCGGCGGGCACCTTACGATACCCGCCGGCAAAAATACTTCAATATTTTACTTTGAGTACACCCCGGCTATTGCCGAAGTACCGTTATTCCTCGGGATAGTTCTCTCTTGCGACATAATGTGTATGCAGCAGTTCGTGTGACTTATGGCTTCCCGGATGGCCGAAATACTCCTCATACATCTTTTTAACCGCAGGATTGTCCTGTGACTTTCTCATGGGCAGGCTTTCGTCTTCTTCATATATCGCTTTGGCCCTTTCGGAACGCAGGTCGATCCAGCTTCTTACCTGTGACGGCTGAATGGGCTGTCCGCCTCCCGTTACGCAGCCGCCGGGGCAGGCCATTACTTCAACGAAATGGTATTGCGCATCCCCGCTCTTCATCCTGTCGAGCAGCTTGCGGGCATTACCGGTACCATGGACAACAGCGGCCTTTATTTTCATACCGCCAGCCTCTACCGTTGCTTCCTTGACCCCGTCAACACCTCTTACCACCTCGAACTCGAGCTTTTCGAGCGGTTTTCCTTCGAGCAGCTCGACCAGGTATCTCAACGCAGCTTCCATTACGCCGCCCGTCGCGCCGAATATAACTGCCGCGCCTGAGGCTTCTCCCATAGGATCGTCGAAATGTCTTTCAGGCAGCTCCGTAAAGTCGATACCGGCTTCCCGGATCATCCTTGCAAGCTCTCTGGTAGTCAGTACGACATCTACGTCCTGGAAGCCCGAGGAATTCATTTCGGGACGCTGTACTTCGAACTTCTTTGCAGTACAGGGCATGATCGAAACTACGAATATCTTCGCAGGATCGATGCCCATTTTCTCGGCATAATAGGATTTCAATACAGCTCCGAACATTTCGTGCGGCGATTTGCAGGTCGAAAGATTTTCAAGGAATTCAGGATAGTTATGCTCGCAGAACTTTATCCAGCCTGGGCTGCAGGAGGTTATGACAGGCAGCTTGCCGCCGTTCTTTATCCTGTTTACGACCTCGGTTACTTCTTCCATAATAGTCAAGTCAGCTGCCGTATCGGTATCGAACACCTTCTTGAAGCCGAGGCGTCTGAGAGCAGCTATCATATTGCTTGTGACCCTTGTTCCTATTGGCATCCCGAACTCTTCTCCCAACGCCACGCGTACAGCCGGCGCAGTCTGGACGACCACATGCAGGTCGGGGTTTGCAAGTGCTTCCCATACCTTGTCGGTATCATCCTTTTCTCTCAGAGCGCCGACAGGACATACGGTAATACACTGTCCGCAATTGATGCACGGCACATCGGCAAGCGACATATTGAAGGCCGAGCCTACTATCGTCTTGAAGCCTCTCTCATTGGTATCGATGACGCCGACCTTCTGTACGTTTTTGCACATGTTTACGCAACGCCTGCAGAGTATGCATTTGTTTGGATCCCTGACTATGGAAGGCGACAGCTCGTCTATCGGATGATTTATCCTCTCGCCTTCAAAGCGCACATCCTTGATATTCAGTTCTTCCGCGAGCTTCTGCAGTTCGCAGCTTCTACTCCTGAAACAGGTGAGGCATTTCTTGTCATGATTGGAAAGTATAAGCTCCAGCGTCACCTTTCTGGCTTCCCTGACTCTGGGCGTCTGTGTGTATATTTCAAGTCCTTCCGAAACAGGATATACGCACGCCGCCTGCAAGCTCCTGGCTCCCTTGATCTCGACCACGCACATTCTGCATGCGCCTATCTCGTTGATATCCTTTAAGAAGCAAAGGGTCGGGATATCGATGTTGGCGTATCTTGCAGCCTCCAGAACGGTATAATTCTTCGGGACCTGAATTTTTCGCGTGTCTATCGTAATATTGACCATTTCCGTACCCATATCTAATTTTCCCTCCATTCGAACGTTTTAATGGATATTCGCGCCTTTACTGCGCTAAACGTTCCCCCCTAAGCATTCTTGAATATCGCCTTGAACGGGCATTTGCTCATACAAGCGCCGCACTTGATGCATTTTTCCTGATCTATCGTATAGGGCGCTTTCTTTTCGCCGCTGTTGCTTATTGCGCCCACCGGGCAATTCTTTGCGCAGATACCGCAGCTTCTGCACAGCTCCGCATTTATCACATAATTGAGCATGGACTTGCAGACGCCTGCCGGGCATTTTTTATCTTTTACATGAGCTTCATATTCATCCCTGAAATACCTGAGCGTACTGAGCACCGGGTTCGGAGCCGTCTGTCCGAGTCCGCACAGCGCAGATTCCTTTATATTTTTCGCAAGCAGTTCGAGCTTCTCGATGTCTCCCTCTTCACCCTTTCCGCTTGTGATCTTTTCCAGTATCTCGAGCATCCTCTTCGTTCCGATACGGCATGGCGGGCATTTTCCGCAGGATTCATCCACGGTGAATTCAAGGAAGAACCTCGCAATATCCACCATACAGGTATCTTCATCCATTACGATCATACCGCCCGAGCCCATCATCGAACCGATTTCAGTAAGCGTTTCGTAATCTATCGGAATATCGAGCTTGCTTGCGGGAATGCATCCGCCCGAAGGTCCGCCCGTCTGAGCCGCCTTGAACTTCTTCCCGTTGGGTATGCCTCCTCCGATATCGAAGACGACTTCTCTGACCGAAGTGCCTATAGGAACTTCGACAAGACCCGTATTGTTAATTTTTCCACCAAGTGCGAACACCTTGGTGCCCTTGCTCTTTTCGGTACCGATTTTTGCGAACCAATCGGCTCCCTGGTTGAAAATGACAGGTATATTGGCATAAGTCTCAACGTTGTTGAGGATGGACGGTTTCTGCCACAAGCCCTTTACTGCCGGGAACGGCGGTCTTGGCCTCGGCTCGCCGCGTTTACCTTCAATAGAGGTCATCAACGCGGTTTCTTCACCGCAGACGAAAGCGCCTGCGCCAAGTCTCAGCTCAATGTCGAAGCTGAAATTGGTACCGAAGATATTTTCTCCGAGCAGGCCATATTCCTTGGCCTGTTTTATTGCAATGTTAAGCCTCTTGACAGCGATAGGATATTCCGCTCTGACATATATATAACCCTGTCGGGATCCTATTGCATAGCCTGCGATAGTCATGGCTTCAAGTACGCTGTGAGGATCGCCCTCGAGGACGCTCCTGTCCATGAACGCTCCGGGGTCTCCTTCGTCCGCATTGCAGCATACATATTTTTCGTCGCCCACGGATTTGGAGGCAAATTCCCATTTCCTGCCCGTTGGGAAACCTGCTCCGCCTCTTCCTCTGAGTCCCGATTTTTTAACTTCTTCTATGACCTGTTCAGGCGTCATTTCCGTCAAAACCTTTGCAAGCGCCTTATAACCGTCATATGCTATATATTCGTCGATAATTTCGGGATTGATTACCCCGCAGTTCCTCAATGCGATCCTGACTTGCCTTTTGAAAAACTCAACGTTGTCAAGAGATTTTGAAGGATCGGCTTCTTCCTTGTTTCCTGCAAGCAGCCTCTTTACGACTCTGCCTTTGACAAGGTGTTCTTCGACAATCTCTTTTACATCCTCGACCCTTACCATGGTATACATTGCGCCTTCAGGATAAATGACAACGATCGGCCCCTCTGCGCACAATCCATGACAACCGGTAATAACTATTTTTACTTCCTTGTCCAGCCCATTATTTTTGATCTGGGTTGCAAATTCCTGCTTTATTTTTTCAGAATTAGACGAAGTACATCCGGTACCGCCGCACACAAGTACATGCGCCCTGAAAAACTCCATTTTGTTCCCTCCTTCGAATGCTATAGAGAAAATCCGCGCTACAGGCGCCAAATATCCTCCCTGCATAATTTGCTGTATATGATAGTTTTAGTTACCTTCACCTACGGCGGCCCCGATCGTAAGATCCGCGCACACCCTGCCGTTCACGATATGCTCCGTAACGACGCGCGCAGCCTTTTCTGCCGTCATCCTGACATAAGTGACCTTGTTTCCTTCCGCGTCATACACTTCAACGATCGGTTCAAGCCTGCAAACGCCGATGCAGCCCGTCATTGTTACAGAAACATCCCTGAGCTGCCTTTTGCCGAGTTCTTCTACGAATGCATTCATAACCGGTCTCGCTCCGGCCGCTATACCACAGGTCGCCATTCCGACAACTATGCGGATGCCGTCCTTGTTTTTCCTCATTTTGATTTCATCGAGAGTTTTATTCCTGATTGCTTCAAGTTCAGCTATCGATTTCATTCAAGACACCTCCGAAAATTTCTTTGATTCCATCGTAGATATATCCCCTGAGCCACTTTACCACCTCGTACTCCGAAAGCGGTACGTCTCCCAGTATCCCGGCCGCCTCCCGCGAACTGAATTCGAACCTGGCGGCGCCGTTTTCGAGAATAAGCCGAATGTCTGCCCTGGGCCAGGCGGCTGCCATATCGGCGATTACGCCTGCAAGGTCTCCGAGCGGCGGCCTGTCAATATTGGCGATCTCAAATTGCGCCCTGACCACGGTCCCCGCGCCCCGGTGGGATTTTATTTCAAAACTGCCTCCCGATCGTTCAGCAGAAGCTTTGAACAATGGGATACCCAAGCCTACCTTCCTTGTAGTTCTTGTTGTCGTAAACGGGTCGGTCACAACTGCAAGCAGTTTTTCATCCATCCCTGAGCCGTCGTCCTCGATGATCACAACCAGCATTCCCGTTTCGGGCTTCACGATGAGTTCCGCCCTTATCAGTCCCGCCTGCGCTGCCGTTGAATTCTGCATTATGTCAAGGATGTGCAGCGATAGATCTCTCAAACGTGATTACCTCCCAAAGCTGAAAAACCCGGCAATCAAAGGTTACGATACTTTTCGAGAACCTTTTCAACATCGTCGGGAGTAAGTCTTCCATATACATCGTCATTTATCATTACTACAGGCGCAAGTCCGCAAGCGCCAACACAGCGGCAGGCGTCGAGCGAGAACTTTCCGTCCTCGGTGCAGTCGCCTACGTTTATACCGAGTTTTTCCTGCAGTTTTTCGAGTATCTGTTTGGAGCCCTTTACATAACAGGCTGTTCCCAGACATACGCTGACTTTGTATTCGCCCTTGGGTTTCAAAGAAAACTGGGTATAGAAAGTTACGACACCATAGATTTCCGACAGAGGCACATTCAGTCCTTCAGAAATCTTCTTCTGCACGCTAAGAGGAAGGTAGCCATACAGCTCTTGAGCCTCGTGCAGCACAGGGATCAGCGCACCCCTCGTATCCTTGTACTTTTCGATAATTTCCTGCAATTCGCGTTCCTTTTCATCGACGCAGCCGCAGCAGTTACTGCTCATTTTTCCAGACCCCCAGTCTAAAATTGTTGTTAATTTGCCTTGACATAAAGCCTGCTTTGTTAAATAAATAACCAATTTCGATAAAAAAAACACATACATGGTTAACCTTTTAACAGACTTCTTGTTAAGTATTTAACAATGCAATATTATAGCAAAAAAGTATAGGTAATTCAACTAATTATTTCTATAAAATTAATATGGAAATTTGTTCAGATTAGACAAACATTCTATTACAGCTTCAGCACTCAAACTGTCAATTTCGAGAAATGACTCCCTTTCCAGAATAGCGCCAAGCTCATGAGCATCCGAAGATACAATCGTACCGTACCCTCCCAGCTCCGGATGTGCCGCCATAAAGTCGGTTCTGCCGCAGTGCTTCGACAGCTCCAGATATTTGAAACAGGGTTCTTCCGGAATAAAGCCGAGATTTGACAGTATACTGTTGGACGGCCTGTCCACATGCGCCGGAATGACAGCCCCACCCAGATGCCTTACGACAGAGCATACCTCTCCTGTTGTCAAAGCAGCGGCAGTAAGGAGCATTCGGCTTTCTTCTGCTATTATCCGATCCGTTTCGTCCATGATAAGCTGTTTGCCGAATATGTCGCATCTGTTCAGCACAGGCGGCAAAGCGCTGTAAACGATACGCTGCAGTTCTGAAGCAGCGGCGATACAGGGTAAAAGGCAGATCAAATGGACTTCCTCCGAGGTTTCAACCTCCATTCCGGGGATAAACAGAAGTCCTGCGTTTTCCGCACATATACTGACAGCCTTCAGGTTCGCGCACGAGTTGTGATCTGTGAGCGCAATCGCATCCAGGCCTTTGATCCTTGCCATGTTCACTATGTTGTTCGGCGTCATATCCTTGTCTGAACAAGGCGAAAGCGCCGAGTGTATATGAAGGTCGACCGCGTATTTCATGGCTTTGCTTTCAGATACCGCAGTCATGGGCAACGCAGCAGATTTCATAAGCGCTGAGCTTAGTGCCAAGTATCGTGACGCCTTCCTTTACGGCCTTTTTGACTGTTGTCTCATCGACCTCTATACCATCCGGTATGATGATACAGGACAGTTCCATAAGTGTCGCCACTGCAACGATATTGAGATGCGTATGTACCGTGATCCATGCAGAGCCTTTTTTTGCGTAGGACATGACCCAGCTGAGCAGATCACAGCAGTACATCCCCTTTATCTGGGTATTTTCGGCCGGTTCACCTGTCAGTATCCTGGCTCCGAGTTTAGCGGACAATTCCTGTACGTTCATGTCGATACCTCCTATGGATTATTGAAACGCAGGGACGGTTCTTTTGTTTCGCTTTTCACGAAACGCAGGGACGGTTCTTTTGTTTCGTTTTTCATGAGCATCGGTAGTTTCCTTGTTGTCTTAATGCCGGCTTTTAATTTCTATTTCCTGTCCTTGTTCATAACCGGGGGCGCCATATCTTCGAGTTCCTTCATTTGTGCAGCCAGATCGCGTACCTTTTCACGGAGCTTGAATATGCAATCCGTTTCGTACGCGTTTCCGCGAACGATATCCTCGGCAAGCGCACGGCAGCTCGGAGCCCCGCACGCGCCGCAGTCGAGGCCGGGCAGCTCGTTGTTTATCTTCTCGAGCTCTTCGAGCTTCTTCATAGCTATCCCGATATCGTCATCAAGCTTCATAATAGGTTTATATGCTATATTTTCAGTCCATATGATGTTCTCGTCGTAGGTTTCCTGCAGCTCTCCCGTATTTACAGCCGCCTTGGCTTCGTCTACATGCTTCTTCAGCCGCGTTTTTGCGACATATACATTCTCAACCGTCAGCGGACCTCCGAGGCATCCCCCAGTGCAGGACAGCGCCTCGATAAAATCGACTCCCTCGATCTTGTCATTTTCAATCTCTTCCAGTATAGTGATCACATTATGAATACCGTCGACGGCAAGAAAGCGCTCAGTCCCTATAGCGAGCCCTTCTCCTCCGGAATTTGCCCAGCGGATGCCTTCATAGCCCGCCTTCGCGAGCTGTTCTTTCTCCGTGGTTTTTTCAAGCTTTGAAAACAGCCTCAGATATATATCTTTTATTGAAATAACGCCATCCACATAGGATTTCTTGCTTTCATAAGGCGCTTTGACACTCGTTGCCTTTGCGGGGCATGGGGTAATGAAAAACACGCCGATATCCGACGGATCGAGCCCTTTCTCTTCGGCTGCCTTCCTTTTGGCGATCTTAGCGGCAACCTCCATTGGCGATTCAAGCTTTACAAGATGATCTATAAGATTTGGGAACCTAACCTGGATCAGTCTTACGACAGCCGGGCAGGCAGAAGATATCATAGGTTTGGGGTAAACGCCTTCCGACATAAGTTTCCTGGTGGCTTCCGATACAAACTCGGCAGCCTTTGCCACTTCGAATACGTCATCGAACCCTATTGTTCTAAAGGTATTAAGCAGCCTGTTTCTGCTATATTCGGGCTTGAACTGGCTGTATAACGTTGGCGCGGGGATGGCTATCCTGTACTTGAAGGCGGAAATTCCCGTGAATTCGTCCGTTACGGCTTTTTTTGCGTGATAAGGGCATATACGTATGCATTCTCCGCAGTCGATACATCTTTCGTTGATAATGCGAGCTTTTCCCTTCCGCACCCTTATAGCCTCTGTCGGACACCTTTTAATGCAATTGGTGCAGCCTCTGCACTTCTCTTCGTCCAGTCTTACCGAATGAAAATAGTCACCCATGATCTATCCCCCCAAGGCTGATGTCAAAAGCCGTTTCCGGGATATCCAAAGCCCGGTGCGGTAACTCAGAAATCCACAGTTATAGTTACCCTGGTTCCCTTTCCCACTTCAGTATCAATATCGAGCCTGTCGGCGTATCTTTTCATATTAGGCAGGCCCATGCCGGCGCCAAACCCCATCTCCCTGACTTCGTCCGTAGCGGTGGACCAGCCTTCCTGCATTGCGAGTTCGAGGTCAGGTATTCCCGGCCCCTGGTCACTGATTCGGACTATTATCCTGCCGCTGCTGATCTCAACGTCGGCTATGCCGCCGTTTCCGTGTATTACCGCATTTATTTCGGCTTCGTACATGGCTATTGCCGCCTTTTTTACGCGTACAGGGTCGATCCCGAGCTGAACAAGCATTTTCTTAACATTGCTTGAAGCCTCTCCGGCGTATGTAAGATCATTTGACGGTATGTCATAGCGCAGCTTGATAAGGTTGCCGTCCACTACCAAACACCCTTTCCTGTCAAACCCGCGTTATAAAGCTTTCCGCAGGCTATAAACATGGGATTGTCCGTAGTCAATACGGCGATCCCTTTCTCTGCCGCCAATTCCAGTATGTTTTCCCCGGGCATCTTGCCTCTTACAAAAACGACCGCCTTGATATCCATCATTTCAGCAGTCCTTATTACCTGAGGGCTGACAAGTCCCGTCAGAAGAAGTACGTTTTCCTTTACATAAGCCATTACATCGCTCATCAGATCGGAGCCGCAGGCCGATACTATCTCCATTTCGGTATCGGCGCCGGATAAAAGCCTGGCGTCAAGTATTTCTACAGCTTCTACAAGTTTCATACAAGAGTCCCTTCAACTAACAAAAGTCCCGACAATATTATAGCATTTTGTTAACGAATCAACAATAGAAAAAAGGGGTTGTATTCTTCCCATGAAACAGAGGGACGGTTCTTTTGTTTCATTTTGCATGTAAAATGAAACAAAAGAACCGTCCCTGCGTTCCACCTGCGTTTCATACCCGTTATTTCAACTGCGTCGGCAATTTGGTCTCAACCGCATTATTAACTACGTCGCCCGGTACGGCCACTTCAAATGCACCGTTATAATCGCTGTACTCAGCTTCCGCAGTCATACTGATTGCAGTTTTGACATCGTCCTCCGAGTATTTCGATTCCATTGTCAAAACTATACCATTGACCAGATAAGTATTTTTGTCAATTGTAATTTCGACCTTGAACGAATCGAAAGCATTACTATCGATAATGCTCTGATCCCCGCCCAGATCCTGCTGACTCAGGAAACTTTCATACAACGTATTATCTATAAGTTCTCCCTTCAACCGTATCTCATCGGCATTGGTGCTGTCGACCTGATCGAGCCTCGCACAGAAAGTATCATCGGATTTTAATAATATACTGCTCTCGCTTGCAAATGCTTTATCGTATTCGGGTTGGAGCATAACCTTCTTTTTCCAGGTGCCGTCATACGGATCCCGGGTATAAGACGCATAGTCTGCGTAGTATGATTCCGTCGCTATCTTCATTCCCAGCATATCCATATCCATAAGCATATGCATTTTCTTACCGGTTTTATCGACTTCGGCATTTGCGTTAATGCCCATTTTCGTACTGATCATTCCCGACTTCATGTCCAGTGAAATACTTATATCCGACTTATATTTGCTTACGCTCTTGAACTCGGCTGCAACTTTGTCCATTATGCCCTTTACATTTTTGAATTTTGTGGCATCGCAAAGAAGTATGGTCTTGGACGGGCCATCCCATATCACCTTTTTGCCCAGAGCTTCTGCCACGAATTTAAACGGTATGTAAGCGATATCATGTTTATATATGACCGGAATTACGTCAAGCGTTCGGGGTTCATCGTTCACAAAGGCATTAAATTTGCCTATATATACTACTATTTTCGTGTTGTCCTTCAAAATAGTGACACTCTTGTTGGAGGGTTCATAGATTATGTGCTGGTCGTCATTCTGTACGCCAAGCATTACAGCCAGTTCCCTCAACGGCAGAAGCGTACTGTCACCGAGTATGATCGGGACATCTTTACATACTACCGTTTTACCATCCACTAATATTTTAAGATCGGGCGCTTCAATGATTTTGCCGGGAGATGCGGCAAATGTCGAACTCGTAAAGGCCAACGCCATTATCACCAATATTGCCAGAGATGCCACTGCTTTTTTCATCGGTCAGTTCTCCCATACAATAGTTTAATATCCCAATAATACCACATATGCCAATATTAGTCAAACATAGCCGCCTGCCATTGCACGGACGTGTGCCGGACAGCAAAAAAAGCACCTGCGCTCATAGAACACAGGTGCTTGCAACAAAACCCATAAAACTATTTATCAAGCTCGTTATACACGCCCCTCCTTGTGTAATGTGTGTGCAGCAATTCATGGGATTTGTGTCCGAGCGGTGAGATCAGATATTCTTCATACAGTCTGCTGACAAACGGATTGTTGTGGGATTTCCTCAGTGGTTTTCCCTCATCTTCGCGGTACAGCGCCTCGAGCCGCTTTTGCCTGATTTCCCGGTCGGTCGGTCGCGGCTGGCCCCCGCCGCTTATGCAGCCCCCCGGACAGCCCATAATTTCGATGAAATGATAGGGCGACGTTCCGTCCGCCACTTCCCGCATAAGTCCGGCAGCGCCGTTAAGGCCGCTCGTAACGGCAATTTTCAGTGTCACCCCATCGAGGAACTTATATGCCTGAAGCGGGCTTTCTATAACGATATCCGCTGTTTTGACCCTTTCAAGCCCCACTATCGGAGTCACGTGCAGCTTGTCAAAAGGCAATTCCCTGCCGGTTACAAGTTCATATACCGTTCTGAGCGCCGCTTCCATTACCCCGCCCGTCGTTCCGAAGATATCCGCCGCTCCGGTGGATAAGCCGAGCGGGTTGTCGAACTGCGCATCCTGAAGACTCATAAAATCGATTCCGGATTCCTTTATCATATTTGCAAGCTCACGCGTCGTTAGTACGGCATCTACGTTGGGCAGCCCACCGTTTGTCATTTCCGGCCTTGTGATCTCGTATTTTTTGGCAGTGCAGGGCATCACGGAGACTACGTAGATAGTCTTTGGATCAACGCCCAGCTTCTCCGCATAATAGCTTTTCACCAGCGCGCCAAGCATCATGTGCGGAGACTTGCAGCTCGAGATATGATCGAGTTCGTCGGGCCATGTGTGTTCAACATACTTGATCCATCCCGGGCTGCAGCTGGTGATCATGGGAAGCGCCGAGCCCTTGCCGCATAGCGCCTCGGTCAGCCTTGCCAGCAATTCGTGTCCTTCCTCGATAATGGTCAGATCGGCTGCGAAGTTTGTATCGAAGATGTCGTCAAACCCCATTTCCTTCAAGGCGGCAGCCATTTTGCCCGTTACAAGGGTCCCGGGTTCGTAACCGAATTCCTCTCCGAGGGCAGCCCTGACAGCAGGGGCCGTCTGGATCACGACCCTTTTATTCTTATCAAAAAGAGCTTTCCAGACAGCATCGGTGGAATCCTTCTCATAAAGCGCCCCTACAGGGCATACTGTCGTACATTGCCCGCAGTAGGCGCAATTGACGCTGTTCAGCGGAAGGCCGGCCGCGGGGCCGATTACTGTTTTGAAGCCCCTGTTCTGCGCATTCAGCACACCTACGCCCTGTATTTCGTTGCATACCGTCACGCATCTCCTGCACAATATGCATTTGCTCATGTCTCTGACAATGGATGGAGAATTGCCGTCTACCGACTTGCCGGATCTCCCGCCTTCAAACCGCGGCTCCCCGGCTTCCATGAGCTCTCCCAGCTTCCTGAACTCACAGTTTCGGCTTCTGACGCAATTCAGGCAATCCTTCGGATGATCCGAAAGCATGAGCTCATAAAGAACCTTCCTTGCATTCCGGACCTTTTCGGTATTCGTCCGAACGACCATACCCTCCCTTACCTTTACCATACAGGAAGCCTGCAGCGTCTTTGCCCCCTCCACCTCGACAACGCAGATCCTGCACGAGCCTGCCCTGTGGACGCCCTCGAGATAGCAAAGGTGAGGTATCAGTATATTGTTCCTGGCAGCCGCCTCAAGAATCGTATCGTTTTCCAGGGCGGTTATGTTCCTGTTGTTCATAGTTAAATTCACCATATCAGCACCTCCTGTCGCATCTTAGGCATCTCATGGCTTCAGCTATGGCATTCAGCTTGTGGAAGCCGACTGCGACCTCGTCAAAGCATTTGCTCCTCGTGTCCGGCGGCAGGAATTTCATGGAGAAGCGCTCATGCTCCACGATCTCCTTTTCATCTGTCGGCTTCGGTATTTCGATATCTTCGCCCGTATTCAGATTGCCACTGCCTCCGAGGTATTTATCAATAGCCTTTGCCGCGTTCTTGCCGTCGGCTATCGCCCTTATGACCGTGTCGGAACCCCTTACGACGTCGCCCCCGGCAAACACTCCCTTCATTTTTGTCATAAGAGTGCTGCGGTCGGTAACAAAGGTACCCCACTTCGTGACCTCGACTTCCTCCCGGTTTATGAAGGGCAGATCGGAGTACTGGCTGACGGCTGGTATCACCATATCCACCTTCAGCGTGAATTCTGTCCCTGGCACAGGTTGAGGTTTCCTTCTGCCTCCATCGTCGAACCCGCCAAGTTCCATCCTTATACATTCTATTTCACTGATGCCGCCTTCACCTGTAAACCTTAGCGGCGCAACCAGTGAAATGATTCTGACACCCTCTTCTTCTGCGTCGCGTATCTCTCTTCTGTCCGCGGGCATATCCTCGATACTTCGCCTGTACAGAAGCACCACTTCCTTCGCCCCAAGCCTCAGAGCCGTGCGAGCGGCGTCTATTGCGGTATTTCCGCCGCCTATCACAGCTACCGTACCACCTGCCTTGACTTCCCTATCCAGGTTTACATCGCGGAGAAAGTCGAGTCCATGGTAGATACCCTTCATATCCTCGCCCGGTATTCCGATCTTGTTGGAGAACTGTGTCCCCGTCGCTATATACAAAGCGTCGCTGCCTGCCTTCAGTTCGTTGAAGGTGATATCCCTGCCCACCTCGGTGTTGAGATGTATCTTGACGCCGACCTGCTCTATCATTTTTATTTCATTCTGCAACACCTCGGAAGGCAGCCTGTACTCGGGTATTCCGAAGGCAAGCACTCCTCCCGCCACAGGCTGCGATTCATAGACGTCGACATCATAGCCGAGCCTTGCCAGATAATAACCGCAAGTGAGACCAGAAGGTCCTGCGCCTATGATGCCTACCCGCTTCCCTTTCTTCGGGAAGACAAGATCCATATAAGGTTCTTCGTTCCTGAGCACATAGTCGGCAACATACCGCTTCAGATCGGCGATCGCCACAGGTTCGTCCAACTGGCCCCTTCTGCATTTGCTTTCGCACTCATGCGTGCAGACCCTCCCGCAGACAGCCGGGAACGGGTTTTCCTTTCTTATGAGATTATATGCGTCCCGCAGCCTTCCCGCAGCTACCAGCGCAACATAACCAGGCACGTTGACTCCCGCGGGACAGGCGTTCTGGCAGGGCGAAATGAACATTTCGGAGCAGACGCCCGCCCTGCAGTACTTGTATCTGATATGCTCCTCGAATTCCTCCCTGAAGTTTCCTATCATGTTGAGCACGGGATTCGGCGCCGTATTGCCGAGACCGCATACCGCAGTCTCCCTTATCGTATAACACAGCTCTTCGAGCTTTTCGATATCGCCCTCTTCTCCCTGACCTTTAGTGATCCTCTCGAGTATTTCGAGCATCCTTCTTGTACCGAGCCGACACGGCACGCATTTCCCGCAGGATTCATCCTGTATGAAGTCCATGAAAAACCTTGCCATGTCCACCATACAGGTATCCTCATCCATCGTGATCAGGCCGCCCGAACCCATTATCGCACCCAATTTCACAAGCGACTCGTAATCCATCGGAGTGTTCAGATTCTCCTTCGTGAGGCAGCCCCCGGATGGTCCGCCGGTCTGGGCGGCCTTGAACTCCCGGTTCCTTCTGACTCCTCCGCCGATGCCGAAAATTATATCTCCAAGAGTCGTGCCCATCGGCACTTCCACGATCCCTGTATTATTTATGGCTCCTGCCAGCGCAAAGACCTTGGTGCCTTTACTTCTGCCCATCCCGATGCCCGAAAACCATTCGCTCCCTTTCAGTATTATCGGCGGCAGGTTTGCATAGGTTTCAACGTTGCTTATTATCGAAGGTTTACCGAAGAGACCTTTTTCGAAGGGCAGCGGAGGTTTTTGCCTGGGTTCGCCCCTTTCTCCTTCGATGGAAGCCATCAGGGCGGTTTCCTCTCCGCACACGAAAGCGCCGGCGCCTATTCTGATCTCTATATCGAAATCGAAACCGCTGCCAAGGATGTTCCGGCCAAGCAGACCGGCTTCCCTGGCAGTTCTGATGGCGAGGTCGAGTCTCTCCACCGCCAGCGGATATTCGGCGCGTACATATATGTAGCCCTTCTTTGCGCCGATCGCGTACCCCCCGATCATCATCCCCTCTATCACGCTGTGCGGGTCTCCCTCGAGAAGGCTCCTGTCCATAAATGCGCCGGGATCGCCTTCATCCGCGTTACAGATAAGATACTTTATGCTTCCGGGCGCTTTCATGCCGGATTCGAACTTGATCCCGGTAGGAAAACCTGCGCCTCCCCTGCCCCTAAGGCCAGACCTTTTTACCTCGTCCACCACCTGTTCCTGCGAGTAGCGGTCGAGGACCTTCGAGACGGCCATATATCCATCGTGGGCAATGTATTCATCCAACGAAGAATAGTCTATACTCCCACAGTTGCGAAGGGCGATTTTGACCTGTTTCTTGAAATAGTCTATATCGCCGATCTCAGGTATATATTTGCCGGTTTTCCTGTCATAATAGGTTTTTTCCGTAAGGACAGTCCCCTGTACAAGTTGGGCGTCTATTATAGGCGGGATGTCCTTAGGAGTAAGCTTCGTATATAGTATGTTCCTTGCGGCTGCGACGCCGGATGCGTCCTCGGAACATCCGCCCGCTCCCGAACCATCATAGCTGCCGAGATCCGATATAACCATGACCGGACCGAGGTCACAGGTCCCTATACAGCCTGTTTCGATAACACGCACTTTCTCTGTCAGGCCCAGTTCCTCCAGATAGCTTACAAGCGTATCCCTCACAGCATGGCAATTCGAGGAGATGCACCCTGCGCCTGAACAAACGATGATTTGATGCTTTTTATCCTTCAGCCTGCCGTTGAACGCTTCCCTGACAGCTAAAAGGTCGTCGCGGTTTTTTATTTTTAAATTCTGCTGCATGGCTTCCTCCTTTATTTATACTGTTCAAGGATGTTCCGGAGCTTATCCGGATTCACCTGTTTGTAGACCTTGTCGTTTATGGTTATAGCCGGGGCCAGTCCGCAGGCGCCGATACACCTCATGACCTCCAGTGAGAATTTGCCGTCGTCGGTGGTCCCGCCTACTTCCACGCCTAATATCTCCCTTAGCTTTTCGATTATCTTTTTACCGCCCCTGACATAACAGGCAGTACCGAGACATACCCTGATCGTATTTTCTCCCCTCGGCTTCGTCGAGAAAAAGGTGTAGAACGTCACAACGCCGCTCACTTCGGATAGCGGCTTGTTCAGTTTTTCCGCAATGAACCGCTGCAGTTCGAGAGGCAGGTATCCATAGATGCCCTGCGCCATGTGCAGAATCTGGATCAGGCATCCTTCCCTGTCCTTATATTCCTCGATGACCTCAGCTATCCTCGCGTACTTCTCCTGGTCGGTTTCAGTTCCGCAATTGCAGGTTGTTGCCGGAATGCTCATAAAGACCTCCCTCACATACCTTAAGGCAGATTGATAGTCGTCGGATATTTAGTTTTAGTTTTTAAACTTTGAGTTTTTTAACGATCCTTCGTACATTCAGTTGCAGTTTTACTTTGCCGCTCAAATGTAATCAGGCTGCGGAATACTGCCGAGGTATTTCCGGTGATTTGACGAGTGATTTTCGTTGCGGTTGCCAAGTTGGATCGATGAAATTCGTTAAATAATTAACCATATATTTCAAATAAATTATAACACGCGACGTTGAATTTTTCAATCCAAAATAAATGAGGCTTCTGCCTCACCAGTTATTTTATTGCTGGTTTCGTTCAAAGAGCATAACTATCCCCCACATACAAGAAAGCTGCGGTATAAAATACCGCAGCTTCCGTGAAGAATCTTTTCAACCCATTACAGCTTCCACCTTGTGGATCTTGCCGTCGCTGAATATGGGAAGTACGTTCCCTATAAACTCCTTGCCGTCTATCGTGAGCAGCTTGATACCTTTGGAAACATGCTGCGGGTTGGTTATTCTGATATCGTAGGTCGCCCCCCTGAAGTGACGCGTTATGTTGAAACCATCCCACGCCCTGGGTATGCAGGGATCAATCGCAAGTCCGTGATAGTCCGGCTTGATACCGAGAATGAACTGCGATATCGCTACGAAGTTCCAGGCCGCCGTGCCGGTAAGCCAGGAATTCTTGGCCTCGCCGTGCCGTCCCGCGTCCTTGCCTGCTATCATCTGCGAATACACGTAGGGTTCCATCCTGTGGAGCTCGCTTATGTCCTCCCTGTATGCCGGAGCTATTTTCGAATAGAGCTCGAAAGCCTTGTCGCCTCTTCCGAAAACAGCCTCGCCCGCCATGATCCAGGGATTGTTGTGGCAGAAGATTCCCGCGTTTTCCTTGTATCCGGGCGGGTAGGACGATATTTCGCCGAGTTCCACATGATATTTCGTATAGGCAGGGTTTACTAGCACCATGCCGTGTTTTGAATCGAGATGTTTCCAGGCGGAATCGAGAGCCTTTTCAACAGCGCCGCTCTCGAGGCCAATCTGAGCCATGGTGCAGAAGCCCTGTGTTTCAATGAATATCTTTCCCTCGTCATTTTCCTTGCTGCCGACCTTGTTTCCAAAATCGTCGTAGGCGCGCAGGAACCATTCCCCGTCGAAGCCGTGCTTCATGACGGTCTCCTTCATGGTCTGTATGTGTCCCTTTGCAGCCTTCGCCTCGTCATAGAGACCGATGTTCTCGCATATCTTCACGTAATCGTTGCCGATGAATACGAACATTCCCGCTATCAATACCGACTCGGCCACCCTGCCGTCCTTGCTGGTCGTTGTCTGATATGACTCGTCAGGCATCGTAGAGAAGCAGTTCAGATTCAGGCAGTCGTTCCAGTCCGCCCTGCCTATGAGCGGCAGTCCGTGAGGCCCGAGGTTGTTGACGACATGGAAGAAGGATCTCCTGAGGTGTTCGAAAAGATTCGCAGCCTTGGACGGATCATTATCGAACGGGACCTGCTCCTCCAA
The DNA here is from genome assembly GCA_023412915.1 of Bacillota bacterium. GTDB lineage: Bacteria > Bacillota > Clostridia > Acetivibrionales > DTU013 > JAEYOM01. Next base: position 50,599 of record JAEZRE010000011.1, read on the forward strand.
AATATTGAAGTCTCCCGTTTCCTTGATATATGCCGCCGTGGAGGCTATAAGCCATAGCGGGTCATCGTTGAAGTTTCCGCCTATCTCGTTATTTCCCTTCTTCGTAAGCGGCTGGTACTGGTGGTAAGCGCCTCCGTCTTCAAGCTGCGTTGCAGCGAGATCCAGTATCCTCTCCTTAGCTCTCTGGGGTATCTGGTGGACGAAGCCAAGTATATCCTGGTTGGAATCCCTGAAGCCCATGCCGCGCCCGATACCTGACTCAAAATAGGATGCGCTTCTGGACATGTTGAACGTGACCATGCACTGGTACTGGTTCCATATGTTGACCATGCGGTTGAGCTTTTCATCCTTGCTGTTCACGCTGTATTTTGAAAGCAGGCTGTTCCAGTATTCCTTCAGCTCATCGAAGGCTTCCGCGACCTGTTCGACGGTTGAAAATCTTGCTGTCATTTCTTTAGCAATTTTCTTGTTTATTACGCCGGGGGCTTCCCACTTTTTATCTTCCTCATTCTCAACGTAGCCGAGCACGAAAACGATTTCTTTCTGCTCGCCCGGCTCCAGAGTCATATCGAAGCTGTGCGAAGCTATGGGCGACCAGCCGTCCGCCATGGAATTGGAGGATTTGCCGGCTGCCACCGCTATTGGAGCGTCGAAGCCGTTGTATTGTCCCACGAAGGAATTTCTGTCGGTATCAAAGCCCGTTATATCGGTATTTGAGGAATAGAACGCGAAATGGTTACGCCTTTCCCTGTATTCGGTCTTATGGTAGATAGTATTGCCTTCGAGCTCGATCTCGCCTGTGTTGAAGTTCCTCTGGAAGTTTGTCATATCGTCATAAGCGTTCCAAAGATTCCATTCAATGAATGAAAACAACGTTATTTTTTTGACGGCCCCGCTTGTGTTCCTGACACTGACCTTGTGGACTTCCCCGTTGAAATTCTGCGGCACGAACAAGAGCACCTCGGCCCCTATTCCTCCGCGTTCGCCGTATATCCTGGTGCAACCGAGGCCATGACGGCATTCGTACCTGTCCAGTGTCTTTTTGACCGGAGCCCAGCCGGGAGACCAGAAATCTCCGTTATCACCACGTATATAAAAATACCTTCCGCCATTATCGATAGGAACGCTGTTGTATCTGTAGCGCGTAATACGTCTCAGCCTCGCGTCTTTATAGAAGCAATAGCCTCCAGCCGTATTCGAAATGAGCGAAAAGAATTCCTGGTTGCCTGAATAGTTTATCCACGGGCTTGGAGTTTCAGGGGTGGTTATTACATACTCCTTGTTTGCGTCGTCAAAGTACCCGTATTTCATAATTACCTCCCGCATTTTTATTAATAAGTCCTGCCGGAAACATGGCAAGGCCGGGGCTGATCCAGCCCGGTCCCGATCGATCAGTATAAAAAACTGTTCGTCCGTCATTTATATGTTACAATGCATGGAAGATGAGGTTAATAGAATGAATTGCTTTATGGTGTATATACTTGCTATTTTTCACGAAATTCGGTAGGTGTTACGCCGACATATTTTTTAAATAATTTGGAAAAATAGTGCGCATCGGGGATACCAACCTGCTCTGCTACTTCGTAAGTCTTGAAGCGGACGTCCCTGAGCATTTCCTTTGCTTTTTCTATACGAATCTCATTAAGGTAGTCGACAAAATTTTTGCCCATTTCCTTCTTGAACATCCTGCTTATATAGTACGTGCTGACGAAGGTATGCTCTGCCACTTCATTGAGCGTAATCTGTTCGTTGTAGTGCTGTTGCAGGTATTCAACCGCTTTGCGGAGAATGAGCTTGATACTCTTGTTGTTGTAGCTGTTGACCTTTGAGGTAATACTTCTGGCCGATTCGTCGAGCAGCATGTTGAGTTCGTCTGCATTGGAACATTTTTCAATAAGGCCGTAAAGGCCGCTCAATTCACTGTATTCGAGCTTCTTGTCGCTGTCCCCGGACATAAGCGACATCCTGATGTTGTTTATGGACGATATCAGGTTCCAGTAAAAATTTTTGATAAAATCTTTATTGGAAGGATCGACGCCTTTTATATAGCTGTAGATATCCTGCAGCCTGTCTTTTACGGACTGCTCGTTTCCGGATCTTATACCCTCTATCAGCGCCTTTTGCAGCTTTTCAAGCATGGAATGGTCGTCATATTTGAAGAACGTATTGATATCGCTATGGAAGATTATCGAGTTGCTGCCCATATAAAATTTGTGTTCGAGCGCTTCACGGCATTCTCCGAATTTTTGGGGAAGCTGCGTCATTTTAACCCCTTCCGAGCTCACCGCGATAGTGACCGTGAAGCCGAAACAGTTACAGATGATGTCCTGAAGGTAGGAGCATTTTTTATCGATTATCTCCGCTACATTCCCGGCTTCACCGTTATGCGTCAGTATAAACGCTATCCCCATATTGTTCAGTGTCACGTTTATAACGTCGAACGTGTCAGCAAAGACTTCATTGAACGTGTTTATTATCCCGAACTGGTACAAATGCCTGTCGTACTGGCTGATATCGCCGGCGTCGCTGTCCTCGGAATCGTTCTGAACGATGAGCATGAAGAATTCCTTCGATTTTACATTGAAAAGCTCGAGCTTCTGAAGGATATCCTCCTCATTGGTGTTGATCTCATATATGACGTCGTACAGGAATTTCTCACGAAGGACCGATATATTCTGCATGAACAGCATGCTCAGCTTCTCGATCTCTTCGGACCGCTCCTTTTTAAATTTCAGTTCTTTTACGGCTCTTGCAATAACGGAGGTCAGTTCTTCTATTTTCGACGGTTTGAGCAGGAAGTCGAAGGCCCCTATTTTCAAGGCTTCGTGTACATAGTCAAAATCACGGTGTCCCGTCAGTATGATTATCTTGCTGTCAGGCACCGAATCCTTTATCTCGCGGAGCATGGTTAGTCCATCGGTTTCGGGCATCTTGATATCTGTAATGATGATATCCGGCAAAAGCTTCCTGATCAGCTCGATACCTTCGAGTCCGTCTGCTGCTTCGCCGCAGACTTCGCACCCGAAGTTTTTCCAGTTGATGATATTCTTTAATCCCTTACGGATGATGGGCTCGTCATCAATTATCAGAACCTTGAACATAGTAGCCTTCCCCTCCATCAGCGCTTATTTTGAAAGGAATCGTGACCACCACCTTGGTAAACCTGCCAGCTTCACTTTCAATCTTTAAACCGTAATTCTCACCATAAAAAAGCTTTATCCTTCTGTTTACGTTTTCGATGCCGATGCTTTTACTTCTCTTGTCACTAAGGCTCTTGAAGTAGGTGTCGTTATCCATTGAAAGCCTGTCGTTCAATTGTTCGAGATCCTCCCGTTCCATACCGGCGCCGTTGTCGATGACCTCTATGGAAACACAATCCTCGAGTTTTGCCGCGTTCAAAGTAATGGTACCCTGCCCCCTTATCCGCTCGATACCGTGGTAAACGGCATTTTCTATAAGCGGCTGAATAAGCAGGCGAGGTATTTTTATGCCGTTAACTTCAGGCTGTATATTTTTAACTAATTCGATTCTATCGCCGAATCTCCTCTTTTGTAATGAAATATATTTATCCGCGTAGGTAAATTCCTCTTTTATCGTTATAAGCCTGTCGTCTCTGCCTATGCTGCCCTCCATAAGATCGGACAGGTCGGAGACCGTGCTGCTTATTTCAGGCACGTTATTGAGCTGAGCAAGCCAGTTGATCGCTTCGAGCGTATTGAACAAAAAATGCGGGTTTATCTGGGATTGCAGCGCCTTCAGTTCGGCTTCCTTTCTTGTCAGCTGTTCCCTGTACACCCAGTTCACAAGATGGTTTATTTCGCTCGACATTTCATTGAAGGCCTTGTTCAGGAAGCCCAGTTCGTCACCCCTGTCGTTCTTGATCTGGACATTGCCTTCGCCTGCCTGTACCTTTTTCATACCCTTCACCAGTCTGTTGATCGGCGTAACTATATCAAAGGCTATGGATACCGTCAATACGGTAAGTACCAGTATTACTATCACGCACAGCATGATTATGTTCCGTCTGAGAGTGTTGGCATCCTTGTAAAGCTCCCCCAGCGTTACATATGCAACTACCTTCCACCCTGTATTTTTCAGGGTTATATAGGATACGAACAGGCCGGATTTCTCATCGATCAGCTCGCCGGATTCACCGTTTATCTTGTCGGAGAGTATGCCGGAATAGACCGAGAGATCGTCATTGACCCTGCTGGCTATGAGATCCATGTCCGGGGAAAGTATCATTATGTTCTGGAGATTGCCTGTCAGTCCCTGATACACTTCGCCGAGCAATTCCATTTTAATTTTGATTACGAGAAGGCCAAGTTCGCCGAAACGATCCCTGTCGTTTATCTGTCTGACAAGATAGATGGCCTTGGCCTTTTTACCCTCGGAAACGACATGTATGTACGGCTTCCCCTTCATCTGCCTCGCCTTCCCGAGCATGTCGCTGTAAGGAATATCCACGCTTGAACCGGCTTCCCTCGTGTTGTCGTCCTGGTAATACTCCTTGCCGTCGTCGGAAAAAATGCATATTGAACGTATTTCGGATCTTGATATGACCACCATTTTCAGATAGCTGTTTATCGTATTTTCATATTCATACTGCTGAATAGGGTCGTCGGAATCGTAACTGCTTTTGAGAGCCGTGTATATCCTATCCTCGTAAAGCAGGTCCTGCGATATGTTAGTAAGGTTGTCGGTGTAGTCGTCGAGCCTTAGCTGTATCATATTGAGGATGTCGCGCGAATAGTTGGTGGAATTTTCATTGATTATGCTTTCGGAGTTTTTATAGCTCAAATATCCAATCAGAACAAGCGGAATCAGTATCTGCACGAAAAGCGTAGATACCAGCTTGTTCCTTATGGAAAGGTTCTTATAAAATTTAAGTAATACTGAGGGAGAATATTTCATCAGGTCGACCCCCGCACACTATTTATCCTTATTAGCCGTCCGTTATGCCCGGACCGGATCAGTTAGGTATTATCCCGTTTCTTATTGCTTTCGACCACATCCCCTTCGCAGTGATCTTCCCAGTGAGTAAATATGGGAATTCTCCTGCGATATCCTTCTCCCAGGAAGCCCTGTCGACAAAGTGATCCAACGGTCCGACAAGGTACGGGGCGCGCTCTACCAGCTTGTTTCCTTTAACGGCGAGCTCCCTGTATTTTATATTGAAGCTGTCTATATCTACATTGCTGATCATACCGGTTTCCGAAGCAAATACCGCGGCAGTTTCAGGCGACGTCAGGAATTTCAGGAGTCTTAGGGAAGCGTCAAGCTTGGTCTTGTCTTCACCTGCAACGGCGCTCATGTGGAAGGTACCTCCCCCGAGTCCGTAGACCATGGTGCCCTTGCGGGTTTCATAGCCATCGGGATAGGGGAACGGTATAATGTCGACGCTCGTATCGTTCGGGTCGAACTCGCCTATGAACCACGAGCCCTGTACTATCATTGCCGCCTTTTTCTGTTTGAAGAGCATATTTCTCTGATTATTGGTCATTGTCAGGCAGTCACCCGGAAATGCATGCATGTCATACAATTCCTTGATCAATTGCAATGCTTCGATATGGCTGGGTTTTATGGCTCCGTTTTTAAAAGGTTTTTCAGTCCCGTCCTTCCCGCCCATTACGGCTATCAGGTTCTGGTACAGATAGGTGCCTTCCGCATATGTATTGAAGGCTATTGGAGTTATTTTGTGATCATTGAATATCTGTACGGCGTACTTGAGTTCTTCAAAATTCCTGGGAACAGGTACGCTATACCTGGTGAAAATATCCCTGTTGATGAACATGCATTCGAATATGACTTCGAACGGAAGACCATAGATCCGCCCGTCCTGTGTGGTATAACCCCACATGTGCGGATCGAAACTGTTCTTCCATTCATGGTCCTTGGACAGCTGCCCTGTCAGATCATAGACCTTGCCGGCCTTTATGAGCATATTGATATCCGATCCAGGCCAAAGGCCGAATACATCCGGATCGTTTCCGGATGCGAAATCCGTTTTGATTTTCGGAAGGAAATCCTCCCCGAAAAGGGATTCATTGGTTATGGTAATGTCCGGGTTGTTTTTTTCAAACTGGTTTAGGACCGTTTTAAGCGTTTCCGCCTTGCTGTCGACTCCTCCCCAACTGCTTATGAACCTGAGCGTGGTTTTTGGAGCTATACCAGTCTGCGTTTTATGTGCAGCCGACTGCGTTTTATCGGGCGCCTGCGTACAGGCGCCCGTCATCAACACTATTGCAGCTGAGAGAAGTAAAGCCTGGAAGATCCTGTTTCTCCGCACCTTTTACAACTCCTTACATCGTGAATTGTACCGTTCCTTCAACAATATCCGCCACAAGGCTGCTGCCAGGCTTAACACTGCCCATGAAGAATTTCTCGGTCAGTTCATCCTCGACATACTTCTGGATAGTTCTTCTAAGCGGTCTTGCGCCGTATTTTGGATCGTATCCCTTTTCCAGCACGAAATCCGTCAACGCATCGGTAAAGCTGAGCGAAATACCCTTCTGCAGCGCTTCCGCCCTCACCTCTTCAAGCATCAGGCCGACAATCCGCTTCAGTTCGTCCCTGCTCAGCTCCGTGAATATAATAATTTCGTCAAGCCTGTTTAGGAATTCGGGACGGAAGGTCTCCTTCATTACATCCCGCACCCTGCTTTCCAGGGCTTTGTAACCGTCGTTGTTGAAGCCTATGCCATTGGCTTTCAGAGTGGTGCCGGCATTCGAAGTCATTACGATAACCGTATTCTCGAAATTCACGACGCGCCCGTGGCTGTCCGTCAGCCTGCCGTCTTCAAGTATCTGAAGCAGCATGTTGAATACGTCCGGGTGAGCTTTTTCGATCTCGTCCATGAGTATTATCGAAAAAGGTTTTCTCCTGACTTTCTCTGTCAGTTGTCCTCCGTCGTCGTAACCGACATATCCCGGAGGCGAACCTATCAGCTTGGATACGGTATGCTTCTCCATATATTCGGACATATCCAGCCTTATCAGCGAATCCTCGGTTTCGAACAGCTCCACCGCCAGCGCTCTTACCAATTCCGTCTTTCCAACGCCGGTGGGGCCGACAAATACGAAGGAAGCCGGTTTCTTATTCTTCCTGAAGCCCGCCCTGTTCCTTCTGATTGCCTTGGCTATACTGGTGACGGCTTCATTCTGACCTATTACCCTTTTGTGGAGCCTTTCCTCCAGGTTCATCAGTTTGTCCGCTTCGACTTCGGTAAGCCTCTGAACGGGTATTTTGGTCCAGCTTTCGATTACAAAAGCTATATCGTCCACAGTAAGGATATCTTCCTTGTTATGCTCCTCAAACTCCCTTATTTTCTGCAGGAGCTTGCATTCATTCACTTTCAGGTCCGCAGCCTTCTGGTAGTCTTCGATGGAATCAGCCGAAACTGCGCTTTCCTTTTCTTCCTGTACCTTTTTCAGCTCGTCCTTCAACGCTTCCAGCTCTACGAGTCCGGTATTCTTCAGGTTTAACCTGGAGCCCGCCTCATCGATGACATCAATCGCCTTGTCCGGAAGAAATCTGTCAGAAATATACCTTTCCGAGAGTCTGGCTGCAGCCTCTATAACTTCATCGTTTATCCTGACCCTGTGATATTTTTCGTAATAATCCCTGACGCCCTTAAGGATTTCTATAGTCTCCTCCACCGAGGGTTCTTCCACGAGTACCGGCTGGAACCTTCTTTCGAGCGCCGTATCCTTCTCTATATGCTTGCGGTATTCGTTGAGAGTGGTAGCGCCGATCACCTGTATATCCCCTCTTGAAAGGGCAGGCTTGAGAATATTGGCGGCGTTCATCGCACCTTCGGCCTCACCGGCGCCCATTATATTGTGCAGCTCGTCGATTACGAGGATGACATTGCCCAAAGCCTTTGCCTCCTCGATTATTCCCTTCATACGGCTCTCGAACTGACCCCTGAACTGAGTCCCGGCTACGATCCCCGTCATATCGAGGAGGTATATCTCGGCATTGAACAGCTTTGCAGGCACCTGGCGCTTGGCTATTCTGACCGCAAGCCCTTCTGCGATGGCAGTCTTGCCTACGCCCGGTTCGCCGATGAGCACAGGGTTGTTCTTGGTCCTTCTGTTCAATATCTGTACGACCCTGTCTATCTCACGCTGCCTTCCGATGACCCTGTCAATTTTATCCTCTTTGGCCAGATCGGTCAGGTTCGTACCGTACATATCCAGGTATTTCTTCTTTTTCAGGCTTTTCTTCTCCTGCGTCTTTACACGCGTGCCGTTTTTATTGTCTTTATCGTCCGTAGGATCCTTGGGCTCTCCGTTTTCACCCGTTTCCTCGTTTTTGGGGAATACCCGGTTAAGAAAATTGAATATCGGATTGGCTTTATTGCTGTTCGGGGGTTCGATGCCCGCAAGCCCGTTGTTTCCCTGATCCATATCGATATTGTCGAACAGGCTGCCCATCTGCTTATTTATATTATCAATATCCTCATCGGACATACCCGTTTGTTCTATCAATTGGTTGACCGGCTGTATACCCTGCTTTTTCGCGCATGAGAGGCAAAGGCCTTCCTGTATCTGCTTTCCGTCAACGATCTTCGTAATAAACACCACTGCGTAATTTTCCTTGCAAACTGAGCACATCATCACAGTAATCAACTCCTTTCGCTCCTGCTGCCATCTGTGCCTGGTCGAATAACAAGAGACCTGAGGCCTCATATATCAATCTATTATACGTTTCATAAGTGCCTTATGACTGTTTACCCCTGCTAATTAGATAAGTATAACACAATCCGGCATTCAAGGTCTACTTGTAAGATGAACCTTTTTGTGTCCATAACAAAGCAAATTTTGTAACCGATTGAAACGCTCAGGAATATATTTATAGTAGCAAAAAACAAATTAATAACCATTATTGTGCATTAACATGAGGAGGTGTTTTGAATGGCAGACAGAGGAGGTTTTCTGGGCGGCTTTTTAGGCAATGATTGCGCCATTTTGTTCTTTATACTTGTATTTCTGTTTTTGTTCGTGAGCCCGTTTGGCGTCGGATTTGCAGATCCTAAATAGTCAGGAAGTACATTCCGGATAAGTCGGTGATCCGTGTGAGTCAGGGAGGTTCCTTGACTCACTTGATTTTTTCAGTGATTTAAGGTGAAACACAAGGGACGGTTCTTTTGTACCATTTCGCGAGCGGAATGGGGCAAAAGAACCGTCCCTGCGTTTCCTAATGTTAAGCCTGTTTTCTTTCGAGCTCAGGCTCCGTTTCTCTTTGGAGCTTCTTTACAGACTTTTTCTCACGCTTTTGTTCGGACTTATTCTCCGGCTTGTTGTCCAATATTTTCTTCAGGAACTGACCGGTATAGGATTCCTGTACGGCTGCCACATCTTCCGGCGTCCCGCTTGCCACTATGTTACCTCCCTTGCCTCCCCCTTCGGGGCCGAGGTCGATCACATAGTCTGCCGTTTTTATCACGTCGAGATTGTGTTCGATGACAACGACCGAGTTGCCGGCATCAACAAGGCGGTGCAGTATATCTACAAGTCTGTGGACGTCCGCTATATGAAGTCCTGTCGTCGGCTCGTCCAATATATATAGCGTCCTTCCGGTGGCCCTCTTGGACAGCTCGGTAGCAAGCTTTATACGCTGGGCTTCTCCTCCGGACAGCGTGGTCGACGGCTGTCCCACCTTTATATACCCCAGACCGACGTCGTACAAAGTCTCCAGCTTCTTCTGAATGCGCGGTATATTCTTGAAGAATTCCAGCGCATCCTCAACCGTCATATTGAGCACTTCCGAGATATTTTTCCCCTTGTATTTGACATCTAGCGTCTCACGGTTATAACGCTTTCCCTTACATACCTCGCACGGTACGTATACGTCGGGCAGGAAATGCATCTCGATCTTTATGATACCGTCCCCGCCGCAGGCCTCGCAACGCCCGCCCTTTACGTTGAAGCTGAACCTTCCTGACTTGTAACCTCTCATCTTGGCTTCGGTAGTTCCTGCGAACACCTCCCGGATCAGGTCAAATACGCCCGTATAGGTGGCCGGATTCGACCGCGGCGTCCTTCCTATAGGAGACTGGTCGATATCGATCACCTTGTCCAGATGCTCGATTCCCAGAATGGCATCATGCTCGCCGGCTCTCGTCCTTGCTCCGTTCAGTTCGGACGCAAGCTTCTTGTACAGTATCTCGTTTATGAGCGAGCTCTTTCCCGATCCCGAAACGCCGGTCACGGCTGTGAAGACTCCCAGAGGTACGTTTACGTTGATATTCTTGAGATTGTTTTCGCGCGCGCCGGCAATCTTTATCCATTTACCGTTCGGTTTGCGCCTTTTCTCAGGTATTTCTATCCTCTTTTTACCGCTCAGGTACAGACCTGTTTGAGAATTTTCGTTTTTCTTTATATCTTCTATAGTACCTTCAGCCACCACATATCCGCCGTGGATGCCCGGACCGGGACCCATGTCGATGATATGATCGGCTGCGTACATGGTGTCCTCGTCGTGTTCGACAACGATCAGAGTATTTCCAAGATCCCTAAGCCTTGCAAGCGTCTTCAGCAGTCTGTCGTTATCGCGCTGGTGAAGGCCGATGCTTGGCTCGTCGAGTATATAAAGCACTCCCATGAGCCCTGAACCGATCTGCGTCGCAAGCCTGATACGCTGCGCTTCCCCTCCGGAAAGCGTGCCCGAGGATCTGGACAACGTCAGGTAATCCAGACCTACATCGACGAGAAAGCCTACTCTTGCGTTTATCTCCTTCAATATCTGATGAGATATCAAAACGTCTCTTTCCGAAAGCTTGAGATCTGAAAAGAATTCCTTTATTTCATTTACGGGCAGGGTCGTAAGCTCATGAATGTTCCTGTCTCCTACCGTTACCGCAAGCGTCTCCTTCTTGAGACGTGCTCCGTGGCAGTCCGGACATGGATTACTGCTCATGTACTCCTCATAATACTGCTTCATGCCGTCGGACTGCGTCTCCTTGTAGCGGCGCTCCATGCTGTTTATGACGCCTTCGAAAGCCGCAGTGAACGTACCGCTGCCGTATTCCTTCTCGTATGCTATCTTCAGCTTCTCGCCCTTTGTTCCATAGAGGATTATATCGACTATGTTCTCGGGCAGTTTGTTTACCGGGGTCGAGGTCTTGAAGCCGTAATGCTTTGCAAGCGCATTCAGGTACATTCTCGAGTAGCTGTCGCCATTTTCAAAGTTCCAGCCGCCCACCTTGATAGCGCCTTCCTCCAGGGATTTGCTGCGGTCGGGTATTACGAGATCCGGATCCATTTTCATCAGCGTGCCGAGGCCGCTGCAGGTCGGGCAGGCTCCATAGGGATTGTTGAAGGAAAACATCCGGGGCGCAAGCTCCTCTATGCTGACTCCGCAGTCGCTGCAGGCGAAATTCTGGCTGAACAGCAATTCCTGCCCGCCTATCACATCCACGACAAGTATGCCTCCGCTCAGGTGCAGAGAGGTCTCGATGGAATCGGCGAGACGTTTTATTATCTCGGGTTTTACCACAAGCCTGTCTACAACTATTTCAAGAGTGTGCTTCCTGTTCTTGTCCAGATTGATCTCTTCATTGATATCGCGCACCTCGCCGTCGACGCGGATTCTGACGTAACCGTTTTTCCTGGCGTCTTCTATCAGCTTGTGGTACTCGCCCTTCCTGCCCCTTACTACCGGAGCCAGCAGCTGGATCTTTGTACCTTCGTCGAGCAACATGACGGAATCGACCATCTGGTCCACGGTCTGCTGCGATATCTCCTTGCCGCAGACGTGACAGTGCGGTATGCCAATGCGGGCATAAAGCAGCCTCAAGTAATCGTATATTTCCGTAACGGTCCCGACCGTCGATCTCGGATTCCTGCTCGTAGTTTTCTGATCTATCGATATGGCAGGCGACAGCCCGCTTATATAGTCCACTTCGGGCTTTTCCATCTGTCCGAGGAATTGCCTGGCATATGCTGAAAGCGACTCGACGTAACGACGCTGGCCTTCCGCGTAAATAGTGTCGAAGGCCAGTGAAGATTTGCCCGAGCCGCTAAGTCCCGTGATAACGACAAACTTGTCTCTTGGTATCTCAACGTCGATATTTTTAAGATTGTGCTCTCTTGCTCCCTTTATAAAGATACTGTTCCTGTTCATTTGATAACACCTGTCCCCTGTATAATACTGCCGGACGCCAAGCGCAGCTTCAGCGGCTTTAGCGTCCTTCACATATTATACACAACAGTAAATCAAAATGCAAACACTTGTTCGATTATTTTTCAAATTCAGTACATGAGGATTCAGCTCAATTCATATGCTTTTTAATCAAGCCGGCCAGTATCTTAATGCCCTCCGTGATCTTTTCCTCCGGCATGTTCGAGAAATTCAGCCTCATCGTATTTCTGCCGCCGCCGTTCGGGAAAAAGGAATCTCCGGGCACAAAGGCCACATTGCTGTCAAGGCTCTCTTCCAGAAGCTCCCTCGTATTGATATCGCCCTTGAGTTCGACCCAGGTGAACAGGCCGCCTTCGGGATGAGTAAACCGGGTGCCTTCCGGGAATTCGGATAGTATAGCCTCGTGCATGGCGTCGCGCCTGTCTTTGTATACCTGCCTTATCCTGTCGATATCCTTGTCGAGATCGAACATTTCCATGTATGCGGAAATATTCCGCTGGGTGATATTGGCTGAATGAAGGTCGGCGCCCTGTTTTACAAGCACATATTTCTCGAGGATCCTTTCGTCCGCCGCCACCCAGCCTATCCTCATCCCGGGACAGAAAACCTTTGAAAAAGTCCCCAGATATATAACGAAACCTTCAGTATCGAGAGCTTTGAGGGAGGGCATCATCTTGCCGTCAAAACGAAGCTCACTGTACGGAGCATCCTCCAATACAGGTATATTGCGCCCCTTGAGCAGCTCCATGAACCTTTCCCTGCGTTCGGCCGACCAGGTCCTTCCGCTTGGATTCTGGAAATCAGGCACCGTGTATATCAGCTTGATGTTCTTTTCCGTATCGAGGATACGGAGAAGTCGGTCCGGCAGCATGCCGTCGTCATCCGTAGGCACCTCCAGCATCCTGGGGCCGTATGCGTTGAAGGCGTTTATCGCGCCGAGGTACGTCGGGCTTTCACAAAGGATCGTGTCTCCTTCGTTTATGAATATTTTGCCCGTAAAGTCCAGACCCTGCTGTGAGCCGCTGGTCACAAGTATGTTATTTTCCGAAAGACCTGTTCCGAACCTGCGGTTCATTCTTTCAGCTATCTTGCTGCGCAGCGGCGTAAAGCCCTCCGTAGCAGCATACTGCAGAGCGTCCGCGCCGGATGCTTCGAGCACCCTGGCCGTCACCTCCTTGAGCCTTTCGACGGGAAAAAGCTCCGGGGCCGGCAAGCCACCCGCAAAGGAAATCATTCCAGGCCTGTCAGTCAATTTGAGTAATTCTCTTATATCCGAAGCTTTCACATTATTCATTCGTCTGGCCAATTCAAACATAACAACACCTCACTTCATATTTAACTAAATAATAGGTCCAAGCTCATTGATTACGCTCCTGCCGTATTTCTTCCGTTCACCGTTGATATCCAGGTACGCGGCGGCAAGCCTTTTCACGCCTTCCTTTATCTGCGCGGGAGAGGGGTATGTGAAATTCAGTCTTATGTAATTGCCCGAGGGACTGCCGGGGAAGAAAACATTTCCAGGAACGAATGAAACGCCTTTTTCCATTGAATTTGCAAGCAGTCTGCCCTGCGGCATTCTCTCGGGCAGTCTGCACCACAGGTAAAGACCGCCATCAGGCCTGTTCCAGCTCATCCCTTCCAGGTTGGCGCCGTCCAATTCCGAAATCATAAGGTCCCTGCGGCTTCTGTTTTCACGGTTCGCCTTTTCCACATGCACCTTCAACAGCCCTTCGCGCAGGAATCGATCTATTATGAGCTGCGGAAGACTGCTCGTATGCAGATCTGTCACCTGCTTGAGCATGATCAGGCGGTACAGCACCTGCGGCGGGGCAGTTATCCAGCCTACTCTGAAACCAGGAAAGAGCAGTTTTGAAAAAGAGCTGAGATATAATACATTCCCGTAACCATCCAATGCCTTCAGCGCAGGCAGGGACTTACCTTCATAGCGCAGCATTCCGTAGGGATCGTCCTCCAGGATAACCAATTGGTTCCTCAGAGCCGCCGACAACAGCTGTTTTCGTCTTTCCAGACTCATAACGGCGCCTGACGGATTTTGAAAATCCGGTATGGTATATATCAGTTTCGGCTTGAATCTTTTGACGAGCATATCCAGCAGATCGGTACGCATTCCATCCTTATCGGTCGGGATCCCGACGACCCGCGCTCCAGCGGCTTTAAATATCTGGACCGCGCTGAAAAAGGTCGGCTCTTCTGCCAGCACAACGTCGCCGGGCTCGATAAACGCTCTTGTCACGAGGTCGAGACCCTGCTGGGAACCCGTCAGTATCATCGTGTCGGCCGCATTTGCCTGTATACCTCGGCCCTGCATAAGCTCGCAGACGCTTTCCCTCAAGGACAGACAGCCTTCGGTAGGCATATGCTGGACCGCAAGGACACCGTGGCTCTTCAGCACCTCCGACTGTATCCGTTCAAGCGCATCGAGCGAATCCTGCACCGGCACAGTCACCCCGGCCGCAAACAAAATCGTATCTCTCCGCGCTGCCTCGAGAAGATCGCGCACCGTAGTATCCTGTATACGCATGGAGCTTTCGCTGAAAAGCTGCTCCCAGGGCATCGGCGGCATAGTGCCGGATCTGTCGGCGATATCCGGGGACGAATTTTCCGGGATCGCGCTTTGTGACACCGTAGTTCCCTGTCCGATATGCGAATCGACCAGGCCGCCGGCTTTTAGCTCCCTGTATGCATTAAGCACCGTAGTCCTGTTGACCTGGAGCTCATCAGCCAGCTTCCGCTCAGGAGGGAGCTGGCTGCCGGCCGGCAGCGAGCCTGACAGGATGAGTTCCCTGATTTTCAGACTAATTTGCAGATACATCGGCGTTTTGCTCTCTCTGTCGACACTTATTTCCATACCTATCTGCCTCTTTTCAGTAAAATGGTACCATCCAATTATGATTATATAGCATGATTTTTAGGAATAAACAACCAATTTAATAATATTGATACCATCCAATATGAAAATTCATATCCCGCTCTTCCTCCTGGCTCAATCGGCCATGGAGTATTGTATATTTGGGGTTGCCTGGCGTCATAGTTTTCATGCATATATTGAGTTTGATGTAAAAATATAGTATATTTTTTGCGTGAGATTCCACCTCGCTGGCAAGGTAAAAAATAAGTCTGTTAGCTATAAATGTAATGATGAGGCTTAAGTGATTCGTTTATTTGGGCTATAAATGAACAATATTACCGCGATAAATCGATCGAGGGTCGAAAAGATGAGGTACATAAAAAATGAAACCATACGAGTTGTTAACGCAGGTTTTGGATAAAATTGAGGATAAAATTACCGAAGAGTTTGATATAGATGAACTTGCCGCTTCTTTTTCATTATCTTCCGTACATCTGCAAAGGCTTTTCAAATTTGCTTTCGGATTACCGCTTGCAAGGTACATTCGTTCTCGCAGATTGTCATCGAGCCTTGAAAGCTTACTCAATACCGAGTTTAATATATTGGATATAGCCAACGAATATGGGTTTGAGTATGAGCAGACATATATCAGGGCATTCAAACGAGAATTTGGACTTACACCCGGAGAACTCCGTAAAACAGGACAAATTGTTGAAGTTACGCCTCCGCTCCAACTTTTTGATTCAAACAGGTTGGACGACGGCGTTTTCTTTGGGCCACAAATTGTTATGGTTCCACAATTTTGTCTCATTGGCAGACGTCATCAAATACCAAATTGCGAGTCTGTTGAACTGCCTCCGAAAGTGGCAAAGGATTTTTGGCACAATGAAAGAGGCTTGATCAAAAACGCCGTTAATCTCAACATATACTTTGGCTTGACAAGGATTCCCTCAGGAGAGGTTGATTACTCGTATTATCTTCCTTCGGTACAGGTCAAAGAACTGAAAAATATCCCACATGGCCTTGATGGCGACAAATTTCCCGCTTCTTTGTGTGCACGGTTTCATTATATCGGTCCGCACCATTATTATGATATAAACGCGGACATCGCACGGGGTATGTATGATGCGATTGTAGCGTTTGTTAACGATAAATATGCTAAATATGATTCCTTTCACAACAAGTTATATTTTGAGAAGATAGATACAGCATCGTATGACGGAGTTTACTGCCAAATGGAGTGGTTCACGCCCGTGTTTGAAAAAAAGAACAAATTATGATGAAAAATGTTCATTTTTATGCGACCGGCATGATATGCTCATAAATGCAGCACGACATTGCATGGATAACGCCTATATCAGATAAGAAATGGCCAGCCCACAGGAGGAACATTCAAAATGACTTTTTCAGGAAACGAAATGCGGGACGCTATGAAAAATGAACGGTATCCACTCTCCTCTAAATACGACCCTGACTGGATACTTCAAAATGCTATGGGTTCTCATTGCCTTTGGCTTCAAGAGTCGCTCACACAGGAAATGAACTTGAAATCCGGTATGCGTGTCCTTGATTTAGGTTGCGGCAAAGCAATCAGCTCTATATTTCTCGCAAAGGAGTTTGGCGTAAAAGTCTGGGCTACCGACTTGTGGAACAGCGCGACAGATAACTTGAAGCGCATCAGTGAAACAGACATGGAGGATATGGTTTTCCCCATCCGCGCCGACGCCCAAGAGCTACCGTTTGCAGACGGTTACTTTGACGTTCTGATGAGCGTTAACTCATTATTTTTCTATGTAACGGACGGGGAATTTTTGAGAGAAAAAATTCTCAGGCATGTCAAGCCCGGCGGCGAAATAGGCGTCATTGTACCGGGATTTTATCGGGAATACACCGATGGCATTCCCGAAGTTTTGAAACCGCATTGGTCGGATCAGCTTGATAAATGGCACACTCTGGATTGGTGGGCAGATTGCTTTACTGCATCTGAAATGGTCGATATCCTTGTTGCCGACACTCTGCCGGATAACGAGGGTAATACAATTTTTAAAAAGTTCGCGAAGATTGTCAATGCTCACGAAGAACCCTTCAATGTCATTGCGGGAGATAATATAACGTTTATACGCATTATAGCCAGGCGCAAGAAGGAGTAGTGTGTCCTAAAACTACTTCTTTTCCAGCCTCTTCCTAAGCTCAGTAAGCTTGTCTCTGAGCGATGCCGCGCGTTCGAATTCCAGAGCTCTTGCAGCCTCCCTCATTTCCTTCTCCAGCCTGTTCGCAATCGTCTCCAGATCGGCTTCATCCATCCCGTCCGCGTGCTCGAAGGAATATCCTGTGCTTGTTTCCGCCACCTTGATCGTTTCAAGCGTATCCCTGACTCCCTTTTGGATGGTCGTCGGAGTAATGCCGTTTTTAAGGTTGTACTCAGTCTGTATCCCTCGTCTGCGGTTCGTCTCGCTGATGGCCTTCCGCATGGAATCGGTAATGGTATCGGCATACATGATGACGGTCCCCTCAACATTCCTCGCAGCTCTGCCGATCGTCTGTATGAGCGAGGTCTCGGAACGCAGGAAGCCTTCCTTGTCGGCGTCGAGAATGGCAACCAGCGTCACTTCCGGCAGATCCAGGCCTTCGCGCAGCAGGTTTATGCCTACCAGAATGTCGAAAACACCAAGTCTCAGATTACGGATAAGCTCCGTCCTTTCGAGAGTTTCAACGTCGGAATGCAGGTACTCCACCTTGAAATCGAGGTCCTTGAGATATGCCGTCAGATCCTCCGCCATTTTCTTCGTAAGCGTTGTTACCAGTACCCTTTGCTGCTTTTCAACACGCTTGGAGATCTCTCCTATCAGATCGTCTATCTGCCCCTTTACCGGACGTACGATAACTTCGGGATCTATAAGGCCGGTCGGACGGATGATCTGCTCGACCGTCTGCTGAGAATGACGCTTTTCATAAATTCCGGGCGTTGCGCTGACGTATACAGCCTGTTTGACCTTATTCTCGAATTCCTCGAATCTCAGAGGCCTGTTGTCAAAAGCGGAGGGCAGCCTGAAACCGTATTCGACAAGCGATTCCTTCCTTGCCCTGTCGCCGTTGTACATGGCTCCTATCTGCGGTATCGAAACATGAGACTCGTCTATGATGACCAGCAGGTCTTCAGGAAAATAATCGATCAGCGTGAAAGGCGCGCTGCCCGGCTCTCTCCCGCTGATATGCCTCGAGTAGTTCTCTATACCCTGGCAGAAGCCGATTTCCTGCAGCATCTCGAGATCATATCTGGTTCTCTGCTCCAGCCTTTGCGCCTCGAGCAGCTTGCCCTGCTCCTTCAGCTCCTTAAGCCTTTCTTCGAGCTCCTGCTCTATCGTGACCAGCGAACGGAGCATCTTCGGCCGGGTCGTCGCATAGTGATTGGCCGGGAATATCGCCGCATGCGACCTGATTCCCAGAATTTCTCCCGTAAGGTAATTGATCTCGGAGATCCTTTCGATCTCGTCCCCGAAAAACTCGATCCGAAGGACCCGTTCGGACGAATCGGGCGGGAATATCTCGAGCACGTCGCCCCTGGCTCTGAACTTTCCGCGTTTGAAATCTATCTCGTTTCTTTCGTATTGTATATCCACAAGCTTGCGTATTACTTCGTCGCGGTCCTTCTGCATACCGGGCCGGAGAGAGAGCATGAGTTCCGTATAGTCCTCCGGATCGCCCAGGCCGTAGATGCACGATACGCTGGCGACAATAATCACGTCCCGCCGTTCGAAAAGCGACGCAGTCGCGGAATGCCTCAGCTTGTCTATTTCATCGTTTATGGAGGAATCCTTTTCAATGTAGGTATCCGTCGCCGCTATATATGCTTCGGGCTGATAATAGTCGTAGTAGCTGACGAAGTACTCGACGGCGTTGTTCGGGAAAAATTCCTTGAACTCGGCGCATAGCTGCGCCGCAAGCGTTTTATTATGCGCTATGACAAGAGTCGGTCTTTGGACCTGCTCGATTACGTTAGCCATAGTGAAGGTCTTTCCCGAGCCCGTTACGCCAAGCAACGTCTGATGCCTGTAACCCCTGTTCAGGCCTTTGACCAGGTTTTCCACCGCATCCGGCTGGTCGCCGCACATTTTATAATCGGAAACTATCTTAAAATCCGGCATATTGCTTTAGTGCCCCCATGATTCAAACTTCGTTTCATATTATAACATATCAGCTCAAGAAATCAAACAAATGTTCGTACTTTTATCAGCCTTGCATCCAAATATCATATACATAAAAACAATTTATTATTGACAGGACCTTTTGTGTGATGTGATAATAATATGATATAAAGAAATCTGGAGGATTCAGGTATGAAAGTTGCAAAATTTGGCGGGACATCACTAGCATCTGCCGATCAGATAAAGAAAGTTTGCAGTATAATAACTTCGGATCCGGAGCGCAGATTGATCATAGTGTCTGCTCCAGGCAAGCGTTTCAAGGAAGATATAAAAGTTACGGACATGTTGATCGCCTGTGCGAAAGCCGGTTTGGAAAAGGGCGATGCGGAAAACGAATTGCAAGCCATAACAGAAAGATTTGCAAATATTGCTTCAGAACTTGGAGTAAACGGAGACATCGTAGAAACTGTCTCGACTGATCTCAGAATGCGCGTGGAAGGCGACAAAAGCGACAAAGGAAGGTACTTGGACTGTCTTAAGGCCGCCGGCGAGGACAATTGCGCCAAGCTCGTCGCGGAGTACCTCAAAAGCGCCGGTTTCGATGCGCGTTATGTAAATCCCAGGGATGCCGGTCTGCTGCTCAGCGATGAGTTCGGAAACGCGCAGGTTCTGCCCCAGTCGTACGAAAATTTGAAATCTCTTTCAGATTACGCCGGTATAACCATATTCCCCGGATTTTTCGGCTACTCTCTTTCCGGAGAGGTTGTAACGCTTCCACGCGGAGGTTCGGACATAACCGGATCGATCGTTGCAGCGGCTGTGAATGCCGATCTCTACGAAAATTTTACCGACGTCGACTGCGTTTACTCCGTTAATCCTAACCTGATAAAATCCCCCGTCCCGATACACGAAGTCACGTACAGGGAGATGCGGGAGCTTTCATATGCAGGCTTCGGAGTATTTCACGAGGAAGCGCTCGTTCCGGTATTTTATAAAGGCGTGCCCGTCCGTATCAAAAACACCAACAATCCTTCAGCCCCCGGCACAACAATAGTAAAAGAGCGCCGTACCAACGGTTTCCCGGTAGTCGGGATAGCCAGCGACACGGGCTTCTGCTTCATTTATATCAGCAAATACCTGATGAACCGCGAAGTCGGTTTCGGCCGGAAGATCCTCCAGATGCTCGAGGAAGAACAGATCTCCTTCGAACACATCCCTTCCGGTATAGATAATATGTCTATAATCCTGAAACAGGACATGATGGACGAATACAAGGAAAAGAGAATTACCGAACGCATAAAGAATGAACTGGCGGTCGACGATATTTCCGTGATAAAGAACATAGCGCTGGTCATGATCGTCGGGGAAGGCATGCGAAATACGCTGGGAATTACCTCGAGAGCCTCTACTGCGCTTGCAAACGCAGGCATCAACCTTGAAATGATCAACCAGGGGCCTTCGGAAGTAAGCATGATGTTCGGGGTCAGGGCTGAAGAGTCTAACAAAGCTGTCTGCGCACTTTATGACGAATTTTTCATCAAGCAGATAAAAGACGCTTAAAAAATAGGGATCGAAACGCAGGGACGGTTCTTTTGTTTCGTTTTAGCAGGCAGAAAACGAAACAAAAGAACCGTCCCTCTGTTTCACTGGGTTTCAATCCCTGCTTTTGGACAGCTGCTTTATTTTATTGATTATCCTGTCCTTGAGGAGCAGTCCTGCCAGGAACAGTACCAGTGCGGCAGCGGAAAGTATGATAACCATTAAATAATTGCCTTTTTCAGTACTGCTGCCTATCACAGAGGATGCAAAAAGCGCAGGCAGCCGGGCTATTGTGATGATTATGAAGAAACGCAACGGTTTTACCGGTGTGATGCCCGCAATATAGGTAAGGATGTCCTTCGGGATGCCGGGTATCAGGAACAGCAGGAACATAGCCGCTTCCGACTTATCGCCATTTATCATGAAATTGAATTTTTTCAAATGCTCGGGCGAAACCAGCATTTTCACCAGAGGATAGCCAAGCAGCCTTGCTATGAAGAAAACGAGAACGGATCCGATCAGGATACCTGTTATCGAATATAAAGTCCCGAACCAGGTCCCGTAAATATACCCTCCGGCGATCTGGGTCACCTCTCCTGGAATTGCCGCTACCAATACCTGCAGCATCTGTATGCCTATGAACAGCAGGACGCCCTTCCAGCCGTACGATTCAAGCTTGTCGCTCAGGCTGCCCGGGTCTTTCGCCAATTCCGTCAGCTGCGGTCCGAATTTTATCGTGAAATATGCCATAGCTCCAAGGAACAGAGCAATCAGAACGATGTAAAGCGCTACCCTGTCTTTGCTTTTTACGTTTTTTTCGCCAACATTGCTTGCGCCATCCTTACCTGCTTCATAGTTCAATCCGGTTACCTCGTTTCAAATATATTCGCACGTAATGTGCAGACTAGCTTTATATTATTATTTACGAAGCAGTCCGGATTTTGTCTAAAAACATCCTCATTCCTCAAATTTCATAGTCACCTGCTTGTTCTCGGTGTCTTCATCCCTGAAATAGCAGCCTACGGCGGGAATCGTTTTAGTGCGGTAATAATCGGGATCCTTGATGCCCGATTCCTCAATAGTCTTGACAGCGCAAAGCCGGCTTCCCTTTTTCTCCTTCAGTACCTGCACTCCCTGCGAATCGCGCGTGGATTTGGGGTTTATGCCGGAGGTATCGAATATCAGGACCTTGTTTATGCTGCTGTAAGCAACGAGCTCCGTATCCGCCGCCAAATAACGCATGTCGACCAGAGGCGACAGGTCGGAATATGCATTTGCAAGCTTTTTCCTGTTCGTTTTCGTTGCATAGCTTTCCATTTCGATTTTGGCAAATTTGCCGCTTTCGAACGAGAACAGCAGCCAGCCGGCATAATTGTCGGTTGCCGCCATATAGATTATTTTTTCGCCGTTTTCGAGCTGCAGCAGGTTTGTAAGATACTCTCCGAGAGAGCTTGCCTTGCAGTCCGGAATATCATATACCCTGAGCTTGTAAACCGTATGGCGGTCCGAGAACAATAGCAGCTCCGACTTATTGTGCGTCTCTATTTCCTGGACTATTCTATCGTCGTCCTTGAGCTTGTGCTCGGGATTCGCGCGCAATGAAACAAGCGCTATCTTCTTGAGGTAATTATGTTCAGTAAGGAACAGCTTCAGGTTGTAATCCTCGATAAGGTGTTCTTCTGTTATTTGCTCAACGTGGGTTTCAGGTATGATCTCCGTCATCCTCGGTTGGCCGTACTTCTTCGCCACCTCGCCGAGCTGCCTCGCGATAACCTTCCTGATTTTCCTTTCGTCGCCGAGAAGCTCCTTCAGTTCGGCTATTTCCTTCTGCAGCGTATCGACTTCCCCGACCTTGTCCAGAATGTATTCGCGGTTCAGGTTTCTCAGCTTGATCTCTGCAATGAACTCCGCCTGCGGCTGGTCTATCCCGAAGCCTTCCATCAGGTTGGGCACCACCTGGGCGTCGTGCTCGGTATTGCGTATGATCGCGATAGCTTTATCGATATCGAGCAGTATCTTTCGAAGTCCAAGCAGCAGATGGAGCTTGTCCTCCTTTTTACCGATGTCGAAAGCCGTCTGCCTTTTGATACAGTTTACCCTGAAGATAAGCCATTCGCGCAGGATTTCCCTGATGCCCATTACTCTGGGGCTTCCGTTGACCAATATGTTGAAATTGCAATTGAACGTATCCTGCAGGGTGGTCAGTTTATACAATTTGTTCATGATCTCGTCGGGATCCGCGCTCTTGCGTATGTCGAGCGTGATCTTCAAGCCTTCGAGGTCGGTCTCGTCGCGGACATCCGTTATGTCCTTGATTCTGCCGCTCTTCACGAGCTCTATGACCGCGTCGATTATCGATTCGGAAGCAGTAGTGTAGGGTATCTCATATATCTCTATACAACTGTTCTGCTTGTCGTATTTATATTTTGCCCTGACCTTGAAGCTGCCCCTTCCCGTTTCATAAATGCCCCTTAATTCGTTTTCGTTAAGAATAAGGCTGCCGCCTGTGGAAAAATCGGGCGCTTTTATGTACTGCAGCAGGTCGGCATTCTCATCGCCGATATAGGCTATGGCCGCGTCACAGACTTCCTTCAGGTTGAAGCTGCAAAGATTTGAGGCCATGCCTACCGCAATACCCTGGTTCGCGTTTACAAGAACGCTCGGGAAAGCCGATGGGAACAGCGTCGGTTCCTTCATAGTGCCGTCGTAATTGTCGACAAAGTCCACTGTGTTTTTGTCAAGATCGCGGAACAGCTCTTCACATATCTTTTCGAGCTTTACCTCGGTATACCTGGAGGCTGCGTACGCCATGTCCCTGGAATATTGACGGCCGAAGTTTCCCTTGGAGTCTATATACGGGTGAATCAGAGCGCCGTTTCCCCTCGTCAGCCTGACCAGTGTTTCATATATCGCCGCATCGCCGTGGGGGTTCAGCTTCATCGTCTGACCGACAACATTGGCCGATTTCGTCCTGGACCCGGTCAGCAGCCCCATTTTGTACATCGTATAGAGCAGCTTCCTGTGGGACGGCTTGAAACCGTCGATTTCAGGGATCGCACGCGAAACTATTACGCTCATCGCATAGGGCATATAATTCTGTTCAAGTGTATCAGGTATTTTTTGCAATACTAAATTTTTATCAGACATATCTGCACCTTTCTTGGATGAACCGTCCCCGCGTTTCATCAGCTTACGTCTATCATATCCATATATTTAGTTCCGTTCTCTTCAATGAAGCTCTTCCTGCCCTGGAGGTTGTCGCCGAGCAGCAGGTCGAACATAAGTTCCGTTTTCTGCATATCATCGGGTATGATCTTGATAAGCCTTCGTGTCTCGGGGTTCATGGTAGTCTGCCACATCATTTCGGGTTCGTTTTCACCAAGTCCCTTCGAGCGTTGAATGGCGTATTTGCCGCCTACGAGCTTTGCAAGTATCTGTACCTTTTCTTTTTCGGTATAGGCAAACCATGTCTTCCCTTTGCTGGTTATCTCAAACAACGGCGATTCCGCTATGTACACTTTTCCTACCTGAATAAGTGACGGGACCAGACGGTACAGCATCGCGAGTATCAGTGTCCTTATCTGGAAGCCATCGACGTCTGCGTCGGTGCAGATGATTATCTTGTCCCACCTCAGGTTGTCAAGGTCGAAGGTATTCAGTTCCTTATTGTGGCGCGATTTGATCTCAACGCCGCAGCCCAGGACCTTCAGCAGGTCTACTATTATATCGTTCTTGAATATGCTGTCATACTCAGCCTTCAGGCAGTTCAGTATCTTTCCCCTGACAGGCATGATCGCCTGGAAATCGGCGTCCCTTCCCATCTTGCAGGATCCCAGCGCGGAATCGCCTTCCACTATATAAAGCTCTCGTTTGTTTGTATCCTTTGTCCTGCAGTCGACGAATTTTTTAACGCGGTTGGACATGTCGATCGTGCCGCCGAGCTTCTTCTTTATATTGATCCTCGTCTTCTCCGCCGTTTCACGGCTGCGCTTGTTTACCAGGAGCTGGTCGACGATACGGTCGCTTTCGAGTTTATTCTCTATCAGGTAGATTTCGAGTTGCTGACGGATGAAATCCGTCATCGCTTCCTGTATGAATTTGTTCGTTATTGACTTCTTGGTCTGATTTTCGTAGCTTGTGACCGTCGAAAATGAATTCGTCACAAGAATCAAGCTGTCCTGTATGTCGTTGAAGGTGATCTTGGCTTCATCCTTGTTATATTTTCCCTTGCTCCTGATAAACTTGTCGAGTTCGTTGACGAATGCCGCCTTTACCGCGCGATCCGGCGAGCCGCCGTGTTCCAGGAAGCTGGAATTGTGATAATATTCGAGAAGGTTCACTTCGTTGTTGAAGCAGAAGGCAACCTGTATCCTGACCTTGTATTCGGGCTTGTCCTCGCGGTCCCTGCCCCTTGCCGAGGATTCGTAGAACTGTATGCCTGTGAAACTCTTGTCTCCGCCAATTTCGGAAATATAATCGACGATTCCGTGTTCATAGCAGAATTCCTGAACGCTGCCGGAAGCTTCGTCGGTCAGTATGAACTTCAAGCCCGCGTTGACTACAGCCTGTTTCTTGAGCGTTATCACAAAATATTCAAGCGGTATGTCCGTATCCGTAAATACGTCAAGATCGGGTTTCCAATGCTGTATCGAACCCGTGCTTTCGTATTTGCACTTTTCCTTGATAAGTCCGCCTATGTTCTGCCCCTTTTCGAAGCGCAGGTCGTAGCGGAAGCCGTCCCTGAATACGGTGACGTCCATGAATTCCGAGCTGTACTGCGTAGCGCAGCTGCCCAGGCCGTTCAGTCCCAGGCTGAATTCGTAATTTTCCCCGGAATTCGTTTTGTATTTTCCGCCTGCATAGAGTTCGCAGAAGACGAGCTCCCAGTTGTACTTGTCTTCCTTCTGATTGAAGTCGACCGGTATGCCTCTGCCGTAATCCCTGACAGTGATCGAACGGTCGGAATGGCGGGTGACTTCTATTCTGTCGCCATAGCCCTCCCTGGCCTCGTCAATGGAGTTGGAAAGTATTTCAAAAAACGAATGTTCGCAGCCTTCAATGCCATCAGAGCCGAATATGACGCCAGGCCTCAAGCGGACCCTGTCGGCCCCCTTTAGTGAAGAAATGCTTTCATTACCGTATTCCTCAGGTTTTTTACCCTTTGTCATTCGTATTCATCCTCCGGAAAATTTCTATCTGTAGATATTATTTATGAAAGAATTTTCAAAGTCAAGTGGATAAGCTGCAGAAATGAACTTATTTACAGGCGTGATTTATATTGCCAGCATGAATGTGAGTAATTTTTCAAAAGCTATCAGCGAGGTGATTAAAATGAAAAAAATGAAAATTAAAGCAATTTTGATCCTGATATTTGTATTGCTTTTTACAACGACATCATTGGCACAATCTACTTATACAGTTAAAGCAGGCGACACCATGTGGAAGATTGCGAGCAGGTATCAGGTCGGGATAAGCGAGATCATCGCAGCGAACCCGCAGGTCAAAAACCCCGCAATGATATATCCCGGGCAGAAGTTGAATATACCTTCGGTAACCACTACATCCCAGGAAAACGAAGTGATAAGGCTGGTCAACGTGCAAAGGGCAAATAACGGGCTACCGGCACTCACAAGCAACTGGCAGTTGTGCAGAGTCGCTCGCTATAAATCCGCCGATATGGCCAATAAGGGCTACTTCAGCCATACCTCGCCGACATACGGCTCGCCGTTCCAAATGATGCAGAATTTCGGACTCCAGTTCACGGCAGCCGGCGAGAATATCGCATACGGCCAGAGGACACCCGCGGAAGTCATGCGTGACTGGATGAACTCTCCGGGACACAGAAACAATATATTGAGCCGGTCATTTTCACAGATTGGCGTCGGACTCGCAAAGAACAGCTCCGGCGTTTGCTATTGGACGCAGCAGTTTATTCATCCGATGTAAACCGATTTAAACAGACTGGAATGCAAAGGACGGTTCTTTTGTTTCGTTTTCGATCGCGAAAACGAAACAAAAGAACCGTCCCTACGTTCCACCATTATTCTCCCGCTAGTCCACCGGTTTTTTCTTTTTCCTTTTTGAAATCCCTCGGAAAACTGCAGTCACAAGCAGGATGCCGAATGCGATTGCACCGGCCCCGCCCAGGGTATTAACCATCTTGGCCATCGCGTCTGCCATATCGTTCTCAGTAACTGCCTGTATCATTTCATATGCGGTTATCCCGGGCACCAAAGGCAGTATGCCCGGTATCGAAAAAACGGTGGAGGGAGACTTCATGAGACGCGCCGCAGTTTCACTGTAAAAGCCTACTGCTACGGCCCCCACAAAGGTTGAAAATATAGAGCTGTCCGAAAAGCTGTATATGAGCAGATAAACAAGCCAGCCCGCCGCCCCGGAAAGTCCCGTGAATATCAGTTTCC
Source organism: Bacillota bacterium (assembly GCA_023412915.1). GTDB lineage: Bacteria > Bacillota > Clostridia > Acetivibrionales > DTU013 > JAEYOM01. The sequence goes on from JAEZRE010000011.1 coordinate 77,721, forward strand.
GGCCTTTTACGTTAAATGTCAGGCCTGATCCCATGCTGCCCAGAAATGCCATCAAAACCGTATGCATCCTACCACCACCGTCCTATTCCCACTGACAAAGCGATACCGACCCCCACTGCCAATACCGTTACGAGAAGCAACGCCTCGCCCAGCCTGGTCAGGCTTGCTACAAGGTCTCCGTAAAGAGCGTCCTTGATGCCGTTGGTTATGGAAACACCGGGAAGGTATATCATTAACGACCCGATAATTATTTTGTATTCGTTAAGCACAGGAAACAGCCTGACGGCAGTCAGGCTTATGAAGCCTGCCAGCATTCCCGCGATAAAAAGCTCAAGGAATTGATAGAGATTTTTCCTCGACATCATTTCATTCACCATATACGCAGCCGCTCCTATCGCGGCGGCTGCAGCGCCGTCGAGCCAGGTGCCCTGGAACAGTATGGTAAAGGCGAAGGAGCTGACCGACGCGGCCACAAGCCTTGCCGGGAACGGGTGCTGTCTCACGGTCTCTATGTCGTTCAGGTGTCCCAAAACGGTTCCATAATCGGGACGGCTGCTCTGAAGGCTTCTTGAAAGATTATTGACCCTGTCTATCCTGTTCAGGTCGACTTTTCTGTCATGTATCCTTTTAAATGCCGTATGCATTCCGCCTTCGCTGTCCCGGATCGAAATAAAGATACCCGTAGGCAGGACAAAGCTTTCGCAATATGTGTCATAGCTTTTACATATCCTTACAATGGTTTCCTCCACCCTATAGATCTCGGCTCCGCTGGTCAGCATTATCTCGCCGGCTTTCAGCGCGATATTCATAAGCTCGTTGGATTGCATCCGATTCTCCGCCATGTTTTTATTTTAGTATTGTATTTTCAGGAATATTATATCATGTCTTTAGAATCTTTGACTCTTCAATTATGCCTGATCGGCCGCAAAACGGATATCCTTCAGTTCAAATCCACCCTCCGTATATCCGACGCCGCAATAAACAGTTCCGTTTTGCCAATTATTATAGACATAAATCCAAATCATAAGTTCTGTTTTTCTTATCATATCTTAATAATAAAAATTATGGTAATATTAAATTTGTCGGAAACATAAACCAGCGAGGTGAGGCATGTTTAACAGCCAGTTCGTTGTCAGCCTAAAAAAATTCGGAATTTTCTTCGTGATATACACTGCTTTGTTTGCGCTGCTTTACTTTACCAGTACCTATACCTTCCCCTTTCTGGTGGCTTTCGCGATAGCCTTTCTCATACAGCCGGTGGCCCGATTCTTCCGCACCAGGCTGAAATTCAGGAGGAACATCCCAGCCCTGCTTGCATCCTTCATCGTATACCTTCTTATATTTTTGATCCTCGGGCTTCTGTTTTATTCGATCATTTCAGAGGCGATGATGCTGCTTCGCAATTTGAAAACAGCCAATCTTGAAAGCATTATAACCCCCATCAACAGCATAATTGACGAAATAAGCGCATATTTTCAGAACATAGATCCGTCTTTCATAGAGAAAAACAGCAGCCAGCTTACCGATATCCTGAAAAGTGGGTTGAATATCGCCGGAAAGAGCCTTAACGCCTTCCTGTCGATCGCACTCTCCATACCTTTGTGGATAACGATAATCTTCGTCGTCATACTGTCGACCTACTTCTTCACACGTGATATGACCAGCATAAAAGCCCGCTTCATTTCAGCCTTTTCGGAAAGCGGTAAGGAAAAAGTCACAACGCTTTGGAACCAGGGGATCGGGATGCTGTCAAAATACATAAAAGCCTATTTCCTGATTTATTCCCTGACCTTCGTTCAGACCCTGATTGGATTTTCGATATTGGGAATAAAGTACGCGGTCATGCTGAGTATAATCTGTGCGATCGCCGACATTCTGCCTGTGCTGGGCATAGGTCTGATATACCTGCCGCTTGCGATAATATACCTGCTCATGGGTAACTACTTTGCAGGCGTCGGTATTCTTCTGCTCTTCCTGCTTATCAGTATTGTCAGGCAAATAGTCGAACCCAAAATAGTTTCCACTTCCCTCGGCATCCACCCAATCGCCACGCTTGTGGCCATATTCATAGGGTTAAAGGCCGCCGGTCTGATCGGCATGGTATATCTTACATTCCTTATGGTTCTTTACAGGGTTCTGAAAAACACGAAAATACTCTGATTACATTTTTATATAAATTTATATAAAAAAATTGTATGTACATTTATATGAATTTATGGTAAATTGTAGCTGTCATTCTTCCTATTTGTCGTAATTCCTCTGTAAAGGGCGGTCTTTTATGAAAAAGCTGTCGTGCAGAACCATATGTTCAGGTCTGATCATATTATCGGTTTCCATCATGCTTTTGCTTGCCTCCTGCAGCAACAGCCTGCCACGGCTGAGCAAGGACGACCCGGTAAGCCTTAGTATATGGCATCATTACCTCGGCGAGCAGAAGGTGATGTTCGACAACATGGTCACAGAGTTCAACAGCACGGTAGGAGCACAGAAGGGCATCACCGTCAAGGCATACAGCATGGATAACACAGGGGATATCCACAACAAGCTGATGGCGTCGGCAACCGGCGAGCCGGGCAGTCTGGAGTTTCCCGATATGGCTACGGCATATCCGGGTACGGCTTTCACTCTTTATAAAATGGGAAAGCTTGTGCCGCTGGAGCAGTATATGTCGGAAAAAGAACTGGATGAATACGTACCCGGCTTTCTTGAGGAGGGAAAGCTCACGCCTGACAGCGGAACAGTCATATTCCCCATCGCCAAATCCACCGAGGTTCTTTACATAAATTATACCTTTTACAAAGAATTCCTGGATTCCTACAATAGCGTCTCTGATAATAAACTGAATGAGGACATGCTTTCGACCTTCGAAGGCATCAGGAAAACTGCCAAAGCCTATTATGAATGGACTGATGCCGAAACGCCCGACATCCCGAACGACGGCAAGGCGCTGTACGGTTTCGACGCCGTCAGCAATTTCGCGGTTATAGGCTTCAGGCAGCTGGGCTCGGACTTCTTTACAGTCAACAGCGATAATACGGGCGAAATCGATCTCAACAATCCCGACATGAAAGCCGTATGGAATGAGTATTACGAGCCTATGGTCAAAGGCTGGTACGGCGCGTATAGTTTCTACAGATCCGAAGACGTACAGACCGGCGACCTTGTAATGTATGCCGGTTCCACTGCCGGAGCCGGCTTTTTCCCGCAAACGGTAACGTTCGCCGATAATACCAAAAGAGCTATAGAATTGAAGGCGCTGCCTTATCCGGTGCTGGAAAACGGCAAAAATGCGGCTGTTCAGCAGGGCGCCGGCGTTATTGTGGCCAAATCCGAGCCGGCCAAGGAATATGCATCCGTTGTATTCCTCAAATGGCTTACCGAGCCTGAGCGCAATACGGATTTCGTTTTGAAAACAGGATATCTGCCGGTCACGAAGGAAGCTACGGAAAAGCTTTCACCTGAAAAGCTGACCGCATATGAGTCGAATGCCGAATACCGGAATGTTTCGAAGGTCATCCGCACGACCCTCGATATGCTGAAAAAATATGAGCTTTATACATACAAACCCTTTGACTCCAGCGATGATATTCGCTATTCCTTTGAAGATAAGCTGATTTCCTTTACAAAAGCTGCAAGGGAGGAATTTCTCGGTACATTGAAGAACGGCGTCGATTCTGACAAGAGCGCTGCTGGCATCGTATCCGACCCGCGTTTCGACCAGTTCATCACAGAGGTGAGGAATGAAATTCTCAACGTCAAATAAGTTTTCAGGAACACCCGGGTTTCCGAATCTCTCTCTTAGCAACAGGCTGTGGATCTTTCAGCTTATTGTCGTATTCATCGTGCTTGCCTGTATTTTTATCATTGCCGCCTTTTCCGGTGTTATTTCTGATATATCAAGAGATCCGTACGAATCTGTGACAAGCGATCTGAAATATATCGAATCGGATCTGTCGGCCAAATTCCTAAAAATATCCAACAATACCATCGAATTTGCGGTCAAAGCCAATAAAAGCATAAGTAAACAGCTGGCCTCAAAAGGGCTTAAGCCGGCCGAACTATACAACCATTCCGAACTGTTGGAAGACATACTTTCCTCGGAAGTCGAAAAAGCGTGCTTCGCCATGGAAAAATCCGGTGTTACAGGTGTGTTCCTGTTTTTGAACGCAACGGTAAATCCGGCTCTTGAGCGAGCAAAAGACAGCAAGGCGGGTTTTTTCATAGACAACATGGATCTCAACCCCATCCCCTACGAGAGCCAGAAGCTGTTTCTATTGTACGGTCCCGTCCATCTGACAAGAGACAACAATATCAACCTGCATACACAGTGGGAGCTTGAGTTCAGCCTGTCCCCCGAAGTAGGCACACGCCGGCGCGAAATGTTCCTGAAGCCCTTTGAAGCAGCGCTTAAGTACAATGGCATGGATGAATATTATCTTGGGTATTGGAACCCATTGTTTTTACCCGCGGATAATTCCGAACAAATGATTTCCTACTCCGTACCATTGCTGGATAACGATGGCAAGCCATATGGTGTTTGCGGGCTGGCCTTATCAAAAGCTGCTTTTGAAAATGTACTGCGGCAGGAATCCTCTCCCGAATTCGAACGCGAGGTGCTTATTTTTTCAACAAAGTCAGGCCGGTATATCAATCCGGAAGATGCGCTGATCAGCGGGCGTAATTCGTCCTGGCTCTTCAGTGGCGACTCCGGTAACCTGTATACCTCTTCTTCTCCATATAAAGATAAACTCAATAAATATTTTTTTACCAAGACGACAAAAAACAGTATCCTGGGACAGGATGTGAAAGTCAGGCTTTATCCGGGGAAATCCGTATTCAGCAAGGAGGAATGGTCTCTTGCGCTGCTTGTCCCCGGCAGCGACGTTACCTCCGAAAAAGCCCGTCATCTGGCGGGAGCAATACTCCTGGTGCTGCTTTTCTTCGGCAGTATCCTGATAACCTACCTATCAAGCAAGTTCTACATCAGTCCATTGATTGACGCGATAAAAAAAATAAAGGAAAACGAACTCAATGTCAGGACACATATAACCGAGATTGACGATCTTATCGAATTTTTGAGCACACATGCCGACAATGCCGCTCCAAAGGTTCAGGCAACTGTTTCAAAACATCAGAACGGGGAAAACAATATATTGACTGCACCGCCTGCGGAGCACCTCACTCCCGAACAGTGCAGGCTGTTCGAAGAGAGGCTTTTGACGCTTTCGAACGCCGAGCGCAGGGTCTTCGATTTGTATATCGAAGGCCATGACGCCAAGGATATATGCAAGATGCTCTATATAAGCATCAATACGCTGAAAACGCACAACCGAAGGATTTATGCAAAGATGAACGTAAGCTCGAGAGCTGAGCTGCTTAAATATTGCCATGAACTGATGGGCAAGCTATAGACGGCGAATCGCACTACATAATACGGGAGATATTTCATGGAGAATCGTTTTACAGGTTTTCAGGAAAAAAGGATGAAAATTTTCGGCGAGATCGTAAAAATGTACTGGAACGGCCGCCTTAATACTGCCGACGATCTTAACAGGCTTGCTGAGGATATTAGAGTTAAAAATAACTTTACCGATCAGGATATGCCGTTTATAAAGGACCACATCCGGATCGCGCTGGGGTTGAATCCGAAAGGCGGCGGAGAATTCACCGACGAGCTTGATATCGTAAAAAAATCCGAAGCGGTCGGCGAACCGATCATCGCAAAAATAGACGGCGCATGCGAGTATTGTGAAGACCCCGGCTGCAGCGGCCGTTGCAGATATGAAGCCCAGATCTACAGAAGGAACGAAGGCCCCGTCATAGAGAACAATAAATGTCTTGACTGCGGTGAATGCGTAGTCAGCTGCGATTTCGGCGCACTGGCCGACAAGATTGAATTCATCCCCCTGATCGACCTTCTGAAGGATAAGAGCAGGAAGGTCTTTGCCGTCGTAGCTCCCGCAATCGCAGGGCAGTTCGGTGAGAATGTGACGTTGGGGCAGCTAAGATCCGCCTTCAGGGTTATGGGCTTCGAGGATATGATCGAGGTAGCTATGTTTGCGGATATCCTTTCAATACGTGAGGCGTTTGAATTCAGCAATCTCGTCAAAACAGAAAAAGACTTCTTCCTGACAAGCTGTTGCTGCCCCGTATGGTTCAATATGACAAAAAAAGGCTATCCGGAAATGTACAGGCACATGTCCCCGGCAGTCTCCCCCATGATCGCTTCAGGCAGATTTCTGAAGGAATTGTTCAGTGACGCCAGCGTAGTCTTTTTCGCTCCCTGTATAGCAAAAAAGGCCGAGATAAACGAACCCGAACTGCGAGGCGCAATAGATTTCGTCGTCAATTTCAGGGAGCTGGCCGAGATTTTCAACGCTCTTGAAATACATCCGGAGGAGCTTCCCGGAGACGAAAAGGATCAGGCCTCCCTTGGCGGACGGCTTTATGCAAAAACAGGCGGAGTGAGCTTTTCTGTAAAAACCGTAGTTAACAGACTTGAACCGAGCAGGGTCATCAAGCTCAAAGCGAAGCGCGTCGACGGCGTTAAAAACTGCAAGGAGCTTCTGGACAGATTGAATGCGGGCGAGGAAATCCATGCAAATTTCATTGAGGGCATGGGCTGTGCCGGCGGCTGCGTGGGTGGTCCGAGGACAAACATAGACGTGGACAGGGCGACCAGGATAGTGAACGAAACCGGGGAGGATTCGTTCATCCTGACGCCTTTTGACAACCTTAACGTAATGATAGTGCTCAGGCAGTCAGGTATCCGATCTATTGAAGAGATCGTCCAGAACAAGCATGTTTCGGAGCTGCTCAAACGGGAATAATCATGGTCGGTTCAGGCCTGTGTCCAGGTCGTGAACAGAATAACTTGTTTATTTCTATGGCAAGCTAGTAAATACAATTTGATTTACAAAAGGTGTGAGAACATGCAATCGACGTTTTGGAGCAACTCGATCTGGTACATTGCTCTGGGTGTGTCAGCCATGATTGAATTGGTGATAGCCGCTGCCAAATCAAGGGATTTGAAGCGACTAGCCGCTTTTTTTTTATCATATCGGGAATGACATTTGGTTTTGAAGCTATAATTATGTTTTCCTTAAAGTCGTATAGCTATTATCCTATGATCTTAAGACAGCTGCCATTGGATGATATGGTTCTGGGCAACTTATTCTCACAGTTTTCAATAACATCATCGGTCATATTGATTACTGTTTTTAATTTGAAATATTATTGGTATTTTATTTTTGCAGGGATTTACAGTATAATAGAAGAACTTTTCATTTCGCTTGGTATATATTCACATCATTGGTATCGGACTTGGATGACCTTTTCAGGATTCATTTTATTGTGCTGGATCGCAAAGAAGATATATAAAAGTATTCCTTCCGATATTAAACCTGTTTTGCTGTATACCTACGTATTTTTCTCCTTTTTTAACTTATATTTGATTACATTGTCATGGATATTTAAGGTATCCGGCATTATTGATTTTAATATGGGCATACTGCCGGACTCAATGAGAAGTTACACTTTGCTTGCCGTATCGAATATGCTGATTATTACAATTCCATGCATGGTCATATATTTCTCGGGTTTAAAGCTACGATGGAAAGCCATTGTAATAGTAGTGCTCTATTTTACTGTCTTCATTGAGTACAAAATGAAGCTGCTGCTTATTAAACAGGGCTGGTTCCTGATATATACAACGATAGAAATTTTCGCAACATATTTTTATGTTATGATGCTCGATAGATTATTTAGAGGCGAAAAGCATAAAAGATTCGTTTGAATTTTACTCAATCCGTTCCCGTAAACAGGCTCTATCCGGGTCAGGTTTAAGAGTAGTCTTTTCCAGCAGGATGAATAAAGCGATAAAAGCTTCATAGATAAGTATCGTATAAATCAATTTCCACCCGTCATCAATTCTCAATATACCCGTTTTTGCAAATATGCTTTGGACTATAACAGGAAATATAAAAGGCATCGCCTTCCAATACCACTTTTTCAAGACACATGTAAGCAGCACAACAATGAAAGAAAGAACCAGGTGATAGAAGAAAATAAATACGATACTGGATAGATAAAAGTCTTTAAACAGTCTTTCGGACAAACCTGTCTGGTAGTGCTGTTTTCCCAATAACAGCAGTATAGGGGCGGGAGTATGGATTATGAGCAGGGCTATAAAGTAAAATGTGATCATTCTCGTTGAACCATAGGGTTTTCGAAGCAATTTCGCAAACCAGTATTTTGAAATTATTAAAAGCAGCAGCACTGTGAGCGCAGTCATGTAGAATCTCCACCAATGCTGCTCATACAATCCCAGTTTCAAAAAAAGGTACTCCAGACCCAGAAAGATAACCGTAATCGAGCACATCCCACCAAAACGCAGCGAATATACCGCAACCACAACTGAAATTGCCGGGTAGAGAGTCGTATTGAGGATCAGGTGCCCCAACAGGTTTTGAGCCCATGGATCTATGAATATGCCGGTTTTGTACGCGTAGGAGTTAAAAAGCCCTAGTACGATAAATTCGCCGATCCATGTTATACCTGCGGCAAATAGATAAAACGTTATAAGCGTTGAAACTTTATAAATGTTTCTTTTATTATAAATACTGTAAGCAGAAACTCCCACGCCTATGACCGCTAAAATGACATACCAGACTATATTTGACACAGTATACCTCTGAATTTTATTGCTTCCGATCAAGCTTTATTTTTAGCTCCGCCATTATCAATTATTCATCGGCTTACCTTCAATGAATTCAACAATATCGCATCCTCTTTCATATTATGTATAATGGAGGTTTATTAAAGAGGAGAATCAGTATGTTCAACATGTTCAATAAAAACAGAAGACCGGTTCGGGTCGTTGACCTGACGAATCCTACTCTGCAGGCAATCTTGGGAAACTATTTCATCGGCCAGACGGAGGAAATATGTATGGCGGGTGAATACAACGCCTGGGCCGCTCTGGTTAATCCTATTGCTTCCGGGGTAAACCTGTTTTTCGATATTTTTACCATAAGCAATTTCTCGGCGCAATCCTTCACAGCCGAAATCTGGTTGAATCCCAAGCTGCCCGGGCATGGAATGACAACACCGTATATCACTCCGTCCAATCTGGCGATAACTCCTCCTCCGAAGCCCAGGGCGAGACTTTTGTTCACAGGTCAGGCATCCGGGAAGCCTATAGGCGGGGTAAATGTCTTCGATAGGATAGTCGCTCCGAATTCCACTCTTGTCAGCGATTCGAGCAAAGGCGGAATCATCCTTGGCGTCGGAGACTCACTTGCTATCTTTTTAAGGTCACCGGGAACACAGAAAACACAAGCGAGAGTCGTTTTCTCATGGTGGGAGGAAAAAATACAATAATAGGTGTCTCAAATGCTGAAGGGAGGCAATTTATGAGCTTCGGAAAATTTAAAAAAGCAACCGTGCCCCTCGAGGTGGTCAATATAGCGAACTCAATATGGGAGACCTTTCTGGGGAATTATTTTTTCGGTCAGACGGACCCGATGACGTTCGGCGATGGATATAACGCATGGGGAGCATTGATAAATCCTCCTGATTCGGGAGTCGACATGCTCTGGAATGTTTACACCTTTTCAAACTTTTCCAGCAGGCCCTTTACGGCTGAAGTCTGGTTGAACAGCACTCCGCCGGGCAGAGGTAAGTTATCCGGAAATGTCGCTTCAGCAAATCAGTCTATTGAACCACCCCCTCAGCCAAAAATAGAATTGCAATTTGCGGAGCATATTGTGAAAACTCCTGTCGGAGGGATATTTTCATTCACAAGAAGGGTCGAACCCAATTATACCTTGACCAGGCATGATTTTCAGGGAATGATAATTATCCCTCCCGGTGGCTCTGCCGTCACTTATTTGAGATCTCCGGGCAAGGAGGCGGTACGGGCCTCGGTCGCCTTCGGCTGGTGGGAGCAGGAATGCAAGGTCAGCCGTGAATTGCCCGGGAGGATCCTGCATAGCTTGAATGGCCTTCGTGTCAAATAATACCGGCATTCTTTTGCTTATATAAGGCTTTCATTGCAAACTTGCTGCCAACACCTATTAAAATATAAATCGGAAGACCATAGAGGCTTTAACCTATGTTCATATTTTTATCCGGTATGCAAATCATATGCCCGATTTATGTGCCTCATTGTCAAGAGCGATTTCATATGGTATATGCTAATTTTTGCTTTGGCGATTAACCTCAACAAAATCAATAAAAGATAAAGAAAGTATAAATAATATATCAGTATAGGAACGGGCTGAAAATCTGTTTTATGTGATTTGGAGCGCTTATGACGCCAAAATTTTGGACAAATACAATATGGTATGTTCTATTAGGCATTTTAACTTTGGTCCAATTGGTTTATACGATATATAGGGCAAATAGAAGAAGGCTGACATTTGCTTTATATCAAACCATAGTTGGTTTAACCTTATATATTGAAACATTGATTATGATTTTTTTTAGATCTTATACCTATTACCCTATGATTATTAAAAACCATCCAGACCCATTTAACGATTCTCTGGCGGGAAACCTCTTTTCACAGTTTTCGGTATCGGCAACCGTTCTTTTAGTAGTGATCCTTGATTTAAAGTACTACTGGTATTTCATATTTGGAGGTATCTATGGCCTTATCGAAGAACTTTTTTTAGCATTAGGCATATATAGTCATAACTGGTATCGGACCTGGATGACTGTAATTGGTTTCCCTATACTCATTTGGGTAGCTAAAAAAATGTATCTGAAAATATTAAAAGGGATAAAGCCGATTACTTACTACGGATATATCTACATGGGCTTATTTGCACTTTATGTTGTTACCTTGCTATGGGGATTAGACGTGGCAGGATTAATGAGATTTTCCACAACCTTGCTCAAGGATGCAAAATGCAGCCGGTATAGCTTATATTTGGTGTATTACACACTTTCCTCCGCCATCATGCTCCTGGCATATTTTTTAAAAACCAAATTCAGATATAAAGCTTTAATCATTATTGCACTTTACGCACTTTACTTCGCCGGGTACAAATTAAATTTGATTTATTTTAAAGAAGGTTGGTTTTTATCAGTCTCTTCCATAACAATTTTATGGTTGTACTTATCAGTGCTTATGCTTGATAAGTTTTTGGGCGGACCAAAAAGAAAGGTTTAATTCAAATCCCCATCGTTATCCCATTGTAAAAAAAGAGCCCGAACAATTAAGTTCAGGCAGTATGCCATAAATCCACTATTAAGTCTCATATACAAATAACACTAAACAGTGATGCTCTGTTGTGAAACAGATTAAGCCATTTTGGCCATTTTGGCCTGGAATTGCTGTAAAGTGATGATATGTGCTACCTCATATACTTCAGAATAGGGCTCCAATTTTTCCAGTATCCTATCCAACTGCCCCTTGCTTTCTACATTAAATATTGAGTAGCCCAATCCAGGTTCAGAATCGGAACAGTAAATCGTTGAATATTCTGCAGGGCTTGGTATTTCACCTTTTGATGATTTCTCCAACATTTCTGCCAGCTTATCCATCTTCAATTGAATTTTAACATAAAACAACATAATCTTCCCTCCGTAATAAATTTTTCAACTATAGGTTTTCTGATTTCTGAATTGCTTTCAGATTGAATCCCGCTTCAATAAGCTCAACCAGAATGGTGTTTTTGCTTTTTCCGGTTTCTATCCTGCGTTCCTCTAATTTTTCAGCAAGACGCACAGTCAAATTTACCGCAATACATTTTGTTACTTCCCTCTCCTTTTGGGGCATAAAGAACCTCCTTTCCTTGTATTTTCTTTTCATTTAGATACAAGAATAGGAGGTTTATTTCACTTTTTTATTAGAAAATATTTGAAGGGATTGGCTCTTGATTTCTTCCTGAATTATATGCGCTTTCCTTTCAAAGGATCGATCCTCATCGAGCTCGCTATAGATTCGGGTGATTTTTTGAAGATAATTAATTTCCGTTTCAATTTTTTCAACTATATTATTTTGTTTAGGTATGTTGATTTCTTCACCGGCTTTTTGAATCCACCCCTGTTTCAATGAGAAGTGAATCAGATTTTCACACCGGCAGGTATTTTGCGCATCATAGATGGAACAATTCTTGCAAAGGAAGTTTTTCAGGTTTTGTTTTGCCCTATGTACCAAGACTCTGGTTGCAGTTTCCGATTTATTTATTACTTCAGCCACATCCTTCACTTTCATCTCCAGCAGAATATTTAGAATGAACGCCGTCCTTTGATAGAAAGACAAGCACCTGAGAAGTCCAAGCAGACATCCCTCTTTCACCTGACCGATATAAAACTGTTTTTCATAAGCTGTGAAATCGTCTGGGCCTACAGACATTTTTTCTGAAGAAAGCAACTGCTCCAATGAAGCGAACGAGCTTTTCCTTTTCCCCTCAAGCTGCCTGAGGCATAGGTTTTTTGCAATCGAAAACAGCCAGGTATAGATGCTGCTTTCCTCCCTAAACCCGTTTATTTTTGTGAAAGCCTGAATAAACGTTTTTTGAACGATATCTTCCGCATCTTCCCTATTACCGCACATTTTCAATGCAAGGCCATATATCTTTCTGCCGCACTGCTCGTATAAAAGAGCAAAACTTTCCTGTTTTCCAGCTTTCAATCCTTCTACCAATTTATCACCCCTTTTATACCACTACATATCAGAAATGTCATACATATTTTATCATAAATCGGCTGATGCAATCTCTTTACTCTTTTTTACTGCTTAAATAAAGTAAAACAATATTAATTTCGAACTCATCTTCCATTTGTGATATTATTATAAAAAGTAATTCTGCAAATCATTAACATCCAAAAGATTCTTTGTAGTATGTTGCTTTGGGAGGATTGATATGACAGGATATTTAAGAAAGCAAGTAGCTAATAAAACCAATGTGAATATAGAAACCTTAAGATATTATGAAAAAATTCGGCTTATTAATGTACCCAAAAGAACAGAAAAAGGTTATAGAATATATTCAGAAGAAACAATAACTAAAATAAACTTTATTAAAAGTGCTAAGGAATCAGGTTTTACACTGGAGGAAATAAAAGAATTATTCCAGATTTCTGAAAATAAAAATCATAATTTAGGTGATGTTTCACAGCTGCTAGACCATAAGATAACGGATATTAAAGCAAGAATTTCTACATTGGAAAATATGATAGAAACTCTCGAAAAAGTAAAGCTGAACCTAAAAAGCTCAAATACATGTCCTGTAATAAAAACATATCTTCAAAGCTTTCAAAAATAAAACACGAGAACAACACGAGAATAAAACACGAGAATAAAAAAGTGTTGACATTGTACTATACTACAGACTTTATAATAAACTAAATCACTTAGTAGGACGGTGTTAATGTGAGTACAAACATATACTATTTCTCGGGTACAGGTAACTCTTTATCAATTGCAAGACAGTTAGGTAATCAAATTAATGACAAAGTAAATATAATAGATTTGGCTTGTTTTACAGAAAAAAAACAAATTGAAATAAATGCAGATGCCATAGGTTTCGTATTCCCAGTTTATTTTCAAACAATTCCTGATATTGTTAGAAATTTTATTAGAAAAATTAGAATCAAAACAAAGCCATACACTTTTGCCATCGCAACTTGTAATGCAGGTCCTGGACATTGTTTATTCACACTTAGTAAGACTTTAAACAAAATTGGACTTTCTCTTTCTTCCGGATTTGTAATTGACATGCCAGGAAATTCACTTATAGTTCGAGATTTCACAAACCCCATAGAAATCCAGAAACAAAGGCTTTTTAAATCAAAAGAAAAACTTTTGGAAATATCTAATTATATTAATAAACGCAGCCTTTTAAAGTTTGATGGGAATAATGAATTCAAGTATTATTTACAAGGTTTTATCACCGGTGCATTTGCGAAATACATATATAAAACTCCAAGAAAATTTAGAGTAACAAATAAATGCATACATTGTTCTGCTTGTGTGCGTATATGTCCACAAAAAAACATAAAATTGTCATCGGATAAAAAACCATACTGGGGAAGAAATTGTACACAGTGCTTAGCCTGCTTTCACTGGTGTCCTGAAAAAGCTATTGAAATTGGTACATCAACTGTAAATAAGCAAAGGTATGCTCATCCGGAGATTTCAATTAATGACATGATAAAAAAAGAACATTAGAATAAGTTTCAGGAGAAATCCCTATATCTGATACAGCACGCCCACACCCCTGTAGATTGGTACCCCTGGGGACCGGAAGCATATTCCCGATCTTATTTTTTATATTCTTTATCTATGAGGCTATACATATCAACGTCGATATAAATGCCTTTATGCCAAATGTAAACATATTCTCTTAAAAAGCCTTCTTTGACGAAACCATGTTTCAATAATATACTCGCTGATGCTTTATTATCTGGATGCGTCCATGCTTGAATTCTATGTAACCCTAAATTATAAAAACCATAACTCAATATTGAACCAAGTACTTCTGACATATACCCTTGATTCCAATATTCCTTAGCCAACATATACCCAAGTTCAGTAGGGCGCTTAGGTTCATTAATATGTCCAAAACCACAGTCACCAATTAGTTTGTTATTTTCCTTAAGTTCGATACCCCAGCGAATATCTGTTTTTTGTTTATTAAAAGTATTATCACACCATGAAACATAGTCCCTGGCTTCCTCAACAGTATCAGTGTTTCCTTCAAGATAACGAATAACATCTTTGTCAGAAAGATATTGAAATATAGATTCCGCATCATCAGTTTTTAATTCTCTCAGCAATAACCTTTCTGTTTCCAATATGGGAAAGTTCATTAATATACTCAGATTATTCACCTCGCAATATATTAATTGAAGTTGATTTAGTAGTCCACACCAAATTTCTGAATTATATATGAATGTAATTTCACTATAATGCCATGGAAATTATATTTAAAGAGAAATATCTTTTATATTTAAATTCTCTCGGAATTCAATGCACAATATTAGATAAGTATGTACTATGGATTTGTTTGCGGGTACGTTTTAGTAGATACTATAAGCCTGAAGCCCCTGTTGCCACTGGTGCCATGAGATTAAGCATTATGGCACTCTAAATAATTAACCCTTTTTCTAGTCTTAATAGCGTATTCTATTTCACCTTTTGTACTTTCGCCTATATATCCGTTTTTGTTAATCACATAAATTTCATCAGACATATCGATTTTTCTTTTATGTATATCGTCAAGCATTACTTTAATTTCAGGAGTGATAACATTTTCAAACTCACCATCAGCATGTCCAAACAATCCTACTGAAATAACTATATTCCCTTCTAGAGTTAATTGTTTTTGTACTTTCAAGAACTCATCTTTAAACCTCGTACTCCCGCACAAAGTTATTACTTTATACTTTCCTACCATAATATCCTCCATTT
>JAEZRE010000018.1 GCA_023412915.1 Bacillota bacterium
TACCAGGGCAACAGGCCTCAGGGCGACAGACCGCCGTATCAGGGCAACAGGCCTCAGGGCGACAGGCCGCCGTATCAGGGCAACAGGCCTCAGGGCGACAGACCGCCGTACCAGGGCAACAGGCCTCAAGGCGACAGACCGCCGTACCAGGGTAACAGGCCGCAAGGCGACAGACCTGGCTTCCGCCCAGGAAACAGGGGCCTTGACATTCCGAAACCGGAGCTTTCCGATGCTCAGAAAGAGGAACTCGGTTCACAGAGAAGCGAAAGCAGACGTGAATTTATTGGAAAGGATCAGGATAAGGACGTCAAGAGGGAGCAGAGGAAGGAAGCTCCAAAGGCACAGCCTACAAAGCCCAATAAGAGGTTTAAACCGACAAATATTGGTCTGGCCGAGAAGAAGGGTGTTTCGGAGGTACTCTCGGAAGATTTCATATTGAACGAATTTTACAACGAAGCGGATGCAAAGAAGAAGAGGCTCAACAGGCCCAGAAAAGACAGGGAATTGCAGGCGAAGTACATTCCCCAGAGAGCTGTGCTTACTTCGATTACGATTCCGGAAAGCGTCACGGTGAAGGACCTGGCTGAAGCTTTGAAAAAGACATCTACCGAGATCATAAAGAAGCTGATGGTTTACGGCATGATGGCGACCTTGAATCAGGAAGTCGATTTTGATACCGCGACGGTAATAGCTGAGGAATACGGCGTTAAAACTGAGAAGGCTGTTGTGGTCAACGAGGAGGATATCCTTTTCGACGATGCCGAACAGGAAGATCCCGACAAGTTCACGGCAAGGCCTCCGGTAGTAGTCGTTATGGGACACGTCGACCACGGCAAAACATCTCTGCTGGACGCCATAAGGTCAACGCATGTCATAGACAGCGAAGCGGGCGGAATAACACAGCATATAGGCGCATCCACCGTTCAGATCAACGGCAGGAAGATAACGTTCCTCGATACACCGGGCCATGAAGCGTTCACGGCAATGAGGGCCAGAGGCGCGCAGGTCACAGATATAGCGATACTTGTGGTAGCCGCCGATGACGGTGTCATGCCGCAGACCATAGAGGCCATAAACCATGCAAAGGCCGCGAATGTCAGCATCATCGTAGCCGTAAACAAGATCGACAAGCCGGGAGCGAACCCGGATAAAGTAAAGCAGGAGCTCATGCAGTACGGTCTCGTCTCGGAGGAATGGGGCGGTGAAACAATATGTGTGAACATCTCGGCAAAGAAACGCGAGAATATCAACCAGTTGCTCGAAATGGTTCTGCTTACCGCAGATATGCTCGAACTCAAGGCTGATCCGACAAGGCAGGCAAAGGGTACCGTTATTGAGTCCAAACTGGATAACAACAGAGGTCCTCTCGCAACCGTACTGGTACAAAGAGGAACGCTGAATGTGGGCGATTCCATAGTGACCGGCGTTACGGTAGGCAGGATAAGGGCGATGGTCGACGACAAGGGCAATCCGGTAAAGAGCGCAGGACCTTCGACACCTGTAGAGATACTTGGACTCCCCGATGTGCCGGAAGCAGGCGAAGTGTTCTATGCCATAAAGGATGAAAAGATTGCGAAGCAGCTCGCAGAGAAGAGAAGGATGAAGCAGAAGGCAGAGCAGATGCATGTCACTGCAAAGGTATCGCTCGACGATCTGTTCAAGCAGATACAGGAAGGTAAGGTCAAGGACCTCAACCTTATTATCAAAGCGGACGTTCAGGGCTCTGTCGAAGCAGTGAAGCAATCGCTTCAAAAGCTTTCGAACGAGGAAGTTAGGATCAATTTCATACACGGCGGCGTTGGCGCCATTACCGAATATGACGTGACGTTGGCCGGCGTATCGAATGCCATCATAATCGGTTTCAACGTGAGGCCCGGCGCGAACGTTGCGGAAGCTGCACAGAATGCCGGAGTCGATATGAGACTTTACAGGGTAATCTATAATGCCATCGATGATATCGAAGCGGCTATGAAGGGTATGCTCGAACCCACGTTTAAAGAGGTCGTATTGGGGCATACTGAAATCAGACAGATATTCAAGGTCTCCGGCGTTGGTTCAATCGCAGGCTGCTACGTACTTGACGGCAAGATAAACAGATCCAACGACGTACGCGTTATCCGCGACGGCATCGTAGTATTTGAAGGGAAGCTTGCTTCGCTCAAACGCTTCAAGGATGACGCCAAGGAAGTAGCGCAGGGCTTCGAATGCGGTTTGTCGCTGGAGAGGTTCAATGATATTAAGGAAAAGGATATAATAGAGTCCTATATGATGGAAGAAGTTAAGAAATAAGCGTTGGAAGAGCTTTTCAAGGTACACAACAGGCTGGACGGGCGGTAAAATCGTCTGCCCGGCCTTTTTGGTTTTAAAGGGACTGATCGAAGGCGCATATACGCCGGGGATTTGTCCGGGGAAGGAGTGATTTGATTGGACAGGACAGACAGGATATCGGAGGAAATGAGGAAGGAAGTCAGCACGATAATACGCAATGAGCTTAAGGATCCAAGGCTGCCGCAAATGATAAGTATCACGACCGCAGATGTCACGCGTGATTTGCGTTATGCAAAGATTTACATAAGCGTGCTTGGAACGGACGAGGAGAAAAAGAACGCCCTGCAGGGTCTTAAAAGTGCGGCGGGCTTTATCAGGCGCGAAGTGGGCCACAGAATGCAGCTTAGGTATACTCCCGAGCTTATATTCGAGCTGGATGATTCGATAGAACGCGGCGTATATATCACAAAGCTTATTAATGATACGATCCGCGGAAAACAGGAGGATTGAGCTGTGCTGGACCGTATTGCCGAAGAAGTAAAAACTGCTGAAAATATTGCCCTTCTGCCTCATGTAACGGCTGACGGCGACGCGCTCGGATCTTCCTTCGCACTTGCTCTGATATTGAACGGCATGGGAAAAAGGGCAGATGTTCTGCTCGAGGAAAAGGTTCCGCCTGTATATTCCTTTCTGCCAGGGATCGATTTTTCTTCGGTCTATACGGAAGCTCCGGCTTCGCTGACAGCGGACAACCTGAGCATGTCGTGCGATAGGCACTATGATCTTGCGCTCGCGCTTGACTGCGGAGATCTCGAAAGGCTCGGAATCAGAAGAAAAGTGTTTGACGCCGCTGAAAAAACGGTAAATATAGATCATCATCAAACAAATACAAGCTTTGCGGCATTGAATCACACCGATGCCGGCGCATCCGCCACTGGGGAGATCATATTCGAGCTGATAGGGCTTCTGGGGCAAAAAATCGGGAAAGACGCTGCAACAAGCCTGTACACAGCAATCTCCACAGATACGGGAGGGTTCCGTTACAGCAACACGACGCCGCATACTCACGAGATCGCTGCGGAGCTCATAAGGCTGGGTGTAGATGTATCGGAGATATCGCAGAGGGTATTCGACATCAGTTCCTATGGAAAGGTAAAGCTGATGGGCGCCGCAATACGGAACCTGGAACTATTCGAGGATGGAAAGCTGGCAATAATGGCTGTTACGAATGAAATGATCAGGAGCTCCGAAGCCAGGGAGGAAGACAGCGACGGGATCATAAACGTCGCAAGGAACATTCGGGGCGTTGAGGCTGCCGCAATGATAAGGCAGCTGGACAGCGGGGAAATCAAGGTCAACCTTCGTTCGAACAACTACGTAGACGTCGCCTCTATAGCGGCCAGGCATTCCGGGGGAGGGCACAAAAGAGCCGCAGGTTTTACAACGGACGGCGTATTGGAACAGGTAAAGGATTCCGTAATAAATGATCTGAAGGATGCGCTCTGATATGGATGGGATTCTGAACGTACTGAAACCGCCGGGAATGACGTCCTTCGATGTGGTTGCGCTTTTGAGGGGAATGTTCGGCACGAAAAAGATCGGGCACGCAGGGACGCTGGATCCGCTTGCTGCGGGGGTTCTTCCGGTATGCCTGGGCAAAGCTACGAAAGCTATCGAATTCATGATGGAAAAGGATAAATTCTATAGGGCGGAGCTGACACTCGGAGTAACTACCGATACGCAGGATTCAACGGGTAAAACTTTATCCCTGGCTGAACCTG
Organism: Bacillota bacterium; assembly: GCA_023412915.1. Classification (GTDB taxonomy): domain Bacteria; phylum Bacillota; class Clostridia; order Acetivibrionales; family DTU013; genus JAEYOM01. Next base: position 4,050 of record JAEZRE010000018.1, read on the forward strand.
AATGTACCGATGAGGATATAAGGAAAGCGGTTAGCTCCTTCGTCGGCAGGTATTTGCAGCTGCCGCCGATGTACTCGGCTCTCCGGATTGATGGCAAAAGGCTTTACGACCTTGCAAGGGAAGGCGCCGAGGTGGAACGCGAGCGCAGGGAGGTCATGATATATTCTGCGGATGTGGTAGATATCGACCGCTCAGATATGCTCCGGGTCCTGATCGACGTGCACTGTTCGAAAGGGACATACATTAGAACGCTATGTGCTGATATAGGTGATTTGCTGGGCTGTGGGGGACACATGTCCTTTCTTCTCAGGAAAAGGGCAGGACCCTTTGATATTGCTTTTGCCGTTACGCTCGAAGAGCTCGAACGGCTGAAAAAAGACGGATCCCTGGGCTCGGCACTATTAGCGGCGGATACGGTTTTCTTGCAGTATGAAAGCTATACGCTCAATGAGAAAGAAGAGAAAAAATTCAGAAACGGCGTTGAGATCGATATCGGCCGTTCGCCAGGTCCGGCTGGGCCGGTTGCCTGTGAAAAAGAAACAGCAGGCCGCGCGTCGGTTCCCGACGGGAACGGACAGGGTATAGACAGCCATACGGTTCGGGTATACGGCGCCTCAGGCGAATTTATAGCGCTGGGGACCGTACGTGGAACAGAAGATACTTGGCGCATGAAAGTAAAAAAATTCTTTATATGACTGCACTGTTCAATGTTCGGTATATTGGGTGCGTAATTCGGAGTGGAAGCTAAACCCAAATTATGTGCGCAGATATGCCGAACATTGTACTAACAGCCTGGGGGGCTGTATATGAGAACAATATTCGGAAATGAAAATGAAACATTTGCTGAACGCACAACAGCTGTAGGCCTTGGTAACTTCGACGGCCTTCACGTCGGACATATGGCGCTTATCAACACATTGACCAACGAGGCCAGGATCAACGGCCTCCATTCCATAATATATACTTTTACCAAACATCCCGAAAACATACTTAGAAAAAAGCTGTTCACGCCGCTTCTGACGACGGTTGGTAAAAGGATACGTCTGCTTGAGGGAACAACGCTCGATTATCTGTATTTTGACGAGTTCGACGAAAACTTTTCAAGACTGAAGCCGGAGAACTTTGTCCGGGAGGTTTTGCTGGACAGACTGGGCGCAAGGCTCGTAGTGGCAGGCTTCAATTACAGGTTCGGCTATATGGGGCAGGGTGACGTAAATCTCCTCAGGGAACTCGGCAGGAAATACAATTTCAAGGTCATTGTGATACCGCCCGTGAAGGTAGACAACGAGGTGGTAAGCAGCAGCGCGATCCGCGAATATGTCGCAAAGGGCGATATGGAAAGCGTATTCAGGCTGCTCGGCAGGCATTATTCCATAACCGGCGAGGTAATGGACGGGAAACGCCTGGGACGAAGGATCGGCTTCCCCACTGCAAACCTTCACCCGGAGGAGTATCTTGTTATGCCGCATAACGGCGTCTATATCACAAAAACGCTTTACAACGGCGAATTCTACAGCAGCCTGACCAATATCGGCCTAAACCCGACCTTCGGGGATATTGCAAGGATAAGCGCCGAAACGCATATACTCAACTTTGACAAGGACATTTACAGGAGCAGCATAGAAGTCTTTTTCCTGACAAAGCTTCGCAACGAGAAAAAGTTCAGAAACGCAGAGGAGCTTTCAGCGCAGATACGAAGGGACGTCCAGACTGCAAAGGAGTTTTTCGATCTCAATGGAACTTGAACGCTACAGGATAGAAGTCAACGGCATCGTACAGGGTGTCGGCTTCAGACCGTTTATCTATAAACTCGCCAAAAGCCTTGATCTGAAGGGCGAAGTCAGAAATACGTCTTCCGGAGTAAGGATAGACGTGGAAGGCGCTCCCGGTACAATCGGCTCTTTTATCGATCGTCTTTCGAAGGATGCTCCCGCACTCTCGCATATAGAAACTATAAAAACCCTGAAACTGGAACCTCTGGGCTACGATGATTTTTGCATCGGGGAAAGCAAGCCTGATGAAACCCCTAATACGCTGATCTCCCCTGATATTTCAACCTGCGCCGATTGCAGGCGCGAGCTGTTCGAGCCTTCGGACAGCCGTTTCCTTTATCCGTTCATCAACTGTACCAATTGCGGCCCCAGGTATACGATAATCCGTGATATACCTTACGACAGGCCCAATACGACCATGGGCGGTTTTGGAATGTGCGATGAATGCAATGCCCAGTACGGCGATCCGATGGACAGACGCTACCATGCGCAGCCGGTTTGCTGTGAAGCTTGCGGGCCGGGTGTGCTGCTGCTCGATAGGGATGGAGCGCTCATGGAGGCCTATAACGACGGGCAAAGTATAAAAAGCGGGTGTTCGCACTCCTTTGACATAATCCAAAAGGCTGCGGAATTGCTGGCTTCAGGTAAAATACTTGCTGTCAAGAGCCTTGGAGGTTACCATCTTGTCTGCGATGCGGCAAATGAAGACGCGGTTGCCGAGCTGAGAAGCAGGAAGCACCGCGATGAGAAACCCTTCGCGCTTATGGCAAGAGATATGGAAGCAGTCAGGAAATATTGCGAATCGGAAGAAATATCCGAAAAAATACTGCAATCCCCATCCGCGCCTATAGTACTGCTCAGACGCAAGGCTTCGGTTTCGCTGCCGCGTGAGCTTGCTCCCGGGAATGCGGAACTGGGGGTAATGTTGCCATACACACCCGTCCATCTGCTGCTGTTTTTCGGTGCGGACGGGAAACCGTCGGTGTGTCCGGAGCTTCTGGTCATGACGAGCGGCAACAAAAGCGACGAGCCTATCTGTTTTGAAGATTCGGAAGCCTTGGCAAGGCTTCGCGGAATAGCCGATTATTTTTTGACCAACGACAGGCCTATCAGGACAAGAACGGATGATTCGGTCGTCAGGGTCTTCGAAAACGATATTTATTTTATCAGACGTTCGCGGGGCTACGCGCCTTCGCCGGTCATAACCAGATCGGCCGATCTGATAAAGGCGCAGCCTTCTGGAATAACACAGGCGCAGCCCTCGGGAATAACACAGCCGCAGCCTTCGGGAATTTTCCGGGAGCAGCCCTCGATACTGGCACTCGGCGCCGAACTCAAGAACACCTTCTGCCTTACCCGGGGAGGAAGCTTTTTTGTAAGCCAGCATATAGGCGATCTCGAGAATATGGAGACGCTGCGGTCCTTCGAGGACGGGATCACGCATTATAAAAGGCTTTTCGGCATTTCTCCCAAAGCAGTCGCATACGATATGCATCCTGCGTATCTTACTACAGGCTTCGTCAACACGCTTCCCGAAGAGCTGGTCAGGGTGCCGGTACAACACCATCAAGCCCATATAGCTTCCTGCATGGCTGAAAACGATCTTTCGGGGGATGTGATAGGCGTTTCCTTCGATGGCACAGGTTATGGGGAAGACGGCGCGGTCTGGGGAGGGGAGTTCTTTACCGGTTCCTACAATGGCTTCAGGCGTGCGGCGCACCTTGAATATTTCGGGCTGCCCGGGGGAGCGGCTGCTGTAAAAGAGCCCTGGAGACCGGCGGCGGCCTGTTTGCAGTTATGCGGCTTTGAGCTTCGAGATGCGAGGCTGCAGGAGCTGCTTGCACGAAGATACGGAGAAGGAAGCGAATTTCCAACCGGAAACAGGACTGTCGGTGTTATCGGCGGGCAGTCGCCAGGTATTACCGGACGGGCGCCGGACGACGGGTTTACGCCCGGGCGAATGGAGCTTACGGCGCAAATGCTAGAAAAAGGCTTCAACACCCCGCGGACCTCCAGTATGGGTAGACTTTTCGATGCGGTTTCGGCGCTGACAGGCATAAATTATATCAACCGCTTCGAGGGCCAGGCTGCAATGCTGCTCGAGAATGCCGCGGAGGGATTCACGGGGAAGACGTACGATTTCGAACTGCTTGAACGCGAAGGGGTTCGTATCATATCAATACGGCGGCTCATTTCGGAAATAGTCGGCGATGTTATGTCAGGCATACAGGCGGGAATAATATCGGCAAGGTTTCATGAGACGGCGGCCTGTATGGTGGAGGAGGTCTGCCTTGCGCTGAGGTCCGACACCGGGCTGGACAGGGTAGTATTGAGCGGCGGAGTGTTCCAGAATATGAGGCTGCTGGGTTCGTGCACAAAGAAGCTAAGGGACAAAGGCTTCGAGGTTTTCATACACCGCAGGGTGCCGGCCAATGACGGGGGAATATCCCTCGGGCAAGCCGCGATTGCTATGGCGTGTTTTAGTGATATCTGTTAGAATATATTTTTATTGATTATATATATTGATACTGATGATTGAGGGGTGCTGTTTATGTGTCTTGGAATACCGGGAAAGGTATTGAAGATAGAGGGCAAGGATGCGGTAGCGGAAATAATGGGCGCTGAAAGGCGCATCTCCATAGAATTGCTGGGAAATGTCAAAACGGGGGATTACGTACTGATACACGCGGGCTGCGCGATACAGGTCGTCGATGAAGCAGAGGCGCTAGATACCATCAAGCTTTTCGAGGAACTGAACGAGGTGTCGAATGCCTGAAATACTAGAAAGATTCAAAGATCCCGAGATGGCCAGGCTGCTGGCGGGGAAGCTCAGCAAGCTGGACGGTGAAACAGTTTCGATAATGGAAGTTTGCGGAACACATACAATGGCCATATTCAGGTATGGCATCCGCAGCCTCCTGCCGGAGAGCATAAGGCTCGTTTCAGGCCCGGGCTGTCCCGTATGCGTGACGCCGGTTTCCTTTGTCGATGCGGCTTTACAGCTTGCGGGGTCGAAGGATGTCATAATCACGACGTTCGGCGACCTGATGAAGGTGCCCGGCAGCAATTCCACACTTATTGACGAGAAACGGAACGGAGCCGATGTAAGGATTGTTTACTCTCCTCTGGACGCTCTTGATATTGCGGCGGGCGAACCATCAAAGAAGGTGGTTTTCCTGTCCGTGGGCTTCGAAACTACCGCGCCGGTGTGCGCGTTGGCGGTCCTTCGGGCGAAGGAGCTCGGCCTGCGCAATTTCTGCCTGCTTTCGGCTAATAAAACTATGCCGCAGGCGATGAAGGTAATTTCAGACGATAAAAAGGCAAAAATCGGTGGTTTCCTATACCCCGGCCACGTTTGCGCGATAACGGGTACAGCGCTGGCGGAGGAAATCGCGCGGGAGTACGGCATACCGGGGGTCGTCACCGGCTTTGAGCCTCTTGACGTTCTGCATGGCATCATATCGCTTACGGAATTGATACGACGTAAAGAGAATACTGTTTTGAACGAATATAGAAGAGTGGTCAGAGAAGAAGGAAATCCGACGGCGCTGAACAGGCTCTATGAGGTGTTCGAGCCCTGCGACGCCGTATGGAGGGGCTTCGGCTCGATCCCGGCTTCCGGGTTGGCCGTCAGAGCCAAATACTCGGAGTTCGACGCCTGGAAGGTATTCGGGCTTCACGAGGAAGCAGGCCGTGAACCGGAAGGCTGCATGTGTCCGATGGTACTGACGGGAAGGATAACGCCCGACAACTGCGGACTTTTCGGCAAACAGTGTACGCCCGAATATCCTGTGGGAGCATGCATGGTATCCTCGGAAGGAACCTGCGCGGCATACTACAGATACGGTGACAGGAAATAATACAAGGAGTGTTGAATTTGAATGAATTCATAACGCTGGCGCACGGCAGCGGCGGTAAGCCCATGCACGAGCTTGTCGGCAGCCTTTTTAAGAAATATCTTGCGAACGACCTGCTACTGGAGGGCGACGACAGCGCACGTCTTTCCGTGCCGGCAGGTAAACTGGCATTTTCGACCGATTCTTACGTGATCAGTCCCATATTTTTCAGAGGCGGGAATATAGGCAAGCTTTCGGTCTGCGGCACTGTGAACGACCTTTCGACGTCGGGAGCGATTCCGCTATACTTAAGCTGCGGCTTCATAATCGAAGAAGGGTTAAAGATAAGCGAACTCGGCGAAATAGTGGCCTCTATGGCCGCTACTGCCGCGGAATGCGGCGTCAGGGTCGTAACTGGCGATACAAAGGTTGTGCCGAAGGGGGCGGCTGATAAATTATTTATCAACACGTCCGGTATTGGGCTTATACCTGACGACGCCGACATTTCGGGCAGAAACGCAAAACCGGGGGACAAGGTCATTATTTCGGGCACTCTGGGAGATCATGGCTGCGCCGTTTTGCTGGACAGGGAGAACCTGGGCATCAAATCGGACATACAGAGCGACTGCGCGCCTCTTTCGGGAATGGTACGGGAGCTTGTCGAGGGAGCCGGCGGGGTGCATGTGCTCAGAGATCCGACAAGAGGCGGTCTGGCAACGACGCTGAACGAGATAGCCCAGCAAAGCGGAGTCACGGTCAAACTCCTTGAAGCCTCACTGCCTGTCAGACAGGACACGCAGGGGATCTGCGGGATGCTCGGGCTGGATCCGCTTTACATGGCCAACGAGGGTAAAATGGTCTGCATCGTGGAGAAGGAATCAGCCGGCAAAGCACTGTCCATACTGCGTAACCACAGGTACGGAAGGAATGCGGAAATAATAGGCGAAATAACCGATATGCCCGGAAACAGGGTCTATCTTGAAACAATAACGGGCGGTAGCCGGATACTGGATATGCTGCAGATCGATCAACTGCCAAGAATTTGTTGAGGCTCGGGAATGGAGCGGACCGTCGCATACCGCGTATGCTGCGCGCCCATGCTGCACACAAATTAGCCCCGTTAGTGTAGTTACCTGTAAATGCTTGGGCAAAAGTTATTTTTTACGATGCCAAAAAATTATTAAATTTAAAAGACAAAAATACATATTTGTACGTAAATAATCTTGATATCAGATACGATGTATATATAAACTTGTTTAAATGCATTTTGCAATCGTATGGCATAAAGGATGGTAGAATCATGATCATCAGAATGAAAGACATCGGTAAGATCTACGACACTGGCAAGATCCAGGTTGAAGCTCTCAAGAATGTAAACATCGACATCGAAAGAGGCGAATTGGTATCGATAATGGGCCCATCGGGTTCCGGAAAATCGACGCTTATGAATATAATAGGGTGCCTCGACAGATCCACAGCCGGCCTGTATGAACTGGATGGTGTGAATATCTCGGAACTTGACGATATCGAGCTCGCAAAGATCCGAAACAGGAAGATCGGCTTCGTTTTTCAGTCGTTCAACCTGCTGCCGAGGATAACGGCACTGCAGAATGTAGAGCTGCCCATGATCTATGCGGGGATCGGAAAAAAGGAGCGCAGGGAAAAAGCTGTTGAAGCGCTGGAAAGAGTAATGCTGGCGGAAAGAATGGACCACAAGCCCAACGAGCTGTCAGGCGGTCAGAAACAAAGAGTGGCGATAGCCAGGGCGCTTGTTAACGATCCTGCGATAATACTGGCCGACGAACCTACCGGAAACCTCGATACCGCGTCCGGCGAGGACATAATGGCGGTCTTCCAGGAGCTCAACAGGGAAGGCGTCACAATAGTGCTTGTCACACATGAACCCGATATTGCGGAGCATACGAAAAGGGTCATTAAATTCCGCGACGGTTTCATAAAAAGCGACGTAAGGATCAATAAGCCTGTCGACGCAAGAGAACTCGTAATGAAATTCAAGACGCAGGCCGCCGTGTGACTAGTATCGCGGGAAGGGTCAGTTGGGAGCCGCGAAATCCATTGCGAAACAAAGGGACGGACGCCGGAAAGGCAGCCGAACCCTGAAAATTATAAAGAAAGAGGTTGATAAAATGTCAGATATACAGGTTACTCCTTTAAATCAGGAGATTCCGACAGATGCGCCAGGTTTTCTTAAAAGATTGCTTTGGGTGTTCACTTCCCCGGGGAAATTGATGGCCAGCCTGGCTCAAAGACCAAAAGTGCTTTTGACGCTGATACTTGCCGCGATCCCTCTGGATTTGCTTTATTACCTGCAGCTGCCGCTTTTCAAGGATTTTCTCAGAAACACGATGATCCAGCAGAGCCAAAGCAGCTATATGCAATCTCTCGGTGTTGAAATGACGCCCGAGATGATCGAAGCTCAGTTGCCGACACAGATAATAGCCACATTGATAACTACTCCGCTCGGAGCCATTATCATGTTGCTCGTTTCCTCACTCATATGCTTCGCAATATTCAGAATTATGGGCGGAGAGGGAAAGTTCAAGGCATATCTTTCTGTAGTGAGTCACGCTAACGTCATAACAGTTTTGTATACACTGCTGCTCATACCGATCACTTACATCACCGGTACAATGAACCTGACATCTTCGATTACAAGCCTTTCAACGCTTGTTACAAAGGATGCGGTAAGTCCGGTTTTGTATGGCATTTTAAACAGCATCGACCTGTTTTCAATCTGGTATTACGTTGTTGCAGCCATTGGAATGGCGGCAGTTTCCAAGCTTAAGAAAAAGAATGTTTATATAGTCGTTGCAGTACTGTTTGTAATCAGCATGGTAATCAGCGTATACACGACACAAGCAGCAAGCGCCATATTAGGATAAGGCATAATTCGGGAGGTTAAAAATGAACAAAAAAGTAATGATCGGCGGTATTATAGTTATAGTAGCAGCCGGTCTTATAACGGCAGGTATCGTGAGGTCGATCGCCTCAGGCGGCAATTCAATACCGGTGAGCGTCGCCGCAATAGAGAAGGGCAGCATATCGTCGACCATTTCCTCCGACGGTGTTCTTGAGGAGGTCGACAAGGCTGAAGTATTCTTCGACACTCCGCTGAAGGTCGACAAGGTTTTTGTTGAAGAAGGACAGAAGGTCACAAAGGGACAGCCTCTGTTTGAATTGGATATAGGCGCGCTCAATTCACAGCTGGAGACTTTAAAGGTCAACCGGAATGCACAGCAGCTGTCCGTGGATTCCAAAGCTCTCGACGCAGAGGTTGAAAGAGCGTCGAACAATTTGAAAGCCGCCGAACGCAACTATAAAGACAGCAAGAAGAAATACGAGGACAATAAGGCTTTGTACGCGTCAAACGCGATTTCGAAGGCAGAACTCGACATGTCTGAAAATGCGTTCATAGAAGCTGATTCGGGCATGAGCGGCCTGAAGAATGCCAGACTCGCCTACAACACCGCCGTGGAAAACAGAAACAACACGAAGACAACGGCTTCCGACAGTTTGAAGGCGACAGACATCCAGATAGGGGATCTCGAGAAGAAGATCGCTTCTATAAAAGAGGATTGCACGAGCCCTATCGACGGCGTTGTTGCAAACATAGGCGTTGACGAGGGTTCCTATACGAGCGCGATGCAGGCTGCCTATAAAATCATAAACCCCGACAAGCTCCAAATCAGGGCAAAGATAAATGAATTCGACATCAAGAGCGTTGCAGTCGGACAGAAGGTAAATATTACAGGTGACGCGATACCTAAGGAAACCGAGGTCACCGGCGTTGTAAAAAGCATTTCGCCGGTAGCGGTCACCAATATGACCTCGAACGGCAGCGAGACCGTAGTGGAAGTGATAGTGCAGGTTGACGGCGCCGGCGATGTACTCAAGCCCGGGCTGAATGTTACCTGCGAGATATCCACCGTCAACAAGGACAATATACTGCTTGCGCCGATGGAAGCTTTCGTGCCTGACAAGGACAACAATATGATGGCCTTCGTAATCGACGGCAAGACCAACATAATGATGCAGAAGAAAGTGGACATCGGGATAAATTCCGATATGCAGGTCGAGGTGCTCAATGGGCTCAATGAGGGCGATAAGGTCGTGCTGGACCCGCAGCCGAGCTATAGGGACGGTTTGCATGTCAGGATCAAGAAATAACAAGGCATAAAGAAGTGAGGTAGAACATGAACTTTTCCGAAAGCTTCAGACAGGCTTTGGATAGTCTTAAAGCAAATAAACTGCGCTCTGTTCTTACTATGCTCGGAATAGTGATGGGCGTGTTCTCGATAATTACGATAATGGCGCTCGGCAGTGCTACTGAAAACTATATGAACGCGCAGTTCGAAAAAATAGGCGCGAATACGATAAGCATAGGCTATAAGAATTTCAATGTGGACAAAAAAGACTGGCTTTCGCTCAAAGATATGGATTATATCAAGGAAGCGGCTCCCGAGATAAAGAATATCGCTACCAATATTCAAAGGAGCGGTACGGTGCGGGTCGGGGAGGAAACGAAAAGCGCCGTGGTATTGGGCGTATCCTCACAGTTCAAGAGCTTCAGTCTCATTGAAATGAAATCCGGCAGGTTCATCAATGATTTCGACGTTTCAAAAAGGACCAAAACGGTTGTCGTGGATGAACTATTCGTAAAGAAGTTTTTCAAGGAAGGCCAGGATATAGTGGGAGAGACTATCTCTCTCAAGTCAGGTTCCGGTACCGTGAATCTGAAGGTGATCGGAGTGATGAGCAGCGGCGACAGCATGTTCGAAGGCCTCATGGACAGCGATATGGTGCCCGCCATCCTTTATATGCCTATTACAACGGTCCAGTCCCTGTATCCTAACAGCGACAGACTCGATTCCATCAGCGTATCGCTTGTAGACAAGAATAAACTGAGGGATGTCGGTAACAGGATCGTTGATTACCTTGAAATGAAGCACGGAGTCAAAGGCGTTTATCTGGCGCAGAACTCGGCAGATATACAGGCGGCGATAGGAGATGTGCTCGGTGTCGTTTCGAATATATTGCTCGTTATCGCGATAATAACGCTGATAGTCGGCGGTATAGGCATCGTCAACATACTTCTGGTTTCAGTTACCGAAAGGATAAGGGAGATAGGTATCAGGAAAGCTCTCGGAGCGCAGAAGAAGGATATAATACTGCAGTTCATAACGGAATCGATCCTGATGACGGGTATAAGCGGGATGCTGGGCATACTGCTCGGTATCTTAGCCGGCGCGATAATTGCGTCGCTCATACAGATACCTCCTACTGTCGATTTGAAGGTCATAATAATGGCATTCCTCGGATCCGTGGCATTGGGCCTGATCTTCGGAGTGTATCCTGCGAAGCGCGCAGCCGACCTGGATCCGATTGAATCGCTCAGGTACGAATAAAATACCGCTCCGTAATATAATCGATCATTAGAGTCAGATTGGTATGTTATCTTAATATGCACCCGTACGAGTCATCCGCAATATAATAATGAGGCGGGGGAAATGTCTCCCCCCCGGTTATAAACGGATGACTTTTACATTTACCGGCCAAAAAGCTGCCGGACTTCATGACAGTAAGGTGATGACGGGTGCGGATCAACCAGAACAGGACTCCGCTTTTTGATGCCGTAAAAAAATATATAGACGACGGTGTAATACCATTCCATGTGCCGGGGCACAAGCAGGGCAGAGGGATACGCGAACTGGCAGAATACATAGGGGAAAAGGCTCTCCGTATGGATGTGAACGGTATGGAGGACCTTGACTTTGCAAATAATCCCACAGGTGTGATAAAGGAAGCACAGAAACTGATGGCGCATGCCTTCGGAGCCGACCATGCATACTTCCTCGTAAACGGGACGACTTCGGGCGTCCAGACAATGATACTCTCCACCTGCGAACCGGGCAGCAGGATCATACTCCCGAGAAATGCCCACAAGTCGACAATAGGCGGCATTATTCTCAGCGGCGCCATGCCTGTTTACGTACAGCCGGAAATAAATACGGAACTGGGCATTGCGATGGGAATGTCGGTTGATAACATAAAAAAGGCCATCAAGAAGAATCCTCACGCAAAAGCCATTTTTGTCATCAACCCCACCTATTATGGAATGACGTCGGATATCAAATCCATCGTCAGACTTGCCCATATGCACGACATGGCTGTCCTTGCCGACGAGGCGCATGGTGCGCACATGTCGTTCCATGACGATTTCCCTCTAACAGCCATGGAGGTCGGAGCCGATATGAGCGCGGCAAGCGTACATAAAACGGCAGGCTCTCTGACCCAAAGCTCGGCATTGCTTTCAAGGGGAAGCCTGGTACCGCAGGACAGAATAAAGCATGCGCTCGGACTTACCTTCACATCGAGCGCTTCATATCTTCTAATGTGTTCGCTTGATATAGCACGCAGGCAGCTGGCGATAAACGGGCACGAAATGCTCGAAGAGACGCTGTCACTGGCGAGGTGGGCGAGAGATGAAATAAACAGGATACCAGGTTTGTATGCCTTCGGACGGGAGTTGGCCGGCAGCGCGGGCTGCATCGATTTTGACGAAACGAAACTGGGCATCAATGTGAGGAAGATAGGGTATACGGGCTATGAGATAGAGGCGCTTCTCCGTGAGAAGTTCAATATTCAGGTGGAGATGTCCGATTTCTTCAACATACTCGCTATCGTATCGATCGGAGACAGGCAGGAGGACATCGTGGCGCTTGTCGAAGCGATGAGGCAGATCGCCTCGGTCAGGAATGAAAATGCCGATATGAAGGATGTTTCCGCTCCTGAAAATCCCGAGATGATTGTAACGCCCAGAGATGCTTTTTATAACGAGAAAAAAAGCGTCAGGCTGGAGGACGCGGCCGGTGAAATAGCCGGTGAAATGGTGATGGCATACCCTCCCGGAATACCTGTGATATGCCTGGGCGAGAGGATCACCGGAGATATGGTGGATTATATCAGGCTTCTTAAGGAACAGCGCTGCGAACTGCAGGGAACATGTGATCCCAAGGTGGATTTCATAAGGGTGCTGGGTTCCGGAGACGAAAACGGGGAACCTCTGCAATGATCCTCCGCAGTAATCCCCCGAAATTATCCTCAGTAGTGATACTTTGAAGCGATATATCGAATTAATCTCCGACTATGACCCAAAACGGCTCTAGACTATAAATATGATCCCCGCAATTACAAAGACTGCCCCTATAATTCTTTTGACTGTCATTTGTTCACCTATGAACAAAACCGAGCAGAGTATCGTTATCAAAGGCGAGCTTGACATAATGATGGTGACAAGAGATACGTCTCCTTTTTTCAACGCAGCATAATAAGCAAGATCTCCTACCAGCGTTGCCAGAAGAGCCTCCGTTGCTATCAGCCACCAGCTGCTCGCTGGTATGCTCGCGACTTTTGGAAAATTGCCGCTTATGATGACCCAGGCGGAAACTACGCTGGCGGCAAATATGGTGCGGAGCACCAGACCTGCTACAGGATCGATGCTCTTGAGCGCTGCCTTGGCAAAAACCGGAGCGATGCCCCAGCAGACCATGCCGAAGAGCGATAGGAACAATACCATTTTTGTACGACCTCCGTTTATTTTGCTGTGTTTAACGGCCATTATCCCATCCATTACCTTTCTCAAATGACAATATGTGAACAAACATAATATTATTACTGGAATTTATTGAACAGTGTATTTTCAAAGGCTGAGGGCCAAAATACTCTCATGAAAAAAACTATGACGAAAATCAATACAATTATTATTATCTGCCTGATAATGTCCGGCCTGATATTGCCGACGGAAGCCCGGACTGCAGCTCCCGTGGGGTGCAAAAATTCAACCGGAAGCGTACAACCCAAGGAATCAGCGGCTATGTCCATGCTTCCGAGGAAGCTGTTGCCCGGAAAACCGGTGCTGGATACTGAAGAGATCATACTGGAAGGCATAAGCATCGATATGGTTTCAGGACCGACGAACGAAATGCCATGGGAGAACGATGACGAATTTATCAAGGCACGGCTGAGAAACGGCGCCAACGTTATTCTGGGCGGATACAGGACCGTCCTCAAGGATCCGCTGCCGGGTGAGGAATATAACGTACACCTTGCGGCAAGCCTGCTTGCCGGTATGGTTATCAAACCGGGAGAGGTGTTCTCGCAGAATGCGGCCATAGGTCCGTATACACAGGAAAAGGGCTTCGAAAAAGGACCGACCTATATCGGGACAACGCTGACGACCACTATAGGAGGAGGTGTGTGCAAAATTGCCTCGACTCTTTATAATGTTGCCGTTCTGTCCGACCTCAAAATAGTCGAGCGTCACAATCATACGATGCCTGTGCCGTATGTACCGTACGGACAGGACGCCACGGTCTCGTTCGGCAACAAGGATATCCGTTTCGCGAATAACACCGGGTCGGACATAATGATCTGGGCGCAGGGTATCGACAACGTCCTGTATATGGCGTTCTATGGCAGCAAGCCTGCGCCGGAGGTCGAATGGAAGCATGAGGTGCTGGAGGTGATAAAGGCTCCGGTCCAATACAAAATCAATCCGAAGCTGGGACCCGATGAAAAAAAACTGCTGCTTGAAGGCATGGATGGAGCCGTCGTCAAATCGTGGATAACGGTCAGTACGAGCAACAGCTCCGAAACCAGATACATGGGAATCAGCAACTACAAGCCCATGCCGCATCTTTTCGAACGCGGACCGCAGTAGGCATGTCACGTATGCATAAATACACAGCCCCAGAATAACATCATATTAAATGCTATTCCAGGGGCTTTTAAATGCGCGGAAAATCGGACGGAGCATTTTTACTTTTTCTCACAGGGCAGGGCGTACTGAATCTAGGCGAAGCCATCAGATTTATTGCGGTCACGGTTCTCATATATAAGCTTTCAGGCTCCGGCATTACAGCCGCTGCAGGCGCGGCTATTGCAGCCCTGCCAAGCATAATAGCATCTCCGTTCTCGGGCGTTCTAGGCGACAGGATGAACGAAAGCCGCATACTGATAGCGACGGATATAATCAGGTTTTTTACCGTACCGCTTTTTCTATATGCGCATAAGGTCTCATTCATATATCTGCTTCTGGTGGTCATATCACTTTTGGATGTTGTCTACGGACCTTCAAGAAAGAAATTCATTCTCGGGCTAACGGGCAAAGGCAAGGCGCTCGAGGCAAATTCCCGGCTTACCGGAGTATCGGGCGCGGCATATCTCATCGGTCCGATGCTTGCGGGGATCCTTACCGACCTCTACGGACCTGCGCCGGCTATAATAATTGCGGCGTTGTGCTGCCTTGTCTCTTGTATTCTGACAACGACGGCCGTGAAGGTCTGCGGGGGCTATAACGGTATACGCGGGTATGGCGACGGCGGGCCAAAGGGTTCGTTTGTTTCTCAACTGCTCGGTGGTATCGGCTATTGCAAAAGCGCGGCCTTTATACGTGAATTGCTTGCCATAGGGCTGATCACGGGCTTTTGCACCATATCCGTCAATCTTTCGTTTTATCCGTTCGCGTTTGATGTATTGTCCGTTACGGCAAAAGGCTGGAGTCTCATGATAACGGTATATTACGGCACGAACCTTGTTGCAATGCTGCTGGTAGGCTGCTTTGACAGAAGACGCAGCAGGAAGGGCAGCGGAGGCGGCCTTTTCTATCTTTGCCTTGCGCTGGTTTCAGTCGTCTGGTTTCAGTATTCATACATCAGGAGTTATCCTGCTGTACTGCTGCTGCAGTTTGCGGAGGGAACGGCTATTGCGGTCTGCGGCATACTTTTGGCGGCAAGGTACCAGAAGCTGACGGACAGGAGATTCATGGCAAGGGTTTCCGGTATAGGCGATATTGCAGGCAGCGCGGGAAGACTGGCGGGGATGGGATGCACAGCGCTAATTACGTGGTATTTCAGCTTCAGTGAGGTTTTTACAGTAAGCGGTGTAGTGTTGTTGGTGTTTGTGCTGGTAAGCCTGACGAATTCCGTATGGCTGCGCAGTGATCAGTAGAAATCGCGGTGGGATACCGCGTTTCTGCCTTTTTGCTTGGATTTGTACAGTCCGGCGTCTGCCGTTTCAATGAGCGCCTTGACGTCCGAGCCGTCGGACGGATATGACGCGATACCGATGGAAATCGTGTAATGGGGAGAATCCGAGGCTTCGATATGCTTCCTGAAACGCTCGGCTATGGTAATAGCCTGTCCCGCCCCGGTGTCCGGAAGAACTACCAGAAACTCATCCCCGCCGTAACGGCCTATGATATCGAAATCCCGCAGATTATTCCTGACTGAAGCGGAAAGCAGCCTGATGCACTTGTCTCCCGCCATATGGCCCAACGAATCGTTGATGTTCTTGAAATTGTCTATATCGAACATAAGAATGGAAAAACTGCTCTTCGGCTTCTTTTCGATCAGATCGTCTATCGCTTCAAGAATAGCGGCCTTGTTCAACACCTTGGACATTGCGTCTATTTTCGAGATGCTTACAAGTTTTTGGTTGACCTTTTCCAACTCAAGCATCCGTTTTTTGACTTCAAATTCAATGGTCCTTTCGTACTCCGCCAGCTTGTTTTCATTTTCTGCTGCGCTTTTGATCTGGAACCTTAGGTATGCCTGATAAAAATAGTTCAGGAAACCGAAGTAGGCCGCCAGCTCCAGTACAGGCGACGCGTAGACCGCCGGACCGTATTGCAGATAACTGCGGGCAAATATGGAGGCTGCCAGTAACAGAACTGACCAGAAGAACCAGCTTGCTTCTCCGGATTTATTACGAAGCACATATAATATAGCAAGCGCGAATATTACGACGGCGGTCAGAAAGACCTGCCGGTAGGACAAGAGCGCACGGGCAGGAGCGGAAAAAACCAGCGCCGCCGTCAGCGCGGCTGTCGCGGCAAGTAAAACAGCGCGTGTGAGAAGGGGGTATTTTTTTACTGCTTTGAATAATAAAATTATGGAGCAGTAGAGCAGCAGGGTCGGCTCCGCTGCGAGAAAAAAGGCTTCGGACAGTTCGTGACTGCCGCATAGGAGCGCCGATACGGAAAGCATAAAAACAGTGAAGAAGGAAAAGCCCAGAAGCCTGGGTGTTTCGTCGGCGTTTCTGTACCAATAAGTAATGATGGCTATACAAAAAGAAAAGCATGCGGCGATAACAGTGCAAAGCATTGTTTCCGCCAACGGTAACTGCAACGGCATCTGTATCCTCCTTTAAACTGTGAGTCACATTTAATATCGGATACAAATGCCGTTTTTTTTACCATGTTATTTATGCCGGCCTCTTATCATATAACCGCCGAAAATGCCTCCAAGGAATACGATCCCCAGAAGCCCCGCTGCCGCGCCTATGCTAAGGTCTACTATGCGGTTCGGTTCTTCGGGCTTGCCTGCTTTTTTCTTTTGTGTTATTGGATATTTCCTGGCAGTTGTATATCTCATGATTACCTCCGTTAGTCGAAGCTCTCTTTAAATGTTCTTCTTTATTATTTCCTTACGGCGGCCTATTATTAATTACATTGCAAAAAAGTCGCTTTCCAGCTTATAGGCGGCCTTTTCCTGCATGCATGGACGTGTGCAATATTTTTACCAGATATTGAATAGTATCAAGCGTATTTATTATACTATAAATAGCGAAAGGAAGCTGAAAGGAAGGTTCGGATGACAAATACGATCGTTGCCGAAAAGGCTGTCAGGATAAGTTCATTTAACGGAATAGAGGTCTACAGGATCAACTCCGTAAAGTTTAAGACAAGCAGTATACACTTCTTCTTCCAAGACAATCTCACAAGGGAAAGCGTAACGAAAAACTCGCTGCTGCCTGCCGTGATGCGCCGCGGAAGCAGGAATTATCCTACGCTCGGAGATATTTCGATGCAGTTGGAAAACCTGTATGGAGCGACGTTTGACTGCGGAGTTACGAAAAAGGGCGAAAGGCATATAATGCAGTTCTATGCGGAATTTCTTTCGAAACGGTACATACCGGACGGAACCGATTCCTTCAAGGCAAGCTTCGAGCTGCTTTACGATATCATCACAAGGCCGGCGCTTGAAAACGGCCGTTTCAGGGAGGATTACCTCGAACAGGAGAAAGACAAGCTCAAAATACTGATCGAGGGCAGGGTCAACGATAAAATGTCGTACAGCGTCGACAGATGCCTGGAAGAGACATGCAGCGACGAGCCTTACGGGATATACGACTACGGTTTTGTGGAGGATCTTCCGGGCATAAGCGCCGAGGCGCTCACGAACCATTATAAAAAGGTTATGGAGACATATCCCTTGCAGGTTTACCTTGCGGGGGACATCTCGGACGAAGATACGAAGGACGTGCTGGACCGGCTCTCGGGCTTCCAACGCGGCAACATACTTCAGCTCGGCAACGGTTTTTCCAAAAAACAGCCGGAGAAGACGAGGTATGTGACGGAACCTATGAATGTAGCACAGGGCAAGCTCTGTATCGGTTTCAGGACAAACACACCTCCGGGCGACCCGGATTATTCCGCTCTCATGGTGTATAACGGAGTGCTCGGCGGAGGCATCCATTCGAAGCTTTTCCAGAACGTCAGGGAAAAGGCCAGCCTTGCATATTATTCATATTCAAGGCTTGAGAAATTCAAGGGGCTTATGGTTATAAGCAGCGGTATCGAAACTCAAAACAAGGACAAAGCGCTCGAGATCATTTTAAGTCAGTTGGAAGCAATAAAAAATGGAGAGATCTCGGACCGTGAACTGGAGGCAACGGTAAAGAGCATGGAGACAGGTCTCAAATCGCTTGGAGACAGTCAGCTCAGCCTGGTAGATTTTTACCTGAGCCAGTCGGTATCGGGCACCAATGATAATCTCGGCGATATCGACGAGAAAATAAAAAAGGTAACGAAGGACCAGATCATCCGCACGGCTCAGAATATAAAGCTCGATACGGTTTATTTCCTGATGCCGCAGGGTGTGGGCACGGAAGGCGGCGCGCAAGGCGGACAGGAGGAGATAGGGCAATGAATTTTGATAAAATAGAGTATGCTAAAGCCGGGGAAGTTCTATATCGTTATGAACACAGCAGCGGTCTGAAGGCTTTTTTGATTCCCAGGAAAGGCTATTCAAAGAGATATGCCGCGTTTGCGACCCATTACGGTTCCATCAATAACGAATTCGTGATACCGGGTGACACGCAGTCCACTGTCGTACCCGACGGGATAGCGCATTTCCTCGAACATAAGCTGTTCGAACAAAAGGACGGCAGCGTAATGGACAAATTCTCCGCGCTCGGCTCCAATCCGAATGCTTATACAAGCTTTAACCAGACTGTCTACCTCTTTTCCTGCACAGACAGATTCAGTGAGAATTTCAGCCTGCTGCTGGATTTTGTACAAAATCCCTATATAACGCAGGAAAGCGTTGAAAAAGAAAAGGGTATAATCGGGCAGGAGATCATGATGTATCAGGATGATCCCGGCTGGAGAGCTTTTTTCAACCTGCTGGGAGCTTTTTACGGACGTTTTCCCATTAGGATAGATATCGCGGGGACAATAGAAAGCATTTCAAAGATAGACCGGGATATGCTGTACAAATGTTACAATACCTTCTACCATCCGTCGAATATGGTCATACTGGTAGTCGGCGAGGAGGAGCCTCAGGACGTTTTCGGAATGATCGAAGCAGCTCTTCAGAAAAAAGAAGCGCTTTCAGATATCAAAAGAATATTTCCGAACGAACCCGGGACGATCAACAAGGACTATGCCGAACAAGCTCTTTCCGTGTCGATACCCATTTTCCAGATGGGTTACAGGGATAACCGCAGGGATAAGGACGGGGTGGAGCTGTTGATGCACGAGGTGGCTGTGAAGCTCCTGCTCGACATGATAATAGGGAGGAGTTCGGTGCTTTATAATCAGTTGTACAGCGAAGGCCTTCTGAATTCATCATTCGACACCGATTTTACGATCGAGAAGGAATATGCCTTTTCAGTGCTGGGCGGCGAATCGCCAGACCCTCTTAAGGTAAAAGAAAGATTCTGCCAGGCGGTCGACGATGCAAGAGCAAAGGGCCTTGACAGGGAAGCTTACGAAAGACTCCTCAGATCCGCGACCGGCAGGTACATGAGACAGTTCAACTCTGTGGAAAGGATAGCGCATTCATTCATATCTGTTTATTTCAAAGGTGTGAACATGTTTGACTATTTACAGGTTTATGATAAAATAACATTTAAATATGTAGAAGAGATATTCAAAGAACATTTTGATCGGGCTAATCTTGCGATATCAGTCGTAAAGCCCGTATAGGGGGATTAGTTGATGAACGTCAGGTTTCCTGGACTCGGATTGGATTTTGAGCTCAGAAGGTGGGCATTTGAGATATTCGGCCTGCCTATTTACTGGTACGGGATCATTATAGCGCTGGCCTTTCTCTCGGCTGTTCTGCTTGGGCTCAGAAGCTGCAGAAAATACGATATCGAGCCGGATAGCGTACTCGACATGGTGCTTTTTGCGGCGCCGGCTGCTATTATCGGGGCAAGGCTTTATTACGTCATATTCAGCTGGGATCAGTACAAGGATAACCTAATAGACATCTTCAAGGTCAGGGATGGCGGCCTGGCAATCTACGGTGGGGTCATAGCCGCAGCGCTGGTCGCATGGATATACGCCCGGGTAAAGAAGATGTCGTTTTTGAACATAATGGATTTCGCAGCTCCCTACATCGTTCTTGGACAGGGTATAGGCCGCTGGGGGAATTTCATGAACCAGGAAGCCTTCGGCACTGCCACACAACTCCCTTGGAGGATGAATGGCGATATACCGGACCAATACCTGAGCGGGCTGACGAATGCCCTCGATCCTGCGAAATGGGGGGTGCATCCGACATTCCTATACGAATCCCTGTGGGATTTCGCAGTGTTCTTTTTCCTTCTGTGGTACGCGAAAAAGAAAAAGAAGCTGACGGGCGAAGTGCTGTTCCTGTATCTTATTTGCTACGGAATCGGCCGGTTCATAATCGAGGGTCTCAGGACCGATAGCCTTTATCTCGGAAGCATCAGGGTGTCTCAGATGCTCTCTGCACTTTTGGTACTGGTGTTTGCAGTGCTTTTCATCTACAGGAGGCGCAAAAAGTCAAAGGCTTCAGAAGAGGAGCCGGTTGCACTGGGCCAGAGCCAATATGGTTCGTTGCTTACCAGGATGAAAGAGGAAGAGGAAGCCGGGGAAGCAAAGGAAGATAGCCAGGGTGGTTCGGGAGCCGAAGAGGAAATATCGACCGGGGAGGCTGATGCAGCAGCCGACGAGGTTGAAAAGGATGCATCCGAAGAGGACGACAGGGAGCCGGACAAAGGGACGAAAGACGAATGAACCGGCAAGGAGATATGAGTTGGAGCTGCAGGAGTTAAAAAAAGAGATAGATAAACTGAAGAGTGAGATGAACAGGCTTATCGAATCCAATGCGAGTTTTGATGAAATATACAGAGTCAGTACCAAATTGGACAGGCTAATAGTCATTCTTCTGAAAAATAGGCCAGGTATGGCAAAAAGTCCGGTGTGACTTTTTAAGTGCAATATAGATATGGAATGCACGGGTGGATAAAATGTATTTTGTCGAAAAAACCAAGGGTATCAATTACGCGAAACAATTTGATTATCCGCTTTTTGTTGCTGTCCTGTTTCTGTCGGGAATCGGTCTGGTTGCCTTGAAGAGCGCGATCGGTGATCCGGGTATCACCTCGACTTGGCTCAAGCAATTGATTTGTCTTTGCATAGGCGTCGTACTTGCAATAACGATCAGCGTGATCGATTACAAGGATTTTAAAACGCTGGGTATCGCATTATATATAGGAAGCATGCTGTTGCTGGTCCTGGTACTGGCCGTCGGCGTCGAGCGTAACGGCAGCAAAAGCTGGATCGTACTGCCTCTGATCGGCCAGTTCCAGCCTTCGGAACTTGCCAAGGTCGCTTTTGCCGTCGTCGTCCCCATATTTCTGGAGCGGCTGAAGGATGGCAAGGATATCGGCAAGAATACCATAAAGCTGATGATATACTCAATACTTCCGATTGGCCTTGTATTACTGCAGCCGGACGTAGGTACGGCGATGGTATTCGTCTTTTCGCTGGTTGTAGTCCTTTTTATTTACGGAATACCATACAGGTATTTCCTCATAGCCGCAGGGGCTTTTGCCGCGGCGGCGCCGATAATGTGGTTCTTCATACTGCCATTGGATCGCTTCAGACATATCAGAGACAGGATAATGACCTTCGTTTTTCCGGAGACGGATCTTCTAGGTAAAGGCCTTCAGGTATACAGATCAAAAATGACTATAGGTTCCGGGCAGCTTTTCGGCAAAGGGCTTTTTCACGGGATCCAGACGCAGAACAGCAGCTCCGTTTCGAGCTACAACGTGCCCGAAAAGCAGACGGACTTTATTTTCTCCGTGATAGGCGAAGAGCTTGGCTTTATCGGTTCTATCATTATAATAGCTCTGATATTTTTCATATTGTTCAGGTGCATATATATCGCTATGAACTCCAGGGATGCTTACGGCTCGTACATGGTTATCTTTATCGCTTCCATGATGGGCTTCCACTTTATTGAAAACATAGGCATGTGTATAGGCGTTCTGCCGGTTACAGGCATTCCTCTTCCGTTTGTAAGCCAGGGCGGCAGTTCGCTTGTTACGAACTTTCTGAACATCGGCGTGCTGCTGAGCGTTTCCGTGCGGCGAAAGAAGACTATATTCAACAGTTCCACGTAGGTCGGGGAGCTATCCGTGACTTAAGAATTTCCCGGTAAATAATTATAAAAATGAATTTCAGCCGGCGGGTGATCGAAAGATTGCCCGCTGTTTTTGTCCTGTCGGCAGGACCGCACTGGAGCATATCCGGTTCCGGACCGCCCGGCGCATATCCGGTTCGGACCGCTCGGCGCTATCTGCTCCACCTCCGCAAACAGCACCGATCAGTCCTTTGGAATAAGCGGAACACGAGCAGCTTTCACGGATGCTTCGAGGCAGTTCGACAGGGCCTGGCGGACAGCATAGGAACAAAAGAATCGTCCCTTTGTTTCACTCTGTTTACTAGGACTTTTTGCCTATCTTTTAAAAAAAATACCAATTATATCTTGATTATTACGTAAATCTGTCTTAGAATAGAGTTAAAGTGGTACGAAGTGGTACAAAGTGGTTTGAAAACATGAGGTAAGGGGTGAAATGATTGTTCTATGGTGAATTTCAGCACACTTTAGACCCCAAGGGCAGGATGATAGTTCCTTCTGCCTACAGGGAAGAGCTAAGGGGGAAATTCATGATAGCAAAAGGCCTGGAACAATGTCTTTTTATTTTCTCCATGCCTCAATGGAACAGTCTGGTGGACAAGCTTCAAACCTTACCGCTTTCAAATACGAGCGCCCGCGATTTCAACAGATATTTTTTCTCGAGTGCGGCGGAATGTGAAATGGACGGACAAAGCCGCATACTGGTACCACCGGGGTTGCGCAAATACGCTTCGCTGGAAAAGGATATAAGCATCATCGGCGTTGGTTCAAGAGTGGAAGTATGGGACAAGAACAAGTGGGAAACCTACACCCAGAGTGAAAACCTCAGCCCTGACAATATTACAAATACTTTCGCACTGTTGGGCATTTAGCTGAAACGACTGCCGGGAGAAACAATATGGAATTCAATCATAAACCGGTGCTGTTTGAAGAATCGGTTGACAGCCTGGATATAAAAGCCGGCGGGATATACCTGGACGGTACGCTCGGAGGAGCGGGACACTCCCTCGGAATCCTTGGAAAATTGGATAGAGGGACACTGATCGGAATCGATCAGGATGAATACGCATTAAAGGTTGCAGGTGAGCGCCTAAAGCAAGCGAACACAGGCAGAGACAATAAATTGGTACTGATCCATGGAAACTTCAGAAACATGGTCGAACTGCTTAAAATGCAAGGCCTCACTCAAGTGGACGGGATACTGCTAGATATTGGGGTATCATCATTCCAACTCGACGAAGGCACAAGGGGCTTCAGCTATCAGCAGGACGCGCCGCTTGACATGAGGATGGACGTAAGCAAGCGACTTGACGCCGCAGCGATAGTAAATACATACGGAGAAAAGGAAATCCGGGACATAATAAGCGATTACGGCGAAGAAAACTGGGCGGCCAGGATCGCCTCCTTCATAGCGAGGGCAAGGGAAGAAAGCCCGATCGAGACGACGGGACAGCTTGTGGACATCATAAAGGCGGCAATACCGGCACAGGCCAGACGAGAAGGGCCGCATCCCGCAAAGAGAACGTTTCAGGCGTTAAGAATAGCAGTAAACGATGAACTGGGAGCTCTGAAGGATGCACTGGACAGCGCGGTAAGGCTTTTGAACCCGGGTGGCAGGATAAGCGTGATAACCTTCCACTCACTCGAGGACCGTATAGTTAAAAATGAGTTCCAAGCCAGAGAAAAGCCCTGCACATGCCCGCCGTCATTTCCGGTATGCGTATGCGGGAGACAGCCCGAACTCAAGGTGTTGACCAGAAAACCCGTACTTCCTTCGGAAGAGGAATTGGAAGCAAACCCACGGTCACGCAGTGCAAAACTAAGAACGGCAGTAAGATTAGCTACATGAAACAGTTACTCAATATCACTTTTACATAATTGGACAAGCACTTAAACGAACCTGCGACAAAAAACAAAAGCACTAAAGCATAACAAAAAAGCATACGAAAGAAAAAAGCATTTAAAGTACATTACAGATACAAAAGAAAAGAAACTGAAGAAACGAAGGAAAAGAGAGAAAGTGAAGTAAAAGCAGGTAGCCAAACTCGTAAATTTGGAAAATTGCTACAAATGAAAAAGGCTTGAACTACTGAAGAAAAAGTTTTTAAAAACTTAAGAAAAGGCTGCCAGGTACACATGACAAAAAGCCGGGGGCTGAATAAAGAACAGTCCCCGGTGTTGCTTTCCTGTCGGGCATAAATCGCTTTTGAGGTGAATACAATTGAGTGAGAAGAATCACGGGTACGTTGAGGGAACAGCCGCAAGACAGCTTGAGTACGATGTGTATGAAGAAAACAAGGTACTCAGGGAAAAAAAGCGATACAAAAACAACAGAAAAGTCAAGCTGAAATCAGTGCTTACAATTGTTGCCATATTGGCTGCAGCCCTTGTCGTGATGTACAGGTATGCTATAATTACGGAAATGAGCTATGAGATCAACCAGAAGGAATCCGATTACAACAAGCTGAGAAATGCAAACGCTTTATTGAAGGTCGAGATAGAAACTCAAACAAACCTGACAGATATTAAGGAAATTGCGGAAACCAGACTTGGAATGCAGACGCCGGACAAGAGCCAGCTAGTGTACATAAATGTACCAAGGGAAGACTACACCATAACGCTGGATCCAAAGGGTGAGAACGACAGGAGCGGAAATGTCCTGAAGAGCTTCATCAATAAACTGGCAGGGTTGGTCAGCATTCTGGAGTAAAGGCAGACGGCCGCAGCAGAGGGGTATATGTCCGAGGTAAATGCAGGCAGAGTTACATTGCAGCGGGAACACTTAAGAAAAATATGGACTGTAGATGTGTGTAGACTTGTTTTACACAGTCTGTAGTCTTTTTTAATTATCTGTACAATACCAGGGGGGAATTATTTTGGCGGCACCGGGCTTGGCTATCAAAAGAAGGATGTTATTGCTGCTTTCCGTATTTGCGCTGATAGTTGTGGCATTGATAGGAAGGCTGGCTTTCATACAGTTCGTACAGGGAAGCGAGCTGCAGAAAAAGGCTTTTATCCAGCAAAATGCCGGCAGGACAATCAGTCCCATCAGAGGTACGATATACGACGCCAATGGAAAAAAACTGGCGATAAGCGTGCAGGTAGCTACAGTAAGCTGCAGGCCAAGCGATATCAGCAGCAACAGCAAAAACCTGTCGCCCGACGAGATAGCCGACGGACTGGCCCCTATCCTGCAGATGGACCGCAATGATATATACAAAATAATAACCAAAAAGGTAAGCTACATAACGATCAAGCGGAAGGTCGACAAGGATACGGAAACAAAAGTAAGGGAATGGACTATAGAAAATAAGGCAAAAGGCATCAATATAGATGAGGATTCGAAAAGATTCTACCCGAACGGCAACCTGATGTCCCAAATCCTCGGGTTTACCGGGGATGACAACCAGGGCCTCATGGGCGGCGTAGAACAGGTCATGGATAAATACCTGAAGGGCACTCCCGGCAAGATACTCAGCGAAGTCGACGCCAGGGGCAGCGCCGTGCCCTCCGATACCGAAAAACGTATCGACGCACAGGACGGACTCAACGTTGTACTTACGATAGACGAAACGATACAGTACCTCGTTTCCAAGTCACTTGACAAAGCTGTTCTCGACAATAAGGTAAAACAGGGCGCCGTTGCCATCGTAATGGACCCGAAAACGGGCGATATACTTGCGATGGTTTCGAAGCCTGATTATGACCTCAACGATCCCTTCGCATTCCCTGCCAATATAAAGGATATGACGTTCAAGGGAATCGATACCGCGGCGCTCGATTCGTCGAACTGGAAGGAACGCAGCGGCGACACTGTAAAAATATTGAGCCAGACGGTCTGGAGGAATAAGGCGCTTTCCGATACGTACGAACCGGGATCGACCTTCAAAAGCTTTACTACTTCTGCAGGGTTGGAGGAAGGCGTCGTTACGCCCGATACTATAACCAACGACCTGCCTATCAGGGTGCCTGGCTGGCCGCTGCCTATCTATTGCTGGAGAAGGGGAAGAGAGCATGGTACCGAAACCTTCCGCGAAGCCGTTTACAATTCCTGCAACCCCGCCTTTGTAAAGGTTGCGCAGAGCCTGGGGGTAAGCAGGTTCTACAATTATGTGAAAGCCTTCGGCTTTACCGAAAAAACGGGCATACTGTTGAACGGCGAAGCTAAGTCCATATTCCAGAGCAAGCCAAAGGAAATCGATATGGCCGTCGCCTC
Organism: Bacillota bacterium; assembly: GCA_023412915.1. Classification (GTDB taxonomy): domain Bacteria; phylum Bacillota; class Clostridia; order Acetivibrionales; family DTU013; genus JAEYOM01. The sequence continues at coordinate 30,634 of JAEZRE010000018.1, forward strand.
GTTCGGACAGAGGTTTACGATAACACCGCTGCAGCTGATCACCGGCTACACCGCCATAGTCAACGGCGGCAACCTGATGAAGCCGAGGCTTGTCAAGGAATTGACGGATAATGACGGAAATGTCGTCGAAAGGTTTGAACCTGAAGTCGTCCGATCGGTAATATCCAAGAAGACCTCCGATACGGTGAGAAGTATACTCGAAGGCGTCGTTGCGACGCCGAACGGCACAGGAAACGGTGCCTATGTCAAGGGCTACAGGATCGGCGGAAAGACCGGAACGTCCCAGACGACGCAGAAGGATGTACATATAGCCTCCTTCTGTGGGTTTGCGCCTGCGGACGATCCACAGATTATCTGCCTTGTGGTCATGTTCGATCCCAAGGGCGAATCCTACATGGGCGGCGCAATAGCTGCCCCGCTTGCAGGAAAGATAATCGAAGACGTACTGAATTACAAGCAGGTAGAAAGACAATATACCGAAGAAGATCTCAAAACGATGACAGAAGAGGTATTCGTACCCGATGTCCGCAACAAGACCGTAGGAGATGCCGTAAAGGAGCTTAAATCCGCAGGCCTCAGCTACAAGGTCGAAGGCAGCGGAAATACCGAAAGCAGCGTTCTGGAACAGACTCCGAAGCCGGATGCGATGGTGCCCGAAAACTCAGTTGTTATATTGTATACGTATAAGCCGGATAAGGAACAGAACATCGAGATGCCGGACCTTTCGAACAAGACCGTATCGGAAGCGATCGATGCGCTGAACAGGGTCGGACTCAACATAAAGGTGAGCGGTAAGGGTGTGGCGTTCAGACAGGACAAAGCGCCGGGAGAAAAGGTGAGGAAGGGAGATGTCGTTTCCGTAGAATTCAGGAACCTGGATAATATAGAGTAAAGGGGAGCTGCCATGCTATTGGCCGATCTGATCAAGGGTCTGAATGTTTTGAACTTAAGAGGAAACATCGACATTGAGATAGATGGGATAGCATACGATTCGAGAAAGGTTGGCAAGGGTTACGTATTCGTCTGTATCGACGGGACAGCGTCGGACGGGCATGAATTTGCCGGGGAGGCTTTGAAAAACGGCGCTTCGGCATTTATAACACAAAGGGATATAGCGATTGAAACGGATGTGCCGGTAATTCTGACAGACGATACCAGAAAAGCGCTGGCGCAGGTTTCGGACCGTTTTTACGGACACCTGTCCGAACGCTTCAATCTGATAGGGATAACGGGTACAAAGGGAAAGACTACCACAACGTTCATGATTAAGTCCATACTGGAAGCGTCAGGTAGAAAAGTGGGGCTCATAGGCACTCTCGGCACGCGTATAGGAGACCGGGTTCTCTATTCCGAGAGAACCACCCCCGAATCGCTGGATCTGCAGGAGCTGTTTTCTCAGATGGTGGAGGAGGGCGTTGACGATGTGGTGATGGAGGTGTCATCACAGGGACTGGCACTGCAGAGAGTGTGCTGCTGCGATTTCGATACGGGAGTTTTCACAAACCTCTCACGGGATCACATAAGCTCAAGGGAGCACGCGTCGATGGAAGAATACCTGCTGGCTAAATGCAGGCTGTTCAAAATGTGCAGGCGAGGACTTATAAACCTGGACAGCGGTTATGCGGCAAGAGTGATTGAACAGGCCGAATGTGATACGATGACCTTCGGCATTGACAGCAAGGCGGATATTTGCGCAGCAAATATTGCAAAGCTGCAAAACTGCGTGGAGTTTGATATAGAGTCTCCTTGGTATGCCGAAAGGCTTAGAGTCAACATACCGGGAAGATTCAGCATATATAACGCGCTGGCGGCCGCAGGTGTTTGCGGTATGCTCGGGATACCGACGGGCGCCGTAAAGGCAGGCCTTGAACGTGTGCAGGTTCCGGGACGCGCCGAATCAGTGGATACAGGCAGGGATTTCAGTGTTATAATAGATTATGCGCATACCCCGGACAGCCTTGAGAATATACTTAGTACAGTGAAGGATTATTCGGAGGGAGCTGTTATCTGCGTTTTTGGCTGCGGAGGGGACAGGGACAGGACAAAACGCCCGATGATGGGTGCGATATCCGGAAGGATAGCCGATTATACCATAATTACCTCCGATAACCCAAGGACGGAGGAGCCCGCGGCAATAATAGCGCAGATAGAAGAGGGCATAAAGGATACGGGCGGGAAATACCGCTGTATTACCGACCGGCGGGAAGCCATCAGGCACGCGCTCATGACTGCCGGATCGAGGGCTGTTGTGGTTCTTGCGGGTAAAGGCCACGAGACCTATCAGACTTTCGGCGACAGGACGATACATTTTGATGAAAGAGAGATCGTTAGGGAAATACTTAATGAAATGTCGGAAAACAAAAGGAGCTGAAGCATGCTTCAAATCAGCATCAATGAAATAGCAGAGGCAACGGGCGGGAGAATGCTCCTGCCGGGCGGAGGAAACTGCAAATCCAATGCGGGCGCCGAGGCAGGCGAAACCTGCGGCGACACGGTAATAACCGGTATATCGACCGATTCCAGAAAGATACGGCCGGGAGATCTTTTCATACCGTTGATAGGTGAAAATTTCGACGGCCACGATTATATAGCAAGGGCATTCGAAAACGGAGCAGCGGCCACATTATCCCAAAAGCCTGCTACGGATTTCCCGGACAGGATTGTGATATCGGTCGGCAATACTTTAATGGCCCTGCAGGCCTTGGCGGCCAGGTACAGGAGCAGGTTCTCCATACCATTCACAGGCATTACCGGCAGCGTAGGGAAGACAAGTACCAAGGAAATGGTTGCCTGCGCGCTTGGCACGCGGTACAATGTACTGAAGAACGAGGGCAATCTCAATAATGAAATCGGCGTCCCGCTCACCGTTTTCCGGCTTGATGCAAGTCATGAAGCCGCGGTGGTTGAAATGGGCATGAGTGGATTCGGGGAAATCAGCGCGCTTACGTCTATTGTAAGGCCAAAGGTGGCTATAATTACGAATATAGGGATTTCTCATATCGAGAAATTGGGCTCAAGGCAAAACATACTGAAGGCGAAGCTGGAAATTCTCGAAGGCCTCGAGCCAGGCGGGCTGCTGATATTGAATGGGGACGATTCGCTGCTGGGTGGCGCCAGGGACCTGCTTAAAGTCCGGACCGTATCCTACGGCTTGAACGAAGATGTGGATTATCAGGCGGTAAACGTACGTTCCCATGGGATCGGTGGTATCGATTTTGACATACGCGTGACGACGGGAGAGTACACAGTTCATGTACCTGCGCCGGGCATACATAATGTTTATAACGCACTTGCCGCAATAGCTGCAGGTATCGAGCTTTCGGTACCGATAAAGGATATAATCGACGGCATAGCGCAGTTCAGGACAGGCAGAATGCGTATGGACATCATCGGCGCCAACGGGCTTACCGTGATAAACGACGCCTATAACGCCAGCCCACAGTCGGTCAAGGCAGCTCTGGACGTACTTGACGAACTGGAATGCAGCCGCAGGATAGCCGTACTGGGCGATATGCTTGAACTTGGAGAATGGTCCGTACAGGCACATACGCAGACAGGTACCGATGCGGCAGGCTGCAGGCTCGATTACATAGTTACGGTCGGAGCCGATGCGGCCCATATTGCAAAGGGAGCCGTCGCGGCAGGATTTCCGGAGGACCATGCAGTCTCCTTTACCACAAATGGCGAGGCTTTGGAATTCCTGACCCGGACGCTTAAACAGGGAGACGCCGTTTTGGTCAAAGGTTCACGCGGTATGAAGATGGAAGAGATCGTCCAGGAACTGGTGTCGGAATAAATACTTTCGATAAAAAATAAGCATTTTGCAATGCAGGGAATACAATAATATGGGGTTTATGTAAACTGTTGCGCGAAATGCTCATATACGGGGGAATGAAATTGGAATTCAATTTACTTAAATCACCGGAAGTCGTGGCTTTTGCCGGGACATTCATTCTTGCTCTTATTGCGGGGCCGATAATAATACCCCTGCTGAGGCGTTTGAAATTCGGACAGACAATAAGAGAAGACGGCCCGGCTACCCATCTCAAAAAGATGGGTATACCGACTATCGGAGGCCTTATCTTTATAATACCGATTATACTGACAACCCTGTTCTTTGCGCCCGCATACCCCGGAATCATGCCAATGCTGCTGGTGACTGTGGGATTTGGCGCTATTGGCTTTATAGATGATATGATCAAGGTGCTTAAAAAGAACAGCGACGGTCTCAATCCAAGGCAAAAATCCTTCGGACAGATCTTCGTATCGGCAGTTTTTGCCTTTTATGTGGCTTTCGACCCGAAGCTCGGCACAGGCATGATCCTGCCGTTCCTTGGAATGGATGCGGTCGTGGAAATGCCTGTCTGGCTGTTCATACCTCTGGTTATAATCGTAATGTACCTGATAACGAATTCGGTAAACATGACGGATGGAGTGGATGGCCTTGCGACGGGAGTAACCCTGATAGTAACGGTGTTTTTTACGATAGTCGCGATGTTCAGGCCCGAATGGGATTATGTCACTCTCATCTGCTCGATCACAGCGGGAGGGTGCCTTGGGTTCCTCGTATTCAATATCTATCCGGCCAAGGTGATAATGGGCGATACGGGATCGCTTGCGCTGGGCGGTGTTGTGGGAGCGGCGGCGGTTGTGATGAAAATGCCGTGGATACTGCTTGTCGTAGGTGGGATCTACGCTGTTGAAAGCTTGTCCGTGTTCATACAGGTGACCTCCTTCAAGATGCGGGGGAAAAGGGTCTTCAAAATGGCTCCCATACATCACCACTTTGAGTTGTCAGGCTGGAAGGAGACCAAGGTAGTCGGCGTTTTCTGGTCGATCACCATCGCACTTTGCATAGTGGGCTTTATTACACTGGGGTTTAAATTCTTCTAGGGAAACTCGGAGGTTTCTATGAAAGATAAAAAGCCGTTTGACTTTCTGCTGTTCGCGACCATACTTGTTCTGCTCTCGCTCGGGCTGGTCATGGTGTTCAGCGCTAGCGCGCCGGCGGCTGAAAAATATCAGAACGATATATATTATTTTATAAAGAAACAGCTTGGTTTTGCAGCAATAGGGATGATCGCAATGCTCTTTGCCGCAAATTACGATTACCACAAATATGGCAGGAAAACTGTTCTTTTACTTATGGGCACAGCAATACTCTCTATGGTTGCCGTGCTTATCCCGGGTATCGGCCGTGAAATCAACGGTTCGAGGAGATGGATCTACTTCGGGTCGATACCGTTTCAGCCTTCGGAATATACAAAATTGGCAATAATCATATTTTTTTCATATTTTCTTTCAAAACGTAAAAAGCCGCTCAAATCCTTCATCACCGATCTTATGCCCTATCTTTTCGTAGTCGGTGTAATATCGCTGCTGCTTCTTCTGGAACCTCACCTCAGCGCGACCATCATAATGATTTCGCTGGCTATGATAATATTGTTTGCGGCTGGGGCGAGGATAAGGCATTTTGTTTACCTTGTGGCGCCAGTTGCAGCCCTTTTGGTTGCTGTGGTATCCTTTACGGATTATATGACGACGCGTATCAATACCTGGCTAAATCCATGGCTCGATCCCCAGGGGGACGGTTACCAGACGATACAGTCTCTTTACGCCATCGGCTCGGGAGGACTGTTCGGAAGAGGCCTTGGCCAGAGTATGCAGAAGTTCCTTTACGTACCTGAACCCCAGAACGATTACATTTTTTCCATACTGGCCGAAGAGCTTGGCTTTGTCGGAGTCGCTGCAGTTCTGCTGCTTTTTATGATATTTATCTGGAGAGGTATAAAAATTGCAGTGCACGCGCCGGATACTTACGGAAGTCTGATAGCTACCGGCATCACCGTGCTGATAGCGGTCCAGAGCCTGTTCAATGTGGCTGTCGTGACTAACAGTATCCCTCCAACCGGCGTTTCCTTGCCTTTCTTCAGCTCAGGAGGTTCTTCGCTCGTGTTTTTCATGGTGGAGGCTGGTATCCTGCTGAATGTATCAAGATATTCCAACTACGAAAGAATCTGAACACATTACATTTGCCTCGCATAAAATAAACTGTGTGCGAGGTGTTTTTATGAGCAAATTAGTGATAACGGGGGGAGTCAGGCTAGACGGCGAGATTTCGGTTGAAGGCTCCAAAAATGCTGTTTTGCCAATATTGGCTGCATCCTTGCTCAACGGCGGGGAAAGTATTATAAAGAATTGTCCCAGACTAAAAGACGTGGAGGTAATGATAGAAATATTAAAAAAGATAGGCTGCTCGGCAAAGCTGGAAGACGACGTTATAACGGTCAATTCAGCGGATATCAGGGAGACGCTGATCCCTGTGGAACTGGCGGCTGAAATGCGCTCATCCATAATATTCATGGGACCGATGCTGGCAAGATGCGGCAAGGTGACTATAAGCTACCCGGGTGCGTGCGTTACTTATCGGGCACAAAGACGCGGGCTTAAGCCACTCATCTTTACTCGTCCAAAGTTTTTAAATAATCTTTTACTTTGTTTACCTGTATAAATAATATATAATCTTAGTGTACATATCATTTTTTCCGTATACTATACGGGGGTTAAAATATACAGATGAGCCATAATGAACAGCAGCTGCTGGAGAGGTCGAAGGCGGGGGATGTCGCCGCTTTTGAGGAACTGATAGAAGCATATCAGAAAAAAATATTCAATCTTGCCTTCAGGATCGTGCAAAATTACGATGATGCTGCCGATTTGGCGCAGGAAGCCTTGATAAGGATTTTCAGATCGATTGCGAACTTCAGGGAGCAATCGTCTTTTTCGACGTGGATATACAGGATCACGACCAATGTTTGTCTCGACGAAATCAGAAAAAAGAAAAATGCAAGGGTGCTTTCGCTCGATGAGGAAATTCACATGGAAGACGGCGAGATGAAGCGCCAGATAATGAGCGACGATCCGCAGCCTGACGAAGTGGCTGAGAGGGAAGAGCTCCGAAGGCTGATCGACGATGCGATAAAAAGCCTGCCGGAGGATCAGAGGCTGGTGCTGACCCTGCGGGATATACAGGGATTGAGCTACGAGGAAATATCGAAGATACTGGATTGCCCCGGCGGTACCGTAAAATCCCGGATAAACAGGGCGCGGCAGGCTCTTAAAAATGTATTGTACGACAAGCGGGAACTTTTAAGTGAGGATTACGTCAAATAAAACGAAAGGAGGGTTGGAAATGACAAGCTGCATGGCTGTAAAGGAAAATATCTGCGCATATCTGGATAATGAGCTGAGCCTGGAAGAAATACGCCGGTTCGAAGGGCACATTGAAAGCTGTGATGCGTGCAGGCAGGAACTCGAAGAAATGAGAGAGCTCGTCGGTCTGTGTACAAGCCTGCCGCAGCAGGAGCTGCCTGATGGATTCAAGTCGGAGCTCCATGAAAGGCTGCTGACGGTGGCTAATGGCCAGAAAAATAACGTGACGGTCATCGACAGGACCAAAAGACTTAAGACTATAAAAATGCTTACTTCCGTAGCTGCCGGCTTGCTTCTGATCTTCCTTACGGGCAGTCTTATAAAATACGGGTTTTTTCAGCCAGGACTGACTGGAAAAAGTGAAAAAAATACGGCAATGGCGGCTATGGAAGCCCCGGCCCAGCCTTCCGCAAGTTCAAAGTTCGGTGCGGCGGCCGATAACGGCGCAGCCGTTGGAGCAGCTGAGGCAAATGCTGTTACAGAAAACGCTGCCGACGCTGCGCCGGGCATATTCAGCTTCAACCAGTCGGCGACGGCGCCGAGCGGAACCGAGGCTGACCGTTCAGTCACAGAAAACGATCGTGGTACGGCAGCTGCTATTAACTCTCTTGCGCCGGTCGACGATACCGTGAACAACAAGGTTTCTACTATAACGATAACAGTCGATGACCCCGGTGCGGTCACTGAAAAAATAATGACGCTTGCATTGGAGAACAATGGCGGGCTCAAGGAACCGGTTTTACTCAAATCGGCGAAAATCGCTTCCGATGGACAGACCGAAGCAGCGGGTGCGGGAGAAGCGTCCACAACTGCGACTTCGGGCACTGAAGCGGCCCAGCCTCTGCGTTATGTCATCCCGAGCGCAAACTACGATAAATTTATGAGTTCGATCAACGGAACCTTTGGCGCGTCAAACATACAATCAGGCGCGTTGGTGACGGAAGATCTCACAGGAACGCTCAAAGATAAAATGAAACAATCTGACGAGCTCGATGCCAAGATACAGGAACTTCAGCGGGACAGCGCAAAAAACGCCGCTGAGATCGATGAATTGAGGGCTCGGAAGGAACAATTGGACGACCAGATGGAGACCATCAGGCTGGACTCCGATTTTGTAACCATAACTATATATATAAACAAGAAATAATTGTCTAGCAGTTCCACATGAGCCTCATGTAGAACTGTACGATCATGGCTGCCTTGTCAATCGCTATCCGTTCATTATTGCCGTGGATCAGGCCGCGTTCCTCACCGCTCAGTTCCATGGCGGAGAACCTGTACACATGGCTGCTTATCCGGTCATAGTATCTGGAATCGCTGCCTGCTATCATCAGGTAAGGGGAAATCAGGGCGTCCGGCCATGTCTGCCTGATTGCCATTTTCAGCCGTTCCCAGCCCACTCCTTGCGTTTCGGATACGTTTGAAGCATCCTTTCCGTCAATTATATTAACAGAGATATCTTCATTTTTTATGAGCTTTTTTATGTAATCTATCGAACCTGCAACGGTGTCACTGCCCATCGGCCGGATATTGGCGCCAATCTTTGCAACCGGCGGGATGACGTTTGCAGCCTTGCTGCCTTCCATAACCGTGAACGCGCAGGTAGTGCGCATGAGGGCGTTCATCTCGCCTCCGTTCTTTTTGCAGAGCAGATCGAGCACGGGTAGGAAACACCATAGGTTTGCGAAAATGTACCGGTAAGGAAAGGTGGAATATCTCCCGAGCGTGTCGAACATCTCCCTGGCAGGTTTAGTCAGCTGACATTTGAACGGGTTGTCTTCAACGACTGCAACGGCCTTGGAGAGTATGCCTACCGGCGTGTGCGGGGGAGGAGCCGACGAATGGCCTCCCTTTCCAGCAAGTACGAATTCCACATCCAGCATCCCTTTTTCTCCTATGCCGATCAGCGCGCAGCGTTCTTTTACGCCGGGAAAGATGTTCTGCACGACGGCGCCGCCCTCGTCGACCACCATTACAGGTCTGACGCCGCGCTTTTCAAGCTCGCTTACAATAGCTTCGGCTGATTCACCGAATAATTCTTCGTTTCCGGAGAAAGCCAGATAGATGTCGTTTTTCGGTTTGAAGCCTTGGGCAAGCAATGCTTCCGTGCTTTCCATCACACCGCACAGCGTGGATTTCGTATCGAGCGTACCCCTGCCCCAGAGAAAGCCGCCTTCGATGACGCCTTCAAAGGGAGGTTTTTCCCAGGCTCGCTCTTCTGCGGGGACGACGTCGTAATGCGCCATCAGTACCGAAGGGCAGTCACTACTTTCACCCGCAAATTTGAACAGTATTCCGGTCTTGCCTATGTATTCGGGATTGCATGACCTGTGGGTCAATGGGTAGAACCGCTCCAAAAGCTCCCTGAATTTACGGAACTCAGCGTAATCGATGAGCTCTTCCCGGTAGTAGGATACTGTCTTGCAGCGTATCATTTCAGCAAGATGACCGATAACCTTCCCGCTGTCGACAATAGCCTCACACGCAGGAAATTCCTGCCCCGCGGGAGGACGGAACCCTGCCGCCCGTATCAGGGTGAACGTGAGAAATACTAATATCACAGCCGGTATGATAAGCCAAAGCATATTGAATTCTCCTTATTCGAAAGTATAACTTAAGCCTTACTCGATATGTTTTTTAACAGAGAGCATAAATATTATATCATGGAAAAACTTAGTATACCTGTAATTCAGAATTGTGATAGAATATTTCAAAGATTACATATTTGTGGGGTATTATGGATACTAAAACTGAAAATAGAATCTCCGGTGATGCAGGACCGGATGTTGCGGCTTCAAATGTGAATGCCCTCAAAATAGGCAAAAAGACCTTTTTGACGGCGGTAGCCATACTGGGTGCGCTAATGCTGGCCGCGGGCATTTTGACGAAGGTAATACCGACGGGTGGCTATGAGAGGATAATCCAGGATGGCAGAGAAATCGTACAGCAGGGTACATTCCACTACACGCATGGGACCGGCTACCCTGTCTGGCGCTGGTTAACCGCCCCTGTCGAGGTTCTTTGGGGACCCGATGGCGTCATGATAATTGTCATCATCCTTTTCATAATGTCCATTGCGGGTTCTTTTTCACTTCTTGAAAAGAGTAATATCCTTCAATTCATGTTGAATAAAATAGTGAAACGCTTCGAAAGCAGGAAATATCTGCTCCTTTCGGTGGTATGCCTGTTCTTCATGATGCTGGGAGCCATATTTGGAACTTTTGAGGAATGTGTGGCCCTGGTTCCGATCACTGTGGCGCTTGCCTGCTTTTTAGGCTGGGATTCGCTGGTGGGGCTGGGCATGAGCGTGATGGCGGCATGCTTCGGATTTGCGGCTGCCATAACCAATCCGTTTTCGGTGGCGATCGCGCAGAAGATATCGGGACTGCCGGTCTATTCGGCCATAGGCTATCGCGTGGTTATCTTTTTCTGCTTTTTCCTGCTTTTAGACATATTCCTTGTACGCTACGCCAGAAAGATAGAAATGAAGCCTGAGCTCTCTTATGTCTACGAAGAGGATGCGCCGGTTAGGGCTAAATATGCAAAAAGCGCGTATGACGCCTTAAATAGCCAACAAGCGACCGCGGTCGGGGATGCCGCCGCGAGCGGCTACAGCCGCAGAATGAACCGGGCCATAAAATGCTTCGGCGCATTTGTGCTCATGATATTCGCCGCAATTATCGCCGCATCACTTGTCCCAGGTCTGTCCGATCTGGTGATGCCGCTGATCGCGGTCCTGTTTCTTGCGGGCAGCATAATATCGTCGGCGGTTTCCGGCCTCGAAGGCAAAACCGGATTGAAGACCGCAGTTAACGGCATTGCGGGCATGGCTCCCGGAATCCTCCTCATATTGATGGCGATGAGCGTCAAGCATATCATAAGCAACGGGGGCATAATGGACACCATACTAAACGCCGCAGCTTCGATGATATCGGGTAGTTCTCCTTATGCCGCCATTTTCGTGCTGTATGTGCTCATATTGGCTCTGGAGCTGTTCATAGGCTCATCATCGGCCAAGGCATTCCTTGTGATGCCAATTATAGCGCCGCTGGCAGATCTCATAGGCCTTACCCGGCAGAGCACCATCCTCGCCTTCTGCTTCGGAGACGGATTTTCAAACGTATTGTATCCGACCAATCCAGTGCTTTTGATATGCCTGGGGCTCACGGTCATCAGCTACGGTAAGTGGTTCAGGTGGACTATCAGGATTCAGCTGGCCGCCTTCGCCTTGTCCTGCGCCTTTATGGCCGTTGCCGTCGCCGTCAGGCTTGGACCCTTCTAGAAAGCCGGTGCGGCTAACTTATTCAAGCATACGGTTGTCAGGGCATTCTGTGCATATTTTTAAATTGAGAAGGGGTCAAACCTTCCAATTCCCTGAATACAGCGCAGAAATAACTGGCGTCGTTATAGCCTACAGCCGCCGCAACTTCTTTCAACTTAGGCCTGCCGGGCTGCAGGATATATTCCTTCGCTTTCTGTATCCTGTACCTGGTCAGGTATTCAAAAGGGCTCATGTTGAATGCCTGCCTGAAAAGCCGGCACAGGTGCTGTTTTGATATTTCTGCCTTTTCAGCCATATTATCGAGTGAAACGGGTTTGCCGTAGCTCTCGTCGATATACAGCAGTACCGGCTGGAGCTGACGATTCAAGGAACGGGCCGTTTTGCCCGAATCCCTTCCCATGGAGTTTCCGGCGTTGAGAAGGAATTGGTAAAGAAGGCTTGAACACTCATGATTGCGCCAGATATTGCGTGATATTCCGGTAGAGTAGATATCCTGAAGTATTTTCTCCAGCTGCAGCCTCCCTTTCAGACGAAAGACGTTCCATGGCTTGAAGCCCAGCAGCCCAAGCAGTTCGGGGACGGCATAACCGTCAAAGGTGATCCAGCGGGTTTTCCATGGTTCCTGCACGGCATAATACTCATGCGGTATATTTTTACCGAAGAAAAACCCCATGCCTTCTTCAATCACGAACTCGCCGCCCCCGATGATCAGCCGCCCCGTTCCGCTTGAACAGTGCAGCCAGTGGAAGCAGGGGTATCCGTCGGGCCGCAGTATATGTTCCTGATTTTCTCTGACACCGATACTCATAACCACGAACGGGAGACGTATTTCATCATCTGTTATCATTGGGAACAGGGTCGTATCCATAGTGCTACCTCATGTTAATATAGTTATATATAAGTTCATAAAATACGATTGAACAGCATTATTCTTAAATGTAATATAGTAATATAGTCATATTATACTATAATTTAAGCCGGTGTGGTTATGTTGAAAGGGGAAAGCGGATGATCAATCAAAAGGGATCCTTCATATATTACGGCGGGGATTACAATCCCGACCAATGGCCGGAAGAAGTCTGGACGGAAGATATGAGGCTTTTCAAAAAAGCCGGTGTAAATATCGTGACCGTTCCTGTCTTCAGTTGGGCGAAGCTGCAGCCCTCGGAGGAAGTATACGATTTCGAATGGCTTGACAGGGTGCTTGATCTTGCTTACGAAAACGGCATATACGTTTGCCTTGCCACCTCGACGGCGGCTCAGCCCGCCTGGATGTCCCGAAAATATCCGGAGGTTCTTCCAGTGGATATTGAAGGAAGAAAACGCACGCACGGAGGCAGGGTCAATTTCTGCCCTAACAGTCCGGTATACCGGAAATTCTCCGCCGAGCTTGCGGAAAAACTGGCCGGACATTATAAAAACCACCCTGCTCTGGCCGTCTGGCACATTGCAAACGAGTACGGCAGATACTGCTACTGCGAAACCTGCGCCTCCAAATTCAGGGCATGGCTCAGGGACAGGTACGGGAGCATTCAGGAGCTTAACAGGAGATGGAACATGAGCTTCTGGGGACATGCCGTATATGACTGGGAAGAGATTTGTCCTCCATCATACCTGAATGAAATGTGGGGAGACGGCCAGAGGGATGCTACCTGTTTTCAGGGTATTTCCATAGATTACAACAGGTTTATGTCCGAATCCAGCCTGCAATGCTATAAAGCGGAATATGACGCTATAAAGGCCATAACACCGGACATACCGGTCACAACGAATCTGATGGGCACCTTCAAACCACTGGATTATTTCAACTGGGCTGAACAAATGGATGTGGTTTCCTGGGATAACTATCCCTCCATGAATGCGCTGCCCGGCGGCATCGCCATGAGACACGACCTGATGCGCGGGCTGAAGGACGGCCTGCCGTTCATGCTTATGGAGCAGACGCCCAGCCAGCAGAACTGGCAACCATACAACAGCCTGAAGCGGCCAGGCGTAATGCGTCTTTGGAGTTATCAGGCCATGGCTCACGGCGCCGACGCAATCATGTTCTTTCAACTGAGACGGTCGATAGGAGCCTGCGAGAAATACCACGGAGCCGTTATCGCACACGCGGGGCATGAGAACACGCGCGTTTTCAGGGAATGCGAGCAGCTTGGAGGGGAATTGAGAGAGCTTGGCGGCAGGATATTGGATTCAAGACTCCATTCCAGAGTTGCGATACTTTTCGACTGGGAAAACTGGTGGGCGGTTGAGTTTTCGAGCGGACCCAGCCGGGATTTGAAATATGTCGGACAGGTGGAGAAATATTACAACGCCCTTCATTCGATGAACATTTCGGTAGACATGGCGCGCCCGAATGCAGATCTGTCACAGTACGACCTGGTCATCGCTCCTGTCTTGTACATGCTGAAACCGGGAGTAGCCGACAACGTACAAGCTTTTGTTGAAAAGGGAGGTATGTTCGTCACTACTTTTTTCAGCGGAATTGTGAATGAAAACGATATAGTCACGCTCGGAGGATATCCGGGAGAGTTCAGGAAGCTGCTTGGCATATGGGTGGAGGAGATCGACGCTCTGACGCCGGATATGAAAAACAGCATAGTTGTAGACGAATCCTTGAGGGGAAAGACAGCAGGGTTGCAAACGGAATATTCCTGCGGCATGCTGTGTGACATACTCCACCTGGAAGGAGCCCGGGCGCTTGCCTCATATGGCGGGGATTTCTACGCCGGTTCGCCTGTGGTGACGGAGAATGCATATGGCGAGGGAAAGGCCTATTATATCGCTTCAGATCCGGAAGACAGCTTTTTGAAGGACTTCTTAAAGCTGCTTTGCTCGGAAGGGAATATCCGGCCTCCACTCGAAGCCCCGGACGGCGTTGAGGTCACGCGGCGTTTCAAAGGAAGCAGTGTCTTTACATTCGTATTGAACCACAACAATTACCCGGTTGAAATTCCGGCAGGAGCTGCGGGCGGGGGAGTTGAGCTTATATCGGGCAGTACGGTCAAGGATTCCGTCCGGCTGGAGCCCAAGGGCGTTGCGATAATTGAGAATGCGGCGTAAGCAGGCGCATGCTCATAGGTACATTTTCAGACCGTGGGGTTTTATGTGAGGCAGACAGCGGATCAAGCTGTCTGCCTTTAACGTTACTTCTAAACCTTGCCTTTACGGCTGCCGTTTTTTTGTGTACAATTAACTAGCGAAGACTAAGGCGCATGCCTGGAGTGTTTCAGGGCATGTTTGATCGGAGGTACATGATGGCGGATAAATTAATGATCATAGATGGCAACAGTATACTGAACAGAGCTTTCTACGGTCTTCAGGGAGCGCAGATGACGGCTTCGGACGGTCTGCATACAAACGCCATATTCGGTTTTCTGAACATATTGAATAAATTCCTCGAGGAAGAAAAGCCGCAATACCTTTGCGTGGCTTTTGACCTTAAGGCACCCACCTTCAGGCATCTGCAGTTTGAGGGCTATAAGGCCACAAGAAAAGGTATGCCCCCCGAACTGGCGGAGCAGGTGCCTTACATGAAGGAAGTCCTTGATGCGATGAACGTTAAGAGACTTGAGCTGGAGGGCTTCGAGGCGGACGATATCATCGGTTCGGTATCGAAATGCGCCGAGGCGGGGAATATGCAGGTGGTTGTGGTCACAGGCGACAGAGATTCCCTGCAGCTGGCTTCCGAAAACACTAAAATACTACTGCCCATAACCAGGGGCGGCAGGACTGAAACCGAAACCTACGATGTTCGGGGAGTGGTTGAACACTATGGCGTTACGCCGCTGCAGTTCATCGACGTAAAAGGCCTCATGGGCGACAAGTCGGACAATATACCCGGCGTACCCGGAATAGGTGAAAAAACGGCCCTTGAACTGATAAAGACCTATGGCAGCATAGAAAACATATATGATAATCTTGACCGCATCGATAAGAAAAGTGTGCGTGAGAAGCTCGAGGCAAACCGGGAACTGGCCTTCATGAGCAAGCATATCGCCACTATCGACCGGGATATGCCCGAGCTTTGCCAGGTCGGGGAACTGAAACGGCAGGATTATGACAAGGATAAGCTGTATGAGCTTTTCAAACGGCTTGATTTCAAGAGCTTTATTGAAAAATTCGGCCTCTCCGGAGTATCGGCAAAGGCTGCTGAAAGCCTGGAAAAGTTATCTTATACGATAGCGGAGGACCCGATATCGCTTGCGCAGACGGTGGCTTCGATAAGCTCGGCAGGCGAGGTCTCGGTATTCCAGCTGTTGGACAGGTCCGAGGCATTCGTCTCGACGCTCGCGGGGATGGCGCTTTCCTGGGGCGATAAAAATGTATTCGTACCTGTCGGGCACGGCATAAGCGAGGAGCAGTTCCTTGAGCTTTTCAGCCCGGTATTTTCGAACGAATCGATCAAAATATACGGCCACGACCTTAAAAACCTGATCGTGTACCTCAAATGGAAGGGGCTATCATTTGACGGCCTCGCTTTCGACACTATGATCGGAGCATATATCCTGAACCCGTCACGCGATACCTATACCGTTGCCGAGCTGGCGCAGGAATATCTCGGGCACACGTTCGGAACGCTGCAGGAGCTTACGGGAAAAGGCAAGAGCTACACGCCTTTTGCCGAGATATCCGCAGAGCAGCTTGCCGAGATCACCATTCGCCACAGCAGGACTGTAATGGAGCTGAAAAAAGTAATTGGCGGGCAGATAGAACAGAATGGCCAGACAAAACTGTATTACGAGATCGAGCTGCCGCTGATCGAAGTGCTGGCAGACATGGAATACAGAGGCTTCAAGGTAAATACGGAAGGACTTGAGCAGTTTTCCAAAAAACTCGACGAGAGAATAGCGGCTTCGATGAACGCCGTATATACCCTGGCAGGGGAGGAGTTCAACATCAACTCCCCGAAGCAGCTAGGAGTGATTCTTTTTGAAAAGCTTGGCCTGCCTGTGCTCAAAAAGACCAAGACCGGATATTCGACAGACGCCGAAGTGCTCGAGCAGTTGGCCTCAAAGCACGATATAGTCTCGGGCATACTGGAATTCAGGCAGCTTGTGAAGCTGAAATCGACGTATGCGGAGGGCTTGCTGCACGTGGTGAACCCGGCCGACGGCAGGATTCATTCGAGCTTCAACCAGACCGTGACTGCCACCGGCAGGATAAGCAGCACGGAACCGAATCTTCAGAATATTCCGATCAAACTCGAAATGGGAAGGGAGATCAGGAAGGTATTTGTCCCCGAAAACGATGAATTCATGCTTTCGGACGCGGATTATTCACAGATAGAGCTGAGGGTTCTCGCGGATATTACCGGAGATGAAAACATGATAGCCGCCTTCAGAAACAATGAGGATATCCACACGGCAACCGCATCGGGCGTTTTCAATGTTCCAAGGGAACAAGTGACACCGCTGCTGCGTTCACGGGCTAAGGCCGTGAACTTCGGCATCGTATACGGTATAGGCGATTTCAGTCTTGCAAAGGATATCGGCATAACCAGGAAGGAAGCCCGCGAATATATCGACGGATACCTCGAGAGGTATCCGGGAGTTAAGGAATACATGCATGAAACTGTTGAAAACGGCAGGAAAAACGGTTACGTAGAAACGATGTTCAAGAGAAGACGTTATCTGCCGGAATTGAAATCCAGCAATTTCAACATGCGGTCCTTCGGAGAGCGGGTGGCAATGAACATGCCTATACAGGGCAGCGCCGCCGACATTATCAAAATTGCGATGGTGAAGGTATACAAAGAGCTTGGTGAACATAACATGAAATCGAGACTAATATTGCAGGTACACGACGAACTCATAATAGAAACACATGTCAGCGAGAAGGAGCTGGTCGAACGTATCCTGCAGGATTGTATGCAGAATGCTGTGCAGATGAAGGTTCCGCTTGTTGCCGAGGTAAAAACGGGCGCCAGCTGGTATGAGACAAAATAAGAGGGTATGACGAGACAGGTGATGACGATGAAAATTATCGGTGTAACAGGCGGAATAGGCAGCGGTAAAAGCGTAGTTTCAAGGACTCTCAGAGATCTCGGCGCAGCGGTTATCGACGCCGACGTTCTGGCAAAGAGCGTGACTGCAGCCGGAGGCAAGGCTTTTGACGAACTGGTGGAGTATTTCGGCAAGGATATAGTCGGTGAAAACGGCGAGCTTGACAGGGCGAAACTGGCTTCAATAGCTTTCGGGGACAAGGTAAAGCTGCATGCCCTCAATTGTATCACTCACAAGCATATTACGGAAAAAATATACGACACGCTGGAAATAATTAAAAATTCGGGCAAGTGGGATATTATTGTAATAGACGCTCCAATACCTGTGGAAAAGGGTTTCCTGGATCTGGCCGACGAAGTATGGGTGGTGTCCGCCGAACGCGAAACGAGGATAAGCAGGGTAATGCAAAGAAGCGGCTTTACATATGGCGAAGTATCCGACAGGATAGATTCGCAGCTCAGGGAAGACGAGTACCTGAAACTGGCGGACGAAGTCCTTTACAACAATGGGAGTATCGAGGAACTGGAACAGACAGTCGTCAGGCTGTTCCTCCAAAAAAAGCAGGAGTGGCAGCGTTCCGATGGTTAAAAGGAAGAGAAAAATCAAAAGGTTACTGACAACTCTTATAGTTTTGCTTGTAATACTAGCCGCCGCGGCTTTTTCACTGTACACCGCCGTCAAAACGCTCTATCCCATGCAGTATTCGGATTTGATCGGCGAGTATTCGGAGAAATACGATCTCGATCCCTATCTGGTCACAGCTGTGATCAATACCGAAAGTAATTTTAGACCGAACGCGGTTTCACACGCAAACGCAAGAGGCCTTATGCAGATATCCGTAAAAACGGGCAAATGGGCGGCCGGCAAGCTGGGAATGAAGAATTACGAAAGCGAGGACCTGTTTGAACCCGAAACCAACATACAAATCGGGTGCTGGTACCTTTCATCGCTATATGAGGAATTCGGCGACATGGAGCTCGCGCTGGCAGCCTACAACGGGGGCATCGGAAACGTCAGCCAGTGGCTGAAGGACAAAAGCCTGAGCCCGGACGGAAAAACCCTGGAACACATCCCGTTCCCGGAAACGGAGCAATATGTCAAAAAGGTCAAAAAAAACTTATCGGTTTACAAAAGACTTTACGAAAATCAATTTTAATGGTATTTTTATACTATAACGACAAAATATCGTAACGGAGGACTCCATATGAAATCCGACCTTCTTTTCGAAAGGGACATGTTATATCCTACAGACAACGTTATCGAACCCGGCTGTATCCATGCCCAGGTGTTCGGACCCGACACGGATGCGAAGTTACCGGTCGTATTGGAGGCCAAGACGGCTCATTCTCCTTTGAAATACATGGACAACATAATACGGATCATGCAGAGCGAAATATTTGACAGGATATTCATCGATGTAAGGAAAAGTGTCGATATATACATCAAGGTGACCAATCTGCAAATATCGGATTTCAATAACCACAGCCATGTCAAGGTTGATTTGAATGGCGACAAACCGAAGTTTACCGGCATCGACTTAAAGTGAATGCAATTGATAGGGTGATATTTTGGAAGAAAGGACCCGCTCACAGAAGGATGAAAGAAACCCTAACAAAATAAACAACCACGGTAATCAGAGCAATATGATAATGCTGGTTTACCGATGGATGATTTTTGCTTTTTCCGCCGTTCTGAGCATAACCAGCAACAGGTTCGAGATACAGAGCGATGCCATTCTTGAGTCGCTTGCCGTTGTTGCCATCTATAATGGCGCCGCCACCGCGTTTTATGCCAATACAAGCAAAAAATTCTCGGCTAAGGTACTGTATGTTGATATTATTTCGATTTTATTGTTGATTCTTTTTACGGGCGGTCTGCATTCCGATCTATATGTCTTTCTCATTTTTCTCATAGGCCTTTGCGGAATTTACAACGATTTCGCCAGCACCATGAAAGCCGGCATCATAAGCGCTGTCGTCTATACTGTTACCTGCATATTTTCGGGTAAATTCTATACGGAAAGTATCCTGTATTCGACTCTCATAATACGTGATCTATTATTCCTTATGGCTGCATTCGCGATCTCGCGGATAAACTTCGAGGTAAGAAAGTACGACGAGCTTCGCAAAAAGGAATTCAGGCTTGCGCGCACAGATAAGCTCACAGGCCTCGCCAACCGGCACTACTACGACCAGAAGGTCAGGGAGGAAGTCGAGTACGCGAACAACAACAATACCGTTCTGAATGTACTCATGTTCGATTTAGACAATTTCAAGGGCTTTAACGACACCTACGGGCATTTGTCGGGCGATAAGCTTCTGATGCTGTTTTCGGATATAATACGGCAGTGCGTGAGAAAGTCGGATATACCGATCCGTTACGGCGGAGAGGAATTCATGATACTGATACGCGATATGGACATCATTATTGCAAAAAGCGTAGGCGACAGGATCAGAAGGCAGCTCGAGAAGCAGCGCATATACCTCGGAGCCCAGGACGAGCACCAGAGGGTTACAGTCAGCTGTGGCGTCGCCCAATATCCAAGGCATTCGAAGGAAATAAAGGATGTCATAGAAAAGGCTGATCAGGCGCTGTACCATGCAAAGGCGATCGGAAAAAACATAGTCGTGATGTACGATGAAATCGGCCAGCCGCGCGAAGCCATCGAAAGAGAACCCCTGAAAATCGGAGGGAAGTAGGGGCAGCCGTTGAAGGAGAACAAAGGATGATTTTATCAGGCAGGGAAATACTCAGAAGAATCGGTAAGGAAATAGTAATAGAGCCTTTCGACGAGAAGTTTATCAACCCAAATAGCTATAATCTCAGATTACATAACGAATTGCTCGTCTACGAAGATAAAGTCCTCGATATGAAAAAAGTCAATAAGACAAAAAGCATTGTCATTCCGGACGAAGGTATGCTTCTTGAACCGGGAAGACTGTATCTGGGCAGGACTTACGAGTACACAAAAACGGACAAATACGTTCCCATGCTTGAAGGGCGGTCTTCTATCGGAAGGCTGGGACTGTACATACATGTGACTGCCGGGTTCGGAGATGTGGGCTTCAGCGGATACTGGACCTTGGAGATACAGTGCATCCAGCCGGTCAAAATTTATCCTATGGTTGAAATCTGCCAGATATATTATCACTCTATCGAAGGTGAATACGAAAGGTACCAAAGCGGTAAATACCAAAACAACACTGGTATACAGCCAAGCATGCTATATAAGGATTTCGAAAAATAGATCCTATTTGCACTCTATTCTGGGTAAAAATTCTTACAATAAATCTCGGCATTGTTATGGATATCGCATGCCTATATACTGTTATTAGCGGATGATCATTCCTGAACATAATCAATAACGAGGTGATCATAAATGAAACAGACACAAAAAGAATTGACAGATTGGGCTATTGCTCAGATACAAAATAAATACAAGGATGATGTCGCCCTGCTCATAGCGATATCGGGGCATTCTTTGGAAGACGATTGCCACGGTGAGTGCTTCGACTATTTCGTGCCCGCAAATGAAAACGGAAATAAGCTGGGGCAGACCTTTATCATCGACGGCGTGGGTCACGACCTGTATCCCCGTTCGTGGCAGCGCATTGAGAACATGGCGGATTTTAACGATGATTTCACCTACGGGTTGGGTGACGCAATAATTCTGTATTACCGTAATGAAGAAGATAAAAGTCGTTTTGCTGCAATGCAGGAGAGACTGAAAGCCAACTTACGGGATAAAGGGTTTATGTTGAAAAAGGCTCTTGAGAAGCTGGACGCCGCTATGGAAATTTACCGCACCATGATGTTTGAAGATTCGCTTTACAAGGTGAGGATGGCGGCGGGATTCATAGCCCGTTATCTTTCAATCGCAGTCGCTAGCATCAACGGAACGTACTTCAGGCAAAGGCTTGATTTGGAAACCGTAGAACTTGCGCAGATGAAGGAGATACCCGAAAATTTCATCACCTATTTCGAAGCAATCGTCAAGGCTAAATCGGTTGAGGAATTGAAAAATCTCAGCCACTTGATAATCAGCACAACACGGGGATTTCTTGCGGCACACAAGCCCCTGAAGACGGCCGAAGCAAAAACGCCCGACTTTGAGGACCTGGCGGATTGGTATGAGGAAGGTTCGTTAACCTGGCGCAGAATCTACCATCATTGTGATACTCAAAATTATAGCCGGTCTTTTCCGGATGCCATCAATCTGCAAAACGAACTCAACATTATCAAAGAGGAATTCAGCCTGCGGGAAATGGATCTGCTCGGAAGCTTCGACGCGGCGGACCTCAGCGCCTTCAAACAAAAAGCGTATGAACTGGAGCGGTATATCATTTCAGAGATCGAAAACCATGGTGTTGTTCTGAATAAGTATGATACGCTGGAGCAGTTTTTGGCAAAAAACAGTTAGCGGGGTGCATTCATGAAATATCGAAATGCATCGGAAATCCTTCCGGATGAACTGTTGAAGGAGATACAGAAATACGCTTCAGGGGAGACCCTGTATATCCCAAGCAGTACGGAACGTAAGAAGTGGGGCAATGATTCGGGAGCAAGAACATTTTATAATCTGCGCAATGAGGAAATCAGAAATAAGTATTTCCACAAAGCGAGTATCGAAGAGCTTGCCGAGGAATACTGCCTTTCCACGGAGACGGTCAGAAAAATAGTATACAAATGATATCGACGGCAAAAGACCTCTATGGCAGCAAATAGGGCGGCGAAAACTAAAATCAGTTTCGCCGCCTTGTTTTTATTTAGTAGAGAAGTTAGGTAAAAGCCGCTAATCGAGATATAGTATATGAGAGGCTTATATACTCAATTGTCTGTGAGTAAATGTATTGTTCATTTTTTGAATTAATGTGCAAATACTCAAACTAAAATCCTGTGTTATCGCATTCTAAAATGATTTGGGGGGTACAATAAGAAAATTAGTCCAGAATTATGTAGACTAATGTGACACAAAACTTAAATTTTTGCACAGTTTGCCCACTTTAAGAGAATTACTACTGTAAATTCAAGTTATACGATTCTACTGGTAAAAATCAAAAATCCTTATATCCAAATATGACACACAGTTGTTGAGTTATAAAGTGTACGATAACGTTAGCTGCGGTAAATGAAAAAGATTGGAGAGCAAGAACAATGAGTATGAAAAAGGGGGACAAACTATACGTAAGAATTGATTACAGGGTCGGGGAGAAAAACCCTACCGATCAGGACTTTCAGGATCATATGGCTTACGTGGAGAAGGTTGCCGGAGAACGGTATTTCATAGGCGGCGGCTTTTCAAACACAGATGGAGGAATGATTCTTCTAAAAGCCCAAAATTTTGAGGAAGCACAAAAAATTGCCCGGAACGATCCGCTTGTGGAACGAGGTCTTTACCGGTACGAACTTTTCGCATGGGATTTAGTAGTTTTATCAGAAGATATTATTGATTAGAGGTAGTCTTTATGAATGAGAAAACAAGATGTTCCTGGGCTGGCAATACCCCCTTGCTCATAGACTATCATGACAACGAATGGGGGCGGCCCGTACATGATGATGGCAAGCTGTTTGAAATGCTTATTCTGGAAGGAATGCAGGCAGGGCTTACATGGATAACCGTGCTTAATAGGAGAGAAGCGTTCAGGCAGGTTTTTGATGGGTTTAACCCTGATAAGGTAGCCCTTTACGGCGATAGAAAGATTCAAGAACTCATGGCAAACGAGAAAATAATAAGAAACCGCCTGAAAATTAACGCGGCTGTGAGTAATGCCAAAGTGTTTTTGAGAGTTGCAAAAGAATACGGGAGCTTTGACAAATTCATATGGAGATATGTTGATTATACACCTATTACAGGCCGTTGGGAGAAAATAGGGGATTTGCCCGCAAGTACCCCTCTTTCCGATAAGATTAGCAAGGATTTGAAAAAACTGGGATTCAAGTTCGTCGGCTCGACTATAATTTATGCGTTCATGCAAGCTGCAGGCATGGTCAATGACCATATTACGGAGTGTTTTGTGTATGAGGAGATCTTGAATGGTTAGCACATGATGAAAAAAGACAATGGTATTACGGTGATTTGAGGAAATTCCGAAGGTGTGTATTCATCTAAACATATTAGTATTTCGAAAAGTAAGTAGTTTCAGATACATAAAAATTTATCGTTAACTAAAAACTATAATCGAATCTATATCTTAAGAAAAGGGGGAGATCATGTGCGCGAAGGGATAAAGCCATTAATTCTGGGAACTGTTGTGACAGCAGCCGGAGCTACGTTAAGAGGCATGGACATGAAAAAACACGGTATGACAAAACGGGATACCAAAGTAGCTATAGGCGCAGGGCTGCTAGGATTGGGACTGGCCCATATTATTCTTGGAAGCATAGATCTTGTTCAGGATTAGGATATCAGGTTGAAGTAAGAAAGGTACTATCCAGGGTTTTTGTGGATAGTACCTTATTTTTATCAGTATTTGCCGTCCGGTCTTCTGCTGCCTAATCTTTTTTATCCTGCTTTTTGTGATTCGCCAGCTTGTCCAACTCCATTTTAAGCATGCCTATTTCCTGCGTAAGCGTTTTAACGCGGATCGCGTTCCTCGATATGGCTATTGTGAGCGTAAAAAGTATCAGCAGCAAAAAGAAAATAATAAATAGGAAAAGCGTATTGACCGGCTCAACGATATTCAAAAGGTTCGAAATCAGTCTCAGAAGACCCGGGAAAATTGCGACAGCGATAAGGCACAGGCCGGCAAAGAGCCATGTCAGTGTATATTTCAGCTCTATTTTCCTGTTGCGCAGCATCATGACTATATAGAACAAAAATATGAGAGATGCTGCTATCATTATTATCTGGAGCCTCGTGTTCATGTCCGGTCCGCCTCCGTCCGCCTGTATCCGTAAAAGGAGGCCAATATGACGGCAAGGCTTACCTTGATCATGTAGTAGATCGATTTCATACTTGTGATCGAGGATTTTCCCTGTTTACGCTCGTTCATAATGACCGGCACTTCTTTTACGTTAAGTCTGTTTCTGACTGCATTCACAATTGACTCGGGTTCGGGGTAATCGCGCGGATAATCAGCCGCAAACAGCCGGATTCCGTTTCGATTGCAGGCCCTGAAGCCTGAAGTCGGGTCTGTTATTCTAATTCCCGTAAATAAATGTATCAAGCTGCTGAAATAACGTATCGCAAACCTGCGTACGCCGGTAGAACGGAAACCGCCGTCGGAATCGGAAAGGAATCTCGAACCGATGCAGAGGTCCGTGCCTTTTTCGAGCTCGTTCAAAAGTACGGATATGAATTCGGGGTTATGCTGGCCGTCGCCGTCTACCTGTATTGCCGCATCGTAGTTCCTGTAGCGAGCATACATGTAACCGGCCTGCACTGCGCCGCCTATGCCAAGGTTCACAGGCAGATCTATGACATGTACGCCGCGCTCCCGGCAGAGCCTTAAAGTGCCGTCCTCCGAACTGTCGTTGATTACTACGAGGTCATGTTCCGGACAGACCTTTCCGAGCCTGTCGAGCAGGCCGGACAGGTTTTTTTCTTCATTGTACGCAGGTATTACAATCAATACTTTCATCGCAAGTCCTTTAAGCAGGTTATAAGGGATCGGACGCCAGCTTGCCTTAGTTTACGGGGCATTTCCTGACCGCTGTCCATTGGGTACATACCTTTCGACAGGGACATTTCTTGTTTAGCTAGTTGA
Organism: Bacillota bacterium; assembly: GCA_023412915.1. Lineage (GTDB taxonomy): Bacteria > Bacillota > Clostridia > Acetivibrionales > DTU013 > JAEYOM01. Next base: position 55,839 of record JAEZRE010000018.1, read on the forward strand.
AGATGTGTCCCATGTAGCTTTAGCGTCAAAAAGGGACATACCTTGGTCAGACCTTTGAAGGTGTGTCCCTTTACCTATTATACCCGCTTGTTCACTTGTGTACAACAGTCATACTTCGTCCGACAGCCTTTGCGACAGGCTCGAGTTCCTCCATGAGCTGGGAGAACTTGGAGGGTCTCAGTGATTGCGGCCCGTCACTCAGGGCATTCGGCGGATCCAGGTGGACCTCTATGATCAGTCCGTCCGCCCCGGTAGCTACCGCGCCCTTGGACAATGCGCCTACGTACTTCCAATTACCTGCGGCATGGCTCGGATCGACTATTATCGGCAGGTGCGAAAGCTCTTTGACGACCGGGATCGCGCTCAAATCCATCGTATTTCTCGTGGAGGTCTCATAAGTCCTGATGCCTCTTTCGCATAGGATTATATTGAGGTTGCCCGCAGCCATGATGTATTCGGCGGCCATCAGCCACTCCTCGATCGTTGCGGCAAGGCCCCTCTTCAGCAGTATGGGCTTCGACGTCTGGCCAACTTCCTGCAACAGCCTGAAGTTCTGCATGTTTCTGGCGCCTATTTGAATTATGTCGGCGTATGAAGCAACCAACCCGACGTCGCGAGTGTCGACGACCTCGGTTACGATGGGCATGCCTGTGATATCGCGTGCCTTCGCCATGATCTTCAGCCCATCCTCCTCGAGACCCTGGAAGGAGTAGGGCGAAGAACGCGGTTTGAAAGCGCCGCCTCTCAATATGCCTGCGCCGGCTTCCTTTACCTTCTGTGCGGTTTCGAGGAAATTCTCCTCGCTTTCAATAGCGCAGGGTCCGGCCATTACAACGATCTCGCTGCCGCCGATTTTCAAGCCACCGACTTCTATTACCGTCGGTTCCTGCTTTAGCTCTTTGCCTGCCAGCTTAAAGGGTTTCATAATCGGCACGAGGTTTTCCACGCCGGGCATCGAAGAAATAGCATGAGTGTTAAGCAGCCTTTTGTCGCCTATGGCGCCGATTACTGTTTTTACGTCACCAATAATAGGGTGTGTTTTGAAGCCAAGGTCGGATAATTTGTTTTCGACTGCGTCGATTTCCTGTCTTGTGGCATTTTTACTCATTACAATGATCATGGTCAAGCCCTCCTAAGCCTTATTTCATTATATTCTTCAGTTTTCCGGAAAATAAAAAAACTCCTCGTCAGTTATATGAGACGAAGAGTTGTTCTCTGCGCGGTACCACTCAAATTGGTTAAAACCCAGCTTTATAACGTACATTCATACGTTTTTCCTTTTAACGGCGGACACCCGGCACAGCCTACACGATCTTCAGCCTGCAGCTCGAAGGGGAACTTCGGCCGGATTACTCAACCGGGCTTCCACCATTCCCGGCTCGCTGGTTTTCACAGTTACTGCTGTGAGTAAGTTCCTGTCTACTTTCCCTTGTCATAGCTATTCGCTATAAATTTTCTTAATCGTAGCACGCGTCGATTTCATTGTCAAGAAGGATTTTTGATAACATTATGTCGAATATATGATATAATGTAAGGGTACATACCTTCATTGTCCATTACAAGGAATGTCCCCTTTTGACGCTAAAGCAAATTGGCGTTCAAAAGACAATCCGGTATAATTTCATAATTTGGGAGGGTCATTAATGAGTGAGCTGCAGGTAGTTGTGTTTGAAGTCAACGGTGAGTTTTTCGGAGCGGAAGCTTCACAGGTGTTTCAGATAATCAAATATCAGGAAGCCACCAAAGTGCCCAAAATGCCCAGATTCGTTGAAGGAATGCTGAATTACAGAGAATCCGTGCTTCCTGTAGTCAACCTTGCAAAGAGGTTTGATATGGGCGATATCGCCATAAACAAAAAGACGAAGATACTTGTTACAAAGATAGAAGACAATTTTGCAGGATTTATTGTCAACGACGTTTCGGAGATAGTCAAATTCTCCGAAAACGAAGTCGATCCCACGCCGGATATAATAAGCGGCGAAACGGCGGCTTACCTCAAAAAGGTGGCGCGAAAGGGAGAAAAGCTCATATCGATTATAGATCTTGAAAATATTCTCACTGCCGGCGAAATAAAAAAACTTTCGAATGTAAATGCGAAGGCTGAGAAATAAATCGGAAAAATCCTGAAAATGGTGGCACTAAAACAGCAATAAACGCATAGGAATTATTGCTGTTTTTATTGTATTCTGTGTAAGGTCAACTTGACACAAAATAGAAGTAATGTTATATAATAATGTGAGGCAAACGTTACAGGAGCGGTACTAAATGAAGAATAAAATCAAGCAATTTCGTGAAAATTCAGGGCTGACCCAGGAACAATTGGGAGAACTGGTCGGCGTATCGAGACAGGCAATTAACGCCATTGAAACCGAGAAGTTCGAACCTTCCATATGGTTGGCCTATGATATTGCAAAAGTATTTCACAGCAACATAGAAGAAATTTTTTTATTTGAAGATAGTGAAAGAAAATCGAGAGCAGAACAAAGCAGAGGTGTGAATTAAATGGCAATAAGACAGATAAGATTGGTTGATGATGAAATATTAAGGAAAAAAAGCAGGGCAGTCGAAGTTGTAGATGGCAAAATAAGAGAAATATTAAACGATATGGCCGATACTTTGCATAATACTGAAAACGGCGGCGCGTTAGCGGCTCCGCAAGTAGGTATATTAAAGCGATTGGTTGTAATAGATATGGGACAAGGTCTGATAAAATTGGTGAATCCAGTTATAATTGAACAAGAGGGAACACAGGAAGTTATAGAAGGTTGTTTGAGTATTCCCAATAAATGGGGCAAATTAGTAAGACCTGCAAAAGTAACAATCCAGGCGCTAAATGAGAATGGAGAGCGAATTGTTATGACAGGTACGGGAGATTTGGCAAAGTGTTTTTGCCATGAAATAGACCACTTGGAAGGTATTCTTTTTACCGATTTTGTTTATGAATATATAAAGCTATAGGTAAAAGCAACAAAAAAACACTTGTGATTTTTATGGTGCTTCACAAGTGTTTTTTATTGTTCGTTAAATTATTTTATACGTTGAACCTGAAAAGGGTAACGTCTCCGTCCTGCATCACGTACTCCTTGCCTTCGGAGCGGACAAGCCCTTTTTCGCGCGCGGCGTTATACGAACCGCATCTCATCAGATCGTCGTATGCCACGATTTCAGCCCTTATAAAGCCTCGCTCGAAGTCGCTGTGGATCTTGCCCGCAGCCTGCGGAGCCTTTGTGCCTCTTACGATAGTCCAGGCCCTGACTTCCGGCGTTCCGGCGGTAAGGAAGCTCATGAGTCCGAGCAGCTTGTAGCTTGCCTTTATGAGCCTGTCGAGGCCGGATTCCTTAATGCCCAGTTCTTCCAGGAACATTGCCTTTTCTTCATCTTCAAGCTGAGTTATCTCTTCCTCTATTTTTGCGCATATCACGAGCACTTCGGAGCCCTCATCCTTAGCAAGTTTCATAAGTTCGTCGAGATAGGGGTTCGACTTACCTGACTGAAGGTCGTCCTCTGAAACGTTCGCCGCGTACAGCACAGGCTTTGAAGTCAGCAGAAACAGCTGGTCCACGAGCAGGAGTTCTTCTGCGCTGAACGTCATCGTCCTGACGGGTGTGCCGCCTTCAAGCGCGGCTTTGATACGTTCGTACAGTTCGATCTCTATCTGGAACTTCTTGTCTCCACCCTTTAGCATCTTGCGCGTACGGTCGATACGCTTGTCGAGCATTTCAAGATCTGCGAATATCAATTCGAGGTTTATTGTTTCAATGTCGCGAGAAGGGTTGACCGAACCGTCCACATGAACGATGTTGCCGTCATTGAAACAACGAACGACATGAACGATGGCGTCGACCTCGCGTATATGGGCAAGAAACTTGTTGCCGAGCCCTTCGCCCTTGCTTGCCCCCTTTACGAGCCCCGCTATATCGACAAATTCGACAGTAGTCGGAGTGATTTTTTCGGGAGAGTACATCTCGGCAAGCTTGTCGAGACGTTCATCGGGGACCGCGACGATCCCCACGTTGGGTTCTATGGTACAAAACGGGTAATTGGCTATTTCTGCGCCCGCTTTTGTTATTGCGTTGAACAGTGTGCTTTTGCCCACGTTGGGAAGTCCTACTATGCCAAGTTTCATTATATCGACCTTCCTCGGATTCTTTGATTTTTGGAAACACGTAAATTATATATTATTGGCCTGTTCAATGCAACACATGTGAAAATTCCTGTTGCATTACTGCCTATACAAGTGTTATAATCTCATAAATCATTTAATCAGATTAGAGTAAGCTGAGAAGAGTTAGTTAGTTTAGAAGAGAAGAGCAGAGTTGAGAAGAGAAGAGGCTTCATTTCTCATACTCTCCTTCCATTACGGGGGAGGGCTTCGATTGTATTATCCCGATCTTGAAAGCGTCAAGGAATTAGCGCGTAATTACAACATAATACCTGTATCCTGCGAAGTATATGCGGATATGGAGACCCCTATAAGCGTCTTCAGGAGGTTTGAAAAGAGCGATTTCTGCTTTTTGCTCGAAAGCGTCGAGGGCGGGGAAAAGTGGGGGAGATTTTCATTTATAGGCAGGAACCCTTTCCTGACACTGAAGGGCAGCGGCAGGCGGACTGAGCTGACCTACAGGGGCGGCAGGCGCGAGGTCGCCGGAAGCAATCCTTTTGAAGCCATGAAGGAACTGATGTCCAGATACAAGGGAGCTCCGGTCAAAAACCTTCCGAGGTTCAACGGCGGTGCTGTCGGATTCTTCGGCTACGATATCGCTCGTTATTTCGAAAGGCTGCCGGATATACCGTACGATGACCTGGAAATACCGGAAATACATTTCATGTTCGCGGACGAAGTCATAGCTTTCGACCATTTCAGGCACAAGCTGCATATAATTGTCAACCTGCATGCGGACGGCGGATCGATCGAGCGCGGTTACAATACCGTAATCAGCAGGATAAACGAGATCCGCGAGGAACTCAGGGAAGCCGGGAGGATACTCACCGACGGGGTAATGCCCGCATCGGCCGAAGTCATGCCCGAATCCGTTTTATCAGGCGGCGGCCGCAGGATAGACAGCAATGTCACACGCGAACAATTCTGTGAAAATGTCAATAAAGCAAAAGAATATATAAAAAACGGGGACATCTTTCAGGTGGTGCTTTCACAAAGGCTGAGAATCAGGACCTCGTGCAGCCCGCTGAATGTCTACCGTGCCCTCAGGACCATCAACCCCGGCCCATACATGTATTACCTGAAATTCGACGGATACACGCTTGCGGGCTCGTCCCCGGAAATGCTCGTGAGGGTGGACGGACGCAGGGTCGAGACCTGCCCTATCGCCGGTACTAGAAGGCGCGGCAGGACGGAAGCGGAGGACGAACTGCTTGAAAGAGAGCTGCTCTCCGATGAAAAGGAACGCGCCGAGCATATTATGCTTGTCGACCTCGGCAGAAACGATATAGGAAAGATATCGGATTTCGGCACCGTGAAGGTCGATTCTCTTATGCATATCGAGCGGTTTTCGCATGTCATGCACATCGTAAGCAATGTAAGCGGAACCCTCAGGGACGGCGTAACCTCCTTCGACGCGCTGTCGGCTGTGCTGCCGGCGGGTACGCTTTCCGGAGCGCCGAAGATTCGAGCCATGGAAATAATAGACGAGCTTGAAACCGCCAAACGCTGTCAGTACGGCGGAGCAGTCGGTTACCTGAGCTTCGACGGAAATCTCGACAGCTGTATCACTATCCGTACGGTACTTTTCAAGGATGGTTACGCATATGTGCAGGCAGGCGGCGGAATAGTCGCCGATTCGAAGCCGGAGCTCGAATACGAGGAGTCGATGAACAAGGCTATGGCGCTGATAAAGGCGGTTGAGGAAGGGGAGAAGATCAGATGATTTTGATCATAGACAATTATGATTCGTTTACCTACAATCTTTATCAGTATATCGGCGAGCTTTGCGGAGACGTCAGGGTCGTCAGGAATGACGCGCTGAGCGTCGCGCAGGTGGCAGAGCTGAAACCGGATCATGTCGTTATTTCACCTGGGCCGGGTTACCCCGCGGACGCCGGGATATCCATAGAACTGGTCAAAAAGCTGGGACCGCATGTTCCGATCCTGGGCGTTTGCCTCGGACATCAGGGCATCGGGGAGGCATACGGCGGGAAGGTGGTCCGCGCGCCGGAGCTGCTGCACGGGAAGGCTTCCGAGATAGAATTGGCGCCGGGCTGCCGGTTGTTTGAAGGCCTTCCGCGAAAGCTAACGGCAGGCCGCTATCATTCGCTGGTAGTGGAGCGTGAAACACTCCCGGAGGTACTCGAGATCACCGCTGTTTCCGCGGACGGTGAGATAATGGGTCTGAAACACCGGGAATACGAGGTTTTCGGCATACAATTCCACCCGGAGTCCATACTGACGCCGGATGGAAAGAAGATACTGGAAAATTTTCTTGCTATTTAAGTAAGACCGGAATGAACGGACATGGGCCGGCAGAAAGCCAAAAACAAAGCCGGAAAGCTGATGGGCTGAAGCCAAAAGCCAAAAGCCGAAAGCCGAAAGCCGAAAGCAAAGCCGGAAGCAAAGCCGGAAGCCGCAAGGCCGAAGGACTGTAGCAAAACCGGAAGGCTGTAGGCCGAAGGGCGTTCGAAGGATTTGAGGAGGCTGGCTCGTGGTAGTTGAGAAGAGAGGAGTGGAGAATAGTTATGGTCAAATCGGCGTTACAAAAACTTTCATTGAAGGAAAACCTGACAGAGCAAGATGCGATCGAGGCAATGAACTGCATCATGGAGGGAAATGCAACCCAGTCGCAGATAGGCGGCTTTTTGACAGCGCTTCGCTTCAAGGGCGAGACTGTCGAGGAGATCGTCGGGTTTGCAAAGGTGATGCGCGAGAAATCGGCAAAGGTACCTCATCACCTGCCGTACTGCATCGATACATGCGGAACCGGGGGAGATGGAGCAAAGACATTCAATATTTCAACGGCAGCGTCGTTCGTAGCGGCTGCGGCAGGAGCAAAGATAGCAAAGCACGGCAACAGGGCAATGTCCAGTAAAAGCGGCAGCGCAGACGTGCTGGAAGCTTTGGGAGTCAATATAGGACTTGGTCCCGAGCTGGTAGGCAAGTGCATGGAAGAGGTCGGTGTCGGTTTCATGTTCGCCCAGCTGTTCCATCAGTCGATGAAGCATGCTGCCGGCGTAAGAAAGGAATTGGGGTTCAGGACCGTGTTCAATATACTCGGACCGCTGACCAATCCGGCCGGTGCAAAGGGACAGCTTCTGGGCGTATTTGACGGCAATCTGACAGGTACGATGGCTGAGGCGCTGAAAATGCTCGGGACCGAAAGGGCGCTCGTAGTCCACGGCTGCGACGGCCTCGACGAAATAACGATCACCGGAGCAACAAAGGTCGCCGAACTGAAAGATGGAGTAATCAAGGAATATTATATCGACACCGCCGAGCTCGGTATCCCCAGAGCGGGGCAGCCGGAACTCGCGGGCGGGGACGCGGCGTACAATGCGGGGATAATCAGGTCGGTACTTGCGGGTGAAAAGGGTACACGGAGAAACATAGTACTGGTCAACGCCGCCGCGGCAATTTACGTAGCTAAATTGGCAGACGACCTTAAAGAAGGCCTTGAAATAGCAGGGGAAATGATAGACAGCGGTTTGGCAGCGGCAAAGCTTGAGGAACTGCGCAGGTATACGGCAGCCGCCGAAGTGAAAGAGGTATCGGCATGATATTGGAGGATATAGCTGCAAAGAAGAGAGAACGGCTGAAGGCCGAGATGCGGCAGGTATCGCTCGAAGGCTGGAAACAGAAGATCAAGGCGCCCGGACTCCATAAGCCTCTGGATTTCGGGAAAGCCCTCAAAAGAGAAGATAGGCTTTCGATAATAGCCGAAGTTAAGAAAGCATCTCCGTCGGCAGGCATTATATGCGAGGACTTCGATCCCGTGAAAATTGCCAGGGATTACCTTGCGTCCGGTGTACAGGCGATTTCCGTACTGACGGAAAAGGATTACTTCCAAGGAGACGACAGTTATCTGGCAAAGGTAAGACAGAGAGTTCCCATACCGGTGCTTCGCAAGGATTTCCTGATAGACCTGTGGCAGGTCTACCAGTCGAGGTGCATGGGAGCGGACGCGATATTGCTGATAGTGGCACTGCTTGATGACGAATTGCTTAAAAAGATGCTTATCGTTGCAGGAATACTGGGCTTGCAGTGTCTTGTGGAAGTGCATGACGAACGGGAACTTGAGAGGGCGCTCAATGCGGGGGCCAGGATTATAGGTATAAACAACCGTGATCTGAGGACATTCCAGGTCGACCTCGGTACGACGGCAAAGCTGATAAACAATGTACCCCATGACAGGATCGTGGTTAGCGAAAGCGGTATCAAAACTGCGGAAGATATGCGGTATGTCAGGCAGGCAGGCGCGGATGCGGTGCTCATCGGGGAATCGCTCATGCGTGCAGGGTGTGTGTCGGACAGAATCCGGGAACTGAGAGTTGTATGAAACGCGGGGACTGAAACGCGGGGACGGTTCGCCTTGCGTTTCGCATACGAGGTGCTGAGAATGACAAAGGTCAAGATATGCGGGATCACCAGTAAAACTGAGTTGGAATTCATCAACAGGTACCTGCCTGACTATATAGGCTTTGTATTTGCGGACAGCAAGCGCCGGGTCACACCCGAAAAAGCGGCGGAGCTTGCTGCCGGACTTTCGCCCGCCATTAAAAAAGCTGGCGTCTTTGTAGACACGCGGCCTGAAGAAGCGGCAGGGATAGCTGCTATTGCCGGTCTGGACGCATTGCAGCTGTGCGGGTCGGAGGATGCCAGTTATATCGCCGGACTGCGCCACCTGCTGAAACCCGGAACAGAGATCTGGAAGGCGGTGAGGATGGGAGGAAGCATTCAACCGGGCGGCGGTTGTGGGCCGGGCAGCGATATAAACTCGGGCAGCGATATTAACACGGGCAGAGGTATTAACACGGGCTATCACAGTGTGCCGGTCGGGGGTGCAGAAACGGAGTTCGGACACCCTGCGGGCGGACACTTGCAGCCTGTCGGAGCTTTTGTGACAGGATTGAAGGGCAGCCTCGAGTATGTATATGAAAGCTTGAGAGCGTGCTCTGCGGACCGGCTTATCCTCGATACGTATACCGCTGGGCAAGCGGGCGGGACAGGTAAGACCTTCGACTGGGGACTGGCACAGCAGCTCGGGAAGCACGTCCGGCTTCCGATAATACTGGCGGGTGGGCTGAACCCGGGAAATGTGCGGCAGGCGATAGAGCAGGTTGCGCCTTTTGCCGTGGATACGAGCAGCGGGGTCGAAGGTGTCGGGATAAAAGACGAGGAAAAGGTCAGAAGCTTCATAGAGGCTGTAAGGGGAGAGAGCAGATAAGCTCTCTTTTTTATTAATATTTTGTTTTCATTTTGTTTACATTTACGTTGTTGTTGCAACAATTTGTAAATGATATTATTAATTAATAAAATAATTGTAGGTTGGGCAACTTTCAAAATTATTAAACATACCGGCAGGTGATTTGATGAACAAGACAAAAGTACTGGTTATAGACGATGATGTGAACATTTGCGAACTAATCCGGCTTTACATGGAGAAGGAAGGCTATGAAGTCAGGACAGTATACAACGGTAAAAGCGGTATCGAAGCGTTCAGTGAATTCACGCCGAATATAGCTGTTCTGGATATTATGCTTCCTGGTATGGACGGCTGGCAGGTCTGCAGGGAGATCAGAAAGGTCAGCAATATACCGATCATCATGCTCACGGCAAAGGGTGAGACCTTCGACAAGGTCCTGGGACTCGAGCTGGGAGCGGACGATTATATGGTCAAACCCTTCGATCCCAAGGAATTGATCGCCAGAGTCAAGGCGGTGCTCAGAAGGTATGAGCACAAGGATTTCGACGCTCAGGAGATCGTATATCCCAATCTCGTCATAAATAAAACCAATTATACCGTCAAGCTCAACGGCAAGGATCTCGAGCTGCCTCCAAAAGAGCTTGAACTTCTGTATTTTCTTGCATCCAACAGCAATAAGGTTTTTACGAGGGAGCAGCTCCTCGAGCATGTCTGGGGCTTTGATTTCTATGGCGACAGCCGTACGGTGGATGTGCATGTAAAAAGGCTCCGTGAGAAGATAGAACTGCCCGACCAGCTGTGGCAGCTCAAAACGGTTTGGGGAGTCGGTTACAAATTTGAGGTAAGATAATGTTCAAGACGATATTCAGCAAGCTGATCGTGATATTCCTTCTGATACTGGGCATAGCGTTTGCAGTCACGGGCGTCATGATGAACGTTTTCCTCGATACTTACATTACCGAGGAGAAGGCTACGGCGCTCGGGGATGCGAGCAATTATGTCAACATGATCTACACAAGTCTTCTTCAGTCTACGGACTTAAAAAACGGTGACAGTGTGGCGAGGGCTCAGAAGGTCTTTAGTGATTATCTGGCATTGCAGGGAAGCTCTTTGAGGTCGATCATCTGGATGACAGATGCAAGCGGCGTAATATTCCAGACTAATTGGGCCATGCCGCAGTCTCTCTCCGATAAATACAAGGATAAAAGCGGCAACATAAAGCTTCCGCTGGACGCTCAGTTTTTAAAACTGGCGGCAAGTGAAACTACAGTGCGTGAAGTCGGGGATTTCAACGGTTTGTTCAAGGAACCCGGGCTCAGCCGGATCCCGTTCTTTTCGGGAAACGGCGATATATGGCTCACAGTGGGAAGATCCTTCAAATATACGGACACAAATAACAAGAATGTTATGATCTTCATATTTATGAGCACTCCCGTTAAAGAAGTAGGAGTCGCACGGCTACAGGTGTTCAGGTATTTCCTCATCTCCATGGGCGCGGCCATACTTATCGCAGTCATCCTTATTTATATTTTCTCGTTAAGGCTGACTCACCCGTTGAAACAGATAAAAAATGCGGCTTCGAGGATAGCCGGCGGTGAATTTGAGAGACGGCTCGACATAAAGACGAAGGATGAGATAGGCGATCTGGCAAGGACGTTCAACCAGATGGCCGTAGCTCTCCAGAATATTGAAGAGATGCGCCGCGGTTTCGTGGCAAATGTTTCACATGAATTAAGGACGCCGATGACTTCGATAAGGGGCTTTGTGGACGGTATACTCGACGGTACCATTCCCCCCGAAAGGCAAAACCATTACCTGACTATTGTCAGGGATGAGACCATCAGGCTGAACCGTCTGGTGAACGATCTTCTGGATCTGGCGAGGATGGAGGCGGGAGAGATCAAACTCAACCTTACCGTATGGGACATAAATGAACTTGTGAGAAAATGCGTCATAAAACTGGAGAGCCTTTTGCTGGAAATGAAGCTGGCTGTCGATGCGGATTTCGAACAGGAGGAACTGCTGGTGAAGGCAGACTCCGATTCGATAGAGAGGGTCATTTACAACCTTATGCACAATGCTATCAAATTTACGCCGGCAGGAGGCAAGATCAGCCTTGTTACCAGAAAGCGCAGGGACAGGGTGGAGGTCATGGTTAAGGACACCGGCGTGGGCATAGAACAAAACGATCTGGACATGATCTGGGACAGGTTTTATAAAGCGGACAAATCAAGGGGCATGGACAAGACAGGTACAGGCCTGGGTCTGGCAATCGTTCGGAACATTATTAACGAACATGGTCAGGATATATGGGCTGAAAGCAAACCCTGCGAGGGCACCGCATTCACTTTCACACTAGCCGCGTTCAGCAGGGAAGCCGATCAGGAGGCCGAAGCGAAAAATTACATGCCGGACTGAGTATTGTTTACAGATTATTCATAGTTTTTTCAAATAGACCCTTTACAATTGAGTCATAAGGTAAGTTGAAAGCAACAAATTGCAGTCCATTCAATATAGGAGGTTTTGATTATGGAAGATTTCAATCAGGGAAGCGAAAACAATAACAGCAATATCAACAGTGTAAATAATGAAAATGTAAATCAGGAAAATATACTGGACATAGGACATAATGATAACAACGCGGCAGCTGTCAATGCGCAGCCGGAAATTAACCGGTATCAGGCGCCGCAGCAGAACCCGCAGCCAGACCAGCAGGCGGGAGCGTACAGACAGGATAACCCGGCAGTGACTCCCCAGCAGTACGGCCAGGCAGGATCGTCCCAGCAATACGGGCAGTCCTCGTACCAGCAGTACGGCCAGTCGTACGCGCAATCGGCCGCATCGCAGCAATATGCACAGCCAGGTGTTGCACAGCCGGAAAATAAGGCTTATTACAATGAAAAAATCAAAAAGTCCAAACAGGGCAGAGTTGGGACAGGCCAACTGATCCTTGTCTCGGTACTCAGCGCGGTACTCGGAGCGGGTGCAATGTTTTCCGCAAGTGCCTTCCTTGGCCCGACGCTACAGCCGACCGTCAATTCATTGCTTGGCAACACCAATCAGACAGCCGCGGCGTCAGGCGATAACGGAATATACAAGAAGGTGGAGATCACCCAATCCACCTCGCCCATTGAAGCTATCGTGGAAAAAGTAAGCCCGTCGATCGTAGGCATCGAGGTAACAGTCCAGGCGCAGGGCAGTGATTTCTTCTTTAACATGGGACAAAGCGGCGTTGGTTACGGTTCGGGCATTATAATCAAGAGCGACGGTTATATACTGACGAACAACCATGTTATAGAAAGCGCTATGGACCAGAATTCGAATGTATTGACTAACGGATCGAAGATACAGGTGGTGCTTGCCAACAACAAGGATAAGATGTATACGGCAAAGGTAATAGGCAGGGATCCTACGACAGATATCGCGGTGCTCAAGATTGACGCCACCAATCTTCCGGCGGCGGAGCTGGGCAATTCCGACAATGTCAAACCGGGTGAACTCGCAGTTGCAATAGGAAATCCCGAAGGCTTCGATTTTATGAATTCGGTAACGGCGGGCATCATAAGCGGTATCAACAGGTCATTAACTACCGACGATGGCAAGGAACACAAGCTGATTCAGACCGATGCGGCGATCAACCCCGGCAACAGCGGCGGAGCTCTTGTGAATTCACAGGGACAGGTCATCGGAATAAATACGGTTAAAATAGCCTCTACGGAAGTGGAAGGCATCGGGTTTGCAATTCCGATAAACGAAGCAAATCAGATATCCCAGAGCCTCATGCAGTACAAATATGTAAAAGGCAGGCCGCACCTTGGCTTGTCGATCGACCAGCGTTTCAATGCTGATGTTGCGAAGCAATATAATGTGCCCAATGGTCTGCTCGTATACGATGTGCTGCCTCTGACGGCGGCATACAAGGCAGGTATTCAGCCCGGCGATATTATCACCAAGTTCGACGGCAAGACGGTTAAGTCATTCAGCGAACTCGAAGATCAGAAGAATACCCACAAGCCGGGTGACAAGGTAGCAGTCGAGGTCTACAGGAATGGAAAAACACTTAACCTGACAGTTACTTTGGATGAAGAGAACAACTCGGGCACAAGCAGCTCCAGCACAAAAAACTAAGCCAACTCCAATCATTCTTTGTTATACACCCTCTTGATAGAAACAACAAAAGCAGCCGCAAGGCTGCTTTTGCTGCTTCTATCATACATCGTGGAAGGTATTATTGCATTCAATTCTGCCTTTCCTGTCACCGTTCCATTTGCTATCAAACTTTCATCACAATTTTGGTTTATAATATTTACGTTAATAATATTAGAAAAGTGGTACCTAATTGACATAAAAGCAGGTGGTTTATATGAATAAAACCAGAATACTTATTGCGGACGATGAGGAAAGAATAAGGGACATGATCAGGGAATACACCAGTCTGGAAGGCTTTAATATCGATGAAGCGGCTGATGGTGTGGAGGCGCTTGAGCTTTTTAAACAGGCCGACTATTCTCTGGTTGTTCTTGACGTCATGATGCCTAAAATGGACGGCTGGAGCGTTTGCCGTGAAATCCGGAAGTCCTCCAAGGTTCCAATCATCATGCTTACGGCAAGGGGAGAAGAATATGACAAGCTTTTCGGTTTTGAACTCGGTGTTGACGATTATATAGTCAAGCCCTTCAGCCCTAAAGAATTGTTAGCCAGGATGAAGGCCATTATGCGCAGAAGCGAAGCGGCAGAGCCGGGGCCGAATGTGGAGCGCGCTCGTTTTGAAGGACTTGCCATAGATTATAACGCAAGAAATGTTACTGTGGAGGGCAGCCTTGTGAATCTGACTCCAAAGGAATATGAACTGCTTAATTTTCTCACGCATAATCCCAATATGGTATTTTCAAGAGATCAGCTTTTGAATTCCGTATGGGGGTATGACTTTCTCGGAGACGACAGGACAGTGGATACCCACGTCAAAATGCTGAGGGAAAGCCTTGGGATTTACCGTAAATTTATTATAACCGTCTGGGGAACCGGTTACAAGTTTCAAACCATTTGAACGGGATTAAGGATCGCAGGAGGAAAATATGAAAAGTATCCGGTTTAAGCTCTGGTCAGGTATGATGGCATTGAGCATTGTTGTGCTGATACTGTTATGGCTTTTTCAAATAGTCTTTCTTGAGAATTTCTATACCGAAATGCATATATCCGATGTGAAAAAAGCTGCTTTGAGCGCTGTAAAAACCATATCGGAAGACAATGATCCCGATTATGAAAATGCTCTGGAGCCGTTCTCGTATAAATACAATGTGGACATCGAACTGATTGGAACCGATGGAAACGCTGTTTTCAGGACCGCAACCATGGGACCAGGCGGGATGCCCATGATGAACGGTATCCGGGAGAAGGTTTATCAGAAGACGCTAGAAGGCAATGAAGCGGAGCTTTCCTTCACTCATCCGAGGTTAGGAAACAAGTTCATGATGATCGGGTTAAGAGTCGAGCTCTCCGGAGCTACTCCCGCGGTAATGCTTCTGAACCTGCCGCTGGCTCCCGTTGGAGATACTGTTTCGATACTGAAAAGGCAGTTTTTGTATATTACGGTACTCCTGCTTGCCGCAGCCCTGTTGATTTCCTATTTGATTTCAAAGGACTTTACCCGGCCGATACTTGAAATAGAAAAAGCCACGGAGGTAATGGCGGATGGGGATTTTTCAGCCAGGATTAAGCTTAAACAGCGGGATGAAATCGGAAAGCTGGCAGGCTCGATAAACCATTTGGGAGAACAGCTTTCTAAAATAGAGCAACTACGGAAGGATCTGATCTCAAACATATCCCATGAACTGCGAACTCCTCTGAGCCTGATACGCGGCTATGCTGAAACGATCCGTGATGTGACCGGAGAATTCAGGGAGAAAAGAGAGAAGCAAATCCAAATTATCATAGAAGAGACCGAGAGACTGGGCGGCATAGTAGACGACGTCCTGAACCTTTCGCAGCTGCAGTCGGGCTACGCGGTGCTTTCGATCGGCAGCTTTTCCATAAAAGAACTGCTGAATGCCGTAGTAAAAAGGTATGAGGTGTTAAGTGAGAAAACACGGATTGAACTTCTTTCCCGATATGACGAAGACAGGGTTCTGGAGGCGGATAAGGCAAGAATTGAGCAGGTTTTGTACAATTTGATCAACAATGCTTTCAACCATACTGAGGCAGGAGGAAGTATCTTGGTGAATGCCAGAGTTTTGAGCAATGCCGTTCGATTTGAAGTTACCGATACCGGCAGCGGTATAGCCGAGGAAGATATTCCGCACATATGGGAAAGGTTTTATAAGGCGGACAAAACTGTTAATAAAAAGGCGGGAACAGGCTTGGGGCTTGCTATTGTGAAAGGCGTGCTCGATGCCCATCATGCCTCCTATGGCGTGGAAAGCCGGAAAGGTACGGGGACGACTATCTGGTTTGAACTGAAAACATGAACTTTTATAAATCTTTCATCCTTCTATCATATTTTCATCACAGCTTCCTTCCATAATAAAGACATAGAGACCGGTTAACGCACCTCAGGCGGTCAAATTCAAATGACGGGCGAAGGGACCGGTAAACAAAACACGATAGGAGCGTGAATTTTATGAAGAACATGAAGAAGCTTGCGGCAATTATTGCTGCGATGATTATCCTGGGATCGGCAGGGGCTGTGTATGCAGCTACTGTAAAAACGCCGGCGGAAATAGCTGCCGCCGTGACCGGAAAAACTGTCGACGAGGTCAACGCACAGCGGACAGCCGGAGAAACGTATGGCGCAATAGCAAATGAAGCAGGTAAGCTTGATGAGTTCAAGGCACAGATGCTGGAACAAAAGAAAGCCGTTCTGGATCAGAGAGTCAAGGATGGAAAGCTTACACAAGAGCAGGCTGATGAAATCTACAACGCTATAAAGAACAACCAGGCCAACTGTAATGGAACCGGGAGTTCACAAATCGGCAGAAGGCATAGCGCCGGCTTTGGAAGCGCTAACGGAACAGGCCGTGGCATAGGCGGAAGAATGGGTAACGGAGCCGGAATGGGCGGCGGCGTCTGCGGAGGTTATTTGAACAGGTAAGCTATGGTAAGCTATAAGGATAAGGCTGCAGTCCGGAAAACCGGGCTGCAGTTTTTCTTTACCCAAAGTAATTACTATTTGCAATATACCCCCAATGGGTATATACTCATAAGAGTAATGAAGGAGCGTTTTCCGATTTACTACCGCCATCCTTACAGGTTTAAGCTCAATTTCCTTTTCATTCAGATTTTTATATCTATCTTATATTTCCTCAGCCCGTGTTCCACCAGTGTCAGGTACTCATATGGCTGCGGCAGCGTCATGGGCTGGCTTCTGAATACTTCATCAGCACATTAGTCTGCACACTCGCACTTGCAGATTTATGACAGATAAATGCCTGTGCCGACATTTTACCTGTAGAACTTAGTTGTATGCTATAATGAAAAATACAATTCGGGAAAAAGGTACCGGAGCCGCAGCGTTTGTCTGCATATAGGGGTGTGATTATCTTTGAAATTTCCATACTTGAAACAATTTGATTTCAGGAAATCATTAAATGTCAAGGTTTTGGCATCGATGCTGGCTGCATTATTGGCAATCATATTCTTTATGGAGGTTTCAAATCTTTTTGTTCTTGATGTTTACCAAAAAAGAGCCCAAAGTACATATCAGAATTCATTAAAGCTGTATAGCGAATATTGGGACGGCAAGTTTAATGTTATTAACAATTCATTAATAACATTGGCAAGCTCCACTTCTGATAATAATTTTAATAATATCTGCTATTCCGATAACGGGCTAGCCTTTGAAACCAGCAAAGTAGTACTTGCAAAAAGGCTTGACGAGATAGCACGTATTAATAAACAATTCGGGACGTTTATATACGTACCCGACAGGAATATTTTCATTGAATCATTCAGTAATTTAGGCAGTTATTCAGACCAGATCGATTTTGACAATGAATTGAAAAAGTATATCAAAGACAATCATATAAGCTACAATAGAGAATGGTATTTACTTAAAGTGGAAAATAAGATGTATTTCATAAAGATTTTTCATATACAGAAAGGCTATGTTGGCGCCGCTATAGAATGCAGGAGCATACTTCAGAATTTAATTCAGGACAAATCGATCGTCGGTGCGGCAGCGTTAATTGACGAAAACAATAATGTTGCATACCAGTTGAATGCCGGAATGACCTTTGATAATACATCTTCTTCTTTATTTCTGGAAGGTCTGGAACTGGCTGACTACAAAATCGGTATCAATGCTTCGGAAAAATCAATATACAGCGATAGGACCCTGTTCGTTTTAATCCTGCTTGGCGTTTTTATTGTTGGACTCATAGTAGTGCTGGTAAACATAAGGGTTCAAATGAAAATTGTTCTTAACCCTCTCAATAGACTAAAAAAAGCAATGGAAAAGTTCAGCAGAGGTGAAATGGATGTAAGACTTGAGGAGAACTTGTCCAGTAATGAGATAAACACCCTCAATAGAACATTCAATTTTATGGCTGAGCAGATAACTAACTTAAAAATCGACGTATATGAATCTGAAATAGAGAAGCAGGAAATTCAGAGAAGTTTTTTAAGGGTGCAGATTCAGCCGCATTTTTATACCAATATTCTGAATCTGGTCTATGGGTTGGCGGAAATAGCTGATTTCAAAAGCATACAGCGGATTTGTATTTTTACGTCCAACTATTTCAGATATCTTTTAAGCGACAAAAATACATTTGTAACTTTAGATAGGGAAATAGACTGTGTGAAAAATTATGTTGAAATACAAAAAATAAGGTATCCCCAATTTCTTAATTTCCATATGGAATCCGCTGTAGACGTAAATGAAAAATTGGTACCTCCCTTGATTTTGCAGACTTTCGTCGAGAACAGTATTAAGCATAACGTGACCTATGTGCCAATCCTCAATGTTACTGTCGACATCCGACAAGATGAGGATGAATTAGTGTTAACCGTTATCGATAATGGCCTCGGATTCTCAGAGGATCTGGTGGCTAAATTGAACGTGGATGAAAACATTTCAGAAGACGGCAAGCATATCGGTATAGTAAATGTAAAGCAGAGACTCAGGATGATTTATGGAAATGATGCTCAGGTTTTGATAAAAAGCAATACGGAAAATACGACGGTTAGAATACTGATACCGGCAAGTGTTGCGAAAGAGAGGGGAAAAAATGAATATACTGCTTGTGGATGATGAGATTGTAGTTATCAATATTCTGGCAAAGACTATAGACTGGAAGTCGATAGGAATCGATCAGGTATTCTGCGCTTATAACGCTTTTGAGGCAAGAAAAATAATAGATTTGAATCCAATAGACCTGATCATCTGCGATATAGAAATGCCGCTTGAAAACGGGCTGCACCTTTTGGAATGGGTCAGAACTCAGCGCCCGCATATTCTCAATATCATTCTGACAGGATATCCTGATTTTAATTATGCACAAAGCGCCATTTCGATTGGCGTATATAAGTTTTTATTAAAACCGGTTGTATTTTCCGATCTTACGGAAGTTGTAAGGGAAGCTGTAGCTAAAATTGAAAAGGATACGGTTAAGGAGAAATACAGACAATACGGTGAATATCTGGTTAAAAGAATCGACTCTGAAGAATTAATTGAGGAACAGATGAATAACATGGTAAACCGGTTAAGGGAACCGGATGTAAAGGGTTCAAGGGAAGGAACCGTGGTCAATATTGTAAAGGATTATTTGGAGCAGCATTATAACGAGAACATCAGCAGAAAAGATATTGAATCTCTGGTTCACTTGAATGAAGATTACCTGAACAGGATCTATAAAAAAGCAACAGGTTATTCCTTGCTGGAATACATCCAATATTACAGGATTACAATGGCTAGAAGGATGCTGAACGATTCAAATACTTCCATTAGCGAAATAGCTGCCAGGATTGGATATGATTCTCCGGCCTACTTCTCCAAAGTGTTCAAAAAATCCACGGGTTTGACTCCTTTGGAGTATCGGAATGATAAGCTTGCCTGACATGTCGGTTTTGTTATAGAAACAGTCGTTTGTATTGTTGATGGGTGATTGCGAAGAGTGTTATATTTTTCTCAGGTTGGCGCCACCTGTATCTTTCATTTGTCGAGTAAAAAATATAGGAGGAAAGTTATGAGGAAGAAACTTAGAATTGTTTCAGTTTTATCGGTTCTCCTGATCTTTGCAATGCTCTTTTCAGCATGCGGAACATCATCCAATGATGTCGGCCCATCAAGTACATCGAGTTCACCTGAGGCTTCGGTCTCATCAACGGCTGGAGGGACAGACACCACAGTAAGCGCTGATCCGGTTTTGAAAGACGGTAATCCTGTCGAATTGAATTTGTATGTGCCAGGACCCAACGCAAATCCGTCAAGCCTGGCAGAAGTGGAAAGTTCCATAGACGACATCATCAAAGACAAAATTGATGCGACAATAAAATTCAATATCATTGAATGGGGCTCATATGCAGATCAGCTGAACCTGATACTTTCCAGCGGTGAAAATGCCGATATTGCCTTCACTTTTTCCAGCACCACCACTTTTGCCAGGAACGGCCAGGTACAAGATATAACCCCGCTGGTACAAAAATATGCCTCAGATACATATGGCCAGTTCGAAAAGTACCTTGATGCTTGCAAAGTAAACGGACAGCTTTATGGATTGCCTACCTTCCATGA
The DNA here is from genome assembly GCA_023412915.1 of Bacillota bacterium. GTDB lineage: Bacteria > Bacillota > Clostridia > Acetivibrionales > DTU013 > JAEYOM01. Next base: position 75,936 of record JAEZRE010000018.1, read on the forward strand.
GTATGCTTATAGTGCCGGGCTTGTTTGCAGAAAGGATATATTCGATCAGACAGGCATCGATGCAAGTACAGTTAAAACATGGGATGACGTGGAAAATGTCATTAAAAAAGTTCGTGAGCAGAACCCGAAAATGAATTTGTTGACGAATCCGGAGACGTCAGCGGGGGCATTGGAGTATCTGAATACCGGTATTTTCGATATTCTACAAAATGATTCCAAAGTTGGAATTTATGTGAACGAGAATCAGGGTGATAAATTACAGGTACTCAGCATTTTTTCCACACCGGAATACATGGATATGGCTAAAAAGGCCTACGATTGGAATAAAAAGGGGTATTTCGTTCCTGATATAACAACAAACTCCGTAACCAGGCAGGATATGATAAAGGCAGGCAACACATTTGGGTTTGTAGGACAAATCCACCCCGGAATTGTCAATCAGGAAACTAATAATTCCGGTAAGCAGATGATGACAGTTCCAATAACGGATGCCGTTTCAGCAACAGCCAATGTTAATTTTGCGCAGTATATGATTCCGACTGCTTGCAAAAATCCTGAAAAGGCTGTAGCTTTCCTCAATATACTGTATTCGGACAAAAATGTGCAGAATCTTTACTCGTATGGCATCGAAGGGAAGGACTATGTAATAAAGGACAAGGATAAGGGAATTATCGGATTCCCGGATGGCAAGGATGGTACGTCGGTAGGCTGGAATATGGAAACCTGGCTGACAGGCAACGCATCCATCTCCTACACCAGAGATACGGATTCTCCGTCACACTGGCAGGATTACCTTGATTTCAACTCTAAAGCTACCATATCGCCATTGTATGGGTTCGTATACGATACTGCAAATGTGCAGAATGAAATCGCGGCAGTTAAAAATGTTCTCAGCAAGTATCAGGCAGTTATTGAATCCGGATATGCGGATCCCGACAAATCGGTTGCAGCGCTCAACAAAGAACTGCAGGATGCAGGAATCCAGAAGATCATAGATGATGGACAACAGCAGGTTGATAAATTCCTTGCCGCTAAAAAGTAATAGAATTTTCAACCCGTAAAGCTCCTGCTGCATTGTTTAAGCGGCAGGAATGACATTTCGGAAGATACCGTCGACACTCTTGCAAGGCGGTATCTTCCGTATAAATTTGTTGGCGTTTTTGCAATCCGGCACTTAAAATCTATTATTATGGGATGCTTGATCATATGAAAACAATTAAGAAGTATACTCCGCTCTATATCATGCTAATACCAGGGTTCCTGTACCTGCTGGTCAATAACTATATCCCTATGTTAGGCATGATTATTGCCTTTAAAAATGTAAACTTTGCAAAAGGTTTTTTTAAAAGTGATTGGGTCGGCTTTGCCAATTTTAAATATTTATTCACGACACCGGATGCTTTTCGAATTACAAGAAATACAATCGGATATAACCTGGTGTTTATTGTTGTAGGTTTGATTGTTTCGGTAACCATTGCGATTCTGCTAAGTGAAATCCGTAATAAAATATGTGTGCGGATATACCAAACGGTAATTATGCTTCCTTTCATGATTTCCATGGTTATTGTAAGTTATCTCGCCTATGCGTTTCTTGCCGGGGATACCGGTTTTATAAACGGAGTATTGAGTGCTTTGCATTTAGGAAAAATATCATGGTATAACGAACCTGAATACTGGCCTTTTATTCTGGTCTTTATCAGTTGCTGGAAGGGAGCCGGATATACTTCGGTTATTTATCTGGCGTCCATATTGGGGATTGATTCCGAAATGTATGAAGCAGCATCGATGGATGGTATTTCAAAGATGAAGGAGATATGGTATATCACTTTGCCTATGATCAAACCAACAATTATAACGATGGTACTTTTAAGTATAGGAAGAATATTTTACTCTGATTTCGGACTATTCTATCAGGTGCCGATGTACTCAGGCGCGCTTATTGATGTAACAAACACTATTGATACTTACGTCTACAGAGGGCTGATGACCTTGGGGAACATCGGTATGTCTTCCGCCGCAGGCGTATATCAGTCGTTTGTCGGATTTATACTGGTGCTTATTGCCAACCAGATTACTAAACGGTACAGCAGTGAGAATTCTATATTTTAAGGGGCGATTCATTTGGTTCAAAAAAGTGACCGGAAGTTCCAGATCCTTTCTAATATTATCATGATGCTCGGAACCCTGATAACAGTTTTGCCATTTGCTTTACTTATTATGTCTTCATTTACAAAAAACACGGATATTACCTTATACGGTTATTCATTCATACCCAGGCAGCTGAGCCTGGATGCCTATTCCTATATCTACCGGGAGAGGAAACAGATTTTCAGTGCATATATGATAACAGTACTGGTAACAGCGGTTGGAACAGCAATTGGTCTTCTGATGTCGATACTATATGCATATGTTTTGTCCAAACCGCATTTTCCGGGCAAAAGATTCTTTTCCTTGTTTCTGTTCTTTACCATGCTCTTTAATGGCGGGCTTGTTCCAACCTATATCATGTATACTCAGTTTTTTCATATAAAAAATACTGTGTTCGCACTTGTAATACCGAGCTTATTAATGGGGGCTTTTAATGTAATTCTGATAAGAAGCTATCTGCAGAATAATATACCTCAGGCGCTGACGGAAGCGGCTTTCATTGATGGAGCCAGTGAATATCAGATCGTTTTGAAAATCGTATTTCCGATGGCAAAGCCAATTATCGCTACAATAGGACTTTTTATCGGACTTGCGTACTGGAACGACTGGATGAATGGACTGTATTATGTTACCAATACTAAGTTGTTCAGTATACAGCAGCTGTTGACAAATATGATGAGAAATATTGAATATCTTTCCAAAAACGCAAATACCAATATAAATCTGAGTAATATCGCAAACGGAATACCCCAGGCTACGGTGCGTATGGCCATTGCCGTAATCGGCATACTTCCGATCTTGATTGTATACCCTTTTGTTCAGAAGTACTTTGTAAAGGGAATATCTTTAGGAGCGGTTAAAGGTTAAGATTAAAAGTATATGACTTTCTAAAGGAGATAGGAAAATGGCAAAAACATTATTTCAATATGAAGATTCTGCTCAGCCGCCGGAAAAGCGGGCTGAGGATCTACTCTCGCATATGAGCCTGGAAGAAAAACTTGCACAGATACAGGGACTTGACCTGTTCAAATATTCGAAGGAAAGACTGAAGGAAGAATACCCGCATGGCGTTGGTGAAGTCTCTTGCCTTGTAGCATGTACAATGGATTCAAGTGAGAAAATCGCCGACTTGTTTAGAAATGTCCAGGAAGAAATAATGGCATCGAGCGAACACCATATTCCGGCAATATTCCATATGGAAGGCCTTTGCGGAGGGTTGATGCCGCAGGCAACCAGTTTCCCGTCCGGTATCGGTCAAGCTTCCACCTGGAACCCGGAGCAGCAGAAAAAAATGGCCGGTATTATACGCGATCAAATTAAAGCTGTAGGTATAACACATGCGTTTGCGCCGGTACTGGACATATCCCGCGATCCGCGGTTCGGGCGCCAGGGTGAGAGTTACGGAGAGGATCCGACTCTTGCATCCGCAATGGGGACCGCATATGTTCAGGGAATGCAGAATGAGGGTGACCTGGAGGACGGTGTCATGGCTGCCGCCAAGCACTTCTTGGGCTATATGAATTCTCAGGGAGGAATTCACGCCGCACCTTGCGACATACCTGACAGACCATTGAGGGAAATATTCGCCAAGCCGTTCCAGGCAGCTTTTACCCAAGGAGGACTCAAGTCGGTAATGAACTGTTACAGCGCACTGAATGGGGAGCCTGTTGCTGGTTCGAAAAAAATATTGACCGGCCTGCTGAGAAATGAAATGGGGTTTGAAGGACTCACTGTATCTGATTACACTTCGATTGCTGAATTGATGAAACGGCAGAAAACCTGCAGGAATGAACTGGAAGCCGGAAGAAGGGCATTGGAGGCTGGTATGGATGTAGAATTACCTTCGAAGGCATGCTATAACGAAGGTCTTTTGGATTTGATCAAAAACGGTGGGCTGGATGAAGCTGTTTTGAATCGCTCTGTCACGCGTATTTTGACTGCTAAATTTGCCTTAGGCCTTTTCGAAAATCCATACCCGGCGGAATCCCGAAAAATAGCAGAGGTGTTTTCCCGTCCGGAGGATAAAGAGCTCAGTTTGAAAATCGCCAGGGAATCCATAGTGCTCCTGAAAAACGATGGTATTCTTCCCCTGAAACGCAGTGTGAAGAGAATTGCGGTAATAGGGCATCATGCGACTTCAACGCGAACCTTGTTCGGGGGATACTCCTTCATAAGCATGGGGGAAGTTCTGGCGGGCGCGGCAAACACTATGGCAGGCGTCGATGTCGGCAGAGCATCCGAAGCTGAGGACGACAGCCGCATTGCTGACGAAAAACGTACCACTTATCCAGGAAGCAGCGTAGCCATAGAGAATTCAAGGATGGAGGAAATAGTAAAGAAATACTACCCGAGATCGAAAAATCTGCTGGAACAGTTGAGAGAAGAGTGCCCTGAGGCAGAGATCGAGTATTCTTACGGTTATTCCTATGCCGGAGATGACGATACAATGCATGAAGAGGCATTGGAAGCTGCCGGAAAAGCGGATGTAGTCATTTTAACACTTGGAGGCAAGTATGGATGGGGATCATCCTGTACCACTGGAGAAGGAATTGATTCAGCCAGTATAAACCTTCCGGAATGTCAGGAGAGGTTTATCACAAAATTGGCCGGACTCGGCAAACCATCCATTGCCGTACATTTCGACGGAAGACCTGTCTCCAGTGATGCTGCGGATAGTCATCTCGATGCCATCATAGAGGCGTGGAGCCCGGCTGAATATGGCGCAAAGGCAATCACTTCCGTAATCTTCGGCGATTATAATCCGGGAGGGAAGCTGCCAGTTTCAATTGCGTACCATGCAGGACAAATTCCCGTATTTTATAACCACGAAAACGGCGCAGGCTATGATGTCGGGACCTTGACCGCATTTGACAGCTATGTGGATCTGCCGCATACACCAAGATATTATTTTGGACATGGTTTATCCTATACGACCTTCGAATATTCCAATATGAAGTTAAACAAAGAAAAATTCGAACCCTCCGACACGCTTGAAGTTTCAGCAGATATTAAAAACACCGGAGGTGTGGCTGGCGACGAGGTTGTTCAGTTATATATATGCGATAGATATTCGAGCATGGTACGGCCTGTAAAAGAATTAGCAGGCTTCAAGCGTATTCCGCTGGAGCCGGGTGAGATAAAAACGATAACGTTCCGTATGAAAATAAGCCAGTTTTCCTTTCTTGACTCAGATATGAAATGGAAGGTGGAAGCCGGAGATATGGATATAATGGTAGGGGCTTCCTCCAAGGACATTCGTCTGCGTGGTAGTTTCGAGATAAATTCGGATTTCGTTGTAGATGGTAAAAATAGAGGCTTCTTTGCTGAAACTGAAGTTAAGTAATATTTGATAACTATCCTCTGGTATAGCCAGAGGATAGTTATCAAGAACATTTCAGATCCGGATCGATATCTTGTATTTCCTAAGCCAGTGGTCCACCTGTGTCAGGTACGCGTATAGCTGCGGCAGCGCCATCAGCTGGCCGAACCAGGGCTTGCCGAGGTCGGATTCGCCCGATATAAGCTTTAAAATATACCTTTTATCGATCAGCGGAATGATAGGGGAACTCGTATCATAAAGTATCTCAAGGAGTTTTTCCTTAACTGCCGCCTCATATGCCGGGTTATGGGTCTTCGGGTAGGGGCTCTTCTTCCTGTACAGCACATCGTCCGGCAGGGCGCCTTCCAGGGCTTTCCTGAGCAGTCCCTTTTCCCGTCCTCCAAGCATTTTCATCTCCCACGGAATGTTCCAGACATACTGCACCAACCGGTAGTCGCAGTACGGCACCCTTACCTCGAGGCCGTGCGCCATACTCATCCTGTCCTTCCTGTCGAGGAGGGTCTGCATGAACCAGACAAAATTCAAGTAAAAAATTTCACGCCTTCTTCTATCTACAGCGTTTTCGCCCTTGAGCTGAGGAACCTTGCAAAGAGTATCGCTGTACCTTTGCGCCGCATACTCTTTAGGCCTGATGGCTTTGATCAGATCCTCCGACATAACGCCCATGCGAAGCTCCAAATCCCTGGCCCACGGAAAAGCGCCGGCGTTCATCAGTTCGTCCCTGTGGAACCACGGGTAGCCTCCGAATACTTCATCTGCGCACTCACCGGAGTGGGATATATGATTGGGATAAAAGAAACGCAACCTAAATTTAATTCATTGCGGAGGAATCATTATAGTTATATAATATTTTTGTAAGCTCATTCGGCGGCATATTTCGTTGACCTCTGCAAAGTGAGGCATGATAATGATCACACGGATAAGACCAGCTTGGGTGGTTAGTAAATTCAGCAGAATAAGTTTGAAGTATAAACTTATTTTTTCTTTTATATTTGTGTCCATTCTACCGATACTGATCATTCAATTGGTTTCCAATTATAATTCGACTTCCGTAATTAAATCGAAAGTAAATGAACTGGTTGAATATAATCTTATGCAGGTGTCCAAAAATATCGACGCGTCGCTGACGGCCTATGAAGACTTGCTTTTTCAGGTGTTTTCCGACGAAAATATTATAGACCTTGTCAATAAGATAAATACCGAACCGGCAGAGGACAGAGCCATCCATAAAAATACGCTAAAGGACAGGCTGGCCATATTGACTTACTCCAAGGAAGGTATAAGAAGCATAGCGATATTTTGCGCAAATGGAACAGTAGTCTGCCATGACAGGCAAACCGGCTCTTTAATTGTAAATGAATGGAGCGGTTATAGCGATGTGACGAAGCTCGATATTTTTAAGGATGCAATCAACAATAAAAACATTATCTTATCAACGGACGATTATAACGCTTCGGGCAGTAAAGACTATGGCTTTCATCTTGCGGGCAACATGTGCGATTTCAAGCAACCCGGAAACAAAAGCATCGGCGTGGTGGTCATAAGCCTGGACCAGTCGGTGCTGGCAAATGCATGTAACCAGTCCGAAAACGGTAGCTTGCAAATAGCCAATATTAAAAGCCTGAATTTTATTGTCGATAAATCCGGAAAGATCATTTCATTTCCGGATAAAAAGTTCATTGGTACCAAACTGAACGCCAAAGACAATTCCCGAACCCAATACGGCGAGCTTGTGAATAGCGCCTCTCTATTCAAGGACAAGCATGCGATAATAAACGAATACACGGACGCTACATCAGGCTGGACCGTTGTAAATGCCACCAGTCAAAGCTATCTGTTCGGCGAAATGTATAATATGCAAAGGCTTAGTATCTTCTATGGTTTCTTGATTTTGATCTTTACGCTGGTATTGATACTTTACATATCGAGCACTATCAGCAAGTCGGTCGGAAAGATCGTAGATGCAATGAAGACCGCGCAAAAAGGGGAATTGAACGTACAAATAGATATTGATACAAAAGATGAAATATCGATTATAGGAACAAGCTTCAACAAAATGATGGTCAAGGTAAACCGGCTGATAGAGGACGTGACCACCGCCACACAGAGGAAGAAGGAGGCGGAGATCAGGGCTTTGGAAGCGCAAATTAATCCCCATTTCCTGTATAACACCCTGGATTCGATCAATTGGCTGGCTATAGAAAAAGAAGAATTCGAAATCAGCAAGATGTTGAAAAGCCTCGCGATGATACTGCGCTACAGCATAAATAAAAGCAATAAATTCGTAACTGTCCGCGAAGAATTGGAATGGCTCAACCAGTACATTTACCTTCAGCAATACAGATTTGATTATTCCTTTAAATGTACTGTCGAGGCGGACGAAAGCGTTTTGGACTGCAGGATTTACAAGCTTTTGCTTCAACCGTTCATAGAGAACACGATCATACACGGATTCGCGGGATATACAGGCGACGGGTTGATAAGAATATCCATAGATAATTATGAAGAGGATTATGTAAAGTTTATTATTGAAGATAATGGAGTAGGTATCAGTGAGGAAAAACTGGAATACCTGAATAGAGATATAAAAAATGGAATGGAATCGGAAGAAAACGGCATAGGTGTGAAAAACGTATTCAACAGGATCAGGATGTGTTACGGTGAAAGGGCTTCATGGCTCATAACCAGTACGCCCGGGAATGGAACGACCGTTTCGATCATTATTCCCAAGTCCTTAAACGGAGGAATGATATGAAAATAGTGGTTGTAGAGGATGAGATCAGGACCAGGCGCGGGGTCGTGGGGCTGATACAAAAGCTAAGCCCGGAGTATGAGGTTATTGGCGAGGCCGAAAACGGTCTTTTGGGTTATGAGCTTATTACAAAGCTTTCACCTGACTTGGCAATTGTTGATGTTAAAATGCCGAAAATGGACGGCATAGAAATGATCCAAAATTTGAGGGAGTCGGGCGTAAATTGCAGGGCAGTCATACTAAGCGGCTATTCTGAATTCGAATATGCACAAAAAGCGATCAAAATGGGGGTTTCCGAATACCTGCTAAAACCGATAACTGTTGAAGACCTCGAGAAAACGCTTAAAAACGTTAAAAAGGAAATTGAAGCGGAAAGGCTGGAAAAAAAGCAAAGCAGCCTTACATCGATAGAGCAGATATTTCAGAATCTGGTGCTGGGCGACATAGGCAAGGAAGATAAATATATAGAGTACCTTAATGAAAAATACGAATTGTCACCGGATTCGGAATATATAGCTGTTGTCGGGTATCTGGGAAACGGATCTAAAAGCAGTAAGGATGCTGTAAAGGGTATTGTCACTCCATTAATTGAAAAACTCACGGCTCTAAAGTACTATATGATCGACCTTAATCCGCAAAATGAACTGCTGATTCTTATGGTATCACCGGAGAACCCTCGAGAGCTTGAAAAATATTTTCAGGATCAAATATTAAGGTCAATTTGTAATTCAGGTATCAGGGATATGGTCCTGGGCTGGATACAATTCGATGGCTTGAAAAACCTGAAAAGCAGCCTCCAGATACTCAAAAAGGAGCTCAAGTGGTCTATTGTACTCGGGGAAGACATACTTTTGACATACCCGAAGACACAGAAGATTTTCACCCGACTTCTCCAATATCCCATAGATATTGAAAAGAATGTAAGAGCAGCTGTGTATTCGAATGATATGGACAAGCTGATAAAAAATGTGGAAGCTTTCCTTGAGCTCATGCACAGGGAGATTTATAAGCCTGATCAGATCATTGAGGTATTCGTCAGGTTTGCTTCGTCAATCATAAATGTAATAAAAGAGGTAAATGCGGAGCTATATGACCAACTGAACCAAAAGGAAATTCTGCAAAAGATAATAGACTCTTTTACCTGGCATGAAATAAAGGACACACTTATGGAATTGACGGAAAAATTATCTGCCTATGATAAAACGAATGACAGAATATATAGCTTGATAATTAAAAAGACACTGAATATTATCAACGATAATTATTCAAATGGAATCACCCTTGAAGAAGTGGCCATGAAGCTCAATATAACCGTTGAATACCTAAGCTCCCTGTTTTTAAAGGAAACGGGCCGGAATTTCACTTCATATATAAAAACCTGCCGCATCAATAAAGCAAAAGAGCTTTTGGTAAATACCGATTTGAAATCATACGAAATAGGCAATAATGTCGGATATTCCGATCCGAAATATTTTACAAGGGTTTTTAAAGAAGTTACCGGTTTGTCTCCGGGTGAATATCAAAAAGCATACAAAGTCTGAATTGTTTTTGGGGGAAGCCTGATGAAAAAAGCAACGGCAATAATGTTTGTGCTATTGGCAACATTATGTATACTTTATGGATGCCAAACGGGTGAAACAGCCTCTTCAATTACAAGTGAAAAAGCTATATCAGGCGGCGATGAAGCCGGGGAAACCAAGCTTATCCTATGGTGCTACTATGAAGGCTCAGACAGATTTCAAAAGATACAGACGATCATAAGCCGCTTTAACACATTGAATGATGATATTCAGGTAACACCCGAATACTTGCCGTTTGCGGATTTTAACAAGCAGCTGGTTATCGGGTATGCGTCCGGAAGGGCTCCAGACCTTGCGATTATAGACAACCCGGTGCTTGCGGGCTTTGCGTCGGAAGGGATGCTGGAAGACTTAACAGACAGGATAAAAGGCAGGATAGACAGCAGCTTATATTTTCCCGCTCCCTGGGAATCGTGCATATACAAGAGCAGAGTATACGGACTGCCGCTAGGCAATAACTGTCTTGCACTGTTCTACAATAAGGACATATTGTCCAAAGCAGGCCTAAAACCGCCCAAAAACTGGTCTGAGCTTGAAAAAGCAGCCAGGGAGCTGACGGCAGGTGAAAGATTTGGCCTGGGTATTACGGCTACTTTGGATGAGCAGGGTACTTTCGCGTTTTTACCCTGGATGCTCTCGACGGGAGCGTCGTTAGACAGGTTTGACAGCCCGGAAAGTGTAAAAGCCCTGGATTTTCTCTCGGGACTTATAAAAGAGGGTTCTATGAGCAGGGATATCCTGAACTGGACACCTTCGGACGTATTACAGCAGTTCATAGCAGGAAAAATCGCCATGATGGTAAACGGTTCGTGGCAGATACCCGAGCTCGAGGCGCGAGCGCCTGACTTAAAGTACGGCGTTGTCGATATACCGGAAGACAAGAAACATGTGAGTGTACTCGGGGGAGAAAATATTGTTGCAATAAGCGGCCCCAATTCGGATAAGGCATTGAAAGTATTATTGTTCTTTGAGGAAAGCAGCAATTTAAGTTATTTTTCCATTAACTTTGGATACATCCCGCCGCGAAAAGACATAGCATCCGGAAGCTACTGGTCGGATGACCCCGTATGGAAGGTCTTCAAGGAGAATGTGGAGCGTTCTGTCCCACGCGGGCCGGATTTGAAATGGCCTGAAAAATCCAGGATTATTGTAGGCGCTTTCCAGGGGGTATTATCGAACGAAGAGTCACCTTTGGAAGCGGCTAGGAATGCTCAGTCAAAACTTGAAAAGGTGACAGGGTAACAGGCGATTTTATATTAAATAACTCCACCTTTATTAAATCAATAGAATATCTATTTGGATTTACCCTCCTTATAATTAACCTGTAAGACGCTTAAGCGAACTTAAAGGGGTAATGAAACCAATAAAATTAAGGAGGGCATTATAGTGAAAAAATTCATTTCACTGGTTTTGGTTGTCCTGCTGGCAGTGAGTACGCTGGCCGGCTGCGGCAGTTCAAACACATCGGGTAACAACAGTTCTGGTGCAAGCAGCGCAGATTCGACTGTTGCTTCGGCACCGGCCGAAAGTACGGCAGCTCCCGCAGAAAAGGCAAAACTCACCATCTGGTTCTATTGGGAGAACAAGGATCAGCAGAGTATCCTGGCAGGACTATGCGACCAGTATAACAAGTCCCAGGATGCGGCTGAGATCAGCTCGCAGTATATACCGTTCGCAGATTTCAAGAAACAGCTTTCAATTGGTATGGCTGCCGGCAAGGTACCTGATCTGACACTCATCGACAACCCCGATCTTCCTTCATATGCTTCCATGGGGCTATTCGCCGACGTTACGGATAAAATAAAAGCTATTCCCGGCTATGATCAATATTTTGACGGCCCGGTTAAATCCTGTACATTAGACGGCAAAGTTTACGGCCTCCCGTTCGGCAGCAACGATATAGCGCTTTATTACAACCTTGACATGTTCAGTAAGGCCGGCATTGCACAAGCTCCTACAACGTGGGATGAGCTGAGGGCCGATGCAAAGAAATTGTCGGGCAATGGCGTTTATGGCCTTGGCGTCTCCGGTGTGAATACGGAAGAGGGTACGTTCCAGTTCATGCCGTGGCTTCTTTCCGCAGGCGCAACACCTTTCAAGGTGGATGGACCCGAAGGAATTAAAGCATTTACTTTTGTGTCCGATCTTGTAAAAGACGGTTCAATGCCCAAGGATGTAATGAACTGGGTACAGTCGGATGTAAACAAACAGTTCGAAGCAGGAAATCTTGCAATGATGATCAATGGACCTTGGCAGCTTCCGTCATTGGCAAAGGATACACCCGACCTGAAATTCGGAGTTGCTTTGATACCGAAAGATCAGCAATATGCTTCAGTACTCGGCGGAGAGGATTGGGGCGTAGTAAACGGCAAGAATGTGGACGCTGCGATCGATTTCCTCAAATTTGTCGTATCACCTGACCTTCTGAAGGATTACTGCAATAAATTCGGATATTTCCCGTCAAGGAAAGACATGGCTTCCGACCCGGTATTCACATCCGATCCGATCAAGAAGGTGTTTGTTGACGAAATGCAGTATGCTTCACCGAGAGGTCCTTCGGCACAATGGCCTCAGCTTTCACTGGCAATTTCCACAGCCCTCCAGGAAGTCATCACCGGTTCAAAGACTCCCGAAGCGGCTGCAAAGGATGCACAGGCAAAGATAGACGGAATAGGGAAGTAATAATACAAATTTGCCAGGCTTAATTGGAGTACATGCCCGCCATGTACTCCAATTTCAATAAAGCCAAAGTGTTGTGTTTGCTTTATCAATACTTAGTTACGGTGGTGGCTGAAATGATTCGAAAATCGAGAGTAGCTCTTAATCAAAACGTCGGATATCTGTTTGTGCTTCCCGCATTGTTATTTATGCTGGCATTCATTGGTTATCCGGTAGTCAGCAATATAATACTGAGCTTTCAAAAAGTCAATGTAATGACCTTCAGCAGCAAAGTAAAGGAATTCGCCGGTTTCAGCAATTACCTGGAGGTTTTGAAAGACCCTGTTCTGCTTATATCTGTTAAAAATACATTCGTATTCACAGTGGGGTCGATTTTCTTTCAATTTATTATTGGGTTTGCACTTGCTCTTTTCTTCAATTTAAAATTTTCGGTCGCAAAACCACTGAGAGGCTTTCTCATGGTGTCCTGGATGCTTCCGATCACAATTACCGGACTCATGTTCAAGTTTATGTTCGGCACTAACGGCGGGATTATTAATTCACTGCTTCTGAACCTGCATCTTGTAAACCAGCCGCTGGAGTGGCTTGTAAGCCCTGCACCGGCCATGTGGTCGCTCGTGATAGCAAATATCTGGATCGGCATACCCTTCAATATGATACTGATATCTACCGGACTCTCAACAATACCGGCTGAAATTTATGAAGTTTCGAATATAGATGGAGCAGGGCCTTTCAGAAAATTTTTCTATATAACCTTGCCCATGCTCAGCTCCTCTCTGCAGGCTGTGCTTGTGCTCGGTTTTATATATACCTTCAAGGTATTCGACCTGGTATATGTAATGACCAAAGGCGGACCGGTCAATGCAACTGAAGTGCTTTCCACCTATTCCTACAAAATGTCGTTTACGACGTTTGATTTTAGTAAAGGCGCGACTATCGCCAATATCCTGTTTGTTATTCTGTTTTTCGTAAGCTTGCTCTATTTGAGACTTATAAAAGAAGATGAGGTAATGTAGCCATGATAACGAGTGATAAAAAGGAACGGAGAAATAGTATCATTTTCACTTTTATTGCAGTATTGACAGGCGTTGTCCTCATTTTTCCGATCTACTGGATGATAGTGACCTCGTTGAAATTTGAAGCGGATATTTTTAAAATACATCCTACTCTTATCCCTGAAAAGATTTTTATCAAGTCTTATCTCGATCAATTGAAACCTGGCGATTTTTACATGTTCCAATCATTTTTCAACAGTGCTGTCATCGCATTGAGCACCATGGTCATTTCTACCGTTCTGTCCATTCCGGCGGCTTACGGGTTGGCCAGGTTCCAATTCAAAGGGAAAAAGGTATTTATCATGCTGTTTCTCATAACGCAGCTGCTTCCGGCCGTATTTGTCCTAACCCCCCTGTTTATTATATTCAAGGAGATAGATGCGCTGGATAAATATATTTCTGCCATTATAGCCGATTGTACGATCGGTATCCCCTTTTCGGTACTTATTCTAAGGACTTACTTCATATCGATCCCGAAGGAACTGGATGAAGCCGCTAAAATAGACGGGTGCAATCCCTTTTCAGCATTTTTGAGGATTATGATACCGGTAGCTTATCCCGGAGTAGTTGTTGCGGCAGTTTTTTCGTTCCTCTTTGCCTGGGGCGACCTGGTATACGGATTGACCTTTATCACCGATCAGAAGCTCAGGCCGATCACTGCCGGCATCTTCAACTTCATGGGTCAGTACGGTATTGCGTGGAATTACCTCATGGCCTTCGGAATGGTCACCATACTTCCGGTTTTACTTATCTTTATATTTTTACAGAAATATATTGTAAGCGGACTCACAAGCGGGGCCGTAAAAGGATAGGTCTATGCCGTGAAGCCAAGGGGTGTATAATAATGATGATGTTAACCTACTATATAGTATTTGGAGTATAAAAAATGAAAAAAAACTACTGCGATTTACTGAAAAACGTCAAGATTGAAGATGATTTCTGGTCCGGCAGGATCAGGTTGATATCTGAGGAAACGATCAGATATCAGTGGGACGCTCTTAATGACAAAATCCCCGGTGCGGAACCAAGCCACGCAGTGGAGAATTTCAGAATCGCGGCGGGAGAATCGGGGGAACGGTTCTACGGAATGGTGTTCCAGGACAGCGATGTGGCAAAATGGATCGAAGCGGCAAGCTATAGCCTTTTAAGCCATCCCGACGGAGAACTCGAAAAGATCCTCGATGAGTTGATTGAACTTATAGGACGGGCTCAAATGGACGACGGTTACCTGAATACATATTTTACAGCAGGTAAACCGGGACTGCGCTGGACGGACTTTTCGTTCGGACATGAGCTATACTGTGCCGGACACATGATCGAAGCGGCCGTTGCCAATTATCTTGTTACAGGGAAGCGGGGGCTTTTAAGCATAGTCTGCAAATATGCAGACTATATCGATTCTGTTATTGGACCTGAGAAAGACAAAATGCATGTCTACTGTGGACATGAGGAGATAGAGCTTGCCCTTGTGAAGCTTTATAAGGCTACCGGAGTGGAAAGATACTTAAGGCTTGCCGAATATTTTATCAATGAGCGCGGGAAACAACCGGCCTTTTTGGCTCAGGAGCCAACCTTCGGACATGATCTCAACAGGTCAAGATGGTCGGGACTGGACTACCATCAGGCTCATAAGCCTGTAAGGGAGCAAACCGAGGCAGTGGGGCATGCTGTTCGCGCCATGTATTTGTATACTGCAATGGCTGATATCGCAATGGAGAGGGAGGATGCTGCCCTCGTTGCGGCGCTTGGCTCATTATGGAGCAATACCGTCAACAGGAGGATGTATATTACCGGAGGTATCGGCTCTCAGGGACATGCCGAGAGATTTACCTTTGATTATGATTTGCCCAATGATACCGCCTATAACGAGACCTGTGCCTCCATCGGCCTCTTTTTATGGACGTACAGAATGTTTTTGCTCGATCAGGACAGCAAGTTCGCAGATGTAATGGAGAGGACCATTTACAACGGAATTTTGAGCGGCATATCTCTTGACGGGAAGAAATATTTTTATGTCAATCCGCTTGAGGTATATCCTGAAGCAATTGAGAAAAGATTCGACCAGGACCATGTCAAAGCGGAACGTGTTCCGTGGTTCGGCTGCGCCTGCTGCCCGCCCAATATTGCAAGGCTGGTCACTTCGCTGGGGCGGTACACCTATTGTCAAATTGGAGATTCGATTTATACAAATCTGTATATCGGTAGCCGCGGAGCCTTCAATATCGAAGGCAGGGAGGTTACGATCAGGCAAAAATCAGGCTTCCCCTGGAATGGAAATGTGGCGTTTGATATGGACTTGTCCGGGAGCATTAAGTTCCCGCTTTTCCTCAGGATACCCGGTTGGTGCAGAGGTTATGATATTCTGATCAACGGCCGAAAGCTGACGGAGCCTTATGCTATTGAGAAAGGGTACCTGAAAATAGATAGGGAATGGCATAATGGCGACAGGGTCGAGGCTGAATTTCAAATGCCTGTGGAAATAATAAGGCCCAATCCCTCGATAAGGGAGAATGCCGGCAAAATTGCCCTCCAAAGAGGACCGCTGATCTATTGCCTTGAGGAAACAGACAACGGAGGACAGCTGTGGAACATATTCATCACAGATAAAACAATATTTTCCGATAAGTTTGAAGCTGAAATCCTTAACGGTATCGTTACAATAACTGCCGAAGCTTACCGGACGGCTGATTCAGCCTGGGGAGATTTTCTATACGGGACGTTGCCGGAATTATACGAGAGGCTAAGAATAAAGGCCGTGCCGTATTGCCTCTGGGGAAACAGAAAACCGGGCGAAATGCTGGTCTGGATAAGAAAGCAATAGGTACGGAGCTTTTCCAAATCAACCCGTGAAAACCATTATAGTTCAAAACGATGACAATTTTGTACAACCATTGTGAATACAATGGTTGTAGGCATTTTTGTCGGAGCGTGACGGTATGAGGACGCGGGTTGTCGATTACCATGGGAAAAAAAGCTTGATCGTTTATATAGCACAAAAAGAGATTAAGGAATATGAGTCGCTACTTCCAAATTGGATCCGTGAATATGAAAGTATTGCAGCATACTTTTCGGGTGACAGGGATATGAAAACGGCGCTTAAGCAAATAGTATCAAACCATGCCTCGTAAAAAAACGGGGCATTCTTTATGCCGAACAGGAAACGGGGGTAACCGTGTGAATGCGGTTGGTTATGCACGGCTTAGCAGGGATGAGGATAAAGAGAATTACTCAAGCATTGAGTCCCAGAAGGATATTATCAATGAATATGCCTTCCGGAACAATATAAAAATATCAAAAATGTATGTGGACGATAATTACAGCGGCTATTCATTCAATCGCCCGGGTTTCAAAGAAATGTGGGAAGAGCTTGAAAATGGCAGGATTGACTTGATAATAGCAAAGGATTTATCACGTTTTGGAAGACATAACGCCAAGGTATTGCTGTTCATAGAAGATATCAAGGAAATGGGGAAGAACCTGATATTGGTCGAAGAAGGGGCAAACGGATATAACGTCAATGAGGATGACGATGATATCCTGGGCATAAAGACCTGGTACAATGAGCGTTATGTCAAAGACATTTCTAAAAAAGTCAGGTCCGGCATGCACATTAAGCAGAAAAAGGGCGAGCTTGTTATGGGTAATCTTTATGGCTATATAAAAGATCCCAATAATAAGTCAACCCTCTATATCGATAAAAACCTTCAGCCGGTGATTGAGCTTATATTCAAGCTTTATCTGGAGGGTTACGGATATAAAAGGATATGCGACGTTCTGGATGAGAAAGGCTTTCCAACCCCCTCCGAGAATATAAAAACGAGACACTCCGAGAGTGGCAGGGTTTTTAAGAATGCAGTCAGCGGGAAATGGCAGACGCATTCAATACAAAGGATAATCTGCAACGATTTGTATATCGGAACTTTAAGGACGCATAAAAAGCAAAACAGGCGAGTGAAGGGAAAACAGGAAAGAGTACCGGACGACGAACAATATGTATTCCCGAACCATCATGCGGCGATTATCAGTACCGAGGATTTCGAACTGGCTAAGCAAATAAAGAAAAAGCGTGGAGAGGAAAGCTACAAGGGGAGAGCGAAATATCCCTATGTCTTTTCATCCTTCGTATATTGCGGTGATTGCGGTTTTACTGCGACGGGAAAAAACCTGGGAAAACGACCGCTTATAAAAAGAGGCTATGAATGCACCCAATATACCAAATATGGGCTGAAAGGCTGCGTTGCCCATAATATGCCCGAAGAGAAGCTGCTTTTCTTCTTTAAGGAATTCCTCAAGGACATACGGCAGGAATATGCGGATTATCTGGAGAAGCTTGATTTCACCAGAAAGAGAGAAAGCATGAGAGCTGACCCCGGCGATTTACAGAAGGAGCTTAACGAAGTAAATGAAGAACTGAAGCTGTTACTAAACCAAAAACTTAAAGATATTTTGAAAGAGACCAGGAATGAATTCAGAATAATCCTTGAAAGGTCATATGATTCTCTCGAGCAAGAAAAAAAGAAGAGGATAAACGAACTCAACAACAGGATAAACGAGCTTCAGAAGGTTGATAGGGAGGATACCAAAAACAGCCTGAAAACAGCTATTCAAATTTTTGATAACATAATCCAATCCGAAAGACCTAGTCGAAAAGATCTGGAAATGATACTGGACAAGATCCTGCTGTACGGTAAATCCCAAAACTTCAGGATTGAGTTCAAGCTTCTCCTCAATATCGAGTCGCTGACATATGAAAAATAAGATCATAATGGTATCAATCATTTAACGCACTTCCCGGAGAGAGCCACTGTGGCGCCTTTTTTAACCTCTCTGCAGAAAAGCCAGAGGGACGAGTCTATATCGGCCATTCCAGGCAGATCTCTTGCGTCTACGGCATAATCGAGAGCTTCGACGACCTCGTCGGTATCCACCGTTATGAAATGATGCTCGGAACCGGAAACATCGATCATCCTCCTGACCCAGGGGGCATCGGGATCCGGCTGGTAAAGGCTTGACGTAAAATATTTTTCATTATCCTTGTAGTCGATCGAATATGTATTCAGCCTGCCTTTACCGTTCCTTGCGAAATACCGGGCCGCCAGCGACGATATCGCGCTCGAGTCCAACCCTCCCGACATGAAGGTGCAGAGCGGGACATCCGATACGAATTGTCTTTCGATCGAATCAAGGACCAGCTCCCTAACAGTACCGATGGTTTTTTCAAGGCTGTCCTCGTGTTCGAAGCTTTGCAGCTTCCAATACCTGCGTATCCTGAGTCCGTTATAGTCAAATACCAGGCAGTGCGAAGGCTTCAGCTCGGATATGCCTTTGAATACGCCGACGCCGGGCGTTTTTGCCGGCCCCAGCGCAAATACCTCGGAAAGGCCCTCGACTCCGACCTCCGCCTTTATATACGGGTGAGCAAGCAAGGCCTTCAACTCTGACGCGAATATGAGATCATCGCCCGTATATGCATAAAACAAAGGCTTGACTCCGAAATGGTCCCTTGCCAGGAAGATCCTTCGTTCCTTCTCATCCCATATGCCGAAGGCAAAAATACCGTTGAAACGTTCGACACATCCCGGACCCCATTGAATGTACGAAAGCAGCAGTACTTCAGTGTCACAGCTCGTCGTGAAAGCATAACCCATGCCTTCCAGTTCACTTTTCAGATCGGGAGCGTTGTAAAGCTCACCGTTATACACTATTGAATAATCAAAGCCTTCCCTTTGCCGTGTCATCGGCTGCAAGCCCCCGGCCGGATCCATTACGGCCAGACGTTTATGTGCAAGTAAAGCATGGGCCGAACTCCACGTTCCCGAGGAATCCGGCCCCCTTGCCGAAAGCTTTGCGGACATTGCTTCCACCGTTTTTATCTGAGTTTTAATATCTTCCTTAAGATTGATCCATCCCGTTATCGCACACATAATGCCTCCTTTTGATGTTCTGTCACGATACACCTGAAGTTGCTCTATATCAATATATGATGGGAGGTTCCGGTTGGCATATACTGCATGCATGTCAAATAATATAGTACAGGATGTTTTTGTGCTTTGGGGGTAAAAAATGAAGCTTTATATTTTCAATACTCGCAGGCTGTTGCTGTATCTTATGATACTGCTGCTTTCGGTTTTCGCGGTATACTCGCTGATACCGCCGGGAGCCGGTGTGCTGAACGTATTTGCAGAACAGAAGGAAATACCGATATATTCCGTCGAAACGCCTGACAAGACAGTAGCCATAACCTTCGACTGCGCATGGGAGGCGGACGATATACCCGATATTCTACGCTCGCTGAAGGAGGCCGGGGTCAAAGCAAGCTTCTTTGTGGTGGGCCAATGGGCTGAAAAGAATCCCGATATGATAAAAATGATTGCTGAAGACGGCCATGATGTCTCGAACCATTCATATTCGCACTTCAGGATGGGCAGCCTGGACAGGGCTTCAATAGGCTCTGAAATAAAGCAGTGCGGGGAACTGCTGACCGGATTGACAGGCAAGACCTGCGACCTTTTCAGGGCGCCGTATGGGGACTATAACAACACAGTATTGGCGGAGGCCAAGAAGCTCGGTTATTACACGATACAGTGGGATGTTGACTCGCTCGACTGGAGACCCGGTATAAGCAGGGAGGAAATAATGCTGAGGCTCCGGCAGAAGGTCAGGCCAGGCTCCATCATACTCTTTCACAACGATACTCCGCATACTGCCAAAATGCTTCCAGATGTGATTTCGGAGCTTGCGGCAAAGGGTTATTCCTTCAAACCCGTTTCTGAGCTTATCCTTCGGGAAAACTACAATATAGACCATACTGGGCGTCAGAAAAACAACACATAAAAATTCGTGAAAAGTAAATTATAAATCCATATCCAATTCTAAAATGGGGTTGTTCAAATGCTGATAGCTGGGATCCTCGGAAGTGAAGGCAAGTTGCAGACTGCTGCAATCATCAATTCTATTCTCTCATCGAAGGGTGAAAAGGTAAGCGTACTCGATTCCGCCACCTTGTTTGGAATGTACGGCAACCGGTTGAAGTCCTATATCGTCGAACTCGAAAGGAACAACATAGACCTGCTGCTTTTAAAAACCGAGCTTTCCGATATTGACAGATTTCTGTCGGATGATGTGAAATTCGACATACTCATTTATACGGATAAAGCCGAGGACTCCACGATAATTGACAATAACGAGTATTCCAGAAAATTCGAGCAGATATTTTCATGTATGAACGACAAGGGAATCGCGATAGTCAACGTTGATGACAGTGAGCTTATAAAGCTGCTGCAGGGCATGAAGTACAGGTTCATAACCTACGGTTTCAATACAAAAGCCAGCGTCACGACTTCAAGCATAGGCGATTCGGTTTACAAGGACGGCTTCATATGCTGCCTTCAAAGATCCGTATCCACCAGGAACGGTAAAATGATCGAGCCTCAGGAGTACAAGCTGCACATGGAAGGAAATGAGGTAGACAGCCATAATCTTCTTGCTGCCGCCTCATTCGCCATAGTTAACGGTATAGATCTCAACAATCTCGAAGAAAATCCTACAATGTAAGCATTTATATTCCAAAATTTGATTTCAGGGATTTGCAAGCCGCAAATTATGTAATATAATATAAAATAGTAATTTATATGAATAAGTTTCTTATTCTAAAACAGGCCATTCTCGAATAAACATACATTAGAAAAATGCATCGATATACAGATGAACCTTGAGAGGAGAGTGGGGGTCGGATGGTCGGTAACATTATAGAGAACAATATGGCGACTATTTCCGGTAAAGTGGTATCCAATGTTGAATTCAGCCATGAGGTCTATGGTGAGGGCTTTTATTATTTCATGCTCGATGTTCCAAGATTAAGCGAAAGCAGTGACAGGATACCTGTTACGATCTCAGAAAGGCTCGCCAGTAAGGACAAATTGGAAATCGGAACTATAATAGAGGTTGAAGGTCAGTTCCGTTCCTATAACAGTTACAATAACGAAGGAAACCGTCTGTTGCTCACAGTTTTTGCAAGGGACATCACATTTCTCGAGGATGAAAAAAAGATAAAAAACCCAAACCAGATATATTTGAATGGTTTTATCTGTAAAAAGCCTATTTACAGGACTACGCCGTTCGGCAGGGAGATAACCGATATACTGCTTGCGGTAAACCGTCCGTATAATAAATCCGACTATATACCCTGCATATCATGGGGCAGAAACGCGAGATTTTCAGAAAGACTGGCCGTGGGAGACAATATCAAGATATGGGGCAGGATACAGAGCAGAACCTACCAGAAAAAACTGGAATCTGGCGAAATCCTGACAAAGGTCGCCTATGAGGTATCCGTTTCAAAGATGGAGATCTCGGGGCATGAACAGGAAAATGAAGAAGCCGGGGATGAAAATAAATCGGGCGAAGAATAGAATGAAAGATGCTCATCGCATATATAGGACCGTGCAGACAGCAGATCAGGTTGTCTGCACGGTCCTATTGTTATCTCAGACTTTAAATTCCTTCATGAACTGTTTTATTCTTTCGATTATGTCTTCACCGCCTATGACAAAAATGGTGTCTCCCTTTTCAAATCCGCCGTAGGGACCGGGTGAAAGTACAAGGGAATCGTTTCTCTTGATTGCAATTATTGTCGCTCCCGTGTTTTGCCAAAACTTGGTTTCGGAAATAGTCCTGCCGATAAGCTGGGATTCGTCGTCTATTTCGAACTCAAGGGGTGTTAGAACATTCATGTTTTTTAGACGGTCGGAATAATCCACAATAGTATCTATTTTTTCATTTATAGAGTTTTCAATATCTTTCTTTTGAGAAAGAAGTTCCTTGATTTCGTTCTTTAGAGAACGGATAGTTATCTTGTTTTGAAATTTATTGATGAACGAGTAAGCATTGCTCAGAGAGGAAATGTATATACCGCTGCCTTGAGTCGGAATAACCACCTGCATATCCTCCAGAAGGTTGACGGCCCGCCTGATTGTTTCCGGCGAGACATTGTATTCACTGGCTAATGTCGATCGGCCAAAAATTCTGGTACCCTCCTTGAATTCACCGTTACATATTCTGCCGGCTAAATCTATAGCGATATTCATATATCTTGGATTGTCAATTTTTTGCTGCATAATAAATCTCCCTGCAATGCTATTTAAATATTAGTAATTATAGCACTACTTGAAGTGATATTACAATAAATGCAAAAAGACAAAAAACAGACGCCCCCAATGTTTTGAGGCGCCTGTTCGTTTCATGAGAAAATTCGTTTACCTGTCCGCTATTTTTCAATCAGACCCGAGGAAACAAGGAAATCATGTGCAACTGTTTCCGCTTTCATTCCTTCATCATCCACTTTGGCATTCAGTTCCTGCATGGCCTGTTCGTCGATTTTTCCTGCGAGCTTATCGAGGGCTTTCTCAATTTGCGGATATTCGTCCAGAGTATCCTGTCGCACTACAGGCAGGCAATCGTACGGCGGGAAAAACTCCTTATCATCCTTCAATATTTTAAGGTCAAACACCTTAATCTGGCCATCGGTGGCAAATGCATCGACAGCGTCGACTTCTCCTTCGGACAGGGAACGGTACATGATGCCGTGGTCCATGCCCTTGACGTCCTTGAAATTCATGTTGTAGGTGGATTTTATTCCAGGATATCCGTCCGGTCGGTCCTTGAATTCAAACTCGCATCCAAGTGTCAGTTTATCGGCTGCTTTTGCCAGATCGCTGAAAGTGTTCAGGTTATACTTTTGGGCTGTTTCCTGGGTCACAGCCAGCGTGTAGGTGTTATTAAAACCTAATGACCCCAGTGCTTTCAGCTTATCTTTCTTCACAAGCTCCTTAGCCTTATTGAGGGTCTCGCTGGAGGTGCCTGTTTTTTCCTGATAATAATTGGCGACTATGGTTCCGGTGTAGTCGGGATACATTTGTATACCATTGTTCTCCAGTGCCGTCCATGCAACATTCGAACCTCCGAGATTGACTTTCCGTACAACCTTCAAATCGGTACCGTCTTCTACAAGATCAGCCATCATATGAGCAATAATAATGTTCTCGGTGAAATTTTTTGAACCGACAGTGATTGTACCTCCGCTCTTGGTTATGTTTCCGCCGCAACCACTGAGGGAGAGAACCAGTATGGAAGCCAGACCGATGATTAATGCTTTACCTTTCATGATGAAGCTCCTTTCTTCTATAAATTATTGATTAAGCCTTTAGGCCTCTCGGGGTAGTAACTTTTTCAAGAAGACCAAGCAGCCAGTCAAAAATAAGAGCCAGCAGCGCTGCAGGAAATGCTCCGATCAACACCAACGCATCAATATTTCTGGTAATACCCAGGAAAATAAAGTCCCCAAGCCCGCCTCCTCCGATGAAAGCTGCCAACGTGGCCGTACCTACGTTGATTACGGTAGCTGTCCTGATGCCGGCCATCATTACGCTCAGGGCAAGCGGCAGCTGAACCTTGAAGAGTATTTGAAAATCTGTCATTCCCATTCCTTTAGCCGCCTCTAAAGTCGATTTATCCACATCCTTTATACCTGTAAAAGTATTGCGTATTATGGGAAGAAGAGAATAGAGGAACAATGCGGCAACGGCAGTTTTAATTCCTATTCCGAAAAGAGGTATCATAAAACCCAGAAGGGCAAGACTCGGAACAGTTTGCAATATGCCGGCTATGCCCAGGACCGGAGCTTCGAGCCTTTTTACCCGTGTTATAATAATCCCAAGAGGGACGCCGATTAAAATAGCGATCAGCATGGAAATAAGGACAAGCTGAATATGCTGCAGCAGTGCCTGAAGTAAATCGGGCCAACGCATATCCAACTGAAATAAAATTTGTGCCCATACGGACTTATCTCTCAAGCAAATCCCCCCTTTCTTCAAACCACTGATTGGCAAAAAAGCTTAATAACGAGCCTCGGGTGACGACGCCGATGACTTTTTTATTCTCATCAATAACGGGAATGATCCCATAAGCTGCCTTCGTTATCATTTTCAAAGCGTCCTTGGCAGTGGCGGTTTTTTCGAGAATTGTCTCCGCGGGCTGCATAATATCCGCAATAGTTTGAGCATGCTCCTTACCGGCTTGAAGCTCATAGCCGGATACGATACCAAGCAATTTTCCGTTTTCGTCGCCGATGATCAAAGTGTCTGTCTTGCGCTGACGCATAAGGTTTATAGCTACGGCTGGAGTTTTGGATGGCAGGGTTAATGCGGGATTGTCACGCATGATATCAGTTACTGGAATATAGTCAGGATTTTGATAAATCCGCTTCTTCCCGATAAACTCCTCGACGAATCCGTGAGAAGGATTACTGAGCAATTGATCAGGCGTATCAAGCTGCAAAAGCTCTCCTTCCTTCATTATGGCGATTCTGTCTCCTAATTTGAGGGCTTCGTCGATATCATGCGTTACAAAAACTATAGTTTTATGCATTTCAGCCTGAATTCGGAGTAATTCGTCCTGAAGCTGCTCGCGGGTAATAGGATCCAGAGCGCCAAAAGGCTCGTCCATCAAAATGATATCCGGATTTGCCGCAAGGGCCCGTGCGACTCCGACGCGCTGCTGCTGACCGCCGGATAGCTCCTTCGGATAGCGCCTGGCAAACACCTGGGGTTCCAAACCTACCGTTTTCATGAGTTGATAGACACGATCCTTTATTTCAGGCTCCTTCCACTTTTTAAGTCTTGGAATCAATGCAATGTTTTCTTCTATGGAATAATGAGGGAACAAGCCGATCTGCTGAATTACATAACCGATATTGCGGCGCAGCAAAACAGGATCTAAAGTGTCAATGTCCTTGCCATCAATGGTGATTTTGCCTTCCGAATGCGTAATAAGACGGTTGATCATTTTCATAGTGGTTGTTTTTCCACAGCCGCTTGGTCCGATAAAGACCAGCAGTTCGCCGTCGTTTATTTCGAAATTGAGGGATTTAACTGCCTCCGGACTATCGCCGTATTTTTTGCTGACGTTCTCAAACTTGATCATATATATCTCACGCCCTTTTTCAAAAAGTATATCACAAGTTATGGGAAATGACAACCTGATAGAATTTGAAAGGTTGTTACCTGAGATTAATACCTCTGAAAGGGATGGGCATAAATAGTAATTTATAAGAAAAGCCGGGCTGTGTTATCAAGAACATTCGTTCCTGATGATAAAGCCCGGCTTACCTTATATTGCAGATTCGGAAGACTTCCCCCGGCATCTGTATTTCAGGATTTCTTTTTTTCAAAGGATTGTTCAAGTTCCTTTATGTTATTCAATACTATTTTTCCTTTTAGGCCGCTTAACTGCTTGTTTTTATCTCCCGTGACCTTTTTGAGCTCGTAGATTGAAAAATTCAGCTTGTCGGCTATCAGCTGCTGTTCCTTGTCAAGAGTATTCCTGAACAGCGACCAGGACTTCTCGATGGAATCGTTGTCCTTTTTGACCTGCTCCCAATTATCCTTCGCAGACTCGAGTATTATATCGCGGGTATAGTAAATGAGCCTCTTGGCTTCCGGCGACATTTTTGTGCGGTAGATTGAATAGAGGTCAGGAACATTCTTGTAAAGCTCGTTAGCGGAAGCCATCACTTTTTCCTTGTCCTTTGCCGCCGCCGTGGTGGTGAGACTGTTCAAAGCCGTATCGAAACTGTCGATGAATTTCATGTCCGCGCCTTTTTTAGCGACCTCGGGCATGAAATCGTTCCACTGATAATGTAGCGTGTTTATGAGCTTATCGACTTCCTCCCATTTTTCCTGGGGACTGGCAGGCTTCTGTTGGTTCGTTTTGTTGCCCGAAGAAGGGCTCGAGCCTGCCTTCTTTTGTGAGCCCTGCTTTGTACCCTGCTGACCGCTTTGCTGCTGTGAGCCCTGCTGGCTGCTTTGCTGCTGTGAGCCCTGCTGACCGCTCTGTTGCTGTGAGCCCTGCTGGCTGCTTTGCTGCTGTGAGCCCTGCTGACCGCTTTGCTGCTGTGAACCCTGCTGGCCGCTTTGCTGCTGTGAGCCCTGCTGACCGCTTTGCTGCTGGCTGCCCTGGCCCTGGCCTCCTTCGCCTTTACCGCCGGTTTCAATTTTGACGCTTGGTCCGCCTAGAGTCTCGAACAGGGTCTCAATACCGGTTTCTATGGCTTTTAGCTTCTCCGGCTCCTGCTCCTCGGTCGTTTTCTCCTTGGCGGACTGTAGCTGCATATTCTGCGGCGGGCTGCTCTTTCTGCAACCTGTGGCAGTTATCAAAATTGCCAGTATCACGCCCACGTATATTGCATTTGAAAAACTGATTCTATATCTCAAGGATAATTCCTCCTGTAAATATCTCCGGATTTCAAGAGCTTCATTGCTTTAAACAGCAATAATAGTATAGGTAAAAATCAGGCTATTAATGCAACGATGCTATATACAACTTAATGCAAGTATAGTATGAAAAATTTACATAAAGGATTTTTAAAGGTTTTTGTCCAATTATAGATTTTATCAGCTATAATTGATTTTGCTGCAACATTCGATTAAAACTTGAGCGCCGCAATAAAAGGAGACAAACATGAGTCTTACTGTGAATCTATGGTCCAGGAAAACCGGGGAATTGAAAAATTTTTTGGAAAGTTATTACGACAAGGACATTGGAGTCAATGAGAACCAGGGAGAATGGGCCTGCGTTTACACGAGACCGCTTGAAGCTGTTGATATCATAAGCGCGGTAATGGACAACAGCGACAGGTATCAGATTACGATCCTGATACAGGTGGATGACGGACAGCTCCACCATGTTACGATGGAAAACCATAATGAAGTCATAAAGGACATATTTCTATTATTCTATAATGAAAACGTAATCAGTTACAGCTGACACCGAAACCTAAGAAAACCGGAAATGGCCGCCCGTGGATAAGGTTATCCAGGAGCAGCCATTCGCAAAGCCTATGGGGCTGATATATCAAGGCTGTATATTTACTTTAGTCCCGACTTTTACATAATCATAGAAATCCTGCACATCCTTGTTGCTTAAGCCCACGCACCCGAAGGTCCAGTTGGTTCCAAGCGCGGCTGTGCTTCCGCCGTGGACCCCGACTCCGCCGCCGAGCGCGGTGTTTTGCGGAGGCGTCTGCCCGTTATTTATAGCATTGACTATCCGGTCGTAGGTGGTTTTGTTGATGATGCCGCTTTTAAGACCGCGCTGTGCATCCTCTATATTCGGGTAGCTCAATCTCATCCATCTTGTGCCGAGATACTGGTCAGCCGGATCGAGTACGAGCTTCTGCGTGATATAGAAACTGCCTTCCGGCGTCTTGTGGTCGCCCGCGACCTGTTTGTCGCCCGTGCCGCCGTCTCCAAGTTCAACATGGTATGCTTTCAGCGGAGTAGTACCGTTATAAACGGTCAGGAGCTTGTCCGATTTGTCCACAAACAGGCGTATATTCAACCAGCTTGCAGCTATACCTCTTCTGCTTATAATAGCCTTCAGAGTCAGGTTCTGGCTTGAAGCTTGAGTTATCGGTATATTCAAGGTCCTGCCGGCAAAGATCAGATCCGAACTCAGACCGTTCGCGGCTTTAAGGCTCGCGATCGATATGCCGTAAGCCATGGATATTTTGTATAGCGAGTCACCGGGCTGTATGACATAACTTGCATAAGGCTGTGTAGAGGCCGCATATGCCGTTCCTTGTCCGAGACTGCCCAGGACGGCGATCGAAAATACCAATACCAGCACCCACATAGTCAGCTTTACTGTCTTTTTCCTTCTGACGAAAAACATATAAATAACCCCCTCTCACCTCACATATATCTTAGGCCGCCCGTTACGTTCCTGCGGGAACCGGTACCGGGACAGCCCTGCTATTGTAACATGCACACATGTTCCGATGCCAATGAAATTCGTGGAATATGAGGGAGGGGGCGCAATAAAAACCTGCCGCATAGGAGGGAAGCCGGCGCCACAAAAAAACCTGCCCACATAGGAGGGAAGCTGGCGCACAAAAAAACCTGCCGCATAGGAGATATGGGCAGGCTGTGATAATGTTCTAGCGTTATCAGGAAATCATGTTGAATACATCAAGAACCCCACTGCCGGAGTTCTTGAGTTCTTCACGGAAATATACCAGCTCCTGCGAGACTATGTCGTTAAGGACCTTCTGACCCAATACTTCCACAGGGGCCAGATCGTCCGTGAAAACATACTTTGTATCAGTCACCTCGGAGCAGTTGCCGATTATCGATTCGGCTAGAGACTTTATCGGGTTCTTGTCATCGAGCTTGTCGGCATTATTTCTGAAATCCGACAACATATCGGTATTGTCGGAAGAGAACACGAAAACGTTCGTGGTGTTCGGAACATTATATTGGTATACGCTGCTCATGTTTGAGCGAAGTGTCTGTGTAAGATAGTCCACCACTTCCGAACTTTTGTCCGAACGCATATTTATATTGATCATGATTATGCCCCCGGGTTTCAGGTGCTCCTTTATCTGCGAAAAGAACTCCGTTGTCGACATGTGGAAGGGGATCGTTATGTCGTGGTAGGCATCGACCATTACGATGTCGTATTTGCCGGCGTCGGGGGAGGAAAGGAAGGTGCGGCCGTCGTTGACAAAGATCCTGGCTTCGTCGTCCCTGAGCCCGAAATATTTCTTTGAAAGGTCGACTATCTTTTGATCTATCTCAACACCGTCGATCCTGCTTTCCGGAAAGAAATACTTGCATTCCTTTGCAAAGGTTCCGGTACCCATGCCCAGAACAAGTATATCCTGAGGCTTTTTTTCAGAAGCGTCCTTCAGCATCAGTGGAGATGTCACCGCGTAATCGTAATAAAGGCCTGAAAGCGCCTTGTTTTTCTTGTATATGGACTGCACGCCGAACGCGACATTTGTGGAAAGAATTACGGAGTCGCTGTTTTCCGTGACCTGAAGGTAGTTGTAAAGCGATTCGTCCTCAAGAACCACGTTCGTCCAGAAGGCAAACTGGTTCTGAACGGGCAGGACCAGCAGCGCCGCGGTCAAAACGGTTGTTATGACGCTTTTTACGATTCCCTTCTTCCTGGTGATGAAATAATACAGGCAGGTCAGGTTGAGCGCCAGTGAAAATACAAGGAAGGATTTCATGGTGCCAATATAGGGTATCGTCAGGAAAGTAGGTATGAAGGTGCCGATTATGCTTCCTATGGTTGAAGCCGCATAGATTTCGCCCGTTGTGCGCCCGCTGTTCTCCATGTCCCGGACTCCCAGTTTTACGAGGTATGGCGAGACCATCCCGAGTATGAGCAGAGGAGCGGAAAAAACGAGCAGGCAGGATATCACGGAGCCCGAAACGAGCAGGTTGCCCGGCAGTATATACATCATCAGTACGGTTATGAGCGATATGATATATTTTCCTATAAGGGGTATGACAGCTACCCACAGCGCCGCTATCCAAAGCAGCGAGAACAGTCTGCCGAGATCGTTGTGCTTGTCCGCGGAACGGCCTCCGAGAATATTGCCTATACTCATCGATATCATGATAAGTCCGATAACTACGGTGTAAACAATGGATGAGGTCCCGAAATACGGAGCGAGCAGCCTGGTAGCGGACAGCTCCACTCCCATGACCGTCATACCGCATAAAAAAGAGGTAATATAGATGAAAAGATTTTTCCTCATATTAAAATAGACCCCCGTTATCTGCATTGCAGTTTATTTAAATTTTTGTCCGTATTGTTTAATAATATATTAAATAGGTAAGGTTGTGAAGTAAATTCTGCACGCCTTATGTCAACCGTTGTGAGCGGCTTCAATTCACACAATGCATACCACCCATTTGCCAAGCTCGTCCGTTATGATAAAATATTTGCAGTTACAAATCGGTATGATTTAAATCCTGGGTTGTGATCTATTGCTTGTTTAAACCGAAAGGATTTCCGATGAACGAAGAGTATACAAAATATATACAATTATTAATACTGGTCATCATCGTCGTTTCCGTAATTGCGGGCATCTGGCTTGGTACAAGGCGCAGGAGGCTGAAGAAGAACCCGCCTGCGAAAACAGTTAAGCCTGTCGACTGCGGCAATATAAGCATTTTCTTCGATTCACAACGAAATGCCGTATTTATACCCTATGTAGCGGACCTGTTCGGAGAGGGAAAGGCGACTTCAGAAGTTACCGGGCTGACAATGCCCTACAGTCCGGCACAGCTTGGAGCGAAAATACGCAGCGCTCTGGCGTCCTGCCGCAACGCAAAGCCTTCCGGCTCCGCCGAGCTGATGGGCAGACTCGGAGCGCGCGACTGGAAGCAGTATTCTTCGGGCAAGCTTAATCTTTCAGTTTATTACAAGCAAGGAAGGGGCATTCTTTTCAACACCACGGTAAGGACTCCGGAGGGAGCTTATATATTCATTTCGAAAGGGCCGGACATCTGCCTCCCGGCAGACGCAGGAGACGAAAGAATAGGGACAGCGGCCCTTTCGCTGCTGGCCAGGTGCCGGTGAGCAGGAGCGCATAAGCCCTTTCTCTGCTGGCCGGGTGCCGGTGATCGGGAGCGCATAAGCCTCTTCATTGTCAGCCGGATGCATATAAGCGGAAGCACCTGACTGGGGACTGATAATCGGAGGCAGAAACCTTGGCGGAAACAGACGGATGAATAGGTACAGTATGACCTGAATATGCAAGTCTGTGAACAAGCAAATAAGCAAGTATAAGGAATGACGAGCTGCAGATGGCGTAATGTAATACGCGCTGCAGCTCGTTTTTTATCCGGTGCAGCCATATTAAAGCTTCTTAAGGTTAGCTTAAGGTTCGGTGAAGATTGGCGAAAGCTTCCAACCCTATAATTGAATTATGGGGGTGTTTGAATTGAGTATTTTGGAATGCTCACATTTGCATAAAAGCTATGGAAGCTGCGAAGTCGTATCGGACCTGTCATTCGGTGTGGATGAAGGCGAGATACTGGGCTTGCTCGGACCTAACGGAGCGGGAAAGACAACAACAATCAGGATGATACTTGGCCTTGCCAGAGCTGACAGCGGTATGGTCCGGATCAAGGAAGGCGCAGGTGTCGGCTATTCCCCGGAGACGCCCTATTTTCATCAGTTTTTGACCGGGCGTGAGGTGCTGCGTTTTTACTCTCGGCTTCAAAAAATCGGCAAAGCCAAGGCTGCAGTGCAGATTGAACAACTGCTCCACGCGGTGGGGCTTGGAGCTTCGGGGGATAAAAAGACCGGGACCTATTCGAAGGGTATGCTGCAGAGGCTTGCAGCCGCTCAGGCCATGCTGGGCGATCCCGGACTGCTGATACTGGACGAACCAACGTCGGGGCTCGATGCGATAGGCAGAATGGAAATGATCAAGCTGATACTCGATCTGAAGCGAAAGGGGAAGTCGATCATTATCAACTCCCATATACTCTCCGATGTGGAGAAGGTTGCCGACAGGGTCGTATTCCTCGTAAACGGGAGGAATGCGGGCGTGGTCGAAAGGCGTGAATACTTGGAAGCCGGGCTTGAAAGGCTTTTCATTAAAGCCGCGGGAATGGACACGGCTGCACCGGATACGGTTGAAAAAGGTACAGCCGTAACAGAAACAGCCGGGCCGATTACAGCCGGACCACATACACACGGATCACATATCGCAGAGGGGAGTGAAGATACATGTGCACTCTGATAATCAATACGCTCAGGGAAAAGCTCCGGAACAAGACCTTCTATATAGTTTTGAGCATAGGCATGATCCTAATGCTGATACTTACGACGAACAACAGCCACCTTACGATAAACGGCCGGAAGGTGTCGGGCTTTGAGCAGATGGCGCCTGTGGCATTGTCGATAATGGGCTTTGTAGCCTGCCTGCTCGCAATAATGGTATCCATCCAGACCATCCCGAATGAGTTCGAACGCAGGACGACCCATCTTGTGCTTGTGAGGGGTGTCAAGCCGTGGCAGTACATGTTCGCACTGACGTCGGGCAATATCGCGGCCGGGATATTCTGCACTCTGCTGCTTTCCTTTTCCTTGATACTGTTTTGCCTGTTCTACGGAAAATTCGAACTTATCCCGTCCGTTTTTTTATGCTCAATACTGCTGGGCATTAACTCTGCGTTCCTTTGCACGGCTATCAGCGTGCTTACCGTCAAATTGCCCGTGTTTGCCGCCGGAATAGGCGGGGTGCTCATTTATGCGGCAGGCATACTGCACGGTATCCTGGATGCGCTGGCCGCTACTTCGGAAGGCTTCGCAGCTTCGATAATGAAAATATTGCTCTTTTTCATACCCGACTTTGCGGCAATCCAGGGACAGGCTTCCGCCATACTGGTCGGGGGTCCTGTCGACCTGCAGCCCGTTGCAGTCGGACTGTTGCTGAGTTATTTGTTTTTGTCCCTTACTTTCATAACCTTCAGGAAGGAGGTATAGTATGAAAATATTCAAAATAGTTTACCTGGGCGTTGGTATTATATTGACCGCGTTTGTTCTCACTCTGAGTCTGAACGGTCTGTCGCGCGAGGACCGGGAACTCTACCGCGCCGCGGTAGAACTGGATAAAAGAGCGTCGGACATTATCTGGCCCGGCTTGAACATAGAAGATTATCCTGTGGCAGTGCGCAAAGGTTCATCGGAATACGTTATCTTCAAAAATGAAATAAAAAAGCGGAAGCCGGCTCTGCCTGTGGCCGCCTGTACGGCTTACCCCGTAAACGGGGAAATGAATGTGTTCCTCCCTTGTAAATCGGAACTCGATTCCGTAGGCCAGATCGCGGAGGGATTATCCTCCGACCCGCAGTACTTTTTTCTAAACCGTTTTTGCATCGAAAGCAAAAAACTCTCCGATCAGCAGTATGTCTCAATTCTGCACCATGAAGCGCTGCACGCGTTCCAGTACAAATACTTCGAAAAACAGCTGAGAGCGATGGAACCGGCTTGCGAAGAATCCGAAATAGAGCTGCTGCTTGAAGAAGCCGGCGGTGATCCCGCCATCTCGTCGCTTGATGAGAAGCTGACCGGGCTTTTATATACTATGGTGAATACTTCAGGGGAGATGTCTTTCAGAAGCGAAGCGGAAGAATACCTCTCGGCAAGGCAGGCTCTTCTGGAGGCTTATTCGGAAAAGCTCGGAGAAGAAAAAGCCGGGCTGATCGGCAGGTATATGGACCGAACCGAAACCGTGGAAGGCACCGCGCGCTATGTCGAGTTCAAAACCGCCGAAGCCTTGAAGGATGACAAACTCAGACAGCAATATTTGACAGGCTTGAAGGAAAACGTTAATGGAAAGGAGAAATATTACAGGAGAGGCATGGCGGTATGCCTGCTGCTGGACAGGTACTATCCGGACTGGAAGCGGCACGTGTTTGCGGACCCTGTGTCTCTTGCGGCACTTTTGGAAAAATCGGCGAAGGAACTTGGATAGGCCGAGAACTGAGATAGGCTAAATAGCTCAGATGGGCGAACTAGCCCAGAAACATGAAGAAGCTCAGATAGGCAAAGGAGATTAGGCAGGCGAAGGAGCTCAATAGGCAAAGGAGCCCGGAAACGCGAAAGGGCTTGGATAGGCAAAGGAGTTTTATTAATGGAAGAAAAGCGTTATACCGTACTGGTGGCAGACGATGAAAAGGAGATAACCGAGATATTGAGGCTGTATCTTGAAAATGCCGGGCTCGATGTCATGGAAGTCTGTAACGGGGCGGAAGCTCTAAAAGCCGTCAAATCCGATGAAAGCAGGATCGACATAGCGATCGTCGATATTATGATGCCTGAAATGGATGGTTACACGCTTGTCAAAAAGATAAGGGAGACACATAACATACCGATCATAATTTTATCGGCAAGGACCGACGACAGCGGAAAGATACTCGGGCTCGACCTCGGTGCGGACGATTATATTACAAAGCCCTTCAATCCGCTTGAGGTGGCTGCCCGCGTGCAGGCTCACCTTCGCAGGTTCTACAGGCTTAACGCGGCCGAAAGGCCGGAGGAAAACCGGATCTCGGCAGGCGGGCTCACATTGGATAAATCGAGCTGCACGCTAAACGCAGAGGGCTCCGAAATAGCGCTTACCGCTGTTGAATACAAGATACTGCAGCTTCTTATGGAGCATCCGGGCAGAGTATTTACAAAGAGCCAGATATATGAACACGTTTGGGGAAACGGTTTCTACGAGAGCGACGACAATACAGTCATGGTCCACATAAGCAAATTGCGTGAAAAAATCGAAAAGGACCCAAGGGAGCCGATTTATCTGAAAACGATCCGCGGTCTTGGCTACAGATTCGAAAAGAGGTTGTGAAAAATGGCCGGAAGCAGTCTTCACCGTACACTGATCAAAAACTATGTCATATTTGTCCTGATCATGCTGGCTGTGGCATTTTTGACACTTCTGATCCTGGGGTTAATGATAGGTTCTACAATGAGCAGGGAGGAAATGCCGAAAATATCCGCAAACGCCGCGGCGCGCCCGGATTATGAGAATGCCGGCATATCCGACATAGAGCTTTTAGGCGGATGGATTGAGGTTCTGGATGAAGAAAACAAGGTCATCTTCACGAAAGGCGATAAAAAAACCGACACTTACAGGTACGCCCCCGGCAGGCTGTATCAGCTGCTCAGCTACAACGGCAGCGGCCAGGACTATGTTTGCACCGCAAAGGAAATAACAACGTACGATGGCCGTCGGTGTACATTTCTCGTGTTTATTCCCTCCGATAAGGCCGATCTGCAGCTCAACCTCATAAATGCGCCGTTGCCGGTCTCAAGAAAGTTTATTTCGATACTGATCGCTTCACTCATAATTTTTATCAGCGTATTTGCGCTGAACATTTTTTTATTCAGCAAATGGACGGCTGGAAAGATCGGCATGCCGCTTTCCAATATAACCGGCGCGATACGGGAGATGAGCGGAGGTAATTTGGACGTTCGGATGGAATTCAAGGCGGAGAACGAATTCCTGCAGATCAGGGACGCTTTCAACGGTATGGCTTCCAGACTCGAGGCTTCGCAGGCTGAAAAAAGCAGGCTCGAGGAAGCCAGAAAAAGGATGTTCTTAGATATATCACACGACCTGAAAACGCCTATCACAGTC
Organism: Bacillota bacterium; assembly: GCA_023412915.1. Lineage (GTDB taxonomy): Bacteria > Bacillota > Clostridia > Acetivibrionales > DTU013 > JAEYOM01. Next base: position 111,496 of record JAEZRE010000018.1, read on the forward strand.
ATAGGCGGCTACAGCAAAGCGCTGGCCGAACACATGGTGAGCGATGAGCAGCAGAAACAGCGTTATATCGAAACCATATACAATAAATCGATGAGGGTTTCAGAGCTTATAGACGACTTGTTCGAGCTTTCCAGACTCGAAAGCGGAAGGCAGGAATTGAAGCTTGAAACAACGGACCTGACCGAGTTTGTCAAAGGCATGGCAGCCGAGTATTACGAGCAGTTTGAGGAGAAAAGCCTGCTGCTCGAACTCGATATACCCGACCGTCAGCTATTCGGTCAAATCGACAGGAAACAGATCACAAGAGCCATATCCAATCTGCTTATAAATGCCATAAGGTACAACCCTCCGGGGACGACCATCAGGATAGGGCTCGCCGTAACCGACTCCGGACTTGCGGTTGAAATATCCGATACCGGCACTGGCATCCCCGAAAACCTAAGGGATACTATTTTCGAACCATTCGTCAGGGGCGACTCCTCGAGGCACAGCGATGGCGGAACAGGGCTTGGCCTTGCTATAGCCAGGAGCATAGCTGTCAGCCATGGGGGCTCGCTCAGGCTTTTATCCGGCACAGGTATGTATAAGACTTCATTTGTTCTCGAACTACCCCTGCAATAAAATTTCAGATTTAGATTTTCGCCAAATTTGCTTATGTAACCGTTTTTGTTAATCTAATCTTGTATACAATAAACGTTTTGTATATAATAGTGATGCTGGCAAAAGCTTGATGCAAGCTAGTATTAGGACTTGGTAATAATTTAGAAATGTTATAAAAATAAAAATGGGGCAGATTAATGATGTCAACCATTTAAATCTGAAAGGGGTCTTATAATGAATTTTTTGGAACAGATAAGCGAACGCGCAAAGAAAGACATCAAAACCATCGTATTGCCTGAAAGCTCTGACATCAGGACAATAAAGGCAGCTGCCATGGCACAGGAAAAAGGCATTGCCAAAATAGTTCTCGTCGGTAAGGAAACAGAAATTAAGAAGCTGGCAGGAGATCTGGATTTATCCAAAGCGACAATAGTTGATCCGGAAACCTCGCCGGATTTTGAAAAATATGCGGATGCATTCTATGAACTTAGAAAAGCAAAGGGGATGACCCCTGAAAAAGCGCGCGAAATCATAAAGGATGAGCTTTACTGGGGCGTCATGATGGTCAAGATGGGCGCTGCAGACGGTATGGTTTCCGGCGCGATACATTCCACAGCCGATACGCTGAGACCGGCTCTGCAGATACTTAAAACAGCTCCCGGTACAAAGATCGTTTCTGCCTTTTTCGTAATGGTAGTGCCGGACTGTGAATACGGCAGCAAAGGTGCATTTATATACGCCGACAGCGGCCTCGTGGAGAATCCGAATGCCGACGAGCTGTCCGAAATTGCCATCGCATCGGCAAAAAGCTTCAAGAATCTGGTTCAGGACGACCCGGTAGTGGCAATGCTCTCATATTCGACTTACGGTAGCGCAAAGAGCGAGCTTACACAGAAGGTTATCGACGCGACGAAGCTTGCCAAGGAAAAAGCTCCCGAGCTGCTCCTGGATGGCGAACTGCAGGCTGACGCGGCACTGGTTCCGTCGGTAGGCGCTTCCAAGGCAAAGGGAAGCCCTGTGGCAGGAAAGGCTAACGTACTCGTGTTCCCTGATCTGAACTGCGGCAATATAGCCTACAAGCTTACACAGAGGCTTGCGAAGGCTGAAGCGTACGGACCAATAACTCAGGGTCTCGCAAGACCCGTAAACGATCTTTCGAGAGGCTGCGCTGCCGAAGATATCGTGGGCGTCGTCGCTATCACTGCAGTCCAGGCGCAGATGTATTCGAACAAATAAAGGAGCATATTACAATGAAAAAGATTCTGGTAATAAATACAGGCAGTTCGTCACTCAAATATCAGCTTATAGATATGAAAAACGAAGCGGTGCTTGCCAAGGGGCTTTGTGACAGGATAGGCATCGAAAGCTCGTTCATCAAGCATACAAAGACCGGCAGCGATACAATTGTTATAGATATCGACATGACAAACCACAAGGCTGCGATCAAGGAAGTCATAAAGGTGCTGACAGATCCGAAGACAGGAGTTATTTCGGATATGTCCGAAATATCGGCAGTCGGCCACCGTGTCGTACATGGCGGTGAAAAATTCCATGATTCGGTGATCATAGACGAGAAGGTAATGAAAGCGATTCAGGACTGCGTAGATATCGCGCCTCTCCATAATCCGCCGAATATAACCGGTATCGAGGCCTGCCGCCAAATTATGCCGAAGACGCCGATGGTTGCCGTATTCGATACAGCCTTCCACCAGACGATGCCAAAGTACGCATATATCTACGCGCTGCCTTATGAAATCTACGAAAAGCACAGCGTAAGAAAATACGGCTTCCATGGAACCTCACACAAATATGTCGCTCAGAGGGCAGCGGCAATTCTCGGCAAGCCGATCGAGAAGCTGAAGCTCATTTCCTGCCATCTCGGAAACGGTGCGAGCATATGCGCAGTGGAGTTCGGCAAGTCTGTCGAGACGAGCATGGGCTATACGCCGCTGGACGGTCTGGCAATGGGTACCAGATGCGGTTCTCTGGATCCGGCTGTAGTCAAGTTCCTGATGGAAAACGAGAAAATGAACCCCAAGGAAATAGACGAGTATCTCAACAAGAAATCCGGGGTTCTCGGAATATCGGGCGTCAGCAGCGATTTCAGGGATCTCGATGCGGCAGTTGAGGAAGGAAATGAAAGAGCAAAGCTTGCTTTGGATATTTTCTGTTACAGAGTTAAAAAATATATTGGGGAATATGCGGCTGTCATGAACGGAGTCGATGCAGTCATATTCACCGCAGGCATAGGCGAAAACAATCCCTACGTTAGAGCGGAAGCCACCAACGATATGGATTATCTCGGGGTGAAGATAGACCCTGAAAAGAACAAGGTCAGGGGCGCTGAAACCGACATAAGCGCGGCGGACGCCAAGGTTAGAACGCTTGTTATCCCGACAAACGAAGAGCTTGCCATCGCAAGGGAGACGCTTAGGCTTACGGAGAAATAAATTGCCTTGACATTACTGGCATTAGTTAGTATAATATCTTTTGTCGCGTATTTAAGGGGTATTGTCTATGAAGGTTGATATATCAGATATTTTAAGGATTGACGGCACTTCCGTGGAACTGCTGTTTCATGAAGAGCCGCCTGAAAGGGAACCGGCCCAAGGATTTAATCTGGTCGGAGATCTGGAATTTACCGGTACATTGACCAACAACGACGGTATCCTGCATTTGGACGGCCGCCTGAAAGCGTCCTACAGTGGTGTTTGCTACAGGTGCCTCGGCACAGTGGACAAGATGTTGGACCTTGCGATAAAGGAAGACTTTATCAACAGTGCGGATGTCGGCCAGTCGGATATGTATCCCTTTGAAGGAAAAGTACTTGACATAAGTAAAGCGCTAACTGATAATATTATTCTGAACCTTCCGATGAAGCAATTGTGTTCTGAAAAATGCAGAGGCTTATGCAGTAAGTGCGGCGCCAACCTTAACGAAGTACAATGTGGATGCGGCGATGACGACGTTGACCCACGGATGGAAGGTCTGAAAAAATTTTTTGAACAATAGTGATATACGCTTTTTATCAGGGAGGTGTAGAATATGGCAAACCCGAAACGAAAATGGTCCAAAGCCAGGACAGGTAAAAGAAGATCACAGTGGAAGCTGACGCAGCCGGGTCTTGTAAGCTGCCCGCAGTGCCACACGCTGAAGGCTCCTCATGTTGTTTGCAAGGAATGCGGATACTATGACGGCAAAGAAGTCATAAAGGAAGCTCAAGCGTAATAATCCAGCTATATGGACACGAATACTGTATAGACTAAAAGAGGCTGTCTGCAAAGACGGCCTTTTTGTGTATAGTGCGTCCGGCAGAGGATTTTGGGAATAATAATGGGCGAAGAGGTCTTGGACAATGAAAAAGGAACCCATCATCATAAAAAGTGTTGAACCGGACAGCGCCGCCATGGAGGCGGGAATAGAGCCCGGCGATTTTTTGCTGTCGGTAAACGGACAGGCAATAGGCGATATTTTCGACTACAGGTTTCTGACTACGGACAGCCGGCTGCTTGTCGTAGTGGAAAAAAAGAACGGCGAATGCTGGGAAATTGACATCGAAAAGGATGAGTACGAAGACCTTGGGCTCGACTTCGAAGATCCGCTGATATCAGAGGCTAAAAGCTGCACAAACAAGTGTGTGTTCTGCTTCATCGACCAGCTGCCTAAAGGGATGCGCCAGACCGTATATTTCAAGGACGACGACTCCAGGCTGTCCTTCCTGTCCGGGAATTATATAACGCTGACCAATATGAAGAAGCAGGATATTGAACGCATAATCCGCTACAGGATGACGCCTGTAAATGTTTCCGTGCACGCTACAAACCCGGGCTTGAGGAGGATGATGCTCGGCAACAGGTTTGCGGGGGATGTCCTGGACAAACTCAAGCTCCTCACGGAGGGCGGTATTGAGGTCAATGCCCAGATAGTTTTGTGCAAGGGCCTGAACGATGGGGAGGAACTGGATAGGACCATAAACGAACTGTCAGAGCTGTATCCAGGCGTTGCAAGTATTTCCGTCGTACCTGTAGGGCTTACTGATTTCAGGGAAGGGCTTTATCAGCTCGAACCCTTTACCGCGGAGGCTTCGGCAGCGGTACTGGAACAGGTTGGGGGCTGGCAGCAAAAGCTTCTGGACAAGTGCGGCACGAGACTCGTTTACCTGGCTGACGAATTTTATATCAAGGCCGGGGTTGAGCTTCCTCCTTATGAAGCGTATGAGGACTTTCCTCAGATAGAGAATGGCGTAGGCCTGATGACGCTTTTGAATTATGAGTTCGACGAATATCTGAGAAGGCACGCAAGGAAGCTGGACAACTCCTGGGCAAAGACCGGCGGCAGAACGGTCAGCATTGCAACGGGAAAATGTGCTTCCATGCACATAAAACAATTGGCGCAAAAGCTGGAAAAAAGGTATAATGGTTTAAAGATTCAGGTTTATACTATAGATAACGTATTTTTTGGAGAAAATGTAACTGTTACGGGGCTTCTGACAGGTGGAGACATTGCTTCTCAGCTTGCCGGGAAGGAACTGGGAAGCGAACTGCTGCTGTCACGGAGTATGTTCAAAGCCGGCGAGGAACTGTTCCTGGACGACGTTACGCTCAACGAGCTACGCGGCAGGCTGGGGACGGAAATCACCATAACGGAAAATGAAGGCGGGGATCTGATCGAAAAGATCCTCGGAATGAACTAGATTTAAAGCATACTATTTGAGAGGTGAACGTATTGGCAAAACCGGTAGTAGCCGTAGTGGGCAGGCCTAACGTAGGCAAGTCCACCTTTTTCAACTACCTTTGCGGCAGGCGCATATCAATCGTGGAAGATACGCCGGGAGTGACGCGCGACAGGATATATGCCGAGGCTGAGTGGAGAAACAGAAAATTTACATTGATAGATACCGGCGGCATCGAGCCTTATGCCGAGGACAAAATACTGCAGCAGATGCGCAGGCAAGCTGAGGTTGCGGTGGACATGGCTGACGTGATAGTTTTCATGGTCGATGCGAAGGGCGGTATGACTGCGTCCGACAGGGAAATAGCCACCATGCTGCGAAAATCGCAAAAGCCTGTGATCATCGTCGCTAACAAGGTCGACAGCGTAGGCGAACCGCCGGCTGAGATATATGAGTTTTACAACCTCGCGATGGGCGACGTAATGCCTGTTTCGTCGTTGCACGGCCTTGGGATGGGCGATCTGCTCGATGAGATATTCAAGTATTTCCCGGAAAACACAGAGGATGATTACGATGAAGACGTTATCAAGGTCGCGGTCATCGGTAAGCCCAACTCGGGCAAATCTTCCCTCATAAACCGCGTAGTCGGGGAGGAGCGCGTCATAGTCAGCGATATACCCGGCACTACGAGGGACGCCATCGATACCTACATAGAGATAGGCGAGGATAAATACGTATTTATAGATACGGCAGGCATCCGCAGGCAGAGCAGGATCACCGAGAATATAGAGAAATACAGCGCGCTGCGTTCCTGGACCGCCATAGAAAGAGCCGACGTGTGCGTGATTATGATCGATGCGCAGGACGGCGTCACGGAGCAGGATACGAAGATCGCGGGCTATGCGCATGAACAGGGCAAGGCGTCAGTCGTCGTCGTCAACAAGTGGGACCTCGTGGAAAAGGAAACGGGAACGCTTGAAGAATACCGGAAGACCGTCATTGAAAAGCTTGGTTTCATGCAGTATGCCCCGGTTTTGTTCATCTCGGTCAAAACAGGCCAGCGTGTCCAGAAACTGCTCGAGCTTGTGAAATTCGTCAATGAGCAGGCTTCACTGCGAATCACGACCGGTATGCTGAATGATCTGCTGAACGAAGCGACTGCGATGGTACAGCCCCCTTCAGACAAAGGAAAGAGGCTCAAGCTCTATTATGGCACTCAATCTGCCGTCAAGCCGCCGACATTCGTGATTTTCGTAAATGATATGGAGCTGTTCCACTACTCCTATGAACGTTATATAGAAAACCAGCTTCGCAGGAGCTACGGTTTTGAGGGAACACCCATACGCTTTATTCACCGTGAGCGCGACAGCGAATCATAGATAACAAGTCATAGTCAGAAGACATAAAATTGTAAAAACATTGAGTTCTTAAGGAAGCAGTAGACTTGGGGGAAAATATTATGTATCTTCAGATTTTACTGACGGTTGCAGCGGCGGCGGGGTATCTGCTCGGCAGTCTTAACAGCGCGCTTATCGTGGGCAGGTTCTACGGCGTCGACGTAAGGCAGCATGGCAGCGGGAACGCTGGAACTACCAATACAATGAGAACCCTTGGTAAGAAAGCGGCCTTGTTCGTATTGCTCGGAGATATCGCAAAGGGCCTGCTTGCTTATGCCGCAGGATATTTTATCTACGGTGGGCAGCTTGGCGGAATGATTGCCGGCACGGCAGCAATAATTGGACACATATGGCCCGTCTATTTCGGCTTCAAGGGCGGCAAGGGGGTCCTGACCACGCTGGCAGTCCTGCTTATGCTGGACTGGCGGGCCGCGCTGGGGCTGCTCTGCGTTTTTATCGTAATACTTGCGCTGACCAGGTTCGTCTCGCTGGGCTCCGTCATCGGAGCATTTCTGTTCCCGTTCGTCGAGCTGTTCCTTGGCAGGAATATCGAAACCATAATATTTTCAGCAATAATAGCGGTGTTGATCATAGTGATGCACCGCTCCAATATAAAGCGCCTTTTGAGCGGGACCGAATCGAGGTTCTCTTTCAGCAAAAGGAAGGAAGGCTGACGACGTAAGGCGCTTAATAGAGGAGTTTAATGACTAAGGCCTGGTTGAGGCCAAATAAACCGGAGGATTGAAAAACATGAATATTTCCGTGATAGGTGCCGGAAGTATGGGCACAGCGGTTTCAATACTGCTTGCGGGCAATGGCCACAATGTCAGGATGTGGTCGAAATTTCAGGAAGAAGTCGATATGATCAATACGCTGAGGGAGCAGAAAGATAAGCTGCCCGGTGCGAAAGTTCCGGAAAGTGTCGTTTGCACCGCCGATCTGGAGGAGGCTGCGGCGTTTTCGGACGTACTGGTTATGGTTATCCCGTCGCAAACGATAAGGGAAAACTCCAAAGAGCTTGCTTCGTTAATAAAGAAACCCAAGGTGATCAGCTGTTTTTCAAAAGGCCTTGAAAAGGGTACCGGATACAGGATGTCTGAGGTCATTAGGCAGGAACTGCCCGACGTAACCATAGTTGCAATGTCGGGACCGTGTCACGCAGAGGAGCTCTCCAAGGGAATCCCCACGGCTTACGTGGCCGCCTCCGAGAACAGGCACGCGGCTGAGAAAATACAGGATATATTCATGTCGCCGCGCTTCAGGGTATATACTAATCCCGATATAACAGGCGTTGAGCTCGGCGGTTCTGTCAAGAACGTCATCGCGCTTTGCGCTGGTATTTCGGACGGCCTCGGTTATGGCGACAATACGAAGGCCGCTTTGATGACAAGAGGCATCACGGAGATATCGAGGCTCGGACGTGCAATGGGCGCCAAAATGCAAACCTTCTCGGGCCTTGCGGGTATAGGCGACCTTATCGTTACCTGCACCAGCATGCATAGCAGAAACAGGCGTGCAGGCATACTGATCGGGCAGGGGAAAACAGTCCAGCAGGCGCTTGATGAAGTCAAGATGATAGTAGAGGGCTATTTTACGACGGAACCAGTCTATAAGCTTTCCAGAAAGCTGGGCGTGAGCATGCCCATTACCGAGGAGGCGTACGGGATATTGTTCAATGGGAAGAATCCCGCTCTGGCCGTAAATGACCTGATGGGCAGGGACAGGACGCACGAGCTCGAACGCGAGGTTCTCGAAGAAATATGGTAAGTTTGCTTAAGGGTGCCCGGTAAGTTCGGGGAATCCATGGTAAGTTTTATATAAAATACAGTTAGAATTACCGACCGGTGTGGAGTAAATTATCCCGCCGGTTTTTTAATAACCGATCCAAAATCTTGTCTATGTTCAAATAGTTGAAGTAATCTGCCAGCAAATAAGAAAATTCGTCATTATTATCATTGTATTATGCAACTTTGATTTTCTATAATATTACTAATGATATATGGAAATATTTCAATTTTGATTATTAGGGGGGGCTATATGTACTTTAAGAATCTGCAGGGCTTAAGGGATCACGTCGATACTTTAAAGCTGTCCCAGGGTCAACAGCTCATGGTTTTTGCCGGAGATGAATCGGATAGGGATATACCGGAGCTGATCAAGTATTTTAACGACAAAAAAGTAGAATTCTTCGGAGGCATTTACTCAGGACTGCTGGTAGGGAGTACCAACACGCGTACCGGCTTTATAGTTAAAACGGTCGAGCCTGTCTATTCATCGTTGGTACTGCCTTTTATGATGAAGTTCAATCTGAGCCCCGATGAGATAAGCAATTCTACGGCAATAGTGGTTGTTGACGGCTTGTCCAGCAGGATGAAGGACCTGACGGATACCTTGTTTAAAAAAGTCGGAAACAGTGTGAAATATGTCGGGGGCGGCGCAGGATATTACAGTCTCGAGCATAAACCCTGCATTTTCAATAACCAGGGTATTTTTGAAGACGCCTTGCATGTCTGCATTGTAAAATCCGATTCCCTTGTGGCTGTCGAACATGGCTGGCAAAAGCTCCGCGGACCATTCTATGTTACAAGATCCTATGACAACGTCCTGCAGAAGCTGGATGGCGAAGATGCTCTTGAAATATACAAACAGGTAATAGAAGAAGAAGAAAACATAATGCTCTTTAAGGAAGACTTCTTTGCAATAGCCAAAGATCATCCTTTCGGCATACTTCAGAACGACGGCAGGGTAATAGTCAGGGATCCCATTTCCATGAATGACAACGGTGAGATAATTTGCGTGGCGGATATCCCAGAAGGCAGTCAGGTATTCGTATTGAAGGGTGACGCGGACACTCTGCTGGAGTCTTCCCTCAATATAGCGGATTTTTGCTCGCAAAACGCGCCGAAGGAATATACTCCGCTGCTTTTCAACTGTATCTCCCGCGCCATGTTCCTCGAAAACCGCTTTACCGTTGAGCTGAGTAACATCCAGAAGGGTTTGGACAATGTTGTTGAAGGCGCGTTATCCATCGGTGAGATCGCATCAAAAAGGAATGGGGAACTGGTCATACATAACAAATCGACGGTTTTGGCTCTTTTGTATAAATAGATAAAATAAGCTATAAGCTTACTGCGGGCTCTCCATAACCTTGGAGGGCCTTTTTTAATGCGGGTATTTGATAAGGTTGATTCTTGCGATTAACATAATCCCTCCGGATAACATAATATAATACGTAACCTAATTACCTGGAGGTGTAACCATGGGCAGCTACCATTTCAGAGATACGACTCCGCAACAGGCGGATACGACATATATGCCATACGATCAGATACAGCCGACCCAGAACTTTACCCAGGCCGGACAGCAGTCTGCCGGCCAGATGCCTTACACCCAGACACAGCCAATCCAGAGCTTCACCCAGGCCGGCCAGCAGACAACCGGCCAAACGCCATACAACCAGCCGCAGCCGACAGTACTTCCCAAGCATTTCAATACCGCATACGCGATAATCATGCCCGGCCCTGATTACCCGGCCATACGCGGGCTTGTGACCTTTGCCGACATACCCGGCGGCGTCATGGTCTGCGCGGATGTGGCGGGTCTGCCGCCGTATGCGCCCGCAGCCGGGAACAAATCACCGATCGGACCCTTCGGCTTCCATATACACGAAAAGGGAAACTGTGAGGTAGGAAACCCGGCAAATCCTTTTGAATCTGCAGGAGGTCACTGGAACCCGACAAATCAGCCGCATGGCAACCATGCAGGCGACTTTCCGGTGTTAGTGGCTGATAACGGCAGGGCGAGGATGAGCTTCATTCTGAGCCGTTTCACAGTGGATGAAATACTGGGCAGGTCCGTAATGATACACGAAAATCCCGACGATTACCGCACGCAGCCAGCCGGAAATTCCGGAAAGAAGATTGCCTGCGGCAGTATCAAGCCGTGGAATGCATTCCAGCAAAATATGTAGTAGACAATGCTTCAAATGTATAATATTAGACTGCACTCTCAAAAGCCCTATCCTGCCATAGGGTTTTTCTTTGCCCGTCAAGTTTAAGGGAAGCATGTATTGTAATTACTACTGCTTACCATAACCTCTCTTGAGTAAAAACTTGGCACCGGAATCAAAGCCGTCAGGACTTAGTACTTTAAATCCAAAAGCATCTGCAAGACGGTTTGTTACATTAAACGCAAAACATACAGCAAACGCGTCTTCTATCTGTTCACGCGATACCCCGGCAGCAATTACCTCGCGAATATCATCGGCATTCACGGAATTTTCTCGTGTAAGCTTTCCCAGCATGTGCAAGGTAGCCTTCAACCCTTTAGAGACAGGCGCCGCGTCAAGATTGGAAAGAACCGCCTCAACCTTTTCCTCATCGTTATATGCCATAGATGCAGTTGCAGAGTGTGCTCCTATGCAAAACGTACATTCATTCATTTTAGAGACATATGCCGCCATCAATTCACGGTCACCGACAGACCAGGCGGAGTTTCCGCGCATTGCTTCTTGAGTGAAGCTTTTAGCCGGTGTTCCATAGAAGTCGGGACGGTAAAATACCAATTTGGCTGCATCAGGCAGCGGATGGCGCGAGACAATGCGAATAATTCCAAATAGTATTTTAGCAGCAAAACTGTAGCCGTTATTAAGTATGTCAAGACGCATGTCCATGTCCTCCCTTACTGCCTACGACTTCGTCCAAAGCTTTTTGTGCGGAATCATATTGGCGTGTTGCCTGTCCGACAGTTGCACATATGACCAGTTCAAAAATCTGGTCCTCGCTTAAACCTGATTTCTTTACAGCAGCTATATCCTCATCAGTAATTTTGTACGGATGGTTGGCGACCTTGGCCAATAATCCTTTCAACGTCTCATCGATCATAGTATTGTCAAACGCAGCGCGCCGTTGCGCATTCGACGCTGTGCCCTCGCCTTCAAGAAGCCTGTTGACAATAACTTTATGTAAATGCTTATAATCCATTGGACTTCCTCCCATAATAGCACACTATTCCTGACAGGTATAAAGAGCAACAAAATAGTGTTTACCTTCTCTCCAATATATCATGATACCTTCCAGCTTTATAGGGAGAAAATGAGGCCTTTAATTTTTGGGAATTATTGGTAATTAAGAGAAGGATGAGGCATGTGGTGAAAACGACCGTAGAATGCATTCCAACAGGCTACGTAAAGGCAAGGAACCCACTCCTTGCCTTTATCGGTCTTCCTGCCATTAAATACGCCCGACAGGATATTTTGAGCCTTCAGGAGCGGCGCGGTCACAAAGGCTCAGCCAGACGTCCATCATTTTACCGAGTTCCGCGTTAAGCTCCTCACGCCTGCAGTACAGCTTGCTCAGCTCATCATAATCGATCCCGTCCGCAGACATGCTTACATCAATTTTCTGTACTTCATCCTCGAGTGACTTCATATCGCACTCGAGCTTCTTCAGGTCTGCCGCTGTTTTGATAGCCTCAGCCTGATGAATGCCCCCGGCAGTATTATTCCTTAAGCCATTTTCCCCGGCATCCCTATCTCCGTATGCGTTATCATTGACAGCTTTATCCCTTACGGCATTATCCCCAACAGCTTTAATCCCGGCGCCTTTATTCCCGATACTCTTTGACTCCTCCCTTTGCCGGCTTCGCTCTTCCTTTTTCAGCTTATAATAATCATAGTTGCCGGGATAGCTTGAAAGCTTTTTGTCTTCGACGGCGATGACCCTGCCGCTTACCTTGTTTATAAAATATCTGTCATGGGATATGAACAGCAGCGTGCCCTCGAAATCCTCCAGTGCCTCTTCCAGGGCCTCGATCGATTCAATATCCAGATGGTTGGTAGGCTCATCCAGTATCAATACATTAATTTCATCGTACAGCAGCATGGATAGCTTCAGCCTTACCCTTTCTCCTCCGGACAGCTGCTTCACCTTCCTGAACGGGGCTTTCCCGAAAAACATGAACCGGGCCAGGTATTCCCGGGCTTTGCCCTCCAGTATATACCTGTCTTCACGAAAGCAGTCGATAACCGTTGCCTCCTCATCCTTAAAGGTAATGATCTGGGGGAGGTATGCGATTCTGGCATTTGCTCCAAATGCCGCATTACCGGAGTCTGCAGCTGCTTCTCCCAGGAGCAGTTTCAGAAAAGTGGTTTTTCCGCTGCCGTTCGGGCCGATCAAAGCTATCCTTTCGCCGGATGCGGCATACAAGTCTGCGTTGTCAAGAATGGTCCTGTCCCCGAAGCTTTTTGAGAGTCCGCAAACCTTTATGACGTCGTTTCCCGATTTGTCCGATGCATTGAAATTGATCCTGATGCTTTGCCTTTTAAATTGAGGCCTGCTTATCCTGTCCATTTTGTCCAGCTTTCTCTGAAGACTGACAGCTCTTCTGAAAAACTTGTTGTTATCAGCTTGCAGCGCCCAATTCCTTAGATCCTTAATCGTCTTTTCCATCGAGTCGATTCTTTTGCACTGCTCTTTATAGTTTTCATACTGCAGGAGCAGGTTTTCCTCTTTTTGCCGGACATAATCGGAGTAATTGCCTTCGTATGTCTCGCACTGCTTATTCTCCACCTCTATGATTTTTGTGGCCACGTTGTCGAGAAAATACCTGTCGTGGGACACAACGATGACAATGCCCCTGTAGCCCCTGAGATGGCTTTCAAGCCATTCCGCAGAATCCATATCCAGGTGGTTCGTGGGCTCATCCAGCAGCAGTATATCCGGGCCTTCCAGAAGAATCTTTCCAAGCATTACGGACGTTCTTTCACCTCCGCTTAAAATATTGAATTCCTTCTGAAGGAACGCATCGTCAAACTTCAGTCCCGCGCATACTTTGCCGAGCTTTTCCTCCTTTTCGTACCCTCCCTTTGCGTCATAGCTCTGCTGTAACCTGCCGTACTTCTTCAGTACGGCGTCAAGAGCCTCTCCCGCAAGCTGCCCCATTAATTCCTCCAGAGCCCTCAACTCATCTTCGATAAGCGTGAACTCCCGAAGTGCGAGCATCAGAATGTCAATTACCCTGAGGCCGGCGGGGAAGGCAGGCAGTTGATCGAGGTAGGCGACGGTTGTCCCGGCGGGATAGCTTATCCGACTCTTGCCTTCGCATATTTTCCGGTAATCTATATCCATGGGTTCGATTCCGGCAAGTAGCTTCAAAATGGTGCTTTTGCCGCTCCCGTTCGATCCAACCATGCCGACCTTGTCTCCTTCGTAGACTTTAAAACCTGCGTCGTACAGGACCAGGTTATCACCAAAATATTTTCTTATATTGTACATTGTCAATTCAAGCATAAAATCCCTCATTCCATAATGTATAAGCCAGTTGTCTCCTTTTGTTTTCAGGTGTGAAAATGAAAAGGCTGCAGGAAGGTGATTCTTCCTGCAGCCTGAACTACCGGTTCCCTACGGTTTATATGGACAGGGGCGCCGAGAGCCTGTGCCAACCGTAAAAAGTCTGATATATTTCAGTAAAGTCAGTTACCTTCCCAATTGCCGTTCCTTTTGTGAGTGCGAAAACAAGCCTGCCTTTGCAACAAGACAAGTTTCAACTCTCCGGGAACAGAATGATTCAGTTTTATGAATCAGCAATTGGTCGGTGTCATGACTTCGAGCTCTCCTTTGCCTAATATATCAAACCTGACAATATTATATATGCATTCAAGCTTGCTGTATTTGTATAATTTGATTATATGGATATTTTAGGTGGTACATATGGTAAACCGATTCAGATTATCGATCGACCTGAACGATGCATAGAAAATAATTCAGATTCATATAATAAAGTTCGGCATTTTTCAGATTTTAAATGGAGAGATGCAAATAAGGAAATCCGAAAATGGCTTTCTGGAGAGCTGGCAGGAGGATTTCAAACATACAAATTGTTGAAATTCGGTGCTTGTAAGCCATATTTACAATTGACTTTTGACAATATATAATGATTAAATCGAACGGTTAGGAAGAGCGTTTTCATAATTTCATAACGATCGCAAAAATGCAACTGTGAAATTGGAGAAGTCACATGTTTATTAAAAGAATAACGCAAGCTTTTCTGAAACTGAGGTTCGTATTCTTAACACGATCAATCAAAGCCGACTTATTGGTTGCATTTCTCATTGTGGCTTTATTGCCTGCAGCGGTTATCAATTTTTACTATTATTCCATGATGCACAGGGAAATGAACAATAAGATTCAGTCCTATACGAGTGAAATCATCAGGCAGGTAGGGCAGACAATCGATACAATGCTTGCCCAGACCGAGCTGATACAAAAGCAGATCATCTCGGTAATGATCACTTCCGTCGCACCGGAGCTTGAAGGCAATATGAGTCCTGAAGAAAAATTGAACCTGCCTTACAAAACTGACAGGCTTATTACGAATATCATACGCGATTTTCCTCCGATTTCGGATGCGTATTTTATTGAAAGCGGAGGAGATCATTACTCTTCAAGCATGAATGTGAACTATGAGCTCTTGGACCGAAAGGAGTGGATTCATAACGCGGCTGATCTGCCTGCTGCAGGCACTGTCATACCGACCCATTACAACGATTATTATGACATAAACAGGGCCGGCAATATGTTTCCCGTCGTTTCCTTCATCAAAAGAGTGAACTACGGAAAAGGCCCGGGATCCGAAAGAATTGGCGTGGCACAGGTGGATCTCAAATATGACGCCATCGCAGAAATCATCGAAAATGCCCGGATAGATGGGGAAAGCTTGACATACTTAACGGACGGGAACGGCAGGGTGATCTATTCAAACGACAGCAAAGATTTCGGGAAAACCACGGAATTCCTCAAATATAATGGAATCCGTATCAGCGAACTGATGGAGAATCCTCAGTTGATGAAAAAAAACAATGCCGTTGTGCTGAAATATGAATTTGCAGACTACAAATGGAATCTGATAACCGTCTTGTCCACGGACGTCATGTACAAGCAGCTGAACGAACTCAAGAACCTGTCGGTTCTGGTCATGGGAATATCTCTGATCATTACGCTGATCATGTCCTTCACGCTGTCGGGCAGTATCATACGACCGATCAACAGGATGGTCGGAGCGATGAAGAAGGTCGAAGGCGGAGATTTCAATGTAACAGTACCGGATATCGGGTACAGGGACCTTCATGTTTTATCCGCCAGCTTCAATAAAATGATCAGTGAAATCGATGTATTGATGAAGAACATGATCGAAAAAGAAACAGAAAAAACGAATGCGCAGCTCAAGGCATTGCAAGCGCAGATCAATCCCCATTTCCTGTACAACACGCTGGAGGTTGTCAGAAGCATTGCTCTGGAGAATAAGGTAAAAAGTATTGCGGAAATTTCTAAATCCCTGTCGGGAATCTTTCGCTACAGTATCAGCAAAGAGAAGGATATCGTAACGGTTGGGGAGGAAATCGAGCACATAAGGAATTACCTGAAAATCCAGCATTACAGGTTCGGAGACAAGCTGGAGGCGCTGATTGACATCGGCGAAGATGCGATGAAATGCAAAATTCCCCGTTTCATCATACAACCGCTGGTTGAAAACTCCATTTTTCACGGAATTGAAACGAAGCTCGGAAAAGGGACGATCCGCATAAGCGCTTCCAGATCGGAAGGCGTGCTGGATATCTGGGTTTCGGACAACGGAACAGGAATACCTGCCGATAAACTGGAAAGCATAAAACATGCCTTGAACGAATATGGACTCGAAGCGTTGAAGGACAATAACTCAAGTCTTGGCATCGGAGTCCTGAATGTAAATATGAGACTGAAGCTGCTATATGGCGACAAATGTCATTTTGAAATAAAGAGCATTCCTTATGTGGAAACGACCGTTCATATTCAAATACCGGAGATACTGGGGGTGAATCCGTGATAAACATGATAATTATCGACGATGAAGAATGGATCCTGAAATTGATAAAAAACCTCGTACCGGCGAAAGAATTGGGGATTTCCATTGTCGGGGAGGCGTCCAACGGAGTGGACGGCCTTTCGCTTTGCCGAAAGTACAAACCGGATATTGTGCTATCCGACATCAGAATGCCTGTTATAGACGGATTGGAACTGATCGAGCGTCTGCATTATGAATGCCCGAATACCAAGGTTGTTGTCATAAGCGGATACGATGAATTTGCCTATGCCCAGAAAGCTCTTAAATTCGGAGCCTTCGATTACATTCTGAAGCCGATAGACGAGGAGGAACTGGTGAAAATACTTGTGCGGTTCAAAAACCAGTTTACCAGACAGGAAAAAGCACAGCAAAAGATCCGGAAATTGAAGTCCGAATTGGAGAAGGTACAGCAAAGCATTACCGAACCTGCTCCGGCTGCCGCTCCGTCCGACGAAACGGAAGGAAAATCCGAGGTGGGTAAAATACTTGCGTATATCGGGGAGAAATACCGGGACAGTATTACGCTGGAAGATGCGGCAAAAATGGTTTTCATGAATAAGAACTACTTTTCGGAGGTGTTCAAAAAGGAAGCCGGGATAGGGTTCAATGAATATCTCAACAAGGTAAGGATACAAAAGGCTAAAAAATTGTTGGAGATCCCTCACCTGAAGATCAATGAAGCGGGCGACATGGTTGGATACAGTGACGCCGCTTATTTCATCAAGGTCTTTAAAAAATATTACGGGATGACCCCAAACGAATACAGACAGCAAATCTTCCTTACCCGGAAGGATGCGGGATTGGAGGAGAACGATTGAAAAAAGTCTTACTCAGGCGAATACACCTATTGTTCGCTTTGCTGCTATCAGCCGGATTGCTGGCGGGCTGCATAGCTTCGCCGGCAGTGGATCCGGGGCAGAACGCTTCCGGACAGGACGGGAAGGAAAAGCCCAAGATACGGATCGCTTACAGCTGGAATGCCGGGACAGGGTTTGAAAAGGCATTTTCAGATCAGTTGAAGCAATTCGGGGAAGACAATGCCGAGCTCGCGGAATACACTTTCGAGGGGGAACGGGGAGACAGCCTGAGGGACAAGATTAAAATCGATCAGGCGGCGAACAGCCTTCCCGACATCTTCTACTACTGGTCTCTCACGTCGCTTAAGACGATGTACGAAGAAGGCCTTATTCTGGATGTGAATAAGTATTTCGACGCCAGCAATTCCGTCAAGGCCGATAAATTTGTCCGGTATGCTCTGGACGCGTATTCGCCCGACGGAAAGAGCGTTTACGCAGTGCCCGCAACCGGTTCCATGGATTATTTTGCGTGTAACCGTGAATTGTTCGAAAAATACGGTCTGAAGTATCCGAAAACCTATGAGGAGCTTCTTGCCGTCTCTAAAGTCTTCCGGGATAACGGCGTGACGCCGCTGGCCGTCGGATCCAAAGGCGGAAATCCGGCGCATTTCCTGTTTGCGGAAGTCTATTACCAGTTCGGCTCACTTGAATACATGAATAAGGTCACAACGGGCAAAAACAGGTTCGATTATGATCTGAACAGAAAAACTGCGGATATTGTTCTCGACATGGCGCGAAACGGTTTATTCCCTGAAGATACCGTGGCCAGCGGTTATTTTGCACCTAGCGTATCCCTTTTCAACGAGGAAAAAGCCGCGATGATCCTCGGTCAGACTTGGTCGATACAGTATTTCAAGGATGAGATCATCCCGAAGATAGATCTGATAACCTTCCCAAAATTCCCGGATGCCGTGAACGACCCCTCGAGCTTTTGCGTTGGCGGGGTAAACAACGGATGGGTGATCAACAGGGCATCCTTCGAAGACCCCAAGGAAGGGAAGGCTGTAGTTGCCGCCATGGATTTCCTCGTCTCCGACCGGATAATGTCACTGATTGCCGAAAACGGAGAGTTTATTATGAAAAAAATGGAGGTCGATCCATCCAAGCTTTCCCCCCTTTATAAGAAGGTTGTCCAATTCACTCAGGCTCAGAAGCCTCTCACAAATTTCTGGATTCTCATGCCAGATCCTACCTCGCAGGAAGTTTTAAGTGTTTCCATGGATGAGCTCTGGGCACAGACCATCGATTCTGCAACGTTTTGCAGGAAGATCCAGTCTTCCATCGACAACGCGGTGCAAAATGAATTGCCTTGACCTGAATTTTTTCCTACGAATCTGAATTATTTAAAATTTCATAGAATGTACCTGATGCTTATAATGTAATTGTAATCAGTTTTTAAAAACGATTATGAAAAATGAAAAGGAGGAAATAGAATGTACAAAAAAAGCATCAGGCGCATCACCACCCTCATCCTCGTGGCTCTTCTCGTCGGGGGTGCATTTACCGGCTGCGGAGCGAACTCGCAAGGGACCGGGGATCAAACCTCTACCGCAGCGAATGCATCCACAGCAGTTGCAGAACAAACGGCACCTTCTGAAAAACCGACAATCAGAATAGCTCACACGTGGACTGCCGACAAAGGTGTGGACAAGGCTATAAACGATGGAATCAAAAATTTCATCGATGCCAACAAGGACCTCGCTAACTACAGTGTAGAAGCGGAGCAGGGGGATAACCTGAGAAACAAGATCAAGATCGATCTTGCCGCAAACAATCTTCCCGACATCTTCTACTATTGGGCGATCACTTCTTTGAAACCCATGTATGAAGCGGATCTTCTCCTCGACGTAAATGAATATTTCGCTAAAAGTACGGAAGTAAAAGCCGAAGATTTCGTACCTGAAGCCCTCGCATCCTACACGCCGGACGGAAAGCATACTTACGGAATCCCTACGGAGGGTTCGGCTGACTATCTTGCCTGCAACAAGGAATTGTTTGCAAAATATAATCTCCAATATCCTAAAACCTACAAGGAACTTCTGGCAGTTGCCAAGGTCTTCTCAGACAACGGCATCATCCCCATGGCTGTTGGAGCCAAGGGCGGCAATCCCGGCCATTTCTTCTTTGCTGAAGCTTATTACCAGTTCGGAAGCTTTGATTACATGAATAAGGTAACCACCGGCGAAAACAAATTCGACTACGACCTGAACCAAAAGACAGCCGGCCTTATTCTTGACATGGCAAAGAACAAGGTATTCCCGAGCGATACTATAGGCAATGGAGATTTCGCTCCCGCAGTTTCCCTCTACAACGAGGAAAAGGCTGCTATGATTCTCGGACAGACCTGGTCCATCAGCAATTTCAAGGATGAGATCGTGTCAAAGACCGATCTGATCAGCTTCCCCAAATTCGAGGACGCAGTGAACGATCCCGCAGGCTTTACAGTAGGCGGCGTCAACAACGGATGGGTTATAAACAAGGCCTCCTTCAACGATCCGGCAAAGCAGGCTGCCATCGTAAAGGCAATGGACTATCTCGTTTCCGATGAAATGTATGTCTACATGGCTGAATTCGGACAGTTCATAATGAAGAATGTAGACATTTCCAAAGCAAAAATTTCTCCTCTGTACTCCAAGGTACTTGACTTTACGAAAGACCAGAAAAAATACGCAAACTTCTGGGTTCTGATGCCGGATCCCGTATCACAGGAAGTATTCAGTTCTTCAATCGACGAACTCTGGGCGCAGGCAATTGACGCCAAGGGCTTCTGTGAAAAAGTTCAAAAATCCATAGACAAAGCAGTGAAATAAATTGGTTACCTGGCTTGAGTAAAAACGAGGGTGATTCACCCTCGTTTTTAAATAATCATGGGATCGAGAGGGATGTTATGAAAAAGGGCGAAAACCTTTTTAGTGCGGTCTTTTTAGCTCCCGCGCTGATATTCTTTACTATATTGGTCATATTCCCAATCTGCCTTTCCACCTACTACACGCTGGTGGACTGGCCGGGGATCGGCGAAAAGACCTTTGTCTGGTTCAACAACTATAAAGAGATCTTCACGGACAGCGAATACTGGCAAGTAGCAAAAAACACATTTATACTGGTTGTGCTTGCAATTGTGATCCAAAACCCTTTGGGCATCATGCTGGCATACCTCATTTCACGAATCAAATTCGGGTACAAATTGTTCAGATCCCTTATATTCCTGCCGGTAGTCATATCTGCGGCAACGACGGGCTTAATGTTTTCATTGCTGCTGAACAACGATCTCGGTACCTTCAACAACATACTAAAGACGCTGGGATTGGGTTTTCTCCAGCATAACTGGCTCACAGACCCGAAAGTAGTATTGTATTCCGTAGCGCTTCCGCAGGTTTGGCAATACCTCGGAATTCACTTCATTATTTACCTGGCCGCAATCCAGTCCATTCCGCGTGAATTGTTCGAAAGCGCCTATATAGACGGCGCAAACGGTTTCCATGTACTCAGGAGGATCATCATCCCAATGATGTGGGAGGTCGTTCAGATCTGCATCATCCTGAATGTCACCGGCTCCCTGAAGGCCTTCGATATGTCGTGGATCATGACGTGGGGTGGTCCGGGCTCCGCATCATCCTATATCTCGGTGCTTATGTTCCGGTATGCGTTTAAAGGCTTCAACTTCAGCTATGGCACTACGATTGCCATGACGATACTGATCTTTTCCCTGTTGTTTACTGTGGTTTTCAAGAAGTTTTTCTCCAAAGAGACCATCGAGTATTAGAGGAGCAATCCACATAAAAGGAGTAATTCGGCATGAATAAAAATTCGGCAGCTAGTAAGCTAAAAAAGATAAGACCACTTTCCATCCTGACCTATGCATTTGTTGCAATCTATGGACTGGGCTGTCTTGTCCCCTTCCTGTGGGCTATACTGAATTCGTTCAAAACCAATGACGAGATTCTGGTGATGCCGTTCAGTCTGCCGCGTGTGTGGAAGATAATCAACTACATTGACGCCTGGGTTGGGGCGAAAATGGCGACCTACTTTTTCAATACGGCAGTGTATACAATTTTGTCCACGGCAGTGCTTCTGCTGATCGCTGCAATGGCATCCTATATAGTGGCCCGTGTCAAACCAGGACTTTTGCTGTACACGTATTTCACGCTGGGAATCATGATTCCCGTACAGGCGATTATCCTTCCTCTGTTTATTACGATGAGGGATCTGGGGTTGACCAATACCAGAACCAGTATTGTTCTGGTCTATATCGCGTTGAATATCTCGATCAGCGTTTTTATCCTCGTAGGATTTATGAAATCCCTGCCCAGGGAACTGGAGGAAGCTGCACAAATCGACGGCTGCACAAGGTACGGAACCTTCTTCAGGATCATGCTCCCGCTTTCCTCGCCCGGACTTGCCACTATAGGAATCCTCGCTTTTTTGGGCAACTGGAACGAGTATTTGGTTCCGCTGATCCTTCTGACAGATAAAAAGCTCAAAGTTATTTCACTTGGCGTCCAGGAATTGAGAGGACTGTACTCGCAAGATTACGGGCTGATCACGGCGGGAATCGTAATCTCCTTCCTGCCGGTCGTTATCATCTATATAGCGTTCCAGGAAAAGGTCATTGCCGGTATGACCGCCGGCGCCGTGAAAGGATAAAAGCGGCGGAAAGAAAATTAACAAAAAGGAGAACGGTATGAACAATAAACCTGTACTTGGCGTTATTGTCATTGCAAAAAAGAATCACTTCAAGGGTGAGGCCTATCAACTGCTGGAATACTGCAAAAAAAGGTTTTCAACGGATGAAACGATTGAATTGATGCTTGAGGAGAACGTCCTGTTCAACGAATCAGAGATCGCCTGCCATGCCCATACCATGGAAAAGGAAGGGGCCGACGCAATAATGCTCTGCGTTGGGACTTGGATATACTCTTCCAATATCATATCGGCTGTGAACGATTTGAATATTCCCTTCGTGCTGTTCGGCTTGTCGGACCGCATAGCCAACGGCAACATCGGTGCCGCAATACAGATCAGATATGTTTTGGAGGAAATGGGCAAAAACTTCCTGTTCCTGTCCGGAAAAATAGAGGATGAATCAAACTATCTTGAGATAAAGAAATACCTGAAGGCGGCATGGGTGAAGAAAAGTCTGAGGAACAGGAAAATCGCGACCATCGGCGGGAAATGCATGATGATGTACCAGACCCAGGTAAACGAATTCGACTGGAAGTCGGTGTTCGGGGTGGATTTCCCTCAATACGATACTGTCCATATATTCAAGGAGATGGAGAATGTTGACCTGGAGGAAGCCAGGAAGGTGGAGCAGGACTTCCTGGCCAAGGTGGATCAAATCCACTGGGAAACTGAGGACGGTGACAAAATCTCTGAGGATGCCATACTGTCTCAGGCTAAAATGTACCTGGCCTTTAAAAGGATGAAGAAGCTCTACGGAATAGACATCTTTGCCAACAAGTGCATGCCCGAAATGTCGGCCATTCCCTGCGGATACGGCTATGCCGGCTGCCTTGCGACCTGCATGCTGAACGACGACGGAATCATGACCGCCTGCGAAGCGGATGTTCCTGCGGCGCTCTCCATGTATATCATGCACCTGCTTTCCGGAAATTCGGTCTTTTTTGCGGATATTACGCGTTTGAACAAAGCGGCGGGCAGGATAACCTTCTTTAATTGCGGCACGGCTCCCATTTCAATGGCGGACAAAAAGAAAGGCGTATCCCTCTGGCCCATTCCCGGCAATATCGCGGATGAGGCTCTGCCGGAGGAATATTATGTAGGGAAGATGAAGGGCGCCTGTATCAATCTGGAGCTGGAGGAAGGCCGCGAGGTCACCATATTGAGAGTCGGCGGAAACGGAGATTCTCTGCGCTTCTCCGTGGCGAAGGCAAAGACCGTCAAGAGGGAAGTTGAGCCTGAAGAGGTACTTGGAAACAGATGGCCGGGGTTCGGCCTGGAATTCAGGGAGGACATCGACAAATTCCTGAACAATACCACGGGTCACCATTACTCCCTTGCCTTCGGCGACTATACCAAGGAACTGGAATACCTTGCGAAAATTTATGGAATTAAATTTACAATAAACGAATAGGAGAAACTCAACATGAATAACTGGTATAAAAAGCTTTATCGCAGACATCTCCTGGATTTCCACATCGACGACTGGAACGAAGAGTTCCTTTCAAAATTCGATCATTCCATAATCGCGGACAATCTTCAGCAGGCCAAAGTCGGTGCGGCTACTGTTTTTGCCAACACACATTCGGGGAAATGCAATTATCCTACAAAGGTCGGCGCTATGCACAGGGGTCTCAAAGGGAAGGACGCCCTTAAGGAAATGATCGACAACTGCCATGCCAGAGGAATGAGTGTCGTCGTATATTACTGCCTGATCTATACGGACTGGTACTGGGACAACAATCCGGACTGCAGGATAGTGGACGCGGAAGGTAAGAGTGAAAAATTCACCATCAATTCGACCGGACGTCCGAAAAGGTTCAGCCTTTGCTGCCCCAACAACCTGAAATACCGCGATTTCGTGAAGGCGCAGCTGGAAGAGATCTGCACCGGGTATGAATTCGAGGGCGTGTGGCCCGACATGACCTTCTGGCCGACGGTCTGCTACTGCCCTTCCTGCCAGGAAAGATATGCAAGAGAGGTCGGAGGGGAGATCCCGAGGATCATAGACTGGACCGATCCTAAATGGGTCGCGTTCCAGAGGAAGAGGCAGGAGTGGATTCTTGATTTTGTTAAGTTTGTAAATTCATCTATCCGGAAATACAAGCCGGAGGTAACCATAGCCCATCAGTCGCAGACCTATACGGACGACTGGCTGTTCGCACCTTCTGCGGAGCTGTCGAGGCATACCGACTGGCTTTCCGCCGACGTGTACAGGGACAAGACGGACATGTCCTTCCTGTCCAAGCTGTTTTACAGCCTGAGTGAATACAAGCCCTACGAGCACATCAACTGCTGGTACTATCCCAGCATACACGAACATGTCGTCGCCAGAACGGAGGACAGCCTGCGCTGCACAGCCTTCTCGGCACTGGCCAACAACGGATCCATGGTGTTCATCGACGCCATTGATCCTAAAGGAACAGTAAACAAAAAGAACTACCTGAAGGCCGGAAATATCTTCAGGGACGTTGAGAAATACGAGCAATACGCCGGCGGACAATACTGCCAGGATGTTGCGATCTATTACAGCTTCGAGTCACTCTTCGGCATGGAGGAAAACGGCAGGGACGTCATAAGCGCGGCGTACAATTTTCTCCCGGGCAGAAGGAAGCTGGGCATGAGCGCCCACAATAACGCCTCGCTCGGACTGGCCGGAGCGCTTGTGCAGAACCATATTCCCTATGGCGTCATAACGAAAAAGGATCTGGCTGACCTCGGCCGGTACAGTGTAATCGCTCTGTCCAATGTCGTCATGCTGGACGATGAAGAAATCAATGCTCTGAAGGAGTACGTCAGAGCGGGAGGAAGCCTTTACGCAAGCAAGTACACCTCTTTAATCACCGTTGATGGGCATAAACAGGACAATTTCCTCCTGTCGGAGCTTTTCGGAGTTTCCTTCGAGGGCGAAACCGGTGAAAAGCTTACCTATGTGGCCCCTGTAAAGGATGCGGAGGAATACTTCGGCGATTTCAACAGCGACTATCCGTACACAGTGCCCGACACACAGCTCAAAGTCCGGCTGAATCCCGGCGCAAGGGCGCTAGCTACGATCACACTGCCATATACGGATCCGACGGATACCAGATACTCCAGTATTCTGACCGATCCTCCGGGAATACCGACTTCCCATCCCGCAGTCGTCCTCAACGAGTACGGCAAGGGAAAGGTAATGTACAGCGCTGGAACCATCGAGAGCTGTGATTACGAAACACAGAAGCTTGTGATCGGCAACCTGATCAGGCTCCTCTCGGCAAAGCCCTTCTTTTTCACGGCGGACGCGCCCAAACCGGTGGAGATCACCATGTTCGACCAGCCTGACAACAAGCGGTCTATCATCAATGCCGTCAACTATCAGAGAGAGCTTCCCAATCTTCCGGTTAGAAATATACGCCTCAAGATCAGGCTCGACGGAAGAAAGCCGCGCAAGCTGAGTGTACTTCCGGACGGCTCCGAGCTGGAGTTTGCCGTATGTGAGGATCAGGTTGAGGTCGTATTACCCGAACTGAATACTTTCATGATGCTGGAATTGAGTTATGAGTGAGTATCGGTTTGAACGTGAAACGCAAGTGATATACGGATAAATGAACGTCATTCGGAAAGGACTGCGGATATGAAGAAAGTACTGTTAATCGGAGGGCCGGGCAATATTTCGACCAGCACGGTAAGCGAACTCCTTTCGAAGGGTTTCGAAGTCGGCATATTTACACTGCCTTCGAGCCCGAGCCTCGGATTTGAGAAGAATGTGACTTTTTACAGGGGGAACCGTGACAAGCGGGATGAGCTGGAGAGCGCCGTTCTTGCGTTCAAGCCCGACACCGTAATTGACTTTGTCTGCTTCAGACCGGAACAAGCCAGGCAGATGGCAGAACTTCTGTCCGGCAGGATCGGCCAGTATATTTTCATCAGCACGGTGGACGTATACGGCTACCCACTGACACACCTGCCGATGCGGGAGAACGATCCCAAAATAATGGGGAACTGCCAGTATGCCGTTGACAAAATGCTGTGCGAGAATGTACTTCGGGAGAAGGAGGAAAAGGACAAGCTGCCGCTGACCGTCGTGCGGCCGGTCTATTCCTTCGGCCCGGATTTCGTACTGGACCTGATGTCGCGAAAGGGCGGTAAGCAAATGCTGCTCCGGTTGAAAAACCATTTGCCCATTCTGGTGCCCGGTGGCGGGAATACGCTCATCCATGCCAGCAGCGCGTATAATACGGGCAGGATGATTGCGCAGCTGGCAGGTCACGCAGCCAGTATAGGTAAAACCTACAACTGCGGGCATCCGACCCCTATGACCCATGATGAATATGTGATGCTGTTTGCCGATGCGCTTGGTGTCAAGCCCAAGCTGGTGCACATTCCGTTTGAAATACTGCTTAGCCTGCGACTGCCGGAAATAGAGGAGGAAATCCTGCCGATCCTAAGCAGGTTCAATCTGTATTTCTCAACGGAAGCTTTTGTGAAAGAGTTCCCGGGCTTCGAGTGGGAGCTTTCGCTGGAGGAAGCCGCAAAACAATATGTGGAGCATAATTACAGGGCCGGCAATCTGGCCGGTCCCTTTGTGGAAGATTTCGAGGACCGGATTACGGCGGACTGGCTGACGAGGGTCGGGGACTAATTGGAGGGGTAGGCATGGAACACCTTAAAATATCGGATTCAAAGGATTGTTTTACACTGAACGGCAGGGAATTCTTCTACCTGGCGGATACTGTCTGGAGCGCTTTCACCAATCCATCCCGGGAGGAATGGGAGGAGTACCTCGATTACAGGAGGCTGCAGAACTTCAATGTTCTGCAGATCAATATCCTTCCCCAGTGGGACCGCAGCGGATGGGACCTTCCTTTGGAAATAGCCCCCTTCGCTGTGAAGCAGGACGGCACATATGATTTTTACAGCCCTAAGGAAGAATACTTTGCAAAAGCGCAGAAAATGCTTGATATGGCTGTAGAACGGGACTTCCGGATCGCGTTGGTGGTCCTGTGGTGCGACTTTGTAAAGGGCACCTGGGCCTCGGACCTGATGCCGGAGCATATGATGCCGCTTGATGCGGTGGAGCCCTATGTGCGGTATGTGCTGGAGAAATTCTCCCGGTACGACCCTGTCTATCTGGTCAGCGGGGATACGGATTTTCCTTCGGAGGAGACGAACCGGTACTACAGAATTGCGTTGGAAACAATCAAAAGGTTATGTCCCGGAGCTATCACAACAATGCATCCGGCAGGCAAGCTGGCCGAGCTTCCCGGGGAATTTGAGAATTCTCGCGACCTGGACTTCTATATGTACCAATCCGCCCATTTCGCAGAGGATCAGCACATGCCCCGTGAAATGGCGGAGGTGTTTTGCCAAAAGGCGGTCAGACGTCCGGTCCTGAATGGAGAGCCTTGCTATGAAGGGCATGGATACGGTCGGAGATACGGCCGCTTCAATGCCTTCGACATCAGAAAAGCGACCTGG
Organism: Bacillota bacterium; assembly: GCA_023412915.1. Taxonomy (GTDB): domain Bacteria; phylum Bacillota; class Clostridia; order Acetivibrionales; family DTU013; genus JAEYOM01. The sequence goes on from JAEZRE010000018.1 coordinate 139,038, forward strand.
CAGAGCCTTTTATCCGGGGCGAAGGCGGGCATCGCTTACGGAGCCCACGGTGTCTGGTCCTGGCACAGAAAAGGAATGAACTTTGCGAATGAGGCGTTTTCAAGCAAACCTTACGAATGGAGAGAGGCTCTCAGATTCAGAGGCGCATGGGATGTATCCTTCGCAAAGTATATTTTTGAGACATACCGGCTGTTCGATCTCATTCCCGGCGACATCGTCCGGAATGATACGAAGGAAATCCGGTTTGCTATGTCCGCGGACGCAGGCAAGTTTGCCATGTACGCACCCTATCAGGCCGATATTGCAGTGAATATGGATCTGAGCGGATACGACCTGACACTCGTGAACCTGGAGGACAGGATTTTTGCGAGACCTGCGGCCGATTGTGAGCCGGGAGGGTCGATTCTCCGGATGAAGGAGTTCAACTCCGATGTGCTGGTGATTGGAATCAGAAGAGCTTGAGGTCACTTAAACGAAGCTGGAGCCCTGAACGGTTTGAAGGATGAACGCTACAAAAAATTACGGAGGGGTACAAATTGGATAATAGAGAGCTGTGGAGCAGTATTTCGAACACATTGTCATCGGAAGCGGATGCCATTTTGAGGTTAACGGATTCCATATCACAGGAAGCTGTGCTTGAGGCTGTCAGACTCATAGGGGACTGCAAAGGGAAGGTATTGGTATCGGGCTGCGGAACCTCCGCGGCTGCCGCGAAAAAAATCGCCCATTCCCTTTGCTGCGTGGAAAGGCCCGCCGCTTACCTGAATCCGTCGGACGCAGTACATGGCGCGTTGGGGATGCTACAGAAGGACGACCTGCTGCTTCTGATCTCCAAGGGCGGCAATACCAGGGAGATTATAAGCATGATCCCTGCCTGCAAGACAAAAGCGGCAAAGCTTATCGGCATTACAGAGAATCCGGATTCCGTTCTGGCCAGGGAATCGGATCTGCTTTTGAAGATAAAAGTGGACAAGGAGCCATGTCCGTTCAACATGCTGGCAACCGCAAGCACTATGGCGGTAATCGCGGTATTTGACGCTATCTGTATCGCCCTGATGCACTACACGGGTTACACGCGCGAGCAGTTCGCCGTCATACATCCGGGCGGAGCGGTCGGCGACAGGCTGTTGTCGGGCGGAAAGTGAGGAGATATGGTGGAGAAGATCAGAACGATGAAAGCAGCGGTTTTTGAAGGAATAGAGAGCATGGCGGTACGGGAGGTTCCGGTGCCGCAATGTGAAGAGGACGGCATGCTGGTCAAGGTTGAGACCTGCTGCATTTGTGGCGGAGATATAAGGAACTTTCATACGGGTCTGCGCTACGGAGTGGAAAAGCAGATCATGGGTCATGAGATTGCCGGCGTCGTGGAAGAGACCGGCAGCAGGGTAACCAGGTTCAAAAAGGGAGACAGGGTGGCCATTGCTCCCGATGTGAGCTGCGGCGAATGCTATTACTGCAGAAGAGGGCTGGTAAATCTCTGCATGAACCATAAAATGCTCGGAACCAACTGGCCGGGCGGATTTGCGCAGTATATCTACCTGCCGTCGGCCGTCATGGCACGCGGATTTGTCGAGCATGTGCCGGATTCCCTTGATTTCGACGAGGCGGCCATGGCCGAACCTGCATCATCCGTTATCGCCTGCCAGGAATACAATAATATCGGCCTGGGCGACACAGTTGTAATCATTGGAGACGGGCCGATCGGCTGCCTGCACATAGAGGTGGCCAGAGCCAGGGGCGCGTCAAGGATCATACTCTCGGGATTGAGCAGGCTCGATTCGGTTCCCCAGTTCGGGCCGGACTTCATTATAGACTCGGCAAAGCAAAATCCTGTGGAAGAGGTGCAGAAAATCACCGGAGGTATCGGAGCCGACATCGTAATCTGCGCAGCACCGGTGACCGCAATCCAGGAGCAGGCTCTGGAAATGGTAAGGAAGAGGGGCAGGGTAGTCCTGTTCGGGGGAGTGAATAAGAACAATCCAATGACCACCCTTAACAGCAACCTGATCCATTACAATGAAATCACCGTAGTCGGAGCGTTCTCCTACCCGGCGACCGGCTTGTACAAGGCGGTGAACCTGATCGCGGAAGGAAGGATCTCAGCAAAGAAATATGTGACGAAAAAGGTAAAGCTCAATGAAATCCCTGAGGGAATCGCCTGCGCCGAACAAGGCAAGGCGCTGAGGGTTGCAGTTAAGCCCTGGGAATAGGCAGTTAAAATTAAATTATGAGGTGATCATATGTATGAAATAGACGCAAGGCTTTTGGAAAGAGAAAAGGCGGGAAAGCTCGTTATGGTAAGCCTCATCGGCTGCGGTCAGATGGGAACGGATATCATTGCGCAGGTGGATCAAATGAAAGGGATGCAGATTCCCGTCATTGTCGACCTCGATACGAGCATTGCATTAAAATCGTTGGAGACGGCGGAATGCAAAAGGGAGTACCTGTGTACGAATGATTTTGCAGAAGCGGAAAAAGCAGTAGGAGAAGGAAAGCTGGTTATAACGAACGACTGGAAAATCGCCGTCCGCCTGCCCCAGATCGAGGCGGTCATAGACTGTACAGGATCGCCTGTCATGGGAGCGACTATTACGTTGGAATGCATTAATTACAGGAAACACATCGTCATGATGAATGTGGAATGTGATATTACCGTAGGCCCGATTTTAAGGCAAATGGCCCAGAATTCAGGCATAGTATACACTCTGGCGGCAGGCGACGAACCTGCGGCAATCATGGAACTCTACCGTTTTGCCAATGCGCTCGGCTTTACCGTGGTGTCGGCCGGAAAGGGGAAAAACAATCCTCTGGACCTGACCGCGACGCCCGACACGCTGGCAGAAAAAGCGAAGGCAAGGAATATGAGCGCATACATGCTTTGCGAATTCGTCGACGGCTCCAAAACCGCCATTGAAATGGCGGCCGTATCAAATGCTACCGGACTGGTACCGGATATCCAGGGAATGCATGGCGCAAAATCCACCGTGGATACGTTGAACAAGGTCTTTTGTCCGAAAAAGGACGGAGGCGTGCTCGACAGGGTCGGCGTAGTGGACTTTGCAATCGGTGTCCACCCTGGTGTCTTCCTGACCATCACCACTGAAAACAAGAGGCTGCGTTCCTCCTTCATTCAGCGTGATATGGGCGATGGTCCATACTATACGCTGTTCAGGCCATTCCATCTGTGTTCCATGGAAGTGCCCCTCACCGCTGCGCAGGCGGTGCTTTACGGAGAATCCTCCGGCCATCCGCTGAAAAAGCTTACTTCCGAATGTATAGCTATCATGAAAAAGGATGGTAAGGCCGGAGACAAGCTGGACGGCATCGGAGGGTACTCCTATCGCGTAAGCATCGATTACGCCGAGGTGGCTGCAAAGGACGGAATGCTGCCTGCCGGTCTTGCAAAGGGAGCAGTCCTGAAAAGAGATGTGAAGGTCGGAGAAATACTGACCTATGATATGGTCGAGCTCAATGATACGGTATTGCTTCAGTTGCGCAAGATACAGGACAAAATCTGCATATGACGCCGATCCGCATCAATTAACAGAGGGGGATATGTGATGGACTACAGGGTAAAAATCGGCTTCGCGCCGACCAGAAGAACCATTTTCAGCATTGAAGACGCCTTAAAATACAAAGGGCTCATAGAGAAAAAGCTTTCGGACATGGGCGTGGAATACGTTGATATAAACGATGTCAACGAGGAAGGCCTGCTGTGGCAGGACAGCGATGTTGGCAAGGTTATCGCCAAGTTCAAGGAAGAAAAAGTAGACGCGCTTTTCTTCCCCCATTGCAATTTTGGAACGGAATATCTGGTGGGAGAAGTCGCAAAAGCGCTGAATGTTCCCATACTACTGTGGGGTCCGAGAGATGAAGCGCCCCTGGCCGACGGGGCAAGGTTGAGGGATACCCAGTGCGGACTTTTTGCAACCGGAAAGGTTTTGAGGCGTTTCCGTCTTCCCTTTACTTACCTTCCGAACTGCAGGCTGGAGGATGAGGCGTTTGAAAGAGGTGTGCGGAATTTTATTGCCGCGGCGAATGTCGTCAAGGAATTTAAAAAGCTCCGTATTCTTCAGATTTCTACACGCCCCGCTCCATTCTGGACAATGATGTGCAATGAGGGAGAGCTACTTGAACGTTTTGGCATACAGATCAGACCGTTGTCCATGACGGAGTTCACACACCGGGTCCGGAAACTGGATGCTTCCAACGATCCAGAGGTGCTCGAAACCGTGCGGTTCATGAAGGAGAACATGGAAATATGTGTGCCGGACGAGGCGGTGAAGACACTTGCGGCCTTGAAGGTATCCATGAAGAGGTTCGCTTCTGAATTTGAATGCGGCGCCATAGCCATTCAATGCTGGGATGCCCTGCAGCAGGAATTGCATGTCATGCCTTGCGTAGCGAACTCGCTGCTCACCGACGAGGGACTGCCCGTGGTCTGCGAAACCGACATACACGGCGCAGTCAGCGCTGTTATGGCTCAAGCTGCCGGAATGGGAAGAACACCTACTTTCTTTGTGGACTGGTCCGTACGCCATCCCTGGAATGAAAACGGAGAGTTGCTGCAGCACTGCGGTCCATGGCCCATATCTCTCGCAAAGGAAGGGACGAAGGCAAAGCTGGGCAGGCCGTTCGCATTCGATGAACACTGCCCGGGGTCCGTTATCGCCGAAATCAAGGGAGGAGAGATCTCCATTGTAAGGTTTGACGGGGACAACGGCGAATATTCCATGCTGCTGGGTAATGCCAGGGGCATCGAAGGGCCGAAAACCATCGGAACGTATCTCTGGATCGAGGTGGAGAACTGGTCCAGGCTGGAGCACAAGATTGTTACAGGGCCTTATGTTCACCATGCGGTCGGGATACATGGCGATATCGTTCCCGTTCTTTATGAAGCATGCAGGTATATTCCCGGTCTAAAGCCGGATTTGTATGACCCGATCCAGGATAAGGTGGAAGCCTGGCTGCGGGGAGAATAATAAGCGGGTTGAGGTGAACGGTATGTATTTGCTTGGACTTGATGTGGGAACAACTGGCACGAAGGCTGTTGTGTTCGATCCGGAGGGAAATATCAAGGGTTACGGATTTGAGGAATATGATGTTATATGCGAGAAGCCGGGGTATGCGGAACAGGACCCGGAGAAGGTCTGGAACCTGACCAAACAGGTGATCCGGAAGGCAGTCATGTATAGCGGCGTGAAAGAAATCGCGGCAATGAGCCTTTCTGTCCAGGGGGATGCTGTCATTCCTGTGGATAGAAATTTGAAACCGCTTCACAATACGCTGCTTGGAATGGACTACCGATCGTCGCTTCAGAGCCGCAAATGCTCGGAGCTGTTCGGCGACAGGGAGCTTTTCCGCCTTACCGGCATGAGGCCCCATCCGATGAATTCCCTTACGAAAATTCTCTGGATCAGGGATAACATACCGGAGGTATACCAAGCCACCTACAAATTCATGACGTACGCCGATTTTATTCTGTCCCGACTGGGCGCCGAGCCTTCCATCGACTATACGATGGCATCCAGGACCATGGCGTTTGACCTGGCAGAAAAAAAGTGGTCGAAAACCGTTCTCGACAAGACGGCAGTGGATGATAATCTGCTATCCAGGCCCGTACCGCCGGGTGAAACAGTGGGGAGAATCAACCCTGCCCTTGCCGTGGAACTGGGCCTGCCGAATAACGTCCTGCTGGTTTCCGGCGGCCATGACCAGACCTGTGCCGCTCTGGGAGCAGGTGTCGTGGAGGAAAGCATCGCCATCGATTCCCATGGAACCGCGGAGGTCCTGTCCACTGCCTTCAACAAACCCGTATTGAACGACGGCATGTTCAACGGATACTATCCCTGTTACTGCCATGCTAAAAACGGGATGTACTTCACTTTTTCCTTGAACCATATCGGAGGGATCCTGCTTAAGTGGTACAGGGACAATCTGGGCTATGCGGAGGTCAGGGAGGCGGAAGAAAAGCAGGAGCCTGTTTACCGGCTAATGGAGGAGAAGGCGCCGGAAGGCCCTTCTTCCGTATTGGTGCTGCCCCATTTCAATGGAAGCGGCACTCCGTGGTGCGACCTGGATTCCAAAGGCGCTTTCGTCGGCTTGACAATGTCGACGACCAGACATGATATCGTCAAAGGAATTCTGGACAGCCTTACCTATGAGCTCCGCATGAACATGGAGACAATGAGAAGCGCGGGAATCAGCATCCGGGAGCTCAGATCCGTAGGGGGAGCGGCTCGGTCCGCAAAGTGGCTGCAGATCAAGGCGGATATTACCGGATGTTCCGTTTCAACGCTCAGGGTCCGCGAGGCCGCTTGTCTTGGCGCGGCGCTTCTGGCCGGAACTGCGACGGGCTGCTACTCCGATTTGAATGAAGCGGTGAAGCAAACCGTAGTCGTTCATCACAAATATGAGCCGGACAATAAAATGGCCAAATTGTATGAAGAGAAATATAGCGCATACAAAGATTTATATGATACACTGAAAAGTATAAATAAAAGGCTCTAAATTTTTCAGGGAGACAAGGATATGCCGATCACACTGAAAGGGAAAAACCTGGAACTCATACCGCATAATTGCCTGATCAGACTACAGGCGATTTACGATTCACTCAAATCCGCAGAGAAAAAAGCGGCGGATCTCCTGCTGGACAGGCCGGATTTCGTTTCCGAAGCTTCGATCATCGAGGCGGCGGGAGCGGCGGGATGTAGTGAAGCCACTCTGGTGAGGCTTGCCAGAAAGCTGGGGTATTGCGGATACCCGGAACTGAAAGCCTGCCTGCATCCGGACAATCGGCAGAATCCCATTCCCATGTACGCGGGAGTCACTGCGGAGGACTCCTGTGAAACTGTTGCGGAGAAGGTGTTCGAAGCATCCATACAGGCTCTGCACGATACGCTGGAAGCCATAGACAGGAACGAATACCGGAAGGCGGTCGACGCTGTGGCAGATGCCGGAAGCATAGTTTTCTGCGGAGCCGGAGATGCTGCAAATGTGGCGCTTTCCGGATTTCAGAAGTTCGTCCGCACCGGCGCGCACGTTTATGCGTCGCCGGATCCGGATATTCAGCTGATCACCGTATCCCACCTGAAAAAGAAGGATGTGGTCATTGCCATATCCCATTCGGGAAGGACAAAAAGCGTAGTCGATGTGGTCAAATATGCAAAAGCCGCAGGTGTGACTGTAATCTGTATCACGAATTTTCCGGTTTCACCTCTTGCAAAAAATTCGGATATCGTCCTGCTGACAGCAGCTTTTGCAGAGCATCTCAAAGGCGAGGTCATGTCCAAGAGGGTTGCGGAGCTTTGCCTCTTGGAAAGCCTGTTTGTAAACGTTCTCCTGAAAAAGGGGAATACCTGCCTTGAAGGCCTGAAAAGGTCCAATGACGCTCTCGAAGTAAATAAGCTATAGGATAAACCGGTCCATAAGCGTACAACCTTTTTCAACGAATATACCGGTCCTCTGCGCCTGGAACTCGTCGTAGCCCGCAATTCCTGAGGGCATGCTCGAGCCTTTTCTGTATATGATGTACGGAACGGGTTCCGGGGTATGCGTCCTTAATGAGAGCGGAGTCGGGTGGTCCGGCAGCACCATAATGCCGTAATCGTCGAATTCTTTCATACCTTCGAGCAACACTCCTACGATCTCACTATCGATTAGCTCTATGGAACGCACCTTGTTGTCGATTTCGTATCTGTGACCGCACTCGTCGGGCGCTTCCACGTGGACATAAACGAAATCCTTGCCGTTCCTGAGCTCCTTCAGCGCGGCTTCGGCCTTGCCCCTGAAGTTTGTATTTATATTGCCCGTAGCTCCTTCGACGTCAATAGAGTCAAGTCCGGCGCATATGCCGATTCCTTTTATGAGGTCGACTGCTGAGACAACAGAGCCTTTTATGCCGTATTTATCCGTGAATTTCGGGATCGCAGGCTTTTTCCCTTCGCCCCAGAGCCATATTGAATTGGCAGGGCGCAGACCGCGTGCTATTCTGGCTTTGTTTACCGGATGATCCTTCAGCAGCTCATAGCTCTTCTTCTGCATTTCCAACATCATTTCACTGCTGTCTCCGGCAGGCAGATAGGATGAGATATTCTTTTCCAGTATGTCGTGTGGAGGCGTCATTTTCCTGCTGCCTCGGCCGTTATGCCAGACCATGCAGTGCCTGTAGCTTATTCCGGGATGAAATGTGATATCATCGTTCGAAAGGTATTTGTTTATTTCCTTTATCAATTCGGAGGCTTCGGCCGTAGAGATCTCATCGGAGCTGTAATCGACCATCGTAGCCGTTTCATAATTGCCTTCGACGGCCAGGTTGACAAGATTGCAACGGAAGGCGAGGTCGGTGTCGGACAGTTCGACGCCCATGCTTACTGCTTCGAGAGGCGATCTGCCTGTGTAATATTTATTCGGGTCGTAGCCCATGACTGAAAGGTTAGCTGAGTCGCTTCCCGGGGGTATCCCTTCCGGAATGGTTTTGACCATACCGATTTCACCGTTTGCGGCAAGATAATCTATATTCGGCTTTTTAGCGCATTGCAGGGGAGTCCTGTTTCCCAGCTGGGGCATTCGGTAGTCTGCCATTCCGTCGCCCAGAACAACTACGTATTTCATATGCTGTCAAATCTCCATTCTGTTTTCGAATAATCCGTCACCAATTATACCATGATTTATCATGGTATAATTGCGCATCGCCGTTTTGCCATCCAAATATTCAAGGGCAAATTATCGGCGGCGCATAAATTCCGCCGGAGGCATATAATAGCCTTACCTCGTAAGGCTATTATATCAAACTTTGAAATTCGTGGAAAGGATATTTACTGTTCCTGTAAATTGTCCGCGCATAATTCTTACTGTATAATATAAACATATTATAACGAGGCGCAAAAGTATTTACCTCGTTGAAACGCTATAGAGGAAAGAAAATTTTTCTACAAACGAATAATTTTCTTTGAATTGACGCGTTACAGTCCGGCAAATAGTACATCATACGGATGAACCGGGTATATTGCGGTACCCGGGGTAAGAAAGGTCCCAGGTGAAAGGCATGAATAGGAAAGCACTGGCTGTTATTGTTATTCTGACAGTATTACTGCTCGCAGCGTTATTCGTATATTATGATCACAAGCTTGTTGACAATTTCGTACAAACGGCAGAGGAGCAGCAAACACCGGAGGCTTCGAATACGGGCGTCGATGGAACAGCTATCGGCGGAACTGCCGTCGCCGATGCCGCCGGCGCGGATGCCGCCGGGGAGAATTCGACAGTTTCGCAGGCAGGCGACGGCGCAAATACAGCCGGACAGCCGCCGGCGCCAGAACCTGTGCTTAACGCCGAGAAGGTCGACGTCAGGTACAACTCGCCCGAATACGATCTGAAGCTCGACCTGAGCGAGAGCCCGGATAAGAAAACCTTCATCCGGATGAAATACTATCTTGACGGGTCGGAAAGGATAAACGAGCTTGCTGAGGACAGTCTGCCGGAGCTGGCGGGGCTTTTTGAAAAAAGGAAAGAGAACGCTGGTACCGAGGGCGGCTACAAAATATCTCAAGCCTTGCTAAACCCTGTTTTCGGGCAGCTTTACATACTTATAAACGACGTGCCTCCGGGAGAATATATGCAGTCCTCCTTTTACATGATCGATCTTAAGGATTTGTCGGTAAAGAAGCTTTTTTACTATCCCGGGAAATATGGGGAAATGGAGTTCAACAAGGACTTCAGCCTTTTGGCGTACAGCTTCGGGGATCCTCCGGTATTGAGCGTCCACCAGGAAGACAACCTGGTCGAGGTTTTTGACTGTAAAAATACAGAATACGCGGTGAAGGGAAACCTGTTTTTGCCTGAACAGCACATCATCGGGACAAACAGCAGCAAGGACGTTTTATACGACTTCTGGTTCGAAGGGTGGAATACCCAAAAGGTGCTGAAGCTGAAAATGGGTATGCGGCCGCTGAACGCTCCGGATACCGAACCGGTCCTGAAAGAGGTGCTGTACGATATTTCGAGGAATCTTCTGCTTGATATGAACGGCGGAGAATTGAAACACGAGGTTCCGGACAATTCGGCGGCCTCCTCCATATCCACGGAAGAATCGGACGAAGGTTCGGACAATGAGCCTGAAAAGAGCAGCATGACGGGAAACGGCACAAATGCTGGCCAAACCGGCAGCAAGACTACTACGGACCGGACGGACGGCAAGACGACCGCAGGGAGCCAAACCGGGGACGGCACAACCGGCAATCCGGGCAAGGTCGGTTCGGATTCCGCCGTGAAGCCCACGGATTCAGAGCCCTTAAAGGTGTTGAAAAATTTCTATATTAATCTGAACTCCGCAGACACATATACAAAGGCAATGGATATGCTTGACGACGGCTTTGTTCTCAAGCTGGGCATGCTCGAACAATTCGGAGTTACCGCGATAAATAAAAAAGACATATCCTCCGAATATAACGAAGATAACATAAACTTGTACAGCGAATTGTTAAAGGCGGCAAACTTTGATACAATTGCAAAGGAAAATACCAAAGGCAGTCTCAGTACGATAGCCTACTACCAGGTCATGAGCCTTGGGGAGGCTTCGCATGAGAGACAGTACCTTTCCGCGCAGCTCAGGCTTGCGGACGGCAAGTGGAAAATCACATTGATAGAGGACGGGGTCAAATAATGCAGCATGCATTTTCAAGGTTTGAAATGCTGGTTGGAGAGGACGCGATACAAAAGCTCAAGCAGGCCAGGGTAGCCATATTCGGGGTGGGAGGCGTCGGGAGTTTCGTCGTCGAGGGACTCGTCAGGAGCGGCGTCGGCAAATTCATGCTTGTGGATGACGACCTGGTATGCCTGACAAATCTGAACCGGCAGATACATGCGACCAGAAAAACGATAGGTAAGCCGAAGGTCGACGTAATGAAGGAGAGGATACTTGACATAAACCCAAAGGCCGAGGTGGAGACGCACAAGCTGTTTTATCTGCCCGAGACAGCGGGGCAGCTGCTCGACGGACAGCTCGACTATATTGTGGACGCCATCGACACCGTGACGGCCAAGATAGATCTTGTCATGAAGGCGAAAGGGAAGGGTATACCCATAATTTCAAGCATGGGCACGGGGAACAAGTTCGACCCTACAAAGCTCATGATAACCGATATAAGCAAGACATCGATCGATCCGCTCGCAAGAGTCATGCGCAAGGAATTGAGGGTCAGAGGCATCACATCTTTAAAGGTGCTGTTTTCCAGCGAGGAACCTTCCAAAACCTTGCTAACGGAGAGGACAAGCTGTAAGGAAAACTGCGTTTGCCCTGCCGGCACCGATAGAAAATGCACCGACAGGCGGAATATACCGGGGAGCACTCCTTTCGTTCCGCCGGCCGCGGGTCTCATCATCGCAAGCGAAGTAGTCAGGGAATTGATAGGACGATGAATAAAGAGCGGGCTTGAGTCAACATCGTGGGCGGTACTCAGGCATCATGGAGGGCAAGTATGTTCGAACACAGAATAACGATATTTACCGGCCATTTCGGCAGCGGTAAAACCGAGGTCTCGGTAAATTATGCTTTTCATCTGGCAAGGTCCGGCAAAAAGACAGTGATCGTGGATCTTGACATAGTAAATCCGTTTTTCAGAACTGCGGATGCCAAAAAACCTCTGGAAGAAAAGGGAATTAAGGTAATAGTTCCCGTTTATGCAAATACCAACGTCGACGTCCCGTCACTGCCGGCTCAGATAAATACGGTTTTCGAGGATAAAAGCTATCATGTGGTGCTCGATGTTGGAGGGGACGACCTTGGAGCGCGCATTCTTTCAAGATATAACGGAGAAATAACCAAAGAAGATTATATCCATTATTTCGTAGTGAATACAAGGCGCCCTATGACAAGGACACCGGAGGAAATAGAGCGGATGGTAGATGAAATACAGGGCAGCGCCAGGCTCAAGGTTGACAGCTTTGTCAACAACGCGAACCTGCTCGGCGCAAGCTCTCCTGAGCTGATTGCGGAGGCTTCCGGGATCATTGGCGGGGTTTCGGAAAAGCTCGGCATACCTGTTGGCATCATCAGCGGAATGCAAGACATTTTGAGCGACTATACCGGCGATCCCGGCGTTGAAAGGCTATACCTGGACAAATACATCAGGCTGCCGTGGGATATTTCGTGAAATGCAGCGATTAGGGACGCAGGGACTTAGGGACGCAGGGACGGTTCTTTTGTTTCGTTTTAGTTAGTTAACGAAACAAAAGAACCGTCCCTATGTTTCACTTGCATTTAAATACAATGAGATTTATAATTATTGAAAGCTTTTACATGACTTACAGAAGCTTAGAAATGTGAGGTGCTTTATGCCAAAGGTTATATTCAACGAAGAGCGTTGCAAGGGCTGCAAGCTTTGCTTGTCCGTCTGTCCTAAAAATATTGTCATTATAGATGAAGAAAAGCTCAACCTCAAAGGTTTTCACCCGGCGGGAGTCAAAGAAATGGACAAATGCATCGGGTGCGCTTTCTGTGCAACGATATGTCCTGACTGCGTAATAGAAGTAGAGAAGTGATAGAAGAATGTTTATCGCCCAAGGGGCGCGGATTTCATTTAGCCCAAAAGGCGCAGATTTCCTTAAAACGTTCAAAGGGAAATGTTTAGCGCCCAAAGGGCGTGGATTTCATTTGAAACATTCAATGGGAATGTTTATCGCCCAAGAGGCGCGAATTTCATTTGAAACATTCAATGGAGGGATCATATAATGGGAGAAAAAATTCTTATGAAGGGAAACGAGGTCATTGCCGAGGCTGCCTTAAGGGCAGGCTGCAGGTATTATTTCGGATATCCCATAACGCCTCAGACTGAAGTGGCGCATTATTTCGCAAAGAAAATGCCCCAGTACGGAGGAGCTTTTATACAGGCTGAAAGCGAAATCGCCGCGATGAATATGGTCTACGGTGCGGCTAGTGCCGGCGCACGCAGCATGACTTCATCCTCGAGCCCGGGGATCAGCCTGAAGCAGGAAGCTATTTCCTACGCCGCATGCGCGGAGCTTCCGGCGGTAGTTGTAAATATAGTCAGGGCAGGCCCGGGGCTGGGCGGCATTCTGGCGGCTCAGGGCGACTATTTTCAGGCGACCAAGGGCGGCGGTCACGGCGATTACAGGATGGTAGTGCTCGCACCGAGCAGCGTTCAGGAATTGTACGAGCTTACTGTTGAAGCCTTCAATATTGCCGATAAATACAGAACGTTATGCATGATCATGGGCGACGGCATGCTGGGCCAGATGATGGAGGGCGTCGAGTTCAAGGATCGCGAAGAGATCTGCCAGGCTGGCAAGGACTGGGCTGTGACGGGAACAGGCATGAATAGGGAACATAATGTGATCACCTCGATCTATATCGACCCTGAGGTGCTTGAAAACCATAACCTGAAGCTTCAGGCAAAGTATAGGAAAATCGCCGAAAACGAGACGCGCGCCGAAGCCTATAACTGCGATGGCGCCGATATAATCGTAACAGCTTATGGCACTGTGGCCAGAATAATAAAGAACGTAATAAAGACGGCTGCCAGGGAAGGCATCAAGGTCGGACTAATCAGACCGATCACACTCTGGCCCTTCCCGTCGGCGGTATTTGAAAAATATGCGGAAGTTCCGAAGGCTTTCTTGTCGGTAGAGCTCAGCGCAGGCCAGATGGTCGAAGACGTGAGGCTGGCGGTAAATGGCAAGAGGCCGGTTTACTTCCATGGCAGGATGGGCGGAATGATACCGACCCAGCAGGAGATACTTGACAAGATCAAGGAAATTTTGAACAAGGTCGGTGTAGATCGGTAACCTAGCCCTGGCATTGTTCAAACGCCGCGCGAAAGCGGGGTGCGCAGGCATAGCCTGCGTGAGCAAATGACGTATTCATTACGGCATTTGCGTTAAGCTAAATTTGAAGCAAAGGGGAATGACGATGGCTATAGTATTTCAAAGACCTCACGCCTTGAGAGAGACGGAACTGCATTACTGCCCGGGCTGCACGCACGGCATCGCACACCGGCTCGTTGCCGAGGTCATAGATGAATTAGGTGTGGAAGGCAGTACGATAGGCGTTTCTCCTGTCGGCTGCGCTTACAACAACTATCTGTATTTCAACTGCGATATGGTGCAGGCGGCACATGGAAGAGCTCCGGCTGTGGCAACGGGCATAAAGCGCGTACATCCCGGAAACATGGTGTTCACTTACCAGGGGGACGGCGATCTTGCCTCCATCGGAACTGCCGAGATCGTACACGCTGCAAACAGAGGCGAGAAGATCACAACGATATTCATAAACAATGCGATATATGGAATGACCTCGGGCCAGATGGCGCCGACTACGCTTGTAGGCCAGGTGACCACCACGTCGCCTTTCGGCAGAAAGCCGGAGATAGAGGGCTATCCTCTCAATATGAGCGAGATGCTTTCCACACTTAAGGGCGCAGTGTTCGTCGAAAGAGTGTCATTGCATGACATAAAGAATATAAAGAATGCCAAGAAGGCCATTATGAAGGCCTTCAAGGTTCAGCAAGCAGGGCTTGGCTTCTCTATCGTGGAAGTGCTTTCAAGCTGTCCTACGAACTGGGGCCTCGAGCCTGTTCAGGCTCTCAAGTGGATCGAGGACAAAATGATCCCCCAGTATCCTCTCGGTAACTTTAAAGGAAAGGATTTGGAGGTGTAAGGCGATGGCACAGATAGACATCATTTTTTCAGGCTTCGGAGGCCAGGGTATCCAGGCTGCGGGCAAGCTTATCGCTTATGCAGGTATGCTAGAGGATAAATTCGTATCGTTTCTGCCGTCCTATGGACCTGAAATGAGAGGCGGAACCTCCAATTGCCATGTCATAGTATCCGACGAACCGGTCGGTTCGCCGATACTGAACAGCGCGACAGCATTGATGGCCATGAACAGGCCTTCGCTCGACAAATTTGAAAGCAGCGTAGTTCCCGGCGGAATCATCCTCCTTGACAGCTCACTGGTCAACAGAATCCCTGAACGCAAGGACGTCAAGGTATTTGCGATACCTGCCACGCAGATCGCCTCCGATATGGGCAATCTGGCATATGCCAACATCATAATGCTGGGCAAGCTCATTGAAGAAACCGGCGCAGTTTCAGCCGAATTTTTCGAGAAAGGCCTGAAAAAGGTGCTGCCTGAAAAGAAGCATTACCTGATACCCGAAGAAATGAAAGCTCTCGAACTTGGTATGAAGTATTGAGCAATATATGCCGGACCGTTGAAAAGCTGCATTAAGTGCGGCTTTTTAACATATACCTAATAATAATTTGCTGGAGGTACTTAATATGCGATACAAAAAATACGGCAATACCGGAGCCGAAGTATCGGCGCTCGGATTCGGATGCATGCGCTTTCCGATGATACGCAAGGATTCGAAGGAATACGTGGATGAAGACAAAACCATTCCGATGCTCCTCCGTGCTTACGAACTCGGAGTCAACTACTTCGATACCGCATATTTCTACTGTAACGGCCAGAGCGAGATCGTTCTCGGAAAGGCTCTGAAAGGTATCAGGGATAAGGTCTATGTCTCGACAAAAAGCCCGGGGCACCTGGTGAAGAAACCCGGCGATTACAGAAGGATACTTGAAGAGCAGCTGAAAAAGCTCGATATGGATGTTATAGATTTTTATCATTTCCATGGCATAGGCTACAATGGTTTTTATAATATCGATAATGCTTCGGGTTGGCTGAAGGAAGCAAAACAGGCAAAGGAAGAGGGACTTGTCAGGCATGTTTCCTTTTCGTTCCATGACGAACCGGCAGCAATGGTGAAGCTCGTAGACACCGGGCTGTTCGAAAGCGTTCTGTGCCAGTACAACGCGATCGACAAGAGCAATGCGGAAGGTATCGCGCATGCCAAGGCCAAAGGTCTCGGCGTTGCAGTCATGGGCCCGCTCGGAGGCGGAAGGGTGTCGGGCATGCCCTCCGAAGTCGCCGACAAGCTTGGCATAAAGGTGAGGAGCAGCGCTGAGCTTGCACTCAGGTTTGTACTTGCCAATCCCAATATAGATATAGCGCTTTCAGGCATGGGATCCATGCAGATGCTCGAGGAAAACGTAGCCACCGCTGCTAATTCCGAACCGCTGAGCAAGCAGGAGCTTGATGCGATCAATGGCATGATGGAGGAGAACGAGAAACTGGCGAAGCTTTATTGCACCGGTTGCTCCTATTGTCTGCCCTGTCCGTCCGGTGTGAATATTCCGCATATATTCAAAACCATGAATTACTACCGTATATACAACACCGTGGAATACGCGAGAAACGAATACGCCAACATAGGAAGCGAATGGATCCCCGGAAAGGATGCCACTGCCTGCACCGAATGCGGCGCCTGCGAGAATAAATGTCCCCAGAAGCTGAAGATACGCGAGCAGCTTAAGGAAAGCCATGCCGCGCTTTCAGCCAAATAGGCGCCATATAAAAAGCCGGATTTAAGTCAACGGATTACATTGACAGCCTGCGTGCTTGAATAATAGGATATGTCTTCGGACGTAAAACCCTTGAATTCATGTTCATGCAGGCTGTTGCTTTCCAATACGCCTTCCATCCTGTGAACATGACCGTTTTCCGTTTTGATCGGCATACCTGTTATGCCGTAAAAATAGTGGGTGTGGTTTCTGTACGACGAAACTCCATAAAAAACATGGATATGAAAATTACCTACGCCAAGCATATTGCCGGCACACCCCAGAAGCCTGTGGTTATGGCCTTCGGTCATCTGGCAATCGAATTTGTATCTGTGCAGGTGAAATTTCATGCTACCCTCCGCATCTCATCCTGAAGTTAGGTTATGCATTGTGTACAAGTTTATTAGTTGTATATTTTGTAAATTAATTCTGTAATTGTTTTTGTTGTTTAAAAGAAAATTGTGGTAATAATATGTTTGTTGAGCAAAATTATTGTTTAGTGGAGGTTGTTATGAAAAGTCTGAAAGGAACAAAAACGCTCGAAAACCTGATGAAGGCATTTGCCGGCGAATCCCAGGCGCGCAACAGATATACCTACTACGCTTCGGCCGCAGCAAAGGAGGGCTATAAGCAGATCGAGGCAATATTCCTTGAAACGGCTGATAACGAAAAGGAACATGCCAAGAGATTTTTCAAATTGGTTCTTTCCGGTATGGAAGGCGAGCTCCCGGCCGATATCCAAATCACCGCAACATATCCCGCCGCGATGGGTACAACGCTTGAAAACCTCGATTACGCGGCGCATGGCGAAAACGAGGAGTGGACGGTACTGTATCCCGAATTTGCGAGGATTGCGGCAGAAGAGGGTTTCAACGAAGTTGCCGCGGCTTTCAAGTCTATTGCGACAGTTGAAAAGCATCATGAGGCGAGATACAGGAAGCTCTATGACAATGTGAAGGATCTCAGGGTTTTCAGGAAGGACGGAGTGACCTACTGGATATGCAGGAACTGCGGCTACATACATGTTGGAGAAAGCGCTCCCGAGATCTGCCCGGCATGCCTGCATCCACAAGCTTATTTCGAGATTCTCAAAGAAAACTATTAACCCGGTGCGGAATACATAAAAAGGGCTGTATGCTTTGCGTGCAGCTCTTTTTATGTATGGCGCCACATATAAAGCCTCTTCATGGTGACATAATGACCTAATTATGTTATTATAATTTTTGACAGGCAGATAGGTTGCCGAGTATTCCATGTTTTTTTGGGGAGTCTGAATGAGACCGGGTCGAATTGTACTGATCCTTACTATAATATTTCTGTTGGCTGCGGCTGCCTGTTCGGTGGTCTATTTTACCGGCGCGTATCAGAGCAGGCCAGTGATGCAGGAAGCGGCGGAAGACGCATCTTCGGCTGCCGGACAGCCGTCACTTCAGCCGGCCGGTTCCACCGGTCAGGCGAATAATGCCACCGGAGCGGCTATAGGTACGACAAGCCAGGCGATCAGTATCCCGGGCGAGGCTTCCGGCATAACGGGGCAGGCGCTCCAGACTTCTCCCCAGGCTATTTCAGGAAACACCGAAGAGCCTGAACTCAGGCTGATGGCGGTGGGAGATATAATGCTGGGCAGGGGTGTGGGAATGAGACTGAAGAAGGAAGGAGATTATGGGTTTGCTTTCAGTAAGGTATCCGATTACCTCAAACAGGGTGACGTTACTTTTGCAAATCTCGAATCGCCCATTACCGCAAGCACCCATAGCCTCGATAAAAAAAGGAAAATAGTACTGAAGGGAGATCCCGGGTCCGTAGAAGCATTGACGGGAGCGGGTATAGACGTAGTAAGCCTCGCAAACAACCACATGATGGATTACTACGAAAAAGGTCTTTTCGATACTATCGATATTCTTGATAAAAACAATATTCTGCATACGGGCAGCGGAAGAAACTTAGATGACGCAAGAAGGCCAGTGGTTATTGAGAGGAACGGCATAAAGATCGGGTTTTTGGCATATTCGGATATGGCTGAGCTCGTTTTTGCAGGCGATCCGTATCTAAAATACAGCGCTGAGAAGGATAAGTCGGGGGTTTTACCGAGAAAATACGAGACGATAAAGGAAGATGTCGGCAAACTCAGGGGCGAGGTGGATATTCTTGCCGTATCGCTGCACTGGGGGGGGGAGGAGAGCTTTACAATTCCGCCCGAACAGGTGGAATTCGCGCACAGACTGATAGACGACGGTGTCGATGTCATTTTGGGCCACCATCCTCATCAGTTCCAGGGGATTGAAATGTACAAGGGCAAGCCTATAATATACAGTATGGGCAATTTCCTGTTTGATCAGAACGATACTGAGAACATGGAAGCATTCATCATGGATCTCAGGTATAAAGGAAACAAACTCGAAGCTTGTACCGCAATTCCGGTAAGGATCCTGGACAAATCCTACGTGGAGATACAAACAGGCGCTGCGGCGTCGAACATACTCGAAAGAGAAACAAAACTATGCAGTAAGCTTGGAACGGTGCCTGAAACAGTGAATGACACGCTGGTATTCAAATAGCAGAATTA
The DNA here is from genome assembly GCA_023412915.1 of Bacillota bacterium. Classification (GTDB taxonomy): domain Bacteria; phylum Bacillota; class Clostridia; order Acetivibrionales; family DTU013; genus JAEYOM01. The sequence goes on from JAEZRE010000018.1 coordinate 158,026, forward strand.
TTCAAAAGAACAAAGGAGATATGGCATGAAAGCAGTCAAATGCATGTTTTGCGGAAGTATCACATCAATACATAGTATTAACGCCCAAAAAAAGATAAAGGGCAAGATCATCACATTATCGAACTCGCCCGTATACTATTGCGACCACTGCAAGGAGACCTTCACCTCCAAGGAGGTACAGGACGTTTTCAGATATATTCAGGACAGAGGGCTTGAAGAAAAAACCATACTGTTCAATTACGACGACATGGCCAAAAAGATATATTAATCGTGCATGCTTTGAAGCCTTGGCATAACGGACCCCGAAATAACTGCGGCTATCAGGAAGAGCACGGTATCCTTGGAGATATAGGGAAGATTGCCGTAGAGCACAAGCAGAAGGCCGGTTTCCTGATTGCCGAGATATACTCTCATTATCAGAAACATATAGACAACACCTACGGCATAGATCGTTAAAAGCCCCGCCAGCAAAGCTTTGACGTTGTTTGCAAACACAGGTCTGCCAAGCTTTTTCGAAACGGTCCCAATGATATAGGCGCCGGCGATAAATCCCAGTATGAACCCGAAGCTGGGTTTGAAGATGTATAGAAGTCCGCCGCCGCCTGTAAATACGGGGACGCCTGTAAGGCCAAGCAGTGTATACACTGTCATAGCCAGCGCCGCAAGCCTGGGACCGAGGATCATTCCCGCAAGCGCGCAGATAAAAGGCTGAAATGTGACCGGCAGGAACGGAAAGGGTATACGTATAAAGGTGCCTGCGATCATCAGCGCCGTGAACAGCGCCGTAATAATTATGTCTTTTGTAGTAAGCTTCATAACGACCATCCTTTATGTATTTGTTATTTAGAGGATAAAACATCTTAACCTGATTGTCAACCTGTAAAATTGTTCCGGTTGACAATCAAAAGTTAAAATTCTACATTTGCTCTTGATTTGTTTTATGTAATAGGTTATATTATTAAAGTTCAATTGCATAAAATGGGGTCAAATGTATGGAAACGGATTATTTACAAAAGCTTAAGAAAAGATTGGATAATTTACTTAACGAACTGCCGATAGATTCTCCGGAAATTTTAGGTTTAAGTTGTGAAATCGATAATCTTATTGTAGAATATTACGAGAGGGAATTATACAACTAAACGGCTTGGGGCTGTAACTCAGAGGGAGAGTGTCACATTCGCATTGTGAAAGCCGTGGGTTCGAATCCCATCAGCTCCACCAAATCTATCAACCGAGATTTATACAATGAGAGCCAGTCCATCAGGATTGGCTCTTGTTGTATTTTCGGGTATAGTAGCGTGAAATCAAGGGCTTCCGAGGCTATAAGGTTGATTTCGCTCCCGCGCGCGTGAGTTCGCGGTATTGCGCAGCGTAGGCATGACACCGGCGGGACTCAATCGTATGCTCAACCTTGAAAGTAAATTATGTTCTGTTAAAGCCCTTATTTTCGGAATTCCGCTTGGCATAACCGGGTCATATTTACTCTATCATGCTTTTTCGTCACTCGTAGCGCTGGATTATGCGATACCGTGGATGGCTATAGCTCAGTGCTCGCTCGCTATAATTGCCGTAACGTGGGTTACAATGCGGTATTCAATGTCACGGCTTCGCGGCGATAATATCGTTGAAACGATACGTTCGGAACAAGGATTATAAATCACGGGTGCGGAATATCGGGCAAGGCTCCTTGGGGTTTTGAATAAAATATACAAAACAGGGTATCGATTTATATATAATATTGTCAAATTTTCAGTTTTAATTTTGATTGGCTGCTATTGTGTGATTTACCTAAAAATGATATGCTAAAGTCGTTTGAGAAGATTTACACAAGCAATGTATATATTAATAAATCATTACGGAAAGAAGATGGACAATGACAGTTGCTCTTGGTGATTTTCTAATTCAGATCGTTTCAAACCCGGCTTTACTTATTACTGTGCTGCTAACTCTGGGAGTTGTGCTTGTTAACGGCTGGACCGATGCTCCAAATGCCATAGCTACATGTATTTCCACCCGTTCCATGAGTCCCCGGCCTGCTATTATCATGGCGGCTATTTTCAATTTTCTCGGCGTATTCATTATGACAATGTTCAATTCAATGGTAGCTGAGACCATTTATAATATGGTTGATTTCAGGGGTGATACTCATGAAGCCCTGGTAGCTCTTTGCGCAGCGCTTTTTGCAATAGTTTTATGGGCTACTGTAGCCTGGTGGTTCGGAATACCGACAAGCGAAAGCCATGCTTTGATTGCCGGGGTTTCAGGCGCGGCAATTGCGTTGCAAAAGGGTATCGGAGGAATTAATTTCGGCGAATGGAGCAAGGTGCTGTATGGGCTTCTGCTCTCGCTTGTCGTCGGCTTTGTATCAGGCTGGGTCATTGTAAAATTGGTCGAGCTCATTTTCAAGAGGATGAACAGAAGAAAGACCTATGCGACTTTCAAATACGCCCAAATCGCTGGGGCGGCAGGCATGGCGTTCATGCACGGCGCTCAGGACGGTCAGAAGTTTATTGGAGTTTTTATGCTTGGTATATTTCTTGCCGAAGGACAAGGCCAGGTTTCAAAGTTTGCAATACCTGTGTGGCTCATTATTCTTTGCTCTCTTGTTATAGCTTTGGGTACCTCAATCGGGGGAATGCGCATAATAAAATCGGTGGGAATGGATCTGGTAAAGCTGCAGACGTATCAGGGGTTTTCTGCCGACATGGCCGGCGTCTTCTGCCTGTTCCTGGCTTCTGCCTTCGGACTGCCCGTAAGTACGACGCACACGAAGACAACTGCAATTATGGGCGTCGGAGCGGCTAAAAGGGTATCTTCCGTAAACTGGGGTGTCGTGAAGGACATGCTGGTGGCATGGTTCCTGACTTTCCCCGGATGCGGACTGATAGGGTTTTTGATAGCGTTCCTGTTTATGAGAATATTCTAATGCCGAAAAAATATAATGAATGAGGAAGGGCAAAACAATGGCACGTAAAAAAGATGAAAACTATTTCGATACTTTTGTTGAACTGGCCGGATATTCCTGTAAGGCAGCCGCGCTGCTGAACGAGATCGTGCATAATTACGACGCGGAAAAGCTTCCTGAGAAGATGAAGGAAATGCACGCCATAGAGCATGACGGGGATGAAGCCAGACACAGGATGATAAAGAGGCTGGCCAGGGAATTCATAACGCCAATCGAGCGTGAGGACATCATGGCAATGGCGGATTCCATAGATACAGTGACGGATACGATCGAGGACGTTGTAATGCGTATGCACATGTACAATATACGCAATGTTTCCGAGTATGCATTGAAGATGACAGAGGTTATAGTGAAGTGTTGCGAGTCATTGAAGATAGCGTTGGATGAGTTCTATAACTTCCGCAAATCACAGAAGCTTCACAATCTTATCATTGAAATAAACCGTCTCGAGGAAGTAGGCGATGATCTTTTCATGAAGGCTACCAGGGATCTCTATGTGAACTGTCCTGATTACAGAGATCTGTCAGCCTGGGACACGACATACCATTACCTTGAAAAATGCTGTGATTCCTGTGAGGACGTGGCAAATGTTATTGAGAATGTCATAATGAAGAATTCATAATAGTTTCTGAGGTCTCGTTTGGGGGAGATGGATTGGCTAAAGGTATGAAAACCATAGTTTTGACAGGCGGAGGCACTTCGGGGCATGTTACGCCTAATATCGCATTATTGCCGGCTTTGAAAAGGGCCGGTTATTTTATCCATTATATCGGTTCGCAGAACGGGATCGAAAAGCAGCTTATAGAAAGGGAGGGCTTGCCTTACCATTCGATCAGTACAGGTAAGCTGCGAAGGTATTTCGATCTGAAAAATTTCACGGATGCCTTTAGAGTTGTGGGCGGTTTCGGGCAAGCTTATGCTTTGTTAGGGAAAATCAAGCCCGACGTTATTTTCAGCAAGGGCGGTTTCGTTTCCTGCCCGGTAGTATGGGCTGCATGGCTCAGAGGAATCCCTGTAGTCATACATGAATCGGATATGACGCCAGGATTGACAAATAAGCTGTCAATTCCATTTTCGAAAAACGTATGCTATACCTTTCCTGAGTCCGAAGTACACATACCTTCAAAAAAAGGCGTCAGGACAGGAATGCCTATAAGGGAAGGTCTTCTCGGAGGCAGCCGTTCGAGCGGCGCCAAAATATGCGGATTCAGGACAGAGAAGCCTGTTATAATGGTAATAGGCGGAAGCCTGGGATCCGAAAAGATCAATAACGCAGTACGCAGTATACTAGACAGGCTTCTGAAGGAATATAACGTCTGCCATATCTGCGGAAAGGGCAATTTAAAGCCTGAGCTTGAGGGAAAACCCGGTTACAGGCAGTTTGAATATATAAATGAGGAGCAGCCGCATATTTACGCACTTGCCGACCTGGTAATATCAAGGGCGGGAGCGACGGTTCTATTTGAATTGCTGGCCTTGAAAAAGCCAAACCTTCTCATTCCGCTTTCAAAAGCCGTAAGCAGGGGGGACCAGATACTTAATGCGGCTTCATTCGAAAAGCAGGGCTTCAGTATGGTGCTTCAGGAAGAAAAGCTCGACGGCAATTCGTTGGAGCAGGCAATAAAAGAATTAAGCTCTTCCGGAAGCAGGTATACGCAAGCTATGAAGGCAAACAGGGAAGACAGCGGGGTGTCTGCCGTCATTAAGGTACTGGGGAAAGCTTCGGTGAAATAATATGGCGCTCAGCGGCCTGCATTACTGCAGATAAACCAGCTTTTGGGCGTTTTCAGGCAATAGGCAATTGAATTCATATATAATATCGTCTGCATTTCTTCTTTCCTTTTCGGAAGAAATGTAATCGATATTTTCTTTCAGGAATTTTAATTTGGTTTCCGAGTAGTCTATAAATTCTTCGTATGTTATCCTTTGTTTACTATACATCTCATGTATCACTTTCAGCATTAGTACGGTGCATTCAGCTAATTCGGACAACATATAGCAAACCTCACATATTTTTTATGTACATAAAATATCATCTTAGGAAGAGATTGTCAAATAAATTTCTATAATTTCCCAATTCTATTTTTTTATCTCATTTATATTTCCCAAATTCGTTTTTATAACATAAAATTCTGTTTTCCGACCAATAAAATAGTATTTTCAACAAATTTTGTAATAGGGCATTGACAGCATAGTATAATTAAAACAGGTGATGACAATGTTCGATAAAATCAGTAATTATATGACAGACATGATTTATGAGACATTACCCGATGTAGATCCCGAAAGGAGGGAGGTCATAGAATATGGTGTCTATATGATCGCTTCCGAAATTGTCAAGGTAAGTGTAGTGATCACTCTGGGCATCATAATGGGAATACTGCCTTATGTACTAGGTACGATAGCGATCTGCGGTATTCAAAGGACTTTTCTGGGAGGTATCCACTCTAAAACACATGTTGGCTGCGTTATTGCCCAAACTTCCATAGTGTTCGGTGTGTTGGCAGCCTCGCTTATTTCCGACATAAACAGGCTTTACTTACTTGTTCCGGCTGCTGTTTTCTCATTTGTTACCGCTTTTAAATATGCGCCTGCAGACCTTCCTCAGAAGCCCGTCAAATCGAAAAGGCAGAGGAAGCAGCTGAGGTTCGGAGGCTTTATACTACTGACAGCTCTTTTCACAACAACATGGTTTGTACCGCAGGTTTGGTCGAACATAATCATTTTCTCCTGTGTTACTCAGGCGGTTTTTATGACGCCATTTGCGTATAGAATAACAAAAAATAAGTATGGTAGAGAGGAGACATCGGCATGAAAAAGAATTATCTAAAAGTACTTCTTTGTTCCGCAGCGATGATAGGCGTTTTTGTAGCATCTACGGTTTCGGTTTATGGCTGTTGGTTCTGGGCATGGCACCAGAGAGAGTGCCCGAAGGCTCTGATCAGGGAAGATTAAGAAAGGGGTAGATATTCTACCCCTTTCTTTTTAGTATTTCTATGGTTTGCGTAAATACATTATCCTCGTAGCTTGTTATATGCAGTATGTTTTTATTTTTTTCAATGATTTTTTTAGTGATGGCAAGGCCCATACCCCTGCCGTCACCTTTGGTCGAATAGCCTTCCTTTGCGATCATCTGGAGATCGGGCTTGCTTTCGCAGCTGTTGAATATGGATATTTCAATATAGGAATTTCCGTTTTGCATTTTCAAGCCGATGGATTTGGTGGATTTACAAGCCTCTTCAATAGCGTTGTCGAGAAAAATACCGATTATCTCGCAGAGCTCCGATATTTTAACGCCGGGTATGTTCTCGATCTCACCTATGACACTGAGGTCGACAGCCACTCCTTTTTCATGCGCCTGGTTGATTTTGGAGGAGATTATTCCAAACAAACCGGCATTCTTCAGATTGAAGATCTCGGTATTGCCGTGTTCGGCATTCTGAGCTATCAATTCCGATATATACTGCTTTAATTCCGACATTTTATCCATTTTAAGCATAGAGTTTATAACGGTCAGGTTATTGATCCAATCATGCTTGATTCTCCTCAGATCAAAGAGCGTACTGCGGAGAGATTCGTTGTAGAATTTCTGCTGGGCGAGATCTTCATCGCTGATGGTCTTCCTTAGCGTATTGATCCACATTATTACTATGAAAATACAGTAGGACAGACATACTGCGGCTATTATGAGGTATGCCGTAAGGCTGAAGGTCTGCAGATAAAAATAAAGCGCCGAGGATGAACAGATTACGGCGAAGGTCACAGCAGTCACAACCAGCATGAACTTATTGTGACTCACTATTTTAATGTATTTCTTGAGAGGGTTGACAAAACTCAAAAGAAGGTAAGCGGTGAAATTGGATAATAAATTGCCCATCAGCAGCAGGAACGGGTCTCTTTGGTACAACTCCAGCGACAGATCGGAGATGAAGATCTTCAATACCACGGGTACCAATACATTACCTACCGCAAGGCCGATACTGAACAGTGTAAATGTAAAAAAAGACTGTACAAAGGAGCATTTCAGGAAAAATATCAGGATGGAAAGGGACAATACCAACAACAATATCGGTTTGAAAGCGTATGGTGAGAGTAAATATGCTCCTATGCCGTTAATCATACTGAACGCTGCGATGAATAGAATACGGTAGTTTTTCGGTACTGCATGCTCCATTATATTTTTTACGAAGTGGGTTATTATCAGAGCCCCAATAAATGCGGAAATAATATTAATTGAGATCAACTCAAAACTCATATTTTTATGCTGCTCCTTTCGCTGCAGGAGGAAAAGGAATTATTTTTAGTTCCAAGCCTGCAGCTGAAACCGTTAGTCAATACTACGGTTCTGTTTTTCTTATCTATATATTCGACATAATCCTTGTTTACGATAACAGCCCTGTGGCATTTTATAAATTTATGGTCATTTAACCGTGAAGATATCGAGTCGAGGCTTTCATAGACCTCAATCACTCTGCTTGCAGTATGTATTATGGTTTTTGTACCTTCTCTCAGCATGTGCGTTATTGAGTCCATGGGTATGTAATAGATACGCGACCCGGTCTTGATCTCGAATATGCGTTTTTCGCTTTCTCGTTCTTCAATTTCCTTGTTCAATTTTACAAGGCATTTTTCCAGATTAATGCCCACAGGCTTGGTAATAAAATGGTAGGCGTTTACCTCGAAAGCCTGCTGCATGTATTCCAGCATACCAGTGCAAAATATGATCTCCGCTTTGATATTTTCCTTCCGGAGATATCTTGCAATATAAAGGCCGTTTACTTCCGAACGGAGATTTATATCGATAATGCAAACGTTTACCGAATGGCGGCAGACTTCCGATATGAATTCCCTGTATTCCGTTGTTGCAACCACGATTTGTCCCTTGATATTGTTTTTTGAAAACCAGGCGGGCAGAATTTGTTCATATTCTTCAAGCACCTTTATATTATCGTCAAGAATGGCAATTGAAAGCATCATCAACACCCCTTCAAATAAATCTACTAAGGCGGTTTATCTATATATGTAAATTTAGCGTTCATCCTATGAAAATTACCCATAAAATAACAAAAAAGAAAAAGCTGTTAGCAATTAAGTACAGTATACTATTGATATTTGTTCTTGAAAAGTAAGAATTTATTCCCATAATACTGATACTACAGTCACCGTCGCTTTGTCCATAGCTACAAATATTTACCGGCTTTGGGTATGCTGTCAGAGCATGTTTGGTAGAGCCGCGAACAATATGCCGACTTTTGTAAGTACTTCTCAATACCCTCGCTGATACCTTCGGCTAGTTTAAATTGATATAATTGCTCCGACATTTTTAATATCTTGACGGGCAGTAGACATGAATCCCATTTCGACTAATGCGACAGGTATGGTGGACAGCTTTAACTTTCGTTTATAAAACAAAAAAAGCCTTCAAAGAGGCTTTTTTGTTTTTTTGGTGCGCCATCAGGGATTCGAACCCGGGACACCCTGATTAAGAGTCAGGTGCTCTACCAACTGAGCTAATGGCGCGTATCTCAACGGCACTTCCTTATTATAATGGCATCCTGCCGTGTTGTCAACACTAAATTACTCCTTTTTTACACTCCAATTTTTAGTTTATCTTAAGCTTTGTATACTTATTTCAACAGTATTTTACTAGTGCGACTAAAATATCGGATTTTTAGCGAACACACAAAGGAATATATGAAATAAATGTAGAATAGATATATACCGTGCAAAAGTATACTGATGGGATAAGCGGGTGAATATATGGCCGGCCACAAAATAGACGTAGCGCAGCTCGACAAGATCATAAAGAAGACTATAGAAGCAATAAACAACAGCAAGACGGAAATATATGATATTGCCGACAGCTCCAGAAGGGAATGCAAAAGGCTGGAAGAGGAGCTTACAGCACTCAAGCAGCAGGTCAGCCAGCTTATCAGCGAAGTCGAGGTACTGGAGGTCGCACTCAAGGACAGCAAACGAAAGCTGATGCTCATCAATAAAAACTTTTCAAATTATTCTCAGGATGAGCTTAAGGAAGCTTATGAAAAAGCCGATAATTTACGAGTAGAACTTGCCGTGAAGCGTGAGATGGAGCAATTTCTGATCAGGCGACGCAATGAGCTGGAAATAAGGATAAAGGATTCTTTGAAGATCGTTCAAAAGGCCGACAACCTTATAACGCAGGTAGGCGCCGCGTTGGGCTATCTGACGGGCGATCTCCGGGAAGTAAGCCTCCAGCTGGATGATCTGCAGCACAAGCACCTGTTCGGGCTCAAGATAATCAAAGCGCAGGAGGAAGAGCGCCAGCGCGTGGCAAGGGATATTCACGATGGTCCCGCGCAGCTCCTGTCGAATGTTGTCCTGAAGGCGGAGATCTGCGAAAGAATGATCGACGTAGATCTTGAAAAAACGCGCGAAGAACTGAGAAACCTGAAAAAGATCGTAAGAGAAAGCCTGCAGGACGTAAGGAAAATCATTTACAACCTGAGACCAATGTCGCTTGATGATCTGGGGCTGATTCCTACATTACAGAGATATGTTCTGACCTTTCAGGAGGAGACGGGCATTGCGGTTCTGCTCCAGACCAGAGGTTTGCAGCCCGAACTGAAATCGGTGATTGTACTTACGGTTTTCAGGATAGTTCAGGAATCGATGAACAATGTGGCGAAGCATGCAAAGGCAAATAATGTTTCGATACATATCGAGTTTTTAAAAACCGAACTCAAGCTTTATATAATAGACGACGGGCAGGGTTTTGACACAGAAAAGCTGAAGGAACATAACGAGGACATTTCAAGCGGCTTCGGGCTGGTCAGCATGAGGGAAAGAGTGGAACTCCTGGGCGGAGAAATGTCAATCAGTTCTGAACCGGACAGGGGCACCCGGTTGAATATATCGATACCTTTTACACAAGATGAGGAGGTCACAGATGGGAAGAAAGATTAACGTCCTGATCGCCGATGATCATCCGCTGATCCGGCAGGGACTGAAACAGATTCTGGAACTCGAAAATGATATCAGTGTCATAGCTCAGGCGTCCAATGGGAATGAAGCGGTTCAAATGACAAGGGAGTACAAACCGGATGTTGTCCTGATGGATATCAACATGCCGGGTATCAGCGGATTGCAGGCAATACAGGAAATAAGGCAGGAGAAACTGCCTTGTAAAATAATCGTGCTGACTGTAAATGACGACCGCGAGTATCTTTTCAAAACGCTGCAGATGGGAGCGGAAGGGTATGTCCTGAAGGATGCGGAACCGTCCGTACTGTTGGAAGCAATCAGAAACGTCTACTCGGGTCAGTCCTATATACAGCCGAATATGACGTCTGAGCTTGTCAGGGAATTCAACAGGGTTACGCTGCACGACAAGGAAAAGCATGAGGAAAATGATCTCACCGACCGCGAAATAGAAGTCCTGAAGCTTATAGCGGAGGGTATGATCAACAAGGAAATAGCAAAGCAGCTGTATATAAGTGAAAAAACCGTCAAAAACCACGTCTCCAATATATTCAGAAAGCTAAACGTTTCAGATAGGACCCAGGCCGCCATCTATGCCTTCAAACACAACATAAAGAACTGATGGCGTAAGGCAGGCGCCTGTTACGATAATACCACAAGTAGGACAATAGCCTCATGAATGCAGGGACCTTCGGATATAAGAATCCGAAGGTTTTTTTTAGGCCCAAATCACCAGCAAAAAAAGGGCTTGCGACGGATAGTTAAAAAATGTTAGCCGCCTTATAATGAAAATGCAAGAGGGCAAATGAAAACAATGTGAATTCTTTATAAAAAATTTTTGAAAGGTGGAATGAAAAATGTTAGTATCGATGTTCAATTATCTGAGGGTAAGACTCGCAAGCAAAAAAGGGCAGGGCATGGTTGAGTACGGACTTATAATTGGGCTTATAGCAGTACTTATCGTTGGTGCTCTCACAATTTTCCGGGATAACCTCTCAGCTCTGTTTACCCAAATCTCGAGCGTAATCACTGGCACTACCGGTGATATCACCACCCCGTAATTATCAACGTAATCATGAAATTACCCTATCTGATCTCAGATAGGGTAATTTTTTAGAGGTGAAGGTTATGAGAACAGGATCGTTTCGTAAAAATAAAGGACAATCTATTGTTGAGGCAGCATTGGTGCTTCCTGTGATCCTCCTTCTTCTGACAGGAATCATTGACTTTGGGCTGCTGTTCAACAACTATCTTATTGTCAGCAACGCTTCACGCGAAGGAGCCAGGGCAGCTGCTATCGGAAGTACGGATGCACAGATCCGCACTGTTGTTAATAATGACACCAGTTCACTTGACCCGGCAAAGCTGACATTAACGATAGCTCCGAACGAGTCGACAGGACGTAGATCAGGCGATGCGGTAACGGTGACAGTTCAATACCAGTACAGTATGATAACACCGGTCATTGCGGCGATTATCCCGGGACCGATAAATCTCAACACAAGCACAACCATGCGCTGTGAGTAAAACCGGAGGTATATATGGGAAAGACAAATAGAAAAATCATTCTGATTGCAGTCGCGTTGGCACTTGTTACCGCCATACTCATATACTCCTACATTTCGTCCATAGATACTGCTACACCCGTCAATACACCTAAGACCGAGCTCGTGAGCGTATGTGTCGCAGCAAAGACGATACCGGGACGTACGCAGATAATCGAAGCTGACATAAAGCAGGTACAGGTTGACCAGAAGCTTCTGGCTGCAAGCGCAATCACGGATAAGAATGAAATAGTCGGCAAATATACGCTCGAAAGTATAATAGTGGGTGAACAGATCCTTGCTGAACGGCTTGCCGATGAGAAGAGCATGCTTTTCTCCTACAAGGTTCCAAAGGGAACAAGGGCCGTCAGTATAAATGTCAACGAACAGATAGACGTTGCAAACCTAATAAGGCCCGGGGACTTTGTGGATGTTGTGGCGAGTTTTGAAAAGGAAGAGGAAGATAACGGCCAGCTCGTAAAGTATTACCCGAGAATTACGAAAACACTTCTTCAGAATGTGCAGGTGCTTGCTTTGGGACAGGATTCCGCACTGACCGCGGATAAGCTCAAGGAACAGCCGGTTACGGCAACACTTGCTATAAAGCAGGAAGATGTCGAGCAGTTCGTTTTTGCATCTGAATACGCTACTTTGAGGCTTGCGTTAAGGCCTCTCGACGATAATTCACAGAATAACACACAGGGCATTATTAGATCGGATATTTCAGGCTCGAAAGGCGTATATACCAAGCCTTCGGGCAATTAGAACATATACTTCGATAAAGCGGGGAGGGGCATTATTCATGGAAAGGATAAAAGTTGTCATTGTAGATGATTCGGCGGATACGAGAAATAATATAAGGCAGCTGCTTTCATTCGAGAAGAGGATTGAAGTGATCGGTGAAGCGGAGAATGGGGAGGAAGCCATTTTCATAGCAAAGGAATCCAGACCCGATATAATCCTGATGGATATAAACATGCCTGTGATCGACGGCATACGAGCTACGGAAGAAATATCGCTGAGCGTGCCCGAGGCAACCGTCATCATAATGTCGGTACAGGGAGAAACAGAGTATGTCAGGAAGGCTATGAACGCGGGAGCGAGGGATTTCCTCTGCAAACCCTTCAACGTAGATGAGCTGAGTGCAACGATCATAAATACCTACAATATGGAGTCAAAGAGAAGGGAAAAGGCTCCGTCGCCTAAAAATCAGGAAATCCTCAAATCACGCGTTATCTCTGTATTCAGCACTAAGGGCGGCGTCGGCAAGACTACGATCGCGTCGAACCTGGCGGTTTCGATCGCACGAACGGCAAAGAAAAAAGTTGCGCTCGTGGATCTGGATCTGCAGTTTGGGGACGTGGCGATCATGTTGAACGTTTCGGTAAAAAACACTATAAGCGATCTTGTCAAGGAAGCCGGCCAGCTTGACTCAAATCTGATGGAGGAATACCTCGTCACTCATTTTTCAGGCGTCAAGGTACTGCCCGCACCGATCAAGCCCGAGTATGCCGAGTATATCACGGCCAATCATGTTGAAAAGATCATAAATACGCTGAGGGAGTCCTATCATTATATAATTGTCGATACTTCCGCAAGCTTCCACGAATCCGTGCTCTCGGCATTGGACATGTCGGACCGGATACTTCTGGTATCGACACTGGATCTTCCGACGATAAAGAATATCAAAGCCGGATTGGACGTTATGGAAACGCTGCATTACCCAGCTGAAAAGATCCATATTATATTGAACAAGGCGTCCGAACAGTATGGGATCAAATACAAGGATTTCGAAAGCACGCTCCGCAGGCAGATATGGTCGTATGTGCCGGAAGACAATCAGACAGTCGTAACTTCGGCGAATAAAGGCTTTCCTTTCGTAATGACGCGTACAGAAACTAAGGTGGCAAAAGCTGTCATGGAAATCGGGAAAGAACTGCTGAGGGAGATGGATGGCGAGGCCAAGGACAAACCGGGTTTCAAAAAGCTTTTCGGCTGATGTGAGGTGAGAGTCGATGTCACTACTTGAAAGACTGCAAAAGGAAAAGAGCAGCGAGCTTCCCGCGGATACGCTGAATCAGCAGAAAAGCCGCAGGATTGCCGTGCCGAAGGTCGATCCCTTCGAAAGCCTGAAAGAAAAAATACAGGCTAAAATAATTGATGAAATCAACGCGAATACTCTAAAAGACATTGATCTCGAAGGACAGGACGATAATCTCCAGAAGAAAATTACGGATATAGTGGAGAAATTTCTTGCCGATGAAGGAACCTTTATAACAAAGCTTGAGAAACAAAAGCTTATATCCGAAATCATTGACGATACTATAGGCTTCGGGCCTATTAACCAGTTCATACATGACGAATCCGTTTCGGAAATCATGGTAAACGGTCCGGATATGATATACCTCGAAAAAAAAGGCAGGATCGTGCTCAGCGATGTTACTTTCAAGGATGACCAGCACGTTATGAAGGTCATAGAAAAAATAGTCGCTCCGCTTGGCCGAAGGATCGATGAAAGCTCACCGATGGTGGATGCCAGGCTGCCAAACGGCTCGCGTGTAAATGTGATAATCCCTCCGTTGTCTCTTAACGGACCTACTATTACAATAAGAAAGTTCTCGGAGAAGCCTTTTACGGTTAAAGACCTCATAAATTTCGGGACACTGACGCCCGAGGTCGCGATGCTGCTTAAAGCCTGTGTCGAGGCAAGACTCAACATCGTTGTGTCGGGAGGTACGGGAAGCGGTAAAACCACAACGCTGAACGTTATTTCTTCCTTTATTCCCGAGGATGAAAGAATTGTCACCATAGAAGATGCCGCTGAGCTGCAGCTTGCGCAGGAGCACGTGGTCAGGCTTGAAACAAGGCCTCCGAATATAGAAGGCAAGGGTATGATAACGATCAGGGATCTCGTAAGGAACTCGCTTCGTATGAGACCGGACAGGATCGTCGTAGGAGAGGTCCGAAGCGGTGAAGCGCTTGACATGCTGCAGGCGATGAACACCGGCCATGACGGATCGCTCACCACCGGCCATGCAAATTCCCCGAGAGATATGATTTCAAGGCTTGAGACGATGGTTTTAATGGCCGGTATGGAATTACCGGTGAAAGCTATACGCGAGCAGATATCGTCGGCTGTCGATCTGATAGTACAGCAATCAAGGCTCAGGGACGGTTCAAGAAAAATCACCTACATAACCGAAGTAACCGGAATGGAAGGCGATGTTATAACACTCCAGGATGTCTTTGTTTTCAAGCAGCATGGCAGGGACGAAAAAGGTCGAATCATAGGATCGCTGGTACCTACCGGCATAAAACCGAGGTTCGTTGAGAAGTTCGAAGATGCGGGAATAACTCTGCCATTGGATATATTCATGCATTAGGAGGATTTAAATATATGAAGAATTTGCTGGTCCTTCTGAGTTTTATATCTGCTTTATTCCTGTTTTACCAGGTTCTTAAGCTTTTAGTCCCAAATAGCGACTATATGTCACGACTAAGAAGCTACACCAGCGAAGAAGATATAAAAGAAGAGCAGAAAAAATCGAAAAAAAGGGGAGGGGCTGTCTCGTTCGGTGGCTCCATTTCTAGGGAAATAGGGAAGTTAAAATTCCTTGAAGGATATAAGAAAAAAGTGCAGACAAACCTGTCGAGGGCACATATCCTCCTGAAACCGGAGGAATTCGAAACGCTCTGCCTTATACTTTTCGTGGTGTTCATATTGATGGTGGTAATGATCGGGGGAACAGATTCATGGCCGTTAGCTATAATTATGGGGATAGTAGGGTGGTTCCTCCCGACATTTGTGGTAAAAAACAAGATAAAGAAGAGATTGAAGCTGTTGAATGAACAATTGGGTGATGCGTTGACAATGATGTCCAATTCCCTCAAAGCCGGATATAGTTTTTTTCAGACGGTGGATATGGTTGCGGAGGAAATGACAGGGCCGATTGCAGAAGAATTCGGGATTCTTAAAAAGGAAGTCAACCTTGGGCTTAATACTGAAAAGGCTCTCGAAAATATGGTAGGCAGAGTTTCAAGCGAGGACCTCGAACTTGTTGTCACTGCCGTAATGATACAAAGGCAGGTCGGCGGAAATCTCTCCGAGGTCCTCGATAATATAACTGCAACAATACGGGATCGTGTAAAAATAAAAGGCGAACTAAAAACTATCACAGCTCAAGGAAAAATTTCGGGTCTCGTAATATCGCTACTGCCTCTTATACTTTGCGGACTGATTTTTTTGATAAGCCCCAAGATGATGAGTATGCTTTTTACCACAGCCATGGGACAGATAATGATAGGCGTTGCACTATTCATGGAGACAATTGGTATAATCCTGATAAGAAAGGTCGTAAGAATCGAAATTTAGGTGTAACGGGAGGTATATCAAATGCCGCTGATAATAACGGTAATGGCTTTCATCTCAAGCTTTCTGGTTGTTTATTCATTAATGACTTATTTCAAGCGCGACAGTCTTGCCGTATCATCCAGATTGAACAACATCAGGGATTCTGAAACAGGATATGAGAACAGCGAGTTGAATAGTCCGCTTTATATAAGAGTATTTAAGCCCATCCTTGATAATATAAGCAAGGTCATGATAAAAATCACTCCTGCCGAGATCATTTCTTCCTTGGAGGCTAAAATAATCAAGGGAGGAAATCCTGGAAACCTTACGGTAAAGGAATGGGTAAACATTCAGGCATTACTCGCCGTGGGTCTGCCGGCACTTACGTTCCTTTTATGCAGAGAGGGCAAGGCAAATGCAGGTATTACATTCCTTTTAATATTGACGGAGGTGGCTCTTGCGTTTGTCCTGCCGGGGTTCATCCTTGGCAAGATAATCACCGCCAGGCAGAAGGTCATACTGTATTCGCTCCCGGACGTCATAGACCTTCTGACCGTCAGTGTAGAGGCAGGTCTGGGGTTTGACGGAGCGCTGATGAAGGTGGTCGAGAAAAAGCCAGGACCTCTTGCCTCCGAGTTTGAAAAGGTATTGCAGGAAATCAAGGTAGGCAGGCAGAAAAGGGATGCTTTGAGAGATATGGCTAAGAGGATAGATATACAGGATCTCACCGCCTTTATCGGTTCGGTGATACAGGCTGACCAATTTGGCGTCGGCATAGCAAACGTGCTCAGGATACAGGCTGAGCAAATCAGGCTGCGGCGCAGGCAAAGGGCTCAGGAACGGGCGATGAAGGTGCCCGTCAAAATGCTTCTGCCAATGGTGGTATTCATATTCCCAACGCTGTTCATAGTATTGCTGGGTCCGGTAATTATTCAATTGATCGATCAATTTGCAAATATGTAGCAGCAGTGTAGGCGCGTTGAGCTCGAGGTTCTTATTTAGCCCGAGGAACACTTAGAGCTCGAGGTTCGTGATTAGCCCGAGGACCGCTTAGAGCTCGAGGTCTGTGTTAAGCTCCTAGGACCGCGTCAAGCTCATTGGAAAGCCCTCATAATTATTGCCTCCCCAAAAGCCTCCGATTACCATAATGTAGTTGAAGATGAATGAAGATAGTGGTATAATGAATGAAACAGTTCATCTCAATTGATAATATGTGGCGGAGGCTTTTTTATATGAGTAATTTCCTTGGCGAGATAGAAAAACGTGTACTTATACATGACGGTTCAAAGGGATATATGCTTCAGAAGCTCGGCCTGAAGGGCGGAGAATGCGGCGAGTCATGGAATATTTCGAAGCCTGACGCAGTCAGGGAGGTATACCGCGCTTATCTTGAAGCAGGCTCGGACGTCATCCAGACGAACACTTTTCCGGGCAACCGCATAGAGCTTGAGAAATACGGCCTGGGCGACAAGACTTACGAGATTAATTACCAGGGGGCCAGGCTGGCGCGTGAAGTTGCGGGCGGCAAGGCTTTTGTCTGCGCATCGATAGGACCTACGGGGCTTTTGTTCGAGCCATCCGGCGAGCTCACCTTCGACAGGGCGTATGAAATATTCAGCGAACAGGTCAAGGCAGTTGCTGATGGCGGGGCGGATGTGATCAATTTTGAGACCTTTACCGATATTGCGGAGCTGAGGGCGGCATATTTCGCCGCACGGGACAACACAGAGCTGCCCGTCATCTGTTCCCTGGCATTCGAAAACAACGGCCACACCTTGATGGGAACCGATCCATATGTGGAGGCACTGGTGCTGAACGCCATAGGGGCAGATATGGCCGGTACGAATTGTTCCTTCGGACCCGAGCATATGACGGGGATAGTAAAAAAACTGCAGGAAGCGGGCGGAGGATATCTGAGCGCGAAGCCGAACGCGGGGCTGCCCCAGATTATAGACGGCAAAACGGTGTATGATGAAACTCCGGAGCATTTCGCCGACCTAGCCGCAAAGTTTGCGGGATACGGCGCCAGACTCATCGGCGGCTGCTGCGGGACTACTCCGGAATATATAACGGCGCTGAAGGCGAAGCTTGCTGATCAATCTGCAGTACCGACGGCACAGCTTAAAAAGGAGCTGCCGAAGGGCATTCTTACGTCTGCCGTCAGGTTTGTCGAGGCCGATAACCTAGATACGGGCAATATAGGAATTCTCGACGCCTCCAAGGACGCCGTGCTGCTGGAAGCGTTAAAGAGCGGAGATATATCGTTTGTCGAGGATGCAGCGCTCGATCTTGCATCCGAAGGGTATGAAGCTGTATTTGTCAGCATAGACGCGGTACAGGGTGAAACTGAGCTGCTTGGCAGGGTAGTCGACATGATCCAGTGGTATGTAAAGGAGCCTTTGATAATCCGCACCGGGGATGCTGCCGCGCTCGACAGAGCGCTCAGGTTATACCGGGGCATTGCAGGCGTCGCGCTCTGCGGCGATGAAGACGGCAAAAAGGCATTGAAAACAGTCGCGGCCAAATACGGTGGCGTTGTGGTGGATATCGAATTTTAACAGGCGCGCAGCAGGTCATCGCAAGATGGAACTTCAAGTGACGCAGAGTGAAGTGCACCCCAAATGTTAGACAAAAAATAACTAACATTTGGAGGTGTACTTTTTTATGGCAAAGTATTTTTATGAACAACGTATGAAGGCTGTGTTAGTTGTAACCGAAAAACACATGTCATACGAAGTTGTTGGTAAGCAACTGGGATATTGTAAAACTCATGTAATACGGTGGGTAAAACGATATGAGAGATTTGGAGCAGATGGGCTGACTTTAAAACGCGGAACCTATACTGGAGAATTCAAACAGAATGTCGTAGAATATATATACAAAAACCATTTATCGATTTTCGAAACAGCAACGATTTTTGAAATTCCCACTGATGTAATACTGCGAGAAAGGACCAGTGGCGCTTTACAAGAAAGGCCAGGGTGGTTTGAAAAGTATGTCATCTGATAGACCCAAGAAGCAAAAACCTAATAATGAACAGGAAAAAGCCTTACTAGCTGAAATCGAACAACTTCGCATGGAGAACGCATACTTAAAAAAATTGAACACCTTAGTTCAGGAAAGAATTGCCCGAGAGAGTGGGAGAAAGCAGCCTCTTGCTTGTCATTCAGATACTAAAATTAAATAATCAAATATTTGAAAGCATGTGATAGTTCATAATGTCAGTTGAATACATGATAAAATCCCCAAAAATGTCCGCACCTCCCGGTAATCAATTTTCGCCGGCGTTGACAAAAATAAGAAAAAAATTAGGAGAATAACTTATATGAGTAAAAGAATAGGTATGATTTACAAACTTATGCCACAAGAAATAGAAGGAATTTATACATTTGATAAGATAAGTTCTGATGATATACATGGATTATCAGTTTCTATGTTAGAAGCATTTAAGGATACAGCGGACTTCAATGGTGAAACTCTAGAAGAGTTAAACGAAGAGATTTATAGTGTCGTTGAAAGTACATTTGGCACATTTATTACTGATGCGTCATTTCAAATTAAACAAAATGGGGAAATTGTGGCTGTAATTCTTATAAGTTTGTATAAAGATAAACCATTTGTTTCAGAATTATTTACTGTTAAGAAATATTTGAAACTAGGTATGGCAAGTAATCTTTTGAAAAAGAGCATAAATGTATTATTGGAATTAGGGTATAAAGATTTAGTTTTATATGTGCATCCTGAAAATGTTGCTGCTATTAATCTTTATAAAAAAATTGGATTTTTAGATTTATAACTTTATTTATAATTTTTTAATTGTCAGCAAAAATAAGTTTATTATAAGAAATCGCATTATTCAAGATTTGAATATATCCGACAGGCCATCATTCCATCAGACTATGAATATACTTGATAAAGCGTTTGCCGTCATCCCTGATAATACAAATCTGATTCTCCATTCTGATCAGGGTGGCAATATCAGATGAAGTATTACCAGTATCGGCTTCAACAAAAGGGAATAAGGCAAAGCATGTTACGTAAAGGAAACTGTCTGGATAATTCAGTTATTGAGAACTTTTTTGGCCTACTAAAGTCAGAATTGCTTTATTTACATGAGTTTGACTCAATTGATCATTTTCGTAAAGAGCTTGAAGATTACATAGATTACTACAACAATAAGCGAATTAAGTGCAAACTAAAAGGACTGAGTCCGGTTAATTATCGGATCCAGTCCCTTAGGATTGTTTAATTAAAATCGTCTAACTTTTTGGGTTCAGTTCACCTTGCGTTTCGGTCTGTGTTTGCCTGTCTTACACCACCTGCAGGATGGCGCATTTCAGATATTCCGTCTCGGGAGCCGCAAGCAGAATCGGATGATCCTTCGCCTGCGAGCGGTATTCGATGAGTCTTATCTTTCTGCGGGAATCGATACCCGCGTTGTAAACAATATCCATGAACATTTCAGGATCGATATGCTGAGAGCAGGAGCAGGTTACCAGAAAACCGCCGCTGTTCAGTATCTGCATGGCACGTAGGTTTATTTCCTTATATCCCCGCACCGCTCCTTCCACGGAGCTCTTGTTTTTTGTGAAAGCAGGCGGATCGAGTATGACCGTATCGAAGCGTTCACCGCTTTCGCGGTATTCCCTAAGCCTGTCGAAAACGTTTGCGCTCTCAAACCGGCAGATGCCCTCGAGCCGGTTCAGTCTTGCATTAGCCGATGCGGTTTCCACGGCGTGTTCCGAAATATCGAGGCCTAGAACGCTCGAGGCGCCGTAGCTGCCTGCATGCAGCGCAAACGATCCGGTATGGCTGAAGCAGTCCAGTACCTTCGCACCCTTTACGAATGGCCGGATAGCCGCTCTGTTTTCCTTCTGATCAAGGAAAAAGCCGGTTTTTTGACCTTCGGCCACATCGACTATGAACCTAATACCGTTCTCACGCATTTCAACATCGGTGTCGAATTCGCCTCTCAGAAAGCCTTTTTTCTCTTCAAGGCCTTCGAGCAGGCGCACGCCTATGTCATTCCTCTCATAAACTCCGCGAGGGTTGATTATTTTGCAGAGCATATCGACGATTTCCTGCTTATATTTTTCAATACCTAGCGATGAAGTCTGAATTACAAGTATGTCGGAGAATTTATCAACAATAAGGCCTGGCAGGAAGTCCGATTCGGAGAAAACCACCCTGCAGCTGTCGAGGTCTGCAACCTTCTTACGATACTCCCACGCGGCCTCCAGCCGCTTGAAAAAGAAATCCGGTCCGATCTGTTCCTGCTCGTAAGTAAGAATTCTGAGCGTGATCTGAGATTTCGGGTTGTAGAAGCCCCTTGCCAGGAAGCGATTATTACCGGCATATATATCGACGATATCACCGGGCTTTGCATCGGGCTCTACAGAGGCTATATCGCTCCTGTATATCCAGGGATGCCCGTATTCGACCCGCTTTTCCTTACCTTTGACCAAAACTGCCTTTGCCATGTGAATTCTCCTTTCGAGTACATCTCATATTATACCAACGCGTTATTTACAGTCAAGGAAGCAATGGGCGAAACATCGGGATGGTTTTTCGAGACGCAGGGGCGGCTGCAAGGATGCTTGATGATGCGACTTAGCGGCATATGGCAAATGCAAATACAGGCGAGGTAAATCCGCCATGGATGGCGGATTTAGCCAGATACGGCTGGATGCCGTTAGAGGCGGCCGAGCAATGCGGTGCATGAGCCTTATGCCGCTCGGAGCCATCATCCCGCATCCTTACAGCGGCCCCTGCGTCTCACTTTTCATCTTCCTTGAGGTACTTCAGCGCGTCCTTGTGCAGGATCAGGTCGGATATTTTCAGCTCATACTGATATTTTGCTATTTCAGCCTCATACAAGCTCTTATCCACAGGCCTCCCCTTGCTGTCGTAAACCTTGTCCTCTGTAGACACATAGGTGAAATCCTTTGTTATTACGGAGGAGTTCCTGAGGACCGCGTGGCCGTTCTCGCTGTTGAATATATCGTGCCCTATTGCGTAAGGAGCTTCAAACCCCATAAGGTTGGCGAGGGTGGGGAGCAGATCGAGCTGTCCGCATACCGTCCTGTTCACACCCGTAGCTTTCATCCCAGGAAACCGTATAAAGCACGGCACCCTCTGAAATCTGACCCAATTATATTCGCTGAACGTGTAACCGGTGAGGTCCGAGAAGGATTTATTCTGATCCTTCGGAAAAGCATAATGGTCGCCGTACAGGACAATCACGGAATTATCATAGAGGTCTCTGCGTTTCAGTTCGTAAAACAATTCGCCGACGGCTTCATCTACATAATTTGCCGCCTTGACATAATCACCTGACAGTGTGCCCTCGAGACTCCCTGTGTCGAAGCCTTCGCCTGCATTGAAGAAATTATAGGGGTGATGGCTTGACAGAGTTATCATGAAACTGTATACAGGGCCTGCGACGTCGGACAGCTCGAGTGCCTGGCGGAAGAAGGATTTATCGCTGAGCCCCCATCCGAGAAGATCGTCCATCGTGAAATCCCTGCTGCTTATGAATTGGTCGAACCCCAGGGCGCCGTACATCTCCGTCCTGTTCCAGAAGCTCGGGTAATTGGCATGGAAAACGAACGAAGAATATTTCTTTTTATCAAGCATTCGGCTCAAACTGTCATAGGTGTTGCCGGAAAACCTGAAATAGACGGAGGAGTCTCCCAGCGGGTAAAGCGAGGTATTTGTCAGAAATTCCGCATCCGAGGTGTTTCCGGCGCCTGTCTGGCTGTAAAAATTATTGAAATAGACGCTGTCACGGATGAAACGGTTGAGATTGGGTGTTATTTCCTTCCCGTTGCACTTCGCGTTGATCAGGAATTGTTGGATCGCTTCAAGCTGAATGACGATAAGGTTTTTTCCGGCCGCGGCTCCTTTGAATTTGATACCCGTATCGCGGTTCGAAGTGAAAAAGCTTTCGAGCTCGGATTTTTCTTCTGCTTGAAGGGTGCGGTCTTCGAAGTAGTTTTCCTTTATAAACCTGTCGCTATCGTAATAATGGAAGTAGAATATGCCAAGGTTATTTACAACATATTTATTGTCATATGGAAAAGTCCCCTGCGATGACTTGCCATAAGCAAAGTTCGACAGTGCGTATCCGCATGTGAAAAGCAGAAGCGCCGCGCAGAGCTTGAAAACAGGCTTTATCCTCGTTACACCGCCCCTGATCCGGAATTTCAGCACAACGATACCTATACACAATATAGGCAGGTCCGCGGCGAAAATCAAATCGCCCGGTTTGAACAAGGACTTTATGCTGCCTCCTACTGCTCCCAACAGCCTGAGTTGATTCAAAACCGTTACTGTCATAAGGTTTTGGAAATACCGGAAATAGAGCATGTCAGCCAGTAATAGCAGACTGACAGCCACATCGGCAAAAATCAGGATATAAAGCCTCCGGCGGTTAAACAGTACAAGTATCGCAGAAGAAACCAAAATGCAGGAAGCAAGCAGCGATATGTACATGTTTATATTAATACGGCTGAAAAACGGCATTTCACTAATCCCGGACGAGAATTGAAAATGGACGGCCTTAAACATTACACCACAAATTGAGGCTATCCATAAAAAAGCTTCTATGACCTTTTTACTGCGCAAAAGCGTACCTGCCTTTTTTGTGTATTATTTTTTACATTATATTAAAGTTGATACCTCATTTTTTGAGTGGTAGAATTATTAAAGACAAATATGGAAAATGAAAAAGGTTTTGGAGCATATGGCAATAAGGTTATACATCCGGGTGGGTGCGAAATAGGCCCCAGACCGATCGACCTGCATCTGAAAGCGCTTCGGAGCATGGGCGCCAAGATCCAGGATGCTCAGCGGGGGTTTATATACTGCGAGGCGGAAAGGCTTAAAGGCTGCGACATCCAGCTCGATTACCCCAGTGTGGGAGCCACGGAAAACATAATGCTCGCTTCCGTATTTGCCGAGGGCGAGACGATCATCAGAAATGCCGCGAAGGAACCGGAGATCCTGGATCTGCAGAATTATCTTCAGGCGACGGGAGTGCAGGTCACCGGAGCCGGAACGAGCGTGATCCGGATACAGGGTGGAGAACACAAGCTGCGAAGCGCGGAGCATACGATTATTACCGACCGGATAGTGACCGGTACATATATGGCCGCTGCAGGGATCACAGGCGGGGTGTTGCTTTTGAAGAATGTTATCCCGGAGTATCTGACTTCCATTACAGCCATTTTGCGTGAAAGCGGCTGCAGGGTCAATATCAAGGGAAGTACGATGCTGGTCACGGGACCCAGCAGACTCAGGGCCGTTGATATCATAAGGACACTGCCGTATCCCGGGTTTCCGACAGACATGCAGGCTCAGCTCGTGGCAATGCTCACGATAGCCAGAGGCACAAGCATAATGGTCGAAACGGTTTTTGAAAACAGGTATAAACATGTCGACGAATTGCTTAGAATGGGAGCGAATATAAAGCTCGAAGGCCGCCTGGCCGTTATCAAGGGAGTAAAGAAGCTGACGGGTGCAAATGTCTGCGCGCGCGATCTCAGAGGAGGAGCGGCATTGGTGCTGGCAGGTCTTGCCGCCGAAGGCGAGACTGTTATTTCGGACATAAAGCATATCGACAGGGGTTATGAGTATATAGAAGAGAAACTGAGGCAGTGCGGAGCGTCTATCCAGCGCTTACCATGACCCAGGCGGGCATACAAAAGATGGATATTCAGGGGGATATTCATGAAATTACGAAGGATTAAGAAAGCAAACGGACCTTCGCTTAAAACAGAAAAAGGCAAGAAAAGGCGCAGAAAGGCAGTGAGGCTGGTTAGAAATCTTATTGTGACCGCCTTGTTTACTGCGACATTGATTTACGCCGCACTCTCGCCTTTTTTTAATATCAAGGAAATATCGGTAAACGCTTCGAAGCATTACGACAAGGCTATTCTTGAGGAGGCTTCCGGCGTAAGCACGGGACAGAACGGCTTCAGGCTTTTATTCGGCGGGGCGGGCAGGTTTTTCCTTTTACATATCGGATCGGCCGAGAAACAGATACTTGAGAAATGCCCATATGTAAAAAGCGCCAGTGTAAGGTATATACTGCCCTCAAAGGTCATCATCGGGGTTGAGGAGAGGACTCCCGCCGTAATAATCCGGACAAAAACAGCGAGTATTCTGGCCGACAAGGAAGGATACCTGCTGGAAACCGGCGCGGATCCGAAGAAGCTGAAATTGCCCGTGATCAAAGTCCCGGAGCCCAAAACGCTGATTCTGGGAAAAAAGATCGATACACCCGGGGAAAATCTTATATCCGCCTATGATCTGTTCGATACTATAAGGGAAATGGATGGCGCAAATGAGGACAAGCTGATACCCGTGGTGGATTACGTCGATGTCAGCGATATGAACAATGTGCGTTTTTCACTGCAGAATCGCGTTACTGTCAATTTGGGGAAATTGGATGATTTGCATTATAAAATTAACACTACCAGAACTATTTTCTTAAAGAGCCTGAAAAAAACAGACAGGGGAGTGCTGGATTTCTCGATAGATGCAGATCCGGTATTTACCCCGGAAAGCGGAGGTTGAACATATATGTTGCCGATTTTAGGAATGATCATAGGGATTTTGATAGGAGTATTTTTAATACCGGTCAATATTCCGCAGCAGTACTCGATCTATATGGCCGTGGCGATCCTTGCGGCGCTTGATTCCGTATTCGGAGGTATCGCCGCTACGATGCAGCAGAAATTCGACATGAAGGTTTTCATTTCGGGATTTTTCGGGAATGCCGTTCTGGCGGCTATTCTTGCATACATAGGAGATCAGCTGGGTTTGCAGCTTTACCTTGCGGCAATATTTGCATTTGGAAACAGAATATTTCTAAATTTCGCAGTTATTCGCAGATATATGTTGAATAAGTCGGCCAAAAAAGATAATATATAGTTTGTAGGGGGTTGCTTCTTTGTGGGTGATTTGATTGTTAGCATTGACATCGGAACTTCCAAGGCCTGTGCGCTTATAGGAAGGATCAATAAGAATTCCCAGCTGGATATTATCGGCAGGGGCATGGCTCCGTGCAGCGGCTTGAAAAAGGGTGTCATCGTAGACATCGAAAGTACTGCTGCCAGTATTAAAAACGCGCTCGGGGATGCCGAGTCGGCCGCCAATATTCGCGTAGGTTCCGCTTACGTCAATATACACGGCATGCATGTCAGTGTTATCAACAACCTAAGCCGGCTCAGTATCAACGGCAGGGAAATTACACAGCGCGACGTCGACGGTATACTGCATGAAGCCGGTGACATCGAGATACCGGAAGACAGGCAGCTTATCGACGTCATACCCAGACAATACATAATTGACGGTTACGATGAGATAGCAGATCCCGTAGGCATGGTAGGGACCAGGATGGAAGTCGACGCCGACATACTCGTCGGGAAGATAACTTCTGTTCAGAACATTGTGAAAAGCATGGAACGCGTAGGCATCAAGATCGACGGGATAGTTGCCGAGGCTTTTGCCACGGGTGAGATAGGTCTGACCTCGGATGAAAAGGATATAGGCGTAGCAATGCTCGATGTAGGAGGCAGTGTTACAGACATTTCATTATATATAGGAAAACGTCTTGTTTTTTACGATACTATACCGGTCGGCGGAGACCACATAACGAACGACATAGCGATTGGCCTGAAGATCTCGAATATGGAGGCTGAAAAGATAAAACGCCAGTTCGAGCTTGCGCTGACCTCGCTTATAAAGAACGATCAGGAAATAAGTGTTCTCGACATCAACGAAAATAAAAAGAAAAACGTAAAAGTGTCGGAAGTGGTTGAAATAATCGAAGCCAGGGTTTATGAGATATTCTCGCTTTGCAGGTCGCAGATGGAAAAGGCAGGCTTCAGGATACCTGAAAACGGGAGCGTCGTTATGACCGGCGCGGGCATCTCTTATGTCGACGGCTGCAGGCAGCTCGCACAGGAGGTTTTCGAGCTTCCGGTAAGAGTGGTTCAGGCCGGACAGCTGCAGGGAGTTTCCAAACCGGAATTCATCGCGGCGGCAGGAATGATCCGCTATGTTGCCAACATAAGAAAAGGCGGAAGCACAGCTAATGAAATAAAGCTCAAAAAAACTGCAAACGCGCCAGTTAAAGAGTCTTTCATAGATAAAATTATTTCGTTTATTAAGGAAATATTTTGAATTTTTCAGGCATTTCAGATAGAATTTTTTATGAAAACTTTGCTTGCTTAAATGTATGGAATAAGATATTATTTAAGTAATGCCAAACCAATGACGAAGGGGGATTCAATTTGCTGGAGTTTGATATCGACATGGAACAATTTGCCCAGATTAAGGTCATAGGCGTCGGTGGTGGAGGCAATAACGCCGTCAACAGGATGATATCCGCGGGTCTTCGCGGTGTAGAATTCATAGCAATAAATACTGATAAACAGGCTCTTTTTCTTTCCAAAGCAAATACAAAAATACAAGTAGGGGACAAGCTTACCAAAGGTCTCGGCGCGGGTGCAAATCCTGAAATCGGTGAAAAAGCCGCCGATGAAAGCAAGGATGAGATAGCACAGTCAATTAAAGGCGCCGATATGGTATTCGTTACAGCCGGAATGGGCGGCGGTACCGGAACCGGAGGAGCTCCAGTAGTCGCGCAGATCGCGAAGGAAATGGGTATCCTGACCGTGGGCGTTGTCACCAAGCCCTTCATGTTCGAAGGCCGTAAGAGGATGCAGTATGCGGAACAGGGCATCGAGAAGCTCAAAAGTGTGGTTGATACTCTCGTAACGATCCCCAATGACAGATTGCTGCAGGTCGCTGAAAAGAAAACTTCCATTATAGATGCTTTCAGAATGGCTGATGATGTGCTCAGACAGGGCGTTCAGGGTATTTCGGACCTGATAGCGGTGCCCGGACTGATCAATCTGGATTTTGCCGATGTAAAGACGATCATGCTCAACACCGGTATAGCGCATATGGGTATTGGCCGTGCGTCCGGAGACGGCAGGGCCGAGGAAGCGGCAAAACAGGCCATACAGTCTCCGCTGCTCGAAACGACTATCGACGGCGCAAGGGGCGTATTGCTCAATATCACGGGCGGTGCGGATCTCGGGTTGTTCGAAGTCAACATGGCAGCCGAACTCATTCAGAAATCCGCCGATCCTGACGCCAATATCATTGTTGGTGCGGTTATCGACGAGAACCTTAAGGATGAGATACTCATCACCGTTATAGCTACAGGCTTCGAAA
The DNA here is from genome assembly GCA_023412915.1 of Bacillota bacterium. GTDB lineage: Bacteria > Bacillota > Clostridia > Acetivibrionales > DTU013 > JAEYOM01. The sequence goes on from JAEZRE010000018.1 coordinate 186,095, forward strand.
AGGGACCGGTCATAAGAAAGCTTGAAAAGATAGCCGAAAAGACCCCTCTAAAGTCTGAACCTGCTCCTCTGAAGAGACATACGGGCGGAGAGGTATCGGATGACGAGCTGGAAATTCCCACTTTCCTTAGGAAAAACCGTTTTAAATAGGATATGAGTCCGGTGTAAATCCCGTTGAAGGTATCCTGATAATCACTGCAGATAAACCAGGTCATAATTGAATGACCTGGTTTTTTATTTCACAATGACAATTTTTTGTCGTCAAATTTTCATATTTCTACAGTATCATATGACACAAAAATAAACAGGCTTGAAATATAATCTGAGTTGTACAAATGATGCAATACACGGTTCAAATATTTAATCATAAAAGTACAGGCATACGAATATATGTAAAATAGGGGAAGCCTGACTTGTACCCGATCGGTACGGGAATACCAGCCGGACCTTTGGGGTGCTGCGACCGGTGTGTGAGGTAAAACGTGGAGATCTATCTGGATATCATTGTCCTTGAGAATATAGTAATCAATTATCTGATCCTTTTGGTAACCGCAAAATTTTCAAAGAACAGATCAAGCAATTTACGCCTTCTGCTTGGCGCCGTGCTCGGCGCCGCATATCTTTCCGCAATGCTGCTTCTGCCCGAAATGAAGATATACACGACTTTGCTGTCAAAATGCCTGCTTTCTTTTGCAATGATAGCAGTGACGTTCCATTTTAAGAAGCTGTCCGAATTCCTGAAAACGCTGCTTATTTTCTATGCGTCGACTTTTATATTTGCCGGCGCCGGTTTTGCGCTTATGTTTTTCAACCAGGATTGGGGGATACTGCGTAACGGCGTTATGGTCACGCCCCTGTCCTTCTTCAATACCTCCTGGGCTGAATTGCTGCTTGCGCTGGCAGTTACGCTTATTATACTGCGCGTCATCTGGGACATGATTCAGAACCGTTTTATCAGGGAAAAGCTCCTGGTCCTCCTGCGCATTACCTTTGACAAAAAGGCTATAGAACTGTCCGCCCTTGTCGATACGGGAAATTCTCTACACGACCCGCTTACCAATATGCCCGTGGTAGTGGTGGAGTTTTCGGCGATAAGCGAGCTTTTGCCCGAGGATATAAGGGGGATTTTCGAAAAGGAACCTGATATGGACCTTAATGCAGTTACGACTACCATATCCTGCTCCGATTGGTTTTCAAGATTCAGGCTGATCCCGTTTACATCACTTGGGAAGGAGAATGGCATGCTGATAGGGTTCAGGCCCGATTATATCGAGATAGGAAGCGAAAACGAAAAGAAAGGCGTCCGTGATGTGATTGTAGGTATTTATAATAAAGCGTTATCAAGGAATGAAAAATACCGCGCTTTGGTAAACCCCGAACTTATGTGAACAACACAGCGAAAGGAGATTTTTGAATGGGCATTTTTATGAAGGTAAAGCTGTTTTTGAGGATCAGGTACCTGAACTTTTTGAGAAGGTTCAATGCCGACAGGAGCTATCCTGTTCATTATATAGGGGGGAGTGAAGCGCTTCCGCCGCCGCTCAGCACGGACGAGGAGACATATCTGCTTTCCAGGCTCGAGGAGCAGGATTACGGAGTGAAAAGCATCCTGATAGAACGCAATTTGCGGTTGGTCGTTTATATCGCGCGCAAGTTCGAAAACACGGGAGTCGGAGTGGAGGACCTTGTTTCGATTGGCACGATAGGTCTTATCAAGGCGATAAATACCTTCAACCCGTCAAAGAATATCAAGCTGGCAACCTATGCGTCCAGGTGCATCGAAAATGAAATATTGATGTACCTTAGGAGAAATAACAAGATAAAGACCGAAATTTCGATCGACGAGCCTCTGAATGTCGACTGGGACGGGAACGAGCTGCTGCTTTCAGATATACTTGGCACCGAAAACGATATAATCTACAGGACTCTCGAGGATGAGGTCGACAGGGAGCTACTCAACACCGCAATGAAAAAATTGTCCATACGCGAAAAGAAAATTATGGAACTTCGGTTCGGTCTGACCAACGGAATAGAGAAAACCCAAAAGGAGGTTGCAGATATGCTGGGCATTTCGCAGTCGTATATCTCGAGGCTTGAAAAGAGGATTATAAGCAGGCTGAAAAAGGAGATAAACCGGATGGTTTAAGCGACTGCAAACCCAGTTGTCAAGGCTTTTTGCAAATATTTTTTGAACGTGGCCGCGGTATAAAAAAGACCTCCATGGCAATAATGTTTTATGAAGAAGACGAAACATGCCGGGAGGTTTTTATATGTTGGTCAACAAGGTTGAAATTTGCGGTGTAAATACTTCCAAGCTGCCCGTACTGTCCAATGAACAAAAAAAAGTCCTGTTCGAGAGGATGCACAGGGGCGATACCTCAGCACGCGAGGAGTTTATAAACGGCAATCTCAGGCTGGTTCTTAGTGTGATACAAAGGTTCAACAACCGTGGAGAATATGTGGACGACCTTTTCCAGGTCGGCTGCATCGGGTTGATTAAAGCGATAGACAATTTCGACGTTTCACAGAACGTCAAGTTCTCGACATATGCCGTGCCGATGATAATTGGCGAGATTCGCAGGTATCTGAGAGATAACAATTCCATCAGGGTGAGCCGCTCTCTACGGGATATCGCGTATAAAGCGCTCCAGGCCAAGGAAAGGCTTACAAGCAGGAATTCAAAGGAGCCTACGATAGCAGAAATCGCCGAAGAGCTGAAGCTGGCCAAGGAAGACGTAGTGTTCGCGCTCGATGCGATCCAGGACCCCATATCGCTTTTCGAATCGGTGTATCACGACGGTGGAGACGCCATATATGTAATGGATCAGGTGAGCGATGAGAAGAACATCGATGAGAACTGGCTCGAGGGCATTTCTCTCAAAGAAGCCATGCGCAAGCTAAATGACAGAGAGAAGCATATACTGAACCTGAGGTTTTTCGAAGGCAGGACACAGATGGAGGTTGCCGAGGAGATCGGAATCTCGCAGGCACAGGTGTCGAGACTCGAAAAAACGGCGCTGCTGCATATGAAGAAGTATATTTGAAACAATTATCTAAGGACACCGGAAGGTGTTTTTTTTATTGGACGGGAGCCTTGATAAAATCACGGGCCCTCGATGAGGCTGTGCTTTTTGGTATACCTGCGTCATATATTTATAGCGGGTATATAATAAAGGAAGCGCCTTGGGCGCAGGTATCCGATTGATATGGACGGTTGGTGGGGTGGAATGAATCGAGCTTCGGATTTCAAGCAAAAGGAAGTAATCAATGTCTCCGACGGCAGAAGGCTGGGCTTTGTCTCCGACGTTGAGCTGGACCTCGATACCGGGAGGATCGAGGCCATTGTCCTGCCCGGAGTGGGAAGGCTTTTCGGCCTCCTTGGCAAGGAAAACGAATTTATCATACCGTGGGAGAAAATATCCAAGATCGGAGAGGATATCATACTCGTCGACCTTGATGATCGCTTTATGAGGAAATATTTTGATTAATTTCCTAAACCATTTCGGCATAATACCCGATACTAGTATTGGCGGTGCAGGACAAACCGGATAGCCTTTTGGAATGGCGGCGGTTTGATTCATCTGCATATTGCCGAAACTTACAAAAGAAAAAAGTGGCCGGCTGATACCGGCTGGAGGTAGCTTATGAAGTGTCCTTACTGCGGTTACATCGAAGACAGGGTAATAGATTCAAGGCCTACTGAGGAAAATGCCGCGATCAGGCGGCGCAGGGAATGCACTAAATGCATGAAACGCTTTACTACGTATGAGAAGGTCGAAAGCGTTCCGTTGATGGTCATCAAGAAGGACAAGACCCGTCAGGCCTTTGACCGTGAGAAGCTGCTCAACGGCCTTTTGAGGGCGTGTGAAAAAAGGCCTGTCTCGATCGACATGCTCGAAAAACTTGTGGACGAGATCGAGAGCCAGATACTGAACACCCTGAAGCGCGAGATAACGACGCAGGAAATAGGCGAAATGGTCATGTCAAAGCTCAAGGAACTGGATGAAGTCGCATATGTAAGATTCGCTTCGGTCTACAGGCAATTCAAGGATATAAACACCTTCATGGCAGAGCTTCGCAAGCTGCTGCAGGATAAATAACATCAGTCCATACAGGGGTAGCACATATAGATTAACATAAATATAAGAAATGGGTATTGTGCTATGGTTTCATTATTCCCCAGATTCAAAAACATGAAAATAATGAACAAAATGACACTGGCGTTTCTGTTTGTGGTATTAATCCCGACAGCATTCGTAGGTGTTTTTCTTACGTTCAAATTCCGTCAGGCCGCGTTGGAGAATGCAACGCTGGAGGTCAATAACAGTGTAAACCGTATCAGTAAACTGACATCGGACATTTTAAAGGTCCCCGACGACATCTCCTCGTATCTGCTCTTCGACACCAGGCTGGAGGAAGTGGTTAATACCAGGTACGATTCTGTATTGAAAACTGTCCATGCCTATAACAATTACCCTGACATCAAGCAATACCTACAGATATATAGCACGCAGATCGAAAATATCCGCCTTTACATTTATAATCCGACGCTGCTTGACAATTGGTGTTATATCCAACCAGACGAGAACATAAAAAATTCATTCTGGTACAAGAACGCAATGGACGCGGTAAGATTTTCACTGTGGTATTATTTCGACGATGAAACGAAAAGCAACCAGAAGTATCTCTCACTTGTCCGGAGAATAAGGTTTACCTCATATAACACGAACGGTGTCCTTGTGATAAGTCTGAACAGGGATTATTTAAGCTCAATGCTAAGCCAGGAACCGTTTCAGGTGTTCATCGTCGACGATAATGAAAACATTGTGGCCACGAACCAAAGCGGCTATCTCGGGAAAACCCTGCACGACGACAGTTATACAGCCGTTCTTTCTGGGAAAGGCGCCGGGACCTTTGAACAGGAAATCGAAGGCAAGGCCTATAAGATTATCACTGAGGAACTGAAATCGCCGTCAAGCATAAACGGACTGAAAATAATATCTGTTTTTTCTATCGACAATATAGTCGCGCAAAGTAACCAGATACTTGTGCAAGGCTTGATTATCACTATTATCAGCGCCCTGGCATCCGGAGTACTGATTTATATCGTCTCGTATCTTTTATCAAAACGGATTATGAAATTGAGCAGACATATCAGACAGGTCACCAAGGGCGACCTTGATACGAAATTCGTCATATCGGGGAACGATGAGGCAGGGCAGCTGTCCGCCCAGTTCAATTCCATGGTGGAAAGCATCAAGCTTTTGATTTCAGAGGTTAAGGAATCAAATATGCAAAAGAATCAGCTGCAGCTCAAGCAAAATGAGTTGAGGCTTAAAATGATGGCGAGCCAAATCGATCCGCATTTTCTGTTCAACGCACTGGAATCGATCCGCATGAAGGCGCTCATAAACGGGGAGAGCGAGGTTTCGCATATAACGAAAGTGCTGGGAAAGCTGATGAGAAAAAAGCTGGAGATACATAGCAGGGAAATTCCACTTAAAAATGAACTGGATATGGTCCGCTGCTATCTTGAAATTGAAAAATACCGGTACGACGAAAGGCTGGACTACGAACTGGATATCGGGCCGGAATCCGAGGAAATCACAGTGCCTGCCTTGTTAATCCAACCGCTCGTGGAAAACGCGGTACATCACGGCCTGGCAAATGTCAACGGCAAATGCCTCGTGAGTATTAAAACGGAAATCAGGGAGAATGAATTACATGTGTGGGTCACCGACAACGGAGAGGGAATGAGCGGGGAAAAGCTGAAGACTGTTGTCCGGCAGCTTGATGAGGCCGACACGCAGGAGGATCATATAGGGCTTAATAATGTAAATATGAGAATAAAGCTTACCTACGGTGAAAAGTATAGATTGAATATTGCGAGCAGGCTGCATGAAGGAACACAGATTCACTTTTCCATACCTGCTGTAGGAGGGACAGACGACGTTCAAGGTAATGATAGCAGATGATGACAACAATGTCCGCAACGGACTGGCGGTACTGGTCCCATGGGCAGAATACGGCTTTGAGATAACCGAGTCGGCAATAGACGGCAAGGATGCCTTGGATAAATTCCAGGAGCATTCTTTCGATCTGATTGTTGTCGACATACAGATGCCGAGAATGGACGGCCTGGAGCTGATATCCGCCATACGCAAAACGGATCCGGGCATACATATCCTGGTATTGACAGGGCACGCCGAATTCGAATACGCGCGCAAATCGATTGAATACAGAGTAGACGGGTATATTCTGAAGCCTGTGGATGAAGATGAGCTGATTGAAAACCTGAAGAAAATAGGGGCGAGCCTTAAAAAGGAAAAAGAAGAAGAACAGCTTGCAGCCGGGGAAAATGCTCTTCGATGCGAAATACTTGTCCGGACGATATTATCCGAAAATACTTCCGAAGCTATGGATGAGCCGTCTGAAATTGTCGGCGAATTTTATGATAGCGCGATGAATCTCGGCATACTGTGGCCTTCCTACCAAGTCTTGCTGCTTCAGCCCGAAACAGACGAGGGTAAGGAAACGCCGACCTATAGCAATATTCGGAAGAATTTATTGCAGATTTTCACAAATAACGCAAAAGGGATCGTTTTTCATTGGGAAAGCTATCACGGCGTGCTGCTGAACAGTTCGATAAAAAGGGGAGAAAGCCTGCGGCATCTATTTGAGGAGATCAATCAAAGCATGGGGAAAAATGGCATCGCATTTTTTGCCTCCATAGGCGAACCGGTTTCGAAGCTTATGGATATCCCCAAGTCGTACGAGACCGCCGCAAGGCTTTTGAAAAATCGTTTTATCGCTGGTAACAAGCAAATTCTCAGCGCCTTTTCGCTGCCGCTCCCGCCTGGCGGCACTGAGGATTCCGGAAATGGCGGCTTCGATATACAGACCGCCGCCGGTAAGCTGTATTATGCACTGGATGTCGGGAATACCGAGGCTGTCGGACAGCTTGTCCGCCAGTGGGAAAGCGTCATGGCCGGCAGGGGCTTTTCTGAAAGTACAATTAAAACAAACTATATGAGGGTAATTTCATCAGCCTTGAACAAGCTTTCCAACAGGATCGGTCAGACAAAAGTGCAGGAGTTTATGGCCGATTTGCCGGGAATATTCGGACAGACTGATCTGGCATCGCTCCGGAGCTTTGTTTTGACCCGGCTGGATAATGTTGTCGATTTGCTGGACGGCGGAAATCATGAGGATATTGTAAAAAAGATAAAGGATATCGTGGAAAGAAACTACGGCGAAAAGTTGACGCTGGAGGTGCTAGCTGAAGCCTTCAACTACGGCAGCGGTTATCTTGGAAGGCTATTTAAAAAATACACGGGAGAGAATTTCAATACCTATGTCGACAAAGTAAGAATAATCAAGGCCAAGGAGCTGCTGCAGCAGGGGATGAAGGTCTACCAGGTAGCCAGCATGACGGGTTATTCCAATGTCGATTATTTTCACAGCAAATTCAGAAAATACGCGGGAATTTCTCCTTCGAGGTTTCGCAAGGAAAAAGCCGGAGAAACCCCGGATGAGGAATAATTGCGGCTTTTGGATTTATAATTTTTATATGATTTTTGTGTAGATTTCGCAGGTATTATATCCCATTCCCATATTATATAATCTTAATGTAAATTGCGGGTCTGATTTATTATGTAAATTGATGCAGCATAAGATTATATTAATGGGAGAGGGTCTGTTTGCATTCTTCAATGACTCCAAACACGCCTGTGGTTTCGGATAATTCCGCAGCTGCAGAGACGAGGAAAGTTCCGGATGTTCCCAAGGCGCGCAGGAAAAACTTCTGGCTTATTGCCTGGAATCAGCGCTATCTTTACTTTATGTCAATTCCCTTCGTGCTATGGCTGTTTCTTTTTAATTATGTTCCAATTTGGGGCTGGATAATGGCCTTCCAGAATTTCAAACCCGGAAGATCGATTTTTGCCCAGAAATGGGTAGGGTTGAAGAACTTTATCGAACTGTTTTCCGACGAACGGTTCTATCAGGTTATGAGAAACACTGTCGTTATGAGTCTGATGGGCCTCATTGTCGGTTTTACGGTCCCCATACTCTTTGCGATCCTGCTCAACGAAATGCAAACCAAGTGGTATAAAAGAACCGCCCAAACAGTATCCTATCTGCCGCATTTTATTTCCTGGGTCGTAGCTGCAGGTATAATTACGCAGATGCTTTCCAATGACGGCGTCATCAATCAGATACTGACAGCCACGCAGCTGGTGGATAAACCGGTGCAGTTCCTTACAAAGGGAGGCCTTTTCTGGTTTATCGTAACCGCCGCCGATATGTGGAAGGAAACCGGCTGGAACGCAATCATTTTTCTCGCCGCAATATCCGGCATAGACCCTGAAATCTATCAGGCCGCCTATGTCGACGGAGCCAACCGTTTCAGGAGGATATGGCATGTCACCCTCCCAGGAATACGTCCTACGATAGTCATCCTATTGATAATGTCCATCGGAAATTTGATAAGAATAGGCTTCGAAAAGCAGTTTTTGCTCGGAAACTCGCTGGTTTTGGATTATTCGGAGGTTTTGGACCTTTATGTCATTAATTACGGCATAAACCTTATGAGGTTCTCCTTCGGTACGGCGATCGGCGTGTTCAATTCAGTTGTGAGCATTATTCTGCTTGTCACTTCCAACAGGCTGTTTAAAAAGATTACAGGCGAAAGCGTTTATTGAACCGGGAGGCAATCATATGAAAGTTAATGGGCTTTCAGTACGAAGCAACGTTATTGACAAGGTTTTTAATATCTGCCTGAACATTTTCATGCTGTTAATCATGATAATTACAATATATCCTTTCCTGAATGTCCTGGCTATTTCTCTGAATGATTCCATGGATAGCGTGAAAGGAGGCATCTACGTTTGGCCGCGTGTATTCACGCTGAAAAACTATGAGACCATTTTCGCTTACGAAACGCTCCTTACCGGGTTTGTGAATACGACGCTGAGGACGGTGCTGGGAACGATCCTTGGGGTATTCAGCGCTTCCATGGTTGCCTATACGTTCAGCTGTAAGGATTTCCAGGCAAGAAAGCTGTTTTCACGGCTGTTCATATTCACCATGTATGTTTCCGGAGGTTTGATCCCTTATTACATACTTATACGCGACCTCAACATGTTCGACACCTTCGCAGTATACATCATTCCCGGCCTGCTCAGCGTATTTAACGTATTTGTCATCCGTTCCTATATAGACGGGCTTCCATATGCGCTGCAGGAATCTGCAAAAATAGAAGGCGCGAACGATTTCATCATATTCCTTAAAATCATAATTCCTCTATGCAAGCCGGTACTGGCGACAATTGCCCTGTTCATCGCCGTAGGGCATTGGAACTCCTGGTTCGATACCTATTTGTTCAACGCTTCGGACAAGAAGCTGACAACTTTGCAGTACGAACTGATGAAGGTGATACAGTCCGCACAGAGCGGTAACGATGCGCATTCGTACAGCGGCAAGAGCTTGGTGGAGATGCTGTCGCAGGTTTCACCGGAGTCTATAAAAATGGCTATCACCATTGTGGTAACCGTGCCGATACTGGTCGTCTACCCGTTCCTGCAGAAGTATTTTGTGCAGGGTGTGACACTCGGCGCGGTAAAAAGCTGATAAATCGCAAGAACTATAACATAAGGAGTGACCATAATGAAATTTACAAAAACATTCGTAGTTCTATTTCTGGCATTTATTTTTACAGCTGTCCTGGCGGCCTGCGGAGGCAGTAACTCAGCCGATTCAACCGCCGAATACTCTTCGACGGACTGGTCGGCCTCGCCCAGCGAATCGTTATCGACAGCCGAAGCCGCCGTCCAGGCTCAAACCAATCAGGAAGCTACGGTGGAAGCGGCTCTGCCCCCTGCGGATACTGAGAAGGCAAACGATGAAAACCTCCTGGGAACATGGACGGATGTAAACGCACCCGACCGGTATGTCACAATTACAAAAACCGATTCGGGCTATGAATATGAGGATAATGAAGGAAAATATCCTGCAACTCTGGTAGACGGAGTATTGAAGGTACAGGTTTCCGAAAGTGACGCAACGGATACGGCAGACGCTTACATTGAAACTGAAAGCGGTCATCTGTTGTCGGTTTATCAGGACAACCAGGCTGAGTTCATGAAAAAGTAATTTCCGCCAGGGAGGTGTTTCCTTACAGTAATTGAATGGAAAAGGCATTTGCAAGACAAATGGAGCGGTTGAATCTTGACTGACAAAGGAGGAGTCTTTTTTAAAGACTCTGATGCAGTATAAAAAGCGAGGAGGAGTTTTATGAAGAGAGTTTTGCGGGTAATTCTCAGTATGGTAATGATTCTGGCACTGTCAGTGCCGGCAGCAGCGTTTTCAACGGTGGCGATCACGGGAATTACGGCCGTCGAGAACCCGGTCAATCTTGCTATCGGCGGGTCCTGCGACCTGAAAGTCACCTTGAGTCCTCAGAACACTACACAAAGGCAGCTGATTTATTCTACGGCAAACAAGCTGATAGCAACCGTAGACGCTAACGGCAAGGTCACCGGCGTGGCCGCAGGCACAACGACAATAACAGTGACAAGCGCCGCTAAAAAATCGGTTTCCACAAAGGTTACCGTAACGGTTTTGAAACCTGTTACCTTCACCATGTTCGCTTCGGATCCGAATCCGAACTGGAACGATATGAAGGATGCCGTAGGTCAGGCAATAACGAAGAGGACGGGCGTTACTCTCAAAGTTGAGTATGCTGTCGGGGATCCCAAGCAAAAGGTGGCATTGATCGCGGCAAGCGGCAAATATCCCGACCTCATTTACGCAAAATACACCAACCTTATGGTCGACGCGGGAGCTCTGCTTGACCTCACACCTCTTATAAACAAATATGCTCCCAATATAAAAAAGGTTTATGGCGACTACATGGTACGCCAGCAGTGGAGCCTTTCCGACAAATCGATCTATGAACTTGCAACGGTTGATTCCATTAACAACCAGGTCTTTGATGCAACGGGCGGTTTCGAGCTTCAGTATGCCGTGCTGAAAGACCAGAATTACCCCAAGATCCGTACGACTGCGGACTATGAAAAGGCTATCAAGGCTTACAAGCAAAAATATCCGACCATTGACGGAAAGCCTACGATAGGCTTGTCGCTGCTGGCTGAAGATTGGCGTTCGATGATTACCGTGAGGAACCCCGGGTTCCAGGCAACAGGCGAACCCGATAACGGCGAGTGGTACATAGATCCCAAGACTTACAAAGCGACACAGCACTATCTGCGTCCTGAAGAAAAGGAATATTTCCGCTGGTTGAACCACATGAACGCAATAGGGCTTCTGGATCCTGAATCCTTTACTCAGAAGTACGACCAGTACAAAGCAAAGATAGCTACCGGAACAGTTCTTGCAATAATAGATCAGGAATGGGAGTACGGCGACGGCGAAAACTCTCTCAGAGCTTCCGGCAAGGGCGATCGTGCTTATGCACACTTCCCGGTAACCACCAGCACTAAATTCAAAGCCAACGATTTCAATATGCCTGGATTCTCCGGCGGTGTCGGAACCTCGATAACCACCAGCTGCAAGGATCCTGTAAGAGCCATAAAGTTCCTTGATTTCATCTCTTCCGATGAAGGACAGGTATTGGCAAACTGGGGCGTCAAGGATCTGACCTATAAAGTTGACGCTAAGGGTATACGCTATGTTCCGGATGATGTCCAGAATGAGAAAACCAACAACAACGCAGCCTGGGTCAAGAAGACGGGCGTAGGACAGTACAGGCTCAGCATAAGGTATGGAGACGGCGTCAAGGATTCGACAGGCAGCTATTACTCCACCAACTTCCCGAGCCAGATTGTAGCAGCTTATCCTGCAGAAGAGAAGGAAATACTGAAGCATTACAATGCAACTACATGGAAGGACCTGTTCCCGAAAGAGAACGAGTTCAAACAGAGACCATACGGCGCGGCATGGATGATTTCCGTACCTGCGGATTCCGATTTGAACGTTATGAATACAAAGTTCGACGACGATGCCAAGAAACTTCTTCCCGAAGCTATCCTGTGCCCGCCGGGCGAATTTGATGCCACCTACCAGAAGTTTACCGACAAATTGCTCGCCGACGGCGCAAAAACGGCCGGCGAGATATACTCGAGCTATGTAAAGGACAAAGTATTGCAGTGGTCCAAATAGTCCGGGCAATGGAATTGTTCAAGTAAAGCAAGCCAGGTAGAAATGGTTCCCACCTTCTGTTTTAATTGAAAAGGGATATTCCGGATAATTCTTCCGGGGTATCCTTTTTTCTGTCCGAGGCTTTTGTAAACCGGCCGGAGAGAATGCCGGAGCCTGACCCCCTGCTGTCAGCCCATGTATGACACAAAACAAGCGATATGATTACGTAATTTGGGTATGTACAAATGTGGTCTAATATAGTAATATTATGTTGGTAATTATTTACAGGATTGTACAACATATACTGAAATTACTGTCGAAAGGCTGTGTTGTATGTACTCAAGAATCATAAGCTGCGGACTTCTGGGAATAGACGGCTGTCCTGTAGGAGTAGAAACCGACATAAGCAACGGGATACCCGCTTTCGATTTAGTAGGGCTGGGGGACGCGGCGATCCGTGAAGCGCGTGAACGCGTGCGTTCCGCCATAAAGAACTCAGGCTTCGAATTTCCGATACGCAGGATCACAATGAATCTTTCGCCTGCAAATCTCAGGAAAGAGGGCTCTTCCTTCGACCTCGCCATCGCCCTCGGCGTGATTTCGGCAGTCGGCATTATCGATTTCTCAAAATTGAAGAATTCAATGTTTACAGGAGAGCTTTCCCTCGACGGCGAGATCAAGGCCGTCAGAGGTATTCTTCCCATTGCCGTCTGCGCCAGGCAGAACGGTATTCGTTATCTTTTCCTCCCAGCAGATAATGCCAGGGAGGCCTCGATAGTGAAGGACCTTATAATCATACCAGTTAAAAATCTGAAGGATACGGTCTCGATAATAAATGGTGATATGGAAACCGAGCCGTTTGCAGGAGACGACAGTGATCTCCTGAATGGCCGGGCTGAGTGCGACGTCGATTTTGCCGACGTCAAGGGGCAGGAAAATGTAAAAAGAGCGCTGGAGGTGGCGGCCTCGGGCGGGCATAACTGCTTAATGCTGGGCGCTCCGGGCTGCGGCAAGACCATGCTTGCAAAGAGGCTGCCGACGATACTGCCGTCATTGACCTTTGAGGAGGCGCTGGAGGTAACAAAGATACACAGCATAGCCGGAATACTGCCGCCAGGCTTGCCTCTCGTAAATGTACGGCCGTTCAGAAGTCCTCATCATACAATCTCAGACATTGGTTTGGTCGGAGGCGGTTCAAACCCCAAACCGGGCGAGATCAGCCTTGCGCATTACGGGGTCCTGTTTCTGGACGAGCTGCCCGAGTTCAGCAGGAGATCCATGGAAGCACTGAGACAGCCGCTCGAGGACGGCGTCATAACCATATCGCGTGTCAACGCGAGCCTGACTTATCCGGCCAGAACTACGCTGATATGCGCCGCGAACCCATGCAAATGCGGCAATTTCCTCGACCCGGCGGGGCAGTGTACCTGCACTCCGAGGCAGATACAGCAGTACCTGGGAAAGCTGTCCGGGCCTTTGCTCGACCGCATGGATATCCACATAGAAGTTGCCTCGGTCAAATACAAGGACCTCGACAGCGGAGCGACCGGTGATACGTCGGAGGTGATTCGCGAGCGTGTGGAACGGGCGAGGAGGCTCCAGCTCGAAAGGTACAAGGGTATGCGGATCTACTCCAATTCTCAGCTCCAGCCGTCAATGTTCAATAAATTCTGCAGGCTCGATGAAAAATGCAGGGACATACTGCGAAATGCCTTCGACAGGCTTGGGATGAGCGCCAGAGCCCACGGCCGGATACTGAAGGTCGCCAGGACCATAGCGGACATGGACCGCAGCGACGATATAAGGCCGATCCATCTTGCCGAGGCGATACAATACAGGAGTCTGGACAGGAAGGTCTGGAACCTGTAAGGGATACGTTTGTGCAGACCGTGCTCTCACATGCCGATAGTCCGGTCAAGAGGGCATGAGGGCCAATACTCCGGCCAAGTCGCCAATACTCAAGCTAATATGTTGGCTGATAGCTGATAACACATGGCTATGCCGTCCGGTAGAAGGAGCAAATTTTATGGAAAGTAACCTTGAATACTGGGTATGGTTGAGTTCTCTCGTTAAAATTACGCCGCGCAAACGACTTGCACTGCTCAAATTTTTCGGGGATGCGGCAGGCTTATGGGAGGCCGGCGAGAATGAACTAAGGGCTTCACAGCTGTGTACGCCAAAAATTATTTCATATATAAGGGACACGGATATGAGAAAAGGCGCCGAAGAACTGATAAAAAGGGTATTCGCTTGCGGCGCCGACGTGATTACGTTCAACGATCCTTCCTATCCGCAGGCATTGAAATACACCGTTGACCCCCCTGCAGTCCTGTACTGTTTGGGCAGATTGAAGCCCGACGAGCTTTGTGTGGCTGTCGTAGGGTCAAGGAAAGCCACGTGGTACGGGCTCGACATGTCGAAGAAGCTTTCATATGAACTTGCAAGGCACGGGGTGACCATAGTGAGCGGTATGGCGAGGGGCGTCGATTCCAAAGCCCATTTCGGCGCGCTCGAGGCAGGTGGCAGGACGATCGCTGTGCTTGGCTGCGGAGTGGACATTGTTTACCCGAAGGAAAACAGAAGCCTGATGGAGGAAATATGTAAAAAGGGAGCTGTAATTTCGGAGTATTTGCCCGGTACGGAACCCATACCTTTCAATTTTCCGGCAAGAAACCGAATTATAAGCGGCCTTTCCCAGGGTGTTATCATAGTGGAGGCAAGCGAGAAGAGCGGTTCGCTCATTACCGCAGACTATGCGCTGGAGCAGGGGAAGGACGTTTTTGCGGTGCCTGGCAATATCAATTCGACGAACAGCTCGGGAACCAACCGGCTGATCAGGGAAGGCGCGAGGATAATCACCTGCGCCGGCGATATATTGGACGAAATGAATGTAAAACATGAGGGTAGCCTGAATTTTTTCGGGGAAAGTAAATTCAGAAATATGAAGCCGGTTTTGAGCATGTTGGTGGCAGATGCTGGGGAGAAACAGCCTGAAGCAAGCGAAAGGCAAACTGATACCGATGGAAACCATACCGGAGGGCGTACCGGAACAGGTACTGCAGCTAATACCCGAGCTGTTGCAGGAGCAGGTGCGGGAGCTGTTGCCGGAGGGCGTACCGGAGCGGGCAGCGATTCACACGGACATTTCTGTGCGGCCGACCGGCAGACTTCCGCCAAAACGCCAATTACTCGCGACAAACCGGATACTTCCTGCGAACAAATCGGCATAGACGAAAAGACGATCGCCGAAAAGCTCCTCAACGGACCCGCGCATATAGACTCCATAGCGCGCGACTGCGGCATAAGCGTGCAGCTTGCCGGTTCGGTTCTGCTGATGCTGGAACTGAGCGGCTTTGTGGAGCAGCTGCCTGGCAAATATTACAGGCTGCTTGACTAATTTGATAAACATGTTGTAGATTTTATACGGAAATGTGGTAATATATGATTTGGAATCGATAGCGGTAAAAATAACGCGATGGAGGATACGATGTCTAACAACCTGGTAATTGTTGAGTCGCCTGCTAAAGCCAACACCATAGGCAAGTTCCTGGGAAGGGATTATAAAATAGTAGCTTCGGTGGGACATGTTAGAGATTTGCCGAAGAGCCAGATAGGCGTAGACGTGGAGCACAATTTTGAACCCAAGTACATTACCATTCGCGGCAAGGGTGATATAATCAGCAAGCTCAAGAAGGAAGCGAAGTCGGCTGATCGCGTTTTCCTCGCAACCGACCCTGACCGCGAGGGCGAAGCCATATCCTGGCACCTGGCTAATCTTCTGAATATCAACGAGAGCGATAAATGCAGGGTCACATTCAATGAGATCACCAAGAATGCGGTTAAAAATGCTATAAAGGTACCAAGAAAAATAGATATGAACCTGGTCGATGCACAACAGGCCAGACGTGTGCTGGACAGGATCGTAGGCTACAAGATCAGCCCGCTCCTTTGGCGCAAGGTCAGGAAAGGTCTCAGCGCCGGACGCGTGCAGTCGGTTGCGACAAGGCTGATATGCGACCGGGAGGAAGAGATAGAGAAGTTCGAACCTGAAGAATATTGGACTATCTCTGCAAAGCTAAACAAAAAGAAGGCCGGAGCCTCTTTTGAAGCAAAATTTTATGGCACGGCCGAAGAAAGGATAGAGCTTAAAAACGAAGCGCAAGTAAGGGATATCCTGAAAAAGCTTGAAGGCAGTAAATTTACAGTTAACAGGGTAAAAAACAGCGAAAAGAAAAAAACGCCGGCGCCGCCGTTCACTACGAGCACGCTTCAGCAGGAAGCCTCAAGGAAGCTCGGTTTCCCTACGAAGAAGACGATGATGGTGGCACAGCAGCTCTATGAAGGTATAGAAGTAAAAGGACACGGAGCTATCGGCCTCGTCACCTATATCCGTACGGATTCCACGAGGATCTCGACAGAAGCGCAGCAGGACACGAAGAACTATATCGCTGAAAAGTACGGACAGAAATATTTGCCGGAGGAATTCAGGGTATACAAGAACAAATCCGCGTCCCAGGACGCGCATGAAGCGATACGGCCGACTTACGTGGACATGGACCCGGAAAGTGTGAGGGATTCCCTCACAAATGACCAGTTCAAGCTCTACAGGCTCATTTGGTCGAGATTTATTGCAAGCCAGATGGCTTCCGCCGTATATGATACCGTCGCTGCGGATATCCTGGCAGGCGGCCTGCTTTTCAAGTCAAACGGCTCCAAAATCAAGTTCGCCGGTTTCATAGCGGTCTACACCGAAGGCAAGGATGAAGAAAGCGAAGACGAAGTATCGATTCCCGAGCTTAAGGAAAATGAGCAACTGGATTTGAAGAAGCTCGAAGACAAGCAGCATTTCACACAGCCGCCTCTAAGATATACCGAAGCGACTCTCGTTAAAACGCTTGAAGAAAAGGCTATCGGGAGGCCGAGTACCTATGCGACGATAATCACGACCATATTGGCGCGAGGTTATGTCGAAAGAGAGAAAAAATTCCTTCTGCCTACCGAATTGGGCAGGATCATAAACGATCTGATGAAAAACAATTTCAAAGATATCGTTGACGTGCAGTTTACCGCCCAGATGGAAAAGAATCTGGACGATGTCGAAGAGGGTTCCAAAAAGTGGGAAGACGTAATGAGGGAATTTTACGATCCTTTTGCGGAAACGCTAAAGGCGGCCGAAGATAAAATAGGCCACGTAGACCTCCCGGACGAGGTCACCGACATACAGTGCGAGAAATGCGGGCGGTTCATGGTCATAAAGAGCGGGAGATTCGGCAAGTTCCTTGCGTGCCCGGGTTTCCCGGAATGCAGAAACGCACGGCCCATACTCGAGGAAGCAGGCGTTAACTGCCCCTTGTGCAAGGGAAAGGTACTTGTGAAAAAAACCAGGAAGGGCAGAAAGTATCTTGGCTGCGAAAACAATCCCAACTGCAGCTTCATGACGTGGGATATGCCGGCCGGCGAGAACTGCCCCAACTGCGGTAATTTTATGGTGAAGAAATACAGCGGCAAAAAGGTCGTTATCAAATGCAGCAATGAAAGCTGCGGTTTTACAAAGGAAGGCGCGAAGGAATAAAGTGGCTGAACAATTGATAAATGTAATAGGCGCGGGACTTGCCGGCTGTGAAGCAGCCTGGCAGGC
Source organism: Bacillota bacterium (assembly GCA_023412915.1). Lineage (GTDB taxonomy): Bacteria > Bacillota > Clostridia > Acetivibrionales > DTU013 > JAEYOM01. Next base: position 203,891 of record JAEZRE010000018.1, read on the forward strand.
CGCAAAAAGGGGAGTGCGTGTGAGGCTTTATGAAATGAAGCCCGGGAAGCATTCCCCTGCTCATAATATGGATTCTTTCGCAGAGCTGGTCTGCAGCAATTCTCTGCGTTCAGACAGGCTTGAAAATGCCGTGGGCTTGCTCAAGGAAGAAATGCGCATAATGGATTCGCTGATCATGCGCTGCGCAGAAGCAACCCGCCTGCCTGCGGGTGGAGCTCTTGCTGTCGACCGCGTCGGATTTTCGGAGCAAGTCACACGGGCAATAAGCGAACAACCGAATATAACTGTCATACACAGGGAAGTCGACGATCTGCCGGAAGAGGGCATTACAATTATAGCTACGGGGCCGCTTACCTCGGATGCCTTATCCGGCTGCATATCCCGCCTTACAGGCAAGGAAAGCCTCTATTTCTATGACGCTGCGGCGCCTATTGTCACCGCCGAATCGATAGATATGAGTAAGGCTTACCGCGCCTCCCGCTATGGCAAGGGTTCGGACGATTATATAAACTGTCCCATGGATCAGGCACAGTATGAACATTTCAGGGAGGAACTTTTGAAAGCTGAAACAGTACCGATGAAGGTGTTTGAAAAAACGATACTGTTCAGCGGCTGCATGCCGGTCGAAAGTATGGCCGCATACGGACCGGATGCTTTGCGTTTCGGCCCATTGAAGCCCGTGGGTCTTGTCGATCCCGTAACGGGAGAGGAGTCTTACGCCGTCGTGCAGCTAAGACAGGATAATAATGAAGGGACGCTTTACAACATAGTGGGTTTCCAGACGCATCTTCGCTGGCCGGAACAGAAAAGAGTCTTCGGATTGATACCGGGGCTCGAAAATGCCGAGTTTGCACGTTATGGCGTAATGCACAGGAATACTTACATAAATTCGCCCGGACTGCTCGACGCAACCTACCGGATGAGAACCAGGCCGGACGTATATTTTGCCGGCCAGATAACGGGCGTCGAAGGTTATATGGAATCGACCTCTTCGGGGCTGGTAGCCGGCATAAATGCCGCTCTGCAGTGCCTGGGAAAGGAACCCTTCGTTTTCACCTCCGAAACGGCGATAGGTTCATTGGCAGAGTATGTATCGGCCAATGAAAACGGCAGGTTCCAGCCTATGAATGCAAGCTTCGGACTGATAAAAACACCTTCGCGGAAATTCAGGACCAAGCCGGAAAAATACAAGCTGATGGTCGATATTGCATTGGAACGAATTAAAAACATATGTATATAATGTCATAAAAGCACATAATACCATGTAATATGTTTCAAATTGACACAATATATTGTCATAATATGCTCCAGCCCACATTATATTGTTGTAATTCTAAATTCTTTGTGTTAAAATCAGTATAACAGAATGGAATATTATGTATAAATGCATTTTTGTAAACTTTTAACTAAAGGAAAATGCGTTGGTATGTCGAAATACTTTATAATATTAAGTTATTAACGGGTTAGGGTTGTCTTTTACAAAGGAGAATGGTAGCGCCATTCAAAGGAGGCAGTTCTGAATGTTCGAAAAGCTGACGGATCACCTGAATCTTCGGGAAAAAGCTCTGGATGCGGCGTGGCTGCGAAATGAGGTCATCGCACAGAACATTGCCAACGTCGATACTCCCGGATATAAAAAGAAAAGTGTATCTTTTGAGGAATACCTCGATCAGGCTGTGGAGAGCGGCGGCTTCAAGGGCAATACTACAGACGGCAGGCATATGCAGCTGGGTGCGGGAAATGCTGAAAATGTACCGATCAAGGTCACGAGCGATTATAGCAATCTCAGTACAAGGCTTGACGGCAACAATGTGGATGTGGAAAAAGAAATGGCCGACTCCGCCAAGAACGATATACGTTACAATACCTTGATACAAAGTGTGAGCGATAGTTATAAAAGGCTTATGTCGGCAATAAGCGAAGGGAGGAGATAATCTATGGGATATTTCGGTGCATTGGATATAGGCGCATCCGCGCTTACCGCAGAAAGACTCCGCATGGATACAATCTCCCAGAATATAGCAAATGCCAATACTACGCGCACTGAGGACGGCACACCGTACCGCAGGAGGATAGTGGTATTCCAGGAACAATCGAACGGAATCCCTTTTTCACAGTATCTCAGTGACAGCAGTAAAAAGCAGTATCTCGGGAAGGGAGTCAAGGTATCCCAGATAGCCGAGGATCCGAGTCCGTTCAAGAAAGTCTACGATCCCGGACATCCGGATGCGGACGCCGATGGTTACGTTGAAACGCCCAACATAGACGTAGTTACCGAAATGGTCAACATGATCTCGGCTACAAGAGCCTACGAGGCGAACGTAACCTCGATAAACACCACCAAGAGTATGGCGATGAAGGCGCTGGAGATCGGACGATAAAGACGCCGGACTGTAGCCGGTAAATGAGATAATTGACTTGCAGATGATAAAGAGGATGGTGCAGGATATGGCTATAAACGAAATAGGCAGCCTCGGATCACTGGCCCCGACACGATCGCTGTTCGAGACACTGGACAAACAGGATTCGTCCGACAGCGTCAAGATGCCGTTTTCAGATTACCTGAATCAGGCTCTGAATTCTACGAATGAGCTATTGGTCAACGCGGAAAAGCTTGCCGATGATTTTGCCGCGGGCAGGACCGACAATATACACGACGTTACTCTAGCCGCTGAAAAGGCCGATTTAGCGCTGCAATTCACGATGCAGGTAAGAAACAAGATCATGGATGCTTATACTGAAATAATGAGAATGCAGATTTAGACGTTTAAATTCCCGGTATTACTAATGAGGAATACTGTTACAGGGTGGTGAGACCGTGCCGGATTTTCTAAAAAAATATCTGGATCAGTTCAAAGAATTCTGGAATAGTCTTGAAAAGTCACAAAAAACACGAATATACATAACCTCTGCTATTGTGGTAATAGCTGTCGCTATTTCCATGATCTATCTTTCGCGCCCTAACAGGGTCGTCCTGTTTACCAATTCGGACCAGAAGCAAGTGGGCGAAATGGTAAAAATCCTGAATGACAACAGTATATGGAACGAGGCTCAGAATAACGGCACCAGTATTGTTATAAACTCAAAGGACAATAACAATGCTCAGATCGTTCTCGCTCAAGCAGGCTACCCCAAGGAGGGCTTCACATTCGAAGACGCCATTTCGAGCATCGGGATTACGACCACCCAGGACGACAAGCAGCACATCTGGAAGCGTCAGCAGATATCAGACCTCGAAACTAAAATCAACATGCTCGACAATATAGACGAAGCCGCGGTGACACTGGCGACGCCCGAGAGTTCAATTTTCCTGAACGCCAGCGAGGATGCGCCCAAACCAACGGCATATGTCATGGTAAGGCCCAACAAGGAACTCACCGAAGCCCAGGTTCAGGGTATTGTGATGCTGGTCTCAAGAAGCGTTGAGAATCTGAACCCCAATGACGTGACAGTAGTGGACAACAACGGAAATATACTGAATTCCTCTTCCTCGGATGAATCTATCAACGCTGTCAACAGCCAGGAGGAACTCAGGAAGAAGAGGGAAACCGAGCTCGAGAAGAAGGTACTCAATTATTTCAGCGGCGGGCAGTTCGACAATTTCGACACGCTCAGGGTCGTTGCAAATGTCACCTTGGATTTCGACAAGGACAAATCCCAGACAAAATCTATTACAATCCCGCAGGGTATGGACTCCGGCGCGGTAATAAGCAGCAAGACCTCTTCTGAAACAGTCAAGAACGGAGCTGCGGGCGGTGAACCCGGAGTGGGTACAAACCCCGGCACTACCAACACGCCCACATATCCTACTGGCAGCGGCTCGAATTCCGATTATGCGAATACGACGGCAGAGACCAATTTCGGTTACGACGAGCAGGTAAGAGACCAGGAGAAGGCTACAGGCAAACTTATTCCGGAGGAATCGGGCATTGCCATTTCACTTTGGTACGGCAACAAAGTGACCGACGATACGAAGATGGACGACAATTTCATAACCCAGGTCAAACAGGCGGCCAGTACGGCTACAGGCGTGCCCTTGAACAATATTACCGTGAACAAGCTGAAGCTTGCCGCGCCGGAAGTCGTTACAAAACCGATGGGTGAGCGCATCAACGAGCTTGTCAGCAATTATGGCTTCCTGGCATTGATGCTGCTGCTGATTGCAGCGACGCTAATTGTGGGCTTGCCGCGCAGGAAGCAGAAAGCGACTGCCGGGGAGGAAGAGATGCAGCCTGCCGTTGCAGGGGGACCGAGATTTCTGGTTCCGGAACACGAGGAACCTCTGCCCGATATAGAACTGGAAGAAAGATCGGAAATCAAAAAGCAGCTTGATAAATTCGTCAAACAAAAACCTGACGCCGTTGCACAGCTTTTGAGGAACTGGCTCTCGGACGACTGGGATGGTTAATAGGCTTTTAAGGCATTGCATGATGTATTTGGGAGAGGTTAAGTGATATGGCGAGAGCATCCGGTACAAAATCAGATCGCACCGGCCGTGAAAAGGCGGCAATGCTGCTGATTTCCCTCGGCCCTGAAAAATCGGCTGAAATCTTCAAGCACCTGAAGGAAGAGGAGATTGAACAGCTGACGCTCGAGATCGCGAATATAAGGACAGTGACCCCTGAGGAAAAGGAAAGGGTCATGGAAGAGTTCTATCAGATATGCCTGGCTCAGGAGTATATAGCCGAAGGCGGTATCGGGTATGCCAAGGAGATACTTGAAAAAGCGCTGGGAACGCAAAAAGCGCTCGACGTTATCAACAAACTGACGGTATCGCTGCAGGTAAGGCCCTTCGAATTCGTAAGAAAGGCAGATCCTGCGCAGCTGCTCAACTTTATTCAGAAAGAGCATCCGCAGACAATAGCGCTTATATTGGCCTACCTCAAGCCGCAGCAGGCGTCCGTGGTACTGGCCGCGCTGCCGCAGGACAAGCAGGCCGATGTTGCAAGGCGTATAGCGACCATGGACAGAACGTCACCCGAAGTAATAAAAGAAGTCGAAAGAATACTCGAGAAAAACCTATCGTCGCTCGTCACGGAAGATTTCACGGCTGCAGGCGGCGTACAGGCTATCGTAAACATACTCAACACGGTCGACAGGGGAACGGAGAAATATATCATGGAAACTCTCGAGATCGAAGACACCGACCTCGCAGAGGAAATCAGGAAGAGAATGTTCGTATTCGAAGACATACTCTCGTTGGACAACCGTTCCATTCAGCGTTTCCTGCGCGATGTCGAGAACAATCAGCTTGCCATCGCACTGAAGGGTGCGACGGAGGAAGTGCAGAAGGTCATTTTCTCGAACATGTCCAAGCGTCTTGCCGAAATGATAAAGGAAGATATCGAATTCATGGGACCTGTGAGGCTTAAGGATGTTGAAGAGTCGCAGCAGAAGATCGTCAATGTCATAAGGAAGCTCGAGGATGCAGGTGAGATCGTCATTTCCAGAGGCGGAGGAGATGAAATCATTGTATAACAGGATTTTCAAGAACAATCAGGTGACATACGGGAGGCCTTATTCGGTCCAGATACCGGTCACTGTCCATAAATTGAACATAGAAGAGCTGTCGGAGGAGGAAGATACGGAAAGTGAAGAAATGTCGGAGTCTCCCGATCCGGAGCTGCTGCTCGAGAATGCAAGGCACAAATGTGAAATGATGACGCGCGAAGCCGAGCTTGAAGCCGACAGGATAATTGAAGAGGCTCGGCAGGAAGCTGCGGGCGAAACGCGGAGGATTACCGAGGAAGCGTGGCAGAAGGGATATGCGGAAGGGATAGACGCCGCTGCGGAGCAGAGCAGGGATATCCTCGCCCAGGCTGAAGAAATGCGTTTTGAAGCACAAAGAGAGCATGAAGAACTGATTGCCGGAATGGAAGAGGAAATGCTCTCCCTTGTCATGGATGTGACGCGCAAGGTCGTCGCGGGCGAGCTTGTAACGGATAAGGACTTGATAATCAGACTCATTCGCGAGGCCTTGCCCAAGTGTTCCAACAAGGACGGCGCGGTGCTCAGAGTATCGCCGGGGGACGCGGAAATGCTCGCTGAAAACCGGGAGGAACTTTTGTCGGGCATTGAAGGAGCGGACAGTCTTGAAATCAAAAAAGACAGTAGTTTACATACCGGAGACTGTATAATCGAAACTCAGTTCGGCAGCGTCGACGCCGGAGTCAATACGCGGCTCGACAAAATCGAGGAAGCATTCAAAGAGGAGCTTCTCGGGAGATGACTCGGGATGAGGTGAAACAGAGGGACGGTTCTTTTGTTTCACTTTTCACGAAAGTGAGACAAAAGAACCGTCCCCTTGTTTCAATTGTTTCACTGAAAGAGAGGAGCACAAACAGTGCACAACTGCCTGGCAAAATATCATGATATTTTGAATAGGTCCGATTTCATAAAATATTACGGCAAGGTCTCCAAGGTTGTCGGCCTCACGATCGAGTCCGACGGACCGGAGGTGGATATAGGTGAGCTTTGCAGGCTCCACGCATCCAGGGGTAAAAGGGTTATACAGACGGAAGTTGTCGGGTTCAAGGACAACAAGGTCCTGCTGATGCCGCTCGGAGAGATGACAGGGGTCGGCCCGGGCAACATGGTGGTGGCCTCCGATTCCGCGCTTAAGGTAGGAGTCGGGGAAAAACTCACAGGCCGCGTTCTTGACGGTCTCGGATATCCAATCGATGAAAAGGAACCCTTCAAGCCGGAAAAATATTATCCGATCAATAATAAGCCTCCTCACCCTCTTAACAGAAAAAGGATAACTGAACCGCTGACACTCGGTATCAAAGCGATAGACGGCCTTTTGACCGTTGGCAAGGGCCAGCGAATCGGCATATTTGCCGGCAGCGGAGTCGGCAAAAGCACTCTGATGGGCATGATCGCGCGAAATACCAAGGCGGATGTCAACGTAATAGCCTTGATAGGCGAACGCGGAAGGGAAGTAAGGGAGTTCATCGAGAAGGATCTCCAGGAAGAAGGCCTGTCGCGTTCAGTACTGGTGGTCGCTACTTCGGACCAGCCCGCCCTGGTCAGGCTGAAGGGCGCTCTTGTCGCTACGGCCATAGCCGAATATTTCAGGGATCAGGGAAAAGATGTGCTTTTGCTTATGGATTCGCTCACGCGTTTTGCCATGGCACAGAGGGAGGTCGGACTTGCGACGGGCGAACCTCCTGTTTCACGCGGATATACTCCGTCCGTTTTCGGCACTATGCCCAAACTGCTTGAACGCGCGGGCAATTCGGAGAAGGGTTCGATAACTGGTTTGTATACCGTCCTTGTAGACGGCGACGACATGACCGAGCCCGTGACCGATACCGCAAGGGGTATATTGGACGGTCATATCGTACTCTCACGTTCGCTCGCCAACCGTAACCAGTACCCGGCTATTGACGTACTGGCAAGCGTAAGCCGTGTAATGCCCGATATCATCTCAAGCGAGCATAAGAAGGCCGCAGGCGAACTGAAAAAGGCGCTTGCGATCTATCGTGACGCGGAAGATCTCATAAACATAGGCGCGTACGTCAAGGGAAGCAATGAAAACATAGATCACGCCGTCAGCCTGATAAATAATATTTTGGATTTCGTGCAGCAGTCCACTTCCGACCGCTTTACCTTCAAGGAAGTTCTGGACCGGCTGCAGGGTGTTTTAAATTAAGGCATCCATTTTACCGAGGTGAATAATGGCTTCATTCAGTTTCAGTCTCCAATCCGTTCTTAACATAAGAATTCAGACGGAAGACAATTTGAAAAATGAACTCGGAAAGGCGATACAGCTATTGGAAGCCGAAAAACTAAAGCTCTCTGAGCTCAAAAGCGAATTGGACGTCCTGGTCGACGAATTCAACAAAAAAACGAAAAAGACTACTGTCCGAAAGCTCATCGAAGTCAAGGAATACCTGTCGTTACTCGATTCCAAAATCAAACTGCAAAAAGAAAATGTAAACTCCGCAATGCTGAATGTCGATAAAATTAGGGAAGAGTTGTTAAAGGCAGTCAAGGATAGAAAGATACTTGAAAAATTACGCGAAAGAAAGTATGAAGAGTATCTGCTCGAACAGAAGAGACTCGAGCAGAAAACAAATGATGAAATCGTCAGTTACAATCGTAAAGAGGGTAACTAAGGAGAGCGTGAATGGCTAAGGACGCCGCCGGCAAGGCAAACGGAACCCCAAATAAACAGGGCAGCGGGATCAAGGGAAAGATATTTTCGATCCTTACGGTTTTACTTGTTTTCGCGATAATTGCGGCTGTATTCGGAGGGGTTTTTTATTTTATAGTACACAATAATTACGGCGGAATAGCCGATCGTTATTATCTCACCATAAAGGACATACCGGTTCTCAAGTATGCCCTGCCAGTTAAAAAGGATCCTCTTGATCCCAAAAACATGACGGCAGAGGATATCAAAAAGAAATATATCGAATTCAGGGATAAAAATACAGATCTAAACAAGCAACTGGCCGATGTACGGGCTGAACTGGAAAAATACAAGACCTCCGAAGCGGACGCGCAGCAGAAGGCTTCCGACAGCGAACAGAAACTGAAGGATATGGATGCGCGCGAAGCTGCGCTTAAGGACAAGGAAAGCCAACTCACCGAAATGAAAAAACAGATAGACGATTCTGTAGCCAAAGGTGATAAGGCGGCTTTCAAGGCCTATTACGAGTCGCTGGACCCGGCAAACGCAAAAGAGCTTTATTCCAAGGTTGTTCAGGATATGCAGACAGATGCGAACGTAAAGAAGTTCGCGCAGATATACGCGGCGATGGATGAGGCGGCTGCGGCTCAGATATTTGAGCAACTGGGCGCGACACAGCTCGATATGACGGCTGAAACGCTACAGGCAATGAACAAGGACAATTCCGCTAAAATACTCGGATCAATGACCCCACAGTTCGCGGCGCAGGTGACCCAAAGGCTTAATGCGCTGTACAAGGGGAATTGATATATAAATTACTGAAAGGAGGTGAAAAAGTGAATCTATATGAACTGATGTCAGGTAATTTACCAGCATCACAAAGTACTCCCGTATTTCAGTTAAACACCCGGTCTGAGCACAATACTTCAGGTGAAAGCGATACAGCTTCCTTCGACGCGATACTCTCCAACCTACGTGGAGCCGAAAGGCAAACAGGCGTGAAGCCTTCAAGAAATACGGCTGTCCAGAAAAAAACGGCAGGCACCGACAGCGCGAAAACTGACAGCAAGCCCAAATACCTGACCTTCCAGGAGGCAAATGCAAACGTAAGGAAAACCGATTCCAGCGACACAAAGGTCAAAGCTGAAGGCGCTCTGGAGGAGACCGGAAAAACGGATGACAGCACGGAAGACAGTAAAAAGGAAGTAAAGGCGGAAATGCAGTCGAACTTCCTCAACATTTGCGCCGAACTGCTCGGAATCGATAAAGGCGAGCTGCAGAAGCTCCTTGACAAGGCGGGCGTCTCACTGGATTCCCTGAAAGACACAGCCGATGTAAAGGAAGCCGCGGCAAATCTATCACAGCTTTTGGGTCTTGACAGCGAACAGGCTGAAGCATTGAAGAACCTTTTTGCGACGGCTGCCGAAGCGCTTGGAATGCCTGAAGCAAAACAGACGGACGGCGTAAGCGCCGATGCCGGAGCATCCGCTGCAAAACCGGCGGAGGTATCCAAGCCTGCGGAGACACAGGGTATCAAAGGCCTTCAGGAAGGAAAAACGGGATCGGAGGAATTACCGGCGGATAAAGGCCTTCTGGATAAACTTGCCGCACAGATCGGCGCCAAACTCGATGAGATCAGTATTCAGGCAGATAAGGACAACAGCACGGTGGAGGAGGAATTAAAAAGTCTCATGAGGCCGCTGCTGGAAAAGGCTGAAATAGCTGCCAGGACTGTTTCACAGGATGGAACGCAGACAGCGGCTTCCGACGTTCAACCGGCGGATGGGGATGCCTCAGCTCAGACACAGGCCGTTAACGCTTCCGAAAAGGAAACTGGCAAGGGATCGGGCGAAGACGATGACAGCCGTGGCAAGTCGGATGACAAAACAGCGCAAAAGGAGATTGTTAGCCAGCCTGCACAAACAGTCAAGGCGGCGACGCCACCGGTACAGTACCAAACAGTGCAGGATACGAGACAGGCTGCAGCCGTTATGACTGATAAAATGCCGGAAGTCCCGGTAAAGACGAGTGAACTGATCAACCAGGTCATTGAGAAGGCAAAAGTGGTATTAAGCCCGGACAAATCGGAAATGCTCATGGATCTGAAGCCCGACAGTCTCGGCAAATTATCTCTCAAGGTGGTGACCGAAAACGGCATAGTGATGGCAAAGTTTGTCGCCGATAGTCAGCAGGTGAGGGAGATACTCGAATCAAACCTGCAGCTCCTGAAAGATTCATTGGAGAAGCAGGGCATGAATGTACAGGGTTTCAGTGTTTCCGTCCGGCAGGACCAGCGGGGATCGGACACAGGCAGGCCGCAGTACAAGCCATCGGGAAATCCGGCGGTGAAGACGGCGCGGAGCGTAACGGGAACGCAATTGCAGACGGCGGGCATATTCGAATCGGGTACCGCAGGTAATCCGTACAGGTGGGAAGAAAGCACGATCAATCTTACGGCTTAGGAGGTGAAAATTATGAGTAATGTTACAGTAACAGCAAACCAAAAGACAATACAGCAGGTAATAGACGAAACAAAGTCCAAGTCAGGTACAAGAAATACCGGTGAACTTGGAAAGAATGATTTTCTAAACCTCCTGGTTACCCAGCTGAGATATCAGGATCCTCTGAATCCCACGGACGACAAGGAATTCATCGGCCAAATGGCACAGTTCAGCGCGCTGGAACAGATGACGAACCTCAATACGAGCTTTACCGGGACGAAGGCGTTCAGTCTGATAGGAAAAAGCGTAGACGCTAATGTCGTGGATCCCTCCACGGGCGAAACGAAGGTAGTATCCGGCAACGTAAGCATGGTCAGGTACTACGACGGTAAGTATTTCGCTACAGTCAACGGTACCGATGTAGCGATCGACGATATTGTAAACGTAGCGGAAAGCTCTTACTCAACCGATAACAACCTTTCAGCCTATACCAACGTGATAGGCTACCTTGTGGACGGCGTCGCCTACGATCCTTCAAACGGCAGCATGATAAAGGTGACAGGAACAGTGAAGTCACTGCAGAAAGGCGTTTACGAGGATTATGCAGTAATGGATGGGGTCAACGTTGAAATCGCCGGTTTGGACACGGATGAGACGTCGACGGATCCGGACTACGTTACCAACAAGCTTAAGGATGCCATGGACAATGGTACTGAAATCGACATTATAATCAAGGACAGCGAGACCGGCGAACGTGTTCCTGTAACCGCGAAGATAGTCAGCTTCACCAGGACGGCGGACGGCAAGATCAAGGCTGTTTTGAATGGTCTGCACGTACCGCTGACAAGTATCACCAATATCAGCAAAGCTCCGGAAGCAACAGCGCCGACATCAGAACAGTCGGGCAGCGGTTCCGCAGCGCCAACTGATTCGGGCAAAGACGAGGATACTTCGGCAGACGGTGGAACGGCAGGTGACGGCAGTGGTAATTGACAGTTCGGGAAATACGATCAACAGGTCCCTTATCACCGGTAAACCTTCGATATCGGCAGGAAACCAGGTAAATGGTCCAGCCGGACAGCAAAAAACGGCCGTAGGCGGATTTGACAGCATACTGAAGCAAAAGCAGGCCGAAAACGAGGAAATCAAGTTTTCAAAGCACGCGGAGCTCAGGCTGCAATCCCGGAACATCAACCTGACACAGGCTCAGAAGGATAAAATGAAGGAGGCTGTGGCAAGGGCGGAATCGAAGGGAGTACGCGACTCGCTGGTACTGATGGACAATCTTGCTTTTGTGGTTAACGTAAGAAACAAGACGGTAATCACGGCTGCAAACAGCAATGAACTGAAGGAAAATGTATTTACAAACATCGATGGCGCAGTAATAGTTTAACAGCCGGACCCTTTCGGGAGGCTGGACATCCCTGAATGACGGACGGGGTGTGACAAATAAAGAAGGAGGTCGATCATCAGCTATGATGAGATCAATGTTCTCCGGTGTGTCAGGTCTCAGGGCACACCAGACAAGGATGGACGTTATAGGCAATAACGTTGCCAACGTCAACACAGTCGGTTTTAAATCGGGAAGAGTAACCTTCTCGGAAATATTCAGTCAAACTTTAAAGGGTGCAAGCTCGCCTGACGCTTCGAGCGGAAGGGGCGGTACGAATCCGATGCAGATAGGCCTGGGCCTTGGCGTCGGAGCAGTCGATACGATTACTACAAGAGGCAGCCTCCAGAGGACCGACAATCCTACCGATATGTCGATTGAGGGCGACGGCTTCTTCATCTGCAAGGGCGGCAGCGGCGACACCTTCAAATTCACAAGGGCAGGTAACTTCGGTATAGACAAGCTCGGCAACCTCGTTACGGGCAGCGGCCTCAATGTTTACGGCTGGCAGGCGCTGAAGACGGACGGCAGCGGAGAATTCGACACTGAAAAACCGGTTGAGCCCATCAACCTCTACTCGGACAGTTACAGAAACAAAAGGATAATCGCCGCAAAATCGACATCAAAGGCTGAGTTGTCAGGCAATCTGAACGCTTCGATGAAGGTTGACACCGCGACTCCCCCGGCATCGGAAAATACCTTTACCATCCCGATGACTATCTACGATAAACTGGGCAACGACTATAAGGTAAACGTCGTATTCAATAAAGAATCGATGACTTCGACGACGCCCATCACTACGACGTGGACCTGGACGGTAAGTACGGACGCGACGATCGGTTCAGGCGCAACTGCAGCGACCGGTACGGTAACCTTCGACTCGGAAGGCATGCTGACAACCACGTCGGCGAAATCGGCCAATGTAACGTTTACGCCTGTCAACGCGGGAACTGATTCCTTCGACGTAAACATCGACTTTTCAAAAATCACGAGCTTTGCTTCCGACAACTCAGTCAAACCGAAGAGCGTCGACGGTTATCCGTCCGGTAACCTCGTAAGCTTCAGCGTAGGCGCCGACGGCATTTTGACCGGCATATATGACAACGGCCAGCAGCAGTCGCTCGGACTTATGGCGCTGTCAGGCTTTGAGAACCCGGCGGGTTTGCAGAAGGTCGGAGACAACATGTACATACCGACCACGAACTCTGGTGACTACAAAGCCGTAAAAGCGGGCTCGAACGGCGTAGGAACGCTTAACCCGGGTACTCTTGAAATGTCGAATGTCGACCTTTCAAAAGAATTCACCGACATGATCATCACACAGAGGGGCTTCCAGGCAAACAGCCGCATAATTACGACATCGGATGAAATGCTGCAGGAGCTTGTAAATCTCAAGAGATAACACAGCTGATGAAATGGATGGTCAGTAAATAGCAGGGATTAGCAATATAGCGGGACAGGGGGTTTTGGACCCTGTCCCGCCATAACTCCAAAAATTATGCTTCATAAATTGACGAATTATAACGATATAATATAGAGAAAAAATACAAATAAAGCCTTATTATGAAATTTTCTATTGAGTTTTAGGGGTAAAAATATTATGATTAAACTAACCAGGCTCAACGGCTCGGTTTATGTCCTGAACAGCGATCTTATAGAAACGATAGAAGCGACGCCGGACACGGTCATCTCGACTACCGACGCAAAAAAATATGTCTGCAGAGAATCCGTAGATGAAGTAATCGGAAAGATTATCGAGTTCAGAGGGAGGATACTGATATACGCAGACACTCACAAATGATAGAGGGGGCATAAGGTTTGGAGTCTAAAGGAACATCGTTCATTCTTATCATCATAGTTGCAGTTCTTGCGCTGACATTGGCTGCTCTTGCAGGTTATCTGTTCATAGTACAGGGATCGTCCAACTCGGATAAAAACCCAACGGAGGCAAACACCGCCAACGTCAAGGATGTGCCGAAGGAGGGGGATCTGGTCAAGATTCCGCTCTACGAAAACGCGCGCTTTTTCAATCTGAAGAGCGAGGATCCGCAAAAAACATCCATAATACAGGTAATGGTAACTTTAAAATGCTACAATGCGCTGAAGCATGACAAGAAAGCGATAGTAACAGAGTTGGTTACTGAACGCGCTGAAGAGATTCAAGAGCTGGTGACAAAATTTTTCCTTACGATGACGATAGACCAGGTGAAAGACCCGGCGGTCATGGATACGGCGAAGACGGATCTGACAAAACAGATAAATGAAATGCTGAACGAAGGCAATAAGGATCCGGAGGATATAGTTTATACTTTGATATTCTCGGAGTGGCTTTTCCAGTAATATGATTTGCGTCAGCAAATCGTTGACAGGTTGAAATGCTACCGATTTAAGTTTTAGCCAGGCATTTCAAATCGCGGGTAAAGCGATTTCAGGTATACGGGGAGGTGGTTAAAAGTGGGAGACATTCTGTCTCAAAATGAAATAGACGATCTCTTGAAAGCGTTGAGTACCGGTGAAATAGACGCACAGGAGATACAGACCACCAAGCAGGAAAAAAAGGTCAGAACCCACGATTTTAGAAGAGCGAGCAAATTCGCCAAGGATCAGATAAAGACCTTGAATATAATATATGATAACTACGCGAGGCTTGTAACAAACTTCCTGACGGGCTATCTGAGGACTCTGGTTCAGGTCGATGTGGTTACGGTGGAAGCGCTGCCCTACAGTGATTTCAGCAATTCGGTCTCCAACCCGGTTATCCTCGCGATCATTGATTTTGCACCTTTATCAGGTTCGATAATACTCGAAATGGAGCCGCACGTGGCATATTCGCTTGTCGACAGGATATTGGGTGGCAAGGGCTCTTCGATGGAGAGAATAAGGGAATTCACCGAGATAGAGCTTGCGATAATCGAAAGGATCATAATTCAGATACTCAACCTTATGCGTGAGCCCTGGGAGAACGTTCTGTCCATCAGACCGAGGCTCGATAAGATCGAAACGAATGCGCAGTTTGCGCAGATAGTGGCCCAGAACGAAACTGTCGCTCTGATTACGCTCAGCGCCAGGGTCGGGGACGTAGACGGCATGATCAACATATGCATACCCCACATGGTTGTTGAACCGATAGTTTCGAAGCTGAGCACCAAGTTCTGGTTCTCGAACGTCGAAAAGGAAGCAACGCCAGAAATGAAGGAAAGCATAGAAAGCAAGGTTGAAAATACAAAAGTGCCCGTAAGGGCTGTATTAGGGAAAACATCCATATCGGTAAACGACTTCATAGAACTGCAGCCGGGCGACGTACTTCCTCTGGATACGGGAGTAAACGACGATATGGAAATACTTGTAGGAAATCTTCTGAAATTTTATGCGACCCCGGGTGTCAAGAAGAACAAGGTTGCGGTCAAAATTTCGAAGGTCCTGAAAAGGGAGGATGAATAATGGGAGACATGTTGTCGCAAGCTGAAATAGATGCTTTGCTCAATGGGACATCATTTGATCAGCCGTCGTCGGGCGGTGATTTGGATTCCCAGGAGATAGATGCGCTTGGCGAAATAGGTAACATAAGCATGGGCACATCCGCTACGACATTGTTTACTCTGCTCGGACAGAAGGTCAACATAACCACGCCTACGGTAACCGTAAGCAGCTGGGATGAGATCGCAAGCGAGTATTCCACCTCATATGTAGGGGTCAAGGTAGAGTATACCAACGGTCTGATCGGCAGCAATCTGATGATACTGAAGGAGCTCGACGTCAAGATCATAACCGATCTTATGATGGGCGGGGACGGGACCAACACGGACGGAAACCTGTCCGAACTGCACCTGAGCGCTATCAGCGAGGCAATGAACCAGATGGTCGGTTCTTCCTCGACTTCAATGTCTTCGATGTTCGACAAAAGAATCGACATATCTCCGCCGAAGTCTTTCATTTTCGATATGAACAACATCAGGCAGAACATCAATATCGATGAGGGCGAAAAGGTCGTAAAGATATCCTTCAAAATGATCATAGGCACGCTTATCGACAGCGAAATCATGCAGATACTGCCGCTGCCTTTTGCTAAAAAGATGGTCGAAAATCTGCTCAATATGGATACGGGCTCAGGCACGTTCGAATTGCCTAATGAAGTCGCGCAGACTCCGCCTCCTGCAAGACCGCAGATGCAGACCGCACCGCATCCGCAGCCTCAGGCTGCACCGCCCGTATACAGCCAGCCGCAGATTCAGCAACAGCCGCAGAGCTACCAGACGGAATACATGTATGAGCAACCGCCGGAACCGAGGCAGATGAGGGAGCCTGTCAACGTACAGCCTGCGCATTTCCAGAATTTCGACGAAAACAGGATAGTACTCGATCGCAAGAACATAAGCCTGATCATGGATGTACCGCTGCAGGTTACAGTTGAACTCGGCCGGACCGAAAAGCTTATCAAGGATATCCTCGAATTTAGTCCAGGCTCGATCATAGAACTCGACAAACTCGCCGGAGAACCTGTGGACATACTCGTAAACGGCAAGCCCATTGCAAAAGGAGAGGTCGTGGTAATAGACGAAAGCTTCGGCGTCAGGATAACCGATATCATCCACCCGAGCAAGCGTTTGTAACGATTGTAAAGTCACATTATAAGGAGCGGTAGGATTTGCTTCCGCAGAATTTATCGAAGAAGTAATATTTGAGTCGGTCCATGGTAAAATGATTCTTGATTATACCGCGATGAAATGTTAACATAAGGTTAGACGGCTCAATACTCACATAATAAGGGGAGAGAATTATGGGGAAAAGGATTTTGATTGTAGACGATGCTGCTTTTATGAGGATGATGATCAAAGACATTCTTTCGAAAAATGGTTATGAAGTAGTCGGAGAAGCCGAACATGGCGGTCGTGCAATTGAAAAGTACAAGGAACTGCTGCCTGACCTCGTTATTATGGACATAACAATGCCGGAAGTCGATGGAATACAGGCAGTTAAAGAAATAAGAAAAATAAACTCCGATTCCCAGGTCATTATGTGTTCAGCAATGGGCCAGCAGGCAATGGTTATTGAGTCGATTCAGGCCGGGGCAAGGGATTTTATCGTAAAACCGTTCCAGGCTGAAAGAGTAATTGAAGCTGTAAAAAAGGTCTTGGGATGATTTTCGTACATAAATAGCCGGTACGGGCTTAACCGCCGGGCGGCGTGAAACCGGGGGTTGATACGGGAATGGACATTGGATTGAAGGCGTTGTTGTATTTCCTTGGCTTCTGTTCGGTGCTTTATTTGGCGTACATATCTACGAAATTTATTGCCAACAAGCAGAACAAGGCAATGAGAAGCAAAAACATCAGCGTGATCGAAACTGTCATGCTAAGCGCCGATAAAAGGCTGCATCTGGTCAAGGCGGGAAACTCTTACGTATTGATCGCCACAACGTCCAAAACAGTTGAATTCCTTACGAATGTGGAACTCGACGAAGAACCCGGGCAGGAAAAGGTTCCCGCTGAGAATGGCGTTCCATTCGACTTCAAATCGATTTTTGAAAAATATTCAGGACTGTATAGATCAAAGAAGACAAAAAATCCGGCCGGACCAGAATACGAGGCTCCCCAGGACAACGCCGAAGAACACGATTTCAGATCGAATCTGGGAAAATTGAAGTCGATCGTTGGCAGTAACAAGTACAAGGTCAAAGAAAACGGGGATGACGCTACCAATGAAAAGTAGATTGAGAGGTTTGCAGATTGCAGTTATTTTTTTAATAATGACTTTTTTTACTACAAATGCCTACGCTGAAACAACGTTTCCTTTCAAATTCGGTTTCAGTGTGGAACCGGCCTCTTCGCCCCAGGAGGTATCCTCCAGCATACAGATCCTTCTGATCCTGACAGTTCTCTCTCTCGCACCTTCAATAATAATAATGATGACGTCCTTCACACGAATCGTGATCGTGCTGTCATTTCTAAGGAATGCCCTTGGTACCCAACAAATGCCGCCGAATCAGGTATTGGTTGGGCTTGCTTTGTTTTTATCCCTTTTTATCATGACTCCTGTGATAAGCGATATAAATACCCAGTCCTATACGCCGTATAACGAGGGCAAGATAACGCAGCAGCAGGCTTTGGACAATTCAGGAAAAGTTATGAAGGATTTCATGATAAAGCAGTTTGGCGACAATGAGAAGGATCTTGCTTTTTTTGCATCGCTTGCGAAAATCAAGACGCCGGTCAAGAGCTATATGGACCTGCCTCTGACAGTGATAATACCGGCATTCATAATCAACGAGCTGACCATAGCCTTCAAGATAGGCTTTTTGATATATATACCGTTTTTGATAATAGACATGGTGGTTTCAAGCACATTGATGTCCATGGGCATGATGATGCTTCCGCCTGTTATGATTTCTCTGCCGTTTAAAATATTGCTTTTCATATTGGTCGACGGCTGGGGGTTAATATCGAAAACTCTTATTGCGTCGTTCATTACATAGGTAATGCTAGATGCATTTCAAGTATTAGGGGGGCGTTGAATGGATCAGGATACGGTAGTAAATATTGCACAGGGCGCTTTGATGATGGTGCTTTATGTTTCGGCCCCGCTATTGGGAATAAGCCTTGTAGTGGGCCTTGCTGTAAGCGTGTTTCAGGCGACTACACAGATACAGGAGCAGACGCTTTCGTTTATACCGAAGATTCTGTCCGTTATAGTCGCCATAGCAGCCTTCGGCTCATGGATGCTGAAAATGCTTACAGATTATACGAATAACCTGTTTCAGAACATTTTGCAGTACATAAGATAGGATGGAGGGGTTAGACGGTGCAGATACCGGCAGAGCTTATTGCAACCGGCTTCGATGTCTTTCTGCTGGTGTTCGTTCGTATGACCGGCCTGTTTGTTGTGGCGCCGATTTTCGGCAGACGCAATATGCCTGCTTATTTCAAGATAGGTTTTTCGTTTTTTACGGCATTGATACTTGTTAACACTACGGCGATACAAAGCGTGCAATATGACGACAACCTGCTTTCTTATGCATTGCTTGTTGCGAAGGAGTTTCTCGTCGGACTGTCGATGGGATTCATCGCGTACATTGCGTATAACGCCATTTATATCGCGGGCGAGATAATCGATATGCAGGTTGGCTTTGGCATAGTGAACGTCATGGACCCGATGAGCAATATCCAGGTGCCTGTTACCGCTAATGTTTATTTTATAATAAGCATGCTGATCTTTCTATTGATAAACGGTCACCAGATGCTTATAAAAACGTTATTTGACAGCTTTACGTCGCTGCCGCTGGGGATGGCGCAATTCAATGCGGAAATGACGGAGAACTATGTTTCCCTGTTCAGCTCCGTATTTGCGACAGGCTTCAGGATAGCGGCTCCGATTGTGGCTACCATCCTGATAGCGGATATCGTGCTGGGCACGATATCGAAGATGGTCCCTCAGATGAATATATTTGTTGTCGGTATGCCCCTTAAGATCATGGTAGGCGTACTTGTACTGGTTATCACGATACCGATGTTTGTTACCGTTATGGAATCGGTATTCAAGATTATGAACAGCAGTGTTGTCAATTATGTGAAGGAGCTTCATCCCTGATGATCAACAAGATTAACCTGCAGTTGTTTGCACAGGGAGCAGGCGGCGAAGACAGAACTGAAAAAGCCACCCCTAAAAAGAGGAGCGAGGC
The DNA here is from genome assembly GCA_023412915.1 of Bacillota bacterium. Classification (GTDB taxonomy): domain Bacteria; phylum Bacillota; class Clostridia; order Acetivibrionales; family DTU013; genus JAEYOM01. The sequence goes on from JAEZRE010000018.1 coordinate 223,534, forward strand.
CAGAAAAAAAGGACAGGTTCTACAGAGCAGGGAGATATCCTCCGCTATTGTTCTGCTTTTTGTATTTATAGCGCTGCGGGTCTTTGGAAAAAGCATTTACACGATTATTGCAGATTACACGAAGAAGGTGCTTACGGAATACCCGAAGATAGAGGATCTGTATACGCCTGATATATTGAGCCGTGTATTTGTCGACGGAATAACGGTTTTTGCAAAGGCGGTCGGGCCGGTGCTGCTCGTGGCCCTGCTTTCCGGACTGATCGTGAGCTATGTGCAGGTGGGCTTCCTGTTCACGACCGAGACGCTGAAGCCTCAGTTCAACAGGATCAATCCATTGAACGGCATCAAGAGGATGTTTTCACTGCGCAGTGTAGTGGAGCTCGTCAAGTCGGTGCTGAAGGTAATTGTCATAAGCTACATGGCTTATACATATCTCAACAGCAAGGTGCAAACGGTGCTGAGCCTGATGGACATGGATCTGATGCAGATAGCCGCGTTTATAGGGATTACGGTAATGGATCTCTCGATCAGGATATGCATACTGCTGGTTATTTTAGGGATATTCGACTTCGCCTACCAGTGGTGGGATTTTGAGAAGAACCTGAAGATGACCAAGCAGGAGGTCAAGGAGGAGGCCAAGCAAACGGAGGGAAACCCGCAAATCAAGGCAAAGATCCGCCAGAAGCAGCGCCAGATGTCTATGCGGAGAATGATGCAGGAAGTTCCGAAGGCTGACGTAATAATAACCAACCCTACGCATTTTGCGTGCGCGCTTAAATATGACGCTGAAAAATCGCCTGCTCCGCTGCTGATGGCAAAGGGGCAGGATTATATAGCTTTAAGGATAAAGGAAATAGCCAGGGAGAACAAGGTTGAAATAGTTGAAAACAAGCAGCTTGCAAGGACTATTTACGATACTGTGGAAATAGGTCAGCCAATACCTTCGGAACTGTATCAGGCGGTTGCCGAGGTGCTTGCATTCGTATACAGCCTCAAAGGCAAGACAAAAGCAGGCTGACGGTAATCTGGATACAGGTGGCAGTTGTTCGAATGAAGGTGGTAGTTGTTAAATACAAAAGAGGGGAGGTTGACAGGACTTGAGGATTAAGGACGCAACAGTACCGATCATCATAGTGGGAGTAGTACTGGCATTCATCATTCCGCTGCCGGGCTTTATGCTCGACGTGCTGCTTGCTATAAACATTATGCTTTCGGTCATCATACTGCTGAACACGGTATATATGAAAGAGGCGCTCCAGCTTTCGATTTTCCCGTCGCTCCTGGTCATCACCACGATGTACAGGCTTGCGCTGAACGTCAGCTCTGCGAGGCTGATCATAGGAAAGGGAGAAGCAGGAAAGGTAATAGCGGGCTTCGGTGCATTCGTCGGAGGAAATGACCTTGTTGTCGGCTTTATCATATTTTTGCTGATTACACTCGTCAATTTTATAGTCATTACCAGAGGCTCCGAAAGAGTGGCGGAGGTCGCCGCTAGGTTCACGCTCGACGCAATGCCCGGAAAGCAGATGGCAATAGACGCCGATCTCAACTCGGGACTGGTAAACGAGACCGAGGCCAAGGAGCGCAGAAAGAAGATACAGCGTGAGGCGGACTTTTACGGCGCAATGGACGGCGCCAGCAAATTTGTAAAAAGCGACGCCATTATGGGCATAATCATAACGGTACTCAATATTATCGGCGGACTTATAATGGGCATGGTATCCAGGGGCGAATCCATCAATGAAGCACTGTCCACATACACCATCCTCACCATAGGAGACGGCCTCGTCAGCCAGATACCGGCGCTCATGATCTCCACCGCGACGAGCTTTATCGTCACAAGAGCCGCCTCCGAGTCCGACATCAGTTCGGACTTCCTCAAACAGATATTCAGCAACCCGAGGGTTCTTTACATAGCGTCCGGGCTCAGCCTCGTGCTTTCATTCATACTGCCGACCATCCCGTTCCTGATGTTGTCGGCTATACTTGCCTTCCTCGGTTATACCATATCCAAACAGCAGATAGCGGATCAGAAACAGCAGGAGGTTAGGGTGGAGGAAAACGAGGTCGAGGAAATACGCAAGCCTGAAAACGTGGTTTCGCTTTTGCAGATCGACCCTATAGAGCTTGAATTCGGTTACGGCATAATTCCGCTTGCAGACGTCAACCAGGGCGGCGACCTGCTCGACAGGGTGGTAATGATCCGCAGGCAGCTGGCGCTCGAGCTCGGCATGATCGTTCCGATAATACGTTTGCGCGACAATATACAGCTAGCTCCTAATGAATACCAGATAAAAATCAAGGGAGTCGAAGTAGCCCGCGGCGAACTGATGCTTGATAACTATATGGCAATGAACCCCGGACTTGTCGAGGAGGAAATCGACGGTATAAAAACCACCGAGCCTGCGTTCGGGCTGCCTGCGATATGGATAACGGAGGGACAGAGGGACAGGGCCGAAATGCTGGGCTATACGGTAGTGGACTCTCCTTCCATCATTGCCACGCACCTTACGGAGATAATAAAGAAATATGCGCATGAGCTTATGGGAAGGCAGGAAGTGCAGACGCTTATCGACAATATCAAGCAGAATTACCCTGTGATCGTCGACGAGCTCATACCCAAGCTCATGACGGTGGGAGAGGTCCAGAAGGTGCTTGCGAACCTTCTGAAGGAAGGGATTTCGATCAGGGATATGGTAACGATACTGGAGACTCTCGCCGACTATGCTTCGATAACTCACGATACGGACATGCTTACGGAATATGTCAGGCAGGCACTCGGAAGAGCCATATCCAAAAGGTTCTTCACAGACCAGAAATCAAGTGTCATCACGCTCGATCCAAAGCTCGAACAGGTCATCATGGACTCGCTGCAAAAGTCCGAGACCGGCTCTTACCTGACGCTTGAGCCCAGTGTTACCAATACGATACTGGGCAGCCTGTCGAGACAGGTGCAGAAGCTGGTACAGCTGGGTCAGCAGCCGATAGTGCTCGCTTCGCCCGTCGTTCGTCTTTACTTTAAAAAGCTTGCGGACCAGGCTATACCCGGTCTGATAGTGCTATCCTACAATGAACTGGATCCAAACCTGGAGATACAGTCCATAGGTGTGGTCAGTGTATAATTTTGGCGTAAATTGTATGATATGACCAATTGTGATAAAATAGAACCATAGAAATAGGGCAATAAATCAATATTTTTGACATAGACGAGGGAAATATGAAGATTCGCCGCTATTTGGCCCAAAATACGCAGGAAGCGATACTCAAGGTCAAGATGGATCTTGGTAATGAAGCGCTTATCCTCAATACAAGGAAAGTCAAGAAAAAAGGCCTGCTCGGTTTGTTTTCGAAGCCGATGGTGGAAGTGCTTGCGGCTATTGACGAATACAACGTCGTAAAAACCGAAGGCGAGGCGGCAAAAGCCTCCGACAAGCCCATTGAGAAAACGGCGCAGGCTCCTGAAACGGCGGATAAAATTAATTTTGACGAAAAAGAGGAGAAAATAGCGAATCTGGAGAATAAAATAACGAATATGGAGGATTTGCTCCAGAAGCTGTACGTGCAGATGAAAGGCGGAGAAAAAATCGCACAGCAGCCCGCAAAGGAAGAGCGCCTCCCGACCGGCTCCAGGATTGCTGAAATGTTCTATGGCAACCTTGTAAAAAACGAAGTCGAGCCCGATATAGCAAGAAAGATTACAGATACGGCAGCAGCAAAGCTTGGCGAGGGTATGGGCGTAAACGATATGGCTGCGCAGCTGCAAGCCCTGGTATCGGCCCTGCTGGGCAAGCCCGAAACCATAAAACCGTCTGTGCCGGGTAAACCTACAGTCGCGATATTCGTTGGTCCTACCGGTGTGGGAAAGACTACGACGCTTGCAAAAATAGCCGCGAACTATCTGCTCAACCAGAAGAAATCCATCGGGCTGATAACTGCGGATACATACAGGATCGCGGCGGTGGAACAGCTCAAGACGTATGCGGAGATATTGGGCATCCCGGTTTCCGTGGCATACACGGCAGCCGAGATTCGCGAAGCCGTCAACCGGCACTCGGACAAGGACATAGTCCTGATCGATACGGCCGGCAGAAGCCACAGGAACAAGGCGCAGTTCGAAGAGCTGAAAGCTTTGATTGCGGCGTCGGGGGCGGACGAGGTTTACCTGGTGCTCAGCGCTACGACAAGCAACAGGAACTGCAGGGAAATATTGAATAGCTATGACTTTTTGGCAAATTACAAATTGATCTTTACAAAAATTGACGAGGCTCCGGTACAGGGTATTATCCTAAATGTGAGATACCTGACGGGGAAGAGCCTCTCATATATTACTACCGGACAAAGCGTGCCTGATGATATTGAAACAGCTAATATCGACAAGATCACCAAGAATCTGATGGGGAGCATAAGCTAGATGATGGATCAGGCGGAAAAACTACGACAGGCGATCGACAACCTCAAATTGAAGCAGGCTGTGAACCAGGTGATAGCGCCGAAGCCGCCTGTAAAAAGATCGGCCAGAGTTATCACCGTTACGAGCGGCAAAGGCGGCGTCGGTAAGACGAACGTTACGATAAATCTTGCAATAGCATTGAGCGAACTGGGTTACAGGGTCGTAATACTCGACGCGGATTTCGGTCTTGCCAATATAGACGTGCTCTTCGGGATAGTACCGCAGTACACGCTGCTGGATGTTGTAAAGAACAAAAAAAACATACTCGAGATACTTTCCGACGGTCCGAGGAACACCAAGTTCATTTCAGGCGGATCCGGCGTAGAGGATCTCGTAAAGCTCGACAAACAGCAGATTATGAAGTTCGTCGAGAATATGGCGCTTTTGGACAAGATCGCCGACATTATAATAGTAGATACCGGCGCAGGTCTTTCGGAAAGCGTAATGAGTTTCATAGTAGCAGCCGATGAGGTACTGCTAGTGACCACCCCAGAACCGACTTCGATCACAGACGCGTATGCGCTTATAAAGATGGTTTCGAACAGAGATAAGGAAAAGAAGATCAGAGTCGTGGTAAACAGGGCTGATAGTGTCGGCGAAGCCAATGATGTTCTAAACAAGCTGGTGCTTGTAGCTGAAAAATTCCTCGGTATCTCGCTGGAGCCTGCGGGTTACATAATGCATGACGATGCGGTGGTTAAAGCGGTAAAACAGCAGCAGCCGTTTTCGATAAGCTTTCCCAGGAGTCCGGCTGCCAGAAACATAAGGGATATTTCGGTAAAGCTTGCCGAAAAGGGTATTGCGGGCGAGCCTGGCGCTTATTCCGGCGTAAGGGGCTTTCTCAACAGGCTTGTAGGTTTTATGAAAGCCTGACGGACTGACAGATATAAAAAGACAAGTTATTGCAGGGCAGGGGATGAAATGAATCTATCTGAACTGGAAGTGGGTTCCAAACTGGAACTCGAGCTCTTCGACAATAACGGCGTAAGAGCGCGGAAAACTTTGATAAGCCAATATGAATGGATGGTCGACGACGGTACGATCGCGATAGCGGCGCCTATTTCGGAAAGAAAGATAGTTCCTGTGCCTGCGGGTTCGACGATGAACATCTATTTCATAAAACAGGATGGCAGTAACGTAAATTTATATAAATTCCGGGCCATCGTAAAGAACAGGTATGATGCGGACAACCTCAAAGTGCTTCTGGTAACGAGGGACGGAGAGATAGCCAGGGTGCAGAGACGCAACTATTACAGGCTGGATATGCTGTTGGAGGTTGGTTATCGGTCGATTGGGCCAGGCCGCAGAGGTCACGCCGGTGAAAAGCAGTTCAAAAAATCGCTTGCGGTCAATTTGAGCGGCGGCGGTATCTGCCTTCTGCTCGACGATGAATTTGAAGCCGGGGATTTGCTGGAATGTGAGATGACTTTCGACCGGACTCAAAATATTAGATTTTGCGGCAAGGTCGTAAGATTCGATGAATCGGACAGGGAGGGCCGTTACAAGTATAAGGCGGGCGTAGCGTATATAGAGATCGACGAAAATGACAGAGAAACAGTTGTACGATATATTTTTCAAGAGCAGCGCAAATTACTCAGAAAGGGTTTGGTTTAGACGATGGCCAGGGACATCGGAGTACTGGTAGTTGATGATTCGGCTTTTATGCGCAAGATGCTGACTGATATATTGGAAAGCAGCAGTGAAATCGAAGTGGTCGGCACGGCCAGAGATGGCTTTGAAGCATTGAAGAAAGTCAAGGAATTGAATCCCGACATCATAACGCTCGATGTTGAAATGCCGTCCATGGACGGGTTGAGTTGTTTGAGGGAATTGCAGAAGGTAACCGATATACCCGTAATCATGCTCAGCAGCCGTACAGGTACCGGGGAGCAGGCAACAATCGAAGCCCTTGAGGCAGGAGCAATAGATTTTATCACGAAACCGACGGGCTTATTTGATATATCAGGCGAAGAAAAGAAAAAAGAGATCATTGAAAAAGTAAAAATGGCAAAAGCGATCAGGACCGTAAAGCACGCAGCCGGCAGGCCCGCGGCAGTTGTTCCCGCAATGAAGGCGGTTCAGACCGGCAGCAGGAAAAACAACCTGAAGACACTGATCGTTATAGGAACTTCCACGGGTGGTCCAAAAGCGTTGCAGGAGGTGATACCGTTCATTCCGGACGATATACCGGCCGCGGTTGTAATAGTGCAGCATATGCCTCCCGGTTTTACAAAATCGCTGGCAGACAGGCTGAATACGCTGAGCAGGCTTACCGTAAAAGAAGGAGAAAACAACGAGGTGATAAAGCCGGGCTTTGCGTATATAGCGCCGGGCGACTTCCATATGGAGGTCTTCGGAAACGGGCACGACATGAGGATCAGGCTTACCAAAGGCCCGCCGTTGGGTTCGCTGAGGCCTGCGGTAAATGTATTGATGGACTCTGTTGCGAAATCCGGGTTTCCCAGTGTAATCGGAGTGATAATGACCGGGATGGGCAACGATGGTAAGGAAGGCATAGTAAAAATGAAGCAAGCAAACAACGCCGTTATAATTTCACAGGACGAGCAATCCTGCGTAGTTTACGGGATGCCGAAGTCGGCGGTCAGTACGGGAGTTGTTGATGCGATAGTACCTCTGAAGGAAATTTCAGAGGTCATAGTCAAATATATGGGGGTGGAGCAATAATGGACATGAGCCAGTACTTGGAAATTTTTATTGAAGAAACCAAAGAGCATTTACAAAGCTTGAATCAATGCCTGCTGCAGATGGAGAAAAATCCGCAGGACAATTCGATGCTCAATGAGATTTTCAGAGTGGCGCATACGCTTAAGGGTATGTCCGGAACTATGGGCTTCAACAGGATGTCCAGATTGACGCATGATATGGAGGACGTACTGCAGGCTCTTCGCAGCAATGAAATGAAAGTAAGCCCCGAATTGATCGATCTGCTTTTCAAATGCCTCGACGCACTTGAGAGCTATACGACGGTGATTGTCGAGACAAGTTCGGAGGGAACCGAGGATAATGCGGCTATAATTAACTCACTTGCAGAAATGATCAAAAGCAAGGGTTCTGTAAGTGCTCCCGCAGCAGCTGCGCCGGCTATCACATTATCCGCCGCCCTGAACGATACGGCATCCGATCTTGCCCTGAACCAGTATGATATCAGCGTGATAAACAAAGCGGCAGATATGGGGAACAACGCGTACCAGATCACCGTAAAACTCAATAAAGGCTGTGTTCTCAAGTCCGCCAGAGCCTTCATCATATTCAAGACTCTCGAGAGACATTCGGAGATCATAAAATCCGAGCCGAAGGTACAGGACATAGAAGACGAGAAATTTGATTTCGAATTTACGGTAGTCGTACTCTCGAAAGAGGACGAGTCGGTCTTCAAGAAGGATCTGAATTCGATCGCCGAGGTGGACGAGGTTATAATCAAGCTTGTAAAAGCCAAGGAAACGGTAGTGCAGCAGGCAGACGGAGAGGTTGCGGAGGCGGAAGAACAGGAAGCCAAGGCCGCTGCCGAAAACGCCGAAGGGGACCAGGCACAGGCCAAGGCTGATTCGGCGGCTAAAAAGACAAAGACAGGAAAAACGGTCAGGGTCGATATTGACAGGTTGGACGTGCTGCTAAACCTCGTAAGCGAGCTAATAATTCAAAAGACAAGGCTTGAAGGCCTCGAAGGAATAGAGAAGACCCAGTCCTATGTCGAGACGGTGGAGTATTTGGAGAGAATATCCACCAATTTGCACGACGCTGTAATGAAGGTCAGGATGGTGCCAGTCGAAACAGTATTCAACCGTTTCCCGAGAATGATAAGGGATATTTCTAAGAATCTGGGGAAAGAGGTCGAACTGACAATGTCGGGTGAGGAAACCGAACTTGACAGAACCGTTATCGATGAGATAGGCGATCCTCTGATCCACCTGCTCAGGAATTCCTGCGACCACGGAATCGAGTCGGTCGAGCAGAGAAAGAACCTCGGCAAACCGGAAGTTGGCCTTATAGAGTTGAAAGCCTACCAGGACGGCAATAACGTTGTTATTGAAGTAGGGGACGACGGCCAGGGCATCAACGTGGAAAAAGTCAAAAAGAAGGCCATAGAACGCGGACTGATTAACAAGGATATGGCTGCCAACCTTACAAAGAAGGATATAATCGACTTCCTCTTCAAACCGAGCTTCAGCACGGCGGACAAGGTGACCGACCTCTCGGGCAGAGGCGTGGGACTCGACGTTGTCAAAACCAAAATAGAAGCTCTCGGCGGTTTCGTGGAAGTCGAGACCGAGCTCGGCAAGGGCAGCCGGTTCTATATCAGGCTTCCTCTGACGCTTGCCATAATACAGGCGCTGCTTGTAATGGTAGGAGAAGAGAAATACGCCATACAGCTAAGTTCCATACACAAGATTACCAATATACCCGCGGACGACGTCAAGCTTGTACAGAAGCAGGAGGTCGTTATGTACAGGAATACGGTAATACCGATAGTGAGGCTGGACAAGGTTCTCGAGGTTCCGAGGGAAAACAGCGAAGCTCCAAGGAATCTGACGCTTGTCATAGTTAAGAAGGGCGAACGCCTTACAGGTCTTGTTGTGGATAAGATACTCGGGCAGCAGGAAATCGTGCAGAAATCGCTTGGCAAGTTCCTGTCCGGAATCAAGATCATAACCAGCGCAACAATACTCGGAGACGGTAATGTGGCGTTGATACTGGATGTAAATGCATTAGCCAACTAGAAGGGGAGGGACGACTATGGCAGACCAGAAAATCTCGGAAGCAAAGAAATATCTAATATTCAGACTCGGCAACGAGGAATACGGCATCGATATACATAAAATCACCACGATAATTGAAAAGGATATGAATATTGCCAGGGTTCCCAAGCTGCCCGCTTTCATCAAGGGAGTAATTAACCTGAGAGGCGAGATCATACCCGTTATAAGCCTGAGGCTGAAATTCGGGATGTCGGAGGACGAATACGGCCCGGATACCAGGATAATTATAATAAAGCTCGATGAAATATCAGCGGGGCTTATTGTCGATTCGGTTGCGGAAGTGATCGAACTCGATGAGGAATCCACCGAAAGTATAGCGAATATTTCAGGCGCACTCTCCATGGATTATATCACGGGAGTCGGTAAATCGGCCGGCAGGATAATTACCCTGCTGAACCTCGAGAAGCTTGTTTCATTGGAAGAGAACGCGGGAAAGTAAGGCAATATATGTTTAGGAGAAGCTGGTATGGCTACAGGTATTGATAACCTCAACAATCTGCAGTTGGATGTATTGAAGGAAATAGGAAACATAGGCGCCGGAAATGCCGCAACAGCACTTGCGAAGCTTCTGAACCGCAAGGTCGATATGGACGTACCAAGAGCAAAGATTCTTGAATTCAAGGATGTCAGCGATACGCTCGGAGGAGCTGAACTGCCTGTGGTAGGCATCCTGCTCAAGGTTAGCGGTGACCTTACCGGAAACATCATGTTCATATTGCACCAAAATGCTGCGGGCATGCTGGTAAATATGCTGATGGGCCGTCCGCTCGATGAGGTTCATGAATTTACTGAAATGGAAATTTCAGCGCTTAAAGAAATAGGAAATATCCTTGCAGGTTCGTACCTGTCGGCATTATCTTCTCTGACCAACCTGACGATCATGCCGTCCGTACCGGATCTGGCCATCGACATGGCCGGAGCGATCCTGAGCGTGCCGGCGATCGAATTCGGTAAGGTCGGTGATACCGTGCTCTATATCGAAACGGAGTTTTCAGAAGGGTTTGACAAGGTGGTAGGCGATTTCTTCCTCGTACCTGATTTCGACACGTACGATGTATTATTGAAAGCATTAGGAGTCATTGGATGAATGGTTAATCTGATTAAGGTAGGCATGGCGGATCTGCAATCGTCAAGGCATCCGTGCATAATTACAACGCTTGGTCTCGGATCCTGCGTAGGCATCGCGCTTTACGACCCCGGAAGAAAAGTGGCCGGGCTGGCGCACATTATGCTGCCTTCGAGTCAGCAAGCCAGGAACAATTCGAATACGGCCAAGTTCGCGGATACTGCGATAGTAAAGCTTGTCGACGATATGATCAGTCTCGGGGCGGTCAGGTCGCAAATCATAGCCAAACTCGCGGGCGGGGCTCAGATGTTTTCATTCAACGATACATCGGAGATGCTCCGTATAGGCGCGCGGAATGTATCGGCGTCGAAGGAAGCGCTCAATATGCTTGGTATACCGATCCTCTCCGAGGATACCGGCGGAAATTATGGAAGGACTATTGAAATCCATTCCGAAACCGGAAAGCTTATGATCAAGACGATCGGTCACGGTTTAAAGGAGATATAGCATATGGAGCGTATCCAGAAGTTACCGTTCCTTGCAGGTTGTTTGGCTGCGATCGTAACCGGGGTGGCAAGTTATGCAACTGGAGTTGAAAGCCGGACGATATATCTTCGAATGGCTGTAATGATGCTTATCTTCTTTTTGATAGGTATTTATGCAAGAAATACATTATTAACGATATATGAAGATATAGAGAAAAAGAAAAGGGAAAAGGAGCTTGAAGAGGCCCAGAAACAGGCACAAATGCTGGAAGATCAAAAAGCGGTCTCACAGGAGGGCAAAAAGCCTCACGAACATCAGGCAGGGGAGCACCAACAGACTCCGCCGGCCCATCCTCAGCCTCCGAAACTTGATCTGGTTGCCGATGATAGCGATGATGACTTCAAGCCTTTTGATATCAGCAAGGCTGTAAAAGCTAAAGTAAACGAGTAATATCGATGCACGGGGGATAAAAATGCCTAGCAGCAGTAAAGATCAGAAGGAGCTTTGGAAGCAGTACCATGAAACCAGGGATCCTGCCATCAGGGAAACTCTGATACTTGAATACTCTCATTTGATCAAATTCATAGCCGGTAGATTGAATATTTATTTCGGCTCGAACGTCGAGTATGACGATCTGGTCAGCTTCGGCGTTTTCGGGCTTATCGACGCCATAGACAAGTATGACATGAACAAGGGTGTCAAGTTCGAAACCTATGCCTCTCTGAGGATACGCGGTTCAATAATTGACAGCATAAGGGATATGGACTGGGTGCCGAGGTCTCTCAGGCAAAAGAACAAGGAACTTGAGAAAGCGTACTGGGAAGTGGAAAATGAACTTGGCCACTCCGCAACGGACAAGGAAATCGCCGATAAGCTGGGTATTTCGATTGATGAATTCTACAAGCTGCTCAATGATGTTAACGTGACCTCGATGGTATCGCTAGAGGATTTTCTCGAGCAGAATTACGAGGTCGGAACGGATATAACAAGCACCAACAGTTCGGACAGGCCCGAGCATGAAGCGGAGTTGAACGAATTGCGAGAGATCCTTGGAGAATCAATAGAAAAGTTGCCGGAAAAAGAAAAAATGGTACTATCCTTGTATTATTACGAAGAATTGACATTAAAAGAAATAAGTGCGATAATGAAGGTGTCTGAATCCCGTATTTCACAGCTTCATACGAAGGCAATAATGCGTTTGAGAGGTAAACTTGCTCGACAAAAATCGCTATTGGACGACTGAATGCGGGTGCAGCTTTGCTGTTTTAGAGAAAGTGATCTTTGGACGGGGGTTTGCTTGAGGAATGGATCGCAGAGAAGCTTTCAACAACGTAAATGACGGTATTTATCAAATTTCATATGAAAACGACGGCGTTTATTTATCCGTTTATCCGCCTGTAGGAAGCGGAAGACGCGTTGATCTGCAGACTGTGCTCGACCGTCTTGCGCGGAAGAAAATCAGGAATTTCAACAGGGATATTGTACAGCTTGTAGTTACCAAGGCGGAAAAGACCCCGGTGAAGATCGCCGGTCCGCAGGAAGAGATCAGAGTCGACGTTACAGCCAATGTTACAACGTCGCCGGACAAAATGAAGGCTTACATATCCTTCAATCCTCCCGAAAACGGCCGCATGATGACGCTTGAGGAAGTACTGGACCAGCTTGGAAAAAGCAGCGTAATCTACGGTATCAACAGGACAAATCTTGAAACTATAGTAAAATATCCGGTATACAATGAAATGATATGCGTAGCGGAAGGAACTCCACCTGCAAACGGACAGAACGGAAAGGTTGAGTTTCACTTCGATATAAAAAGAGAGTCGAAGCCCACCATACTTGAGGATGGCAGGGTCGATTTCAGAGAACTCAATCTTATTCAGAGCGCAGAACAAGGACAGATGCTTTGCTCTTTGACTCCTCCGGTTCGCGGAACGACAGGCAAAACTGTCTGCGGCATAGATATCCCCGCGCTTGACGGGAAGCCCGCGGTATTGCCGAAAGGCCGCAACGTAAGCGTTACTGAGGACGGACAGGCTCTGATCGCGAATATAAGCGGCCAGATTAACTATATAGATGGCAAGGTCAATATATTTTCCACCTATGAAGTGCCGGCCGATGTGGATAATTCCACCGGCAATATCAATTTTATAGGAAATGTCATTATCAGGGGCAATGTGCTCTCCGGATTCGTGGTTGAGGCCGGAGGAACCGTCGAGGTTGTCGGCGTTGCAGAAGGCGCTATTATCAAAGCCGGCGGGGACATCATACTAAGACGCGGTATGCAGGGCATGGGCAAGGGAGTGCTCGTCAGCGGCGGCGATATCATTGCAAGATATATTGAAAACTGTAATGTTGAAGCAAGAAACGACATCAAGGCGGAAGCCGTAATGCACAGTTATATCAAATGCGGTAACAAGCTCGAGCTTTCAGGCAAAAAAGGCCTGCTTGTCGGCGGAAACTGCAAGGTCGGGAAAGAAATCACAGCAAAGGTGATAGGCTCGCATCTCGGTACCGTGACCGATATAGAAGTCGGCGTGGATCCGACGATCAGGGAGCGATATAAAGCTGTAAAGGAAGAGCTCATAAAATCTGAAACCGACCTCAAAAAAGCGGAACAGGCAATAACGATATTGAAGAAACTCGAAATGGCGGGCGCACTTACCCCGGAAAAGCAGGAGATGCTGGCAAAGAGCGTCAGAACGAAGGTTTTCCTTACAAACCGTTTTTCGGAATTGAAGGAGGAAATGGCTGCCCTGGAATCGAAACTCCAACAGGATGCTTACGGAAAAATAAGGTGCTATAATTTTATATATCCCGGAACCAAGGTTGCAATAGGCTCGTGTATGATGTACGTAAAGGAAAACCTGCAATACTGTTCATTATACAGAGATGGCGCCGACATCAGGGTGGGCGGTATCGATAAATGATTGCACTGCAGCAGGTCGCCTTGCCGCAGATATAGGTAGCTGAAATGCTGGGAAGTGAAAAAAATGCCTATTAAGCCGATTGATTTTCAAATCATGGTACCAAGGACGATGGATGCGGCAAAGATCACCAATGACGAAGCCCATAAAAATCAGGCCTTGCTCCAGCAGCAGGCGACTGCAACACAGCACAAGGCCGACAATACTTTGAAAACCGTTTACTCGCGCTCGCAGGCTCAGAATGTAAGGATAACCGAAAAGCAGAGGGATGCAGGGCAGAACAAAAAGAAAAAGAAGGACGGGCAGGAACGCGAAGCTACGGCGGACGACAGTGGAAACAAACCCGCCAGGCCGATAAGGACTTCCACGATTGACATCAAGATATGACGAGGAATATAATATCAGCTATAATACTAGGAATATATTTTTACAAAAGATAAGAACGGATTTCGCCGGCGGCGTTTTTAACCCGCAGCTGCGGTGATGATCGGTGTGAGGTGGAATAATGAACGGTTTTTATGTCAGCATGATTTTTTTCGGAATTTTGCTCGTACTGGTTTCACTTCTATTTATTGCCTTGGACAAAAGGAAAGTATTCAATTTCACTAAAAGCTTCGATGATAAAAAGCAGCAACTCACGGAGATACTTAATGACGCCGAGCAGATGATCGAAGAGCTCAACAAGTTCTCAGACTACATCGTAAACCAAATGGATCTGAAAAACGAGGAACTCAATAAAAACCTGAAAATTGCCGAGGATAGAGTCCTTGCACTGGGCGAGCGGGTAAAGGTAATGAGTGTGGAAAGCTATACCGGCGCAGCAGCCAATCCTGCGGTGGACGGTTCTTCTGTGCAGACTCCCGTTTCAGTCCTTCAAGCCTCAAGCCAAAGTAGCAGAGCGGTATCCGCATATATGCCGGAAGCCGCGGAAATTCACAAGCAATCGAACAACAACAGTATTGTAAGCGAAGCCGAAGCGGTTGAGGATAGCGGTAACAGGGAAAACACACAGGCAGCCGCGCTTCAGGAAAAAACAGCTGAAACGGTTTCATCGCCCTTGAAAAAGAAAGATAAGGTAATACCGCTGCGCAATAAGTACTCGGAGGTTATCAGGCTTTCCCAGCAGGGAATGGAAAGCATCGATATCGCAAGAGGGCTTGGTATGGGCAAGGGTGAGGTCGAACTGATAATCGGCCTGCGCAGTGAACAGCTTCAATAAGGAGAGCCTTATGAGCCGGTTTAATCTGAAGAGTCTTGTGCTGGGTATTGGGATCGGAATAATAATAACTGCTGTTGCCGGCATGATATTTGCTGCCGGACGGGATCCGATGGAAGGCGTTTCAAAGGAACAGATAATGGCACAGGCTGAAAAGTACGGCATGATCCGGTCTTCCATCCTGCAGGAGAGCATTTCGGGGGCACAGGCGGAGACGTCGCAGACAGGGCTTACGGCGGCGGGAGCTCAAACGGGTCTCGTTCAAGGAAGCGTATCAAGCAAATAATATCGGACGAGCAGTGCTTAAAGCGGTCAGGGACGCCATTACGGCTGCCGAGGCAGCAGCGGTATAAGGTCGGCAGTTTAAAATCTGTATTTGCAAGGTTCGATCCGGTTGACAATACTTCAAGGCTGTTGTATAATTCTTTTTGCGGCATTAACGCTATATGTGCCGGTGTGATGGAATTGGCAGACGTAGTGGACTCAAAATCCACCGGTAGCGATACCGTGCCG
>JAEZRE010000003.1 GCA_023412915.1 Bacillota bacterium
CTTATCTCGGGCTGGTAAGGAGTATAAGCCGTGTAGAACTCAGGTTTTGAGATGATATGCCCGACTATGGAAGGTATGAAATGGTCATAGGCGCCTGCTCCAAGAAAACAGGCATACTCCTCCGAATTCACGTTTCTGCGTGCAAGCGCCTTCATATGTGAAGCGAGTTCAGGCTCCGACATGCCTTCCGGAAGATCCAGCCTGCCTCTGAATCTCAGATTTGCAGGAATATCCGAAAACAGGCTTTCAATATCCGGGAGCCCTATCGCAGCCAGCATCTGCTCCCGGTCTTCCTCGGTTTTGGGAATATATCGGGACATCGTCAGCCCTCCTTAGCGCAGAAATCCGCATATTGCTGTTCATTCATCAATCCATCGAGCTCCGACAGGTCATCCGCTTCAAGAACTGCGATCCAGTTTTCATACGGTTCCGCGTTCAGCAGTTCGGGAGAATCGTTCAATGCATCATTTACCTCCACGACTATGCCCGATACGGGTGAATATACATCCGACGCCGTTTTGACCGATTCCACGACACTTACCTGTTCTCCTGCCTTAAGCTTTTTCCCAGCCTTGGGCAGCTCGACAAAAACGATATCTCCCATGGCGTGCTGGGCATAATCCGATATGCCTATGTAAACCCTTTCGCCTTCGGCCCTCGCCCATTCGTGTTCCCTGGTAAATTTCGTTCTCTGATAGGTTTTCATAAAACATCCTCCTCGATATTATATAGTCAGATCCTTACCGCATCCTGTTTCCTGTCTATCGTTACACGTTACTTCTATGTACTCGCTATGTTTCTTTTATAATCGCATCCCGTTTCTTCCATAGACTCGCCCGGTTTCCTCTATAAGCACAATCCGTTTCTTCTATAGATTCGTCCGGCTTCTTGTATAAATCGGACTGTTTCTCTTATAACCCCGTTCTGTTTCTCTTGTAGAAGGGAAGCTCGACGATACGTGCCGAATACAGGGCATCGCGCACCTTCACTTCGATCATGCCGCCTGCTTCCGTATTTACTCCGGAGCCGCCTTTTCCAGTGTTATCTTCACCAATACGGCCTTTTCCGCTACAACCTTCACCAATTCCGTCTTTCCCAGTGCTGCTTTCTCCAGTGCCGCTTCCGCCTGAGCCTCCTTCTTGGGCGCCGCTTCTTCGGGCGCAAGAAATATCGACGAGTGCGAGGCCCATATTCTTCTTAAGCGTCGGGAAAAAGCCCCCGCTCGTAACATAACCGGCCCAGCGGCCATTACAGTAAACCTCGTAGCCGCCTCTCGGCACGGCGCGGTCAATCATCTCAAAACCGATGATCCTGCTTTCGAGGTTTCCCTGCAGTTGCTTAAGTAAAGGCTCTCTTCCGTTGAACCCGCCCTTTTCCGGTTTTATGAACCTCTGCAGGCCTGCCATAACCGGGGTTATGACCCCCGACAGCTCCTGGCCGTAAAGGGGCATTGCCGACTCGAGCCTGAGAGTATCTCTTGCGCCCAAACCTGCCGGTTCCAGACCGTACGGCTTTCCCTTTTCGATCAGCATATCCCACAGCCTGACAGCATCGTCCGGTCTGCAGTAAATTTCGAATCCGTCCTCGCCCGTATAACCCGACCGTGACAGGAATACCTTCAACCCGCCTACCGAAGCTTCAGTCGTATAGTGGTAATACTTAAGCCGATCCGGGTCATCTGACGTCAACCGCTTCAAAATCGTTACAGCTTCCGGACCCTGCAGCGCAAGCTGCGCAAATTCGGACGAACGGTCGGTAACAGTTACGTGTGCACTCTTGTTTCTACTCAGCCATTCAAAATCCTTGCTCGTATTAGCCGCATTTACCACTAGCAAATAGTCATTGTCTTTTAACTTGTAGACAATTAGGTCATCCACGGTACTTCCGTCAGGGTAGCACATCGGCGAATATACTGCCTTTCCGGGCTTCACGTCGATGTCGTTCACAAGCATTCTCTGAAGATAGTCCAGAGCGTCTTCACCGCTGACCTCGATCTCCCCCATGTGGGAGACATCGAACAATCCGGCTTTCGTCCTGACGCATTCGTGCTCCTTCAATATTCCGGCGTATTGCACCGGGAGCAGCCATCCGTGAAAATCGACCATTTTCCCGCCGGCAGCCACGTGCGCTTCGTAAAGCGGCGTCTTTTGCGGTTCGTGTAATTCCTGTTTCTCCATAGTCCGGATACCTCCTGTCAATAATATGCGCTAAATTATAAAAATCACCAGTACACCAAGCGCCGCCAATTTTTGAACAAAGTTTCGCAGAGGTTAATTGTGCCGGCACATAAACGGCATTGTAGTGCTGCGCGGCAACTTGCTCTGTTCCAAAAAAGCAAAACAAAAAACAGAGAAAAACGACAAATATAAATCGTCATTTTCTCTGTTTTGTAACCTGAGAGATTCGATTCAGCCGGACATCATTGATCATCCGTGCTCGTAACCTTGCTCCTTCGGTGCTATGCTTGAGCTTTTCAGAGTTTAGTCAGACTGCAGCCCTTTTGCCTGAAAGATTCGTTACCGGGGTGACGCCCCCGCAACTTACTTCTTCGGCTCCCTTTATACCTTTGGGACTCTCCTGCAGCCATCATCCTGGCTTATTAAATTGTTCCGCCTTCTATTATATTACTCTGCCTTCCTTTTTGCTACTATATAAATAGCAAACATATCTAGCCCTCGCGATTTTGAACAAGCAAGCTCATTGCTGCAGCACATAAGCTGTATTAATGTGCTGCATAGCAATTTCCGATATGTGCCAATCAAAAAGCGAAACAAAAGAACCGTCCCTGCGTTTCGAAAAATGAAACAAAAGAACCGTCCCCGCGTTTCGCGTCCCTGCGTTTCGCTGCGTTTCGTTCGGGCCAGGATGCCCCGTTTACAAGCTCCTGTTACCGAGCCATTCGGCTAGCTCCAGCGCCATCTGTCTGCAATTGTCTGCAGAGATGCAGTCGGACGTCGACGCGGCGGAAACCGACAGTCGCTTCAAAAGCTCCTTCGAATTATACGGGCAGCCCGCTAAAATGTCCGGCAACGCGGCTATATACGCCTCTTCCATCGCATCTGAAAAAACCTTTGCACTGCTTACGATGCCGTTCTCGATCTTCAATCCAATCTCGACACCGCCCCAGGCGAACCTGTTTGCAAGCTCAACGTCGAAATCGGTCGTC
The DNA here is from genome assembly GCA_023412915.1 of Bacillota bacterium. Classification (GTDB taxonomy): domain Bacteria; phylum Bacillota; class Clostridia; order Acetivibrionales; family DTU013; genus JAEYOM01. Next base: position 3,167 of record JAEZRE010000003.1, read on the forward strand.
CCGCCGTAGCGCCATGCCCATGACGAATACCTCGCATACAGCTCCTCTATGGCCTCCCTGTCTTCCTTCCTGTCAGTTACGCAATACTCTACAGGCGATGTGCAGCCGTACAACGTCCGGAAGGAATCCGTCATTGCCTGCGCCACTTCCATCACCGTAAGCTTCGGCACAATTTCCGACAGGTTCACGACCCGGGACTGCACCGATTTTATTCCCTTTGAACGCATTTTATCCTCGGAGACCTGCAAATACCTGGCCATCCTGTCGAAATCGGCAGAAATCAATATGGTGCCGTGATGATAAGCGCTGTTCCCTCTTATGTAGAACGCGTTGCCAGAAAACTTGCGGCCATCGGCAGTGATGTCGTTCCTGCCGCTTTTTTGGGCATTTATGCCAAGCCTGCCGACAGCTTTGAGTATCGTTTCCATTTGCCTGTTCAGGTCGTATACTTCCCTTCCGGCAATAAAAGTGAAGTTGAGATTCCCGTCGTCATGGAAAACGGCGCCGCCGCCAGATAGCCTCCTGGCAAGCTTTCCTCCTTCGCTTTCCAGCAGTTCGGATTTGCACTCGCGCCACGGATTCTGGTTTCGGCCTATAACAACCGTATTCCGGTTCTGCCACAGGTATAATATGCATTGCCCAGGTTCCACCTGCGAGAGCAGGAATTCCTCGACCGCCAGGTTCCACCAGGGATCCTTCGTACTCGTTTGTATGATTCGCGCACCGTTCATTTGACGTAGCCCTCCGAATTACTTAATTATAAAGTTCCTGCCATCATATTTCAATCCGTAAAGAGTGCTTTACACAAAGCTCCCTAAACCTTTTTATTTGTTATATGTAACATAACACAATGTTTGTAAATATTATGTAAAAGAACTATTTTTTTAAGGAGTGCAAATGCATGAAGTATCAGGAAGCAAATATCGGCTCAAGGACAGAATTTGGAGAGTACATTAAAAAGGTTATCCCTGATCTGTTTGCAGGCAGGCTTGCAGTCGAAGGCAAAACAGTTACCCTTCCCGCAGACCTTGACCTTGACTACAAGGTCAAGTACGACGATGACGATGCGGGCGGCTCGTTTACTCTCAAAGTAACATGGGAAAACCCCAACGTCGAAATCAACCTTGATGAATAAACTTAAGCGGGCTGTTCAGGGGGAGCTTCTCCCCCTGATACAATATCACGAGGAATTCAGGATACTACAGATTAATGGGGGGAGAAAGAAATGAGCGGTATATCTTCTGCCACGCAGGAACCATTGGAGAACGTGCTTGAGCATTATCCGTTAAAATTTTCAGATATCAGAGGCGAATCCTACAAAGGAAAAAAAGGAGTATGGTGGATCACGACAAATGAAGGTGTGAAGATACTCAAAAAAGTTTCCAACTCCGAGCAGACCCTGCAGTTCATACTTGATTCAGTCAGGCATCTGGCTGCCAACGGAATCGATCTTCCGGGAGTTAACCTGACAAAGGACGGAAAGGAATATGTCTGTCTTGAAGAAGTATGTTATGTCGTTACAGATGCGATCGAAGGCAGGAATCCCAACTATGGCTCGGCGGAAGAGCTGGCCCTGGTCGCACGCTCTCTGGGCAGGTTCCACAGGGCTTCAAAAGGCTTTCATCCTTCTCCCTTAACAAAACCCAAGTATCACCTCGGCTTATGGGTCGAGGATTATACGGAACAATTGGCAGATATCAAATCATATTATGAAGGCGAATGCTTGAAAAATACGCGCGATGTTATAGGCAATGCTGTGGTCGACAGCTTCCCCGAATTTTTTGAACGGGCCCGAAAGGCTATAGATGGCCTTAGGGGACGTGAATATGCAGACTGGACTCAGGAAGCCGAAAAGGCAGGTTGCCTGTGCCATCAGGACTATGCCGCCGGGAACCTGATTCTGACCCCGAAGGGCAGGCTGTTTGTTCTGGATACCGATTCAATTACGGTCGACATAGCCGCAAGAGACATACGAAAATTACTGAACAAGGTAATGAAAAAAATGGGCAAATGGGATATAGGGACGACAAGCCGCATCCTGAAACAGTATCAGGAGGAAAACCCCCTTACGCCTTCACAGTGGGAAGTGGTTGGGCTGGACCTTCTTTTCCCTCATCTTTACCTCGGCGCAGTAAACAAATTTATCTACAAGCGGGATCAAGAATGGTCGAACGAAAAATATCTTGAGAGGATAAACGAAATGACCGGATTTGAAAAAAGCGCAATGCCCGTACTGAAAGAATTTAAATCAATTATCCCCGTATGACCGCCACCGGTTGAAAGGATTGAGAATTTTGACAAACATCTATGATACAGCATTAGACGCAAAAGCTTCCGATAGTCTGGCACTGAATGTATTGAAGGAGTATGGGATCACCCCCGACAGGATTACTATGGTGCAGGGCGGAAGTATCAAAACAGTCTGGAAACTTTCCGCGAACGGCAGTCAATTCTGTCTGAAGAGGCTCAAGCAGACTATGGATAAAGCTGCATTTTCCGTAAATGCACAGATATATGTCCGGAATTCCGGAGGGAAAGTGCCCGGAGTAATTCTGAACAAATCCGGAAAGCCAATCACGGAATATGAGGAGCAGCTTTTCGTGCTTTATGAATGGATAAACGGAAATGATCTTGGTTTTGGAATACCGTCGGAGCTGAAACAGGCAATCCAGGGACTTGCAGCGTTTCATGCAGCTTCGAAAGGTTATGCGCCGGAAGAACAAGCCAGGATATCTACCAAGCTTGGTAAATGGCCCGAACAATACCGTTCGATCAAAAACAAACTGACCGACTGGAAGAAAACTGCACTGAACGATGGTGCAAGCCCCGCCCACCAGGCTTATTCCGGTTGTGCCGACTCCATTATAGGAATGGCCGACAGGGCCATCGCAAGACTCGAGGCGTCGAAATACTCAAAGCTTACGGAGGAAGGCTCAAAATCCATAGTATTGTGTCATCAGGACTTCGGCAGGGGTAATGTCCTGGCAGCCAGTGACGGGATATATGTACTCGATCTGGACGGCGTGACGTTCGACCTGCCGGCAAGGGACCTCAGAAAGATAATTGGAAAGATCGCGGATAATACGGGAAACTGGTCTGCCGAAACCATAAGCGAAATACTTCACTGGTATACGGAAAAAAATCCTTTGTCCGACGAAGAAAAAGAAACTCTTTATATAGATCTAATATTTCCGCATCGTTTTTACGGTCTGGTCAAAAACCTGTATCAGAATGGAAAAGCGCTTAAAGCTTCCGAGATTGATAGAACCGCGAAGCTCGAAGAAGCCGGGGAGGCGCTTTTAGAAACTTTGCTTAAAAAGGAGTGAACATATTGAGAATTGCCTTCATATGCACCGAAAAACTTCCTGTACCGCCTGTCGCAGGCGGCGCCATTCAGCTATATATCAGCGGGATCGTACCCTTGCTTGCGGGCAAACACGATATAACGGTCTATGGCATTCAGTATCCGGGTCTTCCAGAAGCTGAAACAATAGATAATGTAAAATACATAAGGGTACCCGGCAAGACCGATACCGTTTATGTAAATAACTTGAAAGCAGCTTTGGATTCAGGTTTTGACCTGGTTCACGTTTTCAATCGTCCGCGTTTTATGCTGGCGCTTTCTGATAAATTCCCTGAAATGAAGTTCAGCCTGAGCCTTCACAATGAGATGTTACACCCGGAAAAGATACCCGATGAAGCTGCTCTCCGCTGTGTCCAAAAAGCGGAATTCATAAATACCGTAAGCCGTTATATAGCCGATACCGTTAAAAAACGTGTACCTGAAGCTGAAGGCAAGCTTCGTGTGGTTTACTCCGGCGCTGATCCGGCTAAATACCATGTCCCCTGGTCCCCCGAAGGCGAGGCCATTAAGCGGGAAATGCAGCTCAAATACGGCCTTCAGGATTATAAAACTATACTTTACGTAGGCAGACTGAGCGTTAAAAAAGGTGTTCATGTCCTTTTAAAAGCTATGGATAAAATTATGAGCGTCCGAAAGGACGTTGCTCTAGCAATCGTTGGTAGCAAATGGTACGGAAATAACGAAACGGACGATTATGCCAATTCGGTGCAGGCCGCAGCAAAGAATCTTCCCGGCCCGGTGATTTTCACCGGATTCGTCCCTCCTTCCGAGATTCCGTCTCTTTACAATATCGGAGATATTTTCGTCTGCGCATCCCAATGGAATGAACCCCTGGCCAGGGTACATTACGAAGCTATGGCCGCCGGCCTGCCCATCATCACTACAAACAGGGGAGGTAATGCGGAGGTCGTAGAAGGTTTCGGAAACGGTATCGTCATAAATGAATACAACGACCCGCTGGCGTTCGCCTCATCAATGACAAAACTCCTCGATAACCCCGTAACCGTACGTGAAATGGGTATGGCCGGCAGAAAACTGGCTGAAGAAAGATTTAATTGGGAAAGAGTCGCCGCAGAAGTTTTGGGGGGTTAGCAATGAATGTTTCGATTGTCGGTACAGGTTATGTCGGGCTTGTAACAGGCGCTTGCCTCGCTTCGCTGGGTATGAACGTGCTGTGCTGCGATCAGGATGAGGCAAAGATAGCAAATCTCAGAAAAGGGATCCTTCCGCTTTATGAACCGTGTCTTAAAAGCCTGGTTGACCATAGTACCTGTAAACAAAAAAGACTTTGTTTCACTTCAGATATGAAAGCTGCCGTAGAGCACTCCGATGTTATTTTTATCGCAGTTAACACGCCTACTTTATCGGACAATACATGCGATACCAGCCACGTTTTCGATGTTGTCCGGGATATCGCATGCAGTATGGGCTCCTACAAGCTTATTGTCAACAAAAGTACTGTTCCTGTGGGTACAGGAAGAAAAATGCACGGAGTGATATCTCAAATCCTTCAAGAGAGAGGTCTTTCAATAGAATTCGATATCGCCTCGAACCCGGAATTCCTGAAGGAGGGTTCCGCCATTGAGGATTTCATCAATCCGGACAGAATCGTAATAGGCGCCGAAAGCCAGAAGGCAGTGGATATCCTCAGGGAGATATATCGCGAGCAGGTTTCTGGAAATATACCAATTTTGCTCACAAGGATCGAAGAGGCGGAGATGATAAAATATGCCGCCAATGCGTTCCTGGCCGCGAAAATAAGCTTTATAAACGAGGTCGCAAATATATGCGAAGCGTGCAATATAGATGTTAATTCCGTAGCCAACGGTATAGGACTGGACAAAAGGATAGGCAGGCACTTCCTGAACGCCGGACCGGGCTTCGGGGGCAGCTGCTTTCCCAAGGATCTTCACGCTTTAGTCGGAATCAGTAGAAAATGCGGCTACGAACCGCATTTGCTGGATAGTGTCATCAATGTAAATGAACAGCAAAAGGAAAGGATGGTACAAAAGGCTGAAAAAATACTGGGAAGCGTCGAAGGTAAGAAAATAACCTTGCTGGGGCTTTCATTCAAGCCCGGGACCGACGATATCCGAGAATCTCCAGCCCTGTCAATCCTCGATAGGTTATTTGCCGGCAAGGCCCATATTTCTGTTTATGACCCCCAGGCAATTAGGACACTGAAAAAAGAGCGGCCCGACATGAGGATAAGATACTGTAAAGACCCATATTCAGCCTGCTCCAACAGCGAGTGTATAATGCTGCTGACAGAATGGAAGGAATTCGCGGACCTTGATTTCGGCAGACTGAAAGCCGTGGTTAGCAAACCGGTGTTTCTGGATCTTAGGAACTTGTATGATCCTGATTATGTAAAGAGTTTTGGATTCTATTACGAGGGAGTTGGCAGGAAATGAACGGGGAGTTGACAGAAAACGGGCAGACAGGTGCGGCGAAGACTGCCGTACCGGTAATATCGGAAGTGACGGAAGACGTTCGGTTGTCCGGTTTAACCATTCTTGTGACCGGCGGTGCGGGCTTTATCGGTTCGCACCTTTGCGAAAAACTGCTGCGCCTGGGCAGCAGGGTTATTTGTCTGGATAATTTCAATGACTCTTATGACCATAATATCAAAAAGAATAATATACAGGCTGCACTGCATGACCCCAGGTTCAGGCTTGTTGAAGGCGACATATTGGATTCAGCTTTGGTCGAAAGCATTATTAAGCAACATGGGATAAGCGTCATCATACACCTGGCAGCGCTGGCCGGAGTCCGCAGTTCCATCGACACCCCGCTGGATTACGTGGATACCGATATCAAGGGTACGGTTATACTGCTGGAAGCTGCCCATAAATATGGGGTAAAAAAATTTATATTTGCATCCTCCTCGTCGGTATATGGAACTGCGGCGACACCCTTCAGAGAGTCTGACACCGCATTATCCCAGGTATCGCCGTATGCGGCCGCCAAATACTCCGGGGAACAATATCTAAGGACATACCACCTTTTATATGGTATCCCTGTCGTTTGCCTGCGTTTCTTCACAGTATATGGTCCAAGACAGCGTCCCGATATGGCTATAAACAAATTTACGAGGGCGATTGAAGAAGGCCGTGAAATCAGCATATACGGGAACGGAGGAAGCTCAAGGGACTATACTTATGTCGATGACATCATAGACGGGATAATTGCATCCATCCGCCTAAAATGCGGCTTTGAAGTGATCAACCTTGGAAATTCAACCGCAGTAGGCATATTGGACCTGGTCAAAATTCTTGAAAGCAGATTGGGTAAAGCTGCTAAAACCAGCTTTATCTCCGATCAGAAAGGCGATGTGCCTGCTACCTTTGCCGACATAGGCAAAGCTACAGAACTGCTGGGATTTAAGCCGAAAATAGGGATTGAGGATGGGATCGGGCGATTTGTTGATTGGTATGAAAAAAGCACAAAGCCGCTCAAGATAGTTCAGATTGCGCCTGATATCTATCCTGTTCCGCCTCCGGATTACGGGGGCATAGAGATAATAGTTCATGAAATAACGGAGGAACTGGTCAGGCGCGGGCACGAGGTATACCTCTATGCTCCGGCAGGGAGCAAAACGAGCGCAAGGCTGGTACCGTACGAGCACACTGCAAAGGGCGATCCGGCCAAAATAGCGGAATTTGTACAACGGACACTCCCGGAAGGTGTGGATATAATCCACGATCATACCTTGTCTTCCGTCGTCGGTAAAGCAGGACTGCCGATCCCTGTCGTCTGCACGATCCACGGAGCGATCAGGAATTCCATGAAATACCCTGTCTACGTCAGCAAGAGGGCACTTGAAGTCATTGGAAATAACCACGGCTTTTTCGCATACAACGGTCTGGAGCTGGAGAAGTATGGATTCAGCGGGCTTAAAAGCGATTACCTTCTGTATATGAGCCGTGTCGACAAGGTAAAGGGAATCGAGATCGCACTGGATATTGCGGACAGTACAAAAAGAAAACTGATAATTGCCGGACCGGTCCATGACAAAACTTATTTCTCCGATGTCGTGGAACCACGGATAAGAAATAACCCCAATATCAGGTATGTCGGCTCAGCAGGGGGACAATTCAAACAGGATCTGCTGAAGTACGCAGCCTGCCTGCTATTCCCCACTTCCTGGGAAGAGCCCTTCGGCCTGATCATGATTGAAGCCATGGCCTGCGGTACGCCCGTTGTCGCCCTCTCCAACGGTGCGGTGCCGGAGGTTCTTAAACGTTTCCCGGACCTTATATGTCGTGATCCGAATGAAATGGCGGAACTGGTTAGTCACGGGAACTTTCCTGCTCCGGAGAATCTGCGTAAATATGTCCTTTCACGTTTTACTGCTGAAAGAATGGTTGATAGCTACCTTGAGATTTATAAAAACGTACTCCGGGAGGAGAAGCATGCCGACAGCGCTGATAATCCGCAAGTCAGCCTTACGCAGCCCGGTACGATGGAGGCAGCCCTGTGCACAAAGCGCCTCCGGATAGTGCAGGTATCGCCGGATGCCATCACTGTCCCGCCGAAGGATTATGGCGGGATCGAACGCGTAATTTACGACCTTACCGAAGAATTGACCCGTCAGGGGCATGAAGTCTTTCTGTACGCCAAGCAAGGCAGCCGCAGCAGCGCCAGCCTTATCCCCTACCCGCACCAGGACAGCAACATCCAGGCTGTCGCGGAATTCGTATCCTCCAGCCTGCCCGAAGGCGTGGACGTCATACACGACCACACCCATGCTTCCGTTATCGATAAGCTGGGCCTCGATATCCCCGTAGTCAATACGATACATGACAGCAGGAAAAATACGGCTGAGAATCCGGTTTATCTATGTCGCAAGGCATTGCATGATGTCGGGGAAAGCATCGGATTCTACGCATATAACGGCATTAATATGGATGATTATGAGTTCTCCGGTGAAAAGAAGGATTATTTACTGTTCATAGGTCTGCTGTATTCACATAAAGGTATAAACTATGCGATGGACGTTGCTGAAAAAACCGGTAAGAAACTGGTTATAGCAGGCCCGATCTATAAACTCGATTATTATAAATCTGAAATAGAACCTCGCCTTTTGAAAAACCCAAATTTCAGGTATGTAGGCTCAGTAGGCGGCAATGTCAGACAGCTTCTGCTCAAATACGCGGAATGCATGTTGTTCCCGACCATCTGGGAGGAGCCCTTCGGTCTCGTAATGATTGAAGCCATGGCCTGCGGAACTCCCGTCCTCGCATTCGGCAATGGCGCGGTTCCTGAAGTGCTTTCCGGGTTACCCGGCTTGATATGCAAAGACACAGAAGAAATGGCCTATAAAGTCCTGAACCCTTCATACCCCGATCCAGCGACACTGAGGAAGTATGTCGAAGAGCATTTCTCCTCCGGGAAAATGGCTGAAAGCTACCTGCAGATATATGGTGAAGTAATGAAGAAATATGCTGGCAACAGCAAACCGTTGAATAGATGATGAGGTGTGTCCATGATTTCGATCACTTTGTGCATGATAGTGAAAAACGAGGAAGATACGCTCGCCAGATGCCTTATATCAGTTAAAGACATCGTTGATGAAATAATTATCATAGATACGGGATCGACAGACAAAACGAAGGAAATCGCATGGCTCTTTACGGATAAAATCTACGACTTCAAATGGATAAACGATTTCTCGGCCGCCAGGAACTTTTCATTTTCCAAGGCAAGTAAAGACTATATCTTCTGGCTGGACGCCGATGACGCCATACTCGAACCGGATCGCATAAAGCTTAAAAAGCTCAAGGAAACGCTGGATCCGAACATAGATGTCGTCATGATGAATTACAACTATTCATTCGACAGCGAGGGCAATGTGCTTTTGTCGCACTTCAGAGAGCGCCTGCTGAAGCGATCGAAGAACTTTCAGTGGAACGATCCAATTCACGAGTACATTTCTTTCGGAGGAAATGTTCTGAATACCGATATAACTATTACACATAAAAAAACGCACTCAAACAACCGGAGAAACCTTACGATACTTGAAAACATGTTGGCCGAAGGAAAGGAATTTTCCCCGAGAAACATGTTTTATTACGCAAGAGAGAAATTCAACGTAGGCGAATACGATGATGCGATCGAATACTTCAATAAGCACCTTGACTCGGAAAAGGGCCTTCCCGCCGACAATATAGTTTCGTGCATACATCTTGCGAAAGCCTACAGGCTCAAAAAGGACAGGAGAAACATGCTTAAAGCTCTGCTCAGGAGCTTCGAATACGATATTCCGAAAGCTGAAATATGCTGCCTGCTGGGCTATTACTATAAAGACGTAGAGGATTACAGCCGCGCCGCCTTTTGGTTCGAACTGGCACTGAACCTGGGAAAGCCCGAAAACAAATGGGGACCTGTACTGCACGAATTTTGGGGATTCGTACCGTGCTTCGAACTTGGCGTCTGTAACTTCAAGCTACAGAGCATTGACAAGGCCATTCTTTACAATAACCGTGCAGAGGAGTTCAGACCTGGGCACCCATCCATCCTTCAAAACAAACAGCTTTTTGAAGCGGTCAGAAGCAAAATGTCGGAAGCAGCAAAATAATTATGTAATGCAAATAGCGAGTCACACATTATGTTAACCCGTCATATTATGTCAATGTATACTTTTGTGCAGAAAAGAGGTTAGCATATGTCAAAAGAGAATAAACAAAAATCCGATTTTGACAAATTTTCAAATGACTTGCAAAAAGCTCTGTATGAATTGGAGGATGATAAAGTAAGCGACAAATTCGACCTTGACTTATCCATCGGGAGTGGCAGTATCTGTGACAAAGATGATGACGACGACGATAAGGAAGAAGAGAAAGAGGAAGAAGACGACAGCGAAGATGAGGATAAGGATGACAAGGGCAAAGGCAAATGTAAATGTAAATGTAAACATAAAAAACACAATGATGACTGCGAAGAAGTACTCCGTCTGTTGAAAAATAAGAAATTCGGCCTTAAGGAAATCAAGAAGGAAGTTATGAAAATCGAAACCGGTGTAGCCGGTATAGAAACCACACTGTCGGAAGTCGCAACGCAGGTGGCTGTGATTGATACGGGCGTAGCCCATATTAACACAGTGACTGGCGAAGTGGCAACTCAGGTGGCCAAGGTCGACGCACTCCTCGGCGAGGTCGCCACTCAGGTCGCCTCGATAGATACGGGCGTGGCAAGGATCGAAACAATCCTGAGTAATTTTACCAGTGTAATTATCGCAACACTGATCAGTGAAGTCGCAACCCAAGTGGCTGTGATCGATACCAACGTAGCCCACATTAACACAGTGACCGGCGAAGTGGCAACTCAGGTCGCTTTCATCGACACACTCCTCGGTGAGGTCGCCACTCAGGTCGCCAAGATCGATACAAGTGTGGCCAGTTTGATGGGTAAATTCACTGTTGTCGGTGAAGTTGCAACACAGGTTGCCGTGATAGATACTAATGTTGCCGGTGTCAGCACAGTTATCGGTGAAGTTGCAACACAGGTCGCTTCCGTCGATACAATCCTCGGTGAAGTCGCTACTCAGGTTGCTGTAATCGACACTAATGTCGCAACTCTGCTGTCTGGTGTCGGAGGTGTCAGCACTGTGATCGGCGAGGTAGCTACTCAAGTTGCCTTCATTGACACACTGCTCGGTGAGGTCGCTACTCAGGTTGCTGTAATCGACACAGGTGTGGCCAGCTTAGTTTCCGGGGTCTCTGTAATCGGCGAAATAGCAACCCAAGTCGCAGTAATAGATACTAATGTTGCCGGTATCAGCACAGTTATCGGTGAAGTTGCAACACAGGTCGCTTCCGTCGATACACTCCTCGGTGAGGTCGCTACTCAGGTTGCTGTGATCGACACTAATGTCGCGACTCTGCTGTCTGGTGTCGGAGGTGTCAGCACTGTGATCGGCGAGGTAGCTACTCAAGTTGCCTTCATTGACACACTGCTCGGTGAGGTCGCCACTCAGGTCGCTGTGATTGACACTAGTGTAGCAAGCCTGATCTCTGGAGTTTCTATGGTCGGCGAAATCGCGACGCAGGTCGCCTTCATTGACACACTGCTCGGCGAGGTCGCTACTCAGGTCGCTGTTATCGACACAGGTATATCCACGATACTCTTTGATTTTGGTATTCTTAGCGCTGTAGTCGGTGAAATTGCGACACAGGTTGCTTCCGTAGATACACTCCTTGGTGAAGTCGCTACTCAGGTTGCCCTAATCGATACAAACGTCGCCGGTATCAGCACCGTAACCAGTGAAATTGCTACTCAGGTCGCTTTTGTCGATACACTACTCGGTGAAGTCGCTACCCAGGTTGCGGTTATTGACACAGGTGTGGCCAGCCTCATCTCGGAAGTCTCTATTATAGGTGATATTGCGACACAGGTTGCTTTCGTCGATACACTACTCGGTGAAGTCGCCACTCAGGTCGCTACCATTGATACAGCCATTTCCAGTCTGTCCTTCAATGCAACTTTGATCAACGATATCGCAACTCAGGTAGCCTTTGTAGACACTTTGCTCGGTGAGGTCGCCACCCAGGTCGCTGTGATCGACACAAGCGTTGCCAGCCTTGTTTCTGGTTTCTCTACTGTTGGAGAAGTGGCTACGCAGGTCGCCTTCATCGATACACTCCTGGGCGAGGTCGCTACCCAGGTTGCTGTTATTGATACAGGAATAGCCACGATACTCTTTGATTTTGGTATTCTTAGCGCTGTAGTAGGAGAAATAGCGA
>JAEZRE010000005.1 GCA_023412915.1 Bacillota bacterium
AGGCGCGGATTTCCTCTAAAACATCCAAAGAGGATGTTTAGCGCCGAAGGCGCGGATTTCCTCTAAAACATCCAAAGAGGATGTTTAGCGCCGAAGGCGCGGATTTCCTCTAAAACATCCAAAGGAGTGATCAATATGATAAACCGTGAAAGAATGGTCAGTGAATTCAAGAGTCTTGTAAGTATCGACAGCCTGTCCAAAAGGGAAAGGCGGATGGCCGACGTGCTGACGCAGAAAATGAAAGCATTGGGCTGTGAAGTATACGAAGACAATGCCGGGCAGGAGATAGGCGGAAATACGGGAAACCTCATATGCATTTTAAAGGGATGCAAGGATATACCGGCGTTGTTGATAACTGCGCATATGGACACCGTTGAACCCGGCGAAGGTAAAAAACCGATTGAAGAGAACGGAATAATACACTCGGATGGTACGACCGTACTCGGTGGAGACGACGCAGCTGGTATCGAGTGCATCCTGGAGGTTCTGAGGGTGCTTGAGGAAGATAAGCTGGATCACGGTGATATACAGGCTGTGTTTACTGTTGCTGAGGAAGGCGGTCTTTTCGGAGCAAAACATCTGGATTACAGCAGAATATATGCCAAATACGGCATTGTGCTCGACAGCGACGGACCTATCGGGACGGTTGCCGTCAAAGCGCCGTCACAGTACAGAATGTATGTGACTATAAATGGTCTTGCCGCCCATGCGGGGATAGCGCCGGAAAAAGGCGTCAGCGCCATACAGATTGCTTCCGCGGCGATCACCTCGATGAAGCTCGGCAGGATAGATTTCGAAACCACCGCAAATATAGGCGTTATAGGCGGTGGCCGCGAGACCAACATCGTTTGCGACAAGGTGGAAATAAAGGCTGAAGCCAGGAGCCGCGATAAAGAAAAACTCGAAAGACAAAAAGACCACATGAAGGAATGCTTCGAAAAGGCAGCTTCGGATTTCGGAGGCAGTGTCGATTTTCGAGCCGTTCTCGAATATCCCTCGTATAATATATCAAAGGATGCAAAAATCCTGGGTATACTCGACAAGGCTGCAAAAGCCGCAGGCATCGAACTGCTGCCGGAAGAGACAGGCGGCGGAAGCGATACCAACATATTCAACGGTAAAGGGATCGAAGCCGTAGACGTGAGCGTCGGTATGGACAAGGTGCACAGCGTTAACGAACAGATCAGGATCGACGATATGGTCAAGGCGGCCGAGTTCGTTTTACAGGCAGTGCGACATATGTAAAAATGTTCGCGGGGATGTACAGGAAGCGTCCAAAGCGCAAGTGATCGGAGGAACGATATGATCAAAAGAATAGGTGTGATGACAGGCGGCGGAGACTGCCCGGGTTTGAATGCGGTACTGAGAGCGGTCGTCAAGACCTCCATGGTCAAATACGGATATGAAGTGATAGGCTTCAGGGACGGATACAGAGGGCTGGTGCTGGACGACTATGTCAGTTTCAAGCCCGGCGACGCTTCCGGCATCCTGGATAAAGGCGGTACGATACTCGGAACCTCGAACAGAGACAATCCGTTCAAATTCAGGGTCGAAAGCAATGGAACCGTAAATTACGTCGACATGTCCGGCAAGGTGATAGAAAATATCAAGGCGCACGGTATAGACGCCCTTATACTTATAGGCGGCGACGGCACGCTCACGAGCGCGCGTGATTTCGCGCGGTTGGGCGTTAAAGTTGTCGGAGTTCCAAAAACAATAGACAACGACCTGTCTTCAACCGATACTACCTTTGGCTTTATGACGGCAGTCGATACCGCAACGGAGGCTATAGACAAACTTCATTCGACTGCGGAATCTCATCACCGTGTCATGATACTCGAGGTCATGGGAAGGTACGCGGGATGGATCGCACTGACTTCAGGGATTTCGGGAGGCGCGGACGTCATATTGATACCCGAAATAGAATATGACATGTCCAGGGTAACGAAGAAAATTCTTGAAAGACAGGCTGAAGGGAAGCATTTCAGCATCGTTGTGGTGGCCGAAGGAGCCAAAGAGAAGAACGGTGGCCTTATTATAAGCAAGGTGGACGAGAGCAGCCCCGACCCTATCAGGTTAGGCGGTGTAGGAAACAAGGTCGCATCGGATATCGAGAGGATGACAGGCATCGAGACGAGGGTCACGGTTCTCGGACATCTGCAGAGGGGTGGGAGACCGAACCCGTACGACAGGCTGCTTTCGACAAGATACGGCGTCAAGGCGGTGGAACTTGTAAATGAAGGTAAATTTGGCTGCATGGTCGCATTAAATGGGAACGAGGTTACGGCAGTTTCCCTTGAGGATGCTGTCGGAAAGCTCAAGACGGTCGAGCCTGACGGCGAACTTGTCAGGATATCGAAGGATATTGGAGTCAGCTTCGGCGACTAAAATAGCTGCCTGTTAATTTTTAGATAAATGGTTTATAAAGCACTAAACAGTGGTATATTGAATAAAGTATTGTAATGGGGCGACGGATGTACTGACACCCAGGAAGGACGCATGGGCGAGCAACAAGCAAAGCTTGCGACCAGCCCAGGACGCATGGGCGAGCAGCAAACAAAGCTTGCGACCAACCCGGGACGGACAGGCGAGCAGCAGGCGCTTCGTTTAATTGATGAAGTATAAATATTAAATTGACGGTATAAGGCCTTGCAAGGGGTAACAGACCTTGCAAGGCTGAATTATTGTGATTCACAGGGGAGATTTGTTTCAATGGATTTTTCTGAAATAACACTTGAAAGTAAAGAGCAGTTTGACCGCTACATCAGGCAGCATCACCCGCTGGCATCGGAATTGACCTTTACTAATTTTTTTGCATGGAGATACTTTTACAAATTCAGATATACGATTATTGCGGATCTGCTTTGTGTCATCGCCGTCCCCTGCAAGAGCGACCCTTTTGCAATGATGCCCATCGGAAATATCAGGGAGGATAACTTTGCACTGGCTTTTGCCGCCCTAAAGGAATACTTTGCAGGGAGGGGCTGGAAGCTCAGATTCAAGAAAGTGGCGAAGGAAGAACTAGGCTTTTTCAAAGGCGTAGTCGCCTCGGAGGATTCGATAGTCTATGACAGGGACAACTGCGACTATGTTTACAATACAGTGGACCTGGTGGGGCTGAAGGGCAAAAAATATGACGGCAAGCGCAATCACATCAACAAGTTCAAGAAGCAGCACACTTATGAATACGTTCCGCTGGACTGCTCCCTTCTCGATGAATGCAGCAGGATAATGGAGCAGTGGTGCAAAGACAGGAACTGCAGCTGCCAGAACGGCGATTACTGCGAACGACAGGCGAATCTTGAACTGTTGAGGAATTTCAGGACGCTTGGCTGCAAGGGTGCCTTGATAAAAATGGACGGGAGTTTCGAAGCCTTTACAGTGGGTGAGATGCTCAGCGAGGACACCGCGGTGATCCATATAGAAAAGGCCAGAAACTCTGTTGATGGCTTGTACACTATAATAAACCAGCATTTCGCCGAACGTGAATGGAGCGGTACGACTTTTATTAACAGGGAGCAGGACCTCGGCATAGAGGGAATGCGCAAGGCCAAGCTTTCGTACCATCCGGTCAGGCTGGTCGACAAATATACGATCTATCCAGACTGATTCGGTGGAACGTGTGGGGCGCGTGGACGGTTCTTTTATTCCATCTTTATGGGCAAAAGATGGAACAAAAGAACCGTCTCTATGTTCTACTGCATAGTTTTTTCAATAGAGGTAAATATATTATCAGGTAGAATGACTTTGTTAAAAAATTAATTATTTTTGCCTAATTGTATTGAAAATCCAGTTCAAATAATATAAAATTATTTTGATTTTAAAGTCAATAAACATAATTGATATAGGAGGTAATAAGAAATGGCAGTAAAAGTGGGTATTAATGGTTTTGGCAGAATAGGACGTCTTGTATTCAGGGCTGCAATCGAAAATCCTAACATTGAAGTAAAGGGAATAAACGACCCTTTCATCGATCTTGATTACATGACCTATATGCTGAAATATGACACGGTTCATGGACAGTTCAAGGGCACGATCTCGGTCGAGAACGGCATGCTCGTTGTCAATGGACAGAAGATAGCTGTTTATGCAGCTATGAAGCCGGAAGAGATTCCGTGGAAAGACTGCGGAGCAGAATACATAGTTGAATCGACAGGTGTATTCACTGAAACCGAAAAGGCATCCGCACACTTCGTCGGCGGCGCAAAGAAAGTCATCATCAGCGCTCCTTCAAAGGACGCTCCGATGTTCGTAATGGGCGTTAACAACGACACCTACAACAAGGATATGAAGGTCGTTTCAAATGCATCCTGCACGACCAACTGTCTTGCACCTATCGCAAAGGTCATCCATGACAACTTCGGTATCATCGAAGGCCTTATGACCACGGTTCATTCCTACACTGCAACCCAGAAGACCGTTGACGGTCCCTCCAAGAAGGACTGGAGAGGCGGACGCGCTGCAGCTCAGAACATCATTCCGTCATCCACCGGCGCTGCTAAAGCTGTCGGCAAGGTTATTCCTTCACTCAATGGCAAACTCACCGGCATGTCCCTCAGGGTTCCGACTCCGGACGTATCCGTTGTAGACCTCACCTGCCGTCTTGAAAAAGCCGCAAGCTATGATGAGATCAAGGCTGCTGTCAAGAAGGCTGCTGATGGGGATCTTAAGGGCATCCTCGCATATACTGAGGACGAAGTTGTTTCCTCTGACTTTATCCATGATCCACATACCTCGATATTCGATGCTAAAGCAGGTATCGCTCTCAACAGCAACTTTGTCAAGCTCGTTGCATGGTATGACAATGAATGGGGTTATTCAAACAAGGTAGTCGACCTCATCTCCTACATGGCTAAAGTTGACGCCAAATAAGTTCTGACCGGTTACGATCGAATTTAAGGCTCACTCTTACCCTTACCTTAAGTGAGTGGTTGAAGGGTGAGCCTTTTGATTTTAAATATTTATTGAAAGGATGAGTGTCATGGCACTATATAACAAGAAGTCCATCGAGGACATAGACGTAAAGGGCAAAAAAGTCATTGTCCGCGTTGATTTCAACGTACCTCTGGATGAAAATCTGAAGATCACCGACGATAAAAGAATAGTCGGTGCGCTGCCTACGATCAAATACCTCGTTGATAACGGAGCAAAGACAATACTCGTATCCCATCTCGGCAGGCCGAAGAACGGCCCCGAAGAAAAATTCAGCATGAAACCGACCGCTGCCAGACTCAGTGAGCTTCTCGGCAAGCAGGTCATCATGGCGAAGGACGTTATAGGTTCCGATGCCAAGGAAAAGGCAGCAGCCCTTAAAAACGGCGAAGTGCTTATGCTTGAGAATGTCCGTTTCCATAAGGAAGAAGAGAAGAACGATCCCGCGTTTGCAAAGGAACTCGCTTCTTTGGCTGAAATCTATGTAAACGACGCGTTCGGAACGGCTCACAGGGCTCACGCCTCCACAGCCGGCCTCGCCGATTACCTGCCTGCAGTCTGCGGCTACCTGATCAAAAAGGAAGTCGATATCATGGGCAAGGCTCTCTCGCATCCTGCAAGGCCTTTCGTAGCAATACTCGGCGGAGCCAAGGTTTCGGACAAGATCCAGGTCATCGAGAACCTGATAGACAAGGTCGATACGCTCATCATCGGTGGCGGTATGGCCTATACGTTCCTCAAGGCCAAAGGCTACAAGATAGGCAATTCCATCTGCGAAGACGACAAGATCGATCTGGCCAAGGAATTGATGGTAAAGGCTGAAGCGAAGGGCGTTCAGATGATGCTCCCGATTGGCAGCATAGTCGGCAAGGAATTCAAGAACGACACCGAGAATAAATACGTTCCGTCCGACGCTATGCCCGATGGTTGGATGGGTATGGACATAGGCTCTCTGACGATCGAAAAGTTCTCCAAGGAAATAAGGAAAGCCAAGACGATAGTCTGGAACGGACCGATGGGCGTATTCGAATTTTCGAATTTCGCAAATGGCACCAGGGAGGTAGCAAGAGCTGTTGCCGAATCCGGTGCGGTTTCCATCGTAGGCGGCGGCGATTCAGCTGCAGCCGTTGAACAGCTTGGCTATGCAGATAAGATAACTCACATATCGACTGGAGGCGGAGCATCACTGGAGTTCCTCGAGGGCAAAGTCCTTCCCGGAATAGCTTGCCTGCTTGATGCCAACCCAAGAAAAAAAATAGCGGCCGGCAACTGGAAGATGAATAAAACTGCTTCCGAAGCAGTCGAATTCGTTACAGCTCTTAAACCCAGAGTGGCTGGCGCCGATGCCGAAGTCGTAGTGGGCGTTCCGTTTGTCTGCCTCCCCGGCGTTATCAAGGCATCTGAAGGCTCCAACATAAAGGTAGCCGCACAGAACATGCACTGGGAAGAAAAAGGAGCGTTTACGGGCGAAGTCTCAGGCCTGATGCTGAAGGATCTTGGCGTGGATTATGTCATAATAGGCCACTCCGAGAGAAGGCAGTATTTCGCTGAAACCGACGAGACAGTCAACAAAAAGGTTCATTCGGCATTTAAATACGGACTCAAACCGATCGTATGCGTAGGCGAATCGCTTACTCAGAGGGAACAGGGAGTTACAGCAGATTTGATCAGGTACCAGGTCAAGATAGCCCTGCTCGGACTCAGCGCCGACCAGGTCAAGGAAACGGTCATCGCATACGAACCCATTTGGGCTATCGGAACCGGCAAGACTGCGACCAATGAGCAGGCGAACGAAGTTTGCGGCATCATAAGGGAAGCTGTCAAGGCGCTGTACGGTGAAGAAGTTTCCGATTTGGTACGTATACAGTACGGCGGCAGCGTTAACGCAGCCAATGCAGCTGAGCTCTTCAACATGTCGGATATCGACGGCGGTCTGGTAGGCGGCGCAAGCCTGAAGCTGGACGATTTCGAAAAGATCGTCAAATACGACGCCTGATCCGGCTAGAATCAACAAACCATTGCACTATAAAAAGGCTGTCTCAACAGGCAGCCTTTTTTGGTAGGTTATAAGTCGGGCAAGCCGGGTAAATATAACGAGACGGTAAATATCTCTACGCCTCGTTGAATTGCAGCAGAGGTGAGAACCGATGCTTTATAAGCCAAGGAACATTGTCAAAAGGAGCTAATACCATGAAAAACAAACTGGTTTCATTGATCATACTGGACGGCTTCGGGGTTAATCCGCGTTCCGAGGGGAATGCTATCATGGCGGCAAACAAGCCGAATCTGGACAGCTTCATGAAAGACTACCCGAATACCGTCATTCATACAAGCGGTATGGACGTAGGCCTTCCCAAGGGTCAGATGGGCAATTCGGAGGTTGGTCACACCAACATAGGCGCAGGCAGGATAGTGTATCAGGAACTGACAAGGATCACAAAGTCCATAGAGGACGGGGATTTTTTCAAAAAGCAGGAATTCATCGGGGCGATGGAAAACTGCAAGGCCAACAATTCCAAGCTTCACCTGTTCGGACTGCTGTCTGACGGCGGCGTCCACAGCCACAACACTCACCTTTACGCGCTGGTCGAAATGGCGAAGCAAAACGGACTGAAAGAGGTCTATATACACTGCTTCTTCGACGGAAGGGATGTCCCTCCGGACAGCGCCAAAGGGTATGTAGAGGAACTCGAAGCGAAACTGGCCGAGATAGGCGCCGGGAAGATTGCAAGCGTCATGGGACGTTATTATGCGATGGACAGGGATAACCGCTGGGAAAGAGTCAAGCTGGCCTATGACGCCATGACGCTCGGGCAGGGCCTTAACGCGGCAACAGCGGGCCAGGCTGTGGCAGAGTCCTACACAAGGCAGGAATTCGACGAATTCGTCAAGCCGACAGTTATCGTAAAGGACGGCAAGCCGCTTGCTACTATTGCTAAAAACGACTCCGTAATCTTCTTCAACTTCAGACCGGACCGTGCGAGAGAGATCACCAGGACTTTTGTGGATCCTGAATTTTCAGGCTTTGAGAGGCCCAACGGTTTCTTCCCGCTGTATTATGTCTGTATGACGCAGTATGACAAGACCATACCGAACGTTAAGGTAGCCTTCAAGCCTGAAGGCCTGACTAATACCTTCGGAGAGTATATAAGCAAAAACGGCTTGAAGCAGCTCAGAATCGCGGAGACTGAAAAATATGCACATGTAACCTTCTTCTTCAACGGCGGCGTCGAAGCTATGTACGAGGGAGAGGAACGCGCGTTGATCCCGTCCCCGAAAGTAGCAACTTACGACCTCAAGCCGGAGATGAGCGCATATGAGGTAACAGACGAAGTTCTGAAGAGGATCGACTCCAAGCAGTACGACGTGATCATATTGAATTTTGCAAACTGCGATATGGTAGGACATACAGGTATCTTTGACTCTGCGAAGGCAGCCGTGGAAGCTATCGATGTATGCATGGGCAAAATAATAAAGGCGATACAGGCGCAGAACGGCATAGCGCTGATCACTGCCGACCACGGGAACGCCGAGCAGATGGTAGATTACGAAACAGGCGGGCCGTTCACCGCGCATACGACTAATGTCGTTCCGCTGATTGGTATAGGACTCGGCGACAAACAGCTCAAGGAAGGCCGCCTGGCGGATCTGGCCCCGACGATGCTGGAATTGCTCGGGCTCGAGAAACCGGCGGAGATGACGGGAGAGTCGCTGCTGAAGTAAATAAAAGTTACGAAGTAGCTCAAAGCAATGTAAAGCGGGCAAAGGATCAAACTCTGGTTCTTTCCCGCTTTTTTATACGAACGCAAGCGGGAAAATAATGCCCTATTGATCCTTATTCTCTTTTACAGCCTTCCTATGATAGACATAGGCGTTGATGAACATAAGAATGCATGTGAGCCCGTTCATGATTATCGCCGGGAGTGATTTATTTCCTGTCAGGTTCAGTATAAATGATACTAAAAAGCATAATCCGGCAAATAGCCATAGATTTCTGCTTAGTCTATTTCCTTTCATGGCGATTCCTTTCTATATGTTTTTAATACATGCAAATATCGTATGATGATACCATATACGCATAATTGCAGGATTTTGCTTTATCAAAGTGGCAGGTCGGCATCCTCCGCATTGTATCACAGGGCGAGGCTTGTACTATTACTACCACTTGTTCCGTACTTTTTCGGCGAATCCCGGAAAGTGCTTCATTTCAACCGATTCACCGTCATCCGTCACAGTTTTGCCATCAAAATAACCAAAGATCTGATGCTGATCGCTGAGTATGACACCCAGTGAAGTGTAGGCCGAGCGATCCAGACACGGTGTAAAATCTGCCTCGAACCTGCCATCTGCGGACGTGAATTTCCATGGCTTCATATAATCGTCTGAGCCATCAGCTTTTTTAGGTATGTTAAAAACAATACTGCCAAGTTTGTGAGAGATGCCCTTATAAAAAAGCATGTTCTCCGATGCCGCCGAAGTATCTCCGAAGCCATACCCCAGGTTGAACCCGAATATCCGGCCGTCAACGACGCCGTTCGCGGCACTCCAGTACCATGTGTTTTTGTATGTCCAGACGCCCCGCCCCCAGTCGAGTATGCCGAAAGCGGTTTCTGGGTCAAAGCTGTATTGTCGACCCTTGTAAGTGACCGACCCCCGGGCGCGCATCCCGATTACCTTCTGGTTATAGTAGAACGCTCTGGGCGCATTTTTAAAAGGCGTGGCAATAACCATGCTGTCTTTCATTGTCTCTGTCAGCAGAACGTCAATGATAAGGGGAAACCCATTTTCAAAATCCTTCATGTTCAACAGAAGTCTTCTGCCGCCTTCTTCATGGAGGAACCTGATATCGACCCTCTTGTTTTTAACACTGATATTGCCCGTACCGGAACTGGAGGGCAATGCCATTTTTCCGAGAGGCATAATAAGCATGGGACTGACGGTATGCTCGGTTCCGGCGCGAAAATCCAAAAATGTGGCGCTTATCAAACCCATATAGGAGTTGTCCGCAACGGTGAGTGCTATTCCGAAATCATAGTTGTAGACGAGATAATAGTCCCATTCCTTGATCCTCAAGGCATTTGCTTTAATGGCTTTCCGCTCATAGCTTTTAACAGGCTGGGTGGAATAGCCGCATTGACTCAAATGACCCTTCGCATCAAGTAAACTCCCGGGATCCAGTCTTATCTGGTCCATCGCGTACCATCCTTTCACATAACTATATTATTGAAAACACTTCATCGATATCTTTCATTTTCTTTTGCTGGGGTGTGTAAGCTGGTATACCCACTGGTACAAGACTTATAAATCTATGCTCCAATGGTTCGTTAAGTATTTCGTTGATCTCGGCTGCGGCAATTGCGGGCTCATTCATCCAACACGCTCCATAACCTTTTTCGTGAATGGCAAGCAGCAGGTTTTGTATGGCGGCTCCTATGGATAATAGATCGTAGTTGGCAAAAAGCTTCATTATACCGTCGTCGTCATATCCATGAGCTTTTAGCGCTGATATGAATATCTGATCATAAAAATCTGCCTTTGTCATAAATACCGCTATGACTAATGGTGCTTTTGCAAAGAAGCTTATCATTTTTCCTTTGGAGGATAAATAATTCTGGGATAATTCGTTCCTCTTGAACTCCAAAATATTTTCAGCCTTTTTTATTACGGCTGTCTCAAGCCGGTTAATGATGTTTATGTCCCTTATGGCTACAAAACGCCAGCATTGACTATTGCAGCCGCTTGGTGCGCTGGTTGCAGCGTTTATAAAATATTCGATATCTTCCAAAGGTATAGCTGTATCTTTGAATTTTCTTATACTCCTCCTGCTTGAAGCCAAATCTAAGAAGCTTTCCATTTTATCACCTTCCTTAAAACTTCTCTAGTGCCGCTATTCTATTCTCTTTACTAGTTATCTCGTACTCTCATTGCATGGTAGGTCCAGTTTTGCTTTGGCCCGCGGGCATGATGTAGGCCGCTTGATTTGTTATGGTTCCCGAATTGCGCCGAGCTTTTTTCTGATTTCGAAAAATGTCTCGATAAGGCTTTTGTGAAATGGGATAAACTCACCGCAATCCATCAATGCAAGGATGTCAGCTTTGGATGCCCATTTGACTCTCTGAACCTCTTCAAATTGCAGCTTTAACGTTCCGATATCAACCTCGTCTTCTACCAGGTAAAAATCATCGAAGCCTTCCTCGAAATTTACGGTAAGATGCGGACGTTTGCGGCTCAAGTCGAGCTTGTGACCGATTTCCTCAAAAAGCTCGCGCTCGGCTGCAGCCTGACTGGATTCTCCTGTAATTGCGCTGCCGCCTGCAGTCACGTCCCACATGCCTGGCCATCCTTCTTTGAAGGACTGGCGCTGTTGGATAAGCATTTCATCCCTGGAATTGAATAAGCAAACATGAACGACCATATGATATTCATCCGCTTTGAATGGATTGCCTCGCATTATTGTCCTGCCGGTATTTACCCGGTCTTTGTCGTAGATATCCCATAGTTCCATGATGTTACCTCACAAAATGGTTTTATCGGAGCCGTTCCGTAACCATGCTTTAGTCAGGCTATTGATCAAGCATATTTCTTCTTATTATAGCATCGATTTTAATGGCTGTTTCCTCAGTATCAAGATTTGTATTATCGACCACAATAATATTGGGTGTTGTTTTTGTACTGTTTTTTTTCAGCCAACTATTAAAATGGACGGAGCTATCGATCCATTTTTCGTCAGCAATTCCTCTGCCGTATTTCATCCGCTTGATGAGTTCATTTTTATCTGCTACTACGGCGATATATATCAGACTTGAGAAATATTTTCTGGCTTCGCATACCTCGAACTGCTCAGGGGTTGCGCATCCGCAAAGTACCACGGGCATTCCTATCTGCGAGATGTTGCTACATACACGGAGCCACAATTCCCGGTATGCCCTGTAGTTATCTTCCGGAGTATTGAAAACGTCCGACCAAAGCAGATCACTTTCCATTACCATATAGTCTTTTTCATTTCTGAACAAAACTTCGCAGGCAGAAGATTTTCCGATGCCGCTTGCTCCTGTAACAATAAACAATTTATTCTTTTTAGTGGGTTCCATTTTTATCCTCCAATGATACCATTTAACTCTATTCGATTAATTGCCATACTTTCCCATAACTATTTAAATATTAAGGGCAACTTATATAACAGCAGGAGTTTTATATGTACAGATTGATGTTCTCCATTCTGTTTATCGTTATTTGCTGGAAATGGAGTGACTGGAGAAACTATAAAAAGTATTACCCCACGATTTTGTATTTGATTCTCTGGAATTTAATGTACGAATACGCCTGCCACAACCATCCCATGCGCTCATTTATTTTCAGGTTCTTCGAGCATCAAGTCCTGCGCAGCTTCAAGCTGGTTGTAATTCGGGCCGCGCACATCCTTTTTATATTCGAAGATCGTTTTGCCTGTTATCTTCTTGAACAGCTTGCTGAAATATTTAGGGTCGGAATAGCCGACTTTCGAGCTGACCTCCGCGATATTCATGGAAGGCGTTGAAAGCAGCTTTTTGGCCTGCTCTATCCGGATGATGGTCTTGTAATCTATGAAGCTCATTCCTGTCTCTTTCTTGAAGAGCTCGCTGAGATAGGCCGGGCTGAGATGTACGTGCTTTGCCACCTGCTCAAGGCTTATATCGCCTGCGAAGTTTTTCTCTATTATCTTTTTGGCGTTAGCCACAAGGCTCGTGTTATCAAGAGGGTTTTTGTCGTGGTAGAAGTTATAGACATGCTCTAGCAGGTGTCTCGCGACCGATACGAGTTCATCGAAGAAAACGGTGTCCCTGATACTGTCATAGGGCTGTTCGCCCGATACGGTCGCTTCATTCCTGATAAACGGAAGCTGTATGTTCAATATGATTATTATGGACTGTATAAACTGCCAGAAGAACTCTTTTACAAGGGGAGGCCTGACGTATGCTCCGTTCGCTGAGGGATTGCCCTTCGCCAGAATGTCCGAAACGCTTTCTATGTACGACATGGCAGTCTGTATATTTGAGAGCTTCAGGTTGAGCGTCACCTTGTTTAGTGTTTCCTCCGGAAGAGCAAGCCTCATTTCCTCCGCCAGGCACCCCTTTCTATGGAAAGCCAACGTTCGGGGACCTTTCCAGAAGCGTGTTTCAAGGGCCTCGGAAGCGTCGGTGAAAAGCTCGTGCAGCATGCAGAATTGATGTGTCGAACCGCTTACCCCCACAGATGACGTTAAGGAATACTTTTTGCTCAATATTTTGACGACTACATCATGCGCTTTTCTGATACCCTCGGCTTCTCTGTCGCTGTTGATAAGGGAGATGAGAATGGTTCTATCCTGTTCCAGCGGAAACGTAACAGCCTTGGCGTACCTCTTGAACGCCCATTTTACAACGGCTCTGTAATAGTCTGCGGCTGCATGCCCGTCTTCTGTCCTCAGGTCTTCGTCGGGAGTGGTGACGCAGACTGTAAAAACATTATTCGAAAAATCTATTCCGTATTTATGAAGCTCTCCCCGTATCCTATCGGAGGTCATGTTGTTCTGAGAGATAACCTGGTTCAAAAAGGCTTCGCACATGACCGGCAGCGCTTGCCTGTACTGTTCCTTTTCCGTTTCGCTTATCCTCTTGAGCTGCTCCTTGCGGCCCATTTCGTCGCCTATGCGCACAAGAACCTCGGTCAGTTCCTTTTCGTCCACAGGCTTGAGCAAATAGTCCGTAATTCCATATTTAACGGCCGTTTTGGCATATTCGAAATCATTGTAGCCGCTGATAACGACTATCTTTAGGTCGGGCAGCAGGTTTCTGGCTTCCTTCATAAGCTCAAGACCGGTCAGGCCGGGCATCATTATGTCTGTCAGCAATATATCCGGTTCATACCTGCGGCACAATTCCAAAGCCTCGATACCGTTGGACGCCTCGCACGAAAGCGTCAGGTCCAGCTTATCAAAAGGTATTATCGATCTGATCGTTGTCCTTACCCATTTTTCATCATCAGCTATGATGAGTTTCAGCATAATGACCTCCCACTGGATGTTTTAAAGGAAATCCGTGCTTTAAGGGCGCTAAACATCCTTCTTGGATGCTTCAAAGGATATCCGCGCCATAAAGGCGTTAAACAACCTCCCTGGATGAGCCTTCCTCAATTCTCCTTGACTGCCGGAAGCGTTATTTCAACCGTTGTCCCGACAAGAGCCTCCCTGAATTTGAGCCCGTACTGATCCCCGAAATAAAGCTTGATACGCGAATTTACATTTATGACCCCTATTCCTGTGCCGGAACGGTCTCCTTCCATTCCTGCCTGGTATTTCTCATTCGTGAGCGAGCGATTGAGCTCCTCGAGTTTTTTTGCCGGTATGCCGAGACCGTCATCGGAGATCGTGATCTTGATGTTGCTTTCCAATACAAGCACATCCAGGCTGATGGTTCCCTTACCGAGCTTCATTTCGAGACCATGCTTTATCGAATTCTCTATAAGCGGCTGCAAAGTGAGCTTAAGCACTTTATAATTCATCAGTTCGGGCGGTATGTTGTATTGAAGTTCGAATTTGTTCTCATACCTAAAATTCTGAATTGATATATAATTCTCCAGATGCTGCAACTCCTCCTTTATCGTCACCAGAACGCGGTCGCTGATGCTATAGCGGAAAAGCAGCGACAGGGCCTTGGACATGGCTGCTATCTCCGGTATGCCGTGGTATAGCGCGGCTCCCCTGATGGATTCGAGGGTGTTGTACAGAAAGTGGGGGTTTATCTGGTTTTGCAGTGAGTTCAATTCCGCCTCCTTTTGGCGGAGCTTTATGCTATATATTTTATTGATGAAGAAGTCGATATCCGTCGCGCCTTTCAACCCCGGAACCGCCTGGTTGCCGGCAAGCAGCGGTGTCTGGCCGTCTTCACCGGGGAATTGGTTTTCGTAATCGGTTATTACCGACGTCAATTCATTTATAGGCCGCAGCAGCTTTAGGGACAAGCCCAGGTAAACCAGCACGATGAAGGGAAAAAGGATGAGGCACAGAGTTACCGAAGGGCTCCGCAGCCATATCCGTCCTGTTACTTCGCCCGCGGGTTTCATATCGATAAAGGTCCAGCCGAATTTGGGATATTTGATATATGTTATGTATTGATCGCCGTCGTTATAATTTACTCGCTTAAAACCGGAGGTTCCGCTGCCGATAACACTGAGCATCGAGCTGTCCGCTTTGGTCGTCAGCCTCCCCGGATTGCTGCAGTAGAGTATGTTTCCGCCGTTGTCAAGTATCAGCCTGTCACTGCGTCTTGCTACGGGCGCGTAGTCGGCGGAACTCCAGGTATTGCTGAGGTAATCGGTAATGAGGCTGTAATCGAAATCGAACAGGAGAACGGACCCGTCTCCCGCCATCGGGCTGCCTCCAAGCGCTTTTGCTGCACAAATGACCGGCTTGTTTTCACCTTTTAAATAAAATCTTTGTACAGTTCCGAGCAGATGGATCGAATCCGGATCGTCCAAGGCTTCCTGAAACCACTGCTGAGAGGAAGGCTCGCTGATAATGGCCTGGTTCGCATCGGGACCGAAAGAGTCGCTGACTCTGCCACCGTTTATAAGATAAACCGCTGAGAGGGCTTTTAGCTGACCTGCGGAAAGGATATCTTTTGCCATTGTTCCAAGTATGGCGGACTGCCTGACCAATGAGTGGGAGGCGGCAAGTCCGGCCCGGTCGGAAGGTCCAAGGCTGTCCGCAGACGTATTTAGCGCGAGTACCAGCTCCTCTAGATATTTGCCTATGGAATTCTGTTCCTGGGTAATGCCCGTTAAAGCCGTTTCGTATGCTTTCTCCGTCATAAGCGCGCGCGTATGGAAGTAAATGATAGCTGAGAGGAGTACATATGGGACCACGATCAGTAAAAAGAAATACAAAGTAAACCGCGAGCGCAGCCGTAGGTACAGATGGCTGAACTTCGGCGTTATGCTGGGAGTCTTGCTGTATATTGCTTGAAATAGTTTCATTATGTACACCTCAAGGCTATTTTATTAAATTACGGTTAAAAATGCAAATAATATGCAATGAAAAGGCATGGCAGGCATCGGCTTTTTGACGTGCATTACATTATAATAAGCTGCCAAACTTAGTTATTCCTATGAATACGTTTTGCAGCCTTAATATGCAATGAAAAAGGCATGACAGGCATCCGGCTGCTTTTTCATAATAAAAAAAAGCACCTTTACCATAAAAAAACCATCTACTTTTTCTTTAGGCCTCATGTTAAAATGTTAGCAAACCGGCAAAAAATGACTTTTGACGCGAGGTGTTATAATTGAGTCTATTTAAGAAAGTTTCACTTCTGCTTACAACCGTATTGATCACAACTGCTTTTTCCGGGTGTTACTTCTTTCCAAAGGAAGAAGAGGTGCTTGCTCCGCCCATAAAGGTTCCGGACAAGGTCGAATATGACACGATCGAAGCCGTAAAGGGAGATATAGAAAATGCGATCACCTGCACGGGCACCTTCGTATCGGTCGTACAGCTCGACCATTATTACAAGGACAGGGGCGGCAGGCTGCAGTCAGTCAAGGTACAGCTCGGCGACAAGGTCAAAAAGGGCGATGTACTGGCAGAGTTGGAAACCGATACGATTCTGAACGACATACAACAGCAGGAAATTGCGCTGAAGAGGGCAAAGCTCGGTTATGATAACGCAAAAACGCGTTATGACATAGAAGGCGGGAGCAAGTCCGAACTCGAAATGGCGGAGCTTGACTTACAGTCCAATCAGCTCAAGCTCGACAGTCTTAAAAAGGAATATGAAAGAACGAAATTGACTGCCGCAATCGACGGTGAAGTAGTATACATAACTGACATCAAACTCGGAGAATACGTGAATGCATACCAGACGATAGTGAGGATCGCGGATCCGTCGCAGCTCCAGCTCCGTTATTCCGCCGATAAGGTTACAAGTTTCAAGCTTGGAATGAAAGCCGTGATCGAAATCGACGACAAGGAATATCCGGGAGAAGTGGTTATGACTCCTTCCGAAGTTCCGGACGATGCAAGCGAGGAAGCCAAAAAGTCGGTGCAGCTCAAGGTGGATAAGCTCCCGGCAGATGTGACGATAGGGAGCTCGGCTACGATCAAACTCACCCTTGAGAAACGAAACGGCGTTATTATAGTTCCGAAGCAGGTTATTAATAATTTCGGCACCAGGAAGTTCGTCAATGTTCTAATAGACAATATCAGGCAGGAAAGAGACATTGAAACGGGCGTCGAAAGCAGCACCCAGGCCGAGGTCATCAACGGTTTGGATGAAGGGGAACTCGTCATAGTCAAGTAAGGATCGGTTGAAATATGACTTCAGATTTTTCCCGGGGGATGGAGGGGGCAGGCCGTAAGCTTCGCCTGCCTGGTCGTTAGCTTCGCTAGCTGCCCGGCAATGCAACCAGGCTGCCCGCCCAGGTAGCCCGGTTGGTGTAGTACCCCGGAAAAGACTATCGGAATTTATATTTCAACGATTACTAAACGGCTTGCAGTCTGCAAGCATCTATTCGGTCAGGAGGCGTTCTATTTGCTGAAGATGGTAATTCGAAGGATGTTCAGCAACCTGTGGATGGTCATATGCCTGCTTATAGGTTCGATATTGGCCACGGCCCTTGTAAGCTGTATCCCATTATATACGGACGGCATTCTGCAGAGAATGCTTACCAAGGATCTTGAAAATTATCAGGTCAAAACGGGTAGCTTCCCCGGCCAGTACAATGTCCGGGCAACTCTCAACTACAATTACAAACCGGAAGACAGGGTCAGCGCTCAGCGCTTTTTTGACAAAAAGATAATGGCCGAGAGGATTCCGCAGTTCGATCTGCCTCTGCTGGCGGTCTCGCAAGGCGTCAAGATGGGCAACCTCTATATGCCGACACAGAAAACGTCGGATTCCGATAACGCTCCCGACTATACATATGTTCAATTAGGTGCTCTCTCCGGCTTGCAGGACCATATAAAGCTCACGAACGGTACAATGTATGCGCCTGAACCTGTGGACGACGTATATGAGGTCATCGTGAACCAACAGGCAATGAAAGGCCTCAATCTTCTGCTTGGCAAGGTTTATGCCCTGACGGATCCTTCGCAGGATTACAAGGAAATATGCAAGATAAAAGTGGTGGGCGTTTATACTGTGAAAAGCGAAAACGACGCCTTCTGGACTGTAGGAATAAACGAATATAACCAGGAATTCCTTATGGACTACGGGCTCTTCGGAAAGGCATTCCTTTCAAAGCCGAACGGTCTTGTTACCGAAGCTCGCTGGAACTGTGCGTTCGATTACCATAAGATCACGCTTCAAAACCTCTCCAGGATATCAGGCATATTTGAGGAACAGAGTAAATGGTACTCAAAATACAAGGGCAGTATCGAATTTAAAATGCCTGTGAGCGAAATATTGAAGGATTACAATGAAAGAGCGGAGCAGCTCCGCAACATGCTGTGGGTATTGACCGTACCCGTGCTGATAATGCTCGTATTCTATATATTTATGGTCTCGCAGCTCATCATAAGCCATGACGAGAATGGGATCGCTGTTCTTAAGAGCAGAGGCGCGAGCAAGGGCCAGATAATATTGAGCTATCTGGTGGAAAGCTCGTTAATAGGCGTCGCGGCTTTCATTTTCGGCCCGCTGCTGGGAGTGTTCATCTGTTCCGTCCTCGGGTCCTCCAACGGCTTCCTGGAATTCGTACAGAGGACTGCCCTGCATGTTACGCTTAATGTAAAGACACTGGGTTACTCGCTAGGAGCAGTCGCGTTCCTTATCCTGACGATGCTGGTCCCTGTCATAGCCGCTTCGCGCACGACGATAGTAAAGCACAAGCAGGACAAAGCAAGAGCCAGGAAATCGCCCGTCTGGAAGAAATTCTTCCTGGATATCGTACTGCTTCTCGTATCGGGCTATGGATTATACAGGTATCAGCAGCAGCAAAAGATACTCGAATCCACAGGAGCGAAGGCAAACGAGCTGCAGATAGACCCCCTGCTTTTCCTGACCTCCACTGTGTTCGTACTGGGCGCAGGGCTGCTGTTCATCAGGATTTATCCGTACCTCATAAGGTTTATTTACTGGATAGGAAGGAAGATCTGGTCGCCGGCGATGTATATTTCGCTTATACAGGTCGGAAGGTCAAAGGGGCAGGAGCAGTTTCTGATGCTCTTCATCATTCTTGCCATATCCACAGGCCTTTTCAATGCCAATTCGGCCAGAACTATAAATAAGAATATCGAGGATAAGATCAGTTATTCGATAGGGGCGGACGTCCGCATGATGGCGGTCTGGAGAGACACCAAGCCTCCGGAAAAAAGCTTTCTGTCGTCTCAGTCGCAGGCACAGCTGGCCGCAGAGGAAGCGTCGCCTATGCCGGTAAGGTATCTCGAGCCCGATTACTACAAATACTCCACTCTTTCAGGGGCCGGTCAGGCGACAAAGGTACTGAGGGTCAACGAGGGCAATGTTCAGACTGCTAATGAGTTGGTAAACAAAGTAAACATAATGGGGATCATTCCGGATCAGTTCGCTAAGGTCGCGTGGTTCAGGCCGGACCTGCTGCCTTATCACTGGTACAATTATCTCAATCTCATGACCGATGCTCCAACTGCGTTTCTTGTTTCGTCCAACCTTAAAGAAAAGTACAAGCTGACCGAAGGGGACACCATATACATCACGTGGGGACAACAGGGCTTCCTCGAAGGCACGATATACGCGTTCATAGATTATTGGCCAACATATAATCCTAATCTGGCCGAGCATGGCGAGGATGCCCCGGGACTCGTCGTTGCCAACCTGGACTACATACAGAGTAAAATGGCCATACAGCCCTATGAAGTATGGTTGAAAAAGGCCGACGGCGCTACCGATAAGCAGATCAACGACGATATAACCGCAAAGGACCTGGAGATCCGTGAAATCTCTTACAGGGAGCAGGATATTGTAAAGATGAAAAACGACTCGATGATCCAGGGTATGAACGGCATGCTGACGCTGGGCTTCATTGCTGCCATGCTGATTAGTATGCTGGGCTTCCTGATCTACTGGATCATTTCGATACAGGACCGCGTACTGCAGTTCGGTATATTGCGTGCAATGGGCATGTCGCTCACAAAGGTTATCGGGATGTTGGCATGCGAGCAGGTACTGGTTTCCGGAGCGGCCATTATGATGGGTATAGTTATCGGAGGTATGGCGGGCGACCTGTTCATACCGCTGCTGCAGATCATGTACAGCTCTGTCGATCAGGTGCCGCCGTTCAAGATAATGTCGGCCGGCGCCGACTATATCAAGATCTATTCCGTGATCGGAATGATGCTGCTGATGGGTTTCCTGACGCTGTGGAGGTTAATTTCCGGCATCAAGATAGATCAGGCCGTCAAGCTCGGAGAGGATTGACATGTCGCGCACATTTGCACTATGGAGGTATGTATGAGTGAAATAATCAAGACCGACAAGCTTGTCAGAGATTTCAAATCCGGCAGCATAACGGTTCATGCGCTGAAAAGTGTTTCACTGGAAATAGAAAAGGGAAAGCTGACCATACTCAGAGGGCGCTCAGGCTCGGGCAAAACAACGCTCATAAATCTGCTGGGCGCGCTTGACAGGCCGAACTCAGGTGTTATCAGGTTTAACGGTACCGAGATTACACACACCGGGGAGCATATAAAAAATGAAATCAGAAGAAAGCATATGGGTTTTGTGTTCCAATCGGTAGCGCTAATCTCTATGATGTCCGCCTATGAAAACGTTGAATTCGGGCTTAGGATTGCGGGCATACCTGCGAAAGGAAGGGGCGACAGAGCAAGAGAATGCCTGTCGCTCGTAGGCTTGGGAAAGAGGATGAATCACAGGCCGCATGAGCTGTCAGGCGGTGAACAGCAAAGGGTTGCTATAGCGAGAGCGATAGCTCACAGGCCTGATATCGTTTTCGCCGACGAGCCCACGGCAGAGCTCGATACGCACATGGGTCTGCAGGTCGTCAAGCTGTTTCGAAACCTGGTGGAGGTGGAAGGACTTACGGTGGTCATGACTACGCATGACCCCAGTATGATCGATATAGCGGATCATGTATTGACACTCGAGGATGGTGAGATAACAGATGCGGTTTGATGGAGTCGACAGCGGGCTCGTAAAGGAAGACGAGCTCCAGAATGAAAATCCTAAAATGATAGAATGCGAGAACCTGGTCAAGATTTATAAGACCAAGGATCTTGAAGTTGTAGCGTTGCAAGGGCTCGACCTCACGGTTGAGTCGGGCGAGCTGATGGCTATAATAGGCAACAGCGGCAGCGGAAAATCAACGCTCCTGAATATGCTGGGAGGTCTAGACAAGCCTTCTGCCGGAAAACTGCTCGTAGACGGACGCGATTTGCTGAAATTCAACGATCAGCAGCTCATTAAATACAAAAGGGACACCGTAGGGTTCATCTGGCAGAATAATGCAAGAAACCTGATACCATACCTGACCGCACAGGAAAATGTCGAACTGCCCATGAATCTCACAGGCAAAGGCAGCAAAAGGAGCAGAGCGCTCCAGCTTCTCGACCTGGTCGGGCTGCTCAACAGGAGGAACAACAAGCTGAGTCAGCTGTCAGGAGGAGAGCAGCAGCGTGTCGCTATAGCGATAGCGCTTGCAAACAATCCCAAGCTGCTGCTCGCCGACGAACCAACCGGTTCTGTCGACAGCAAGACCGCAGCCGCGGTGTTAGACGTTTTCCGTGAGCTGAACACTACGCTTGGCGTTACCGTTGTAATCGTCACCCATGACCGGCAGGTGTCCCAGAAGGTGGACAGGGTCGTTGCGATCAGGGACGGACGAACCAGCAGCGAATTTATCCGCAAAAAATCGTACGCTGAGGAGCTCGCGGAAATGGGCAGCGGTATGTTCGGCAACCATGGAGATGAGACACACGAAGAGCTTGTGGTTCTTGACAGGGCGGGCAGGCTCCAGATACCGGCGGATTACATCAGCGCCCTCGGCCTGAAGGACAAGAACAAGGTAAAGGTGGAGCTCGACGGCGACAGAGTGGTGCTTTACGCGCCGCGTGAAAAAGAAAATGAGAATACAGACAAAGCGGGATGAATTCCGATTCTTTATGGAATATAGCGTATCTTGTTCGAAAATCGCAGGCACATCATGCGCCGGCGCTTTTTTTTGTTTTAATTTATAATATTTGTGGTTAAAATAAACCGGAATTAATTATTCAAACATGTGCCAGTAGCATATCGCTGTGATATAATATGGAAGATATTAACAGTCGAACAGCAGATGAAAGAATTCGGAGAGGAGAGTTGTAAATGAAACAATATCTTGAGATCGAAAGCGTATTCGCAAGGGAGATCCTTGATTCCAGGGGCAACCCGACCGTTGAGGTGGAAGTGATCGTCGAAGGAGGCTTTATCGGCCGCGCGGCAGTACCTTCAGGCGCGTCGACGGGAGCATTCGAGGCAATAGAACTAAGAGACGGCGATTCGGGAAGGTATCTTGGGAAAGGGGTGCTCAGCGCCGTTTCAAATGTGAATGAAATCATAGCTCCTGAGATCGAAGGCTTCAATGTATTCGACCAGGTCGCAATAGACCGTAAAATGATAGCGCTCGATGGAACTCACAATAAAAGCAAGCTTGGCGCAAACGCGATACTCGGCGTTTCTCTCGCCGTAGCCAAGGCTGCGGCGGAAACGCTGGGCATAAGCCTTTATCAGTATATAGGCGGTACTAATTCCAAAATGCTTCCGGTTCCTATGATGAATATAATAAACGGCGGAAAACACGCGGATAACAGTGTGAACATTCAGGAATTCATGATAATGCCGGTTGGCGCGGATTGCTTCAGAAACGCTCTTATGATGTGCGCGGAGGTATTCCACAATCTGAAGAAGGTCCTGAGCTCCAAGGGTTATTCTACCGCTGTTGGAGACGAGGGCGGTTTTGCGCCCAACCTGAAGAGCGATGAGGAAGCGATCAAAGTAATACTCGAGGCGGTGGAAAAGGCCGGCTACAAGCCGGGTGAAGACTTCAGGATCGCCATAGACGCGGCCGCGACCGAAATGTATCAGGAAGACGGTACTTATTACTTCTGGAAAAGTGACATTCGCAAGACCAGGGAGGAAATGATCGATTTCTGGGCTGAGCTTGCTGACAAATATCCGATCATATCCCTCGAAGACGGAGTGGCTGAGGAGGACTGGGAAGGGTGGAAGCTGTTGACTCAGAGATTGGGTACCAAGATACAGCTCGTAGGAGACGATCTCTTTGTCACGAACACCGAAAGGCTTAAAAAAGGCATAGACCTTGGAGTGGCCAACTCAATACTTATCAAGGTTAACCAGATCGGTACGCTTACTGAAACGCTCGACGCCATACAGATGGCAAACAGGGCCGGATATACGGCTGTGACGTCACACAGGTCGGGTGAAACCGAGGATGCAACGATCGCGGACATCGCAGTTGCGACAAACTCAGGCCAGATTAAGACCGGTGCGCCCTCCAGGACGGATCGTGTCGCAAAATACAACCAGCTGCTGAGGATAGAAGAGGAGCTCGGTGAAGCCGCTATTTACCCGGGTCTCGACGCATGGTTCAATTTAAAGAATAAATAGGCAGGGATTGAAATGGAAACAGGGGGACGGTTCTTTTATTCCATTCTTATACACTAAAATGGAACAAAAGAACCGTCCCCCTGTTTCAGAAAAAACAAGCTTTATTTCAAGGCTTGTTTTTTTATATGATATGTGTTACAATTTGACTTGTTAATTTTTCGGGAGGTGTTATCTTTGTCAGCGTTAGAAATAATTATTTCCATAATACATGTTTTGATATCCTCGTCTCTTGTAATAATAGTTCTTCTGCAGTCAGGCAAGTCCGCGGGACTTTCAGGTTCGATTGCCGGCGGTGCCGAAACCTTCTTCGGTAAAAACAAGGGCAGGACACTGGACGCATTACTTAGCAAATATACGTCTATTGCAGCAATAGCATTCCTTGTTACTTCGATAGCGCTGTTTCTGGTATTGAAAGCAAATTACGTTATGTCATGATAAAATAAGGTAAGGCAATCCTTGGACTATGCAGAAATGCATGGTCTTTTTTGTCGGTATTCACGCATATTAAACTGAAAGCGGGCGAATAGATGGACAGGGATAGAGCGCTGAAGGAATTACAGGCGAGGTTGACCAATGTCAGGTTTATTAGGCATTCTCTCGAGGTCGAGGCTATCATGAGGGAATTGGCTGCCATGCTTAGGGATAATATAGAGTTGTGGGGTCTTGCGGGACTTCTTCATGATATCGATATCGAGAGAACCAAGGGCGAACCTTCAATGCACAGTATAGTGGGATCGGAAATACTCGAAAATCTCGATATCGATCCCGAGGTAGTGTATGCTGTGAAAGCACATAATGATATCCATGGTATAGAACGCAAGAGAAAGCTTGACAAAGCGCTTTATTGTTCCGACCCCATGTCGTGGCTGATAGATGCGTGTGGTCAGAGCCTTCCTTCCCAAAAGCTTTACGACGTTACGGCGGACTACGTTTTGAGCAAATTCAATGACGCGGGCTTTGCCGAAGAACAAAAACGTGATCAGATCATGACCTGCCGCGAGCTGGGGATACCGCTGGAGGAATTCACGGAGATGGCGCTGGCTGCTGTGAAAAAAATATGAGTCGCGGCTGCTTTTCTGATCCATAAATATGTTGATGTATGCGGGGACTGCATAGCGGTCCCTTTTCTAATATAAAGAGAAAGTTTAAATACGGTTATTGTTGGAATAATAAATTAATGAACCGGTCTTCAAAGTGCTCATTTTAAAACTAGGAGAGATATGCAATGGATGTGTTCGAAGAGCGTAAGCAGAAAATAGTCGGCTTCATGAGAGAAGAAGCATATAAACCTTTGAAATTCGAAGAGCTCGCAGTCGTGCTCGACGTACCCCAGGAAGAGCGCGGGGATCTGACAGGACTTCTGGATAGCCTTGAAAAGGAAGGCGCGATATACAAAACTAACAAGGACCGATACGGCGTACCGGAAAGGATGAACCTGATGGTAGGCCGGATACAGGGAAATGAACGCGGTTACGGTTTCCTGGTGCCGGATGACGACGAAATGTCAGATATATTTATATCGGCGGATGGCATGGCAGGCGCATTGCACAATGACAGGGTCGTCGCGCGTATCACCAAAAAACCGTCGGGCGACAAACGTGCCGAGGGAGAGGTTATAAAAATACTGAAAAGGTCAGTGACAAAGGTGGTTGGAACGTTCGAGAACAGCCGGTATTTTGGCTTTGTCGTTCCCGACGACCGCAGGATCCCTGGAGACATTTTCATACCGAAGGATGAGCTGAACGGGGCAAAACCAGGTTACAAGGTTGTTGCCGAAATAGTCAAGTGGCCGGAGAAAAGGCGCAATGCGGAGGGCAGGATAGTCGAGGTAATAGGCGATATAAGCGAAACTGGCACAGATATCCTTTCTGTGATAAAGGCATACGGTCTCAACGAGGATTTTCCCGAAGATGTGTTCAGCCAGGCCGAGAAATTCCCGGACAAGGTAAACGGGAGCATGCTTAAAGGCAGGCGCGACCTCAGAGATTACACGATGGTTACGATCGACGGGGAAGATGCCAAGGACCTGGATGACGCAGTTTCCATAGAAAAACTGGAGGACGGCTGTTACCGATTGGGCGTACATATTGCCGATGTAAGCTACTACGTCAGAGAAGGCACGCCGCTCGACAGAGAGGCCTTGGAGCGAGGTACGAGCGTTTACCTCGTGGACAGGGTTATTCCGATGCTGCCGAGAAAGCTGTCCAATGGAGTATGCAGCCTCAACCCGCATGTTGACAGGCTTGCATTCTCGGTCATGATGGATATAGACGAAAATGGCAAGGTCACCGACCATGAGATTTTCGAAAGCGTGATAAAGACCAGTGAAAGGATGACGTATACCGACGTCTACAAGCTTCTGGAGTTTGGTGATAAAGACCTTATGGAACGTTACGGATACCTTATGGAAGACTTCACCGCCATGAAGGAGCTTGCGCTGATACTTCGCAAAAAAAGGATGGACAGGGGCGCTATAGACTTTGACTTCGATGAGGCGAAGATCATACTCGATGATGACGGCAAGCCGACTGAAGTGAAAAAGTACGAGATCACTATTGCCAACAGGATAATCGAGGAATTCATGCTGGCCTGCAACGAGACCGTCGCCGAGCATTTCCACTGGGCCGGTATGCCGTTTGTCTACAGGATACATGAAGAACCCGATATTGAAAAGATTATGACCTTCGCCGAATTTTCGAGGAACCTGGGCTATCCGCTTAAAGGTTTGAACAAGATCCACCCCAGGGCGCTGCAGGACATACTGGAGAAAGTCAAGGGTACAAAGGAGGAGACAATCGTCAGCACCGTAATGCTGCGTTCGCTGGCGAAGGCTCGCTACAGCCACGAAAATTCAGGCCATTTCGGCCTTGCAGCCAAGTATTACTGCCATTTCACGTCTCCTATCAGGAGATATCCGGACCTCATAATACACCGCCTTATAAAGGAGGAGCTCAATGGAGAGCTGCCTGAAAAGAGGGAGGAGCAGCTCCAGAACGTGCTGCCCGAGATTGCCAGGCACTGTTCCGAGAGAGAACGCGCAGCCGATGAGGCGGAGCGTGAGACCGAAGATATGAAGAAGGTCGAGTTCATGAAGGAAAGGGTCGGGGAGACCTTTGACGGTATCGTTTCAAACGTCACTTCCTTCGGAATGTTCGTGGAACTCGAGAACACGATAGAAGGCCTTGTAAAGGTCAGCAGCATGGATGATGACTATTATATATTTGACGATGCGCATTTCTGCCTGATAGGAGAGCGGACAAAAAAACGTTACAGGATCGGCGATCAGCTGAGAGTTTTGCTTACCCGGGCGGACATAGCCACAAGGCAGCTGGACTTCATAATCGAGGCAGAAAACAAAAATGGCGGAAACGGCTCTAAAGAAGATGAAGACTTTGTGAGTGTCCGCACAAACGCCGGAGAATCCGGGAGAGGCGGGTACAACGACCGGTCCGGCAGCGGAAAACGTTATTCCGCGGCCGGACAAAGGAAGAGCGGCGGAATAAAATATGGCAAAGGTAAGGGTTATGGTACCAACGGCAAAAGCGGGGCAGCCGGCAAAGACAATAAAAAAGGCGTTACTGAAACAGGCGCTGGAAAAGGCGGCTTCGATAAAAGACATAAATATACCGGGAAGAAAAAGGATGACAGCCGGTCGGACAAGGACAGGAGCTTTAAGCAGGGTTTCAGCAGGGGAGGCTATGAAAGCCAGGACATGTATGCTGCCATTTCCGGCCATAAAGACCGCAGGATAGAGGTAGTGGACGAAAGCCTGATAGAAGAGAAGCCGGCAGCGGTTATAACACCGATAGGGAGGGAGCCCGCCAACCGGAAGAGGCGCGAAGTGCGTATCCCCATTAGACCGCGGAAAAAACCTAAAAAGCTTTAAAGGAAGGGATCATATGTATTTAGTGAGCGCATGTCTTTTGGGTATAAAATGCCGTTACGACGGCGGTGCAAAGAAAAATGAAACGCTTATGAAACTGGCCTCGGAAGGAAAAGTAATCCCTGTCTGCCCGGAGCAGCTGGGAGGCTGTCCGACGCCGAGAGGTCAAAGTGAAATAGCAGGCGGCAGCGGCGCCGATGTGCTTTGCGGAGGATGCCGCGTCAAAACCGTGGATGGAAAGGATGTAACGGAATTTTTCATCAAGGGCGCCGAGGAAACATTGAAACTGGCTCTTTCCTGCGGTGTGAAAAAGGCTGTTTTAAAAGCCAGGAGTCCGTCCTGCGGGTATGGACAGATCTATGACGGTACCTTCAGCGGCGTTTTAAGGGCCGGAAACGGCGTAACGGCGGAGCTTCTGAGTAAAAACGGGATAGCTGTGTTCACTGAGGAAAATATAGAAGCGCTGGAAAAGTGAAAACGGACAAAAGCCGCCGGTCTGTAAAAAGACCCGGCAGCTTTCGCTCCGGGTCACTTTACAGCAGTTTACATTCGTAAATTGCTGTGATCGTCAAATTATGAAGGATTTTATTTCTTCGCAGAAGGCTTCGCAATCGTCCGTATGAACCTCTACACGGATAGGTTTGTTGAAATCCAGGCTGAATATCCCCATGATTGATTTTGCGTCTACGACGTAGCGCCCTGAGGTCAGATCCACATCGAAGTCGTACTTGTTCGCGATATTTACAAAGTCCTTGACGTCGTTTATTGTTTTTAGCATAATGCTGAATGCTTTCATCACTAAAACCTCCTTCTGACATATGGTGTCGGCTTCGCATTGCTCAAAATAATGATATCCTGTTTCTGCCAACAAGTCAATTACGTTATTGTTAAAAAAATATGAATTAACTATAATATATTAGTTACATCAAAATTCTATACGGAGGAATCGTGAAAAAAGTCGCGTTTTATACACTTGGCTGTAAAGTTAATCAATATGAAACCGAGGCAATGGCAGAGGCCTTTGAAAACGCAGGTTATGAGCAGGTCGAGTTTGATTCCGCAGCGGACGTCTATGTGATCAATACCTGTACCGTTACAGGCTTGAGTTCCCGAAAATCACGCCAGGCCATACGCAGGGCCAGGCAGTTGAACGGCAATGCCGTAGTGGCGGCAGTTGGCTGTTACCCTCAGACGGCAAGGCAGGAAGTGGAAGCAATGCCGGAGGTCGATATAGTCGCAGGCACTGCGGACAGGCTTAGGGTCCCCGAATTGGTAGAGACGTTTCTCAAAGGCGGGGAAAGGATCTCGGCCGTTGAAAACGTAATGAAGAATCACAGGTTTGAGGACCTCAAGATAGAGAGATACAAGGACAGGACAAGGGCATTTCTTAAAATACAGGAGGGGTGCAGCCAATATTGCTCATACTGCATCATTCCCTATGCAAGAGGCCCTATCCGGAGCAGGCCGTACGACGAGATCACAGGAGAAGTGGGTAGGCTTGTCGAGGCAGGCTTCAAGGAGGTCGTACTGACCGGCATACATATCGCATCTTACGGCAGGGATCTGGGAAAGCTCAGACTTCCCGACCTTATCCGGGGAGTGAATGAAATAGATGGCGTCGAACGCATTCGCATAGGCTCGATAGAACCTACTCTTATAACTGAAGAGTTTGCGCAATCGGCGGCGAGGATGGAAAAGCTCTGCCCGCACTTCCATATTTCCCTTCAGAGTGGCTGTGACGAGACTCTTAAGCGTATGAACAGGCGTTATACGGCATCGGAATATAAAAAAGCTTTGGAACTGCTGAGAGAATATATTCCGGACGTATCGGTCACTACCGACGTAATGGTGGGCTTCCCGGGCGAGACTGACGACGAGTTCGAACGCACTTATGAGTTCCTCGAAGAGATACGTTTCGCCAAAATGCATGTCTTCAAATTTTCTCCGAGAGAGGGAACTCCTGCCGCCGGCTTTGAGGGGCAGGTTGACGGTGTCGTGAAGGAGGCGCGCAGCCGGAAGGTCATCAGCCTGTCCGACCGCTGTGCGCTCGAGTTCAATTCCAAATTCGTAGGGAGACGGATGACTGTGCTCTACGAGCACGAACTCAAAGATGAACCCGGTATCTACGAAGGGCTTACAACAAATTACATAAAAGTACTGACGAAGGGAAATCCTAGTATCGTGGGAAATATTTCAGGGACCGGGCTTGTCAGGGCGACGGCTGAATATGTAGACGGTGAGTTATAGCCGGTAACCCTTTGGTTTTTTGTATTGCATAAAGCTACCGCTTGTATTATTATATTCATATCAAACATGTGTTTGTGAATCTGCCGCTATCATACGTTATCGACGGCAGTCAGGGGAGTGTTGTAAATGGCAAACAGTGAAACCATGATGTTCAAAATGGATAAGGACAAGGAGAATGAAGCCCGTGATATACTGTTTACGGTGTACAAGGCGCTGAATGAAAAGGGCTATAACCCTATCAACCAGCTTGTCGGCTATATACTCTCCGGTGATCCCACTTACATTACGAACCACCTGAACGCAAGGAGCGTCGTGCGGAGGCTTGAGCGGGACGAGTTGCTTGAAGAGATCGTAAGGTTCTATCTTGAAAATAAAAAGTAATAAGAACCCCGAACACTCGGGGTTTTATTTATTTTTGAAGCCGGGGTCGTATGAAGTATAGCAAGTTGGGAAGAACAGACATCAAAGTATCGAAAATGTGCTTCGGGGCATTGGTCATAGGTCCTCTGCAGCTGGGCTTGCCGGTTGTGGAGGGAGCGCGGGTCATCCGCAGCGCACTGGAACGCGGAGTCAATTTCATTGACACTGCCGAGCTTTATGGAACCTATGAGCATATACGGGAAGCTTCGCGGGGATTGGATCAAAAACCGGTGGTGGCGACCAAGTCTTATGCATATACTGCCGAAGGTGCCGCTGAAAGCGTCGAAAAGGCCAGGAAAGAGCTCGATACGGATGTTATAGACATATTCCTTATGCATGAGCAGGAAAGCCGGCTGACGCTGCGCGGCCACCGTCCGGCACTCGAATATTACCTGAACGAGCGCGAGAAGGGCAGGATAAAGGCAGTTGGCGTTTCAACGCACAACATCGAAGTTGTACGGGCTGTTTGCGACATGCCTGAAATCGACGTAGTGCACCCTCTCGTGAACAAAACGGGCATCGGTATTGGCGATGGTACGGTCGAAGAGATGCTTGCTGCCGTAAAAGCCGCATACGCTTGCGGAAAGGGAGTCTACAGCATGAAACCTCTCGGGGGCGGCAACCTGCTCAACTCGTATGAGGAATGCCTGAAATTCGTTCTGGACCTGCCATTCGTGCATTCGATAGCGATCGGGATGCAAAGCGTCGAAGAGGTCGAGATGAACATTTGCCGTTTTGAAGGAGGAACAGTCCCGGAAGCTTTGAAGGACAGGATAGCCTCCAGGGAAAAGCATCTTCATATAGATTACTGGTGCGAGGGCTGCGGCAGGTGCGTGGAACGCTGCGGACAGAAGGCCCTCCGCCTGAAGGACGGTAAAGCGTCGGTAGACAAGGATAAATGCCTGCTTTGCGGTTATTGCGGCAGTGTTTGTCCTCAATTTGCCATTAAAATATGCTAAGGATCGGCGGAGGTTTCTATGCGCATAATGGGCATTGATTTTGGAGACAGTAGAATCGGAGTCGCTGTGAGCGATCCGCTCGGATGGACCGCACAGGGTCTTGATACGATACAATGGAAGGGCTCGATTGAACAGCCGGCGGAGAAGATAAGACAGCTGGTGTCGCAATATCAGGCCGAAAGAATTGTGATCGGCCTTCCGAAAAATATGAACGGTACCATAGGTCCCAGCGGTGAAAAGGCCATCGAATTCGGAAACCTTTTAGCCGAACTCACAGGACTGGAAGTGATCAGATGGGATGAGCGCCTGACTACCGTGGCGGCCAACCGAACCATGCACGAGGTTGGAATGAAGACTTCCAAAAAGAAGGGTTCGGTCGATAGAATAGCGGCTGTATTAATATTGCAGGGATATCTTGACAGTGTGTCAAAATAAGGGTATGTTATTTAATACAAGATGAAATGGAGGTGCTCCTATGGATGATGAAAGAGATGATATAGTAGTTCTGGTTGATGAAAATGGAGACGAAGTTGAGTTTGAACATATCGATACTATCGAAATGAACGACAATGAATACGTTGTTTTGGCCCCTCTTGAGGAAGAATCGGAGGAGGAAGGCGAAGACGAGGAAGTAATCATACTAAAGATCGAACACAATGAAGATGGTGAGGATTCATTCGTAACTATCGAGGACGACGATGAACTCGAAGAGGTCTTCAACGAGTTCCAGTCAAGGATGGAAGAGGAATTCGATCCTGAAGAGTGAAATGATATAAAAGAGCCGATGCGATTTGAAGCATCGGCTTTTTAACAATTTATATTCAAATATTGCGAGGATAGAAAATGCGTAATAAATTAGCACAAATTCCGCCTATGGGAT
Source organism: Bacillota bacterium (assembly GCA_023412915.1). Taxonomy (GTDB): domain Bacteria; phylum Bacillota; class Clostridia; order Acetivibrionales; family DTU013; genus JAEYOM01. Next base: position 31,936 of record JAEZRE010000005.1, read on the forward strand.
GGAACAGCTGGGATTGCTACGGTGCAAGCGTCACGGAAGACGAAGTGAAAGGGAACGCCGAATATATTTCCAGGCATTTGAAGGAATATGGCTGGGAATATGTAGTGGTAGATATTCAATGGTATGAGCCCAGGGCGCTTTCATCAGCTTATAATAAATTCACACCTCTTGAAATGGACGGATATTCAAGACTGATTCCTGCTGTAAACCGTTTTCCGTCGTCGGAAGGGGGCAAGGGCTTCGGACCTCTGGCGGAATATGTACACAGCCTTGGCCTTAAATTCGGCATACATATCATGAGGGGCATTCCGCGCCAGGCAGTGCATGCCGATACACCGATACTGGGAACCAAGGTGCGTGCAAGGGAAATTGCGCACGTAAACTCCATATGCCAGTGGAATACGGACATGTATGGCGTAGACGCTTCCGTGGAGGGCGCGCAGGCCTATTATGATTCCATAATAAAGCTTTATGCCTCGTGGGGTGTGGACTATATTAAGGTCGACGACATATCGAGGCCTTATTCCCCCGGCGAAGTCGAGCTTATCCGCGATGCCATCGACAATTGCGGCCGGGAAATCGTACTGAGCCTCTCGCCCGGACCTGCGCCGATAGAATATGCGGAACATTTGAAAGCAAATGCCAATATGTGGAGAATGACGGATGATTTCTGGGATCAGTGGAGATTGCTGGACAATATGTTTGAACGCTGCAGCCAATGGGCCCAGCACACAGGTCCGGGCCACTGGCCCGATGCGGACATGCTGCCGCTCGGACATATAGCAATTCGCTCCTGTGAGCACGGTATGGGCGACAGATGGACAAATTTCACCAGGGATGAACAAATTACGATGATGACTCTCTGGTGTATTTTCCGTTCGCCGCTCATGGTAGGCTGTGAACTAAGGGACAATGACGATTGGACGCTTTCCCTGCTCACAAACGGGGAGTTGCTGAGAATTCAGCAGCATTCACATTCAGCCCGTCAATTGTACCAGCGGGGCGCATACAATACGAATGTCGCCTGGACATCCACAGATGATGACGGCAGCTTGTACCTTGCCATTTTCAACAGGGGGACTTTTGAAACCAGGACCGAGACGCAGCTTTCCTTGATGTATGCCGAAGGCCGTTATCATGTGAGGGACTTATGGGCGCATGAGGAACTTGGTGTGGCGGAGCGAACCATCATTGTTTCGGTGGCGCCTCATGGCGCCAGATTATTAAAGCTGACGAAAATATAGAAAGATCCGGAAGGATTGCCCGCAGCTTCCTTCAGGACTCAAATAGAAACACAGGGACGGTTCTTTTGTTTCGTTTTTGCTGTTAAAACGAAACAAAAGAACCGTCCCTGCGTTTTGTTCACCCTTCAATTCTCTTTTTTCAAAATAAGCCTTTGCTGAGCGAATATATAGCGTATCAAAATATCCTGGTCCTTTTTTGCGATCTGTATGAAGCAAAGGCCAAGTTCGAACTGTTTGCCTCTTTGACTCTCAATAAGCCTGTTTCTCAATACCCTGCACCCGACGCTGAAAACCGGCAGTCCGGGAAGGTTTAGTTCGGCCTTTATAACCGAGTCGACAGGTACGTTATTATCCATAACTATACAGAGCCCAGAACCGCTGATATTCTTAGTATATGCCTTTATGGGGTCGGACTCTTCGTCCAGCCACACCTTGGCGTTTCCGACTATGTCGAGCCTGTAATGCATCCTGCGCTGTATCCTGATGATTTCGGAGACAGGCTTTATTAAAAGTATGGCTATGTTGCCCCTGTGCTCCCTGCCTTCGACTATCGCCGTAAAGCCCAGAAGGCCATGCTTGCTGTGTATGAAAGTTAATCTTATATTTATATCTCTGGGTATAAAGACCAGGCGTGCCTCGTGAATAGGCGAGGAAATGACCAGCAAGCCGTCGCCCTGGTGTTCCAACAACTGGCTCACAAAGGTGTTTCCAACCTTTTCTCCCTGCCTGTTCAAAAGCTCCAATTCCAATCTTGTGCCCAAATTTATTTCATTTGCCGTCATAGCCGCAACTCCTATTATGTACCCTTACTAAACCATTATAACTTGATTATGTAATTTGTCCAAGTATCACTTTAGGCTGTTTAAAATGACTCTTTACAAGAAGGAGTTTTCATACATGAGGTAGAATTATATAAAGGCTAATATTTCCGGTCACAGGAGGTTTCATAAATGCTTGGACGATCATCATTACTACTTGTTCTCTGCATTCTGCTCATTTCTTTTTCAGCCTGCAGTACACAAGGAAAGACAGAACCACAAACAACTCCGGCAGAAACCACCGCAGAAGCCGCAAAGACGCCGACCGGTATGACTACGCCCGGTGCCGTAGATACAGAGCCGACCGGGCAGGTTGCTGGAGAAGAGGATATTTATTCTCTCCCATTTTCAGGCGTACGTCCGGTCGCTGTGATGATCGACAATCAGGGCTCGCGCGTGCTGCCACAGGGCGGACTTGACAAGGCCCAGATAGTATACGAGGTGATCGTGGAGGGCGGATTGACGAGACTGATGCCCGTATTCTGGGGCACGACGCCGGAAATGATAGGGCCTGTCAGAAGCGCAAGGGATTATTTCCTGGACTATATGATGGAATACGACGCAATGTATGTTCATGTTGGTGGAAGCCCGAAGGCAGTGGCCGATATAAAAAGCCTTAAAGTAAACGATATAGACGGAATGCGCGTCGGAAAGGACGTTATCTGGGATCTGACAAAGGACAAGGGCAACTGGCAGGATTCCTACACTTCAATGGAAAAACTGCTGGATTACGCCGGAATCAGAAAATATAAGACAGAGACCGATGCCAAATTCCCGTTTACATACAATGAGACCGATATAGTGCCGGCTGGCGGGCAAAACGCGGTTAAGCTTACATTCAAGTATCCTTCGATGACCTCGGGTTATGAGTACGACAGCGCTGCCATGACTTATAAACGGCTGCGCCAAGGAAAGCCCCACATGGAACGGGTTAGCGGGAAACAGCTTGAAGCGAAGAATATAATAGTGATGTTTGTCCGCAATTATGATATCAAGGATGATTCAAAAGGCCGCCAGGAAATGGCTACAACGGGAAGCGGAAATGGGTATTTCATCTCCTGCGGCAAGGCTGAAAAAATAACGTGGTCGAAGAAGGAAAGGGCGTCGCAGACCAGGTATACGGATGAATCGGGAAATGCGATCGCTCTGAACAAAGGCCAGACATGGATACAGGTGATGCCGCTGACGAGCAAGGTCACTATAGAGTAACAGATCGAAAGTTATTCTGAGAATTTTTGATGTTAATAGTACGCTGCACCGGGTATAAATAAATCATTACTTTCGAAATAAAAAACGGGAAGGGAATGATAATTTTAATGAAAAAACTATGGAGATGCAGCGTTTGCGGTTATGTATTCGAGGGCCCGGAGGCTCCTGACGCCTGTCCGAAGTGCGGAGCGCCGAAGGATAAGTTTGTCGCGATCAGCGAGGAAGATGCGGACAAGATCTACAACTCGGACAGGACCAATGACATCCATATGGAGATTATTACTTTAGCCGGAAAGATCAGAGAGCTTGCCAAGGAAGGCATTGATTTGAATTTGGACCCGCCTTGTGTAGCTTTGTTCAAAGCGGCCTTGAAGGAATCCTGGGTAATAAAACAGAGATCAAAGGCTGAACTGGAAGGTCATATGAAAAAAGGAAAATGGTAATAAGAAGGAATGGCTGCAGACGGTGGTAAATTCTACTTGTCTGCAGCCATTTTTGCATCCCGTCCGGGCGGCTTATTCCAAACGATTATTATTTCCTATAACGAGCTTTAAGCACTATTTTAAGTATATCGAGCATTTCGTCTATTTCTCCCTTTGTTACTATCAAAGGCGGCATGAAACGGATCGAGGAGGGTTGGGGTGAATTGATGATCAGGCCTTTTTCGAGACACTCGGACACTATATCCCCGCCGACAGGCTCAGGAAGGTCGAAAGCGATCAGCAATCCCTTACCCCTGATATTGAGTATCGGATATTCGGAGGAAAGCTCCCTCAGCCTTTCTGACAGGTAATCGCCCATCATTTCAGCACGTTCGGGAAGCTTGCGTTTTATTATTTCAGTAACGACCGCGATACCGACAGCCATCGCGAGAGGCTGCCCCGTATATGTCCCGCCCTGGTCTCCGGCGTCGAATATGTCGTACTTCTCCTTCGTCAGCATCGCAGCAAGCGGGAAACCCCCGCCTATGCCTTTTGCCAGAGTCATGATGTCAGGCTCTACGGCGTAAGCCTCGTATGCAAACAGCTTTCCTATTCTGCCGAGACCCGTCTGGACCTCATCAAAAATCAGCAGGATACCCTTTTCGTCACAAATACTGCGAAGCTCCTTTATGTAGGCTGTATCGGCCGTGTTGACTCCGCCTTCACCTTGAACGGGCTCTAGCATGACTGCGCAGGTGTTGGGATTTATCGCTTCGACAACGGCGTCGATATCATTGAAGGGAACATGAATAAAGCCCGGCACCTTGGGAGCAAACAGGGGCTCCCAGTGTTTTTTACCGGTGGCCGACATCGTTGCCAGTGTCCGTCCGTGAAAGCTGCCAAGTGTTGTAATGATCTCGAATGCGCCGTTCAGCATTTTCGATCCGTATTTACGCGCAAGCTTGATAGCGCCTTCGTTTGCCTCTGCGCCGGTGCTCGTGAAGAAAACTTTATCAAAACAGGATATATCGGTCAGGAGCCTGGCAAATTCCAGCATAGGCTTATTATAAAAAGTAGGGCTTGCATTGACAAGTTCGGAGGACTGCTGCTCGAGCGCTTTGGATATCGCGTCTGGGCAGTGGCCCAGGCAATTTGCCGCCCATCCGCCTATGAAATCGAGATATTTTCTGCCGTCAGTGTCCCAAAGGTACATTCCCTTACCTTTTTCCATAACTATTTCAGGCCTCGAAGTTGTGAACAGTATAGATTTACCTGCCTCTTCAAGCAGCTCCGGTGATTTTTGACTTTTCATATAATTTACTCCTTTCCTTGATTGCTCAGATATATTTGGGAGGTTTTCTGCCAGCTCATACAAGGCCGGTTTCATCAAGCCCCTGAACCCCAAGCAGGTTTATCTCCTGAAGCGCCAGTGGATATTCGAAATCCACCGTTCGCATGGTTTCAGAAATTGTGAGAAGTCCGGACTTTCCGCCCTCAGCATGTCAAGCACCTCCGATTACTATATAGAATAATTATACGTATTTATGAATAATTATGCAATATTATTCTAATATTTTTCCTGGAAAATACTGATATGATAAAGAGCTGAGCAGATTATCGGGCAAATTTAAAACCGGAGCCTTTATATTGATATAAAAGCTCCGGCTGGTAAATGCCAACGAAAGTATTAATTATATTTGGGATTTGTAAGCACTTCATTATCGTCCTTCAGCTTCAGTGGCATTACGGCAACGACTATATGCTTGTGCTTCAAAAGCTCACGCTGTACGAATATCCTTGTTTGGTTGTGCAGTATTGCGTGCCACCAGCGTTTGACTGTAAACTGGGGCAGTATGACAGTTATCATATCGCCCTTTTCGTATTCGTATTCGGCGGATTCTATGAATTTGAGCAGCGGATCCACGACCTTGCGGTAAGGCGAATACTTGACGATCAGGGGAATACCCGTATTGAGCTTGAGGTATTTTTCCTTCAATTCCCTCTCTTCCTGGTCGTTTGTTTGAACACTGAAGGCGATGACGTTGTTCGAAATGGTCATGGCATATCGTAAAGCTCTTACGCTTGACCTGTTCACGCCTTCTATGGGGACGATCACGCGGTTAACGTACGGGCTGTGATCGACGTCAATTTCCGCAAGTTCTTCCGGCTTCAACCTGAGCTGCTTTTTAACCGCCACATAATGCTTTTTTACTTTCAGCATCAGGTATATCAGTATCGGTATGAGAAGTACGACCACCCATGCGCCTTCTTCGAATTTGGTGAAAGCGATTATTATGACCGTTACAGCTGTAACAAGCGCACCCGTGCCGTTGACAATTGCTTTCGGGAGCCAATTGCCTTCCTTTGTTTTTATCCATTTCACAAACATGCCGGTCTGCGAAAGAGTGAAGGAAATGAAAACTCCCACGGCATAAAGGCCTATCAAAGATGTGACCTTTGCTTTGAATACGACAATAAGCAGTGCGGATACCAGGGAAAGGAGCAGTATACCGTTGGAGTAGCTAAGTCTGTCACCGCGCATACTGAGCTGCCTGGGGACATAGCCCTCTTTTGCCATTACCGCGACAAGCAGCGGGAAACCTGAATATGCCGTATTTGCTGCCAATATCAATATGATGAATGTAGTTGCCATCAAATAATAGAACATGATGTTTCTGCCGAATACTTCTTCAGCCATCAAAATAAGCAGCGCTTTCTCGCCCGGCACGACATGGTATGCGTTTGCGAGGATGGAGGTTCCGCCGAAAAGCGCCAGTATGATTATGGACAACAGGAGCAGAACTGTTCTGGCATGCTTTACCGAGGGGTTCCTGAAATTGGGAACGGCATTGCTGACCGCCTCGACGCCTGTCAGCGCCGAGCAGCCGCTTGAAAAAGCTTTCAGTATCAGGATCATTGTTATAGGTTGGCCTATGGACTGGATAGTAGGCTCGGGTGGGATATATCCGCTCTTCAGCCTGATAAATCCGACTATCAGCATCGATACCATCGCTATGATGAAGGCGTACGCGGGGACTCCAAAAATCTTGGAGGATTCCCTGACGCCCCTGAGGTTACCTATCATAAGCAGCAGGACCATTATAACGCTTATTATGACCGTGTACGGGCGTAGCGGTAAAAACGCCGAAGTTACCTGTTCCACACCGGAGGATACGCTGACGGCTACAGTCAGTATATAGTCGACGGACAATGCCGCCCCTGCCGTTACGCCCGCCATTATCCCAAGGTTGTCCTTGGCTACCATATAAGCGCCGCCGCCGTTGGGGTAGCTCTTTATAGTCTGCCTGTAAGACAGCATGAGCAAAGCAAGCAGCCCTATGATCGCAAAAGAAATGTACGTCAATTGGCCGTACGCAAGTACGCCGATTGCGGGCAGCAGTACCATCAGTATTTCCTGGCCCGCATATGCCACTGAGGATATGGCGTCGCTGGCAAGTATCGGCAAGCCCCAGAGAATGCCATATTTCTGTTCGTTTTCTGCTTCGTTTTGTAAGGGTTTTCCTATTAGAAATCTTTTAAAATCACTGTACATAGACTCACCTTTAATTATTATTTCACCAACACTTATAAAAAATCACTTTACCATGGAATAATAGGGCTGTAAAGAGTGTTGATAAACAAATAAAATCGTAAAATCAACGAGTTTTTAGTAAATTTTAATATGGTAAAATATCGGAAACGCAGGGACGGTTCTTTTGTTTCGTTTTTGCTGCTAAAACGAAACAAAAGAACCATCCCTGCGTTTCTAACGTCCCTGCGTTCCTGCGTTTCGGGTTTCGGTCACCCTGCGTTTCACTCGGTCAATTTTTGCACTCGCAGCCCGAAGTCTGCGGTCGTGTCGAAGGTGACCTCTCCCGAGCCTATATTGAGGTTCTCGAGGAACCTTCCTTCGAACCAGAAGGTTTGTCCGTAGCTGTTTTTATGAACTTCCTGTGCAAAGAAGCCGACAAACCCGATAATCTTGAGAGGCACGCTGCCGTCAGTACGTGTTGAACGTTTAAGCATCGATTGTACTACGGGAATAAGCATTACACGCCCATCCCCGAGCTTCGCCCTGGTGTAATCGGTATTGGGATCCCTTTCGATCCTTTTGGCGAAGGCGTCGACAGATTCTCTTCCACCGCTTGAAGGCGCGTAATAATACATGTTCTGATTTACTTTAAACGTTTTGTGATACCCGTTTTCCAGCCAGTTTATGTAGTTATAGAAATTCGTATTTCTTTCTATGTAGACGTTCATATAGTCAAACTGGTACGGGTAGGGGGTGGAAATGGGATAATTCCTATATACCGGGTCATTTCTGTAATCGCTGGGATAAGTGTAACCGCTCGGGTAACCCGTGGAATTTGTGCGTGTGATAGGGTAATCCAGGAAATCCCCGCCGCCGTACATACGCATTACATATACCTTGTCATATCTGAATTCTACAGGCTTTGGAATGACAAAGGGCACTATCCACGGAACGCTGCCCGCAACTCCTATCGTTGCTGTTGCATCCGCCGAAACGGTATTGGACTCCGTGCCAAGCGTCTTGCCTAAAAATGCCGGTTCGGTTCGGCTGATAGCGACCGTGATGGATTTATTTTCCGTTCCTATGGTAACTGTCGAGGTATCGCCTGATTTACCGTTGGCAATTACATAATTCTGCGCCACGATCCTGGCCTGTGCCGCATTATCTGGCAGTTCCTGTGCACCGGCCAGCGCCGCTGCATCTGCCGCATTCTGCAGGTCCGATTTTGTTACGGTCAGCGCTCCTACGTTCGTAGTCATGGCAACGAAGCCCAGCAGGACTACCATAAACAGGGCGACCATCACCATTGACTGACCACTCTTATTTTTAATAAATCCGGTATGAATTCTCATAAAAGCCTCGTTTTTTTCCAATACACCAATTTATTAATGACAATAAGCGTCTTGTTGATTACAATTATATTACAACTATGGAATATTAAAATGGAGATATGTGCTCAAAACAATTGGTGCGATTGGCCTATTATTTGAAAATCGCATCGGCTCTGTCGCGTAAGCACTGCAAATACGCGATAGTAATTGACTTGCAGCCTTCCATAATATAACATTAGTTATCATGCAGACATGCCCTCGTATGTATCGGGCAAATGACAGTATCTCAGGAGGCGGGCTTATGAGAAGAAAAGACCGGGAAGTATCAAGTAAAGAAGAAATCAAAAGTATCATAGATAAATGCAAGGTATGCCACCTTGCCATGGTGGATAAAGGTTTGCCCTATGTGGTTCCCCTTAATTTCGGATATACGCTGGAGGATAATTTGCTGACTTTATTTTTCCACAGTGCAAAAGCTGGGCGCAAGCTTGACATACTTAAAGAAAACAATGCCGTGTGCTTTGAAATGGCTTGTGAAGGCAGACTGGGGCATATTGACAACCCGTGCGATTCGGGCTATTACTATGAAAGCGTTCTCGGCTTCGGACATGTCGAGTTCGTCGAGGATATCAGCGAGAAGTGCAATGCTCTTGCATTGCTGGTAAAGTATCTTTCGGGGCAGGATTTTGTTTTTACCGGTAAACAGGCAGACGGCGTTTGCGTATTCAAGGTGGTGTCAACGGATTTTACCGGCAAGAGGAAGCCGGGGCCAAGCGGACAAACCGAATAGGATTTGTGAGGATGTTGGACATGTATAAGATCTGTGTTTTCAAATAGTAAACGTCACATATCGTCCGGGCAGAATTGCTCCGGATTTGAAAGCGCTCTCTCGATTTGTGGGAGGAGAGTAGGGAGGGGAGTGGGACAAAGTCCCTGTCCCCTTGTCCCACCCATATCCCATATTACTGCAGCATTTCGGTCAGGAGTTCCTGTATGATAACGGGGTTGCCCTTTCCTGAGGTCTTTTTCATCACCTGTCCAACCATAGCCTGGATTACTGCTGTTTTACCCTTTTTATAATCGGCGACGAGCTTCGGCTGTTCGTTTACGGCCTGCATGGCGAATTCGCGGAGCGCATCCTTGTCGTTGATCTGTTCGAGGCCCTCTCTGCGTATGAGCTCGACAGGGTCCTGGTCCTTTTCCCAAAGCATATTCAGGACCTTTTTGTACGTGCTGCTGTTTATTTTACCTTCGCCGGCCATTTGCGCGAGCTTTGCAAAATTGTCGGAAGAAACAGGTATGTTCACCTCATCCTGTGGCAGCAGGCGCATGACTTCCGTCTGTATCAGGCTTGCCGCAAGCATTGGGTAATCCGTACTCCTCACGGCCGCTTCGAAATAATCGGCAAGCTCCTTCCGGCTCGTGAGCTGCTCAGCAGCATAGGAGGTCAGCCCATAGCGCTCGATGTATTCGCGCTTGCGCTGGTCCGGGAGCACCGGGATCCGGGCGTTCAGGCCCTGCAGCATTTCATCGGAGATACGGATCGGAGCAAGGTCCGGATCGGGAAAATAACGGTAGTCGTTGGCGTCCTCCTTACGGCGCATGGAAAAGGTTTTGCCGGTATTCTGGTCAAAACGACGGGTTTCCTGTACAATGGCCTCGCCTGCTTCCACAGCTTCCACCTGGCGCTGGAATTCGTATTCTATCGCTTTAGTGATGAATTGGAAGCTATTGAGGTTCTTCATCTCCGTGCGTGTTCCGAAGGCCTTTTCACCCTTTTTGCGCACCGAAAGGTTGATATCGCAGCGCATTGAGCCCTCGTTCATCCTGCAATCCGAAATGCCGGTATACAGGATGATCGCGCGGAGCTTCTGAAGATACGCCCTGACCTCTTCCGCCGAGCGGAGGTCAGGTTCTGAAACTATTTCGATCAGGGGAACGCCGCAGCGGTTGCAGTCAATGAAAGTGCCTTTGCCGTCCGCATGCACCAGCTTGCCCGCGTCCTCCTCTATATGGATGCGAGTTATCCCTATGCGCTTGCTCGTATTATTTTCGGTTTCGATATCGATGTAACCGGTCCTGCAAAGCGGCAGATCATACTGGGATATCTGGTATGCCTTTGGCAGGTCGGGATAAAAGTAGTTCTTGCGGTCTTCCTTGGAAAAGCGCGCTATCTCGCAATTGGTGGCTATGCCCGCCATAACGGCATAATTGACTACCTGTTCATTCAATACCGGAAGCGTTCCGGGCATGCCCATGCAAACCGGACAGCACTGAGTATTGGGCTCCGCTCCGTAAGTGGTGGGACAGCTGCAGAATATCTTTGTGGCTGTCTTAAGCTCTACGTGTACTTCAAGTCCGATTACCATTTCATAATTGTTAATCGATGTCGCCATTAGGATATACCTCCTTTTCCCTTCATGCTCTGTTCAAACGCATAGGCGGCGCGGTAAAGAGTTGCTTCGCCGAAGGCTTTGCCGATGAGCTGCATGCCGATGGGCAAGCCCTCCGTATCCTCGCCGCAGGGGATGGACAGAGACGGTACGCCGGCAATGTTAATCGGGACTGTAAATATATCGCCAAGGTACATTTCCAGCGGATTTCCGGTCTTTTCACCGAATTTGTACGCCGTAGTGGGAGAAACGGGCGAAAGTATGAAATCATATTTGTCAAAGACCGCATTCAGGTCATTCATTATCAATGTACGGACCTGCAGTGCCTTCTTGTAATATGCGTCGTAATAGCCTGCGCTGAGCACGAAGCTGCCCAGCATTATGCGCCTTTTCACTTCCTTGCCGAAGCCCTCGCTGCGCGTCATCCTGTAAAGCTCATCCATATCCTCGTAGCCTTCTGCGCGGTACCCGTATTTCACTCCGTCAAACCTAGCAAGGTTGGATGAAGCTTCAGCGCTTGAAATGACGTAGTATGCGGGCAGCGCGTATTCGAGACTGGGCAGCGAAACTTCGTCCACACGGGCTCCGAGTTTTTCATACTGTTTTGCTGCATCCAGAACGGCTTTTTTGATATCGGGGGATATCCCTTCTGCGAAGTACTCCTTAGGCAGCGCCACCCGAAAGCCTTCTACGCCTTTTTCGATGCCTGAGGTAAAATCGTTCTGCGGATGGGCTACCGAAGTCGAATCCCGGTGATCCTGTCCGGTAATTGCTTCCAGCACCAACGCCGAATCGCGTACGTCCTTTGTTAGAGGACCTATCTGATCGAGCGAGGAGGCGAAGGCTATCAAGCCGTATCTCGAAACTGTGCCATAAGTCGGCTTCATCCCGACAACTCCACAGAACGAGGCAGGCTGGCGGATGGAACCTCCCGTATCGGAACCCAGCGCAAAGGCTGCCTCATCTGCCGCCACGGCTGCAGCCGAGCCGCCCGAACTGCCGCCGGGGACACAGGCCGTATTCCTGGGATTTCTGGTTTTTTTGAAATGAGAATTCTCCGTCGATGACCCCATTGCGAACTCGTCCATGTTAAGCTTGCCCATGACGACTACGTGGCTTGCCTCGAGCTTTTCAATTACTGTGGCGTCGTATGGGGGGACGAAGTTTTCAAGTATTTTTGAAGCGCAGGTTGTATTAACGCCCCTTGTGCATATGTTATCCTTGACCCCTGCCGGGATACCGGCCAGCGTAGATAGCTCGACTCCTTCCGCGCGTAGCCTGTCGACCCGCGAGGCTTGTTTGCGTGCAGCTTCGGAGGTAACGGTTATATAAGCCTGTATTTCTGGCTCTTTCGATGAAATTTCCTCAAGGTAGGCTTCGACGACCTCGGCGGAGGAAAGAGATTTTTTCTTCAATAATCTGGATATTTGTGAAACCGTCAACCCGGTAATTTTATCAGTCATTTTCCATATCCTCCTTTTACTCAACGACCTGCGGTACAAAAATGAATCCGTCCTGCTTCTGCGGTGTGTTCTCCAGGAGCTGCTCGCGCTTGAAGGCGGATTTGGGAACATCCTGACGGAAAACATTTTCGATGGGCATTATGTGGGCTGTTACCGGTATGCCGGCCGTATCTATCCGGTCAAGCTGGTTTGCAAAAGCTATGATATCCTGCATCTCACGTTCCATGACCGATTTTTCCTCATCGGTAAGGTTGAGCTTTGCCAGTGTCGCCACATTGTCGACATTGATGGAGGGAACAGGTTTATGCCCTTGTGCTTTTACTGTACCGGCTTCGCTTTGCTCCATATTGAGTCCCAATACCTCGAGCTGTGCCGGATCTACTGTGGCGGGAGCGTCGGACATGGGGCAGGAGGCGTCCTTGATTTTGGGGAAGGCGATTATATCCCGCAGCGATTCGGCGTCCGTCATCAGCATGACCAGGCGGTCCAGCCCGAAAGCAAAGCCTCCGTGCGGCGGCGTGCCGTATTTGAACGCGTCGATCATAAAACCGAAGCGCTCCCTCGTTTCTTCGGGAGTAAACCCTAGCGCCTCGAACATTTTCTGCTGGACATCTCTTCTATGGATCCTTATGCTTCCGCTCCCAAGCTCGATACCGTTGAGCACTACGTCATAAGCCTGTGAACGCACTTTTGCCGGGTCGCTCGTCAAGTATTGAATATCTTCGGGGTAGGGCATGGTGAAAGGATGATGCGTGGCAATATAACGTTTTTCCTCTTCCGAGTATTCGAATTCGGGGAAATCGGTAACCAGCAGGAACTTGTAATCATCCTTTTCGCGAAGCTCCAGAATATCCGCCAGGTATAACCTCAGTCCGCCCAGGGTGCGACATACGGTACTGAATTTATCGGCGCAGAACAGTATGAAATCGCCGGGCTTTCCGTCGACGGTCCGAAGCAGTTCGTCCATTTCAGCTTCCGTGAAATACTTGGTCAGCACTGAATAAAGCTCGCCGCTCTCTTTGACGGCGATCCAGGCCATACCCTTTGCGCCGAAGGAAACGGCCTTTTGCGTCAGTTCCTCAATGGCGCTGCGCGTAAAATCGGCATGTCCCTTGACGTTGATGGCACGGACTGTTCCTCCGCGGTCCACCGTATCGCGGAAGACGGAAAAACTGCAGCTTCGCATCATGCCAGTAAGGTCGACAATGGGCAGATCAAAGCGCAGATCTGGCTTGTCGCTGCCGTAACGGTCCATGGCTTCCTGCCATGTAAGGCGGGGGAAGGGTTCCGTAAAATCGATGCCCTTGAGGGTCTTGAAGATATATTTAAAAAGCTTTTCCAGGTGCTGCAGTATATCCTCCTGTTCGACAAAGGACATTTCCATGTCCACCTGGGTGAATTCGGGCTGGCGGTCGGCACGCAGGTCTTCATCGCGGAAACAGCGCGCGAATTGATAATACTTGTCGATTCCTCCAACCATCAAAAGCTGTTTAAAAATCTGCGGAGACTGGGGCAATGCATAAAACGTTCCCTGGTGTACGCGGCTGGGCACCAGATAATCCCTCGCGCCCTCGGGAGTGCTCTTGGTAAGAATTGGGGTTTCAACCTCTATAAAGCCGTCGCTGTCCAGATATTCATGAACTATGCGGGACACCAGGTGACGGTAACGAAGCTTATCGAGCAATTCAGGTCTGCGTATATCGAGGTAGCGATATTTCAGTCGCAGGTCCTCGCGGACCTTGCCTCCTTCCTCTATCGAAAAGGGGATAGGGTCCGCTTCGGAAATTATGTCGAGTTTGTGGGCCGACAGCTCTATCGTTCCCGTCTCAAGCTTCGGATTGCGTGTTTCCTCGTCGCGCAGGCGTATATCTCCGCTTACGGAGATGACTGTCTCACTCCTGAGGCGTTCCGCTGTTGAAAAATCCTCCGAAGACAGGTTCTGAGCATTGAAAACGACCTGCAGGATGCCTTCGCGGTCGCGCAGATCAATAAAGATGACGCCGCCCATGTCGCGTTTGGTCTGGACCCAGCCCATGGCTGTCACGGATCGGCCTATGTCCTTTTCTCTGAATGCGCCGCAGTAATCTGTTCTTTTCATAACACTCCTCCGTTCTTAAATTAGTATTGTCAATCGGGGTGATGTTATAAAAAGAGCCCATCGTCCCTTATATTGGGACGAAAGGCTCTGCTTCCGCGGTACCACCCAAATAGGCTTTGACAAGCCCACTCATTAACACTATGGTTTGCGGTATAAAGTTCCGCTCACTTCTGAGCCTACTCGGATCTCTTTCGGTCAGCGACTCCGGGATGTTCTTCATTCAATGTCCCCGCACCGGGCTCCCACCCAACCCCGGCTCTCTGGGCCACAAGACATTGATTACTCTTCCCTTCACAGTCTTTCATATGATATTAAATTTATTATAACCAAATAACGTTCTTTGTCAACACTCGCTAATAACGAAACAGAGGGACGGTTCGCCTCAGTTTGGAGCATCAAACACTAAAGAGCAGTTTTCCGTATGCCGGATAAGGCCAGTACTTTTCTCCCACCTGCGCCTCGATATCGTCAGCCACTTCGCGGAGCTCTTCCATCGCCGGCACAATGACATCCCTGTAATATTCGCCCTGTGCCGTTATGGTATCCTGATACTTAACGCCTATGAGGCCCTCTTCGAGCTTGCCGGCCTTCTTGTAAAGGATTGCCGAAAGGGTGGACAATTGAGAAATGATTCCTTTCTCAAGCTCGCAGCTGATGTCGTTCGATACAGCCTTCTTTGCAACCGCGGTATCTGTCAGATCCTTAAGGTAGCTGCAGACTGCCGGTACGATGTCCTTCCTGACCATATCGAGCATGGTAAGCGCTTCGATGTTGATCGTCTTGCAGTAGCTCTCCATCTGGATGTCGAACCTTGAGTGTATCTCCTGTTCGGTGAATACTTTATGCTTTGTAAAGAGCTTGATATTCTTCTCGTTGATGAAGTAGGGCAGGGCGTCAACTGTGGTCTTCAAGTTCAACAAACCGCGTTTTTCAGCTTCCCCGACCCATTCCTCGGCATAGTTGTTGCCATTGAAAATGATACGCTTGTGTTCGGTTATTGTCTTTTTGATCAGTGCGTTCAAAGTCTTTGTGAAATCTTCTGCGGATTCCAGCTTTTCAGCAAACTGTGAAAGCTCTTCGGCTACGATCGAGTTGAGTACGATATTCGGACCTGCGATAGAAAATGCCGACCCGAGCATACGGAACTCGAACTTGTTGCCGGTGAAGGCGAACGGAGAAGTACGGTTTCTGTCAGTGCTATCCTTCGGGAAGCTTGGCAGTATGTCTACACCGATCTTCATTTCGGTTCTTGCCTTGGGGTCATATACGCTCCCGTTCTCGATAGATTCGAGAATGTTTGTGAGTTCGTCGCCAAGGAAGATAGAAACGATTGCCGGCGGCGCTTCATTGGCGCCCAGACGGTGATCGTTTGCCGCGCTCGCTACGGATACCCTGAGAAGATCCTGGTATTCATCCACAGCCTTGATGATCGCAGCCAGGAATAACAGGAACTGCGCGTTCTGCTCCGGTGAATCTCCGGGTTCGAGCAGGTTCATGCCGGTATTGGTCGAAAGCGACCAGTTGTTGTGCTTACCGCTGCCGTTGATGCCCGCAAACGGTTTTTCATGCAGCAGACAGGTCAAACCGTGATTCAAGGCAACCTTCTTCATCAGTTCCATGGTCAGCTGGTTATGGTCGGTGGCTATATTCGTCGTGGAGAAGATCGGAGCCAGCTCATGCTGAGAAGGAGCGACTTCATTGTGCTTTGTCTTTGCGAGGATTCCGAGCTTCCACAATTCCTCGTCAAGTTCTTTCATGTATGCCAATACGCGGGGCTTGATGGCTCCGAAATAATGGTCCTCGAGCTCCTGGCCCTTTGGCGGCTTCGCGCCGAAGAGAGTTCTTCCGGTATATACGATGTCCTTGCGTTTATCGGCCAGATCTTTATTTATAAGGAAATACTCCTGTTCAGGTCCAACGGTTGAATTTACGCGGGTGGCGGTGTTGCCGAAGAGCTTCAGTATACGGAGCGCCTGGGTGTTTACAGCTTCCATGGAACGCAGGAGGGGCGTTTTCTTGTCAAGAGCTTCCCCGCTGTAGGAGCAGAAGGCTGTAGGAATGCAAAGCGTGCCATCCTTGATGAAAGCGTATGAGGTAGGATCCCATGCGGTGTAGCCCCTTGCTTCGAAGGTAGCCCTCAGACCGCCGGAAGGAAAGCTTGAGGCATCGGGCTCGCCCTTGATCAGTTCCTTGCCCGAGAACTCCATGATAACGCATCCGTCAGGGGTAGGGGAAATGAAGCTGTCGTGCTTTTCCGCAGTGATTCCGGTCATCGGCTGGAACCAATGGGTAAAGTGGGTGGCGCCTTTTTCTATGGCCCAATCCTTCATGGCGTTGGCTACGATATCTGCAACGCCGCGATCAAGCGGCAGGCCGTTTTCTATGGTTTTCCTCATTGCTTTGTAAGTATTCTTAGGCAGGCGTTCTCTCATTACCTGGTCACTAAATACCATACTTCCGAAAATTTCAGGTACTTTACTCATGTTGTTGCCTCACTTTCTAAATAAACTTATAAATAAAAAAACAGCAAAAAGCGCCATAGGTTTTTACCTACAGCGCCTTTGCTGTTGATTTCTTGATTTATTATATAACTGCCTCGCAGACGTTGTCAATAACAATTAATTATATTTTTAAAATTTTTTGAATTATTATAATAGCTACATTGCATTTTTTCTTCGGTCGGGATATATTATAAAGTATAAAGTGCTTTAACAGCGCATACAAAGGACAGTAACATTGCACATCCTGTGATATTTTGCATATAATGCGGGAAAAACTTGCAAATCATATAATGCTCTGAAACAATGAACGACGGCGTTCATCGATACCAGGCCTGTAGGCTTATGGATTGATGGGCGCTTTTTTATACAAAATAGGATAGCCCGGTTTTTCTTTTAAAAGGAGGTGTCCGGAATGGGGATACATGACAAGGTGTCTTCGGGACTGAAAGGCTTCGATCAGATGATAGACTATCTCCGGCTTGGAGATAACGTCGTATGGCAGGTCGATTCGACGGACGACTACAGGATAATGGTCGATCCTTATGTCGAACAGGCACGGTCCGACGGTAGAAGGCTGATCTATGTGCGTTTCGGCAATCATGCGCCGCTGCTTGGGGAAGGTCCGAATGTCAGAGTCTACGAGATCGACGCCCGCAAGGGTTTCGAGAGCTTTGCGATAGCTGTCCATCAGATGGTCGAGCAGGAGGGCAGAAGAGCGTTTTATGTTTTCGACTGCCTGACCGATCTGCTTGAATACTGGAAATCCGATTTGATGATCGGTAACTTCTTCAAGGTCACCTGTCCTTTGCTGTTTACCCTTGACACGATAGCCTATTTTGCAATAATACGAAATGTACACACTAACAGCACGATCGCCGGAATACGTGAAACGACACAGATCCTGCTCGACCTCTATCAGGTCAACTCCAAATACTACATTCATCCTCTCAAGGTCTGGCAGCGCTATTCCTCGACCATGTTCTTCCCGCATCTCATACAGGGGCAGGAGGCTGTTGTCATTACGGCAAGCTCCGAAACAGCGGAGTTGTTCTCGAGTATCAGCCGCAGCGAGGAGCGCCTGGATCATTGGGACGTCGTTTTCAACAAGGCGAGGGATACGCTGAATAAATCCCAGGAAGAGCAGAATAGGGTAAAGCGTACGCTCATGTCCATGCTGATAGGCAGCGAATCAAGGATGCTTGAACTCTGCGACCGCTATTTCTCTCTGAAGGACATACTGCTGATAGCCGGCAGGGAGATCGGGGCGGGTTTTATCGGGGGAAAAAGCGTTGGCATGCTTGTCGCGCGGAAGATACTGGAAAAGGAAGGCAAGGATAAGTTCGTACCGTTTCTGGAGCCGCACGATTCTTATTATATAGGATCGGATGTTTTCTATACCTATATCGTGCAGAATGGCTGGTGGGAGCTGCGTACCAGGCAAAAGACGGAAGAGGGATATTTCAAATACGCTCCCGAATTGAAGGAGAAGCTCCTCCGCGGTGAGTTCCCCGGGAACATTCAGGACAGGTTCGTGCAGATGCTGGAGTATTTCGGCCAGTCTCCGATCATCGTTCGATCTAGCTCGCTGCTTGAGGATAATTTTGGCAATGCTTTTGCAGGCAAATATGAAAGCATATTCTGCGTCAATCAGGGAACTCCCGAGGAACGCTACAGGGCCTTCGAACAAGCTGTGCGAACCGTATATGCGAGCACGATGAACGAGGACGCTCTTGCCTACCGCGTCAACAGAGGCCTGCTTGACAAGGATGAACAGATGGCTATACTGGTACAGCGCGTATCCGGGGATTATTACGGGGAATGTTACTTCCCGCATGCGGCCGGGGTCGGGAACTCCAAAAATATTTACCTATGGGATAAGGATATAGATATGGACGCCGGTGTTCTCCGTCTTGTCCTCGGTCTCGGCACCAGGGCGGTGGACAGAACTACGGAGGACTATGCCAGGATTGTGACGCTGGACGATCCCATGCGGCTGCCTTTGGTCAATTACGGCGACCGCAGCAAATTCTCGCAGCATTTTGTAGATCTTCTCTCGCTAGGGGAAAACGAACTTACAAGCAGGAGTATCGAGGAGATACTTACAGGCGACCTTAAGGCCGATAAAGGTCTGTTCGTCAGCGTTGATTACGAAACCATCAATTATCTGAGTCAGAAAGGGTATTCCAATATAAAGACGCCGTACATCGCCGATTTCAGGACAATGCTCAAGGATACGGGCTTTCCTCGTCTTATGAGAGAAATGCTCTCTCTTTTGTCAAAAGCGTATGAATATCCGGTGGATATCGAATTCACGGTCAATTTTACGAAAAGCGGGGGATACAAGGTCAACCTTTTACAATGCCGGCCGCTGCAGACCATGGGGCTTGGAAAGTCCATAGAGCTCCCTCAGTTGGAGAACGTTCAGGATTGCTTCTTCTATTCTCTTGGAAACTTCATAGGAGGGAATGTCCGCATGCCCGTCGATCATGTTGTTTTCGTCAAACCACAGGAGTACTTCAGACTGGATAGCCAGTCGAAATACGCGGTTGCCAGGCTTATCGGCAGGATAAACCAGGCTCTGAAAGGACAGAATGCAATGCTTGTGGGACCGGGCAGATGGGGAACGACGACACCCTCCCTTGGAGTACCCGTGCATTTTACCGAGCTCTGCAACATGCCGGTGATCTGCGAGGTATCTTCTCAGGAAGGGTTCATGCCGGAGCTGTCGTATGGCAGCCATTTCTTCCAGGACCTTGTGGAGACCGGGATTTTCTATGCGGCTATTTTCGAAGGCAAGGACAACGTAATTTATCACCCGGAGCATATTTTGGACAGAGAGAATATGCTGGTTTCGATACTCCCCGACAGCGCCCGGTATTCGGAGGTGGTCCATATCGCAAGAACGGAGGGAATGGAGGTCATGTCGGACATAGTGAGCCAGAGGCTGCTATGCAGATAGGACGGGGCGCTTCCGGTCATACACTAGGTAAAGGCAGCCTTTAAATAGCCCGGTTTTTAGTCCTTTTTCCCGGCGGCGGCAACATAGATGACGAACTGCTCTTTTCCGTCCAGACCAAGTGTGCTGTTAATGAGATCATCTTCAAACGCCGCTATGGCGCATACTCCGCAATTTATGGCTTCGGCAGCCAGATAAAGGTTCTGGCAGACATGCCCGGCGTCAAGATGCAGATATCTGTAACCACGATCTTCATAACGCCATTTCATCCTTTTTACATCAGCCGCCCATATGAAAGTCACAGCGCTTTTTCCTGCAAAACCCTGCCCCAGGCAGCCGGCGACTACTTCTTCGGTGATACCCGATTGAATGTTTATTTCCAGAAGCTTGTGTTCCAGCGCAAGATACCTGTATAATCCGGGCTTCAGCCCTTCAACCCTGTTTATCAGCAGATATGTCTCGAATGCGTGTCTTGCACCGGCTGAAGGGACGGTTCTGAGTGTGTATTTCGCGGAATCGGCCTTCTTGACGCCCTGGGTGCACCAAAGCAAGTACGAAAGCTCATCCAGGGACAAACACCTTTCCGAATACTGCCTGACGCTTCGTCTGCCATTGATGACCTCAATCAGGGAAACCTGGCCATACTTTGTATTATCAGGCTTCGGCAGTGCAATGAGGGGCCGGGACAGATCGTAGTCCGTCTCCAGGGGAGGCTGCGGCAGGCCTTTGGATTGGGCCGACTGCTCCTCGTACTTGTATTTGGTCTTCTCAATGAATTCATTTCCTGCGCCGTTCATATATTTGTTCCCTTTTTCGTATTTGTTTCTCGATGATAATATATGTTAATTTATCGTGTTACAGCCATTTTTTACAATACCATTTGCAGAAGCTGCCGTCAATGTACTTTAATTCCGATTAATAAAATGGTATAATTTCCATAAATCATATGGCTTCGGGTGCTATATGGACAAGATTGTTTTATTTAAATACAAATATTATTCTATGATGGTTGTTGCCGCGCTTTTACTGTTGGTGCTGGGCGCAAAAGCTATAAACATGTCGATTGAGTTAAGCGAAACAATCAACGAATATAAGGCTCTGTATCTTGAAGTAACAGAGGAATTTGACTATATATATATCGACCCGCTCAAGACCTATGATCAGGAGGAAATCGTCAAAATAGTAACTGATCTGGATTTAAGAAATGAAGAAATAGCGCATGATATAAATAGCTTGCACCAATATATTATAGAACTGTCCGATGTAAGTTATTTGAAGCGTAGCCATTGGGGACGCAAGTATTATCCTATCGCGGATTCATACTATAGTTTGCAGTCGCTTGTATCGTTATCCGACAAATATAGAAAGCCCGTGGACTACAATAATTGGGTCCAAGACAGCGATACATTAAGAGAGTGCTTTTTGAAAATCCAAATCGATAGGTACAATTTTGGTAAAAAGTAGGCAAGAGTATCCATGCCTGCCTGTACCAATTTGGATATTAATCACGTGCGGATTTCTTCGTGGATATCTTCGCTTTCCTTGCCTTTATTTCTGCGCCGATCCATATTATGACCGGCAATATTACTTGAAACGGGAATGCGTAATACCTGTAGACCTTAAAAGCAAATTTCATCATCTCCATAATGTTTTGATATATAAAGCAGGAGGTTACCATCATTAAGAGTCCTACCGGAGCGACGAGCTGTCTGTAGTTGCCGGCTTTGAAAAGATAGTCGACGCCTCTGCCAGCTGCCAGCAGGCATATACTTATCTTGACGAATCCGGCAAAAAGAAGCACAACCGATACGGTCACCTCTATCCGCTGCAGGAAGTCTCCGATATTTACCAGACTTACTGCTGCGTAGGAGGGAAAATAAACCTGATCGATGAAATCCGCCCCCAGTATAAGAATATTCCGGATAGTTATCAATAAAACAAAGAACGATCCTAATGCCAACGCGTAATAATATACTTTGAAGGGGTGGTTTCGTTCTTTTGAAAAATTGAAAACCGCCATGAATAACACCGTTTCGGCAAACGGGTAGGAAAAGGTGTTAAAAGCGCCGTTTATAACGGGTTTGACGCCATTGTAAAGAAACGGGCGTAAATTATCAAAATTGACGTCTTTCGTACCAAGCGCTACCACGGCAAGTATAATTAACGCAAGAATTATTATAATGAGCTGAGAGAATCTGCCCAATACCTCTATACCTTCTTTTGCCACCCATATGCATAGAATCCCCATCAGCATGATCGGCACAAATTCAGGGGTTTCGGGAAATGACACCACCTTGATAAACTCCTGAAAATTCCTTAGTACCATTGAGCCAAGATGAAACGCGTACCATATAAAACAGAGCGCGATTATTCTTCCAAACACTTTACCGAATATATAGTCCAGGAGCTGATAAAGGTTTTTCCCCGGAAATAGCGCCAAAATTCTTGCATATACCGCCAATATGGGTATCGCAAAGGCGATGCCTGTTATCACGGCAAGCCAGGCGTCCTGCTTGGCGTCCGAACCGACGCCGAGTATCAGCGTGCTTCCCATGATGAATAATGCCATTGTAGTTATGCCTTGCCTGTCGGATATTACTTCCTTTTGCACGTTTCCACTACCTTCTGATTTTCTACCCGCCAAAAATCGCGGTGATAATATGTTCTATAGGATAGGACGGACTGTAAATTTTTACGCCGAATTCAGTCAATACACTGAACGTATATGCAGTAATAAATATTACGGAGTAGATGATCAGCATCTTCCATTGCCTGTTTCTAACGATCGGTATGACGTCGAGCAAAGCAAAAAACAGAAAAACCGCGGTACAAAGTATCAGCATCATCAATCACCCACTTTTACAGGCTTTGACTGGAATGCGCTGTTTTTTATATTTATAGTCGAGTGTACTTCAACGTCTATTTCTTTAAATATTTGTTCCCATTTAGGTTCGAGCTGCCTCCACATATCCGGCATAGCCAGTTTAACAGACCTCCCGAATCCGAATATGTCACTGTCGTATTGCTCCTGTACTTTTTTTACCAAAGTCTTTATGTCGTTTTCCAGCATTGCCTCGATATCTGTTTTCAGGCTTGTTCTCGCCGGTTCTTCTATATAATTAACCGCTCCGCCGTTTTCACCAATAGAAACGTCCGTATTCGTAGTTATCTTCATTGTGATTTTTCCATTATTAAAGAGTGGCTTCACATGAGT
Organism: Bacillota bacterium; assembly: GCA_023412915.1. GTDB lineage: Bacteria > Bacillota > Clostridia > Acetivibrionales > DTU013 > JAEYOM01. The sequence continues at coordinate 55,117 of JAEZRE010000005.1, forward strand.
TTTGTTCTTGAAAATTTCCAGTGATATATCGGTTACAGAACTGCCTTTGGTTTCTTTTTTTACAAGAAGCCCTCCTTTTATCTTGTCTTTTATGAAAAGCATGGTTTTCGTTTCTTCGCCGTTAAGGAAACCAACGAGTTTATCCTGTCTAAAGACTCCAGTCCCCGTAATTTCGGGCGTGGGTTTGTTATTGTCCGACGTTATGTCTACTGTCGGCAAAGTAGCGGAGATACCCATTGCAGAAAGGTCATTCATGAATTGCCATTCTTCGGTCTCCGGCGCAAAAGACAAGCTTTTTTGCGCTTTCAGCATATCGTTAAGTTCAAAAGAAAGGACGTCCATCGTCTCAGGCTTTTGTTCAAGTATCTCCTTGGCGGATTTCTCTTTCGAAACCAAGAAATGCAACATATATCTCGGTTCGCCATCCCTGCTGACCCAGTCCAATACAGGGATTATTCCTTCCTCAGCGACCTCCCTGCTTATGACCACGATTTCCGAATGGCTGAAGTACAGCCTTTTGCCCGCTTTTTTAATGGCCTTACGCAAGGCATCGAATATGCTGCATCCTTCTGAGGTAATAAGCATAGTGTTAATTTTAGTATCCTTGCCGCCTTTCACGTCTACAATTTCCGAAGTAACCAGGTAATTATCCCCAGCTTTATCGAAGGCCATTCCAGACACAACGGCAAGTTTTTCAACCTCTCTGTAATTCCAACAGCCGGAGAGCAACAAATTCATTGATAAAATGCAAATTATCGACAAAAATGATCTGAAATATTTCATTACTATTTTACCTTTACTTTTGAAGTCTTTTGCCGGATAACATTTTTTGCGGCTATCATCTTCGGTCTCAGATTCATGTACCACCATGGGGCCCGGACAAACGTGTCTTTCAGGTCGACCGGGTTTAACGAGCCGTATTCGAGCATGTAGGGCACTCCGAAAGAACGCATGCTGAACATATAAATGAAAGCTCCCGTAACTCCGAAAATGTAGCCGTATAATCCCATGAAGGCCGAAAGCAGCATTAAAGCCAGCCTGATAACAATGCTTGCTCCCTTCAATTTGATGGTCAAAAGACCGCTGATACCCGTCGCAGCGACAATTATAACCATCGGGGCGCTGAACAGTCTTGCTTCGATTGCAGCCTGACCCAGGATCAATGCTCCGACTATGCTTACCGACTGTCCCATAGGTGTTGGCATGCGTATGCTCGCTTCCCTTATCACTTCAAATATGAAAAGAAGTATGATCGACTCAACGATGGTGGGGAAGGGGACGCCTTGCCTTGCCGATGTTATACTAAGCAGAAGCGGAGTCGGAATCATTTCCTGGTGATATGTAATCAAAGCGATATATATGGCCGGAATACTGGAGGTGAAAAACTCGCCCAGCCATCTTATTATCCTGTTGATCGATGAAAACCAGTAACTATCGTAATAATCCTCGGCGGTTTGAAAATATTCCAAATAGACATATGGCAAGGTCAGTGTGGAAGGCGTGCCGTCAACCGCAACGGCGATACGGCCTTCCAGCAGCTTTGCGGCAACCACGTCAGGCCTTTCCGTGTTCCCGATCGTTTTATACGGGGACATGGGGTGATCCCTTATCAATTCCTCTATATAGCCTGAGCTTACGACACCGTCGATCTCTATTTTATCGAGCCTGCTTTCAAGCTCCTGCAGTATCTCATTATTAACCAGGGATTCTATATAGCAAAGGCATATGCTTGTTTTTGACCTGACGCCTAGTTCTTTGAATTTGAACTTAAGGTCAGGGGTTTTCAGCCTTCGCCTTATCAATGCAAGATTATCCATGATGGATTCGGTAAAACCTTCCTTTGGGCCTCGCAGAACCTTTTCCAGGCTTGGCTCTTCCAACGCTCTCGTTTGCCAGCCTTTGCAAGCTATCTGCAGAGCCTCGCCGGAGCCTTCGACCAGTATAATCACGTCCCCGCTGAAAAGGGCGAGCAAAAGCTCGTCGACGCTCCCTTTCTTTTCTATCCTGTTGGTACATATAACTTTGTTACTGAGCGTGTCCAGTATATCTTCGTCATTTTCCAGCGCTTCCAAGTCGGAATTCATGATTGGGCATATTACGTCTTTATTTATAATATCGACGTTTACCATTGCGCTAATGTAAATCAGACATGCATGCAGGCTGCCATTTGTATTTTCGATTTCTCTGTAAACCACTGAATCGTCATTCTGGAAAACAGCTTTGAAAAAAGCCAGATTTTCCTCCAGAGAGTTATTTAGCCGCTGCTTTGTCCCGTTTTTTCTGTACATTTTTTTCCTGCTTCCTGTGTTTTGAGTTTATTCTGCCCGAATCATTGACAAAAAATAATAGTTGAAATGAAGCACTGCCAGGTATATTTTTGATGATGTATTATTCCTGTATTATCCTGTATAATCTGAATTGTAAGGGGGGTCATGGATGCGTTCAAGCTGTGTTGATCCGAGGGTGGATAAAAGGTTTCAAAGCATTGAGTTAATTAAAAGCGCAGCGTCAATAATCTTACTATCGTTACTATTGCCGATGTTTTGCGGCTGTACCGGAAAGGATGCTGATCTCCGCAGCTCCGGCTTCAGTGAACCTTTAAAGGAATCCAGTGTGATCGAACTTTACGTGAAGAGTGAGTACACGGGGAGGGAAATGCCCTGCAAGGTGTATCTTCCCAAGGGTTACGGGGGCGGGAAGGAATACCCGGTTTGGTACGGGCTGCACGGCTACAGCTCGAATGAGTCCATGTGGCTGGATAACGCCGGTATCGGCAAAACTGCGGACGAACTCACGGATAATGGAGAGATCGAGCCGATCATAATGGTATTTCCCTATACCAGGGACGCAACGCTGAAGGAAATCACAAAGGACCTGGAGGATGGTAAAATAGACGAGAGGAATATGGATCGATACCTGAGCGGAGAACTGGTGCCATATATCGATTCACATTACTATACCGTAAGCTCGGCCAAAGGCAGGTACATAGGCGGCTTTTCGATGGGCGGGATGATAGCCCTTCGCATAGCATTCCACCATCCCGACATGTTCAGCAAGGTCGGAGGATATAGCGCTGCTGTGCTTTCCAGCGATTATTCAGATAAGCAGCTGGAGAAATGGCTTTACCCGAATGACAAAGTCGATGAGATCACGGACATTGCGAAATTCGACAGGGAAAAGGGGCTGGATAAGCTTACCGTATTTCTTGACGCCGGAAAATCCAACGATCCCTTTGCCGCAGGATTGCAATCGCTGAACGATGCGCTTCTGAAGCGGGGGATAAAGTCTCAATTCCGTCTGTTTGACGGAGGGCACACTTTGCAGGTAAACAGCGTGAAGGATTATCTCAAATTCTACGCGGCGAAAAAGCAGGACTGAAGCATAAGGCTGCCGTTTATTTGCATGCCAAAAAGGAAACAATAAAAAATGGGTGAGTAAATGTTCTATATTCCTTTTTGGATTTACATGGGCGTAGTAGTGGTCCTCGCAGGTATCACTGTATATTTTCGCAAATTTACATTCGTCGACCTGCAGTTGATAATAATGATAATTGCTGTGTCTATGTGCTGTGACATGCTTTTTTGCAAACAGTACAAGCTCTACCATTACGTCGACCTGACGATGAAGTATGTCGGCTGGTACAGCTTTTGGGCCAATGCTATCGCCGTTCCTGCCATAGGCCTGATATTCATCAAATATCTGCCGTTGTCAATAAAACGGGTATGGCTGTATATGCTGGCCTGGACGACGGTCTTCACGCTGCTCGAGTTATTCATACTGAAGCCATCCGGCATCCTTTATACCCCGGTTTGGCATACGATACCTTGGTCGCCCATAGGCTACTTTCTAGCTCTGGCATTAGAATACATATATTTCTTGCAGCTGAAGAAGCGAACGGTATGCTGAAAGGGGTAAATGCTTATGAGTCCTTCGTTTTGGAAAAATACCATTTGGTTTATATTATTAGGTATAACGATAATATTAGAGCTCATATTTATTTTTATCAAGGTCAGGAACAAAAAGCGGGTATTGGCTATATACATCATCATATCAGGGATCGTTTTTGCTTACGAAATAACAATTACAGCCGTATTACATGCATACCAGTACTTTCCGAAGATTCTGCCGCAAAAGCCGTTTGACGACGGTATAATAGGAAATTATTTTTCACAGTTTTCAGTTGCGGCTACCACTTTGCTGATTGCGGTTTATAAACTGAAATATTATTGGTATCTCTTATTTGCCGGAGCATACGCACTTATAGAAACGCTGTTCCTGAAGCTGAAAATTTACGAGCAGTATTGGTATAGAACGTGGATGACGTTTGCCGGACTTCTTTTGCTGTTCTGGATCGGGGGGAAGCTATACCGAAGCGGCTCGAAACGTATCGGGAATACTCTATTATATTCATATGTATTCCTGGGGTTGGTCACGCTGCAAACGCATACTATGTGGGTATTCAGGGTATCGGGGGTATTTTCCTTCGGAGGTAGCCTGAAAGAGAAAGGATCGAGCCTGGACGGGATCATTTCCATAGCGTACATGTTTGTCGCGTTCAGTATAATGATAGCCGTTTACTATTCGAAAATAAAATGGCGGTGGAAGGCATCTGTGGTCTTTGGCCTGTTCGCTTTGTATTATGCCGCTTTCAAGCTTCACTTGATGTATTTCAAGGCCGGTTGGTTTCTACCGGTTACGGCTCTTTCCATTTGCTTTCTCTATTTTTATGTATTTCTTCTCGATAAATTGTATGGACGGTCTGAAGCAGGCACAGGCGCCGACCGTATCTTCGGGACACGGGTATGAATCCGGGCGGTCTCCGATCCGAGTCTCATTGAAAAAATCGAGGGCTCTGCATCTAATGACGCAAAGCCCTTGTTTTATTCCTGCCGCTCAATAAAATTCTCCCATTACCCCGTATCATGGTGCAATGCACTTTTTTATTTGGATGCTGTCAGCCCGAAACCATATGAAAACAACGGCTTTTTACCGCTCCCGTCATCAACGTTTATGGGCAGCTGTTTAACGTCCGCCGGCCAGGTGAATGAAAGCTTGCCGGTAAAAGGATATTTTCCGTAAAGAACCTCCGCGACGGCGTCTCCTTCAGATCCGGGAAGCCATGCCGCCACAAAGGCATCCCAATTATTTATTTCATCAGTCACAATCCTGGGCCGTCCCGACACCAGTATTGTTATTACCGGCAAGCCGGTAGCTTTGGCGTCCTCCAAAGCTTCTTTATTTTCGTCCAACGCCGTGCCATTGAACAACCCCAACTCGCCGTCGTCGCCAAGATATTCGGCATACGGTCTTTCACCAATCACAACTACTGCCACATCGGCATTCTTAGCTTCATTTTTGTCTGTAATAATTGTGCCGCCGTTTTCCTGTGCAATTTTCCTGAAACCATCCAGAATCGTGGAACCCTCCGTCCATTTAATTCCGTTAAAATCCACACCGCCCTGCCAGCTTACTGTCCAGCCGCCGCATTGTACTCCCACGTTATCTGCGGCGGGACCCGTAACAAAAATTTTAGCTGCTTTTTTCAAGGGAAGGATATTATCCTTATTCTTTAAAAGTACTAGAGACTCTCTCACGGCTTTCTTTGCTATCTCTCTGCTCTCGGCGGAACCCAGCTCTTTTACAGCCAGGTCCTGATTGCCCAAAGGTTTCTCGAACAGACCCATCTCGAGTTTGACTCTCAAGATCCTCCTGACTGCGTCATTTATCCTCTCCTCTTTTATCTCACCCTTTTTGGCCGCCTTCTTAATTTCATCTATGGTTTCTCTCCAGTGATTTGCTTCCATAAACATATCTACGCCGGCATTTACCGATGCAACCACCTGGCCGTGGAAGTCTTTCTCCTTTAGCTGGTGAAGCGCTTCATAATCTGAAATTACAAAGCCTTTGAAACCCAGCTCGCCTTTTAAAACGTCCTGAATAAGGTATTTGTTTTCGTGGTTCTTAACTCCGTTCCAACTGCTGAAAGAAACCATTACAGTCTTGACGCCGGCTTTTACAGCCTTCTCGTATCCCGAAACATGAATCTTCCTCAGTTCCTCCTCGGAAATTTTGGCATCTCTCTGGTCGATGGAATGGATACCGAATCCTGGCATCCACTCCGTACCGCCGTCGGCCGCATAGTGTTTTGCCGACGCCGCGATGCCGTATTCCTCCTGCATTGTTTTGATATATGGCACTAAAAGCCTGCCCACCAATTCCGGGTTTTCGCCGTAGCTTTCATAGGTCCTGCCCCATCTCTCGTCCCGGGCAACTGCTATACATGGGCCAAAGTTCCAGTTTATACCTGTTGCAATCATCTCGCGGGCCGTCACGCCTGCTATTTCTTTCATGAGCTCAGGGTCTCCAGCTGCCCCAAGCCCGATGTTGTGAGGGAATACGACCGCCCCGTAAACGGTGTTGTGGCCATGTACGGCGTCTACGCCGTATATTATTGGAATTCCAAGCCGTGTAGACATGGCCGCAGTCTGATACTCTTGACACATGTCTATCCAGTCTTTCCTGGTATTCATTCCAGGATATGATCCGCCTCCGCTCAGGACAGACCCGAGAAAGTATTTTTTTACAGCGTCAGGTGAAGCGGTATTTCTTTCTCCCTGAACCATTTGTCCTGCCTTTTCGTCCAACGTCATTTTTGCTATCAATGAATTTAGCCTATCCTCAATAGAAGCGTTGTCATTCTGCGCATTTTGTGTATTATACCCCGCTGTTTTACCTTCCGCAGCTACCCCGATCGTGGCAGCGACAGGGGGTTGGGAAGCCTTGACAGTTGTGTTCGCACTCTGGCAAACCGCGGACTGAGATAATACCAAAACACAAGCCAGGAGAATTAAACCGGTTTTCCTTAATCTTTTCATCCTACCCACACCTTTTCCAAGTATTTCATAATTTTATTCTGCTCCTCGAACCGAGGTTATAACAGTAGTCTGTTTTAAGTTAATTGGTGGAGTTTTTTCAGCTTGCTGGGTGGGGGGTTGGCGTCACAAAAAAATGCAGGATTATATGCATAAAAATGCAAGCGTTATTGCATATGCAAAACAGTCGGCTCCATACCGGATTGCGGCGCAATGCCGTGGATTTCAATGGTGTGCCTGGTAGGGAATGAAGGTCTGATTTGTGCTAGGACAATAACGTTTTGAATATTTATGTCGAATAACTTGCATTTATGTCGAACCAGGAATATAATTTCCATAAATATAATTGTTAAAAAGGGGATCAAAAGGTGAAAAAAAGAATCTTTCTTTCTCTATTGAGCTGCTTTATTTTTGTTTTTGCACCAATGCAGGTCCGGGCTTCTGAAAACGCAGTGGCTGCGGGACTTGACGGGTTAAGACAGGTAGAGCAGTACAACTTTTCCATTCATATTCTTGCAATGCTTCTCGTTGGTTTCGGCTTCCTGATGGTTTTTGTAAAGAAATACGGTTATAGCGCAACTACGGGGACTTTTCTGGTTGTAAGCGTCGGATTGCCGTTATACATGCTGCTGCGTTCAACAGGAATCATTTCCTCCGAAGCCATAAATGCAGACAGTATAACTTCGCTGCTGCTGGCCGAATTCGCCTGCGCCTCTGCGCTGATAGCCATGGGAGCGGTTCTGGGGAGGCTTCGCCTATACCAGTACGCCATATTGTCGCTGTTGATAATACCCGTGTACATGATCAACGAATGGCTCATATTGGACGGTGGGCTTGGTCTGACGAAGGGTTTTGTTGATTCTGCAGGTTCGATTGTAATACATGCCTTTGGAGCATATTTCGGTCTGGGGCTTACACTCGCGCTTACAGCCGCAGTCGATAGGAATAAACCAATAGAGAGCGATGCTACCTCGGACAGGTTTTCAATACTGGGTTCCATGGTTCTGTGGATCTTCTGGCCAAGCTTCTGCAGCGCCATAGTGCCTTCCGGGCAGATGCCTAAAACAGTAATAAACACCGTTTTGGCATTGTGCGGTGCAACGGTGGTTACTTACCTTATGAGCTCACTGTTGCGAAAAGGGAAGCCCAGCATAGCGGACATTGCCAATGCTGCTCTTGCCGGCGGCGTTTCCATAGGCGCTACCTGCAACATCGTATCTGCACCCGGAGCTTTTGGCATAGGCGCTCTTGCCGGCGCTTTATGCGTTTTGGGTTATGTTGTCATACAGCCCAGGCTCCAGCGCTTATTGAAGAATGTGGACACCTGCGGCGTCCATAACCTGCATGGCATGCCGGGCCTTTTAGGAGGAATCATTGCCATATTCGTTGTCCCCGGAATAGCTCAGGCACAGCTAATAGGTATTGTATTCACAGTAGTATTTGCGTTTGCGGCAGGAGGTATAGGGGGACTTATCATAAGGGCAACCGGAACCAAGAAAGCAGCATATGAGGACGAAGAGGAATTTTCCGCCTGAGGGTTATTTCTGATAATACGGAAAGTTGATTGTGCCGGACAGACTAACGAGAAACAAAAACAGATTACGAACTTATGTAATCTGTTTTTATGTGGTCGGAGCGAGTGGATTTGAATCAGAGACCTCTTTTTTAGTATATTTGGTTCTATTGGTCGAAATATCTTCGAGATTGTTGAAATTTGGTATTAGGTGTATAATGATGGAGAATAAACTGTTAGGGGGCGGATTATCTATGAAATGCTATAATCATCCTGATAGGGATGCTCAAGCAGCATGCGTATACTGCGGTAAGCTATTTTGCCAGGAATGCATAATAGAGGTTAACGGCAAGATGTACTGTAAAGCCGATATCGGTAACGTACTAAAAGAAGCAAAAGACGAAGCTGCCGCTGCAAGGGTAGCCACGCCGGCAATAAGTATAAACAACGTAAACAATAATACGAACCAAAATACTAATAACATTGGAGCTGCAGCAAACTATCCATATAAAAGCAAACTTGTCGCTGCATTACTGTGCTTCTTTTTAGGTTATTTAGGGATACATAGATTTTATGTCGGTAAAATTGGGACAGGTGTAATCTGGTTCCTCACGCTTGGCTTCGGTGGAATCGGGGTCCTGATAGATTTTATAGTAATTCTTATAGGCGGTTTCCGTGATAAAGCCAATATGCCTTTACAATGACTCACTAACCCCAAATGTACATGGAATTGATAAAAATTTTAGTGATAAAGCTAAAAAATCGGTTAAGTAGGCTTTACGGCAAAGCAAAGTAATGGCTTATTACAATTTTTGTGATAGGCTATTATTATGTGGTCGGAATGACTGGATTTGGATTTGCGGCCTCTTAGGCCTGAACTATTTCGCTGAAGAATTTACAATTTATCTAACTGTCCCAAATTTGCTTTTGGGAAAATGCTTTTAATAAGACTATGAATTATCTTGACGATTCCTAAAATAGTCGCCAATATAAAAACAGGCATAATATACGTTATTACAGGGAAATGGCCTACACTTAGGAATGCTTTATATATAAGAAACACAATCCCAATAATCGATGTTATAAGGCAACTGAGTATTAGAATTGTATAATTTCCTAATAAAAAGATAAGCGCAATATTAATAAGCTCTTTTTCTCTTTTTCTATCTTCGTTATTCGGGGAAAGTATTTTTTCTAATTCTGTCATGAATATAACCCCTCACACTTTTTCATATTTCCAAACAAGTCTGAATTGATAATACCAAAATTTCTGAGGAAATATATAGAAATACAAAGGCCTCTATCGAACGTATTTATGTAATCGAACGATACAGGCATATAAATGAGGAGGATATAAGGGTAGTCTGTAGGGTTTTTCCATAATTTTAAAATAGTTCTTGAAAAAAATTTTAAATCAATTTATCCTTTACCTCAAGGATATCCTTTATAAACTTAAAGGAGAGTATTGATTACATGAATCAGGAAAATATCAACTGGCTTCAAAAAACAATAAACAGCGACTATAGTAATACCGCGGGCATTGTTGTACAAAAAAACGGCATGAAATTATATGAAAGCTACTTTAACGGATATTCCGCTCATAACGCATTTAACGTTTTTTCGGTGACAAAGAGTATTATTTCAGCACTTGTCGGCATTGCCATCGATAAAGGTTATATCAGCAGTATTGATAAAAAGGTACTGGAGTTTTTTCCGGATTACACGCCAAAGCGAGGCGAAAAGACGGCGCAGCACGTCGTGATTAAGGATATGCTGACCATGACCACCCCATTCAAATACAAGTCGGCGCCGTACACGAAGTATTATTCAAGTGAGAGCTGGGTTAAGAGCGCACTCGATCTATTGGGCGGAAAGGGAGAGATCGGCCAGTTCCGGTATACGCCCCTCATCGGCCCGGATATCCTGTCGGGTATCCTTACAAACGTGACCGGACATTCCACACTAAAATTCGCATATGAAAATCTGTTTTCTCCGCTGGGGATAGACGTCACGAGGAATGTGATTTTTCACAGCAAAGAGGAACAGCTTTCCATTATGAAGGATCGTCACGAGAGCGGATGGGTCGCCGACCCGCAGGGTGTTAATACGGCAGGCTGGGGACTATTCATAACAGCTGCGGATATGGCAAAAATCGGACAGCTGTATCTGAACCGCGGAGCATGGAACGGCAGACAGCTCGTTTCGGCCGAATGGGTCGACGAGAGCACGACCGGGCACAGTCGTTGGGATAAGCTGCTCTACGGTTATCTGTGGTGGATCGTGGACGAAAATGAGCACAGCTACGCCGCCATGGGAGACGGCGGGAACGTGATCTATGTCAACTCGGCGAAAAATCTGGTCGTCGCAATTGCTTCGCTTTTCAAACCGTACGCGAAGGACAGGATCGAGTTTATCAAGAAATATATCGAACCGGTATTTGATGAGTGAGTATAACGAATTCCCAATTGCGGGGAGGTTATAAACTAATCAGAAGTCTTTTTACTTCACAGCTTTAACGAATAAATTCTGGCTTTTTGAAACTTTTCCTTTCGGGTCATAAAAGAAGCCCTCGATCAGACAGTAGAAGATAAATTCTTTCAGGGCGGTCCGGTGGCTGTTAGTACTAACATTCGTTGCAAGGCGTAAAAATAGCGGGCTTTCATTTACTGAAACCCGCTTTTTTATGCGGCCGAAGTGACATTCCAGGATTTTTTTGTGAAACCTCAGTGGAATCAATGGTTTGATGACAGTGTTGAAGCGACATTTTTTTGAGTTGATTATTCGTACCGTATTTGTAGGTGAAATTAAGTTATACTTGTGTAGTGATCGTTATAATCTTTCAGTCTGGAGCTTCAAGTACAGGTTTTTCGTCTGGCAGCAATGCCCTCATAAGAGCGTGCATATCATCAAAACTCTTTTTATTCATTTGTATGCGTTTGCCGAGGCGAGCTGCGAGATTATAGGCAAAATCACTGCAAGCATCCCGATCATACAACTGGATGGTGCTCAAACGCATCACATCTACGCCCTGCCTTTCAAGAACAGCTGATCGCATCACATCTTTACCCTGTTCCGATGGGCTGCTATGATAAGCGAAGCTTTCATATTCGACTGCCAATTTCGCATGTCTGTAATATAGGTCTGTAAAGCATCGATTTTGTCCCAGACGTAGACGTGCATCATTTTTTAACTTTATCTCATAATTGAAAACAGCGCCATTAAGTCCGTATCCTCCCAGTGAGTAAGGCAATGTTAAAATCATATAGGCAATTGATTCCATAATTGATGCGGAACCGTTTTCCACATACTTTACGGCTCTAATGGCTTTCCGGTGTCCCCGGTGCCCTGTGGTCTTTGAAAGAAACGTATTGAGCTGTTGCTTTGTTGTGATTGCCTCGGAAGGGCGTCCCGGCGGATGCGAGCACAACTGCAGACCCAGCAGGATAAGCCGATGGATGCTCAATTTATTTGCAAGCTCCAGAAACAGCAATTCCGGAGATGCAACCGTTTTGCCGTTTCGGGCTATTACCGCGCCGGTCGGAAGAGCGAGTTTACATGAATGAACCTTTTTACCGTTACTGCGCAATCGCGCATTTGGTTCTGTAACCGTAATATCGGGCGCGTCTATTTCTATGACTTTATTACCGAGAATAGCTTCAAGGTATGGTATATCCCACATTATAGCAGCAGAGAGATGACTTAAATACTCTTTCATGCAATGATGATACAACTATATGCTACAATTTTCAATTAATGGGCAATAATTGCGCGTATTGTTTGCATATTCGATCGAAATACCTGCGATAATTGTAATTTTTACGTGATTATGTCACACGGTTCGGGAAATCATTATATAAATGCGCCCATTACTTGCAAAACTAAACAGCTCAATGAAAGGTTAACAGGGTTAATCAGTTCCATGATATGCGGCATACCTTCGCCCTGCTATCATTACAGCAGGGAGTCGATATAAAAACGCTTCAATCTGACCTCGGTCATGAGAGCATCGAAACGACTCTCGATAGATATGGGCATGTGAATGAGGAAATGAAGCGCGATGGCAAAAAAGCGGAGTGGGATATTGAGGCAAGATTCAGATAACATAATTTGATTACATGGTAAAATATTGTTATTATTGTTATATGAATGGAGGATTAAATGAGATATTCGACTGACTATAACATTGAGCAAATAACGGAAATACTAAAAAATAACTCTCTGCCGTTAACCTATAGCAATTCATTTATAGGTGATACCTTCTTAACTAAATTTAAGAAGGATAAAGCTTATTTGTTGAAAACGGGAACAGTCTTCTACAGTAGTAACGGACAATTACCATTGATAATAAAGTTTATAAAAAGGAACGATCATGCAATACTAAAGTGCAGATTTGGATTTACATGGCCGATGATTGTCACATTGGGTTCATTCTTATGCCTCGCTTGGATAATAGTATCATTTGTATGCTTTTTAGATAGTAATATTAGCTTATATTTTAAACTCTTTGTAGCAATAATGCTAAGTTTATGGTCGTTTTTAGCAGTGATGCAATTTCATTTCTATAATATTACGTTTTATAGAAAACGACGCAGGGCGGCTCTAAGCTTTTTAAATGAGTATTTATGTGCCAAACGATACTAAATAATTATGTTCCAAATCCCGTTAGTACAAAATTAGTACAAAACCTTCGTTTCAAGGCATAAAAATAGCGGCTTTCATTTACTGAAACCCGCTTCTTTTATGTGGTCGGAGTGACTGGATTTGAACCAGCGGCCTCTTGGTCCCGAACCAAGCGCGCTACCATCTGCGCTACACCCCGATATGTCTTTCAAAAAACCGCTTTCTTATTTTAACACCATTGTTCCGTTTGCGCAACAGGGAAATTTAAGATTTGCCGAATTTACTTCTAGCTAATGCCTGGATAGGAGCTGTCTTTTCGTCAGCGCCGGATGAATTTTGACTATGATGAATTATATCACAGCGTAACAATTTGGCATTGTACGATTGGCGATTCTGATCGAGCCTGCAAAAGAATCCGTCAAAAAAAGCCTTTGCTTTCAACATCCGTAATGTTACTATACCACGTTTTTACATTAAAATCAATTGACATAGTTGCTCAAAGTGGCGGCAAAGGATTGTCAAACCCGGCAATGGAAGATGTTTGCCGTCGGATGTAAAATATCACTTACCGTTTGCCGCTCTACGTATGCGACATGACTGAAAACGGCATAATTAATAACTGGAGGGATGTTTATGGAAATCGGTAAAGGCACAATCACCGCCATAGTTACAGCTTTTGGACGGGCATATCATTCGTTGTATGACGAACCTAAAATATTCGATGACTTTCTTGCGAAGGATATGATGACCCGTGAGACGTTTGACTTCATCGCCCATAGCCTGGCAAGCTCATTGAGCTTCTTCGATCCTGAAACGGCTGCGCGGCAGCTGCCTGAAAATGAAGCGCTTGCGTATGTAATGAGAGCCCAGTCCGCCCCTATATCGCTCGCGCGTGCCAGGTACACTGAGGATTATCTCGAGAAAGCGGTCGGGGATGGCTTCGCGCAATATGTAATACTTGGGGCCGGAATGGACACTTTTGCTTTCCGCAGGCCGGACATGTTGGAACGTCTGCGCGTTTTTGAGCTTGACCAGCCTGTGACACAGGGCTATAAACGGGCGAGGATAGGCGAACTGGGCTGGAAGGTGCCTGACAACGTCAGTTTCATATCGATAGACCTTTCGAAGGAAGACCTGGCTGCCGCACTTGTTGGCGCTGGGTTCGACAAGTCAGCGAAGAGCGTTTTCAACTGGCTCGGCGTGACATACTACCTTGAAAAAGCGGACGTGCTTTCGACCTTCAGCAGGATAGCCGGAGTTGCCGCACCGGGGAGCATGGTGGTATTCGATTACCTCGATAAGGATGCTTTTGATGACGCCAAAGCCTCCAAACGCGTAAGGGCGGCTCGTGAAATCGTAAGCAATGCGGGAGAGCCAATGAAATCTGGCTTTGAAACGGACGAATTGAGGGTTATGCTGGCAGGCGCTGGGATGGAACTTATAGAGGATATGAATACCGTCGCGACGCAAAATGCATATTTCAGCGGCCGTACCGACGGGTATACGGCACTGGAGCACTTCCACATTGCGCGGGCTAAAGTGCTTCCGTAACGTGATGAGCTTCCGTGCGGCAAGAGCTTACGCAACTGCAGGCGCTTCCGTAAAGTAAGTGCTTCTGAAACTGCAAGTGCTTTTGAAACTGCAAGCGCTTCTGAAACGGCAAATGCTTCCGTAATTAATTCTTAAGGTTTTCATAAGAAAAATCTTATTAAGTTTATGTCAGTTTTATAGTACTATAGTAATTGGCATATGAACAATCGGGCGGAAAGAAGGTGATCGGAATTATGGACGCCGGTATTCTGGTAGTGGACGATGAACAGGCCATTGCGGACCTGGTAGAGGTTTACCTTAAAAGCGAAGGCTTCACCGTATATAAATGCTATAGCGGGAAAGACGCGGTGAAGGTCATTGAGGCTGAAAAGCTCAAGCTTGCAGTGCTTGATGTAATGCTGCCCGATATCGACGGCTTCACTCTCTGCCGGAAGATCCGCGAAAAACATAATTTTCCGGTCATCATGCTGACGGCGAAAGAAGAGGAAGTTGACAAAATAACGGGATTGACGCTCGGCGCCGACGACTACATGACAAAGCCCTTCCGTCCGCTGGAGCTTGTCGCCCGGGTCAAAGCCCAGCTGCGGAGATTTACGAGATATAATTCCGTGGAGCCCATACAGCCTGAGCGCGAAGTAAATTTGATCGAGTTTTCCGGCCTGGCTCTGGACAGGAACACGCATGAATGTACTTTGAATGAAAGGAAGCTTACCCTTACGCCCACCGAGTTTTCGATCCTTTGGGAGTTATGCTCCAACAGAGGGCGCGTGGTCAGTTCCGAGGAACTGTTCGGCAGGGTGTGGGGAGAAAAATATTTCAGCAACAGCAATAATACCGTAATGGTTCATATACGGCATCTGAGGGATAAAATGCATGATTCCGCGGAGCACCCGAAATATATAAAAACAGTATGGGGGGTCGGTTATAAAATTGATAAGTAATATGAATAAATTTTTAAAGGCCGTTCTCCTGATTGTTGCTGTGGCGACTTTGTTCTGCCTGGCGATATTGTGGCTATGGGACAAGGGGTTCAATGGGGTATTCAAGGATTGGTTCTACAGCTTCTTCGATGTCGGCGGCCCGTTCTCCGGCTCTGGGAAATTAGGGGTCATTTTTACCAACTGGTCTAATATCAAGCAGTTTTTTGCTTATCTGTTTTTCGCTTTGATAATATTATTGGCGCTGTGTGCGTTTGTTTCGGCGTACTTTTCAGCACAACACACCAGGAAAAAAGATGTCTCGAGCATTATGCGTGTGATTGAGTCCTTCGATGCTCCGGATAAAGTGGGCTCGGAGAATGGCGTCCCCGGAAATGACGCCCCCGGAAATGACGCCCCCGGAAATGACGCCCCCGAGCTTCCAAAGGAGTTTGACGAGGTCAGAGCCAAACTGGTCAGGCTATATTCGGATTCACAAAAGCACCAGCAGCTCGTGCAGTCGGAAATGCAGAGAAAGAACGACCTTATCACTTACCTGGCCCATGACCTGAAAACCCCTCTCGCTTCTGTGATAGGATATCTTAGCCTTTTGGAGGAAGCGAAGGATATGCCTGCAGAGCAAAAGGCGAAATATACCGGGATAGCCCTGAATAAGGCAAACAGACTGGAAGAGCTGATTAATGAATTTTTTGACATTACCAGATTCAATCTGCAGACTATCGTTCTGGACAAAGGTGATATAAAGCTTGCTTTTATGCTCCGGCAAATGGCGGATGAGTTTTATCCTCTGCTCGCGCCGCAGGGCAGAAGGGCGGAGATCCACGTACCGGAAAGCCTTGTGATAGCGGGAGATGCGGATAAGCTGGCGCGTGTGTTCAACAATATCCTTAAAAACGCCATTGCTTATAGTTATGAGAACAGTGTCATCGATATATCCGCCGGACTGCAGGAAGAGGATGTCATTATCACCTTCGAAAATCACGGCGATCCTATCCCTTCACAAAAAATAGATACAATTTTCGAAAAGTTTTACAGGCTCGACTCTGCCCGCTCCACAGACAGCGGCGGCGCAGGACTCGGCCTCGCCATAGCCAAAGAGATCGTCACGGCACACGGCGGAACAATCACGGCGGAAAGCAACAGTGAGCGAACGGTTTTCACTGTAAAGCTGCCGCATTGAGCCGATGAGAAAGCTTGGAACCGTGTACGGTGGCATTGGGGCCGTATAAGGTAACTTTGAGCCGCATGAGTCGGCATTGAACCGTGTACTGTGGCATTTGGCCGTATAAGGTAACTTTGAGCTGCATGAGTCGGCATTGAACTGTGTACGGTGGAATTGGGCTGTATAAGGTAACTTTGAGCCGCATGAGTCGGCATTGAACCGTGTTCGGTGGCATTGAGCCGATAAAGATAACTTTGAGGAGTATAAGTCGAAATTGAGCCGCATTTGCACATAGCGAACCGCGTCATGCTTACTGATCAGCCGCATTAATGAAATCTTAAGATATTCATAAGATGAAATTCCAATTCGGTCCCTTATTCTATGTTTAAATAGAACCAACATAGAACGAGGGGTGTTTTTTTTAATGGCACGTAAAAGATTCGGCATTATTACCGAGCTCAATTTGTTTCTGGCGCTATTGCTTGTGATCGTGATTGCTGTTTATTTCAATATATCGGCTTTTGCCCCCACCGGCCGGCAGGAATATGCCTCAGATACTGGTAGAATTACAATGGAAGTCGCCGGCACGACGGATGCTACTGCCGACAATACAGCAGATCCCTCCGGCAATACAGCGGAAACTGCCGGCACTATGGATATTACCTCCGGCACAACAGTAGATTCCTCCGGTACAACAGCTGAAACCGCCGGTGCAACAGCAGATGCCTCCGGCACAACGGCTGCTACCTCCGGCAAGGCTGCTGATGATGCCGCATCGCTGGCGGTAGCGGCAGACCCTGCGATTTTGATGACCGCGGATGGCTTGAACAGTCCGAACGCTATCCTCGTCCGGTTGAAGGACAATACGATACTGATGAGGAAGAACAGCGAACAAAAGATATACCCGGCGTCCCTGACCAAAATCATGACGGCGCTCGTTGCAATCGAAGAGCTTGCCGATCTCCAAAAGGAAGTCGTGCTTCCTGAAGCCATATTCCCGGAGTTGTACAAGGAAGACGCGTCGATGGCTGGATTTGTGCCGGGCGAGAAGGTGCGGGCTATCGATCTGCTGTACGGAGAGCTGCTTCCGAGCGGGGCGGAGTGTTGTACAGGCCTTGCAATATATATTTCAGGCTCTGAACAGAAATTCGTCGAACTGATGAATAAAAAGGCTTCGGAACTCGGCTTGGATGATACGCACTTCGCCAATTCTACCGGGCTGCAGGATGAAAATCATTATACTACAGTCAAGGATTTGGCAAAGCTTCTGAGCTATGCGCTGAAAAATGATATTTTTCGTGAGATATACACTGCTTCGCGCCATTCAACGCAACCGACGAACAAGCATCCCGGCGGTATAACCTTTTACAGTACGATGTTCAAGAATATTAAAAACCCGGGAATAGCGGGCGGAAGGATCCTGGGGGGCAAGACCGGTTATACCGGTGAAGCCGGGCTTTGCCTTGCAAGCCTTGCACGGGTCGGGGATAAGGAATACATACTCGTAACGGCAGGGGCCAGGGGCGATCATGAGACAGAACAATATAATATCAAGGACGCTTACTTTGTATATAATAAATTAGGTTAGGAACAAGCATGCGTCATATCTTCCTAAGCATACGGACACGCCCGTGGTCGGGATTGCCTGCGAGGTCGGATTTTTAAACCGCACTTGTTTTTACTGATAATTCAGGAATAAATTGAAGATTAAGCCTGAGGAATATAGAAAAAGTCTATGATTTCTGCATAATGGCGTAATATCGCCGATGAATACCGATAAACAGTGAATTTATCCGAACCTTCGAGGCTTGCCAATAAAAATATATTATGGTATATTGGTTATAATTTAAAATTGCTATTATCGGTTGGGCGGATCATAGATCCGCTTTCAAGAGATTAGGCTTTTGGGGTGGAAAGCTCGTACTTTCGAGTTTTTCATCCTTTTTATTTTGCTTTTTTTTCAAAAAAAGGATTTGTGAAGGGGGGCAATATGAATGGATAACATTAAAAAACACGTTATATCGGCACTGTGCTTTTTTGCGGCTGCGATCGTTATTACAATCATAGTGGCCAGGTTCATGTAATAATTGGGTACTGTGAAAAAATTGAATAAGAAATGTTTTAAACTTTCGTGCAGTGGTAAATTACCTTTGTCAAAAATATGACCGATTTGCGGATTGTTCAGGAGGTAATTTAATGATTAAAAAGTTTGTATGTTCAGTATGCGGATATGTCCATTACGGGGCTGAAGCGCCGGAACAGTGCCCTCAGTGCAAAGCGCCCAAATCAAAATTTGTGGAGAAGCAGGACGGGGCGCTTCAATGGGCTGATGAACATAAAATCGGCGTTGCACAGGGCGTGGATCCCGAAATACTCGAGGGTCTCAGGGCCAATTTTACCGGCGAGTGCACGGAAGTCGGGATGTACCTTGCCATGAGCCGGCAGGCGGACAGGGAAGGATATCCGGAGATAGCCGAAGCCTATAAGAGGATAGCCTTTGAAGAAGCCGACCATGCTGCCAGATTTGCCGAAATGCTTGGCGAGGTAGTCCACGCGGACACCAAAAAGAATCTTGAACTGAGGCTGGAGGCTGAGTTTGGCGCATGTCAGGGCAAGAAGGACATTGCGACAAAGGCGAAACAGCTCAATTACGACGCTATTCATGATACGGTGCATGAAATGTGTAAGGACGAAGCAAGGCATGGAATGGCATTTAAAGGATTGCTGGAGAGATATTTCGGTAAGTAATAATGACAGGAAAGACGTCTTTTGACTTTAGGTAAATCAAGAGTTTCGTGAGTTTTTATATTTGATATCCGAGTCATAAAATCGAGGAGTGTTGCAATAACAACATTCCTCGATTTTATGTTTTCATATACCAGGAGAACCCACGAGCCTTGCAACGACACCCAAAGATGTGTGGGGAGCAAATAGCATTGAAGAAGAATATGTATTCATTTATCGGTAAAATGTTTATTTTCTTACAGCTTGCTATGAAATATAATTATAATAGCAATGTATTACAGAACAGGAGAAGACTGTAGGAGAAAACACATGAGTAATAAAGGAGCGGCATCCTGTAAATGCGAATGTCCCATTGCCGGTCTGAAAGGATAGAAGAATGAGCGATGCTTTAGTTCGGTTCTTGAGAAGAAAAACCATGCTAAGTAGTACTGAAATTGATGAACTTGCTAAGTACATGAATGTACAGACATTTGAGAAGGGAACAATCCTGCTAAGGCAGGGTGAAATATCAACCAAGTGTTATTTCGTATTGGCTGGCTGTGTCAGGCAGTACTCATGTATGGAGGATGGCAAAGAAAATACAATTAATTTCTTTACAGAAGAGCAAGCTGTTGTTATGTTCAATAGCTATAAACAGAGCAAGCCTTCCGATTATTTTTTATCCTGCTCGGAAACGTCCACGCTGCTTGTGGGTGAATTGGATTCTGAAGAAGACATGTACAGCAAATTCCCGAAGCTCAGAGAAATAACGCGGATTATTTTGGAATCGAACCTGGGTGAAGCTCAGGACGAACATGCCCGGTTCATCAGCTCTACCCCTGAAGAACGTTACACGGCGATACTGAAAGAAAGGCCGGGTTTGATAAATCGCGTCCCGCAGCATCAATTGGCAAGTTATCTTGGAATAACCCCTGAGTCCTTGAGCAGAATTAAAAAAAGGCTGCTATAGCTTTGCAGGCCCTTCCGCCTTTTATTAACAGCCATACTCCAAATCCCAGCTCGCCAAGAGCCATAGGCAGGCTTAATATTGTCTCTGCAACAGCGGTTATATTATCATACTGTGGTAAAAACAGATGCATAATATGGATGGAAATATAGCTGATGGAGGCAATGAACAATAATATTCCAAGGACGTTAGGGATGAATTTTGACTTTAAAACCAGGTAACCTGTTGTAAAAAGGTGGATGCCAAAAATAATCAGACCAAAGGACCACATTTTCTGGAAGGTATTTATCGATAGCATTACCTGGGTTTGAAGCTGACCGTTTTGAATTGGCGGAAAGCTCTTATATTCGCCTAATAAAAGTGTTATATAAATAAAATTCATTACTGCCGTCCCTAAAATAACCGCATAAGCAACTCTCAGCCATGCACCAAGCAAGGCCAGACTGTTGTCGACCTGTTTCAGAAATACGTATAATGCCCATGCTGTGACTATATCGGCTGTGAGGATAATGAGCCAGCTGAAAATACCCGCACGGAAAAAACCAATAGATTTTATGATATTATTTACTGTGGTAGCCGCGTTATTCCAGTCAACCAATTTGTTTTGCACTACTCCGACGGCAAATATTGCGGATACTGCTACGATCAGCATTGCTACACCAGCTGTGATCGCAGCCTTGCGTTGAACTATTTTTTCTGTTTCGAATGCTAACATGATTTTTTACCACCTTATCTTTTGATAAGATTGTATAATGATGAATTGGATATCTCATTGACTTAAGTTAAGAAAGATAAGTGTTTTAACAGCTACCAATCGATAATTAAGATGGAAACTATTTTTTGGAGGCAATTGGGCAAAAAGTATTCCCTCTACATTAATTATATCATATGGGATTCCAAAATATCATTCTTATATTTCACGACAAGTGTGTGTATCATAAGAGCAGATGTAAGCACTTTCCAAGGAGGAGATAAAATGATTCCAAAAGAAAAACAAAGTGCTGTTAAAGATGCATTACAGACTGCATTTGGTGTAAGTGAATACGAAGATATCAGAATGTTAACAGCAGGTCTCTCATCTGCCCTTGTTTTTCGTATTGTTGTGCAGAGAACCCCATACTTACTGCGTATTATTACACGCACCGATGCCGCGAGCGACCCCACACGCCAGTTCGGTTGCATGGAGTTGGCTGCCAAGGCAGAGCTTGCTCCGCGTATATGGTACACGAATATAGAAGACAGAATTTCAATTACAGATTATGTCGAGGCTCAACCATTACCCATTGAGGAAGCAAAAACTAAGCTGCCAAAGTTGCTTGGCCGGCTACATTCGCTGCCTCCTTTTCCAAGGGTGATGAATTTCCAGGATACTGCCGATATGTTCATTCGAAAATTTCAGGAAGCTAAAATTTTTCCGGAGGATATGACGGAAGAACTCTTTAAACAATACAGCCGCATTGCAGCTGTCTATCCTCGTAACGATGAAGATTTAGTCTCCTGCCACAACGATCTTAAACCGGAAAATATTCTGTTTGATGGAGAGCGGGCTTTGCTTGTGGATTGGGAAGCAGCTTTCTTAAATGACCGCTATTCTGACCTTGCCGTTGTTGCGAATTTTCTTGTAAAGGACGAAGAAGATGAAGCTGATTATCTACGAAGCTATTTTGGGGAAACAGCGGATGAATACAAGCATGGCCGATTCTTTTTAGCGCGACAAATAACCCACATGTCCTATTTTTGTGTTTTCATGCTGTTCGGTGCTAAAGGCAAACCGATTGATGGGAATATTGAAAAAATGGATTTGGATTTTCGAAGCTTCCATGATCGGATATGGGCAGGTGAAATCAGTTTAACCAGCGATGATGCAAAAGTTCAGTATGCTTTGGTTCACATGGAACAGATTTTACGCAATATGCGAACAAAGCGATTTGAGGATGCACTGAAAATTGTATCCAGGCACCATATGAACGAACTGCAGAGATGAAATTATCTAAATCGACAAAATGCCAGCATCGACTAGTTTGAAATTATACTCTGTGAGATAGCATTCAAAGACCTTTTGTAGAGATATTTCGGTAAGTGACCATAAACAATGAATAGCGGGACGGATAATAGTTCTGCCGATTTCATCAACCGGAAGAATTATTATCTGTTTTTCCTGCGCTTTTCAAGGCTGTTTCCACAGCTCGCAAAAACCCCTTGCTGCTGGCGGTTGCCCCGGAAATAGCGTCTACAGCCGGACTTTGCAGTTCTAATACCTTTTGTGATAGATCTCTTACCAAGTCCTCTCTGCCATCTTGAATCTTAATAGGTTTGATTTCAGTTATCCTGTGCGCAATCACGGTAACTTCTACTTTATTGCTCCAGCGGTAATTATCGTATATACCGGTGTAAGTACCATCTGGGACTTGCATCAGATCTATGTCTTCAATGTTGAGCTTTTTTACTTGATCCAAGCCCAAAACCGAATATATCATCATTATCCCTATCAGTACAACCAGCGCTATACCTGCCCACTTAAGAACCTTCATAGATCAATCCTCCTCTTAAGCCGTAAGCACCTAAAGGTATTCAAATCCTACCCAGTTTGGAAACAACATCGGTAATCTGCTCTTCACGGGTTTTACAGGACCAATTGACGACACCTGTACCTGCGACAACCCCGCCTTTCTGTGCTATGAAGCGGACGATTTGCTTTATTGCACGATCTCCGCCCATCCACGGCTTGGGAAAATGTTCAGTAACAAAGCAGGAAACCTTTTTGCCCCGGATTTGGGGAAGCTGGGCCAGATATGCCTTCATCACGGGTGAAAGTGAAAATGCCCGGACAGGAGCTCCAATAATGACTGCATCATAATTCGAAACGTCAGGTATGGACTTGAGCCTTACCTTCTCTTTTGTCTGGGGATCCTCGTTAAATGCCGCAACTCTTTCGAGTTGTACGCTGTGTCCATTGGCGATAAGGGCTTCTTTGAGCCTTTCTCCAACAGATAATGTGTTTCCTGTGTGAGAGTGGATGATTATTCCTATCCTCATATTGAATTCCTTCCTTCCAGTAAATATCCGGTCACCTTATCAAGTTCATCATAAAGAATATCTTTTGTCATGCCATTATCTGAAAAGTAAAGAGCAAGCAAGCCGTGAAGGGTATAGATGATTGTTTTTGCAATAATGGGAACCTCTGCTTCTTTTATTACTCCTCTCATTACAAATCCCCGGTAGGTATCAAGATAGAGCTTGCCGTAATCAAGCGCTTCCGCTTCTGTATCTGTAGCGGGGTGAAGACGGTATGAATAAAAGAAGCTGAAAACATTCGGGCGTTCTATGAAGTAATCAATATATTGGCGTATACAGCAAATATTACCATATGTAAATAGCTGTTTATTTACAGCAACAAAATAACGTGTACTAATTTTTCGGAAAATGGTGTTTCCGACAGTCTGTAATAAAATACTACATTTGAAAATTGGATATCTCATTGGCTTGGGTCAAGGCGATAAGTATCTTTTATTGCCGCCAATTATATGCAATGGCGTTCACAGGCTTTCGTTCCGGCATATGACGGCATAAGAAATGAAGCAAATTGCATTCAATTTGAATACAAATCTGAGAATTCAATTACTACACGCTGCAAATAATCTTGCCCGTCGGTTGACTTGGACGGGAGCCGAATATTTTCACCCGCTATTTTAATGGGTAGCTCAATTGTGAATTCGCTCCCTTTTCCGTACTCACTGCTTACATAAATTCTGCCTCCGTGTAATTCCACCAGATTTTTTACCAGTGAAAGACCAATCCCGCTGCCCTCATAATTTCTTGTTAGAGAGCTATCCACCTGTCTGAATCTTTCAAATATAATATCGAGCTTTTCCTGGGGAATGCCGATACCGTTATCCTTTACTGTAATGGTCACGAGATCGCTGTTTCTTTTGACATGGACCGATATCTCTCCTCCGGGCTTTGAAAACTTTACAGCATTGGAAAGCAGGTTGAGCAGAATCTTTTCGATTTTGTCGGCATCCACCGGCATCATTATTTCCTCGGTTTCTGTATCGAATACCAGTTCAAGACCTTTATGCCTGACATAATCGGTAACAGACATTGTAATGTCCTCCACCAATTGAACAATATTTTGATTATGCAGGTTTATTTCAAAGAATCCTGATTCTAACTTTGTCATATCGATTAGATTGTTCGTTAGCCTGATCAGCCTATAGCAATTTTGTCTCATTATTTTAAAGTGATGTTTTGTTTTATCATCTTTTATCGTCTCGTTTGCAGAAGAATTTCCAAGCTCCATCAGCTGCAGAGTTCCTAGGATTACATTTATCGGGGTCCTGAATTCGTGAGAGATATTTGTGAAAAATTCACTTTTTAATTTATCATATTCCATTGCTTCCTGAACGAGCCGTTTATTTTCAATAGAAACCTGTGCAATTTGAGACAGCTCATTGCCCAACACCAGACAAGATATGGACAAGTTATTGTGGCGACTGACTCCATCATCGGCAACTCCCTGTTCACCCGCGCTAAAATAGCCGACCAGCGGTTTACCGACCAACATGTTCATCATACGGGTAATTTCCTGCTTGGATGTGTCACCTGTAAACCTTGAGCGCATTGTGCAGCAGTATACAAAGCTAACGGCGACGTCCGAAATCCCTCCCCTTATGATAGCCTTGCGCAATGCATCGGTTCCTGAGTCCAGTATTTTTTCGCTGTTAATTCCCATTAATGTCAGGACAGTTCCCGCTTTGATCCTGCTCTTAACTGCAATCCCGCCGCCGGGCGCAATATCCATGGAAAAGGATAAGCTGTACTGTCCCATTGGATCTGGCATACCGAATATGATGCCGGTTTTATCCAGTAATTCTTTCAATGCTTCTTCAGATATTTTCAGAATGTTGCTGAGAGCCTTCTGGGCAGGCATTCCGTCAAGCTCGAGTATTTTATAACCCTCGGATAAGGTAACCATTGTTTTCAGATCGGTGGGTATAAAGCCGTGCGTCAATGATATGCCAAATTGCAGTTCAGTCTCAAAAACAGCCAGAAGGATGCTATCCTTGTAAACCCCGGTGTCATGCAATACATAGTTGACTTCCAGCTGGCCACCGTCGATGGAAGCGCCCCCGAAGACCGGGTATATCCCTAAGGATTTGGCTTTCAATGCCTCCAGGATCTCATAACCGCATGAAATACTGCTTTTTGTATTTCCCGGGGTAAAAAGCATAATGAAAATACTTTTACCATCAGGGGTAATATTTCTGGAGAATTCACCGATGTCATTGAAGAAAGGACTCACTTGAGGAGCTTCTACAGCTTCTTGTAAAGAAGCCTGCCAATTATTGGACACGCCGGTTCCAATACTGCAATGTACTTTTAAAAAAGGAGAAGCCAAAGCGACGACTAGAACCGTATCTTTATGGTATCCATTGCAAACCTCTTCTGAAGTAGACGTTCCTAAAACAAGGGCTTCACCTACAATGCATTTGATGCCACGGAGGACTTCCTCAAGGTTATATTTCACAGAAGTGTACACTAAAACAGCTGAAAGCTCATATGTGTGGATAGAGTCAACAGCCTGTTTTGCCGCTTCCATGCCGGTTTCCAGAGATGAGATGCCGTCTGCAATACCATATCCGATTTCTATTTTGGGGTAGGCATTTTTTTCCATAACAACCTCCAGGAAATCTAAAGCGAATGATATTCTTTATACTTATATCGGATATATTTTGGACAATATAATCGACAAATTCATCAGTTGATTTACTATACTTGTAAAAAATTCTCCCATGCTACTTGCGGTTGCCCCGGAAATAACATCTACAGCCGGGCTTTGCTTTCAGGGGAAGTAACTAAACCGAATAGCGAAGCATAGCCTATATTATGTAGGTGAGATTTTATGAGTTGCTGTGAGAATGCAATCTGCCGGCGAATTAATGAAGTGGCGGCTGAATCGGAGCACTATATCGATCTAATATATACTGTGCCCTGCATATATACCAGAAACACGCTACTGCAACAACTCAGGGCTAAAATAAAGGAAATTGATTTTCTTAGTGCTTTGATATGCTGCCAGGTGAACCAAATGCCGGTTAGTCAAACGGAATTACCGCAACAGAATCAGCAGGAGCAAAGAGTGTTTACGCTCGGAGAACTGTCCAAATTTAACGGGAAAGACGGGAATCCCGCTTATACAGCGGTAAATGGAATAGTATACGATGTCACAAATAATGCTGCCTGGGCTGCGGCTTCGCACTTCGGACTTACGGCTGGAAAGGATCTGACAGGCGAATTCGCGTCATGCCATGCAGGCCAGCCGGTATTAAGCAAATTAAAAGTAGTTGGAAAATTGATTGTATGAATACAAAAGGTATTTGTCCCGAATATGTTGCGCGTCTTAAGACAGCATCCGATTTATTCGATAAAGTCAAGGAGGAAATCGGGAGAGGAACGCTTGCCAGAAAAAATTTGGTTTGGCTCGAATTGACAGGTTGTTCAGGCAATATCATTTCACTTCTGGACGGAGCAAATCCCGATTTTAAATATTTGATTTCACAGCTGACTAACTTTGTCTATGACAATAGTTTGATGGCGGCAGAAGGTGAAACTGCCATGGATAAATTAATGGGCATTGCCGATAAGGAATTCATCCTTGCTGTCGAGGGAGCGGTGGCAACCAAAAACAACGGCTTATATAATGTGATCGGTCGCTGGAAGGGTCAGCCGGTTACTGCGCTTAAGGCAATCAGGCTGCTGGGGGAAAAGGCTGCGCATGTTATTGCGATAGGAGCTTGTGCAACACATGGGGGTGTGTCGGCCGCGAAACCGAATCCGTCGGAGTGTGTCGGGGTACAGGCTGTGTTGAAAAGAAAGGTTATAAAGCTACCGGGTTGTCCATGCCATCCCGACTGGTTTTTGGGGACACTTGCGCATATACTTTTATATGGAGAGCCCGAGCTTGACAGCAGGGACAGGCCGTTATTATTTTACAGTACTTTGATCCATGACCGCTGTCCCAGAAGGTCGTTCTTCGATAAAGGAATCTTTGCCAAAAGGCTGGGAGAAAAAACCTGTATGTTCAAATTAGGCTGCAGAGGGCCTGTTACCCGTATCGACTGCCCGATACGAAAGTGGAATCAGTATGTAAACTGGCCGGTCGAAGACGACACGCCGTGCATTGGTTGCGCCCAATTCGGATTTCCGGATCAAATGGAGCCGTTCATCACCTACAACACTACAAGAGGGGTGGAGGAATGACCAGGAGAATTGTTATAAACCCGGTTACGCGAATCAGCGGTTTCATGGAGATAGATGCGACAATAGATAACAATACGGTAGCAGAAGTTAAAACCGAGGGACTGCTTTTCCGGGGGTTTGAAAAAATGCTTGTCGGCAGGAATCCTTTTGATGCCGTATATTTCACTCAGCGCATATGCGGGATATGCTCCACAGCCCACTCCATTGCATCAACCCTCGCGCTCGAGGCAGCGATGGGTGTTGCTCCAACCGAACAAGGAAGGTATCTTCGTGATATCCTGCATGGATGCGAGTTCCTGCAAAATCACATCAGGCACTTCTACCAGTATACCGTCCCTGATTTCGTGAGACTTCCAGACAAGTATCCGCTGTATGCGACGGACCATGATGATTTCAGACTGCCTGAAGATAGAAATGATGAAATAGCCGCGCACTATTTCGAGTCCCTGGATATCAGCAGGAGCGCTCATGAAATGCTTGCGGTTCTCGGGGGAAAGGCACCGCACAACCACGGGGTTTTTGTCGGCGGAATAACTACCCAGGCAACTACTGATAAGATTATCAGGATCAAATCCATATTACATAACATAAGGCAATTTATAACCGACAGAATGATACCCGATGCTTACACCATTGCCCAATATTATAGTGATTACTACAAAATCGGCGGAGGTTATGGAAACCTTCTAAGCTATGGCTACTTCAACGGATATAAGGAGCTTGGAACTCTATATGTGGATCCTTTGGTTTACTCACAGGGAAAGACAGGTGCGTTTGATCCGGGGAAAATAACCGAGGAAATCGATTATTCGTGGTACCAGGGTAAAGCTGATGAATACAAGCCTATGGATACTGTGCCTGAAGCGGATATGAGTAAAAGGCAGGCATATTCATGGGTAAAGGCTCCCCGGTATAATGAAATGCCGTATGAATCAGGACCGCTGGCCAGGCAATGGTTAAGCGGTGAATATAGAAATGGTATATCGACTATGGACAGAACTATTGCGAGGGTTCTTGAAGCGGGGAAAATCACGGAGGTTATAGGCGTACTACTGGAAAACTTACTTCCGGGAGTATCCGTGCAGAAGGAATACGCTGTTCCAACCTCCGCGGAAGGGGCCGGGCTTATCGATACTACTAGAGGAGCCCTTGGACATTGGTTGAAAATCGATAATCAAAAGCTTTCCTTCTATCAGATAATCACTCCTTCCGCATGGAACCTTTCCACCCGGGGGAATAACAATTTGAGAGGAACTGCGGAACAGGCATTAGCGGGTACGGCAATAAAGGACCTTGAAAATCCGGTGGAACTGGGAAGAATAATCCGTTCCTTCGATCCCTGCGTATCCTGTGCGACACATGTGTTTACACAGGGTCAGTACATTAAAACAATACAGGTGGTTCCATGAAAGATATACTGGTTCTCGGGATAGGAAACCGGTTGATGATGGATGACGGTATCGGTGTGTATGTAGTGGAGGAGCTGAAGGAGAGAAGCACAAACCCCAGCATTCGATATATTGTCGGGGAAACCGACATTTATTACTGTTTGGACCAGATCGAAGAGGCCTCATATATAATCATAGTCGACGCAGCTTGTCTTGATAAGGAACCTGGTACTATCAGCACAATTCCCCTTGTACCGGTCCTTAAAAATCGTGTGCTGCCTACATCTGTTCATGATTCACATTTGCTATACGATATCATGCCGGAAAGCAAGGGTATTGACGGTGTGTTTATCGGTATCGAGCCAGCTGAAGTGAATTATTGTCCAAACCTTTCAAAAAATCTTCAAGAGCAGTTTATTTCGATTGTCGAGGGCATAGAAGGTATAATTGCTTCTATTACACGCTGAGAACCGCCTTAATATTAATTTTAAAATATATCTAACAAATAAATTAATCAGCCGACTTATTAGTAGGAGGTGAAATGGTGGAGGGTAAAATTGATAATTATTACAGGCAGCATGGTGCGATGGTATTTTACTAGAGGAAACTAATCAGGAAATCAAAAATCATCTGGAACAGTGCACGGAATGCAGGAGCGCATATGAGGAGATGAATATGTCTGTTGCGGAAATCAAACAGGAAGAAATGGAAATCAATCGACGAGAGGTATTTTATTTGAAGAAGAATAAAGTATTAAAAAGGCTGCTTATTATTGTTGGAGTATTGACTGCGGCTATTGTAATCATTGTTGCTTCCTTAGCCATGCTATTTGTATACGGCGCGGATAGCGACAAAGTAACGGATGTCACGCAGTACAGCAAGTGCTTGGGGAGCGGTGGAGAGCATTCGAATAATTATTTGATCAAGAATGATATATTCCCGGAAAGCATTCCAGGGTCGGCCAGGGTGGAGGATTTCTGCTATTATTACTACAATCCCTGGGACCCGAATTATGTGGCCTATCTGGTATATACCTGCAGTAAAGCTGAGTATGCGGCTGAGGTTAAAAGGCTGTCAGGTCTGAATTCCAGCAAGGATTATTTTATATACGGTTCAAAAGGCTTCAATTATCCCGTGTGCGCGGTTTATGCCGATAAATATAACGGGTATGTATATGCTTTGGCGGACGAAGAAAACTGCAGATTGATATATGTTGAGATCACTTTTTGTAATTTTTTCAGCGATATAGATTATGAAAAAATCGTTGATCAGCAATATCTTCCGGTGGATTTCGATGCGAAGAAAGGGAATCCTACGCGCAGAGCTTTTGATAACGGCAACATTCGCCTAAATGAATAGCAAAAATTGTTGGCGTGCATGATCGTTTGCTATATGGGGTCTTCTTTATTGCCGTAAACTACATAGTATGCTATAATTTCACATAATCGATTACATGTAAATAAATTCGGATCGGAAGGTACTCTCGATGGCAGAGCAAAAAACAAACGCTACGCTGAGCGGCGCCGATGGCATACGTGCGCTTGCGTGCCTTGCAGTGATCCTGCATCATATTTCCCAGAAAGTCGCAGCGCAGTCTCAGCCGCCCGTAGTCAGGGAGATCGTCGGATTTTTTTTGATGGGTAATACGGGAGTAAGTGTATTTTTCGTATTGAGCGGTTTTCTCCTGTCTTATCCCTTCTGGAAACAGTTCTTCAATAACGGGCAGTTCCCCGATATCAAGCAGTATGCGCTCAGGCGTGCGGCAAGGATAATGCCTGGTTATTATGTATCCTTTGTGGTGTGCAGCCTAATAATCTTGATATTCGGCATCCCATCGAAAGCTTTCTGGATCAGGGCTTTATCCGGTTTGACTTTTACGGCGGGCTTCAATTACGTTACTTTTTTCCCAAACGAAATCAACGGTCCCTTCTGGTCGGTCAGCTTTGAAGTTTTCTGCTACTTCCTGATGCCTTTATTCATGTATGTTATGTTCCGACTGTTCAAGGGCAGGAGAACCTTTTCGAAGGCGTTGGTTTTCTGGCTGGCTGTGGCGGCATTTATCGCATTTTTGAACAGCCTGATACATACGTTCTTCACGCCTGACGGAATTCAAAGGGGCTGGCAGTACGGGATTATCGGCGGAGCGAAATACTGGATGCCGAATTACAATCCCATAGGATTTTTCGGGCACTTTACCATTGGGATAATTGCTTCCGGTATTGCGGCAAGGTTGTTCAAAAGCCCGGAGGCGGCTGAGAGCTTCAGGAGAAAGGGCGGGTTTGACATAATCGGCAGTATGAGTCTGGCGCTTTCGTTCGTCCTCCTTTGGACCATGAAGTACGCGCCTGAATTCACCTTGGGCTTCCAGAACCAGCCATATTTTTTCCCGCTATACGCAATGCTCGTTGGCGCAGTCCTTGCAACAGCGCCGCATTCGAAAATAGTCGGCAGGATATTGGACAACCGTTTCTTCAGATTTACCGCAAAGATTTCCTTCGGACTGTATATATGGCATTACCTCGTTCTATATATTACGGGAAGCGTGATTTTCAAAAACTATCAAAACTTTCAGGTTACGAATCTTCTGTCATGGGCTCTGATTTCACTTGGAGCCATCGCTGTATCCTACGTGATAGCGGCATTATCGTTCAAATTCATTGAAAAGCCCGTGTTGGACAGGGTGCATAAAAGAGGCGGACCGGTCAAGCCTCTTTCCCAAGCAGACCATAAAGCAACAGCTTGAAAATCCCTGCCGAAGTAAAAAAAGCCCGGTGTAACCGGGCAATCTGCATAATGGCCTGCCGGCCATAAGCGGGAATGTACATTTCGTCATTCCTGCTTTTCTATGCCCGCTTTACATGCTAGATTATAATATGGTATACAGTTATAAAACACAAATAACAATATGCAAATTGTTAAGAGCGGGATTGGGGGATCATTATGCTGAAAGAAATGATCGAGCAGGGATTCGGCGAAAATGAAGATTTGAACTGTGCCGAAAAGATTCTTCAGGGAGCAAATATAGCCTACAGGATGGGACTGAACAAGGAAGCGCTGAAAGTTGCGGCCGGCTTCGGGGGAGGCATGGCGATAGGCGACAAGTGCGGCGCTTTAACTGGCGCTGTGATGGTTTTAGGCTGCTTATTTGTTGAGGATAGAGCTCATGAGAGTTCAAGAATCAAGGAACTGACAAAGGAATTGTTTGATGCTTATTCGAAAGAGATGGGAGCGATCGATTGTATACCTTTGAAGGAAAACCATGCTACAAGTGAACTCAAATGCAGGAAAGTAATTCTCAAGGCGGCCGAAGTGCTGGATGGCATGGTGAAGAGAGAACTGGGAGCATAGTTTCCTGCATGGGGGAACAAATGTCCGACTAATACTGAACACAAAGGGGAATGACAACAATGGAAGAATGCAGGATAGTCATAAACAAGCTTATCGTGCACATACTGGATACAAGCATACAGATGCCGGTCATATCTACGGAAGAGCATCCGCTCGAGGCGGACGTATGCGACTATACTGCCCGCCATATACAGCGTGTGATTCAGGCGGACAATGCGAAAAATGCAATGTTTCTAAGTGACAGCGCGGTCGGACGGATATGCTGTTCTCTCGCTGATCATCCCGACCAATTTTGCGGACTGACCGGAGAGTTCGCCTGCATCCTTTACGATATCATGCTGCGCAACGTGGACATATCGCCCGCGGATCTCGTATGCGTGCAATTCGAAATGGACGGCGTGCCCCATGTCGGAATACTGAAAATGAATTTCAGAAACACCTATATTCACTTTATCGTAAATATGGACGAAGGGCAGCAGAATAAGCTGATCCGGCAGCAGACCACGCTTCCGGGCGACACCCAGAAGCTGGAGGAATGCGCTCTGATCAATCTGAATGATATGAGTATCCGCCTAATTGAAAAGAAGTACGATATCAACGGAGAGAAGCTCAATTATTTTTCAGAGCTGTTCCTGCAGTGCTCCGGGGATATATCAAACCGCGAAAAAATTAAGATATTTAATAAAGCTACAAGTCAATTCAAGGAGGAGTATTTCGGAGACGACTTCAAAAAGGAACTCGAAATAAGAAAGGCGGTCTCGGAAAGCTTTGAAAATAACAGCGCTATCGACATCGAAGAGGTAGCGGCCAGCGTGTTCAAAAACAGCCCCGATATGCAAAGATCCTACCTTAAAAGCATGGAAGAGGCAGGATTGAAAGATACCTGCCTGAGCCCGAGCGAAAAAATGGTTGAAAAGAATTACAGGAAACAGACGCTGAAGACCGACACGGGAATTGAAATAAATATCCCTGTGGAATGCTACAGCGACAGCGAGCGAATCGAATTCTTAACGAATCCCGACGGCACTATATCGATCATAATAAAAAATGTAAGCAAAATATTCTAATCTAAAAACCAGGGCGCATGTATGGTATAATATTATTTTAACCGCAAAAGATCGGGGCGCATTTACAGATGAGACTTTTCAGGAACAAAGATACTGCGGTGTTTCTCATCCTCGAGGGCATCGTTTATACGATGGTTATAAACCTTTATAACCCGTTCGTCCAGATGTTCGAGAAAAGGATGGGCGGAAATGACTTTCATACCGCGCTGCTGAATGCCATACCACCGTTGGTCGCGATTTTCGTGCTGATCCCCTTCGGTATAATTATCGAGAGAATCAACCGGAAAAAGCAGACAGTCCTCGTTTTGCTGGCCGTTTTGAGCATTTTTTACGCCGCGGTGGCGTTCGTGCCTTTAATACCGCATCAGATCAAGGTGCTCGTATATGTGGCTCTGATCGGTCTGATGAATTTTCCGGGCTCGTTGTACCTGACGACCTGGCAGTCATATTTCGCAGATAATTTCAACGGCTCCTACGCCAGCAGGATTTATACTCTGAGGAGCAAATACAGCTCTCTTTTCGGCCTTCTTACCGTGCTTGTGACGGGACTGCTTCTGACGGTCGTGCCGAAATCGGATGCGGAAAGGCTCCTGCTGTACCAGATATTCTACGCGGTCTGTTTTGCGTTTACCCTGCTGCAGCTGTTCTTTTTCTCGAAGGTAAAGGGGCGGACGGAGTCGGCTGGTGATATTCCGGTTGACAAACTCTCCCACAGGATAACCAAGGAAGACCTCAAAGGAATTTTCAGAAATAGGAGGTTCGTAATCTTCGGTATTTGCGGTTTTGCCTTCCACTTTACCTGGCAGATGGCATGGCCCCTGTTCTTCATATACAATACCGATTATGCCAGGTTGAATGAGTTCCAGCTGGGTCTTACCAACGTAGCGTCCGGTTTGACGATGTTTCTGTCGTATTCCTTATGGAATAAATGGATGGATAGGAAAGGCAGCAGCTTTATACTGATACTTGGTGCGCTGGGGCTTTCGCTGAACTCTCTGGCTTATGCCGCGTCGCTGAATTTTATCGGGATCATACTGATGAGCCTCTGCGCGGGTTTTGCTTCAGCGGGCTTCAACCTGTCGCTTTTCTGCAATCTTTTGGAGACCCTTCCCAGCGAGAAGAAAACGGTCTACATATCCGCCTTCAATACCATTACAAATATAACGGGATTTATTGCCCCGTTCATAGGCGTCTTTATGTACAACCGGACTAATATTTATATAGCCATGGGCTTGAACGGCGTCTTCAGGCTTGTTGCCACAGGAATGTACTTTGTTAAATGGCGCAGTGAAATCAAAAAGCCTGGGGATACCCGGAAGGGGATCTCCGGCGGCCTCGCCGGATAGAGCGCGGGTTCCGGGAATTGACCGGACGGCCGGGTTCAGGCAGCAGGGCTTCCTGTGCGAAGCTTGTTAAATATTGTACATTTGGTTATATTATTGTAAGATAATAAAGCGGCGGATGTCTTGTATATCCCGCCTTATTGAAACGCTAGTCGGCTGGTCGATGACTTTGTCATCCGCTCGCCCATGCATCCCGGGTAAGAAAATTTTTCTGTAACCGAAGAATTTTCTATGAATCGATGCGTTATAAAAAGTCGGAAGTGTTGGAGGATGTTTAGCGCCGATGAGGCGTGAATTTAAGTTAAAACATCCAAAGGAGGATACTTGTGCCTGTAATTATAAGGGACGATATACTGCAGAGCGTAGAGAAACCTGCAAGGTATACGGGCGGCGAGCTGAACAGCATAAAAAAGGATACGTCCGCGGTGGATATACGGTTTGCTTTTTGTTTCCCGGACACATACGAGATAGGAATGTCGCATCTGGGAATGCGAATATTATACAATCTGCTGAACGAGCGAAACGATACATACTGCGAAAGGGTTTTCGCGCCGTGGACCGATATGGAGGCAAGGATGCGGGAGGATCACATTCCGCTCTTTACCCTGGAATCGCGGGATCCTGTGGGTGAATTCGACTTTGTCGGTTTCACGCTGCAGTATGAAATGAGTTACACGAATATACTGAACATGCTGGATCTTGCCGGTATACCGCTGCTGCGTGAAGAGAGGAAGGAAGGCCAGCCCTTCGTGTGCGCGGGCGGACCGTGCGCATACAACCCCGAGCCGCTCGCCGATTTCGTGGACTTCTTCATGATGGGCGAGGGAGAAGAGATCGTCAATGAAGTAATGGATACCTATGCGCAGTGGAAACGCGAAAGTGTGTCGCGCGAGGATTTTCTGAATAGAATAGTAAATATCGAAGGAATATATGTGCCGGGTTTTTACGACGTCGCCTACAATGAGGACGGAACCGTACAGAAGGTCCAGCCGGTGAAGCCGGGGTATCCCGAGAGGATCAGAAAGAGAATAATCAAGGATCTGGACCGCACATATTTCCCTGAAAAAATGATCGTTCCATATCTCAATATAGTGCACGACAGGATAATGCTCGAACTGTTCCGAGGCTGCACCAGGGGCTGCAGGTTCTGCCAGGCGGGTTTCATTTACAGGCCTGTGCGCGAACGTACGCCTGAAAAACTGCTGGAGCTTGCAGACAAGCTGCAGCAAAGCACCGGTTACGAGGAGATCTCGCTGACCTCGCTCAGCACGAGCGATTACTCGGGGCTTCATGATCTGACCACAGGGTTGATCGAAGCAATGGAGCCCAAGAAGGTCAACCTGGCGCTTCCTTCTCTCCGTATCGATTCATTTTCGCTGGATCTTATGGAAAAAGCACAGAAAGTCAGGAAAAGCGGACTGACCTTCGCTCCAGAGGCTGGGACGCAGCGCCTCAGGGACGTGATAAACAAGGGTGTTACAGAGGAGGATTTGCTGAATTCGGTCGGAATGGCGTTTGGCGGCGGATGGAACGGCGTAAAGCTGTATTTCATGATAGGCCTGCCTTTCGAGACGATGGAGGATGTTGAAGGCATAGCCGACCTTGGTTTGAAGGTCGTGGACGAGTATTTCAGGACGCCGAAGGAACAGAGAGCCAGAGGCCTTGAGGTGACTATCAGCACGTCGTCGTTCGTGCCGAAGCCCTTCACACCGTTCCAGTGGGAACCGCAGGACACCATGGAAGCTCTTAATGGAAAACAGAGATTCCTTAAGGGCAGGATAAAAGACAGGCACTTGCGTTACAACTGGCACGAGTCGCAGCTCAGCCTGCTCGAGGCGGTTTTTGCAAGGGGCGACAGGCGAACGGGCAAATTGCTGCTGCGCGCGTGGGAACTTGGCTGTAAATTCGACAGCTGGGGCGAACATCTGAAATTTGACGCCTGGATGAAGGCATTTGAGGACTGCGGACTCGACCCTGCTTTTTATGCAAACAGGAAGAGGAGCTTCGACGAGGTGTTCCCGTGGGATCATATAGACGTGGGGGTTTCAAAGAAATTCCTGCAGCGTGAAAATCAAAAGGCCGAAAGAGCCGAAGTGACGCCCAATTGCATGAAGTCCTGCTCGGGCTGCGGAGCTGCCTCCTTCGAGCGGGGCATTTGCATCGACTATTCCGGGGACAAGTGCGGGGAGGCCGGCGCAGATAAGGCGAACGGCAGCCCTGAAGCCGGGGATGCCGGAAAGTCGGGGGAGGCAAGCGATGAATAGCATACGTATAAGATTTTCTCGCGGAGAAGAGGTTAAATTCATATCGCACCTCGACCTGATGAAGGTGTTTGAACGAGCAATCCGCAGATCCGGCCTGCCTATGGCATATTCACAGGGCTTCAACCCGCACCCGCAGATGGTGTTCGGGATGCCGCTTTCGGTAGGAATGACCGGCGGCGGGGAATATGCCGATTTCGAGCTTGTTTCAGAGGTGGAGCCGGTAATATTCGTACAAAAGCTCAATGAAGCTTTACCTGCAGCGATCCGTGTGACGGCGGCAGGAATAAAGAAAACGAAGTCTAATGTCATGGCCTCGATAGAGGGGGCCGACTACATAATGGAATTGTTTGCGAGAGAAGAACTGGCGCCTGAAGAAGCCATACGAAGCTT
The DNA here is from genome assembly GCA_023412915.1 of Bacillota bacterium. Lineage (GTDB taxonomy): Bacteria > Bacillota > Clostridia > Acetivibrionales > DTU013 > JAEYOM01. Next base: position 92,524 of record JAEZRE010000005.1, read on the forward strand.
CGACAGCATGCTGAAACAGGATATTATCCCGGTGGTCAAGGAAAGCAAGGGCAAGGATGGCAGAAATACCTTCAAGGAAACGGATATAAGGCCCTTGATCATATCGGCTGAGCTTGAAGCCATGCAGGAAATGCGCTCCGGCTATGAGGATTTCAAGACCGCATTTATCCTGAGGGCCAGGTTCAGGGCGGGCAATTCTGCGAACCTGAGACCCGACCTGTTCATCAAGGCTCTTTCTGAACAGACGGGGATACCTGTTGCGGCGAGCAGGGTTCACCGCAGCGCGTTATATGCCGGACTCAACGGGAAGATGACGGATCCGCTGGACCCCGCCATACTCGCGTAAATCAATACAATGGTAAAAAGACATTGATAAAATGCTGCAAAGCTTGTGGTACATCGAATGGTTTTTTGCAGCTATTAATATTTGGTGGTGTTATATTGAGTAATGAATTGATTGCAGACATCGGTGTGTGCGAGAATCGTGTTGCGCTCCTGGAGGATGGGGAACTGGCCGAGATCAGTATCGAAAGGCCCGGTGCGGCAAGGATGGTCGGCGGTATATACAGGGGCAAGGTCAGCAGTGTGCTGCCCGGGATGCAGGCCGCTTTTATCGACATAGGCTACGAGAAGAACGCTTTTCTTTATGTCGGTGATATTATGGCAAAAAAAGATTATATGGACGACGACGATGAAGCAGAGCAGGATATAAAAGGCTGCAATATCGCAGATCTGCTGACTGCCGGCCAGGAGCTTACGGTGCAGGTGATCAAGGAACCTATAGGCTCGAAGGGTCCCAGGGTCACCACGAACATCACGCTGCCCGGCAGGCATCTTGTTTTGCTGCCGGACGCCGATTATACGGGCGTTTCGCGGCGGATAGAGAATGAGGCCGAGAGGAACAAGCTTAAAAAAATTGCCGAGAACCTGAAACCCAAGGGAATGGGGCTTATCGTACGGACTGCCTCCGAAGGCGTGGAAGAACAGGCCTTTATCGAGGATCTGAATTTCCTCCTGAAGCTGTGGGATAATATCAAAAAGAAGGAGAGAAGCGGACCTGTGCCGCGCTGCATGCACAAGGATCTGAGCCTTGTACACAGGGCGGTGCGCGATATGTTCACCAAGGATATCGATAAGTTCGTTATAAACGACAGGGAACAGTACAATAAAGTGCTCGAGCTTGTGGATATGATCTCTCCGGCTTTGAAATACAGGGTGGAATACTATGGCAAGGACTATGACATGTTCGAATACTACCAGCTGGAAACCAAGCTCGCCAAGGCATTGTCGCGCAAGGTATGGCTGAAATGCGGAGGGTACATAGTCATAGACAAGACCGAAGCGCTGACGGTAATAGACGTCAATACCGGCAAATATGTCGGGGGCAGCAGCCTTGAGGATACCGTACTGAAAACCAATCTCGAGGCGGCTTCCGAAATAGCCAAGCAGATACGGCTTCGTGACATCGGCGGCATAATTATAATAGACTTTATCGACATGCACGAACACGATCACCAACAGGCGGTACTCGACATGCTGAAACAGGCGCTGAAGAAGGACAGGACGAAGACTGCCGTCGTGGGAATGACAGGTCTCGGCCTTATTGAAATGACCAGGAAGAAGGTCAAACAGGAGCTGTCGACAGTCCTGAACGTGGATTGCCCGTATTGCGACGGTTCCGGCAAGGCGTTGTCGCCGGAGGGCATTGCGCGGAACGCGGCAAAGGAAATAGCCAGGTATATGGGTCAGACGACGGCGGATTTGCTGCAGGTTGAGCTTCACCCGTCAGTGGAGCATGTGCTGAAAAGCGATATCAATGGATATTTTTCAAGGCTGCAGGAGACTTATAATAAAAAGGTATTATTCAAGGGCTCGGACAAATTGAGATATGATGAAATAAAGATCAACCAGGTTGACATTAAAACACTCGTGTGTTAGAATATTTCGGTAACCGCTCGGCCCTGGCCCCAAAATGCGACAAAACACTTCGAAGAAATGTTTCGGCGCTGCCTTAAGTCGGCGAGTCTGTGAGCAGGAGGTATTAACCATGTACGCTGTAATTGAAACAGGTGGCAAACAGTATAAGGTCCAGGAAGGCGACGTAGTTTTCGTAGAGAAGCTCGAAGTCGAGGCTGGCGCTGTAGTTACCTTTGACAATGTACTTGCAATTTCGGATGCAGGAAATGTTACTTTCGGAAAACCGACCGTAGCAAACGCATCAGTATCTGCTAAAGTGCTCGGTCAGGGTAAGGAAAAGAAAGTTATCGTATTCAAGTATAAGGCGAAGAAGGGCTACAGAAACAAAACCGGACACAGGCAGCCATACACCAAAGTACAGATCGATAAGATCAACGCGTAATGATCAAGGTAGTAATAAAGAAGGACACGAAGGGTTCTATCACGGGCTTTGAAATAAACGGCCACTCAGGTTATGCTGAGGAAGGGCAGGATATCATATGTTCGGCAGTGTCGGTCACGGCTTATACCGCAGCCGGCGCACTCGATGAACTGGCGGGGCTAAGGCGCTGCTACAGCGAAAACGACGGGCATATGACGATAAAGCTGCCGCGGCAGATGACCGAGCTGCAGGAATCAACCGCAGAGATCATCATGAAAACGACGGTGGTAGGTTTCAAACAGATAGAGCTCTCATACGGTAAATATGTTTTGGTAGTTGAAGAGGAGGTGTAATCCGATGATTAAAATCAATCTCCAGCTGTTCGCTCACAAAAAGGGAGTCGGCAGCTCCAGAAACGGCCGTGACAGTGCGGCTCAGAGACTCGGTGTAAAGAGAGCTGACGGACAGTTTGTACTGGCCGGCAATATTCTCGTAAGACAGAGAGGCACAAAGATCCATCCTGGCGAAAACGTAGGAATCGGAAAGGATGACACCCTTTTTGCCCTGGCTGAAGGCAAGGTCAAGTTCGCGAGACTGGGCAAGGACAAAAAGCAGGTCAGTATAGTTGCAAACCAATAAGTAAAAAATAAGTCCCGGCGAATAAGCCGGGATTTTTTTCTCTGAAAGGAAAAGGAAGCAGATTATGTTCATAGACCGTGCCAAAATACATATAAAAGCCGGTGACGGCGGCGATGGGAAGGTATCCTTCCACAGGGAGAAGTATATCGCCGCAGGCGGACCTGACGGCGGCGACGGCGGCAAAGGCGGAGACGTTATCCTTTTAGTCGATGAAGGACTGAGGACTTTGATAGATTTCAAATACAGGAAAAAGTATTTCGCGGATAACGGCGAACCGGGTGGCCCATCGAACTGTTCAGGCAAAGGCGGCGGCGACCTCGTTATCAAGGTTCCGCCGGGAACGCTTGTAAAAGACGAGGAGACAGGGCGGATACTTGCGGATATGACTAAACCCGGGCAAAAGATCGTCATTGCCAAGGGCGGCAAGGGCGGCGCGGGAAATCAGCATTTTGCAACCTCTACAAGACAGGTGCCGAGCTTTGCGCGTGCCGGGGATCAGGGCGAGGAATACCGCGTTGAACTGGAATTGAAGACTATCGCTGACGTGGGCCTTGTCGGATTCCCGAACGCGGGCAAGTCCACGATACTATCCATGGTTTCGGCGGCGACTCCCAAAATTGCGGATTACCCGTTTACAACGCTGGAGCCGAACCTCGGCGTAGTCGGCATCGACGGAGGCGGCAGCTTTGTGCTTGCCGACATACCGGGCCTTATCGAGGGCGCTCACGAGGGCGTCGGGCTTGGCTATGAATTTCTGAGGCATGTCGAGAGGACCAGACTGCTACTGCATGTAGTAGATGTTGCCGGAGTCGACGGCAGGGACCCTTTGAACGATTTCGATACGATCAATACGGAGCTGAAGCAGTACAACCCGAAGCTTGCCGAGAGGCCGCAGGTGGTCGCGGCAAACAAGGTCGATCTGCCCGACGGCAGAGATAACCTTGAAGGCTTCACCAAGGCGATAGAGGAAAAAGGCTACAAGGTATTTCCAATTTCTGCGGCAACGAACAAAGGCGTCAGGGAGCTGATGTTCTACATAGCCGAACGGCTTCGCGAGCTGCCTGAAGCGGTCCCGCTGACCGAAGAAAGCGGAGAGGTCGTATATGCCGCCGAGGAGGAAGAACCGTTCACGGTGCGCAGGGAAGGGAACGTTTATATAATCGAGGGCAGTTGGGTGCGAAAAGTCGTAGGGTCCACCAACTTCAAGATATATGAGTCCATTCAGTATTTTCAGCGATCACTCAAAAACAAGGGCGTCATAGACGCGCTGGAGAAGCTTGGAATAAACGAAGGCGACACGGTCAAGATCTACGATATAGAGTTCGAGTATATAAGGTAAGGCTGTTGACGCGGTGCCAAGCTGCGGCTGCAGGCGGATAGGAAATATGAAAAGGTAAGGATGAAAATATTATGCTGACAAGCAAACAGAGAAGTTATCTGAGGGGTCTGGCAAACACCATGGATCCTATTTTCCAGGTGGGCAAGGGCGGAATAGGAGACAACCTGGTAAAGCAGTTCAATGATGCGCTCGAAGCCAGGGAACTGATAAAGGCGACGGTCTTGAGAAATGCGGAAGCCGACGCTCGTGAAATAAGCGGGGAGATCGCTGAAAGGACCGGCGCCGACGTTGTACAGGTCATCGGCAACAGGTTCGTATTGTACAAGGAGTCTGAGAAGAACAAGGACATCAGCTTAAACCTGAATATTATATAAGGGGAGAGAAGTCCCCAAAAGGGGTGTATCCGTCTTTTCCCGGCTAATATAGGCATGAGGAAGTTATTCCGATGACTTATGATATTTTTAAAGATACAATGGCAGATATGAATTGGACCGAGGTGGAAAAATGTGTCTGCACAAATGCGCTTGTTCTGCTGCCGATGGGAGTTATCGAGGAGCATGGGCCGCAGCTGTGTTTGGGGACAGACATCTTAACTGCCCATATCTATTGCCTTGCTATCGTCAGGAAGCTTGAAGCAGCCGGTTATTCCGCCGTAATTGCCCCTCCGTTTTATTGGGGCGTTTGCCAGTCGACAGCCGGTTTCATAGGCTCCTTTCACATTCGGAAAGAGACGGCAAAAGCGTTGCTTTCAGATATTCTCTTATCATTATCCGAGTTCGGGTTCAAAAATGTTTTTGGTGTTAACGCTCATGGGGATATCGAACATAACCTTGCTATAATAGAAGCCTTCAAGGAAGCTCACGGGAGCTTGAACCTTAATGCCTGTTATGCTTTTGACGAGCGGAGGTTTTCCCACTTCGGACTGAGTCCGGACGACCCCTGGCTATGCCCGGTAAAAGCGCAGACAATAAAAGTAAGCGGTGCAAAAGCCCCTGATGTGCACGGCGGGGATATTGAAACAGCTTTGATAAACAAATTCTACCCCGATCTTGCGGACGTTGATACAGCAAGGACCTTACCACCGGTTACCCTTAATGATGGGAGCACTGAAGCATGGCTGTTCGGGGGACATATAAAAGAGCTCTCGGCACAGGGATATATTGGCTCTCCTGCTGATTTTGAAAAGGTTGAAGTCCAAAAAAATGTTGAAGATTACGCCAATAGAATATCGGAAGCTATATTAAAGCGGATTGTCTAGTCTTTACCTCTCATCTTTGTAAGCGATTCAATTATCTCTGCATATATTTCCGAGGAATTATTTTTCCAGTTGTCGCAGATACTTCGCGCGTCTTTCTTTGTGCCTACTGCGGTCCTGAGTTCTATCAGCGGAAAATTTACCTCCCCGATCTTGCATATGACAGTAAACTGGTTTTCTCCCTCAGGTATAAAATCTGCGGTAATGAGTGACTCCTCCCTGATGTCCTTCCGTATGGTCGACGTCTGGTTATCAAGCTGCTTTTTTATTCCTTCGGGTATGAGGTTCAAAAAGTACTGCAGAGCCTTGCTGCCGGCGTCCGTTAAAACATACGCCTTTGAGGCCGCTTCTCCGGCTGTTCCTACCAGACCGCTCTCCGACAATTCGTTGAAGCACTGCTGAAACATGAAATAGTTCATGAGACGCGTCTCCAGTACAAGCCGCGTGATATGGCTGTTTCCGGACGGTATGTCCAGCTTTTTCAGTATATACATGATTATCAGCTTGTTTTGAACTATCTCCTTGCTGCTGCCCAGAGAATTCATCCGAACCTCCAAAATCTTTTGCATCTCCGGCGGCTTGATGCATATAAGTTTCCGGAGACATATGTACCAATTATAGCATAAGATAGCCCGGCTGTGTTATCATTATTGCAGAGAGGGGATATTTGAATGCCGGGAAATGATCAGCTACTATATTTGAGAAATAAGCTCGAACAAATCATATTGGACATGGGGGCCTCGTTTGCAGGTTTTTCAAACGTATGTGAAAAATTGCCCGAGCACCTGAAAAAATTTCCTTATGCCGTTACCTTCGGGATCAGGCTTTCAGACGCCATTATTGACGAAATCGACGATAAACCGACTATAACATACTTCAACCATTACCGTTCGGTCAACGCATTGATCGATCAGATCGCGCTGAGAGCCTTGCTATGCCTTCAGGAGAACGGCTATAGCGCCTATACCATAGGCGCCTCCCAAAGCGACCCGGGAGCCGCCGAGCCTTACAGCGGCGTTTTCCCACACAAAACGGGCGCAGTACTGTCGGGCATGGGTTGGATAGGCAGGAACGGGCTGTTCATCCACAAGGCATTCGGACCGAGGGTCAGATTGGGTACTGTTTTGACCGACGCAGAAATACCATGCGTCAATACAGTCACAGAAAGCAGGTGTCAGGCCTGTAACAGGTGTGTGGACGCCTGTCCCGCGATGGCTCTGACCGGCAATGAGTGGAAGCCGGGCGCTCCCCGCGATACTCTGGTCGACGCCAAGGCCTGCTCGGAGTATATGAACAGCAATTTCAAGCATATAGGGCGCGGTTCCGTATGCGGCATATGCATCAGGGTCTGCCCTCAAAGGATGAAGCAAATTCAGATTAATAATGCAAAATTAACATAAGGAATGTATTGTAAAGTAAAGAACTAAAATATTTCAAAGTGTATCGAAAGGCTTGATATTCCGATATAGACTATGAAAACAACACTTCGTCGAAGATCGGTTTTCAGTTTTGAACCGGTGCTTTGGTGGAAAAGCTAAGCAGGTATTAAAAAAAACACATAATAAATACAAATGTATCATAAAAATTGTAGACGGAGACGGGGGGATTTTAGCGCCGACAGGCGTGAGTTATAATTAAAAACATATAAGTCGCATGTTTAGCGCCGACAGGCGCGAATTACAATTAAAACATACAAAGACGTATGTTTAGCGCCGACAGGCGCGAATTACAATTAAAACATACAAAGGGAGGGTTCGGCAGTGTTCAAAAAAGAGATCATTGCTTTATTGCTCGCCGGAGGACAGGGAAGCAGACTGGGAGTACTGACGAAGAAGGCGGCGAAGCCGGCGGTGTTGTTCGGAGGTAAATACAGGATCATAGATTTCTCGCTTAGCAATTGCATCAATTCCGGCATCGACACAGTGGGCGTGCTGACACAGTACCAGCCTCTGAAGCTCAACAACCATATCGGCATCGGCAAGCCTTGGGATATGGACAGGATGAACGGCGGAGTGACAATATTATCGCCATTCATGAAGGAAAGCAGCGGTGAATGGTATAAAGGCACGGCCAACGCGATCGGACAGAACATCGATTACGTTGATAAAATGGCGCCCAAATACGTTATTATCCTGTCGGGAGATCACATTTACAAGATGAATTATTCCGAGATGCTGGCGTTCCATATCAAAAACAATGCGGAAGCGACTATTTCGGTTATTGACGTTCCATACGACGAAGCCTCCAGATATGGCATCATGAATACGGACCAAAGCGGCAGGATATACGAATTCGAAGAAAAACCCCAAAATCCCAAAAGCACTCTTGCTTCAATGGGCGTCTATATTTTCACGTGGGATGTCCTCAGGGATTACCTGCTGCGCGATGAACAGCTGGAGAATTCGGAGCATGATTTCGGAAAGGATATAATCCCGACAATGCTGGCTGAGAGCAGGAGCCTCTGGGCATACAAATTCGTCGGCTACTGGAAGGATGTCGGGACGATACAGGCTTTCTGGGAGTCCAATATGGACCTTGTCAGCAGGGTCCCGGAGTTCAACCTCTACGATCAGCAGTGGAAAATATATACGCTGAATCCCGTTAAACCACCGCACTATGTCGCTCCGTCCGGCAGCATAACTATGTCGATCATTGCCGAGGGCTGCATGATATATGGACAGGTCAGAAATTCCGTTCTTTTCCCCGGCGTTTATGTAGGTAAGGATACTGTCATCGATAATTCCATAGTCATGTCAAATTCGCATATAAATGATAACTGCAGGGTTGACCGCTGTATCATCGGCGAAGACGTCGCCGTGGGGAGTAATGTAATTATTGGACAGGGCGATAATGTACCGAACGAAGATAAACCCGGGATATATAATTCCGGAATAACGGTTGTCGGCGAAGGCGCCGACATACCCGACGGGGCTGTCATAGGCAGGAACGTCATGATCGATATTCATGCCCGGCGCGAAGATTTTTGCTCCTGCGAGATACCTTCCGGCTCCAGTATATACAATGGAGGTGTTTGTGAATGACTAATGCGATGGGTTTGATACTTTCCGGCTGGAAAAAGCCCGAATTGAAAGAGCTGTCGTATATAAGGTCGGTATCCGCGATCCCGGTCGGCGGTAAATACAGAGCTATCGATTTCATATTATCCAATATGGTGAACTCGGGTATAAAGAACGTTGGGGTACTGACGCAGTATAGCTTCCGTTCGCTCATGGACCATCTCGGCTCGGGAAAGGAATGGGACCTCGACAGGAGATACGACGGACTGTTCCTGTTTCCGCCGTCGCTTTCGGAGAATGAAAACGGCTGGTACAAGGGCAGCGCTGATGCAATGTACAATAACCTTTCGTTTTTGAAACGAAGCAACGAGGACTATGTGATCATTTCCCAGGGGAACGGCATATTCAAAATGCAGTTCGATGAGATGCTGGATTATCATATTTCTACAAACGCCGATATCACGATGGCTTACAGAAGGATGCACGACTATAGTTCCGACGAGCTTTCAAGGCTTGGGATACTTAAGCTCGATGAAAACAACAGGGTAACCGATCTGCAGGAGAAACCGCTGCACCCGCAATCCGATCTCGGTTCGATCGGGGTGTACCTGATCCGTAGGACACTGCTGATATCGCTTCTGGAGGAATGCATAGCACACGGTGATTACGACCTGGTGAAGGACATATTCATCAAGAAACTTGACAAACTCGGCATATACGGGTATGAGTTCAAGGGCTACTGGCGCAATATCAGCTCCATTCAGGCCTACTACAAATGCAGTATGGATATGCTGAACCCGGAAATCAGGGAAGAGCTGTTCCTCAAAAACGGCAAGGTATATACCAAGGTCAAGGATGAGGCTCCCGCCAAATACAATGCCGAAGCCAACGTGCATAACTGCATAGTGGCGGACGGCTGCTTTATTGAAGGGACGGTCGAAAACAGCGTATTGTTCAGGGGCGTGACCATAGCCAGAGGCGCGGTCGTTAAAAACAGTATCGTAATGCAGGGCGCGGTCATAGAAGAGGCATCGACTATCGAGTATGCAATATTGGATAAAAATGTTATAATGACTAAGGGTAAATATCTCAAGGGCGAATCGGATTATCCGTTCGTTGTTGGTAAAAACTCGGTAGTATAGGGTGGGAAGAGGGACAGGGACCTTGTCCCAGGCATGACAGTACAAAAAAGCGTTGGGAAGGGGCAGTGACTATGGTTAATGAATCAGGTTTCGTAGTAAGAAAATCAGGCAGGCGCGCGGACAACTATTATATCGATTATTCAGGCTCGTACAGGGCGGACGATATAGCAAAACTCACCGGCCTGAGGCCTTCGCTGGTGGTTGCAGCATATACCGACCATGGCGCTATCCTTGATGAATCGCAGGAAGTTTATTATTTCGGCAGCGCAGATGCGGCAAAAAGCGCCATAGGCGAAATTTTCGGAAAAATCCGGGCCGATTACAAGGGGAAGCTCGTCAACCTGTCGGAAGCGGAAATAGAGTATATCAGGCAGGCGCTTATAAACGAGGGCAGCAATACTATCCACCTCAGAAGCAGGATAAAGGATGAAATATTTAAAAAGTTGAATTCATGATGAGACAGTGCTATAATAGGGACATTCATTAAGCGACGAAGCATAGTGAAGGGATATGGCCATAAGGGCTGTGTCCCTTTTTAGTATTCGATTAATAATTATTCATTTTTTTGAATGTTTTTCGATTTTTTATTGTAAACCGATAATTTTTGCGATAATATTAAAATACTATTTGTATGAACAAGAGGGTCGAATATCTAAGGGAGGGTTGATAATGTACGTAAAGAAATCACTGTTGATAGTCCTGGTTATCGCAATCCTGATGTCCGTCGTATTCACAGGATGCGGGCAGAGCAATACATCGAACAAGTTCCGGGTAGGAATCGACGACACTTATCCGCCGATGGAATACAAGGATGAGGCAGGTAAAAACGCCGGTTTTGATATCGAACTTGCTCAGGAAATCGCAAAACGCATGAATAAGGAAATCGAATTCGTGCCGACAGCATGGTCCGCTATTTTCACCGGTTTGAACTCGAACAAGTACGACTGCATAATCTCGTCACTTAGTATAACCGATGAAAGAAAGAAGACTATAGCTTATACAAGACCTTATGTGGCAAACAGCCAGACGATTATTGTCAGAGCGGACAACACCGACGTCAAGGATGAGACGTCTCTCGGCGGCAAGGTCGTAGCAGTCCAGATGGGTACTACTTCCGAGGAAGCCTGCACTGAATTCCAGAAAACAACGCCTTTCAAGGACTTCAAGAAATATGAGGCAATGACCGAGGCGCTCAATGAATTGAAAATTGGCAGGGTTGACGCGGTAGTATGCGATCTGGTAATCGGCAAATACTTCGTGGCTAACGACAAAACAAGCTTCAAGACAGTTACCACCACTCTCCCGAACGAACCTATCGGGATAGGCTTTACAAAGGCAAATCAGGCCGAAGCAGACAAGGTCGACAAGATCATTGGAGAAATAATGGCTGACGGTACGCTTGCAAAAATATCCGAAAAGTGGTTCGGAGAAGATATGACAAAGAACTTGGAATGATTTTTGATTGACAGATTGGCTGCAAGGCTGTATAAATAGTTTTGCAGCCAACTTATGTCTACAGGGCGAAATCTTGAACGGGGGCATTATTACAGATGTCACAAATACTATCGCAAATAATATCTTTTATTCCCAGACTCCTCAAAGGAACGGGAATTACAATGGAATTAACGATCGTGGCGGTCATATTCGGATTGCTGTTCGGGCTGCTTCTGGCGTTGGGAAGATTATCAAAGAACGTTGTAGTCAACAAGCTTTGTTGGGTATATATCTGGTTCTTCAGAGGGACGCCTCTATTGATGCAGTTGTTCTTTATCTACTATGCTTTCCCTTTGTTTTTCAATCCGCCGCTTAAGGATCTCACAAATGTTATGGCTGGATTTATCGCTTTCAGCCTGAACTCAGCGGCATATCTGGCGGAAATCATACGCGCTGCCATACAGTCTATCGACAAAGGGCAGATGGAAGCCTCCAAAGCTCTTGGAATGACTTATGGACAGGCCATGATGAAGGTTATCGTACCTCAGTCCTACAGAAGATTGATCCCACCGGTGGGAAATGAATTCATAATGATGATAAAGGACACCGCGTTGGTATCGGCCATCGCTCTGCCCGACCTGATGCGTGTAACTCATGAGATTGAAAGTCAGCAAGCTGCCTGGCTGGTATATATACCGTCGGCTGTCATTTATTTGCTGTTGACTACCTTATTCACATTTGTTTTTGAAAAAATTGAGAAGAGATATTCAGTTTATGAATAGGAGGGCTTGAATGATGTCAATGGTCAAGGTTGAAAACGTATGCAAGTCATTCGGAAACCTCCAGGTTTTGAAAAACATAAATCTTGAGGTAAACAAGGGAGAAGTCGTCTGTATCATAGGCCCTAGCGGTTCGGGCAAAAGTACTCTGTTGAGAAGCCTCAACCACCTGGAGCGTATAACGAGCGGACGTGTATATATTGAAGGGGAGCTCATTGACGAAAGGGAAGCCGGCAAGGATCAACTGAAGGTGTCCCAGAAAAAGATATCCGAGCTGTGCACCGAACTCGGCATGGTCTTTCAGAGGTTCAACCTGTTCCCGCATATGACAGTCCAGCAGAATGTAATGGCAGCCCCAATTACTGTCAGAAGGGTCCCGAAGGAAGAAGCCGCCGTCGAAGCGATCAAGCTGCTTGAAAAGGTAGGCCTTGCCGATAAGAGGAACGAATACCCCTCCAGACTTTCAGGCGGACAGCAGCAGAGGGTAGCAATAGCCAGGGCGCTTGCCATGAAACCAAAAATAATGCTTTTTGACGAACCCACTTCGGCTTTGGATCCCGAGCTCGTCGGAGAAGTGCTAGAGGTCATGAAGGATCTTGCTAAGGAAGGGATGACGATGCTTGTCGTCACCCATGAAATGGGCTTCGCGCGAGAGGTAGGGAACAGGGTCATATTCATGGACAACGGAGAGATAAAGGAAGAGGGCAGTCCCGAAGAGATATTCTCAAACCCCAAAAACGAAAGGACAAGAGCTTTCTTGCAAAAGGTTCTCTGATAAATGTCAAAAAAAATTAGAGCGGACATGATGCTCCTGGCCATAACAGTGGTTTGGGGCGCGTCTTTTCCGCTGATGAAGATGGTTCTGGCATACATCCCGGCTTACGCGTATCTTTCGTTGAGATTCCTGCTTGCGGCCGTGGTGCTTGCCATTATTTTTAACAAGAGTCTTGCAAAGATAAATAAACGCGCAGTCCTGTACGGAAGCATAATAGGCGCGCTGATGTTCGGTGGCATGGCCTTCCAGGTAGTAGGCCTCTATACCACCTCCGCTTCGAATTCGGGTTTTATCACGGGACTGAACGTAGTTATCGTACCGTTCATCGCAGCCATACTGCTGAGGAAAAAGCCCGACAGATCTTCTGTGATAGGAGTGACGATAGCCTTTTTGGGATTGTTTTTCCTGTCCGGAGGCCTGACCTGGAGCTTCAATTTCGGAGACTTTCTGACGTTCCTCTGTTCTATATGCTGGGCGTTTCAGATAATTTTCATAGACAAATTCACACAGACTGAGGACGCTCCGCTGCTTGCGATCATACAGGTGTTTTTTGTCGGCGCCGCGAGCTCGGTTCTGTGGCTGACGGCAGACGCCGGAAAACCTCTTGAAATCAACGGAACGGTGGTCGTGATACTGTTGATTACGGGCATTCTCGGATCGGCCCTTGCTTTCGGCGGCCAGACGATAGCGCAGAAGGATACAACGCCAACCCATACTGCGCTGATATTGACTGCGGAGCCTGTGTTTGCCGTGATTTTCGCAATGCTCATACCTAATGCCCAAGGTGTAACGGAATTACCTACGCTGACCAAAGCTGTCGGCTGTTTGCTCATTCTGACCGGCATGCTGGTTTCCGAGCTCAAGCCCGGGAGGAGAAAGAAGGAAAACCATGGATATCAACGTGACAAAGGCAGAAATCAAATACGTGGAAGACTGTAAAATCGCTTTGATGAATTCTGAACTTGGCAGAGTATATTTTCCTGACGAAAACAAGGCTCTTAAGGCAATAAATGAAGGAATAGTGAAAGAAGAAGTATGTGTTGCTCTTAATAATGAGGGTGCTTGTTTGGGATTTATCTGGTATATACCAAACGGAGCATTTCATAGCTTCCCTTACCTGCATATAATAGCTGTAAAAGAGGAGTACCGTAATCTAGGTATAGGAAGAAAACTATTGAAATATTTTGAAGAAGTAATTTCAAAGGGGAGTTCCAAATTTTTTCTCGTCGTAGCCGACTTTAATCCAAGTGCAAAGAGACTATATAAAAATATAGGATACAAACAGGTGGGGATGCTTCCCGATCTATATAAAAATGGAGTAACCGAATATTTAATGATGAAGGAGCGGCCCGACTGTTTTTGAGCAAACATCGGCTCACAATGGATGGCGTATGGTTTCAATCCGCCATCCATGTAAGTCTGTCGGGATAATATACTATTCCGGATTTGCTATGTCATACTGCCAGGTCCACATGCTGTATCGTACCGGCAACGCCGTTCTCTCTTAAAAATATCCCGGTTCTTGCAATACTTCCAAGTTCCTGATTTTGATCATTTTTCAGGGCATACGATGTATCGACGTTACCTAGATAGATAGCGCCGATCCCCTTTGCTCCAAGAGCAAGGAGCTGATCGTTGCCGTTACCGTCCTTTGTCCATATGCGCAGCTTTTCGTAGATATCGTCGTTCTCATCGATCCAGTTGTTACCATCCCCGTCATACTTCGCAAGCTCGGCGAAGCCATTACCGCTCTGCGGCCCGAATAGTTCTGAACCGTTATTGATTGTCCCGTCGTTGTTGAGATCCAGCGCGAGAAAACCGCTGCCCTCCTTGACGAAGGAGATCTGATCAGCTGTGCCGTCGGTATCGATATCGAAGCTTATCTTGTTGTCTGTCAAGGAAGCGGACGCGCTGCCGAAGTTGACCACAAGAGGATCGATCCGCGCCGCGTCGCCGGCCCGAAGAGATATATCCAGTCTCGATGCGAACTCGCGGCTCATGCCCAGATCGAGATCGAACCTGATTTCTTTTCCATCCGTGGTTTTTACGATGCCATCCGCAGAAAAATTCATGGTCTGCTTTTCATAGCGCGTTTCATGGTAATCGTACTCCAGTCCCCAGCCCTGCCTTTGCGGCGGCTGTATTTTGATCGTTTGCGGGCATTTTTCGTTGTCCGTCCGGATTACCTTTGGCAATACGAATTTGAACCTCTTGCCTGTGAGAGATTCTATCATCCTCTCAAGCAGGTATATCTTTTGTTTATCCTTGTCGCTGATATTAAGAAGGTCTTCGTCGTCGCTCAGGCAGGAGGTGTCGGAAACGCCGACCTGCGAAGCATCCGACGTCGGATCCGCTGTTTGCTCCGCTATCTGATCGGCCAGAGCTTTTCTGCCCTCCGGTGACAGCTGCAGAGTGGCTCCGTTTAGTTCAACAAACTTTTTTATGATCTTTGCGGTGCGGTTGACCAGACGCTCGCTCTCCTGATCCGACAGAAAAGGAACAGTATCTCCATCGCCTTCAAAAGCAGGTCTGGTGCTGCCGACCCACGCTTTCAGCGATTCATCCCTGGTGGTTTTTTCAACAGATGTGCTTGCTCCGTACAATTGTACGGATGAACTCTCGATCCTCATAATTACTGCCTCCTTGCATAATATGAGTTTTTGACCCGGTTGTCCTTAACCGGGATACACCGACAATAAATATATCGGCTTTTCGTGGAATAAATTGATAGCTCCGGCGTGGCACGCTTTCGGGCTGATGAGAAATGCCGGTTATGATATGGTAAGCATATGGCAAAGTATGTTATTATTTATTAATAAATGTGTAAAGAAGGTGATCGGTATCATGTATAACATTATCAGGCTGAAACCGGAAGATTATATGAAGTGCAGAAACATATGGGACATGGATGCCGATCCTCAGAGAGCCGGCAGGTGGTTTGCCGAATTGGTCGAAGGAAACAGGATTATCTTTGTATATGCGGAAAACGACGAATTCATTGGAGAAGGCTCTCTTGTACTGGAGAGACACGACCCCGATTATACGATTCCCGGCAAACGGATCTATATATCCCGTATGATAGTAAAAAGGGAATTCAGGAACCGCGGAGTCGGCGGAATAATTCTCGATTACCTGATCGAATACGCGAGAAGCCTGGGATTTTCTGAGATTTCCTTGGGCGTGGATATTGACAATTATAACGCACGTCACCTCTACGAGAAAAAAGGCTTTACGAATGTGATCTTTGAAGGCGAAGACGAGGCGGGTAAATATGTGAAGCTTCTGAAAGTTCTATGAATTTGCATGGGGGCATAGCGATGGATTTGAACAGGTTCAGTAAACAACTCGATTTTATTATCGAGATCGACAAAGCCAAGCAGATATTTCGAAATACGATACTCATGGACGCTTCGCGGAAAGAAAACGACGCGGAGCATTCGTGGCATATGGCTGTTGCAGCGGTGGTCTTTTCGGAATATTGCAATGAAAACGGCATCGATATGCTGAAGGTCATAAAAATGGCGCTGATCCATGATGTCGTCGAGATAGACGCCGGAGATACGTTTGCATACGGAAACGTGAACAGGGAGGAAAAAGCGGAGAAAGAGCTGAACGCTGCAAAAAGGATATTCGGGCTTTTGCCGGAGGAGCAAAACAAAGAATTCCTGTCGCTGTGGAACGAATATGAAGCCGGTATCACTCAGGAAGCCAAATTTGCGCAGGCAATGGACAGTTTCATGCCCATTTTGCACAACTACAAAACAAAAGGCCTGCAATGGCAGCGGCTGAACGTCACGAGCGATAAGGTACTGGCAAGGAATCAAAGAATAGAAAAAGGCTCGGAAGAGCTTTGGGATTATATAAAAAATATTGTTGGCGACGCGGTGGAAAAAGGTTACATCGAAAAATGATTTGCGAAAGATATCGATATGGAGGGGTAAAAAATAAAGAAGGTCAGGATCACAGTACTAAAGAAGGAATTTTATCCGGATCTGGCTGATGCTTACCTCACAGAGGGCTGCACTGTCGGACCTTGCCCGTTACTCAATGCAGGAGAGACCTTTATTTACGAGGGTGGAGCAGTAATGCCGAAAGACTTTTGTCCGTGGGCATGGATCGATATATACAGGGGAGTCAGCGCGATCTCCGCAGGTGCGACCTATGCGCCGTGGAACAGTAAAGACAGCCAGCAGATATTCTGTTGTACGGATGGGGTCCGACCGGTTGTTTTTTTGGTAGAAGCTTTAGAGGATTGAAAGGCGATAAAATCATGGCAGAATATGTAGCTTTTTTGCGGGGAATTAACGTCGGAGGGAATAACAGGGTTCCGATGCCCGAACTCAAGAAACTGTTCGAGGAGAATCGTTTTACTGAAGTTATAACTTATATAAACAGCGGCAATGTTATTTTCAGCAGTGATAAAAGCTGCGGCGAAGAAATAAAGAAAGACTGCGAAATAATGCTGGCAGAACATTTCCGTTTCAACATACCTGTTACTATCGTCAGTATCGGGGACCTGTCTGATGCAGTAGCCAATGCCCCGCTTTGGTGGGACAGGGACGCGGACTCGAAGCATAACGCAATATTTGTAATACCTCCGGTAACGGTTGAGGAAGTATTCAGGGAAGTCGGCGAAGCAAAACCGGAGTATGAGAAGGTCGGATATTACGGAAGGGTCATTTTTTGGTCAGCGTCGATAAAAACATTCTCAAGGACACGATGGTCCAAGGTGGTCGGTTCGTCTGTTTACGGCAGCATTACGATACGAAATGCAAATACTTTGAAAAAAGTATTACAGTTATGCGGTAATGATAATTCAGACAAAATGGCATAGCAAAGGTAAATATGCGGGAGGGGGATCAATTGAATGCAGCATTTGGGGACGAAGGAACTTGAAACGTCAAGGCTGAAACTGCGCAGATTCGAATTGTCCGATGCGGAAGCGATGTTCAGGAACTGGGCAAGCGATCCCGAAGTTACGAAGTTCTTGATGTGGCCGCCGCATAAGGATGCGGGCGTTTCGGAAGCAATATTGCAGGATTGGACTGCACAGTATTTTAATAAAACATTTTATCAATGGGCAATAGTATTGAAATCCAATGGAGATGAACCTATCGGCTGTATTAGTATCGTAGATCGGAACGATGACATAAAAATGGTCCACGTCGGCTATTGTATAGGGAGAAAATGGTGGCACCAGGGCATTACCTCTGAAGCGCTTTCTGAATTGACACGTTTCTTTTTTGAAGAAGTGGGGGTTAACCGTGTCGAGTCAAGGCACGACCCGATGAATCCAAATTCGGGCAAGGTAATGGAAAAGAGCGGCCTGAAATATGAGGGGACTATAAAGCAGGGAGACTGGAACAACCAGGGGATATGTGACTATTCAATCTACGGACTTGTCGCGGAGGATTACAAAAGCGCGGTAAAGAATAAAGGAAAATGATGAAACGTACTGGTTTGGGGGTGTCGTCGGAATGGATGTAAAACTGATCAAGACGGATAAAAAGCGGTTCCTGGACCTTTTGCTCCTGGCAGACGAACAGGAGAGCATGATAGACAAATATTTGGAAAGAGGCGAGATGTTCGCATTATACGACGAAGGAGAACTGAAAAGCATCTGTGTCGTAACAAAGGAAGAGGACGGCGTGTATGAAATAAAAAATCTGGCTACATATCCACAATACCAGGGCAGGGGCTACGGACGCGGACTGGTCGGCTACATATTCGATTACTACAGGGGCAAGTGTAAAAAAATGCTTGTCGGAACAGGGGACAGCCCGCTCACAATCCCGTTTTACGAGCGCTGCGGATTCAAATTTTCCCATAGGGTAAAGAATTTTTTTACGGATAATTATGATCATCCAATGTATGATAACGGTACTCAGCTGGTAGATATGGTTTACCTGGTGAGGGAGCTTGAAAAAGCATAGCCGGAAGGCTTTTGACTCTAGAAGAATGATTAAATAAAGGTGGGTAAAGGTTATGAAACTGAAAGTACTTGTGGGAAGCGCAGATAAAATCTGGTTGTTTACATTGCCGTTTTTTGCGGTAGGTTTGCTTCTGAACATTTTATTCCCGGAATTTTTCTAAGTAGGTGGACCATCAATGGTCCTGAAAATCATATCCATAGTTATCATGATACCCGGGGTCATTATCTGGATCTGGTCAGTGCTTATGATCCTCACGAAGGTGCCCCGCAAAGAATTGATAACCAGCGGACCTTATTCTCTGGTAAAGCATCCATTATATACGGGTGTGGCTCTATTGGTGCTGCCATGGTTAGGTTTCCTGCTCAATACATGGTTGGGAGCTTTGGTTGGGATCGCTATTTACATCGGATCAAGACTATATTCCCCCAGAGAAGAAGAGATACTGTCCAAAATATTTGGTTCAGCCTGGTCTGATTATACCGGCAGGGTCAAAATACCATGGCTGTGATGAAAGGTCTGGCATCAGGTTCGAGGTAGGTATATACGGCGTCGTACTGCAGCGGCTCTCCAAGGGGAATGGCAATAGCGTTGTGGCATTGGAAGTTCAGCTTTATGTCACATTGGGAGTATCACGCTGCCGACGCCTTGCGGGTAATTCATTGGTAGATGTTCGGATAAAAAAGGAGAAATTGAAATGCACATATTTATAGTATATGCCCACCCCAGTGAGGATTCCTTCACAAGAGCTGCCAGAGATGAGTTTATAAGAGGTCTGGAAAATGCCGGGTATACATATGAAATTTCAGATCTGTATAAAATGGAATTCAAAACGGATATGAGTGAACAGGAATATTACCGGGAAGCCAATTACCGCCAGGATATAGCCCTTGCGGACGATGTAAGGGAGGAACAGGGCAAGATCAACAGGGCTGACGCGATTGTGTTCATATACCCGGTGTTCTGGACGGAGGCGCCGGCGAAGCTGGTCGGCTGGTTCGACCGCGTCTGGACGTACGGTTTCGCTTATGGCGAACGCACAATGAAAAAACTTTCGAAGGCTATAGTGATTTGTATAACAGGCCATTCGTCAGAAAAACTTCAGGAATACGGCCATTTGAAAAGCATGCAGACTGTCATGCTTGGCGACAGACTGTTCGACAGGGTCGGCGAAAGCAGGATGATCGTTCTGGATGGTATGACCAGGCTTGATCCGGAAAGGCGGGCAAATAATCTGGAAAAACATTTACGTACGGTATATGAAGCCGCAATATCACTATAAAAAAAGTTTATCTGGGCGAAGCCGCAAATTCCAGCTAAAATACTTCGATTAAAAGTAATGTTACAACTGGAGAATGATTATATAAATGTAGATTAAGGATGAAAGTATCCTATGATGTATGGCTTGGACTGGTACGGGACTTGAAAACTGTTTGCAGCGAGTTGTAAGGGAGGAAGTATGAAGCCTGAAGAAATCATCAAATTCCTGGGCTTAGCCGAGAAGCTGAAATGTGAACTGCGCCACTCGTGGACTTCGACGATGCGGCAGGAAAGTGTTGCCGAGCATAGTTGGAGGCTATGTGTTTTTTCGTGGCTGTTGAAAGGCAAACTGCAGCAGGAATACGATATGGACAAGGTTATGAAAATGTGCCTGTTCCACGACCTTGGAGAAGCCATAGCGGGCGACATCCCAAGCTTCAGCAAAAGTGAAGAGGACATTCGGAAGGAAGATGCTGCCGTAAGTCAGATAATAGATATGCTCGATGAGGAAGCGGGCGGAGAATTGGCTGAACTGTTCCTTGAAATGAAAGAGCAGAAAAGTAAAGAGGCAAGATTGTTCAATGCGCTTGATAAGCTCGAGGCAGTGATCCAGCACAACGAATCCCCGATCGAAACCTGGATACCGTTGGAGTTCGAACTTAACAAGGTTTACGCCAATGAAGAGGTAAAGGGCATCAAGGTGATGGAAGAACTGCGCGAAGCAGTCAGGAAGGACACTCTCGACAAGCTTTTGAAGCATAGCCGACCGGAAACGGAAAAACAATAAAAATATAAGGCGTATAGAATTGTTTGACAATAGAACATATGTTTGATAGACTGACAATAAGCTCAAATTTAACAGACATAAGCCGCCGAACAATGGTATTATGTGTGAAAACGAGTGTAATAACGTTGTGAGGTGTAGATATGAGTGGCGCAGCAGCAGTAATTCATAAACAAAATGCGTTGATAAGGTTTTTTAATGAAGCAGGGGCCGTAGACCCTGAACATGCCATTTCTATAGCTGAATTCAACATAAGAAGAAGCTATGTATTTGAACGGATGGTTTCAAGGGGCGTTTTCATCGAAAGCGAGCCGGGTAAATTCTATTTAGATAGTGTTATGGTACCGGTTTTTGTACGGAAGAGGCGTAATAGAGCGTTGATAGCACTGGCCCTAGTGTTGCTGGCACTGGCTTTGTATTATTTGATAACAGGAGTGGGGTTTTAGGATGAACAATTTACTTAGAAGCGATGCCGTTAAGCATGGGGACAGGCTTCAAATAATACCCTCCCACCGTATCGCCGATTTGAAGAACGATATAGAAGCATTTGCCGGTAGCGAGGAGCTGAACGGCTTTCAAGAGTGGATCGTGAAAAGTCTGTACAGCTATGACATCCCCAGCGTGGATTTTACAGTACGATCCGTGATTCTTGTCGCTCTGTCACACCCTTTTTATGCGGATGTTGTTTTCACGAGCAACGGGAAGGAATACTCAGGGAAATGCCTTGTACGTTCGGATTTCGATAGAGCCGACGAATATATCAAAACTTTTTTAGAAGGCCACGGGTATCATGTAGCAAAGGCCGGTAACCTGCCATTGAAACGGTTGGGCGTGCAAAGCGGCCTTTCGGAATACGGCAGGAACAATATTACGTATATCGAGGGAATGGGCAGCAACTTTTCATTGGCCGCATATTTTTCGGATATGCCGTGCGAAGAAGACAACTGGAGAAAGGTTGTGACCGCAAAGAGGTGCGGTAAATGCAGAGTCTGCATCAATAGTTGCCCCACGGGCGCCATAAGAAGTGAAAGGTTCCTTATCGACAATCAAAAGTGCCTTTCAGCCTTGAACGAGGTCCCCGACAACTTCCCCGAATGGCTTCCCGTATCCGTTCATCATACCTGCTACGATTGTTTGAGGTGTCAGGAACATTGTCCGATGAATATCGGTCATATAGAAAAAATGGAAAACTCCTTGGTATTCTCGGAACAAGAAACCGGGATGCTGCTGGAAGGCGAGCCGATAGAAAGTTTACCGGAAAGTATGAAACAAAAGATATTCAAACTCGGCCTGGACGAATGGTACCCGGCAATACCGAGAAATATCAGAATGCTGATGAACATAAGCGAGGGTTGATTTAGTGATCAGAAAATATGTTGACAGTGATTTGACCGCTTGCGCTGAGATCATGATGAAAGTATATAACAATGAAATGTGGCAATGCCGGTGGTCTCCTGAAACTGCGAAAAACTATCTGCAGGATTATGCGGGTTGTAGTAAATTCGTCGGCTATACGCTGCTTATCGATGGCGCGGTCAAAGGAGCCGTATTCTGTCATGAAAAGGTTTGGTGGAACAATAGCGAGATATTCATAGATGAAATGTTTGTTTCCCCGGAATTTCAAAGACAGGGATATGGGACAGAGCTTCTAAACGCCGTCGAACAATATATTTCCGAGCATAAATTGGCAGGCTTCACGCTGTCTACCAACAGATATTCACCTGCGCCCGACTTCTACAGGAAAAACGGCTTCTCGGATGCAGAGCATATTTTGTTCATGTACAAGGTTATCTGAACCAATACCAACCGGGGGCATTTGAAGTAATGAAAAAACTCGTCTTATCTATCCTTGTCATAAATGCATTTTTAATACTTGCCTCCTGCTCGTCCGATAAGTCTGCGGCAGTAACGGCCACTATGGAGCAAGCTGCTTCAACAGCCGTAACAGCAGTGGATATCCCGGACAGTACTGCACAAGATATAAGCGGTAAGACGCCCGATGCAAGCGATACGACGCCAGTTATTGGCGGTACTGTGCCTGATGTCAAGGTCACCGTGACTGATATTGGCGGTACTGTGCCTGATATCAAGGGCATCGTGACTGACATTGGCAATACTGCGCCTGACAGGAAAGAAACTCTGCCGGAAAAGATCCTCAAGACCGGCGCTGCCTATGCCATGTATGATTCAGACATATTTGAAGCCGATTATGACGGAGACGGGACGTTAGACACTTTTTATGTTTTTACGGATAAGAGTACCTGGAAGGAAGGCGATATAGGCTGCTCGGCAGATATTTGGTTTGAGGACGAAAATGGCGTCAAAAGAGTAGCCGAATGGCAGTGTATCCGGCCGGATACCTATGGCAGCCTGAAATTGGCCGGTAAGAATTATTTCAGATACGATCTGGCATTCGCAACTGAAAGCCAGACGATCTTATTGAGCGTAAAGGACGTAAATAGTATCGAAAGCTACAATTGCAAGGGCTTCGCTGAATACAGTGATAAAACCGACGATTTCACAATAACCGATTCAACCTACGACATGGTCTATTTGAAAAGTGACGATCTGACCTGCGGTCATACCTGGAAAAAGTACTTTTACTATGCAGATGGAAAAGGCTTTCATGAATACGGAGCAAGGAAGATCACCCAGGAAGAATTTTTGCAATATCCCGGCGCGGACGGCATACTGGATGAAATAGGGAAGAAATACGGGAACGAAGGAGTTGCGCTGTCTTTTGGATTTCTGAAACGATGCAACGACTTATTGCATATTAATATCAACTCCGAGACTAAGGACGATATCACCCATTACTATATAACCTATAAAATAGCTGCAGACGGTACGCTTGCGGAGGTCGAGGCCGGTGAGGGTCATTACGCGCCTGCGGCTGATACGGACATTGCCGTTTACAAGTGATATCCGTCAGCCAGTGTTGACAGGGAATTGACCGGGAGCAAAAAAGAATATGCGCATATGGGCATGCTGCACATTTCATATGAGCACAGGAGCAAGGGGATGGGAAAGAAAATGTTTGCTGTCGTCTGTGAGCGGGTCAGGGCTTTCGGCGCACGGAAGCTGTATATCTCTTCGCATTCCTCCGAGGAGTCGCAGGCATTTATAAAGCCGTCGGCTGCGCAGAGGCGGAAGAGATCGATCCTGTCGCAGTCGAGAAGGAGCCTTGCGATTGCCAGATAGGATTTGTACTGTAAAAAGGGATAGGGGTGTTAAGCGTATAAAAGCGATACTGTCTGAAGATAGATTCAACTTCATTTCGGAAGAAAACAAGGCTTTCATTACTGCATTCGACGAAGAGATCAATAAACTCGGCTATGGCTGCGGCGGCCATATTGGCGAAGGTTACTGCTGGGGCAGGTACATGATCATCTACTCCAAAAACGGAGTCAAAAGCAAACAGGTGGCAGCCAGAGTATACATAAGGGAAAGCTCTATTGTTCTCAGGCTTTTCCTTAACAATATCGATAAGCACCATAATTACATTGAGAACTCCAAAAGCTTCGTAAAAGAAGTTTTTGAAGGCGAATACGGGAACTGTCGCCGCTGCCATAATGATAAGGGCGGCATATGCAAATTCAGGAAGACCTATACGTTGGAGAACAGGTTAATAGAAAAATGCAATGGATATACCTTTGAATTCAACGGACCTGATTTGGTAAAATTGCCTGATTACGTGGGCCTTCTGAAAGAGTTTTACACACCCATAAGATCGCTGAAATAGAAGAAAATCGACCGGCCGGTTCGTATTATATGAAAATGTAAAAGGAGGATTTTAAAATGGAATCTTGGGAATACCAGACGATACAGCTGGAAACACATGGGGTCATGGGCGGCATAGTCGACATGACGTCATTCCAAAACGAACTCAATGATCTTGGAAGGGATGGCTGGGAGCTTGTCACATGCTTTGATACTAATATGAGCTATGGACAAACCCGTTACGTTATCGGGGTGTTCAAGCGCAAACGCCAGTTTTAACCCCTGTATTTCTGGAACTTTTTTGAAAGCATATCGTCAAAATGTTCCAGGGTGATTTTATGAGGGTCAAATACCTTTTTAGCTTTGTATTATTATTGGGTATGAGTCTGCTTTGTTCGCCGGACAGCGTTGCGTCGACAGTAAATGATTCCGATAAGTCTGACGTGTTTTTGAATAGCGCTTCCTATGATTCAGGTATATTGAACGGCGCTTTCAGTTCGATAGACCCTGGCATAATCGTTTACCCAAAGTATAATTGTGATCCCCAAATGTGTATATCGACTGTTCAAAGTATTGATCCCGGATTTCTCATAAGGGATCGACAAAATAAAAAATAATCGCGTTTACAGATTAAGCCCTAAGATCAAAGGTCATAGGGCTTTGTAATTGATTCCGCGTAATTCGAGTCCTTAATATTTTGTCATGCTTACTCACCTATATTATTGACTATCCCCGTGCGTACATATATAATAATTTCCAATATTTATATGTTTAATGGAGTTGAGTATTTTGCTTGAACATAAGGGAACGGTGCCGATCGAAACCGAAAGGCTGGTTTTGCGCCGTTTTAACAGGGACGACGCCCCCTGTATATTCAATAACTGGGCAAACGATATTGATGTATGCAGGTATATGAGATGGATGCCTCATAAGGATAAGGAAGAGTCGCGGCGCATTCTCAAAGGCTGGTTGGATTCCTACCGCAGGGAAGCTTTCTACCAATGGGCCATAACGCTGAAAAATTCGAATGAGCCTATAGGCGCGATTGCCTTATTCGTGGTCAACGAATCCGATCTTTGCGGGGACGTAGGGTACTGCATAGGCAGCAAATACTGGGGACAGGGGATCGTAACTGAAGCCCTCAAATCTACGCTGAGTTTTGCGTTTGCCTCGGTCGGTTTCAACAGGATAGAGGCCTATCACTCCGTAAACAACCCTGCCTCAGGGAGGGTCATGCAGAAGGCGGGAATGACCTTTGAAGGCATGGCAAAGCAAAAGTACAGAAGTATCACGGGCTTTGAAGACAGCAATATGTATTCAATAATAAAAGAGGATTTTGAGCGGATGAAATGAAAAAAATAAATTCAATATGGTACGGTGCCCGAATATTGGCGGTTTGCGGGATGTTTATGATCGCGATCCCGGCAGTGTCATACCTGCTCTTAACCACTTTTCTGAGGACGGGTATAGTGACTGTGATCATCAGAGTCTCCATGGTTACGGGCGGAGTTATCCTGCTGATATTCGGTGTCATACTGACAATCGAACTGCAGCAGGACAAAAGGATAAACCTGAATTATAAACAATTGAGATACCATAAAATACGAATCAATGATGAAGTATTTGAGTGCCAGAACTGCGGCAGCAGAACGGCAAAGATAGAAGACACTTATTGCAGGGAATGCGGAGTAAGGTTCAACAAGCCGTAATTGTTACCAACCAAAGGGAGAGCAAGCTATGGAAAACGGAAGACAAAAGTTTGAATCGGTCGATGAATACATCGGATCATTTCCGGAAAGCATCCAGAAAAAGCTGGAGGAGATGAGAGCGATAATAAAGACGCTGGTACCGGAGGCGCAGGAGAAGATAAGCTACCAGATGCCGGCTTTTTACCGGGACGGGGTCATTGTTTGGTATGCAGGCTATGCAAAGCATATAGGCTTTTATCCCGGAGCTGACGGTATAGCAGCGTTCAAAGCTGAACTGGCAGGCTACAAAAGCGCGAAAGGCTCCGTGCAGTTTCCGCTGGATAAGCCTTTGCCTGTCGAATTGATAAGTAAAATGGTCAGGTTCCGGGCGGAAAGCATCAAAAAGAAGGACAGAAAGTGACCGCCGCGTTTCATAAGCCGGCAGGATAAGCATTAAAAAGGCAGGGGGGTCAAACATGAGCAATTCCATAACCATAAGGAAAATAGAGGATAAATTCGAGGAATGCAATGACGTAATCAGAAGGTCTTTTATCACCGTAGCCGAAGAGTTTAACATAACCCGGGAGAACGCCCCTAAAAACCCTGCCTTCCTTGGCCCCGAATCCTTGGTCGGAATGAAGGAGAAAGGGGTTTCGATGCACGGAGCGTACATGGGTAATACCTGTGTGGGCTTTGTGGCTGTGGAAAAGGCAAATGACGAAGTCTTTTACATGGAGAGGCTTGCGGTATTGCCGGAATACAGGCATAACGGTTATGGGCGCGAGCTGATAGACTTCGTAATGGACTTTGTACGTAAGAACGGCGGGAAAAAGGTATCCATCGGCATCATAAACGAAAACAGGCGTCTCAAGGATTGGTACATAAGCTGCGGGTTTACAGAAACAGGCACGAAGAAATTTGAGCATTTGCCTTTTGAAGTCTGCTTCATGGAGAGGACCGTATAGAAATATAAGTTATCGAAAGGATGTGTCGGAGCGTGGAGCTTGCCAGAACAAATTTACCGGCAGAGCGGAAGAAAGCCGTAACAGACCTTTGCACAATTCTTATAGTAATGTTTCTGATCCTTGGAATTTACATGGCTTTTCAATCGTGGTTCCATTCTTTTGCCAATGATAAAAGCGTCGCTATCCTTCTGCGGACCTTGGTAATGGCACTTATGCAGTTCGGTCTGGCGGGGCTCGGGATAACGGTGGTTTCCGTTTTCAGGAAGGAGAGCTTCCTGGGATATGGATTCAGGGAAAAAGGCATATTCCCTTCGATAATTCTCTCAGCTTTGATGTTTATTCCTTATTTTGCTTTTGCTGTCTATACGGGAGCTTTTTCGGGCTATATGCCGTTTAAAACGGTGTGGATGACAGAAGACATCCTGTCATCCGGATTTCCCGTAAATGTCGTCGGAATGTTGATAGTAGCGATCGCCTGGGGCTTTTTTGAGGGTTTCAATTATGTGGTGATCAGTGAAAAAATAAACACCATATTTCCGCCGAAGAATATGTGGCTTAATTGGGGCGCTATTATTTGCGGCGTAATGTGTATCCTGATCCACGGCATGGTCGGCGTTACTGTTAAAAATATCATTGAAATGGCTGCGGTTTTCATCATAATTTACGGTATGCTTTTGGTAAAGGAAAGAACCGGCAATGCATGGGGCAGCGTATTTGCTTTCATCCTTTTGTGGAATGCATTTTAAGCTGGTTCACATAAGCATAAATAAAGTTGTTCGTGAATCTAATATGTGAAAGAGGGCTTCGAATGAATTTGTTTACCGACAAATTGAAAAAGCAGACCGGAATCATCATGTTGGACATCGGCCATACCTTTGCGGAAGTAACCGATGAATTGATGCAGAAGGAAGTGAACGGCTTTCTGATGTGGAATCATTTTTACCATATGCTCAATTCGATAGATCGCATTTTTGCTTATTCGGAAGGCTACCGGTTCCCGGAGTTCCACGAGGAAGGCATGAACAAGCTCGATTGTGCATATGGCAAGACCTTGAGCAAAGACCGGTTGGAAATGTATTTCTGGAATATCAGGGAGAAGCTCTCGGCCTATCTTGACAACATGGACGATGAAAGACTGTTGGAAGAAGTTATCTGCCAGGAAATGAGGATCTCGAGGTTTGACCTGATAATAGCGCAGTTCAGGCATATCACATGGCATCTGGGCTATATTCAGGGCTGTATCAGGATGGAGACAGGAAAGCTGCCGGTTTATATTGGAGTTAACAAGGATTTCTATCCGATTTGAACAAGGAGGCAAAATAATGCCGTTTATTAATCTGAAGCTTGTAAAAGGCCAGGTGTCGGACGATCAAAAGGTAAAACTGGTCGAGGGCATAACCGATCTGGTGGTCGGGATCATGGGAAGGGACAGGAATTATACCGTTATCACTGTTGACGAGCTTGATGCAGGCCAGTGGGCGGTCGGCGGGAGGTTCATAAACGTGGGTTCCGATAAAATAGTAACCTTCCTGAATATCAAGGTTTCCAAAGGCACGACCAACCCGGAGGAAATGGAAAACATGATGCACGCCGTAGGGAAGCTGATGTCGGAGGTGCTAGGGAACTGCCATGAGACCAACTATTTCATCATAGACGAACTGAATCCCGATGCATGGGGTTACGACGGCATACCGATGACGACGAGAAGAAGGCTGAACGAACAGTAAATACATTGAGGAGCTGCAGAATGAAAAAAGGAATAAAGCTGTATAACGTAATTTTCCCGATCTGGTTTTTGATTTTTTTTCCGCCGGTGATCTTTATAACACTTGTGGGCAATTTCATAATAGATTCTTTGGTGACGATACTTTGTTTTGCGGTTTTCAAACTAACTTCGTTAAGGCTCGACCTGAAAACCTTTTATAAGAGTAATGTGCTCAAAGTATGGATATTCGGCTTTTTATCGGACATCATAGGAGCGGCGCTGCTTTTTGTTGTAAGCGTTTGCGGAACCGGAATGGGGTTGCCTGACAAATACCTGACTGGAATTAATTTCGATCCCTTCGGTAATCCTCAGGCACTCATTATAATAATATTCGCAATGCTTGTCTCTGCGGCATTTATACTCTTCTTCAACTACAGGTTCACCTTTGTACGGCAGATAGAGGACAAAAAGCTCAGGTTCAAGGTCGCGCTTACGATCGCGCTGATAACAATGCCGTGGACCTTCCTGCTTCCGACCAAATGGTTCTACAGAGGATGGTAATATTATAACCGAACTTTACGGTTGAAAAAATAAAGCTTATTTGGTACAATAAGGATAAACGGGAAGAACTTGAACAGCCGGCGCAGGCCGGCTATTTTCGTCTCGTGCACATGCTTTGAAGCCGGGATGCGGCTTCATTACCGGGGGTGTCCGTAAATGGATTTTAATACCGCAGCTGCGGGCTGGGATACTGATAAAAGGATCAAACGCGCAGAAACAATATCTGATGAGATCGCTAAGACAATTCACATAAAACCGCATTCGAACGCACTGGAATTCGGCTGCGGCACCGGTCTTATCAGCTTTGGGCTCAGGGACAGATTCGACCATATAACTCTTGTCGACACTTCCGAAGCTATGGTAGATATGCTCTGCAGCAAAATCAGAGAAGCGGGAATAACCAATATGACCGCGCTGAAAGCCGATATCCTGGGCGCTGCCGGATCCGGCCGGGATGCGGTGCGATTTGCTCTGCCGCAGGATAAATACGACGTCATTTATACATCGATGGCGCTGCACCATGTCGTCGACGTGAGCTCCGCACTGACCGCCTTTTATGAACTGCTCAGTGAAGGCGGAACAATCTGCATTGTGGATCTGACAAAGGATGACGGCAGCTTTCACAGGCTGGAGAAGGATTTTAACGGCCACAACGGTTTCGAACAGCAGGAACTGAAGGCTGCATTGGAGTATAAAGGCTTTACCGATGTCCATACCAGGATATTCTTTGAAGACATAAAGAGGATCGAAGACAGGGATGTGCCGTATTCATTGTTCATAATGACCGGCAGCAAGCCCGCGGGGAGGGACGGAAAATGAGCGTTACAAGCTTTCTGTCCGAAGCCCAGAGGTGGACGGAGCAGGATGAAAATATACGCTGTATGGTTCTGGTAGGTTCGCAGGCCAGAGGTACGGCAAGGGCAGATTCGGATGTCGATCTTGTCGTAATGGCGGAAGATCCCCGGGTATTTATCAGGGATCATTCATTTGCGGGCAGGTTCGGCAGTATAGATAAGATGGAAACAGAGGATTGGGGCAAGGTCACTTCCGTAAGGGTATTCTATAAAGACGGGCTGGAAGTGGAGTTCTGCTTCACGGATCCTTCCTGGTGTTCAGTACCGCTCGACGCAGGCACGCTTGAGGTATTGAGGGACGGTTACAGGATCATGACCGACAAGGAGAATTATTTTTCACTTATCGATATCGATAGCGATGGCAACGCCGCGGGAAAAAACGGAGGAACGCCGGAGCTTGCGAACCAGACGGAGAAATCGGCGGAAAGCGATCCGGAGCCGGCGAACCAGGCGGAGAAACAGGCGGAAGGCGATCCGGAGCCGAAAGGCCGCAAGAATACCGGCCGTAGAAAGATCCCCGGGGACACGGCGCCACGCAAGACTGGCGGCCGCGGAAAGATCGCTTACAGAAGTGAAAAAGAAATGCTGGAACTGATCCTCGATACGGCCAGGAACGATGAACGCATACGGGCTGTCGTGATGAACGGTTCACGAACGAATCCCGACGCGCCAAAGGACCGTTATCAGGATTATGATGTCGTTTACGTGGTCAGCGAATTGAAACCCTTCGTTCAGGACCACAGCTGGATAGATATCTTCGGGGAGAGGATCATATTGCAGATGCCGGAGGCAATGGACCTGTTACCTCCGTGCAACGACGGCAGCTTCAACTACCAGATGCTGTTCGCCGACGGAAACAGGATCGACCTGGTTTTGCTCCCGGTCGACAAAGCAGGCGAACTGCTCGGAAAGGACAGCCTGACAGAAAATCTGCTGGATAAGGACGGCATACTACCGCCGGCCGGAGAGCCGGACGACAGCAGCTATCACATAAAGCCGCCGACCGATAAGCTTTATTCCGACTGCTGCAATGAGTTCTGGTGGGTGCTTCAGAACGTCGCAAAGGGCATTTGCCGGGATGAATTGCCTTATGCCATGAGAATGTCGGAATATGCCAGAGACATGCTGGATCAGATGCTTTGCTGGCATATAGGCGGCATGAACGGCTTTAAGGTGTCGGCAGGCAAATGCGGCAGGTATTTTAAAAGATATCTGTCCGAACTCCAATACAAAATGTATGCCGATACTTATTCCAATGCTGAATACGACAAGCTGTGGAAAGCTGTTTTCACCATGTGCGGGCTATTCAGGGAAACGGCAAAGGCTGTGGCGGAACGTTCAGGTTTTGTTTATAACGAACAGGAGGACCGCGGTATGTCGGCGTATTTGAAAGAAATGAAGGGCCATAAACGAAGATAGTATGATTTACTCAAATTTAAGAAATCGCTTGGACTGAATTAATACAGGAGGGCTAATATATGATCGATACGAAAAATTTCTCTGAGATGGTGGAGCAATTCCATAAAAAGCTTGAGGTAGTCCCCGAGGAGCTCACGGGAATAAGGCCTGCCGAGGATAGCTGGTCTCTTAAGGAAATCATAGGGCATTTGATAGACTCAGCATCGAACAACCACCAGAGATTCGTCAGGCTGCAATTCGACGATCTGCTCGGTTTCCCGCCATACGAGGCGGAAAGCTGGCTGCGGGTGCAGAATTATAGGAGCATGGACTGGAAAGACCTTGTGACACTTTGGTATTCCTACAACCGTATATTGTTGGGGATCATCGAGAATATTGACGAAGGCGCGCTGGAAAATGTCTGGGTAAAGGGTGAAGACGCCCTGCCACTGAATTTCATTGTAAAGGATTATTACAGGCATTTGCAGTGGCATATCGGACATTTCGAAGGCAGGCTCAAGGAAGTAAAGGCTTAATGGTGAAGTACAGGCTTAGTGGAGATGTGCAGGCTTAGTGGTGAAGTACAGGTCTGGGTGAAGTGCAGGTTAGAAGAGAAGCAGTCGGCATATCGCGGGAGTTCACCGGCACAACACGGTTTTTCCCGGAAGATGAAGGCAAAAAGCTGTTGGTAGTATTCAAGACAGGATTGTGAGGTTGGGATGATTCGATTTTACATAACGAGACATGGCGAAACACTTTGGAATACGCAAAAGAGGATGCAGGGGCACAGGGATTCACCATTGACGGAGCTTGGCATAAGCCAGGCGGAATCGCTTGCAGAGGCTTTGAAGGGCATTGAATTCGATGCGGCCTATTCGAGCTCGAGCAGGCGGGCGCTGCAGACTGCGCGCATAATTATAGGGGACAGGGATGTTCCGGTAATACCGATGGACGGCCTTATGGAAATAAATCTCGGCATATGGGAAGGCATGCTATATTCAGAAGCAGAGAGTCTTTACCCCGAGGAATTCAATAATTTCTGGGAGCACCCGGACAGATACAGGACGGTCGGAGGCGAAAGCTTTGAGGCTTTGCTCGACCGTGTCGGCAGAACCATGGAGACCCTGGCAAGAAGGCATAGAGAGGGAAATCTGCTGGTGGTCACACATGCGGTTACACTGAAAGCGATTATGACCTACATAGAAAAAAAGGAAATAAAGGACCTTTGGACCGGCGCATATATTAAGCAGACCTGTTTGAACCTGCTCGAGCATGAGGCTGGTGAATGGAATCCCGTGATTTGGGGGGACATTTCGCATTTCGAGGAGCAGCCGGCGTCGGGTTAAGCCTGCTTTGCCCCTGTTAATATTTCTAAGGAGGTTTACCGTGAATAGCAGCATCAATAAATCTGTAAAAATACATTTCGATTTAAGCTTTGAAATGCTGGAAAAAATGATTTCCAAGTGTCCGGACGAGCTTTGGGATAAAAAACTTTCGGGGTTCGTTTTCTGGCAGCAGATATTGCATGCCCTGACAGGGGTCGAATACTGGATGAGACAGGCTGGGGAAGAGTTCGTCGAACCGTTTGCAGAGAGGAAGCTGTACCCGGAGCTCGAGAATGATCCTGAAGGCAATATCACCAAGGCTGAACTGACAGAGTACAAAAACAAGGTCAAAGTGGTTTGCAGCCGCTATTTCGAAGGCAGGAACGATGAGTGGCTGGGTGAGCCGAGCGCGATTTGCGGCACGATCAACAACATCGATATAGTATTCATGCTGACAAGGCATGTTCAATATCACGTCGGTCATTGCGACAGTATCCTCAGGGACAGGAACTACGAGGCTGTCGAATGGGTGGATTACTTCGGATGACCTGACGGAACGGCGCGTCCGCAAGGCAATTGGAGCTTTTATGATCAACGGCTACCAAAAGAGAATAGAAAAAGTTAAAGCCTACATAGAAGAAAATCTACATGATAAACTGGATCTCGAAAAGCTTGCAGAGATATCGAACTTCTCCAAGTATCATTTTTCACGCATTTTTGCTGCCATGACGGGCGCAACTCCTATTGAATTCGTAACGGGCAGACGGCTCGAAAGATCTGTGGGATACCTGAAGGACACTGATAAAACCATCCTTGAAATAGCCAGCTTATGCGGTTTTGACACGTTATCCAGCTTTAATGCGGCGTTCAGGAGATACTTCAGGAAAACGCCAAGCGAATTGAGGAAGGAATTGAGCAATAATCCGTCAGCTTTCAGCAATAATGAAGAGGAAAGATCCACTCCTTCTTATTATGATGTCAGTAAGAATTATTTTTTAAGGAGGATATGGGATATGAATATAACATTGGAAGAACTGCCCGATATGGAAGTGGCATATGTCCGAAAGGTCGGGAGCTATCTCGATTCGAGGGAGGCCTGGGACAAGCTTTTGAAATGGTCCTACGAGAACTGGGTAGACCCAAGCAACAGCAGCTATATAGGTATCTCTCTCGACAATCCGGCGGAAGTGCCAGAAGACGAGTGCAGGTTCGATGCCTGCGTAACTGTTCCGGAAGGCTTCAATAAGAAGGAGGATCCCTATGTAAGCTTCAGAACCCTCAAGGGTGGGCTGTATGCGCTTTACAGGTTCCACGACACTGTCGACAAGCTTGCGATCACATATAGCTCCATATTCGGGCAATGGCTTCCGAACAGCGAATATGATCTGGACGACAGGGACTGCCTCGAGTTTTGCCTGAACGACCCTATGAAGGACCCGGAAGGTAAAGGGATAGTGAATCTGTATGTACCGATAAGAAAGAGGTCATGACAGTGGAGATAGTTTACACCGACAGTGAAAATGCGGACTTCGTGAAGCTGACCAAAATGCTGGACGAGGACCTTAACGAGAGATACGGGGAGCTTCAAAAGCAATATGAGGTCCATAACAGGATCGATCACATAAAGAATGTCATCTTGCTTTACATCGACGGACGCCCTGCGGCCTGCGGGGCATTAAAACGCTATGATCCGAAGTCGGCCGAACTTAAGCGTATTTTTGTAGCAAAGGAATACAGAGGGCAGGGCTTATCGAAAACATTAGTTGCCAAGCTCGAGGAGTCAGCAGTTAAGGAAGGCTTCGGGTATGTCGTACTGGAAACCGGGGTGCGGCAGAATGAGGCGATTGGTCTTTATAAGAAATGTGGTTACGAAATAATACCGAATTATGGGGTCTATATCGGAAACAGCAACAGTGTCTGTATGAGGAAAAGCCTGGTGCTAAACCGTGAATAGTGCTGTGTGCAGTCATTGAATTGTGCAGTATGTAGCACCTTGAAGGGTATCGTGCATGGCACTGTTATTAGTGACCCGAAATGCTTGCTGCCAGCGGGTTTAAAACCTTCTCGGACGAGCTTCGGAAAACCTTGACAACCGAACGTATGTTTGGTATCATATACCCATAAATTGTATAAAACGCTCGGTTTAGGGGGAGACAGTGATGGACAGGCAAAAAGGAATAGCGTTTTGCGGGCTTGCATGCGCTTTGTGCATAGAAAACAAAACCTGTGCAGGATGCCGTAACGAAGGCTGTAAGGACAAGGACTGGTGCAAGAATTTCAAATGCTTCAAGACCAAAGGCATAAGAGGCTGCTGGGAATGCAGCGAGTTCCCCTGCACCGGCGGCATGTTGGATAATAAAAGAATACGGGCTTTTTCGGCTTTCGTTAAAAAATATGGCGAGGAATACCTTCTCGATTGTCTAGCTAAAAATGAAAAGGCTGGCGTAGTATATCACAATACGGGTGAACTGACGGGTGATTATGATATCCCCGAGACAGAAGAAGGCATATTTCAGATGATACTCGACGGTAAATAGGATAAGGTTTCGTCGTGACAAAATCGCATCCTGTCCGGATGAGCGCGTCTTGGGGGCGGGACGCGTTTGAACCATCTCGGTGCAATAGTAATAAATTTGCAGGTGAAGAAAATGGTTAAAAGGGCTTTGTTCGAAGATCTCGAAGACATACTGGCGCTGCAGAGGCTCGCATACCAAAGCGAAGCCCAGATATGCAACGATTTCAACATACCTCCGCTGACCCAGACGAT
Organism: Bacillota bacterium; assembly: GCA_023412915.1. Classification (GTDB taxonomy): domain Bacteria; phylum Bacillota; class Clostridia; order Acetivibrionales; family DTU013; genus JAEYOM01. Next base: position 128,199 of record JAEZRE010000005.1, read on the forward strand.
CGAAGGCATGCGTGACGATTTCCGGAATCAGGTAATACTGAAGGCTGTTTTGGACGAAAGGATAATCGGATCGGTAAGGGCATTCGAAAGGGACGGAACCTGCTTTATTGGCCGTGTTATCGTACACCCGGAATATCAGAACAGGGGAATCGGCAGAAAGCTCATGCTATCCATCGAGGAGACCTTTCCACAGTGTAAGAAGCTTTCGCTGTTTACCGGAAAAAACAGCGTAAAAAATTTGTATTTCTATGAAAGCCTCGGTTACAAGCAGGTCAGGGAGGAGTATATACACGATACCCTGACTTTCGTCTATCTGGAAAAAGTTAAATGAAAAAATAAAATCGAATATGGTACAATTGTTTTATGCAGCATAACCTAACCCTTTGGAGGCGTCTATGGGGCTCAGAATTGTATATGGCCGGGCTGGAAGCGGTAAATCGGCCTTCTGCCTTCATGAAATAAAAAAACGGAGCGGTGCTGAACATCCGTTGGTTTTGATCGTACCGGAGCAATTTTCCCTGCAGGCTGAAAAAAGCCTCGCGAAAACGACAGGTTCGTCCGGCATATTCAGCGCGGAGGTCCTTAGCTTCAGGAGACTGGCCTTTCGCGTCTTCGGAGAGGTCGGCGGTATTTCGCGCAAACATCTGAATGCATCGGGAAAAAGCATGCTGCTGTTCAGAATTCTCGACAGGCTGTCAGGCGACCTGAAGGTGTTTTCGAGAGCCGCCCTCAGAAAGGGCTTTACAGAATCATTATCCGATGCGATCACGGAATTCAAACGATACGATATCCCGCCCGAACAGCTGTATGAGGCGGCGGAAATGCAGACTGTCAGCCTTCCGCTGAGGGACAAGCTCAGCGATCTGGCGCTGGTCTATTCAGAATTTGAGAAGCAGCTGCACCAAAACTACCTGGATGCGGAAGACGACCTTGTCGAGCTGTATAAAAAGCTGGACGAATCCAGACAGTTCGACGGTGCGGAAATATGGATAGATGAATTTTCGGGTTTTACACCTCAGGAATATAAAGTAATAGCCAAACTGCTGCAAAAGGCTGAAAGAGTTACGGTATGCCTGTGCACGGACAGTGTCTCCAACGGCGCCGGGAGTCTTTCGGGAGGGTACGGCAGCGGAGCTTCGATGGTATTCGAGCCTGTCAGGAATACTGCGATGAAGCTTGTCCGAATGGCTGAAAAAGCAGGCGTCATTGTCGAAAAGCCCGTGAAGCTTAACGGGGATAACGGAGTATTGCCCCGTTTTGCCGTCTCGGAGGAGCTTGGCCATCTCGAAAGGGATTTCTACAATTATCCTTATAAAAAGTATTTAAAATGCGCCGGAGATGTTTTAATATCGGCTTCAGCCAATCCATACTCGGAGGTTGAAGACTGCGCGCGCGATATCATAAGGCTCTGCAGGGAACAAGGTTTCCGTTACAGGGATTTAGCGGTCACCATGAGGAATCCCGACAGTTACTCGGGGACCGTCAAAAGCATATTTACGAGGTATGGTATACCTTTCTTTCTCGATGGAAAAAGGAACATAGACGGTCATCCTCTTATTGTTTTCATACGTTCCGCACTGGAGGTCATAACGACGAATTGGTCCTATGAGGCGGTTTTTAGATATGCGCGGACAGGACTAACCGGAGTGGGGAGAGATGAACTGGACCTCCTGGAAAATTACGTGCTGGCAAACGGGATAAGGGGAAATACCTGGACCCGGGAAGAAGACTGGGATCGTCCGACAGTGCTGAAGGGTGTCGGCACGGAACCCGACCCGCGCGAGACGGAATACCTTGCGAGGATCAATGCGGCAAGGCGCCGTGTGTCAGCTCCGATCGAGTCTTTCCGTGCAAAGACCAAAGGCCGTACCGGGGCAGTCGATTATTGCACAGCGCTGTATGAGCTTCTATGCGAAACGGGCGCCGACAAGCGAATGGACGGGCTGTCGAAGCAGATCGCGGCGGCCGGCAGGCTGGACCGTGCAGATGAGTACCGACAGGTCTGGAATATCGTCATGGAAGTATTTTCGCAGGTGGTAGAAGTGCTTGGAGAAGAAAAGCTTGGGGTGGAACGCTTCTCAGAAGTACTTGCCGCAGGCTTTGAAGGGCACAAGATGGGGCTGATCCCGCCGGCGCTCGACCAGGTATTGGTCGGCAGTATCGAGCGGGCCAGAAGTCATGATATCAAAGCTTTATATATATTGGGGGTAAACGAGGGAGTATTGCCCGGAACAAAAACGGATCAGGGGCTGCTTTCGGATATGGATCGCGACAGCCTTGGGCAGGCGGGTCTCGAACTTGCCGGAAACACGGCAAAGAGGTCTCTCGAAGAGAGGTTCATGGTATATATGGCTCTTGCGACACCGTCAGCTTACCTTTGGCTGGGCTATCCTACGGCTGACCGGGAGGGCAAGGCCCTGAGACCTTCCCGTGTCATTTCGGAAGTAAAAAGGATACTGCCCGGCGTTTTGGTGAAGAGCACAATAACTTCCGACGGTAAGGGCGGGCTCTCAATTCCCGCGGCACAGGAACCTGCGTTTGACGAACTTGTCGTGCAGCTTCGCAGGTATTCTGACGGCGAACAGGTAAATGACGGTTGGAGGGACGTACATCAATGGTTTGCAAATAACGTGGAGTGGAAGGATAAATGCCTTAACATATTGAACGGCCTTAATTACTCCAACCAGGCAAAGCAGCTCACAGACGGCAGAGCTGTGGGTTTGTACGGTAGGCCTGTATTTACGAGTATTTCCCGGATGGAAGCGTATGCGGCGTGCCCGTTTTCTTATTACGTTAAATACGGACTTAAAGCCGGGGAACGCAGAATATACGGTTTTGAACCCGTCGATGCCGGCACTTTCATGCATAATATGATAGATGAATTTTCAAGGACGCTTGTGAAAAAAGGGGTCAGCTGGCGACAGCTGGATAAGAAATGGTGCGGCGAGCAGATCGGCGTCCTTGTGGACGAATGGCTCTCGGCCAATACGGGCAGTATACTCGCCAGCAGCAGGAAATACCGGTATCTTTCCGAAAAATTAAAGAGGACTGTGACCAAAGCTGTCACCCTTATCAGCAGCCATATCAGTTCGGGAGGTTTCGAACCCTCGGGCTATGAAGTCGAATTCGGAGACCGTGGAAGGTATCCTTCGATCTCGATCGAACTGCCGTCCGGGGAATGCATAAAAATGACGGGCAGGATCGACAGGATAGACTCGATGGAGAGTGAAGAAGGAACCTATCTCAGGGTAATCGATTATAAATCCGGCAATAAGGCATTGAAACTGGGAGACGTATACTATGGCCTTCAGCTCCAGCTTATCACTTATCTGGACGCCGTGATCGAAAGCGAGAAGGAAAAGGGCGAAGAAAAAAGCCTGGTGAATGGGACCGGACACGTAAAAGACGGAGATACCGGCGAACAATCCGGTTCGTGCGGAGCATCGGAAAAGCTTCTGCCCGCGGGCGTGCTATATTTCAGGCTGGACGACCCTTTGATCCGATGCGGCAGGGAAAGCACAGACGAGGAAATTGAAAGAGCCATTATGAAAGAGCTTAGGATGAAAGGTCTGGTCCTGGCAGATGTAAAACTGCTCAGGGAAATGGACAGGCAGATCGATGGAGACTCGCTTATCTTACCCGCCAGGATCAACAAGGATGGTACGCTGGGCCGGTCCTCCGCAGCTACACAGGAGCAGTTCAGCATGCTCCGCAGGTATGTCAGGAAGACGCTCGCATCCATAGGAAGCGGGATACTGGACGGAAATGTAGCCATTAGCCCGTATAAAAAGAAGTCGATGACGGCTTGTACCTACTGCAGCTTCAACTCCATATGCCAGTTTGACGTAACGATACGCGACAATCGTTACCGTATGCTGACCGATCGCAAGGATGACGAGTGGTGGCAAGTAATGAGAGACGCGGAATCCGACGCTGACTCCGAGACTGTTGCGACCAAAGCGGCTGCAGATAGTTGAAGCCGGGACAGTGAAGAAGTAACAGGGATAACTGGAAAGAGACGGGTTCGGGGTATTTGCTTTGACTCGGAACAATAGAGCATAAATGGGACACTGGGACAAGGAGCTTGTCCCGATACTTACGGTAAAGGCTTATAATGAAATAGGACACAGGAACAGGGAACGAGTCCCGATATTAACGGTGAAGGCTTGTAATGTATTTGCCTTACAGTGGGAGGATGCCCTGTTAACAGGATACTGATTTAAATTCAGGGGGATCGGGAAATGGCTGACAAGTGGACGCCTGAACAGCTTGACGCTATAACACAACGGGATTGCGACCTGCTTGTCGCTGCTGCGGCCGGGGCAGGCAAAACGGCAGTCCTTGTTGAAAGGTTAATCCGAAAGATAACGGACAAGGACAGACCTGTCGACATCGACAGGCTGCTTGTCGTTACATTTACAAATGCCGCTGCCACGGAGATGCGGGAGAGAATAGGCGACGCGCTGGCAAATGCGCTCGATGCCGACCCTTCGAACGCGAACCTTCAGAAGCAGATGGCGTTGCTTGATCGCGCGAGCATAACTACGCTTCATTCATTTTGCCTGGAGGTGGTCAAAAGCCATTTCCACAGTCTTGATCTGGACCCGCTGTTCAGGATAACGGATGAAACTGAAAGTACTCTGATCAGGCTCGATGCTCTTGAAGAATTGTTTGAACAAAAATATGATAATGAAGAAGCCGAAAGCATTTTTTACAGACTTTTGGACGCTTATGGAGGCGGACGTGACGACGGCGGACTGCGCGAATTGGTGTCTACGCTGCACCGTTTCACGCGAAGCCACCCATGGCCCGAGCAGTGGCTTGCCACCCAGGCAGAAGCCTATGGACCCGGCGCTTCTGCCTGTTTGAGCAGCACCCCATGGGCGCGTGTGCTGCTCAAAAGCGCAGCCGCCGAACTGCAAGGCCTGTCGGCCTTGCTTCAAAAGGCGGCCGCGCTGGCAAGCCGGGCGCAGGGCCTGGAGCCGTATTGCAGCGTCCTTGAAGAGGACCTCGGTCAGCTCGAGCTGCTAAAACGAGTCTGTGACGCATCCATCGCCGCTACTGACCACGATGCCCACGGTGCACATGTTGCCCACCAAGCATTTGCGGACGCCGGCCATCACGGCGCTTCAGATCCCACTGCGGCCTTTGGCGCCAGCAGTGCTCCTGATGTCTCCGGCGAGCATGAAGCGCACAATGCTCCCATGCCCCTCGGTGCTAACGACACCTCCAGCCCTTCCGACGAGGGTTGGGATGCCGTAAATGCGGCATTTTCCTCATATGAGCCGGCGAGACTCCCAAGATGCGGCAAGGACGCGGATAAAGCCGCGCAGGAGGAGGTCAAGGCGCTGCGCAGCCTTGTCAAGGACAGGGTAAAAAAGCTTTACGAGAGCGGCTTCAATACCACATCAAGAGATCTTGATGAGGATTTCATGAAATTGTATCCTCAGCTCAAATACCTTACTGAAATGGTAAATGAGTTCGAGGCTTTGTATGCGCAAAAGAAAAAGCTTAAAAATCTTCTGGATTTCAACGACCTCGAGCATTTTTGCCTTAAAGTGCTGATAGAGGCGGGCGAACCGACGGCGGCAGCGGAGGAGCTGAGGGAACGCTACGAAGAGATCCTTGTGGATGAGTATCAGGACAGTAACCTGATACAGGAATTGATCCTTACGACGGTCGCAGGTAAAGCTGACAGCCATCGCAGCGTTTTCATGGTCGGCGACGTCAAGCAGAGCATATACCGGTTCAGACAGGCCAGGCCGGAACTGTTCCTTTCGAAATATGAGTCGTATCCGAGGGAGCCCGGGCATGGAAGCAGAACGATTCAGCTGTACAAGAATTTCAGGAGCCGGCCGGAAGTCATTAACGGAGTCAATTTCGTTTTCAGGCAGACCATGTCCTCCATGGTCGGAGAGCTCGATTACACTGAATCGGAGTATCTGAACCCCGGCGCGCTATATGACGAACCTGCGGAGAGCTGTGTCACCGGAGGCCCGATCGAACTGCATATTCTTGACGTAACTTCATTGGAAAATGAAATAGGCCTCGACCAGACTAGCAATGCCGAAAATAACGCTTCAGGGGCTGCCGGAGGAACTTACTCGAACGGGATCGCCGCCGGAGAGACCGCTTCAACGACTGCCGGAGAAACTCCCTCAAGTGGCGCGGATGCCGCCGCTATCGGGGGATCGAATGCCGCAAAAGCGGCAGGTGACGGCGAAAATGCCCAAAATGACGGTGAAAACCAGGGTGAAGACGAGGAGGAGGCTTTTGACAATATCCAGGCAGAGGCACGGGTCGTCGGCAATAGGATCAAAAAGCTGTTAACAGGCTCTTCCGACGGCTTCAGCGTATATGATAAGAAATCAAAAACATACAGGCCGGCCGAATTCAGAGATATTGTAATATTGATGAGGGCTACCAGGAACTGGGCCGATATTTTTACCGACGAATTGGCTGCGCTTGGGATTCCGGCCTACGCCGATGCGGGACTCGGGTATTTTCAAACCGTGGAAGTGGAAACCGTGCTTTCATTGCTGCAGATCATAGATAACCCGCTGCAGGACATACCCATGCTGGCAGTCCTCAGATCGCCCATTGCGGGCTTTGATACAAATGAATTGGCCGACATCAGGCTTGTAGACCGTTCCGTTTCCTTTTATGAAGCGATGAAGCTGTTCGCAGCTTCCGGACAAGCTGATGACTGCAAGTCTCCCGGACAGGGACAGGAGGCTCGCACAGAAAGCGGCCAATCCTGCAATATGACAGCTGATCAAAACAACGAAACAAGCTCCGCGTTAATAAAGAAAACAGCCGGCTTCTTAAGCCGTCTGGAAAGCTGGCGCGACGCCTCTCAATATACGCCGACCGACGAGCTCGTATGGATGCTGATGACCGAGACAGGATACTACAGCTATGCAGGGATCCTGCCGGGAGGTACGGAGCGCCAGGCAAATCTGCGGATGCTTTTCGAACGCGCCAGACAGTACGAAGAGACCAGTTACAAGGGGCTGTTCAATTTCATCAATTTCATCAGTAAATTGAGAAGCGGCGGCGGAGATATGGGCAGCGCAAAGATACTTGGCGAGAACGACAACGTTGTCCGCATTATGAGCATACACAAGAGCAAAGGCCTTGAATTCCCTATAGTGATCGTTGCCGGCTGCGGAAAGCGGTTCAATATGATGGACCTGAACGACGGGATACTCCTGCACCAGGAGCTTGGATTCGGCCCTGATCTTGTGGATACGGACAGGCGTACTATCATGCCGACCCTGCCCAAGTTTGCTATCAGGCAAAAGCTAAGGCTCGAAACGTTATCGGAAGAAATGCGCATACTGTATGTCGCATTTACAAGAGCCAGGGAAAAGCTGATCATAACGGGCAGCGTCAGGAACATAAGCAAAACCTGTGCAAAATGGTGCGCTTCGGCAGCATCAACGGAAGATAAGCTGACGTCCTTTGATATGATGCAGGCCTCGAATTATCTGGACTGGATCGGTCCCGCCCTGGTAAGGCACGAATCGGCAGCGCTTCTGTCGAAGGTTGCTTTACTGGACGGAAAGCTGCCGGAACTGAAGGACGAAGCATCGAGCTGGGATATAAAACTTTGGGGCACAGGAGCGGCAATGGTCAGAAAAGAAGCCGCACAAGCCAGAGACAACGTGAAGAAGTGGCTTGACGGCGGAGCAAGCACGAAGATGGACGAGGGTACAGACAATGCCGGGCTCAGTTCAAACGAGCTTATCAGGGCGTTGGAATGGCAATATCCTTTTGCCAGGCTTTCCTCCATTCCTGTTAAAATATCGGTTACCGAGCTCAAAAGACGGTTTTCACAGGAAGAAGACTCGGAAACCGCGGCAGCGTTTACTCAGCAGCTTGTGGCAAAGCCTTTGTTCCTGGAGACCGAACAGGGGATCAGTGCGGCAAGGAAAGGTACGGTGATGCATTTTGTGATGCAGCATCTGGAGCTGCAAAAACTTAGCGCGGCGCTGAACGCCGATGTACCGGCCAACCCCGGCAATCCGGACAGTGAGGACAATAAAGGCAATATAAACAGTGCGTTTATCGGCGAAATAAGGGCTCAGTTGGATGAAATGGCGGCAAAGGAACTGCTGACGGCAGAGGAAGTCAAAATAGTATGGCCAGACGCCATTGCCTCGTTTTTCCGCACCCCGGTCGGCATGCGTATGCTTGCAACCGGTTCTGTCCACCGTGAAACAGCCTTCAACATCGCCATCGATTGCTCCGAGGTATACAAAGACCTGCCGGAGGAGATCACAGGCGGCGAGACCATGCTCCTTCAGGGAGTTATCGACTGCTGGCTGGAAACCGGCGACGGTATATTATTGCTTGACTACAAAACCGATTTCGTACCCGAAGGCGGTTCGAATATCATAAAGGAACGTTACAGGGTCCAGATCGATTATTATACGATGGCCCTTGAAAGGGTCATAGGCAAAAAGGTGACCGAGAAATATCTTTACCTGTTTTACAACGGTGAATTGGTAAGCGTTTGATATAACATATATTAATGTATTTGAAACAAAAGGAAGACACTGATATTTCGCTCCGCATAAGGTTAAAATAAAGTAAATCCTGAAACAATAAGACAGAAATTATGTCAATATAAAACGTGAAAGGATCGCGTAAGTTCAATATACCAAAGAAACGGGGCAATGTAGATGAAGCGCAGGACATCAATATTGAAGCTTTTCACTTTTTTACTGATCCCATTCATACTTATGCAGGGTTGTTCCAGTCCGAAACTGCGGAACCAGGGGTACGACAATACTCAAGCCGGACAGCAGTCCCTGGCGGGCGGTACCGCAGAGCTTTCCGGACAGTCAGCGAACCAGGGCCCGGGACAGAATCAGGGAACAAACACGACAGAAGGAACAAAACCCGTACAGTCCGGCAATGCAGGACAGGAAACGGCGGCAAATACCGGAACAGATACGGCTGAGGCGACTACGAAGGATAATATTACACCGCCCGCAATCGACGTAAACAAAGTCAAGCCAAACGAAGCGGGCAGGGTCATGGTTGTTATGTTTCACAATTTCATTAAAAAGTACGAAAAGGGAGATAAGCTGTATACGACCACTTTCGACGCTTTCCGGGGACTTTTGGATACGCTCTATGCTTCAGGTTACAGGCTTATCAGCCTGAACGATTACCTGAACGGCAATATAGATACCCCTCCCGGTTATATACCGATGGTTTTCACCTTTGACGACGGTACTGCGGGACAGTTCAATCTTATTGATGAAAACGGGACGCTAAAGGCAAATCCCGAATCAGCTGTCGGGATAATGGAGGAGTTCGCCAGAACCCATCCCGATTTCGGAACGAAAGGGACTTTCTTTGTAAACCTCGGGGATAAAACCTTCAACGGCGCCGGCACACTTGACCAAAGGCTGAAGTATCTGATAGACAAGGGCTTTGAAATAGGCAATCACACCTATTCGCATATAAACCTGAAGGAAACGGTATCAGCCGATAAGATTCAGCAGGAAATCGGCGAGAACCAGAAAAAAATGTATGAACTGGTCCCCGGCTATACCTTCACTACCTTTTCGCTGCCTTACGGCGCGCCTTCCAAGGCTTTGACGCAGTATGTGCTAAAGGGCGAGTACGAGGGAGTCGGTTATGAAAACAAGGCTTTGATGGAGGTCGGCTGGGATCCCAATCAATCTCCTTTCAGCACCAAATTCAACCCTCTGTCCGTGCACAGGGTCAGGGCGTCGGGCATAATACCACAGGATGCGGATCTGGCATGGTGGATGAAAAGCATAAAGCGCTCGAACGAATATGTCAGCGATGGCAATCCGTCAACCGTTACAGTACCCGAAGCCTACAAGGATATTGTCGATACCTCGAAGCTTGGTAGCAGAAAGCTAATAACGTATTGAGTGCATTTTCAGTTGACTATAGGGCTTTATAATGATATCGTTTTTTTAGAATAGAAACGAAGGAGTGATCGTCATTTTAGAGCAATTAAAAAAGCAGGTTTACGAGGCAAATATGGAATTGCCCCGGAGAAATCTGATTACGTATACTTGGGGAAATGTCAGCGGCATTGACAAAGAAAGCGGGTATTTCGCCATCAAACCGAGCGGGGTCGACTACGACATCCTGAAACCTGAAGACATGGTGATCATGGATCTTTCAGGCAATACGATCGAGGGAAGGTACAGACCCTCATCCGATACTGCTACCCATATTGAACTTTACAAAGCTTATCCCGGTATCGGTGGGATCGTACATACGCACTCTCCTTGGGCGACCTCATGGGCACAGGCTTGCAGGGGTATCCCATGCTATGGCACGACACATGCCGACTATTTCTATGGAGAGATCAAATGCACCCGAAGTCTGAGTTCGGAAGAGATAAATGGCGCATACGAGAAAAACACCGGGCTTGTGATCATTGAAACTATTGAAAAAAAAGACCCTTTGCATGTGCCGGGGATCCTTTGCGCCAACCATGGTCCGTTCACCTGGGGCAAAGATGCCGCCGAGGCGGTACACAACGCCGTAGTGCTTGAAGAGGTGGCAAAGCTGGCTTTCAATACAGAAATGCTTAAACCTGGCGTAGACCCTGCTCCACAGGTATTGCAGGACAAGCATTTCCTGAGGAAGCACGGCGCGAATGCTTACTATGGACAAAAATGATAAACGGCGGTAACATATTAAAACCTCACGGGTGCTATTCCAATGGTACCCGTGGGGTTTTTGACAAGGGAGTATATGATGAAAAGAGGGTTTACAGGCAATCTTATAAAAAGATTGATCATGCAGAATGATTTCATCCTGGCCGCAGATGAATCAGGTAATCCGGTTATCAATTCCGATTTCAGTATCCTTACTAAATATGTGAGCGGAAGCTTTATACTTTTGGAGATCCTTGACGGCGATAAGCTCACAAGCGGGGAGATAGCCGGAAGGCTAGGTGAAAACCGGAACAGGCTCTCCGGACTGAAGGTCGGCAATTTTCATTACGTTATCGAATTGTTTGTGTTTGATAAAAAGCCTGATAACGATAAGCTTGACGCTATCATTTCCGGACAATTCGGGAACGTCATGCAGAAAAGGTTTTTAAAGTGCCTGAGCATAGAGCTTTCTGACGGAAAAACTACAAAGCACTATAAAACGCCTCTGACGGATTTCGGAATACTGAAAACGGCGGGCAGTGTCGCTTCGGAAGGATATCCGGAGGAGATCGATATCGATGGCATCATTTTGCAGCTTGAACAAAAAAAGCAGGAATACAGTAGAGCGGAGGCAAAGGTTAAAGTACCGCTGCTGACCTATTCTTTGATTGGGATCAACGTACTTGTCGCAGCTTTGCTGTTTCTGTATTCGCAGCTTTCCGGGATCAGCTACGGAGAGCTGATACTTACATATGGGGCAAAAATCAACTCCAATATACTAAGCGGTGAGTATTGGAGGTTCATTACTCCTGTTTTTTTACATGCCAATACCGCACATCTGCTGCTCAACTGTTATTCTTTATTTGCAGTGGGCGTTACCGTAGAAAAGATATACGGAAGGTATAGATTTTTAGCTATATACTTCATTGCCGGAATTTTCGGGAATATACTTAGCTTCATGTTGTCCCCGAATCCTGGAGTGGGTGCGTCCGGAGCGATATTCGGGCTGCTCGGAGCCCTGCTGTTTTTCGGGTTGGAGAGGCCGACGTTGTTTAAGGCAAGTTTCGGGACAAATGTCATCGTAATGATCGCTATAAACCTGTTTTATGGCTTCTCTAGAACGGGCATCGACAATTTTGCGCATATCGGAGGGTTGATCGGCGGTTTCCTGGCAACCGGAACGGTTTCGGGCAAAAGGGTCATGAAATGGTACATGAACAGGTATGCCTATGTGGCTTTGTCGGTTCTGTTGGCGCTTTCGGGGATATATTACGGCTTTAACGGAAAAGAGGGCCGTATCGCCGCAAAAACCAATGAACTGGAAGCTCTGCAGACATCGAACGACTGGACCCGCGCGGAAACGCTGGCGGAGGAGATACTTGCCATGGAGCCTGACAAGGATACCTGCATACAAACATTGTGGACACTCGTGTATGTTGAAGAAATGGAGCAGAAATTCGATGAAGCCGTAGGACATGCGAATGACTTGATCGCAATAGATCCGCTGAGCGGCCATTACGTGCTTGGCTTCGTCTATTTCGATATGGGCCGGTACGACTCTTCCAGGGAGGAGCTGCTGAAGGCAAAGGATATGGGCGCAACAGCCGAGCAGACAGCGCATATAGACCAACTGCTCGATGAGTTGGAAGGTCTGACGAACAATACGGCAAAATAGCCTCCTGAAGCCGTAATATACGGTTCCGCGGCTGATTCAAATACCGGAGGAACAGAACCGAACTCAAATGCCGGGCAGAACCGGTTTAAACGCCGGAACAGAATCGAGCTCAAATGCCGGGCAGAACCGGTTTAAAATACCGGAGTAGGCATCTTTGAAAGATAATCCCTGATAGTGTCCGAGATGAGTGCATGACCGGCTTCATTCGGATGGATGCCGTCCTCGCAGAAAAGGTTTATGTAATTTCTGCTTTCCAGGAAGGCCTTCCTGATGTCTATCAGCGGGACATTCTTGAACGTCGCAAGCTTTACGACCGCAATGTTATACATCTCGTGCCACCTGTAGATGTGCTCCACGTCGCCGAGCCAGCGCAGTATATTATCGGCATTCAGGTTTTTGGATATCCAGTCGAAATATTTTTTTGCATTCAGCGGCGGCAGTGAAAAAACGACCGGTTTGCTGCCGCTTGCCGCTACACTGTCAATGGCATTGGAATACAGCACTTCGAATTCATCGAGAGGAGTATTCGGAATATGTTCGTCATCGGGACGTTCGGATACTTCCTTCCAATTAAAATCGCAATCATTGCCTCCAAACTCGAGCACGGTATATTTGTAGCAGGATAATTCCGGTTCATGCCTTTCAATCAGTTTTTTGCCGGTAGTGATTGTGCAGCCGAACTTAGCGTAATTTTCGACCTTGATACCGGTGTTGGCTCCGAACAGATTGGCAAAGCTGTTCCTGAGGTATGTATATTTGCCCCGGATACCGTCGAATACCACGCCTTTAACTATAGAATCGCCAAAAGCGCAAATGGAATCTATCAAAAATATCACCTCATTTGTAACGATTTGTTTTTATAATCTAATAATCAAAATTATATTATGCAATAATATATATGTCAATACATGAGAAATCATAATATATTGTTATTTGCATTATCTGATTATACATAGTAGAATATTGTTTGTAGCCTGGCCACAGAGATATAGGAGGGACCGTATGGAAGAGCTGATACAACTGAAGATGAAGCTTAATTCGGAACGCCCGGTATCATGGACGGAATTTCCCGACATAGGCCTCTACAAGGATCAGGTGGTTTCCTACCTCCAAAGGCAGCTGATCGATTTCGAAGGTGACGGGCAGATAACTTCAGCCATGATAAACAACTACATCAAGGATAAGCTGCTGCCACGCGCCGATGGAAAGAAATACTCGAGGGAGCATCTTGCAGGCCTCACCGAGATAGGGCTTCTGAAGCAGGTGCTGTCTGTGAGGGATACCGGCTTTTTACTCCAAAAGGAGCTCGGCGAGAACCCGCCAGAAGGTTTCTATGATAAGTTCAGAACCATACTGGACAAGGCGCTGAATGAAACGTCAGGGCACATCGATCAGGACTGGGAAGTCGGCGCGCTTTCGGAAGTTGCGCTGACACTTGCGGTTTCAAGCTACTGCAGCAAGCTTGCCTGTGAGAGACTTATAGAAATTATCAGAATAAAGGAAGCAGGCGCGGAACAGAAAAAGCCCGATAAAGCAGAAAAAGCCCGGTAAAACGGAAAAGCCCATTAAAACGGAAAAGCCCCGATAAAGCAGAAAAAGCCCGGCAATGCATAGAAGCTCGTTGAAATGGCAGATGCAGACCTAAAACGGATTGAATACCAGGCGCAGAATATCAGGCGTCGGAGACGAAATAAGGAGCGAAACTGATAAAATGGAATTTCACAGAGCGTCGGAAGAAGACGCGCAAAGAATAATGGAAATAATCGGACAGGCCCAGGGATACCTGAAGGCCCAGGGTGTGAACCAATGGCAGAACAATTATCCGAACATTTCAACTGTCATGAACGACATAGATAATCAGGATTGTTATGTGCTGCGGGACAGCGGCAGGGTAATCGCCACAGTGACAGTGGTTTTCGGAAGGGAAAAGACCTACGCCGCGATATATGAGGGTGAGTGGCTCAGCAGCAACGAGTACGCCACGATCCACAGGCTGGCAGTGGACGCGGGATATAAGGGAAGAGGCCTGGCTTCCCTGATCATAGGCAATATTGAAACAATGTGCCGCAGCGGGGGTATCTCCAGCATACGGGTCGACACCCACCGTCAGAACGCTTCAATGAAAAGAATGCTGATAAAAAACGGGTTTACATATTGCGGGGTAATTTATCTCTCGGATAATAGCGAAAGGGTAGCCTTTGAGAAATTATTGCCTTGTATTTAGGAAAAAATTTCATGCAGCGCGCTAGAGCTTGGATTCGTCATATTACTGTGATTCTTTTTACAGGCCCTTTTCATGGATCATCCAACCTTCTTCCATAAACATATCGTTTTCTTTTATGTAAATCATTAAAGGTTACTATTTAATTTCCATTATGGTAAACTGTCATAGAAGCTGAATCTTCAGCAATGGAGAGCGGGGGACGCATTAAATGGGGTGAAGCCGGTAAAACGGCGGGGTATACTCTTTTACCTAACCCGACAACTAACCTCGCAGGCTACAAAAAAGAGGAGGACATATCATGTCAAGGCCAGGCAAGTTTCTTATCACATCAGTAGCATTGATCTTATTTGTCTTTCTATCTTCGCAGATGGCTTTTGCAAGTTCCGTTACAGTATTGAAAAAGGATATGAGGGGCGACGCTGTCACCGAACTCCAGAAATATCTCGGGAAGTTGGGATATATGGATATCGCTCCCACCGGGTATTACGGTGACATCACGGAAGCTGCGGTAAAGGCTTTCCAGAAGGAATACGGTCTCGAACGGGACGGTATCGCGGGTAAACAGACTATCGGGAAAATCGAAACGCTTTCAGATGGTAAAGCTCAGATATCAGCGAAGAGCGCCGTTATGACCAAGGCGTCAAGGGGCGAGGATTCGGTGGCCGATAAGCTGATCGGCTTTGCAAAACGTTTCATTGGAGTCAGGTACAGATGGGGCGGAACGACACCTAAGGGATTCGACTGCTCGGGCTTCACAAAGTATGTATTCGATAACATAGGTGTCGACCTGAACAGGACTTCTACCTCGCAGGCAGCGCAGGGCGAACGTGTTTCAAAGTCCGGACTGCAGCCCGGCGACCTTGTGTTCTTCGATACGAACGGAGGACACAACCGTATAAACCATGTAGGAATCTACATCGGAGGAGGCAGGTTTATCCAGGCTTCTTCCACAGGCACCGGCGTTACGATATCGGATATCGATTCGGGTTTTTACGCAAACACTTACATGACTGCCAGAAGAGTCCTATGACAGACTGATTTGCGTGTTCGTCATATCTTTTTTACGGAAAAATAAAACATCTGCTGTGGCACCG